>NZ_JAQBNR010000007.1 GCF_028288465.1 Ferruginibacter sp. | reverse complement strand
GCCTTTGTTGTTGTATACTTTTTAATGAAAAGCAGCGGTTTAACATCAGTTTTACCACCGTCATCTTTCTTCAATTTAAAATAATACGTCAGGGATTGTTGCTTGCCCGATTGTTCTTCTTCTATCTTTACAAAAAAGGGAGCGTGTTGCAGGCTATCTTTTTCTTTATTGGAGACAACAGTCAGCTTTGTTTCATTGTCTCTTATTGTGCCCGGTAATGCATCTTCATTTACCATTGCAAGTACATTATAATCTTCGGTATTGGCAATCTGCTTTTTCTCGGTTGATTGTTTTTTAGCAGTTACTTTCTTTTGTGGTGAAACAGTTTTTTTCGGAATCCTACTGTAAATTATTGGTGAAGGATGTTCTTTTTCACTAACAACGACATCCTTATTTTCCGTTTTTATTAGTACTGCAGGCTTTACGCTGACAGCAATTTCGCCAGGTATTGCCTGTTTATTTGCGATGGAAGGAAGCAGACCAATCAGGATCAAGATTATAAAGGTTAAACCTGCCAGCTGAAATTTTTGGAACCGGTTTATATTTATTTGCACCTTTCTGTCATCAAACAATCTCTTTATCCGGTGCAGTAACATTTTTTTATCATTCGTTGCGGAAACTGACAGCATCAATTGCTGATGCCGTTGTTCCTCCAGCACCAACAAGGCTTTGGCATATTCCCGTGGGTTATAGCGAAAGTTGATCACCCAATCGTCACAACAGTTTTCCCTTTCCCGTTTTGCAATTTTATTCAGCAGGCCAACAAATGGATTAAAAAATAGCATAAGCGCTACCGAAGATTGTAGCAGATTCAACAAAAAGTCGTTCCTTTTTATGTGAGCCAGCTCATGCAACAGAATAGCGTTTACCTGATCGGTGCTTAAATGATTAACGATTGCTGCAGGCAGCAATATAATAGGTTTAATGAACCCTGTTACTGATGGCACATCTACATGGTTGGATAACCAAACCTGCACCTTTTTTTTAATACCCAAATGAAGGGCTGTACCTGCAGTGAACATCCTTATATCAGCGGGTGCTTTTAACAGTCCATTTTTACTAACAAAACGAAGTTCCAAATACTGGCGGGCGAACTGAAAAATATGGAAGCCAAGCATGCCAAAATAAAGAACGGCCACAACAGGAAGCATTTTGTTCAGAGATTCTACCTGTAGTAACCATTGCGGCGAAGAGGTAGTATCCGCGGAAGATAACAGTAAATAGTTTTGAAGTGCAGTAAAACCAAACCATATAGCGGCGATAAAAATAAGAAACAGACTAAGCTGGTATTTAATTAAGGCAGGTAATTTTTTATTTGAATAAGCGGCTGACTGATAAACAATCCACAAAACGGCAGCCTGCCAAAAACTGTTGGCAATGGCCCAACCGACAGACTGTAAAAAATAAGCATTTGCAAAAAACGATGTCTGCATAACACCTGTAAATTAGATGCTGTTTAAATAATTCCTGATTTCTTCCAATTCTTCCTTAGAGGTTTTGTGATTACCCAACGCCTGCATAACCAACTGGGCGGGGGAACCGGCGAAAAGCGAATCGATCATCCGGTTTAAAAACAAATCCTGTGTTTTTTCCTTTGTTACTGCTGGCGTGTAAATATGTGTTTTACTGCTGCTGTCACGGGTCACAAGGCCTTTTTCAAACATTATCTGCATCAGTTTCAAGGTAGTGGTATAACCCGCTTCCTTCACTTTTAAGAGTTCTTCATGTACATCTCTTACTGTTGCGGTTTGCTTTTGCCACAACACCTGTAATATTTCCAGCTCGCCTTCAGTTGGCCTTGTATTTTTTATAAGCGTCATAATACGATGTTTTTCGTATTCAAATATAAAAATTAATTTCTTAAATAAACCAAAATTTTCGCAGGCGGAATATTTTGGTGATAAATGTATAAAATAGGACGAACCTGTACAGACTTAGAGACAAATAAAAACCCCGGTGTGTTTCACCGGGGCCGTTTGCAGTTAGTTTTGGAAAATTATTTCTTTGTAACTATTTCTTTGTAACCCTGATATCTATTCTCCTGTTTTGGGCTTTACATTCTTTGGTGTCGTTTTCAGGACAAACAGGAAATTGAGCACCATAGCCTTCAGCACTTAAACGTGCGGCAGTTGCGCCTAATTTAACGAGCTCATCTTTTGCGGAAGTTGCCCTGTCGCCGGAGAGTTTTACATTGGTAGCAGAGTCACCGCTGTTATCCGTATAGCCACCAAGTTTTAATTCAACAGCGGGGTAGGCTTTTAAAATAGCAGCAATGTTTTTCAACTGCTCCTGTGATGCTGGTTTCAAGGTGGTTTTGCCTGTTTCAAAATACAAACGATCCATTGTGAACCAGGTATTTTTATCAACTGCTTTGCTTCCATCGGTTATAAAATCAAACAGTTTCTTTTCAGCAGAGTTTCCGCCAACTGTGATTTCATTTCCGTCGGCCAGTTTTAATTTGCCCATCGCTCCGGCATCGTATACAAAATCTCCATCAGCATTCACGCTTCCTTTCACTCTATTTGTAACTGTTACTGTTACACCTGTACTATCGCCGGTTTTGGTAATTTTTTCTTCGATTATTGTATTGCCACCGATCATTTTTCTCATCGTTTCCATCTGGGCCTTCCTGTTGGCTTCAATTTTATCGTGGTGTATTTTGGCAAGGGTAGGGGCAATTACCAGTGATACGATACTCATTAATTTAATAAGAATATTCATTGACGGGCCAGAGGTATCCTTGAATGGGTCACCCACTGTATCACCAGTAACAGAAGCCTTGTGCGGATCTGATTTTTTATAGTACATGGTGCCATTGATATCAACTCCTTTTTCAAAAGATTTTTTTGCATTATCCCATGCACCACCGGCATTGTTTTGAAAGATACCCATCAATACACCACTAACGGTAGCACCTGCTAAAAAGCCACCCAATACTTCCGGTCCAAAAATAAACCCTATTACAATCGGCGTTAACAGTGCAATAGCGCCTGGTAACATCATTTTCTTTAGTGAAGCTTCTGTAGAAATTGCTACGCACTTATCATATTCTGGTCTGCCTGTACCTTCCATAATTCCGGGAATAGTACGGAACTGGCGGCGAACCTCTTCTACCATGGCCATAGCCGCTTCACCTACCGCACGTATTGCAAGAGAAGAAAATATAAAAGGAATCATTCCACCTACAAATAAACCTGCCAATACATCAGCGTGATAAATATCAATACCATCAATACCGGCAATACCTACAAAGGCAGCGAACAAAGCCAACGCAGTCAATGCGGCAGAAGCAATGGCAAAACCTTTACCACTTGCCGCAGTCGTGTTACCTACCGCATCCAGGATATCTGTTTTCTCACGAACATCAGCAGGCAGCTCGCTCATTTCAGCAATACCACCGGCGTTATCAGCGATGGGGCCAAAAGCATCGATTGCCAATTGCATGGCAGTTGTTGCCATCATACCGGCAGCGGCAATTGCCACACCGTATAAACCTGCGCAAGCATAGGAACCATAAATTCCGCCTGCTAAAACAATGATTGGTAACAAGGTACTTTCCATACCAACAGCCAAACCACCAATGATATTGGTAGCATGCCCTGTTGCAGACTGGCGGATAATACTTAACACCGGGCGTTTACCCATGGCCGTATAATATTCAGTAATGATGCTCATTAAAGCACCCACCAACAAACCAACCATAATGGCACCAAATACACCGGTCTTTGTAAAATCGTGACCACGCAGCGTCATGTGCTCGGGCATTAAAAAATTCACCAGGAAATAGCAGCCAATAGCAGTTAATACCATGGAGCCCCAGTTTCCCATATTCAAGGCATTTTGTACTTTATGTGTACTTAGACCGGCAGTTTCAGAAATGCGAACAAAGAAAGTTCCAATGATGGAGAAAATAATACCCATTGCTGCAATCAGCATTGGTAATAAAATAGGAGATAACCCACCATATGCATCACCCGCAGCAGCGGTTTCCCTTCCCAATACCATAGTTGCCAAAACGGTAGCTACATAACTACCGAAAAGATCGGCGCCCATACCGGCCACGTCACCTACGTTATCACCTACGTTATCTGCGATAGTAGCAGGGTTGCGGGGATCATCTTCCGGAATACCAGCTTCTACTTTACCCACTAAATCAGCACCTACGTCTGCGGCTTTGGTATAAATACCACCACCTACACGTGCAAACAAAGCAATAGATTCAGCACCTAAAGAAAAACCGGTTAATATTTCGATTGCTTTTTCAAGAGCTAACCTGTATTCCTCTGAACCAATAGTATAACCGGCAACAAATGTGGTGTATAAAACAATAAACAAGCCGCCTAATCCCAACACAGCCAAACCTGCAACACCCATACCCATTACACTACCACCGGTAAATGAAACAGACAACGCCTTGCTTAAACTTGTTCTTGCAGCCTGTGCTGTACGAACGTTTGCTTTGGTAGCTATTCTCATACCTATGAACCCCGCCAACGCACTAAAAAATGCACCCACAATAAATGCAAGGCAGATACTCCAGTGGCTGTTGGCATTGCTGTAACCCATCACACCTAATAACAGTGCGCCAATAATTACGAAATAAGTAAGAATTTTATACTCGGCTTTCAAAAAAGCCATGGCACCTTCAGCAATATAAGTACTGATTTCTTTCATGCGTTCGTTACCGGCATCTTGTTTTGATACCCAGGCAAACTTGATAAAAGTGTACAAAAGGCCAACAATGCCCAATGCAGGAACTACGTAAAACAATTTGTCCATAATAAATATATAATGTTAAAATTTGGAGGGCAAAAATAGGGTAATTGCTTCAAAAAGAGTTAAAAATCACCTTTTCTTGAAAAGACCGGGCGGTTGGTTAGTATGGAGCCCTGGCACATGCCCCAGGGTAACTTAGCTGAAAAAAGATGTCGGGGTTTTCATATCACGGGCAATCGCTGATGTCTGTTTCAACTCCCGGTTATAGAAAAAGCCACCCGTATTTATCAATCCGCAATTAACAAGCGGCTAACATACTGTTATTGTATTAAGGTTACATTTGAATCACAATTAAAAAATTAAAATTTACAATTATGAAAAAATTAATGATCGCCTTCTGTATGATGTTAGGTTTCGCGGGTATTGCAACAGCACAAACTACTGCAGCAAAATCTACCACAACAAAACCAACGGAAATGAAAGTTGTAAAAAAAGATGCAACTGCCAAAGTGGTTAAGATGGATAAAACAAAGCCTGTTGCTGCAAATGGTCTTAAAGCCGATGGAACGCCGGATATGAGATTAAAGGAAAATAAGGATAAAGCAAAAGCGGCAGCGACTATCACAGGTCCTAAAAAGAAAGACGGTACACCTGACCTGCGCTTCAAAGAAAATAAGAAGAAGAACTAATAGTATTGGATCATAATATTGGGCACCAGCTAATTACTGGTGCTTTTTTTTGCTGATTTCCAAAAATGCAGCTCCGATATTGTCAATCAGGTCGCTTGCAATCAAAGCCTCCTGGGATATTTTGTCTGCGGCAATATCTCCTGCAAGCCCGTGAAGGTAAACTCCTAAAATTGCTGCGTCTCTTGCTGCATATCCTTGTGAGAGTAATCCACAAATAATTCCGGTTAATGTATCGCCTGTTCCGGCAGTTGCCATTCCTGCATTACCAGTCGTATTAAAATAATGCGGTTCCTCGGGACAGGCGATAAAAGTGTAGTGTCCTTTTAATATAATATAGCATCCAAGGCTATGCGCTTTTTGTATGGCGAGTTGCAATCGCTCCAAATCGTTGCCTGTTTTTCCAAACAGTTGTTCAAATTCACCCGTGTGGGGCGTAATGATCAAATCAGTTGTTTTTCGCAAGGGCAGCTTAGTTAGCAGCGGATTAAGGAGCGAGAGGGCAGTGGCATCAACTACCAACGGTCCTTGCCAGTCAACCAATAATTTATTTAGCAATTGTGTATTACCATTCGACTTTTCCAGTCCTGGTCCGATTGCGATGGCAGATTTTTTTATCCAGGTTTTGGAAGCATCCTTTTCAGAACTGGTAATGGCTTCAGGAAGGCTGATGTGAATAATGGCTTCGCAATCAGGCTCCACATGAATTGTTACAAGTCCGGCGCCGCTTCTGATACAGGCTTTGCTGCAAAGCACGGCAGCACCCATCATGTTTTTACTTCCTGCATATAAAAAAGCATGACCGAAAGTATATTTATGTGCAAATTGATTTCGGGGTTTATATATACGGTTGATCAGCTGTTCATCTGTTTTTATAAAAGCTGCACTGGTATTTTCATAATATTTTTTGCTCAGGCCGATAGAGAGTAGATGAATGCTGCCGGTGTATACTGCATTTTGTGGTAGCAGGAAAGTCAATTTATATGTTTCGAAACTAAGTGTATGCGTGGCTTTAACAATGGCGCCATCATCAACACAATTATCTGCAGGCAGGCCCGAAGGCATATCAATGCTGATGACAGTTGCATTTTGTTTGTTGATAAAGTGTACCAGCTGAGCGGCAAGATTTTTTAAAGGCCGATTGACACCGGTGCCAAACAATGCATCAATCAACACTGTATTTTTTGAAACAGTCGGAAAATCTGCTGCCACGCGGAGCGTAACCACATCAACTTTTAATGTTTTCAATCGCCGTAGATTAACTCCAAAGGCTTCACTGGAATTCGTACTTTCAACCAGGTAAACTGATACTTTGAATTTAGCCTTATGCAAGAGCCGTGCAATTGCCAACCCATCGCCGCCATTGTTACCAGGCCCACATAGCACCATTATATTGGGGGAGGTAGCAATATTTTTCCTGATCCAGTCAGCACAAGCGCCGGCAGCTCTTTCCATTAAGTCAATGCCATTGATGGGTTCTTCTTTTATCGTAAAGGCGTCCCATGCTCTTATTTGCTCCGCAGAAAATATTTTCATCTGGTAAAAGTAAAATAACAAAATGGCTTGCCATACGGAATGCTATTTTTATTTCTTTTAACCAGGGATATATTCGGATGGTACTTAAACTGTGGCGCTTATTGAATTAAAAAATGGCTTTCTTTTTTTGCAAACCGTTTTAATCATTTTTTTAGAAAGTAAACCTGGCAGATACACCCACACCGCTTGCCTCAAAACCTACATTGGTAATCAGGTTTAGTTCAGGTTTCCAGTCAACAGAAACGTTCAGTGGTATTTGCTCAAATTTATAATCCAAACCCACTATACCGGCAGCACCAATAAAACTGGTGCTGTACCGGAAAGCTGCATAACCGCCCGCACCAACAAACCAGTTCAGGTGCTCAGCTGATTCAATCGGGTGATGCCACTCGTATAGAGCACACAACCCTATACCATTGCTCACGCCAACGATGCCTTCAACTGCGTTGCTTGCATTTAAAAAGTGTTTAATGGTAAAACCCGGGGAAATGTTAGCCGAGTTTGGTCCGAGGCGGATACCAATCGCGTTATTGTATTCCTGAGCGCTTGCGGCCAGCGAAAAAAGGCTGAGGATACTGCAAACAAAAAACATTTTTTTCATGATAATTGCTTTAAAGGTTGTATAAACTAAACAAATATTTTATCGCGTAAAAATTGCCATGCAATAATACATTGGTGTAACGCCGCATAAGAGGATTGGGCTGTTAAGGCTTTGTAAAAAATTATCCTGCAAACTACTGGTCATCTTAGCATTGCTGCCTGGCTGCCACTAAACAATTGTGCAGAACCAGGTAAACAAAACATTCCGCCACAAATATGTATATATTTATACATCATCCACGCAACTTATGACGGATGTTTGTAACAACGGTTTAATTTGTAACCCAATATTTATACTTCATTAAAATTCAGCCCGTGAATAAAAGGCGCTGAATAGTGGGAATAGACGGCAATCCAAACAGTTAATTAATGCAAACAACGCAACTACTAAAACGACTGCAATCAATCGATGTTTTCAGGGCAATCACTATGTTGCTGATGGTTTTTGTCAATGACGCTTCAGGTGTAACAGGCCTTCCGGCCTGGTTAGGGCATATGGGCGCAGATGAAGACGGACTGGGCTTTGCTGATACTGTTTTTCCTGCATTTCTTTTTATCGCCGGGATGTCCATTCCTTTTGCTATTGGCAACCGGATGAGCCGGGGGGCTACTTTTATACAGGTGTTTTTTTATATTGTCAGCAGATCTTTTGCCCTCATAGTAATGGGTTTCTTTCACGTCAATAGTGAAAATTACAATGCCACGCTTGCAGGCTTTCCGCAACCTTTGTGGATTATTGCAATTACGCTCGCCTTCTTTTTGATCTGGCTTGATTACCGGTCAGAGGTATCAAAAATGATTAAGTTTAATTTGATAGCCGGCGGCGTAATTTTATTGTTGGGTATGGCCGTATTGTATAAAGGAGGCACTCCAGATGCTGCTGCCGGCATGAAACCTTATTGGTGGGGAATATTGGGCATCATTGGCTGGGCCTATTTTGTAAGCGCCTTTATTTACCTGGTGACAAAAGGCAATTTTTATTTACTGCTTATTGGCTATGTCATCGCTGTGTTCATTAATGTGGCGAATCATACGGGTTTTATTGAACTCAATTTACCACTTATCGGTGATGCTTCATCAGTTTCTTTAATGATGGGCGGCGTGTTACTGTCAGTGTTGTATGCTCAATTAACCAATCTCCGAAAAGACCGGTCAATTAGGATTGCCTTTGTGGCCCTTGGTATTTCACTGATCGTTGCAGGTGTTATTATAAGACCTTATGCAGAGGGTATATCTAAAATTCATTCAACACCAGCCTGGGTTTTTATTTGTACAGGAATAAGCATATTAACTTTTACAACACTCATCTGGTTGGTTGATATAAACGCCAAACAACACTGGTTTAACTTTATAAGGCCTGCTGGTACCAGTACACTTACCTGTTACCTCGTCCCTTATTTTTGGTATTCTTTGTATAACCTGGTTAATTTTCATTACCCTGCAATTTTTAACCACGGTGCAGGCGGATTGTTTCGCTCTGTTGCTTTTGCTTTTTTAGTGGTGCGGCTTACCGGTTTTTTGGAGAAAAAAAGGTTGAGACTGAAAATTTAATCTGTGTGTATTATTCAAATAATTCAAACTTGTTCTTTGGCCGCCTGCTTTCCCACCATTTGAAATTTTTTAAAAATTTTTGATCTTCGGGACGTTGACGGATAGGGTAGAGGGTGCCATCCACATCATTTACAAATTTTACTTTGTTCACCGTTTTATCAGCAAAATAAACATCTATCACATCGCCTTTGCTTCTGTTCATTCCTATATAGGCGCTGTCATCGTCCTGGGGATAAAAGATGCTTTCTGCAGGAGAGCCTTTTATCCGCATATAATCAATGGTGCCATCTTTAAAATAACCGTTGATGGTTCGTCCACCCATCTGGTTATACATTTGCTTGTTGGCTTCATTAATGATGATGCCATTTTCAAACACATACATTCGTTTAGCTTTTTTATTTTCAGTAAACATGTAGATAGTATCACCTGCTATCTGCGATTTATTATTGAACACGAGCGGTTTTTGATACAGCCTGAAAACAGAATCTTCTGAAGAGTAAAATAAGCTGTCGCATACAGATTGTACGGAATCATTAAAAATGCGGACATGATGGAAAGCCTCAAAATACCGGATGGTTGTGTCTTTGGCGATTTTAACGCCAGCAGCTTTTTTAACAGAATCTGATGTAGCTATTTGTTTGAAGGAAAGACTGTCCCTGTTAATCAGGCTGTCCATTGGCTTGATGGCGGCCGCTTTTTTAAGATCAGTATTGATGGTGAATTTATTTCCGGCAAGCTCTTCACTTCGTATTTTTTCAATTGCAGCATCGGCCCGTTTTGTAATGGCTGCTTCTTTGGCATTTTCAGCGCTCATTTTAATTTCGGCAGGCGTTGGCTCATCTTTTTGAACTACATATACAAAGCCTGCGTCTTTTTGCAGCGGGGTAACCGGCTTCAGCCAGTCAATATCCGCGAATGTTTTTTTAGGTATGTTGTTGTTGTTTTGCAAACCCTTTCCCAGGGTGGAGTCGTTTAAATTAATGGTGGTAGTATTTTTAAGCGTGTCTGTTTTTAATATTTTGTTACCATTCTTATCAAGCTTTATTACGCCTGAAAACAGTGTGTCGGCGGCAATAAAAGTACTGTCCTTACCTTCGCCTTTAAAAATTAAAAGTGGTTTACGGGTGGCTAAAAAAGACTGGTCAAATTTGCTGGAAAAAATCTGGTTGCCCAGTATTGAATAACCGTTCACACTATCCCTTATAACAGCGTTGCCTTCCAGCTGGGCGATTCCGCTTTTTTCATCGTAGGCAATATCGTTGGCAACATAGGTTCTGGTGCTATCTTTTATTACAGTGCGGTTACCAAAAAACGCTTTCCCATTTTGCAGGTTGTACGATCCTGTTTTTGTATAAATATCACCCCCTTCTTTGCTTTTAATTTTTGTGGCGGTAATAAAAGTTACCAGCTGTGATTGTGTATTATAGAGCAAACTGTCACTTACAATATCATATTTTGGATCTATCAGGTGCACATTCTTTTTAAAATACACATCTTTTGTACTTCCATAATAAACCCCTTCGTTACTGGTTAAAACCGTGGTACCGTTTACAACTTTACCACCTGTAGTGTAGGTTCCTACGCTCGACTTTAAATCGTATACTAAATCCTGTGTGTACAATGTTCCTTTTTTATCAGTCAGTCTTACATCTTTTTTTAAAAAAGCCACTCTGTCTTTGCCAACATATTTAAGATACTGCGAGTAAGTGTGTATGCTGTCATTTTGATTGATATGCACATTGCCAAAGGCTTCCAGGATATTTGTAAGACTGTTGATAGTCGCACTGTCGCAATAAAAAAGTGTTAGTCCTTCTTTTAAAATAACATTACCAGCAATTGTTTTTAATGTAGTCAATGTGTCAATTGCTTTTTCCCGCAAGCTTTGACCTTGTATAATCTGGATAGTTCTGAGGGTGTCACTGCCGGGTTGAGGAGGAGAGGTTACCTGGGAGGCTGCCTTAAAATTTGCTGCAAACAAAAGCAACAAACAAAATAAACCTGGTGTAAATATTAATTTCAACGCATTTAATTTTAGCCGCCTGCAATTTCTATTTTTATTTACAAACAGTATCACAAAGTTTATCGTTATTGTCTGCAGTTAAGTAACATGGATTAACCCGGAGAAAAAGGTAAAAAGAGAATTGTTGCGTTTTGTTATGGCTTTATAATGTATGGCGCATTGACAGTATCAGCCAAAGGTATCAGCAAAGGGCCATTTTTGTCTTTTTTGCCAAACACAGAGATATTGACATATCGCTTAGGATGCACCCTTAAATCGTCCAGCAGTAAGTTTAATTTATTGCTGGTTGCGTTCAGGTTATTGTATAATTTGGTATCGTTTAGTAACAGTCCTAAAGTTCCATCTTTGCTGCTAACTTTACTTACCGCGCCTTTCAGATCAGTAAGTGTACCGTTTAAAGTGTTCAGCGTTTTTTCAAAATCAAGCTTAGAGAATTTTTCTGTAGCAGTCGCCACATTACTCATTGTTTGATTCAATTTTTCGTTATTATTTTTTAATGCGCCTGTGAAAGAACTTACATTATCGAGTGTTTTTGCCAATGCCCCGGTTTGAGCATTTAATAAACCCTGTAAAGAAGCAGATGAAACGGCAAGGCTGGCCGTTGTCTTATTCAGGTTTTCAAGCATACCCCTGATGTTTTTTTTTGAGTTTGGATCAAATACACTGGTCACGGTAACAAGTAAGGAATCGAGTGATTTCACCGCATTGGTAACCTGATATAAAACAGGATCCAGTTTTTTCATGGCATCGCCCAGAATGTCTTCGCTCGCTATTGTCCTGATAGTGTCATTGTTTTTCAGATAAGACGAACTGTTGCCAAGCCTGATATCCAGCTGTACATTACCAAGTAAAGATTTATTAATAATCGCTACTGCATCATCAGGAATCACCACGTCTTCGGTCATATTGATGTCAACCATTATGCGGCGCATATCCCGTCCTCCATCCGTTTTATTAATATTACCAACCTGCTTTCCATTGATCACCACCGGGTTGCTGGTGGCCAGGCCTTGAATATCTGTAAAAACGGCCTTATAGTGCATGGTTTTACCACCAATATTTTTTCCTTTTAAAAAATTAAATCCTAAAATGAGCAGAACTATAGCGATAGCAGTCAGGGCGCCAACTTTGGTTTCGTTTGAAATAGTCATTTGTAAACTACATTGTTTAAACGTAAAAATAGGGAATAATTACCTGACGGACCCGCAGCAACGAATCGTTATTTTTTTGTAAACAACACTACTCCATTTTTTTTCGCATCAGCTGTAATGCGAACTTCCGTCCTGGTGTCGCCTTCTGTAACTATCATCAACGCGGTATTTGGAGCTATGCTGCCTTCATTTTCAGCATAAATTACCAGCTCATTTTCAGTTTTGTCGGGATCGGCTGAGAGGTTAAGGGACAGAGGCTTTTCCGTTAATTTTTTATTGCTAAGAATATTTTTACCATTATAATATACAGAAACAATATCGCCGTCAATATCACCATCATCATATAAATCAACCTTAAAATCAGACTGGGTTAAATCAATTCTTTTTAAAACATTTTTCGCCCGGTCGGTATATTTTTCCGCTGGCTCATTGTTTTCTGCTGGTTTGGCAACTGCTGCTGCTGAAGTATGATCTATTTCTTCTTTATATTTTTTTACAGCCCTTGTGATACATTCTGCCAACTCTTGCTGGCCTTTTTCGCTGTTGATGTATCGCTCATCATCATGGTTAGTTATAAAACCTGTTTCAATTAAAATGGCCGGCATATTGGTAGCCTGTAATACCCAAATACCCACCTGGCGCTGGTTAAGTCCCAACGCAGGACGGTCTGTTTTATCTATTTCTTCATCCACAAGCGTAGCCAGTTTTATACTTTTTTTCTGGTAACGGTCCGCATAAATTTTTGCTTTAATTCGTCCTTCCGGCGAATCGAAATCAATGGTGTTATAGGCGCTGTCAATGCCAGATTCAATTTGTATATCCTCATTATTCATCACCGCTTTTAACTTTTCGCTTGTTTTATGTGCCGCAAAAAGCCAAATGCTGGTACCGTTGCGCTGGCTGCCTATTTTATAATATTCGTAGGTTGGAACAGTAACTGTATACGGGGTAGAAATTTTTTGTCGCCTTCTTCCTTTGCCTTTGTATTTAACATGGTACCTTGTTTCCTGATGGGTACCTATCTGCCTTCTGCCTGTTTTAAGATTCACTGCATCTGCATGGATACACAGAAACAAATCGCCATGGTTTTCATTGGCAATATTTGCTTTTTCCGGAGGAGATTGATAAATATCGGTTGTTCTTGTAGGAACTATTTTTACATCCGGTAATTGTTTTCTTAACTCAGCTACCAGCTTATTACTTATTTCCAGGGTTACATTTTTCTCATAGGAATTCAACCCGCCTTCATATCCTCCGTGAGCCCCAAAGTCTTTGCCACCATGACCAGCATCTACGATGATTGTTTTAATTCTTTTTTGTGTTTGAGCAATTGCAGAAAGCGAACACATACAAATTACTACTGCAAATACCTTAATCACAAAATTCGTTTTGAGCATATTCTACCGGGTTTATTCTGGGTTAGTAATTATAAGACTTTCTTCACACATTGTTGTGCCTAATATCATTATTTTTGCGCACAACTGCAATGAATAACAAGCACAAAGGTAAGGCAAAAAATATATTGGCATCTATGGCACTGGCCTTACTTACTGCAGTAACGCTTATGCCGGGGTATAAGATGTTTGCATTACCCGGCTTTTACAAAAATTTAACTAGCGACACTGTTCCCAAGTCGAAGCGTGTTGTAAAATCCAGGCCTGTTGTTGTTAAAGATTCAATTCCAAAAGTGCAGGTTGCAGCGCCGGGTCTTAAAGATTCCATGGCTACACCGGTTGCTGATTCGGTTCATTTTAATGGTGCCGATACTTCCAACCCCGTGAAGGGAGATACCATCTACGCAAAAATGTCAAAGGATTCCTTGAGCGCCCCGGTAACGTACCATGCAGATGATTCAATGGTGATGGATGTGCCCGGCAAAAAAATCACTTTGTATGGAAAAAAATCTACTACAGTATACCAGGATAATAATCTGGAAGCGCCCGTAATTATATTTGATCAGAAAACAAATTTAGTAACGGCCTCTTTAAAAAAGGACAGTGCCGGTAAAGTAATATCTTTTCCAACGTTGAAACAAGGGGAGTCTAAAATGGTGAGTGACACCATTGGCTTTAACATGAAGAATGGCAAAGGCATTACCAAGGGCACTTACACCCAGCAGGGTGAGATGTATATTTACGGGGAGCGGATGAAGAAGATCAATACATCTGATTTTTATGCCTTCCGGGGAAGGTTTACAACGTGTAACCTGGATACTCCACATTTTGCATTTGTCAGTAAAAAAATAAAATTCAGGGCCAATAAATTTGCCATTACCGGTCCTGTTCATCCAGAATTTGAGGGAGTACCCATTCCCATTGTTTTACCGTTTGGTATTTTTCCTTTGGCACAAGGCAGGCATTCCGGCATACTGGCACCTACCTTTAATGCCAACGACCAATTTGGTTTGGCATTGGAAGGCCTTGGTTATTATAAAGTGTTAAACGATAACTGGGATATAACTACCAGGGGAACCTTATATTCTTATGGGGGCTACATGTTCAATATCAGTCCGCGGTATTACAAGCGTTACCACTACTCAGGGAATTTTTCATTCGATTTTAACCATGTAAAATATAATTTTAAAGGCGATCCGGATTTTTCAACAGGAAATGTGTTTAATGTACGTTGGACACATAGCGCTGACACCAAATCCAGGCCAGGCGTTACTTTTAGCGCAAATGTAAATGCAGGTAGCAGTAAATTTAACCAGTATGTTCCCAATAGTCCTGCCAGAAATTTTCAAAACCAGTTAAGCTCTTCCATTGCTTACGCCAGAACCTGGAAGGATAAGCCGTTTAATATTTCTATCAATGCCAACCACTCGCAAAATACCAATAATAAAACGATCAACGTAACGTTGCCTGATTTAACGTTCAACCTGCAAACCTTGTATCCATTCAGAAGAAAAGAACCGGTGGGTACACTCAAATGGTATGAAAATATCGGGGTAGCTTTAAACTCAAATGCTAAAAGCCAAACTTATTTTTCAGATGATACTTCAGTCAGCAAACTGAATATCGGTAAACAGATTTTTGATCACCTGCAATGGGGCGCTACACACAACGTGCCCATTTCTTTATCATTGCCGCAAATAGGTCCGGTACAAATTTCCCCCGGCATCAGTTATTCTGAAAAGTGGTACCAGGAACAACTGCGTCAGAACTTTGATTCCATACATAATAAAATGGACACTGTACATAATAAAGGCTTTTATGCAGCGAGGGATATGGCATTCAGCCTAAGCCTTTCTACCCGTATTTTTGGTTCGTTTACATTTGGTAAAAATGCTGCAGTGCAGGCTATCCGCCATGAAATTAGACCTTCCATAAGTATCAGTTATAAGCCAGATTTAAGTGGTGGTTCTTATTATCTACTTAAAAACGACACATCACATAACTATTACAACAGGGTGTCATTGTACTCCAACAGTTTATACGGAGCATTTGGAGAAGGTAAATTTGGAGGGCTAAGTTTCAATATAGATAACAACGTGCAGATGAAACTGCGCAATAAGGCAGATACCGCAGCAGGTGCCACAAAAAAAGTTACCTTGATAGATGGGTTTAGCTTTAACGGCAGCTATAACTTTTTAAAAGATACTTTGAGATTCAGCACCTTTAGTGTTAGTGCCCGTACCAATCTGTTTAATAAGATCAATATTACTACCAGTGCTACGCTCGATCCTTACGATGTTGACCCTTCAAATGGCCGTACAATTAATAAATTACTCTGGACCAAGAAGCCAACGCTGGGCAGATTGGTGAGTGGAAGTGTATCCCTTTCAACCCAATTCCAGGGAGGCGATCAATCTAAAAAGAAGACACCGGTTCAGAATAACCCCAACCAGATGATTAATCAAAATACGGGTATGCCACTGGATGAGTACCAGACTGAAATGGCTTATATGGCTAACAACCCCGCGGAGTTTACAGATTTCAGCCTTCCCTGGTCATTGAGTTTTTCGTATTCCCTTCAGTTTAGTAAAATATTTCAGTCAGCTAAAATTGGCTTTAAAAATAACCTGGATCAGAATGTAAACTGGAACTCTACTTTAAAGCTTACAGAAAAATGGCAGCTGGGCATAAATGGTTATTATAACATTACTCAAAAGCAGCTGGGTACCCTCTCCATGTCGATTGCCCGCGAAATGCATTGCTGGCAAATGGCTATTAATATTTCTCCAGTGGGTAAATACCGGTTCTTTAATATTTCCATCAGCCCTAAATCTGCCATCCTAAGGGATGTGAAAGTAAACCGGACAAGAACTTTCTACCAGTTTCCTTAATGTCCGCATTCTTTTCTGAAAAAAAAAATTTCTAATAAAAGGTAGTTTGAAGCGGCCTGTTACTGCAGGCTTTGCTCTTTTGTTTCAATTTGCCAGGCATGACTGATATCGGCCGGAACGTAGGTATTTAATTTATCCAGTTCTAAAACGGTCGTGTCTTTTTCATTATCGCGGTGATACATGGGAACAAATTTAGCACCAATCACAAGTTCCTGTAAAGTATAAGATGATCTTGCCGCCACTGTATTGCTGAACATATCATCAAAGGCCTTAAAAAAAATCAAAATTTCACCTTTCGCATTGGCAAAATCGTCTGCAGTAAATCTATAAAACGGGCTGTTTTCTGTAATGGGATGAACGATTGTCCAGCTGAGCGTAAGTGCGTTTACCTTGTCATATTCCAGATCCAAAGAATAAAATTTATTTTTTGGATCTCCATTTTCTTCCATAATAATTCCTGCAGTTACTTTTGCTTCCGCATCTATCAGGTTATTGTTTTTGTAGGAAGCTACCCGCATCATAATTGCCAGGCCGTTATTAAAAGGTGCCAGCACTGCATTATCACTAAAGCGCACATAGGCTTTGGGTTTTGAAAAACGTCCATAAAACAAACCGGTGGCCAGGGCAAAACTAAGCAAGCCTATCAATGCCTCTATGGCCGCCACCGTACTTGCTCCAAACCCTCTCGGGCTGATGCGTCCGTAACCAACAGTGGTAAAGGTTTGTGCACTGAAAAAATAGGCTTCGCCAAATTTCTCCCACACGTTATTGGCAATAATGCCCTCCAAATGGTCAATGCCAATACTAAAATAAATAATAGCAAACACAAAGTTCATGAGCATATAAAACAAAAGGATGATGCAGAGAAATTTCCAACGGGGCAGCTGCAGCATGGTGTGGTACCAGCTGATACGGTTGAAATAACCGATGCCTCTTTTCTCAATATTGGGCATACCGTTTTTGTTGATAAAGCGGCCCCCGTAATCAGACGTATTAATTCCAAATCCAGTATTGATCTGGGCAGTGGCTTTTGTATTTAGTTTGCGAAGTATGGCCATATCATTAATATTAACGATTAAAATTAACACTCACCGCGACACAAAAAAATTAAAGGTTTAATATCTGCCTGCCATACTTAACAATGAAGTATTTTTGCGCCGGCAAATAAACCTACCAGTATGTTTTTAAAAGACTTGTGGTTATATAATAAAAAAGTTACCCTGGCTTTTTTGTTGTTTATTTTATTGTGGTTTTTTTTTAATGTCAAGCAGGGCGCCGTAGCAACCCCCATTTTACAGTATGCTATGTTTAGCGAAAACTATCACCTTGGCGACACCCAAAATATCGTTCGCTTATTTATCAATAATCAGCCTGTCAATTTCTCGGAATTATCGGTTTCAGGAAGAGATCAGCTGCAGGTTTCCCTGGAAAACTATGCACGTCAGCAACAGACAAATGAACTATTTTTTACTACCATGCAAAGGATATTAAACAAGGCAGGGGTGGGGCAGTGGATGAAAAAAGAATATTACACTAATACAGTTACCGATCAACAGTTTACTGAATGGTATACGCAACTGGCAGAAAGAATAACAGGAGAAAAAATTATTCACCTGTCGGCTTTTCAACAAAAATTTATTTTGCAAAACGGACGGTTAACACCGGTTGCTTCACCTGTAAAATTAAACGGTATTGTCGCTTTCTGAAAAACATATCAAACAATTTAGCTGGTTTTACCTGTTATGTTTTTTGATGAACTATGCCTGGTTTTGGTGGAATGGTTTATTGTTCTCTACACTCAATCCTGTATTTTTTTTAAACGGCCTGGATTTTACCAGGAACCTGCTAATGTTAACCAACCTGCAGCACTGGTTAATAAAATCGTACTGGTTGCGCATAGTCCTGGACGTTGTATACCTGCTGCTTCCAGTATTACTAACTATCGCAAACCTGCGCAGTTTTAAGGCCAAGCCAGTTATTGCAACAGCCACTATTGTTTTTACTATTGTATATGCCATTTTTTTTACCTCCATTAGCTACGTTAGTATGCAGGGCTTCATGAGCTGGATATTAATTCCATTAATTTTATCTGCAACCTCTGCGCGGAAATTTTATTATTACATTCATATTGTACGCCTTCTCTTCATCACCATGTTTGTTGCAGCCGCGGTTGAAAAAATAGCCAGCGGTGCAGTTTTTAATGTTGAACAGATGTCTGGAATATTGCTAAAACAGCATGGCGTATATCTTGTAAGCAGCAATGGAAATGGGTTTACTCAATTCATTTACTTTTTAATCAACCATAAAACAACCTCCTTTATTTTTTATATAGCAGGTACTGCTGCCGAACTGCTTTTTGCAGTGGGGTTATTTACCCGCAAATACGACCGTCTTTTGATCATTGTATTTTGCACCTTTTTGTTGGCCGATTATTTTGTGATGCAGATTTATTATTTCATCTGGCTGGTTTTTACCGGCTGTTTCTATTTTTCTGCTTTCCCGCTGGATGAAAAAAGAGAATACAATTAACTGTTGCCAGCTTTTAGTACTTTGCATGCACAATTTTTGTATCAAATTTTAATACAATGGTGTAGCAAAATATGCATTTTAATACGATTCTGAAACATACCATCGCATGGAAAATGATCAATACTGTATTGGTATTTTTAATCAATTTACTATTGGTTCATTTACTTGGTGTGGCAGCAAGCGGCAGTTTTTTCTACACCATTACAGAGCTGTCTTTGGTGGTACTGTTGTTAAGCTGGTGTCTTGAATCCGGCATTACTTATTTTGCCAGCCAAGACAGCCATTTAATATTAGCTATTCTCTTTTTTATTTTGCCGTTGTTATTTTTACAAGCGGCAATTGCTTTAGTTGTACTGAAGTATATGCAACTTACATTCAGTTATCTTATATCGCTGCTTTTTATTGTAAGCAGCCTGGCTATCATTTACTTTTCTGCTTTTTTCTATGCCAAAAAGTGGTTTATCGCTCTCAATGTAATTATATGCTGCGTCAATTTCGTTACTGCTTTGGGCTTGCTTTTTTTATGGTGCGGACATTGGGAAGCAAAAAGCAAAACGGAAATTTGCCAGTTTGTGTACATTGGGGGAATCGCTGTGCTGGCCGCGATTTTAGTTGGAGCTATATTATTCAGTACGAAGAAAAATACAACAACAGCTGAAGCAGTTTTTCCTGTTGTAAAAGAAATGTTTACCTATTCGTCTGTTGCGTTTTTGAGCAATACACTGTTTTTTTTTGTAATAAGGATTGATTATTATTTTGTTCAGCAATATTGCAGCCCTGCTGCCTTAAGCAACTATATCCAGGTTTCAAAATTCGGACAGTTGCTGATATTAGTTCCTTCCATTATCGGCAGCCTGGTTTTTCCGTACAGCGCCGGCAGTAGCGATGCTATGAGTGTAAACAAAGTACAGCAGCTGTGCAGGGCCATTACATTCATCTTTTTCCCTGTAACCCTGGTGATTGTTTTAACGGGCTATTGGGTGTTGCCCTGGGTATTTGGCGATGGGTTTAACCTGATGTACGTTGCATTGTTGTTGTACATGCCAGGCTTTTTCGCACTTAGTATTGTTACGGTGCTGGCGGCCCACCTGGGCGGAAGGCGAATGCTGAAAGCAAACTTGATGGCTGCTTTGGTGGCGCTGATTGTGGTTGTTGCAGGTGATGTACTGGCAATACCTTCTTATGGAATTAATGCTGCCGCCGCGGCAAGCAGTATTGGTTATATAGCCTGCTGCGTTTACCTGGTTTGGTTATTCAAAGTAAAATTTAACTGTACTGCAAAAGCTTTTTTCGTGTTTCAAAAGCAGGAAGTAAAATATATTTCAAGCCAGTGCAAAAAGTTTATACTTCCATCTACATACAAAGTAACTTGAAAATAAAAAGTAAAATACAATGGGGCGTTACCTGGCTGGCCATGGGCATGCTAAAACGTAGTTTAAAATACCGGATTAGTGGAGAAGGTGCAGGATGGCTGCAACACATACCGGTTAAAAATGTTTCCATATTTAACCGGGTAGATTTTATCGTGGAACAATGCAGGGATAAAAATGTATTGCATATTGGCTTTACTGATCACCCGTTTACGCGGCAAAGAGTGAACGATGGCATATTGCTCCATCTGCAGGTGAAGCCGGTTACAAAATTATTGCTTGGCCTGGATAACAGTAGTGAAGCCCTGGCTGAATATTGCAAAGCTACGGGCGATGACAATGTAATATTGGGTGATATAACTGATCATTATCCATTACAGGTACTTACCTTTCATCCTGAACTTATTTTATTATCCGAGGTCCTGGAGCACCTTGCCAATCCTGCAAAGGCAGTTGATATTTTGTATAACAGTTTCAGCAACGGTACCAGTGTTTTGGTAACAGTACCAAACTATACCGGCCTGGATAGCCTGGCCTCAAGCCTTAATAAAACAGAAGGAATTCACCCGGACCACCATTGGTATTTTTCGCCCTACACTTTATGTAAACTGTTTGATGACAAAAGGTTTCAGCTGCAACAGTTGCATTTTGGAATGTTCTACCTGCAGCATACCGTCATCAATACTGTTTTAAAGCAATATCCTTTTAACGGAGACTGCATCATGGCAATATTTTCGATAACAAAAAATGAAACTATATGATGCATGTTGTATGGCTTGTGAGCTGGTATCCTGGCCGGCGGGATGCCTTTACAGGTGACTTTATTGAAAGGCATGCGCAAGCTGTAAGTCACTATGCAAAAGTGACGGTACTGGCGGTTTTAAAAGATGAATTATTGCCTGCAGGAAAAGTTGAAATTGAAAAAACAACCGGTGGTAATTTAACTGTATACCGGTGCTACTATGGAAAATCAAAGTGGCCTCCCTTAATTGAAAGTATTTTTTCAGTAAAGCAATATTTTTTCCTGCAACGAAAGTTGTTTCAGCGTATCCAAAATGAGGAGGGAAGACCATCTATCATTCACGTGCAGGTAGCTATGAAAGCAGGATTATTGGCGATGATGCTGAAAAAAAAAATCGAACTACCATACGTGGTAACTGAGCACTGGACGGGTTACTATCGGCAAAGCAAGCCATCTGTTTATGATTCGGGCTTTGTGTACCGGTGGTTAAACAAAAAAATTTTAAAGCAGGCAGATTTATTTTTACCAGTTACAAAAGACCTTGGTGAAACGGTGAGCAAAAATTTTGTTTCTGTTAATTATTTGCCGGTACCGAATGTAGCGGATACCAATCTATTCTATTATCAGCCACTCCCGTCTGACGTATTCCGTTTTATCCATCCCTCGGTAATGACGTATCAAAAAAATCCGGAGGACATTTTGCAGGCGTGCCTGCAACTAAAAAATAAAGGGTACCGTTTTGAGCTGCAGATGATAGGCAGTAACAATGCAATGCTTGTGGAAAACGCAAGACGACTGGGTTTGTTGGATCAGGTTGTATTTTTCAGACCAGTGATAGCCTATTCAGCGGTAGCAGATGCCATGCGGCAGTCATCTGCTTTATTATTGTTTAGTCGCTTTGAAAACCTGCCCTGTGTTATACTGGAAGCGCTGTGTTGTGGACTGCCCGTGATCAGCAGCAGGGTTGGTGGCATCGCAGAAGTTGTTAATGAAACAAATGGTATTTTGGTAGAAAGTGAAAATGTTGAGCAATTGGTAAATGCCATGCAAAAAATGATCGATCAATATTCAACATACAACCAACCTGCCATTGCACGAAAGGCGGCGGCGCTTTATAGTTACAATACTGTTGGCAGCCAATATTTTTCTATTTATAAAAAGATAGTGCAGGGTGTTTAATACCGGTAGTACATATTACAGGCCAGCGATAATTACCATGTTACTTTTGTACGCCGCGTGTAATTTCTATTGCATTACCCGGCTAAGCGTAACCGGAGACGAATCCAACTATTATAAATATGGGATCAATATTTTAAAAAATGAACCACAAAAAAAATTGGCGAACGGTGTTCCGGTTTACAACAGCCAAATGCCCATTGTTGCCATTAATGCTTTAACGAGAGCAATCCCACAATTATTTAATCCGGCATTAAAACACAATTCGCAGCAAACCCTTACTGACGTAACCATTGGAAGGATATTCTCAGTTATTTCTGCTCTGCTGCTGGCCTGTTACGTGTTGGTATGGAGCACAAAATTATATGGCAGACGGGGAGGTTTTTTTTCGCTGACGTTGTATATGCTTTGCCCAAATATATTGGCGCATTCTCAAATGGTGGGCACAGATGTGTATAGTTTTTTAGTGTGCACAGCGACCTGTTATTATGCATGGCAGTTTAATAGAAGCCGGCAGATGAAGTACTTGCTGCTTGTGTCGTTGGCACTTGGTATAGGGCAGATAAGCAAGCAGTCTTTGTTGCTTTTGTACCCGGTTGTTATCGGTTTTTTAATGCTACAGGTGTACCAGGATAAACTTTTATTAAGGGAAAAAATATGGATTTTATTCAGACAAACTTTTATTATTGCCATCATATCCCTGTTAGTCATAAATACCGGATTTTTATTTAACAATACCGGTAAAACGCTTAAAGAATATCATTTTATTTCTTCAAAATTTAAAAATTTGCAACAACAATTTTCTTTTGCAAATGCAGTACCAATGCCATTGCCGGAGCCGTATGTTTTGGGATTTGATTATGTTTCTTTTAATGCTGAAACACCACCGGGTATTGACGGATTGTCCTCTTATGGATCGGGGACATTTTTGGGACAAGCCTTTACAGGGCAACGTATTTGGTATTACTATAGCATCTGTTTTTTATATAAACTACCCATTCCATTTCTTATCATTTTTTTTGCCGCCATTGCAGCATATTGGATTAATAGAAAACGATCCTTGTTTATGCACAACGAAATTTTTTTGTTGCTGCCTGTGGCATTTATTTTTGTAAGTTTTAGCCTTTTCAATACTATGTACCTCGGTATTAAAAACGTACTGTTCCTGCTGCCCTTACTCTTTATCTTTTGCGGCAGTCTTGTCAGTAACCTTCTATACTATTTAAAACCGAAATTATTTATATCAATAACCTGCACTCTTTTAATTTGGGAAGGTCTGTCTGTCGCAAGTTATTTCCCCCATTTTTTACCTTATACCAATGAATTTATTTATAATAAAAAAGATGCTTTCAAAATTTTCGGCGACGCCAATATATACTTTCAGGAAGGCTGGATTTTAGCGAAGGAGTACCTGGATAAACATCCCGATATTCAATTTGAGCCACAGGAACCGGTGCACGGAAAAGTGATGGTATCACTGGAAAAATATTTTGACTACTGGCATGATGGTAAAATGAAATGGTTGACAAATCTCCATCTTGAACCCGTAAGCCATTTCGACTCCCAGTATTTAATTTTTGATGTACCCTGAATACAACTCATTTTGACTTTTCCTATAATTTATTTTAGCAGCGCTGCAATTTAATCAGCAAACAAGCGTTTATACATTGGTTTTTCATAGGATATTGGATTTTAAAGCGGGCTGGATTTCTATCCGGCCTTATTTTTTTTACGCGTTGTGACCACAATATCAACCACTTGCAATTTTAAGTCTTTCCGTTTTGTAATTAATTTCTATACCAGC
>NZ_JAQBNR010000042.1 GCF_028288465.1 Ferruginibacter sp. | reverse complement strand
CAATTTTTTAAAAGCCGCAGGACTCGCCGACCTATCAGGAAGGCACTTTCAAATTGTTCTGGACGGTCATCGTGTAATGCGTGTACTTCACACTGTTAGTCAGTGAGTCCTGCAACTGATGCTGGTTGCGGACTTCAGCAACTTGTGCAGAGACTCGCCTTGGAAATTTCGGGGCTGGAGACTCAGAGCGGAAGAAGTCATGTTGTAAAATCGCTGGCTGCCAATCTGCAAATCGAACACTTCGAAGGCGAGTCTCTGCGCTGGGCATGAAGCCTTACAATTTTTTAAAAGCCGCAGGACTCGCCGACCTATCAGGAAGGCACTTTCAAATTGTTCTGGACGGTCATCGTGTAATGCGTAGACTTCACGCTGTTTGTCGGCGAGTCCTGCAACTATTGCTGGTTGCGGACTTCAGCAACTTGTGCAGAGACTCGCCTTGGAAATTTCGGGGCTGGAGACTCAGAGCGGAAGAAAATTTTGTTTCAGATAACGAACGATTAGTGTAGATCAATAATAAATACCTGAATGTGTAGTCATGTTGTAAAATCGCTGGCTGCCAGTCTGCAAATCGAACACTTCGAAGGCGAGTCTCTGTACTGGTCATGATGCCTTACAATTTTTACAAGCCGCAGGACTCGCCAACCTATAAGGAAGGCACTGTCAACTTGTTTCTGGACGGTGATCACGTAATGCAAATACTTCACACTGTTAGTCGGCGAGTCCTGCAACTGATGCTGATTGCGGACTCCAGCAACTTGTGCAGAGACTCGCCTTGGAAATTTCTGGGCGGGAGATTCGTTGCGGGCAAGAAATAAGCACCGGGAAAAAACGAATGACATAGCGAAGTTGTCAAATAGCTGACGCCAGTTCTACAATTCGAAAACTTCGAAGGCGAGTCTCTGCGCTGATCATGACGCCTTGCAATTTTTTAAAAGCCGCAGGACTCGCCGACCTATCAGGAAGGCACTTTCAAATTGTTCTGGACGGTCATCGTGTAATGCGTGTACTTCACACTGTTAGTCGGCAAGTCCTGCAACTGATGCTGGTTGCGGACTTCAGCAACTTGTGCAGAGACTCGCCTTGGAAATTTCTGGGCTGGAGACTCAGAGCGGAAGAAAATAAACACCGTGAATAAACTGGTGAAATAGCGAAGTTGTCAAATCGCTGGCTGCCAATTTGCAATGCGAAAACTTCGAAGGCGAGTCTCTGCGCTGGTCATGACGCCTTACAATTTTTTATAAGCCGCAGGACTCGCCGACCTATAAGGAAGGCACTTTCAAATTGTTCGGGACGGTCATCGTGTAATGCGTGTACTTCACGCTGTTAGTCGGCGAGTCCTGCAACTAATACGGGTTGCGTACTTCAGCAATTTGTGCAGAGACTCGCCTGAGAAATTTCTGGGCGAAGACTTGGAGCGGAAAAGAGATTCGACTGGGAATTTCTGGTCGATAGATTCGTTGCGGAAGAAGTAATTTACCTTTGAATATGGCAATTAAAATGGGCTTAAACTTAGACAAAGAGATAGATTTTAGCAAGTTCAATTATTCCTCCAAACAGATACTTGAATTTGGACATGCAGCAACTGAAATTGAAAGATATTTCCTGTTACCAATAACTGAAGAGCATTTTAATGACGTAGTTAATATTTGGTATCAATTAATTTCGGTACTGCCTTTACCAATGATATCGACTGATGTAAATTTTATTCTCAGATCTCGGCCTAGTAAGGAGTTTGAAGTATTTAGCGACGAAGCAGACATTTCATATAACTCTAAATGCCCAGACCGTATTGGGCCAGGAAGATTTAACAGGCCTACTGAAGCAGTATTTTATGGGACATTGCCCTCAGATAAACAAGAAAAATTTATCGCCGCAGTTTCGATCGAATCATTCAAAGAACTTATAAGCGATGGAAATAGAAATGATGTGCTATATTATCACTTTTGCAAGTTTTTGGTAAAAAGGCCATTTTCTGTAATGAATCTATGTTTTGAGCCTCGTGTTCTAAACCTGCACCCAGGACTTAACGGAATTGTGATGGCTCATATCCAAAATCTAAAAAATAATTTACCACAGGAATCATTTAAAGCAATCATTCGGTTTTGGTATTATATATCCAAGTTAGCCTCCGAACGAAAATTGTGTGATCAGCATTACATGATAAATACTGCGCTATTTTGTGCGATTCGCCATTACTATGAGACAAGCACGACAGACCTCGTGAACGGTATTATATACCCAAGTCCTATGGTGTACGGAGATGCTGTAAACATTGTAATAATGCCACATGCAGTAGATCAGTATCTTCAAGCTGACGATTGCTTTATTTTTAAGTATATACGTGCAGAGGATAATGCAAAATCCTTCGAAACTAATATTTGCAGCAAGCCATCTAAGGTATCGGGCGGCAAATTAAATATTAGTGATATAATCTGGGGAAGACAATTAGCTGACTTTGTTTATTAGGTAATGTTCATTAAGCGCAGTTCTATACCTTATTTTTATTCGTACCTATGGAAAAATGATTTATTTCCAAGGTGAGTCTCTGCATAAGCGAAGTACACTTATAATTTAAAAAAGCTGCAGAACTTCCCGGCCCACCAGTGAGTGTCTCTCAAAGGTATTTTCACGCATCAACTCCGCTTCAATAAAAGTCCCCCCAACGTTATACCGCACAAGAGAGTGACACAACGATGACGCCATGAAAAATTGCTGCTGGTAACATGCCTTTTCCTTTTTTGAATTCAATGGGTAAACTTCAATAACTTTATTGCGGTCAATCGTTACACAACTTCCCTTAAACATTTACTGATGAGAAAATTATTTATTGCTGCCGGTTTATTATGCAGCTCCGTGTTTGCAATGGCGCAAAGCGCTACCGACAATGGCTCGGCCTACAATCCGCACGACTTCTTTTTACAGGGCTTCAACCCGCCTGCCGGCAATGCATACCGTTCGGCCAATGGAAGTCCGGGCCCGCAGTACTGGCAAAACAGCGCCAGCTATACCATTCACGCCACGCTGAGCGAAAAGGATACCAGCGTTACCGGCGATGTGCTGATTCAATACACCAACAACAGTCCGGATAAATTGGATTATGTATGGCTGCAACTGGATCAGAATTTGTTCAACGCGGCTTCAAGAGGTACGGCAGCCACACCCACCAGCGGCGATGTGGTCGGGATACTGGGCGTTGATAAAGGCGGTTACAATATTGCTGATGTGAGCGTAACCTACGGTGGTAAAACGTACAAAGTACAACCCGTAATTTCGGATACGCGGATGCAGGTTCGGCTAAACAGCAGCCTGTTGCCAAAGGGCGACAAGGTGTCAATAAAAATAAATTACCGGTTTAATATACCGGCGTATGGGGCAGACAGGATGGGCCGGGTGTACACAAAGAATGGCATCGTGTATACCATCGCACAGTGGTATCCCCGCATGTGTGTGTACGATGATGTGGAAGGCTGGAACACGCTGCCTTACATGGGCCTGGGCGAGTTTTACTGCGAGTACGGCAATTTTGATTATTACATTACGGCGCCTGCGGGCATGATTGTATATGGCAGTGGCGACCTGCAAAATGCGGCGCAGGTATTAACGCCTACTGAAATTCAACGGCTGGCAAAGGCCGCCACTTCTGATAAAACAGTGGCCATTATAGAACCGGGCGAAGTGGGCAAACCCAACATGCGCCCGACTAACAGCGGCAACCTTACCTGGCATTTTACCATGAAGAACACAAGGGATGTGGCCTGGGCTGCATCGACAGCATTGGTATGGGATGCGGCGAGAGTGAATGTTCCTTCGGGCAGAAAAGTGATGGCGATGTCGGCTTACCCGGTGGAAAGCATTGGCGATACGGCCTGGAGCAGGGCCACCGAATATTTAAAATACAGCATGGAAATTTATTCGAAAAACTTTTTTGAGTATCCCTGGAATGTGGCGGTAGACATGGGTTGCAACATCACGGGCATGGAATACCCGGGCATGATTTTTAATGATTACCTGGAAAAGAAGGCGGCGCTTTGGTTTGTGATTGCGCATGAGATTGGGCACAACTGGTACCCGATGGTAGTGGGCAACAACGAACGCAAATACATGTGGCAGGATGAAGGTTTTAACTCGTACATTAATTATTATGCGAACGACATTTTTAACAACGGCGAGTATGCGCACGACCCGGCGCTGTTTAGTAAAAGGCATTTCGCCTGGCTGGACCAAACCGAATTACCAAAGCTGAAAGACCCGATGATGACAGTGAGTGAAGCGATGGATTATGGTCAGCATTACCAGTACTACAGCAAAACAGCGGTTGGCCTCAAGCTTTTGCGGGACGTGGTGATTGGCAAGGAACGTTTTGATTATGCCTTTAGAAAATACACGGAAACATGGGCCTATAAACATCCCACACCCTACGACTTTTTTCATGCCATCAACAGCGCCGCCGGTGAAGATTTAAACTGGTTCTGGAAGGAATGGTTCTTCACCACCTGGACTTTTGACCAGGCCATTGCGGATGTGCAATACGTAGACAATGATGCCAGCAAAGGCGCCCTGATTACCATCGTGAATAAAGGCCGGATGATTTTACCTGCGATTGTACAAGTAACGGAAAGCAATGGTAAAACCAGTACCATCACCTTACCGGTAGAAGTATGGCAACGCGGTGGCACGTGGACTTTTAAATATGCATCTGCAAGTAAGATTGATAAGGTTGTGCTGGACCCGGAGCATGTGTTGCCGGATGTGGAGCGGGGGAATGATGTTTGGGGGAAGAAGTGAGTTTTGTGAATGGTGAATGGTGAACTGTGAATGGGCAATGGTGAATCATGTCGTTTACTTGGGCAACTAATTTGATAAACTGAAGGATCCTTTTACATTCGTTACTGCTTTTCAATTTGTTGATTTCGCCCCCTCAGCCGGCGGGCTGCGTAACTGGAACGCTGCTGCTTTTGCTTCTTTCAAAAAAATATGCTGCGCATTTTTTTGAATCCCGCCTGAGGCGGGACCGAACCAAAAGAGGCAGCTTATCCAGTTACTGTTTTAAATTCGAAACATAACTTGTAAACTTCATGCTTTTTTGCAAAGCATTGCTATCGATATAAATTTTAATGGCTTTATTAAATTGTATACGGGCGATAGTGAATGGTGAGTGAATGTCTTTTACTTAGCGAAATAAGGTGGTCGACCTTTTTATAGCTATCGGTTTTTGAACAAGGTCAACCACCTTTTCCCGGATCGAAATTTTCCTGGGTAAACTACATTGATTAGTGAGTGGTGAAATGTGAGCGTGTGGGTGATTGTTATTGCTTTAAATATTGATGTACCGGCAGTTGAAATTGTTACCCGTACAAATGCTGCCGGTGTTCACTGAAGAATATTTTTCGTTTCGTTTTCGGCAATACCTTCATCGTTACTTCGCTGCCATCGGCTGCATAGTTTTGCTGGTACACCTGGAAGAAATCATTGACACCGGTTGATTCCAATTGTTTGTAAAATATATGGGCGTAGTTCACCACTTCGTTGATGAGTTTGGTAATTTTTGCCGCCGGTATTTTGCCTGCTATGCTCAGCGGATGAATGGCAGCCCGGTACAGGGCTTCGTTCCTGATTTTGTTGCCCACGCCGGTAAAAATTGCCTGGTCCATCAGTACATCATCGATGGTTTTGGCGGCTTGTTTTTTCAGCAATGTTTTTACCCATGCTTTATCAAAATGCGGGCTTAATATGTCTGTGCGCCAGTCGTATATTGCTTCCAGCGGTTGCTCCAGTTTGGTAGCCTTAACCACATAGCCATTGATTTCGCCTTTGGCAAATTCAAGATAAAAAGACCGGTTTACTTTTTTGCGTTCGTTGACGAGGATATCGCCAAACAAACCCAGGTGCACCCTTACCGTACCATTGCTGAACACCAGCAACAGGTGTTTGCCCCAGGTTTTTATATTGAGTAATTTCTTGCCATTGATCCAGGCGGTGGGCATTGGGCCATAGCCTCCGGCATGCTTTACGAGCTTGCCTTTGAAAGGTTGTAACTGGTTTTTTAAATGCAAGATAGACGGGCCTTCGGGCATAGTTGATTGTTTAATAACGTAATTGTAAAAGCAGTTGTTTGCTGCTGATATTGATGCAAATTTGAGACCTGTCTTAATAACAAAAGTGGATAAACTACATCTGAATGCATAACTATGGCACCCGTTATTGAAAGCTATAACAGGTGGAGAATACGCTCGTATCGGGTATAAATTTTCCCTTAAACAAAATAAGAACAGCCATGAGTGAATGCAGGAGTGGCATTTGGTAATGGCATAGTAATCGTAATTACAGTTGTAAGAATATCTTTTTAAAAACAACTGCATGACAAAAAAATTACTTAGTCTTACAACCTTATTGATAGGCTCATTTTCATCTCTTTGGGCACAGAGTTTTTCTGGCATTAATACAGGCAATTATGCCGGTGTTACAGGTGTAATGCTTCAACCCGCCAGCATCGTTGACAGCCGCTACAAATTTGATATCAACCTCATTTCTTCCGGTGTCAATTATAGCAACAATTATTTCCTGGTCGACAGAAGCGCCATCCTTAAATTCAATAAAAATAATTTCTCCGACTACCAGTCTTTTAAAGCCAATTATTTATCGGTAAGAAATTTATCTGCCGGTGAAAAAGTGTTTTTCAATATCAATAACAGAACACAGGTGCCGCTGAGTTTTATGGCCACGCTTGGCAAGAAGTCGGCCATTGCATTGAACATACAATCAAGGTCAAAGATCCAGGGCAGGGGCATTTCGGGAGATCTTGCCAACATGGCTTACAACGGTTTTTATTATCCGCCATTAAACAATACCCCCATTGACGCATCGGGTATTGCCATCCAGTCACTCAATTGGGTAGAGGTTGGGTTGACGTATGGCCGTGTATTGTATTCCTCCAACAAGCATTTTATAAAGGCGGCGTTTACTGCTAAGTACCTGGCAGGTGTTGCTTCGTTGAATATGAGCACCAACGATTTCAGGATCAGTGTAAACAATGACAGTTCCATTAATTTCAATACCAGCAACTTCAATTATAACCACAATAAGAATGCGGATTTTGATATGGTGTTTGACAAAAGTTTCCGGCCGGATGCGACTTCATTTGGTTTTGATGCGGGGCTGGTGTATGAGTACAGGGGCAACCTGGACAAGTTTAAATACATCCGCAATGATGATGAAAAATCTTATGAGGCAGAACGCAGGGATGTAAACAAATATATTTTTAAACTGGGGGTTTCTTTACTGGATGCCGGTATGTTTAAGTTTGATAAACCGGACAATGTAAATTCATTCAGCGCCAATGTTGCCAACTGGAGTATTGCCAATGCGCATTACAAAACGATTAAGGCATTTGATACAGCGTTGGCCGCAAGGGTAAATGCCAACGCCAATGATCCCCGTACTTATAACGTGTATTTGCCGGCTGCATTGAGTGTACAGCTCGACATTAAATTTGTTAAAGGATTATACCTGAATGCCATGCTATATCACCCGGTTAAACTGGGCAGCAGCGCAGGCAGCCGTTTTGATAATTATGGGTTTTACACCATTACACCAAGGTGGGAAAGCAGGCACTTCGGCGTATATTTTCCATATACCATTACAGAAAAAAATGCTTCCACCAGTTACCGGCAGAACACGCTGGGAGCCACGCTGCGTGCGGGCCCGCTCTTTGTCGGCAGCAGCAACCTGGGTACGATGGCATTTAATAAAAACCTGAGTTCAGCAGATATCTTTATCGGGTTGAAAGTGGGGATCACTTATGGTAAACCGAATAAAGCCAGTACTTATTTTCAAAAAATATTCGCCCGTAAACACAGTACAGATACTGTTGCGCAAACACCAGTATATTATCAAAACAGGGACACGGTGTTTGTACAAAAAAATGACACCAGCCGCCTGCTGATTGATTACAACAAGGGCAAAATTTATGACCTGCCGAATGTGAAGGGGAACATCATCATTGTAAATAATAATTACTATTATAACAGTCTGCCGGGTGCTGTAAATAATCCGGCTGCACAAACATTGGTGGCCGATACTTTGCTATCCAATAACCGCATCGACTGGCGTAGAGACAGTGTCATGCAACAGCAGAACAAACGCATAGCAGACAGCATTAAAAGATTGCAAACAGACAGTCTGCAATTAAAAAAGCAACAGCTGGATAGTTTGATCAAAGACATGCAGCTGTTGCAAATACAAATGGATAGTATTAAGAGAACAGATAGTTTGCACGGATATAATCCTGCCAATAAAAAATTAATGAACCAGTTGGATAGCCAGGCACTGGCCAACAAAAGAGCAATGGATTCAGCTGTACAGTTGATGAAAACAGACTATGCCGCTGGCAAACGAAGTGCAGATAGTTTACTGATTTTGGATAGCCTGCTCAAAAAAAAAAGATTGGCCAACAACCCTGGGAGGGAAGTTATTGCTGACACAAGGTTAAGCGATCAGCTGGCCCTGAACAACGAAAAGCAATTGCAGCAACAGTCAGCAATTGCTGCAGATGAGCGGGACTACCGCCGCCGGCAATTACGCCAGCAGGATGATTTATTGCGACGCTACATGGATGAATCAGCTTCATTGAAAGGCGATATCCGCCGGTTGCAGCGATCCGTTAATTCAAGCGACCGGGAGTACAGAAATGGCAATACTGTTTTGCCGGTTGTAATTCCAGCCTCCAAAACACAACAGCTGGTGGCTGCACCGGCAAGTGTTATAAGAGACACGGTGTATGTAAAAGATACCATCCGCATCAGGGATACGCTTACGCTTGCAAAAAAAGAAATTTTAAACCCGGTAGTTGCGCCTGCACCCGTTGTTACACCAATTGCAAAAGAGCCGGTTGCAAAAGAACCTGCCTTTGATTATACAGCCATGCCTGCAGATATTATTTTGTTTGGGCTTGGCAAGGCTGATGTGCAACCTGTTTATCATAGCCGGCTGGATTATATTGCTGGTATTTTAATAAAGCAACCCAACCTGCAGGCAGCCATTACCGGCCATACGGATAAATCCGGTTCGCCCGAAGTGAATAAAGCTCTTTCTTTAAAGCGGGCGCAACATGTAGCGGCTTATCTTATCGATAGAGGCGTACCACCATCGAGTCTCGTAACCTCCGCTGTATCTTTTCTGGACCCCGCTGTAATGGGCAGTTCTAAATCAGCCAGCAGCCAGAACAGAAGGGTGGTTATAAAGATTATTAATAAATAATTTCCTGCAGTAGTTAAGTACGGCAATAGACTTTTTTTTAAAAGTGCCAATGGGAATACCGGGCTCTACTTTTTTTAAGCCGCCCTTGCTAAACACATTTTACCGTTAACAACAATTTATAAACGCCGCATCATAAATCCGCTAACTTAGTAACCTTTAACATAAAAGGTTCAATGCAAACAACTCCATCAGCTCCTATTTTACAGGTTGATCAGCTCAATGTTTTTTATGGCAAGTTCCAGGCAGTGCAGGATGTTTCTTTTAGTGTAACGCCGGGTGAAATTTTTGGTTTACTGGGCCCCAATGGTGCCGGCAAAACCAGTACCCTTAGTTCTATTGAAGGGCTCATCATTCCTGACTCCGGCACCATCACTGTGGCTGGTTTTAATAACAGGGAAAAGCCACTGCATGCCCGGGCCAATATGGGCGTGCAATTGCAGTCTACCAACTTTCAACCGGAACTTACGGTGGCAGAAATTATACGGTTGTACGCCAGTTTACATGCCGTTGATTTGAGCAAGGAACGAATGCAGGATATCCTCAACAACATTCAGTTGGGCGATGCCAGTAAGAAAAGGTTTGGCCAGTTGTCCGGCGGTCAGCAGCAGCGGGTATCGCTGGTAATTGCCATGATACATGAGCCGCAGATTGTGCTGCTGGATGAGCCTACCACCGGGCTTGATCCGCAAAGCCGTCGCCAGTTGTGGGTGCGCATGGAAGGCTTAAAAGCGAAGGGGCATGCGATACTGCTTACCACCCATTCTATGGAAGAGGCCGAAGCCGTGTGCGACCGCATTGCCATCATCGATCATGGTAAAGTGATAGCCATTGATACACCAGAAGCACTCATCACCAAACACCGCGACGATCCCGAAGTAATTGCTGCCAGCCGCCGCGGAAAAATAACACTGGAAGATGTTTTTATCGGCCTGACGGGAACGGCTGTACGCTCTTAAATAAAACTACACATGCAAACCATTATACCTTCTGATTTAAATGCGCTGAAGTCGCTGCTTACCGCAGACTTTACAGCTCAGTGGCGCAACCGCCGTTCGGTAGTGTTGCTGCTACTCGTTCCGGTGATCATCCTTATTTCCTGGAAAGGACTGGTGGATAAACTGGGCGGTGCTTTTGTGTTGTCCAACTGTATCACCATTGGCCTAAACGCCATTGGCCTGATGGGCTATTCCAATGCCATTGCCCGTGACCGCGACAAGGGGATTTTTCAACGCCTGCGGGTAGCGCCGGTATCGGCCCGCAATATTATGATCAGCCGCTTGCTGGTACAACTGGCCATGATTCTACTGGTCACCATGGCAGTATTTATTGCCGGCTATTATGCAGATGGCATAAGCATGAGTTTAACGGGATATGCTGTAGCACTGCTGATGTCCATTGCAGGTGGTGCATTGTACCTTGGCCTCGGCCAGGCCATTGTCGGCCTCATCAAAAATCCGGAATCAGTGAACGCCGCAACCCGGCTGGTGTATTTTGTTTTTATCATGGTGGGTATGTTTGGCGAACTGGGAAACGCTGGCGATATAGGTATGCTGGGCGACCAAATTGGCAAGATAGTAAAATGGTCCCCTTATGGCGTGGTGCGCCACATTGTATCCACCGGTCTTGAACCCGCCACCTGGAGCAGTGATACCACTATTTCGTTGTTGCTCACCATCGGCTATGCTATTGTATTTGCCGCTGTTGGCATTAAAAAGTTTAAGTGGAGTAGTAGCAGGTAAGGGAGGATAAATGAGAACTTAAACAGTTACTGCGAAAGAATACTGACAGCACGTAAAGGTCAACAAAAGCACAGCCTGAATGCTGCTGATGTTCATTTGGATAACTAAGACCCCTTGCCTGTTTGAATAAAATAGCGTTTGCCTGATCTACTTCAACCTGCCCGATAATGGCACCAGCCTGGCAGAAAGATCCGGCATCTTCATGTTTTTATCAAAAGGGAACATGGGCCGCTGAATTCTTTTAAACGGTAATCGCTCTAAGTTTTGGTCCACACCACCGGGTGTTAGTGCAAGCAGCCAGTCTGCCCGCATGGCAAATAATTCCGGTTCCAGGTAACCTATTTTTACCACAACGATGTCGGCTTTGCGTGGTTGCAATCCCAGGCGGGTAAAATCAATTTCCTTATGATAGGGCTTGCGTTTTTGTGTTACGATCACATGCACGCTGCCCACTTTTACTACCACTTCCACTTCTGCATCTTTATCGCCATATTCGATAGATTCTACGGTGCCTGTTAAATGCACCGGTGGCGCAAACCTGGCATCCACGGCGGCGCCTGCATAACCATCCACCGCGTTGCCAACACCAGCAGCAATTGCTTTCTTAACCAACTCCGGGCCTGGGATGGACGCATAAATTAAGGATGGTCCGTCGGGTTTGGCAAAGGCCGGATTTTTTAATATCTCTGTGATTGTCCAGGTTACATCACCTGCCCCACCAGCGGTAGGATTGTCACCGGAGTCGCTGATAAAATACGGATGTACTTTGCTTGCCAATGCTTTCGTTAAAGCTTCTTCCAGTGTACCAGTTGGCGCTACAAAAACAAAATCGTTTCTTAAATCCCAAAAACGTTTTGCCAGTTGTGTGGCTTCCCTTTTTACGGCTATTGCATCATCTCCCGTTACCATTACTACTGCATGGTTGCGGGGTTCATCTGCCCAGGCGTAGCCAATCCAGATGGCCGCATCCACAACGCCCGGCTGTACCGAAGCTGGTGCAACGGCAGCATAAATCGTTTTGCCTGGCTCTATCCGGGTACTTGTTTTTTCGCCGGGTAATAAAATGGGGATAGAAACATATGCTTTGTACTTCGGCTTTCCTTTTCCGCTTTCAATTCTTTGCAATAAATTTTCTACTGCCCGTTGTTTGGTTTGCATCGCATCTTCATGCGGCGCCATTCGATAGCAGGTAATTAAATCCGAATTGGCCGCCAGCCGCCAGGATACATTGCCATGCAAATCCATCGACGTAGAAATAATGGTTTTGGTACCGACAACTTTCCTGATCCGTACAATAAAATCGCCTTCCGGATCATCCAGTCCGGTTACGCTCATTGCACCATGGATGTCAAAAAAAAGTCCGTCATACGGCAAATGTTTCTTCAGCGAATCCAGTGTTTTATTTACCAATGACTCATACGCTTTGCGGGTTACGGCGCCACCGGGCAATGCGTGTCCGCCAAGGGTCGGTATCCAGACGGCTCTTTGAAGCATGGGTGAATCGGTTGATAAGAATGGATACACCTTTAAAAGATCTTTTCCATATTGTGCATGAAATGCGGCTTCATCTGTATGGGCTGGTGAGAAGGTGCTGGATTCTATAGCAATGCCTGCAATAGCAATACGCGGTAAATTCTTTTTGGGAGATCGCTGAGCCTTTGTGCTGGCTGTCATTAACAGCAAAAAAACAAACGAGGTTATTTTATACTTCATACATTAAATTTAGTTAGGTTAATAGCCTGAAAAAAGAAAATAGCTCTAATTCAGGATAACTGGAGCAAGCAAATTAAGTGAAGCCTGCCATACAAGATACATCCCGGATGAACTATTAGTTGCATTCGCCTGTTACTTTTTGATTTGACTGACTAACTGATGAAGTGGTTAACTAAAATAAAGTATTAAATTACAAAGTCTTTGCTCCTTAAATCATCTACCTTTTGAGAAAAAAATTATCTTCCGGCATACTGCTTATAGTATCGATAGGCTTGCTGTTAATTATAATAGGAATAGTTATTATCGCTTCCATTAACGGATCAAACAAGTTGAAAGACACTACGCAAATGGTGTCACATACCCAGGATATATTGATTCAATCAGGCAATCTGCTTACTTTAATGCTGGATAATGAAACAGGGGCAAGAGGCTATACCGCCACCGGGCAAAAGGCTTTTCTGGAGCCCCTGACTTTATCTAAACAGAAACTTCCTGCGGAACTTGAAAAGTTGAAAACGCTCGTCAGGGGTAACTCAATCCAACTGGCCAGGACCGATACTTTAACTGCATATATACATGAGCGGCTGGCATTTTCCGACCGTATGATAGCCATGTATGATTCAAAGGGCATGAATGCCGCATTGGCACTTATAGGTTCGGGAAGAGGGAAAGAACTGATGGATAAAGTGAGATTGTTTGTTGCAAAAATTCAAAGTACAGAAAATGAGTTGCTTGAGCAAAGACGGCAGAAAAACGAAAGGCAGATGGTTCAACTCAACAGGATTTTGTTGTTGGTCATCATTTTTGTTTTGTTGCTGTTGGTATTTTTTATACGCAAAGTAAGTATTGACCTTGTTGAGAAAAAACAAGCCGCCGATAAACTGGCTAATCTAAACCGGGAACTGGAGCAACGGGTACTGGAAAGAACCAATGATCTGCTAACTGAAAAAAATAGTATGGAAGAAATTCTGCAGCGCATTGATGACGGATTTATTTCACTGGATAATAACTGGCGTTACACATACATCAATAAGGTGGCGGGTGAGTTAATAAATCATGAGCCAATATCACTCATTGGCAAAAATGTGTGGGAAGTTTTTCCCGGCGCAATTGGTTCCGCTACCTGGAATCTTTTTCACCAGGTGATGGCGGAAAAAAAATACCTGTACAACCAGGATTATTATGCCCCGCTTGATCTTTGGCAGGAAAATCATGTCTACCCTTCGGCCAATGGTATTTCAGTTTTTATCAGGGATATTACGGAGCGCAAACGAAAAGAAAGAGAGTTGGAAGAGAGCCACCAGCGTTTTGAATTTGTGACAAAAGCCACTTCTGATACCATCTGGGACTGGAATATTACAGCAGATACCATGTATTGGGGAGCTGGCATGCAAAAACTATTTGGATATGAAGCGCAGGAGCTGATCAACGGTAACTTTTGGAGCAGCCGGCTGCATGCAGAGGACCGGGATCGCGTGCTTAAGCACCTTGCAGAAGCTATAGATGGGCGAGCAGATAAATGGATAGATGAATACCGGTTTTTGAAAGCGGACAATAGCTATGCTTATGTTGCAGACAGGGGGTTTGTTATAAGAGATGAAAGTGGTAAAGCCACCAGGATGGTAGGAGCCATGCAGGATATTACCAAAAGAAAAAAAGAAGAGAACCGGTTGAAATTACTTGAACTCTTTATTGACAGCGCAAGTGATGCTGTGTTAATAACTGAGGCGGAGCCCTTTGATGAACCGGGCCCCAGGATTGTATATGTAAATACAGCCTTTACACAGATGACCGGGTATACAGCAGAAGAGGTGATAGGCAAATCGCCCAGGATATTGCAGGGGCCGAGGTCAGACAAAACCCAATTGAAAAAATTAAGTGATGCCATCCGTAACTGGCAGCCCTGCGAAATTACCACCATCAATTACAAAAAAAATGGAGATACTTTCTGGATCAATTTTTCATTAAAACCGGTAGCTGATGAAACCGGTTGGTTTACCCACTGGATAGCCATTGAAAGAGATGTAACAGCAATCAAAAATGAAGAGCTTCAAAAACAACTGTCTGCGGAAGTAAGCCAGGCTTTTTTAGAAAGGGCGCTGCTAAAGGAAAAACTGGATAAAGTACTCAATAAAATAGTAGAATTTGGTCCGTTTGTGATGGCCGAAATCTGGCTTGCAGATCCCGAAAAAATAGCGATCAATCTTGCGGCCTGTTTTTCACAAACCAGCGAAGCCGTACTATTTTATGAAGCCAATGGCGGGATAAAGACTTTTTTAAAAGGAGAGGGTTTGCCCGGCGTAACCTGGATGCAGGGAACGCCACAACACTGGAAAAACCCCGCGACACACGGACAGTTTACACGAAGCGAAGCGGCAGCAAAAGCCGGGCTACAATCGGTACATGCTTTTCCGTTAACACATAAAAATGAAGTTATCGGCGTACTGTTAATTGGTGTTGGCAAGGAGAATCTGTGGGATAATCAGTTTACCCAGCTTTTTGAAAAAATAGGGCCGCACCTGGGGTCTGAGATTAAACGAAAGCAGTTGGAAGAGGAGCTGAACCAGGTATTTAATTTTGCCCCGGATATTATTTGCATCGGCAATAAGGAAGGTTACTTTACAAAAATAAACCGGGCGGCCAGCGAATTGCTGGGGTATACGCAGCAGGAGTTGCTTACCATACCTTTTATACAACTGGTGTATCCTGCAGACAGGGATGGAACTATATCGGCTACATCAAAATTGATAAATGGTAACACCACCCTGCAGTTTGAAAACCGGTTTATTACAAAAGCAGGCAAAATAAAATGGCTTTCATGGAGTTCTACTCCTTCGCCCGACGGCCATGTGTTTGCTGTGGCCAAAGACATTACAGACAAAAAATCACTGGAAGAAAACCTGGAAAGAGCTAATACGCTGGCCCGGATCGGTAGTTGGGAAGTAGACATGGCAAGTAATACCGTGTTTTTTTCTAAAATTACCAGGGTAATTCATGAAGTGGATGATGATTTTATCCCGACCATGGAAAATGGAATTAATTTTTACAAAGCAGGATTTAACAGGGAGAAAATTACCTCCGTTATACAGCAGGCCATTGAACAAGGGATATCATGGGATGAGGAATTGCAGATAATAACTGCTAAGGGAAATGAACGCTGGATACGCGGTATTGGGCAGGCAGAAATGAGCAATGGCCGTTGTGTATTTCTATTTGGTACTTTCCAGGATATCGATGCCCGTAAAAAAGCAGAGCTTGCCGTAATGAATGTACTGGCGGAAAAAGCCAGCATATTAGAAAGTATTGACGATGCTTTTTTTACACTCGATAAAAATTGGTTGATTACTTTTTGGAACAAAACTGCTGAAAAGAAATTAAATAAACCGGTCTGTGATGTTATTGGAAGGAATATCTGGGAAGTTTTTCCGGAGGCGATAAACACGCCTGCTTATATGTATTATCACCTTGCAGTCAGTGAAAACAGGGTGCAGCGTTTTGAAACGTTTGTAGAAGGAAGCGCCGTCTGGTATGAGGTAATCGCCTACCCGGCTCCCAACGGATTGTCTGTATATTTTAAAAACATCACCGAACGCAAGCAGCACGAAATTCAGTTGAATAGGTTAAACGAAAGCCTGCAAAAGCAAACCAGCGAACTGGCTGTTTCCAACAAAGAGCTGGAACAGTATGCCTATGTTGCTTCGCACGATTTACAGGAACCCCTGCGTATGGTAACCAGTTTTCTTACCAAGCTGGAGTTGAAATACAGCGATGCGCTCGACGGCAAAGCCAGGCAGTATATTGGCTTTGCGGTAAACGGTGCCAAACGGATGCGCCAGATTATCCTTGACCTGCTGGACTTTTCGCTGGTGGGAAAAGGTAACGAAGATTGGGAGGAGACTGATTTAAATGTATTGATGGATGAAATAATTTCGCTGCAACAGGAAGCGATTCAAGAAAAAAAAGCCCGGATAAAAAAAGGAAATCTGCCTGTTTTAAAAATACAAAAGACGCCTTTGCGGCAGGTTTTCCAAAACCTTATAAGCAACGGACTGAAATACCAGCGGGAAGGTAATACGCCTGAAATTACCATCGGTTCAAAAGATGCGGGCACGCACTGGCAATTTATGGTTGCAGATAATGGAATTGGTATTGAAAAAGCCTATTTCGACAAAATATTTATTATTTTTCAGCGCCTGCATAATAAAGATGAATATTCGGGTACCGGTATAGGCCTGGCAGTTACAAAAAAAATTATAGAAAAAATGGGTGGTCAAATTTGGGTGGAATCAGCTGAAGGCAAGGGAAGCACTTTTTATTTTACCTTACCTAAAACTTAAAATCAAAACCATATGAAATCGATTCACATCCTGTTGGTAGAAGACAATGAAGGAGATATCGTATTAACAACAGAAGCCCTTGAGGAAGGCCGCATCTGCAACCACATAAGCGTGGTAAAAGACGGAGATGCGGCCGTTCATTTTTTAAATCGTACCGGTATTTACATGGATGCGATGGCGCCTGATTTAATTTTACTGGATGTGAATCTTCCGAAAAAAAACGGGCTGGAAGTACTGGAGATCATTAAAACATCTGACACGCTGAAGCAGATACCGGTTATTATGCTTACCACTTCCAGTTCTGAGAAAGACATCGTTGACTCCTACCGGAAATATGCCAACTGTTATATTACCAAGCCGGTGGAAGTAAAGGAGTTTATCACCGCTATTGAAAAAGTAGAAGACTTCTGGATTAACATTGTAAAGCTGCCGGGTAAAAGATAAATGTTCTTTCATATAAAATGTGGGCCCTTCCTGTCTGACGTTTCGGCTTGCTGTAAAAATATTTAATAGAAACGGTACGATTAAGAGAGGTAAATACAGGTAGAATTTTTGCTACAGGATATCTATTTTAATCACTACAAATTGTTTTAAAAAAGGGTTGCATCTTTACATCATCAAACAAATATCCAATTCCTACCGAACAAAAACCAAAACCGATCCAATCCAGTCCTGTTTAAACTAAAAAAAATGTCTATGAAAAGCCTTCCTTCGCGAAGGTTTTTTCATTTTTATAAAACGGTGAAACACTATTTGATATAAGGTAAAATGAATACACCATTAGCCTAACCACCTTGTGCCCTGCCTGACGCCTGAAGAGAGTATGAGTGTTGAAGGAATATTCGCCAGCCAGTCGCTTTTTGATTCAATTAGTTTTCGCCAGCTTTCTTCGCTGATTACCATCAGGCTTTGCTGATGCAAAAAGGTGCTGTCCACCAGTTGTTCATTTACAAATTGAATATCATCGTTGATGGTATCTTCAGCTTCTTCGCCTGCGATGGCCAATACTCTTATTTTTTGCAAAACCTGGTATCCGTCAGCAACGGTAATAATGGAGCCGGCATTGTGTACCAGCTTTTCAATGTATTCAGCCAGCCAGCCATCTTTTTCAGACAAAGCAGGAACAAATACAATGTCAGCCTGCTGAAATCCTTTATCAATCAGCACACCCACGGGGATATTGCTTTTGGATAATATCAGTCTTGTATGTTCATCAAAAGGCGAGTCTTCAAAAAGACTTTCCCTGCCGGCTACCTGGTCCATTAAGCGCTCGGGGTTAATGATACGGGTAGTGAAGCCTAAAATTTTCCCGAGGAGGCTGCCTTCATAAATGGACTGCCCAACGCCAATCAGCAGCAAATCATAATTGCCCTTATTGGCCACTTCTGCAATCTCCGCATTGATATTGGCGGAAGCTTTAAATAAGGTAGTGATTTTTTGTTGCAGGTTTGCCGACTCTTCAATTACAGGTGCAAAACTCTCTTTTTCATATGCATCAATATTGTACAAATGAAGATCATTCACCTGTGACAGGTGCATGGCGGTGATGGCTGATTTGGCTGTATTTTTTACCAGGTCATTGGCCAGCCGCAATAAAGATCTGCCACGTTCCGGGTTGCCGAAAGATACTAAAATATTGTACTGGTCATCGGTTAGTGCATTTGTTTTATTTGCCCTGTTGTTGGAACGGAAGGCCCAGGCAATCAAATCCAATGCAGGACCGGTCATAAATGTAGTCACCAAAGCCATAATCACCATCATGGCGAAAAGTTCAGGTTTCAATACCCCCAGGTCATACCCAATGTTCAGTACCACCAGTTCCATCAGGCCGCGGGTATTCATCAGGGCGCCAATCACCAAACTGTCTTTCCAGCTTTGCCCTACCACCTTTGCAGCTACAGCGCTTCCAATGAATTTACCGGTTACCGCCACCAGTATAATCATGCCGGTAACTTTCCATAAATACACATCATTCAGTAAGCCAATCTGCGTACGTAAACCGGTGAAAACAAAGAATAAAGGCAGCAGCAAAACCAGTGCAATATCTTCTATCTTCTCAATAAAAATATTTCTGAACCGGGCATTATCGGGCATAATAGCACCCGCCATAAAGGCCCCGAACAAGGCATGTATACCGATCACTTCGGTGGCATAGGAAGAGATGATCAGTGTGATAAAAAATATCGCCACAATGCCCTTGCTCATGTTCTTTTTGGTTACATAGAGATCACCCACACGTTTTAAAAAAGGCCGTACTATTTTTATCATCAGCAATACATACAACACGGCCAGTGCAATGGTGTATAAGGCACTTACAAATGAGCCGGCTTTTACAATGGCAATTACCGCTGCCAGTATACACCATGCGGTAATGTCATCCGCGGCGGCACAGGTAATTACAATGGTGCCCAGTCTTGTTTTATGAATGCCCCTTTCCTGTATAATACGGGCCAGCACCGGGAAGGCCGTAATGCTCATGGAGATGCCTGTAAACAAGGCAAACGAAGCGAAGTTGATGCCTGCGGGAGCAAAATGATTGTAGATAAAATAAGCCAGGCCGATACCCAGCGCAAAAGGAAAAATAATACTGGCATGACTGATTACCACCGCTTCATGGGCTTTATTTTTCAGCACTTTCAGGTCCAGTTCCATGCCAATGATAAACATAAAAAGTATCAGGCCAATCTGGCTCAGGAACTGCAGGTTGCCGAGCGACTGCGGCGGGAAAAGAAAGGCACTGAAGCCCGGGAAAAGTAAACCTGCCAGTGAAGGGCCAAGTACAATACCCGCTACAATTTCACCAATTACGGAAGGCTGGCCGATTTTTTTACATATCCATCCAAACAAACGGGCCACGAGTATGATGGTGATGATTTGCGCCAAAAGCAATGCCAGGGGATGCTCCAGGTTACTCACCAGGGAGTTGATAAAATCCTGCCATTTATTTTTACCACCTTCAGGCACAGCGATGGCCCTGCCCTGCTGCAATTGAATACCCCAGCGGAGTATGCAATAAATCAGCACAGAGAAGCCACCGATTACGGCCAGGTAAAAAAAACTGTTTTTAAATCGCTTCATCTTGTTGCAGTCTTAACAAATTATAAGCCATCCTTGCTGCTTAATAAAGAAATAATGTAAGTGCCTGCCAAAATAATGGACAGCAGGTAAAACCGAATGGCTGCAGGAAGGTTACAGCTTTTCAAAAATTCTCTTCACTGGAGCTGTTTATTATTCCTCTGAATAATAATTATGAATATGTCATGTGTGCCCGTTGCTGAAGAGTAGGCATTTTTCTACACCCTGTTTACTTTATTCACTACAATTTTCTTTTAAAAAGGGTGGATATTTACAGCAGCAAATGTACTGAAATCCGATACCTGCTGAGACCAGCCAATCCTAACAAAACCTGAAACATTATCTATGAAAAAACCTTCGGTGAGAAGGTTTTTTTATTTGTGTTTATTCACGCAAACAGCCGTTGTGAAATCCTAACAATCTTAACCCGGTGATTTATTGCTTCCGCAATTACAGTCACCAGTAAAGCGTACATTCCGGCGTTGCGATGCTTATAAATATCCCTTTGATAAATTGAAGCCTTTGCTGTTTATGTTGCACACGCTTGCCTGCAGAATGGCCCGCAGTCGCTGATAAACTGTGCTGCCGTTTTTTTGCTCACCATTTTTGCCAGTGAACGTTCCTGGGATCAAATTTATCCTGGGCATCTTCTTCGCCCCGTGGATAGCCGATCGGAATTACATTCAGCGGAATAACGTTGGAGGGAATACCCAATGTTATTCTTACAAAAGCCATGAGTTCTTTATCGGGGTAAGTGGCTGTCCATACAGCGCCCAGGCCCAGCGATTCAGCTGCCAGTAAAATATTTTCGCTGGCACAGGTACAATCCAGGATGGCAAAGGCTTCGCTGTTCATGGCTGCTTCTTCCGGTACAGCACACACAACGATCGCGGTACCTGCATTGCTAATCATCCGTGCAAAGGGCAAGCCTTCGGCCAGTGTTTCCAATGTCGACCTGTTCGTTACCACAATAAATTTCCATGGAAGTAAATGTATGGCCGCCGGTGCAGCCATGGCTGCCCGAAGGATGATGTCGATATCTTCTTTGCTTACCGGTTCACCAGTGTAGCTACGTACGCTTTTTCTTTCCATGATTACTGTAATGGCATCTTTGGCGGTTATAGTTTCCATATACTAAATTTTTAAATTTTATTTCCAATATTTTTTAAAAGTAGACACCCGGCAGGTAATGATCAATGACGGCTATTAGAGCTGGTGCTGATAGTAGTCAAGAACATTTTTATGATAAGGTTAGCAATCTTTATTTGCAGGAAAATAAATACCGCTTATCATACGATCGTCTGTAATGGTTGCAGCAAACAAACAGCCAAAAGCTGAAGTGAAATTCTTTTTTTATAATTTTTGTGAGAAGGAAGGAATCATATTAGTGCTGCTGAAATTCACCCTGATAAAAATTAGTGGAAAAGCTATCTCAGCCGGGTAAATAAACGGTACAATATTTATGGCAGTTGAAGAAGATGGAGCCATTCACTATTTATTCTTTTTTGTCATCGTTAAGGTTGGCGACATTCACTAAATAATGATAAAGACTTTTTTAAGAAATTAAATCTTGTTTAATTATGGCAACGACTAAGAAAAAAGCAACTGCAAAAGGCAAAACCAGAAAATGGTCTGTCGGGGTAACAGAGCATAGCAATGCATTGGATTTAGACAATGGCGTGTTCGCCGGAACTGATCCGGAAAAAATTGCGGCATCCTTAAAACGGTCTGCTACACATAGCCACCGCCGCAAGGGTACGCCATTTCAATCTGCCATGTCGATGCTCAATTTTTATATTAACCGTGCTGGTAAAAATTTACCCGAAGCAAGAAAAGAAATACTGGAACAGGCAAAAGACGAATTGCGAAAGGCGTTTAAAAAGCCGGAACAAAAATAAATGCAGGGCAAATTCTTTTCGGACTAGCGGTTAATTTACAAGCATGTTGTTTCGGTAAAAAATGTATCTGTCGAAATTCAGCGGATGGATAAAAGGGATATTGCTACAGCGTATTAATCTCTATTACTACAAATCTTTTTAAATTATAGTTGCAACTTTACATTATCCAATGAAACCCGATACCCAATGAAACCAATTCCAATCCTGTTTAAACTGAAACCATTATCCATTGCAAAACCTTCGAGAGAAGGTTTTTTTTGTATGACTTATTTTCCGGAAAAATATTCGTTCAACTCATTGTAATTATTAAGTCGCATCAGGAAGAAAATCCCAACTCTTTTAAAAACGCTTCTTTATAATTTATACCGATCGGTATTTCAGTTTTATTGATAAACACCCGGTTGCCTTCCACATGGCTTATTTTAGATTTGTTGATAATGAAGGAGCGATGTACCCGTAGAAAAAGGTTGTGCGGAAGCTGTTCTTCAAAATTTGAAAACGTCATGGTTGGCAGCAATACCTGTTGGGTGGTGACTATTTTGGTATAGTTGCCACTGGCTTCAGCATACAGTAAATCATTGAACTGAATCTTAAAAATCTTCCCATCGGTTTTGATAAAAATATAATCATCCGATTTTGTGTCAACAGGTTCAGAAGCGGTGAGTGATTGCGGTTGTAATTTTTCTACCGCCTTATCAACGGCGATGATAAACCGCTCCAGCGAAAAGGGCTTTAGCAAATAATCGCAGGCTGCCAGGTCAAATGCATCCAGCGCATATTCTTTATAGGCGGTAGTGAAGATTACCTGCGGCTGTACCTTCAATGTTTTTAAAAAAGAGATGCCATCCAGTACGGGCATGTTGATATCTAAAAATAAAATGTCAATTTTTTGTTGTTGTAAAACATGCTTTGCTTCAAGGGCGGTACCGCAGGATGTAACAACCGACAGGTATGGCAGGTGGCCGCAATAGGTTTCAATAATTCTTCTTGCGATCGGTTCATCATCTACAACCAAACAATTAATTTGATTCATCTTATTTCTTTTTTAACTGTAGCATAACCGTATATAATTCATTGGCATTGTCTACCGTTAGCTGGTGTTCACCAGGGTATAAAAGGTCCAGTCGTTTTGTTACACTGGCAAGGCCAAAGCCGCTGTGCTTGTCCATTTGCGGGCGGTCTTCTTTCGCACTGCTTTGCGAATTCTTTACAGAAAACAAAATCAAATTTCCCCATAATTTGAGACTGATGGTAATAAATATTTGCTGCGCTGCGGAATTGCGGGAATGTTTAAATGCATTCTCTATAAACACAATCAGCAACATCGGGGCTATCTTTATATCGGCACTTGTAACGGACTCTATATCCATGTTTAAAACCAACCGGTCACCAAGCCTTATCTGCTCGAACGCAATATAATTGCTGATGTAATTCAATTCATCTTTCAGGGGTACAAATACTTCATTGGCCTCGTATACCGTGTACCGCAACAGGTCAGATAATTTCAACAGCAGCGGAGGAATTTTTTCATGTTCGGTAAGCGAAAGACCATACATGTTGTTGAGTGTATTAAATAAAAAATGCGGACTCAGTTGCGATTGCAGTAAATGCAGTTCACTCTTATTCTGCGCCGCCGCCGCCTGCGCTTCCCTTAACCGGTTTTGCGTATAAGCCCTTACGATTTTTATCAGCATACCCACGGCCAGGCTGCAAATGGCAAAGGGCAACCAGAACAATATTAAGTTAATAGCTACCCTTCCCTGCAACGGAAAATCGGCATGAAAAAAAAGCCAGCCAACACAAGCCACTATTATAGTTACCAGCAAAATGATAACGCCATTGGGCGCTGATTTTAATTGATGTGTCCATATCTGAGCCAGGTAGCGGCCGGCAAATACACCCGCAATAAAACACATGGTGGCCGCGGTTGATACGGCTTCATCTTCATGTACACCAATTGCTTTTACATATGATTCAATGGCCAAAAAAAGTGGAACAGAAGCGATGACCGCTAAAAGAATATAAAGCTTTCTGCCATAAAAAACATCCTGTGTTGTATGATTAATTTCGCTCATTTTTTTACTGTTTACCTGTTGATGGATATTGTAAATATGCACCACGGTAAGGCCTTGGATAAATTGCTGTGACGAATGTGCCCTTTGCACTGACGGAAAGCTTGTGCCGGCTTTCCAATTTATTCAACCGCGTTCAGCCGCATTCCGTCAGCCGTTTTACAATGTACAACACAATTGTTTTACCGGCCGCCTGATGACCGCAATATTTGTATCCTCATTATTTCAACACTCAGTAAAATAGAAAAGAATGAAAGGTATCAGCACGTTTATATTCTTCCTCTTTCTTACCACTACCATGTGTGCTCAAACAGCAGGAATAACCCTGGCGGGTACGGTAACCGATACAAAAAACGAACTCATCAGGTTAGCAACAGTAAGGTTGGTAAATACAAAAGATTCTACCACCATAAAAGAAACACTTACAAATGACAATGGAAAATTTAGATTGAACGGCATTGGAGAAGGCGCTTACAGGCTGATAGTTACAACTGTTGGGCAAAAACAAAATAACCCCGTGTTGCTTACGGTGGATAGTACACACCAGGATATGCTGCTGCCGCCGTTGGTGTTGCAGCCGGCAAAAAACATCGACCTTTCCGGGGTGACCGTAACGGCAAGGCGCCCGCTGATAGAACAGCAAATTGACAAAACAATTGTGAATGTCGATGCGATGATCAGCAGTGCCACCAGCAACACACTGGAAGTGCTGGAGAAAACGCCAGGCATTACCATTGGTGTAAACAACGATATTAACCTGAACGGCCAGGGCGCATTGGTGTTGATTGACGGGCGGCAAACCTATATGTCTGGTCAGGATCTGGCGGCTTATTTAAAATCCCTGCCAGGGAGCGTGCTGGATAAAATTGAGTTGATGGACAATCCGCCTGCAAGGTATGATGCAGCCGGCAATGCCATCATCAACATTCGGTTGAAGAAAAACAGGATGGCGGGCTTTACAGGCAACATTTCTATGGGTTATTCGCCGGGCAGGTATGCCCGTTTAAACGATGCGGTAAATTTAAATTACAACCGTAAAAAACTAAACCTGTTTGCAAATATTGGTTTCAATAAAGAGCAGAATTACACCAGTGATTTGTATGACCGTAAATTTTATACTGCGGAAGGCACGTTAAATTCTGTAGTGTCTTTATCAAACAACCAGCAATATAACAATCAGGGCGCTAATATTAACCTGGGGCTGGATTATGCAGTCACACCAAAAACAACCTATGGTGTGGTATTGAATTTTAATGACGGAAAAAGAAATGGCTGGTTTAGTGCTGCCGGTAATAACTATAATAAAAATGATCAGCTGATGGGAGTGAGTGCCAGCAATAACACAGGCGGAGATAACAGGAGAAATGGCAGCATCAACCTCAGCGTGGTACATAAGCTGAATGAGAAGGGACGGGAGCTTTCGGGAGATATCAATTACCTGCATTATAAAACCGATGGCAACCAGCTGCTCGAAAATTTTATCTTTCAGCCTGATGGCGCATTGAATGGGGCTACTAAATTTCAATACCTGTTGCCATCGTTCATCAATATTTATACGGCCAAGGCAGATTATATGCACCCGTTTAAAAACAAAGCAAAGTTGGAAGCAGGTATCAAATCATCGATAGTTGACAACGATAATGTGGTGGATTATTTTGACAGGATGTTGGAAATACCTGTGATTGATTACAGCCGGTCCAACCATTTTAAATACCATGAAAACATCAATGCGCTGTATATAAACGGTCAAAAAAACTGGCAGCGCTGGGGCGTACAGTCTGGCCTTCGGATAGAAAACACGAACCTTCGCGGCAACCAGCTGGGCAATGGGGTGGCAGGCGACAGCAGTTTCAGTAAAAATTATACCGGTGTATTTCCCAGTATGTACTTCAGCTATAAACTGGATAGTGCCGGTAACAATACATTGAATTTGCTGGCCGTAAAAAGAATCAACCGCCCCAACTACCAGTTGCTGAATCCCTTTGTATTTTTCAGGGATCAGTATTCTTACAGTGCCGGTAACCCAATGCTGAATCCGCAATACCAGTACCGGCTTGAACTGAAATACACCCACAAACAACTCTTTCGCACCGCTTTAAGTTTTAACAGGTTTACCAATGTGATCTTTCAAACCACGCAGGCTGTTGATTCTATTTTTATTACCCGGCCTCAAAATATTGCCATGGGTTATATGATTTTATTAAACTCCGGTCTTTCACTAGCACCCGCCAAATGGTGGAACTTAAACCTTGACATCTTGCTTTCGCACATGGGCCTGAACGGAAAAGCCTATACCGAAAACCTGGTCACCAATGTGTATGTAGCCCGCATCAACCTGCTCAACCAGCTGCGGTTTAACAATGGCTGGAGTGCAGATTTTGGCGGGTATTACGCCAGCAGGGATTTGAACGGCCAGGCAGTTACAAGCGGAATGGTGCGGGTGAACGCAGCCGTACAAAAAAAGGTATGGAAAGACAAAGCCAGTATTCGCCTTTCGGCCGATGATATTTTTCATTCCTGGGTATATCACAACAAATCAGTGGGTGTAAAACAGGCGCAGTATTTACAAATTACCGAAACAGATACACAACGGTTGGGCCTTGCCTTTACCTGGCGTTTTGGCAAATCCACCTTTGCAAGAAAGAGCAGACACAATGACAATGCTTCTGATGAGGAGAAGGGTCGGGTGGAGTGAGTTGGTTGTTTGATGTTGGAATAGTTTGTTGGGAATAGATGAATTAAAACTCAATCTTACCCCTATAACTTTCACCGATACCAGTTGAATATTCTTTATTATATTCTTTTGAAGGAATATAACTTAGAGCAACTTGTGGATATTTTAGCCATATATTGAAGAGGGTAATTGCTGAAGTTTTTGCTCCTAAAGAATTAAAAATAATATTGTGAGTATCTAAATAACTATCAGTCCCACCATTTTCCGCTTGCTGTAGTTTTTCAAGAATTAGTTTAAATGAAGCTTCCGTATCATATGGAGAATACTCATAGAAGAGTTCAATGTTATATTTTCTTTTTAATAAATCTTTACATCGCTTTGAGTTTTCTCTATTTCTTTCATTATTACTATTTGGTAAAAAAACCATTGTCAGTTTAGGTTCGAAACAATAAATTAAGCTATCCAATCTTTCGAGGTCAAAGCCAGTTGTTACAAGTAAAAGGGTAGGTGCGCCAAGTTTAGCAATACCTGACATCTTATATAATAATCTTGGTTTACCAGGATCACGGCTTATCCAATCCCCTGAATAATCATTGGGTGTATAGTATATATAATTCGCTTGGCAACCATTTATTTTACAGTTATATAGACATAACCAGATTGCCTCCCGTGTCATGGTCGTCGAATCAAGCACCACTTTTTTTCCTTTACAATTCTCATGGAAAATTTTTAAAAAAATGAACCAATTTTCCTCGGGCCTTTGAACTTTAATTTCAACTTCTACTAATTTATCCCCAAGAAGTTGTTTAGTCATTTTATAATTATCCATTTTCCATTCAGCAGTCAACGGATTATCATATTTGAACAACAGAACTTTATCTGGGTTATATTCAGAAATACTTTTTACCAATCCCTTGATATATCTCTCCTCCCAACTTAAAACTGCGATTAAAATGTCACATTTCATGATCAAACAATGTTTTTTGAGATAAAACTTCTTTTGAATTTATTGCTTTCCCATCAATTGCAGCTTTATAAAGCTCAATTGCTTTTATTGAAACTCTTGCATGTTGACCAACTACATCCAATCCTCTTATTGGAAATAAAAGTCTATTTGGTACATAATATGTCTCTCTCTCTCCTGCATCCTTTGCTGTTGATTCTCTGTCATATAAAATTTGAGCTTCCTTAGAAATTCTAAGTAAATCCTCCAGCTCTTTTGCTTGTGCAGAGTTTAGTTTATCCATTGCAGAAATGCTAAACATTATAGCCCTCGGCTCTGAAACCTCCGAAGAAAGTCTCTCTTTGAAAAGGAGCACTAAATTGTCAAATAGGCTTTTTATTTGTATGCCTTGCTTTGTTGAGCAATCCTGAATATTATTAAATAAGTCATTTTTAATCCTATCCCATAATTCTTGACTCTTTTCCTTTATCACTTCGTCTTGATATGAGGGTCGTATGTGTTTTACTTTAATATTCTCCTTGTCTTCTTTCAATTCATCAAGCAATGTAGAATACTCTTTGTCGTACATCCAATAACATGGGTAAAGAAGATTTCTAACAACTCCGGTTGATAGGTGGACTACAGTTTCCCAGCCCGCATAATGAGGCAAATTAGCTTTAGCAGGCCTATTACGAAAGTATTCAGCTCGGTGATATTTATAAACATAATCATCTATTTTCTTTTGACGCTTCGGATCGTTTAAATCTGTATAAATAGCTTCGGCTTTCTTTTTAACTATTTCCTTATATTTTATTAAATCCTGGTCAACACTTGGATTTGTTGGAAAGAATGTTGTCGCTTCAATTTTGCCAACGCCGTATTTTTCTAACCTCCTTTCAATAATATCTTTTGCCCATAATCCAAAATCAGAGAACTTATTTTGAAAAGGTTTTTCCATGTCAATCTTCAAAAAGTCGTGTCCCTCCAAAATGGAACTTCCTGTTGCCGTCACGTAGGTATGTTTGCGAACTTTTGCAACTGCAACCTTAAAACTAAAATCTGAGTGGTCTCTATAGGCGATCCAAGAATTAAGAGCCCTAATTTGGTGAGAATTTAAATCATGGGCATCATCAATTAACAAGAGAAAATGTGTGTGATCTAACTTGTCAATACTTTTAATTATCCTGACTAAAGGAATGATAAGAGAGTAAAACGAAACACATCGATCACTAAAACTGTCTTCACTATTATTAATTTGGTTTTGTGTTTCGCTGTTTAGTTTTTGAAAGTACTTTACAAGCCCTTTGAAAACTGAAAACTCGGAGGGAAGTTTGATATTCAAGATGTAGTCTAGATCTTGTCTAATTACTTGCTCTTCCTCTTCGGAGCAGATATCGCTAATTGTTGATAGCACATTAGATAATTCAAATGCGATTGCGAGAACAAAGAAATGTTCAGATAAAACTGAAACCTTAAAGGGGTTATTTATTAGTTCATATTCTTTCTTAAAAAACAAGGCGTTTGTACAAGGTATATATATACCTAGTTTTGAATAATCGAAAGCGACCTTATCCTTCGCAGCTTTACGGAATTGCTTTTGATATGAATTGTAAAGCAAAGTCATTGACTTACCGCATCCTCTCTCACCTACAATAAAAATATTTCGCCCTGATTGAATAAATCTCGAGTAATTATGATCCTCAACAAAGTATTCAATGAGTTCATCTGTTGCAAAATTTACAGCGGCTTCGTATTCAAATGGGTTGGTTGGTCTTTTACTTTTCATCGAATGCTGACTTTATAGAATTAAAAACATTTTCAGGTTCATACGAACTTTTCTCTTTAAAAAATTTTTCGAGCGTTTCGTCTATTGGCAATACCAAATCGTTTAAGACTAATTGTGCATTGTCTAACCGGACTTGTTTAGATTTAATCTCTCCATTAGTGTCGTTGTCTACAAAATAATTAAAAGTAATATCGGTTTTATTAAATGGGGAGAGCCATTCACAATAATACTTGCAGTATTTTCTTTCGGCTTCAATTTTCAACATCCTGCGTATTGTAAACGAGTAAAGTTCTATGAAGTCGTTATGAGATTCTTCAGTTATTATTCCATCTTTTGCACACAACGTGAAATAATATGTAATTCCAATTCTTTTGCCCTTTCTATCAATAAATGGCCTTGCTATTTCTCCATATTTATGATAAATTTTAGAATTTTCTGCATAGGGATAATTGTAATATTTGTTCATGTAAATTGAAGTTCGATGATACCCTTCAGCCATCTCATCAGCTAATCGTAATAATGCTGCTGTCATCTTAGTGTGAATGGGAGTTTCAAATAAATACGGAGTCTCTTCATGCAACTCCTTTATTGTGTCTTTGGACCCATCACCAGCAGTTCCTGAATGCTTGCTCGCTACTTCAGGTACAAGCATCCTTTCGTCACTAAATTCTTTTGCCTTATTTCGGACGTAGTCGTAAATCTCCCTGATAATATTATGTTGATGATGTGTTTCTCTATTGGCAATTAGGTTGCCGACATCGTGAAAGAGAACTGTCATACAAATGAAATACAATTGAATTGCATCCATTTTATCGACTTCTTTCCCTAATAATTTTCCAGCGTTAGCCAAAACATTCATAATGTGATCCTGTCCATGGTCAGATAAATCTTTTTTTAAAGATCCTACTGCATCAAATATTTTTTCACTAATTAAAGTGTCTCTGGCATAAGTATAATAACCAAAGTACTTGGTTGCTTCTGCAGGGGAGTGTTTGAATTTCCTTTTCAGATTTTTTTCTAATGCGACTTCAATCTCTTGTAGTGTCCAAGCCATAGGTTAAAACGTAGATTCTATAATTTTTTTAAAAACTGCTTTTGCTAAAAGTGGAGGAACCGAATTCCCTACTTGTTGTTGTTGAAATCCAATGCTCCCATGAAAATGAAAGTTATCTGGGAAAGATTGTATTCTTGCGGCTTCCCTTACGCTAAGTCCTCTATCCTCTGTTGGATGTATCAACATATTTTTTCGATAATTGCCAATTACAACAGAAGGGTTGTCTGCTACTAAACGATGATAGATTCCAGTATGACATCTTGTATAATCTTTATAATTACCCATCAACTTGACAGGGATATTTTCCCAGTTTCCGCCTTGGGGAATATGTTTATACCGTTTTAATATCAAATCGGCATTAGCAGTAACAAGATTATTAACAGCTTTTTTTGATTGTTTTCTGATGGACAACTGATATTTATTCTGTGCTATATTTTGATAGTCTAATTCGTGTGTATTAGCTCCATTTTCAAGTCGGGGCAAATCTGAAATCGCATCGCTTACAGTTAGATATTTTTTTGATGTTGATTTTGGGAACTCATAATTTATTCCATGCAATGACCCAACTATAAAGACTCTATTCCTAATTTGTGGAACACCATAATCCGCTGCATTAAGGATTGCATGAGTGGTCGTATAGCCTAGTTTTTTTAATTCTGTATTTATTTTGTCAAAGAAAAAACCATTTTCGGTTTCAACAATTCCTTTTACGTTTTCAACAATTACCCAATCCGGATTTTGTTCTTTTGTTAGTCGGAGATATTCTTTAAACAGCCAATTATTTACATTCAGTTTATTTCTTGTCTTTTGATTTGATGTTGAGAATCCCTGACAGGGTGGACCGCCAAATAATATTTTAATATCATTTTTTCCAGCCTGGCAAATACCATTTATTTTAACCCTGCGGACATCCTCATTAAATAAGGTAGTGTTGGGATGATTAGCTTGATACGTGAAAGCTGCATATTTATCAATTTCAACAGCAACTTTTACATCCACGCCCGCACTAATTGCACCAATGGACATGCCACCTGCTCCAGAAAAAAGATCAATGCCTATGAAGTTTTTTTTTATCATCGAAAGGGGCGTAATGTAAGAAAATATCAAGAACTCCTTGTAAGTATTAAAAAATATTTTTTATGTCATTAATTCGAATTTGCCATACCCATTTAATTTGAAGGAAATTTCTCCTTAACAAAACTTTCCAAAAAAAAATTTGGCAGTTAAATTCAAATACTATTACCTTTGCTTAACAGTGTTAGATTATTTAACCGCTGTAAAGGAGTAAACCACAAATGGCCAGTAAAGACAGAATTTTACGATTGAAAGATGACACGAGGAATAATATCCTGGCGGCATCTATTGATATTGTAAAAGAAGAGGGATGGCAGGCGTTGAGTATGCGTAAAATTGCGGATAAGATAGAATATACTGCACCGATCATCTACGAATACTTTGCCAACAAGGACGCCATCCTGAACGAACTTACGCGGCAGGGCTACGTAAAGCTGGGCAACCTGATGCAACAAGCCATCAGCGAACACAGCGACCCTGCGCAGCAATTGGAAGCGATGTGGCTGGCTTACTGGAATTTCGCCTTTGCAGAAAAGGAATTGTACCAGGTAATGTACGGGGTGGAAGTCAACTGTTGTGCTATGCAGAATATGTGTCCGGATATACAGAAGCCCATGAATATGCTTTGGGATAAAATAGAAGAAATTATCCCGGCCGATAAAAGAACGGAGGAATATGTGGACACAAAATATTACACCTGCTGGTCGGTAGTACACGGATTAATTTCCATCAACATGACCCGTAAATTAACATCGGACGAAATGAACAAACAGGTTTTAAAAGATGCCATCGGCGGTATTATTGCCTCTATGAAATAAGCATTTTTTTTGCCTTGTTACTTAACACTGTTAAACGATTTAATTGCGTTATAACGACACAATGAAATTGATTACCCACTATCAAACCCAAAACAACAACAACAAATCCTTCACCCAACTGATCGTTTTTTAAAGAAAAAAATCAGGAGAAAACAACAACAGCAGGCTGAAATGATCCGGAAATTTTCGCCTTGCTGAGCGCATTTGACAGTTATAAAAAAAACTGTTTTTTTTAAATTCATTACTTAACACTGTTAAACAATTTACACACGTTATGAGCAAGCTAATCACCTACATTTTATACGCAGGCGTTTTATTTTTAGCCGCCTGTGCAGGCCAGGCAATGAACCCCACGCCGGCGCCTCCATCTTTACCCGTTATAAAAATCAATGCCGGTGCTGCCACCACCTGGCTGGAATATCCGGCCACCATTGAAGGCAGTACCAATGTAGAAATACGCCCGCAGGTAAGCGGCTACCTGGAAAAGATTTATGTGGAAGAAGGCACTTATGTAAACCAGGGCCAGCCACTGTTTAAAATCAATAGTAGGGAATATAGCGAGCTGAGCAGGAATGCTGCTGCCACGGTACAATCAGCCAATGCTTCAATAGAAAAAGCCCAGGTAGAATATGACCGTCTGAAGCCGTTGGTAGAAAATAAAGTAATTGCAGAAACACAATTGAAAACCGCCAAAGCCAACCTGGATGCGGCCAAAGCGGAACATGCACAAGCCATCTCGGGCAAGGGAAGCGCAGATATTTCTGTTGGCTACACACTAATAACAGCACCGGTTAGCGGCTATGTTGGCCACATTCCTTTTAAGCAGGGTAGCCTTATCGGCAAGGGTGAAACGTTGCCACTTACGGTTGTATCTGCAGTAAATAGCGTTCACGCCTATTTCTCCATGAGCGAAGCTGACTTCCTTCAATTTATTGCCGGTTATGAAGGCAAATCAACGGAAGAAAAAATACAACATATTCCTGCTGTTGACCTTCAGTTGCCCGACAATACCATCTACAACAGCAAAGGAAAAATAGAATTGGTTCAGGGCCAGTTTGACCGCAGCTCAGGCACCATCAGTTTTAGAGCATTGTTTGCTAACAACGATAAGTTGTTACGTTCAGGCATCACCGGCAAAATACGCATTCCATCGCAACACCAGGACCAGTTACTGGTACCGCAGGAATCTACTTTTGAAATGCAGGATAAGGTATTTGTTTTCGCCCTTGGCGACAGCAATAAAGTAACCAGCAAACAAATAAATGTAAGCGGCAAAAGCGGTAACAATTATTTGGTAAGCAAGGGCCTCGCAAACGGTGAAAAGATAGTATTCAGTGGCATTCAACGCCTGAAAGACGGTGCCGTAATTACACCACAAAATATTTCAGCAGACAGTGTGTTGCAGGCAACATTGATTCCTAAGAACGATGCAGCTCAAACAAAAAACTAATTCATAAAACATTTAACCCCATAGGTATTGAGTACACATAGAAAAACATAAGGCAACTGCATTTTAAAACTATGTTATCTATGTTTCTACGTGGTAAAAAAAATCACCTGTTGTCACTCATATCCTTTCGATACCAACACTAACAATTTAAAACACATCATCCAAACAGTACTCTGTAAACCGCTCCATTTTGAGCGGTGAGGGAGCCCTTTTTTCAAATTTTAATTATGTTTCAAAAATTTATAGAACGCCCGGTACTGTCCACGGTTATTTCCATACTGCTGGTATTGCTCGGCCTCGTTTCACTGTTATCATTGCCCATTACACAGTTCCCGGATATTGCGCCACCGGCCGTGCAGGTTACTGCAGCTTATCCCGGCGCCAGTGCGGAAGTAGTGGCCCGCTCGGTAGCTACGCCGTTGGAAGAAGCGATCAATGGTGTGGAGAACATGACTTACATGACCTCCAACAGCAACAACGATGGCACCATGACGTTGAGTGTATTTTTTAAGTCGGGCACCGACCCGGACATTGCTTCGGTAAACGTGCAGAACCGTGTTGCAAAGGCCACCAGCCTGATTCCTGCGGAAGTATTGCAGGCCGGGCTGAGCACACAAAAGCAACAAAACAGCATTATCATGGCCATTGCTTTGTACAGCAAAGACAGTGCATATGATGAAGCCTTTTTACAAAACTATGCCCGGATTAATATCGTACCCGAAATACAAAGAGTGCATGGTGTAGGACAAGCCACCATCTTTGGGTCAAAAGATTATGCCATGCGCATCTGGCTAAAACCAGACCGGCTGGCGGCCTATAATTTATCCGCACAGGAAGTGCTCGCAGCCATCAAAGAACAAAACCTGGAAGCAGCGCCCGGCAAATTCGGTGAAGGCAGCAAGGAATCTTTTGAGTACGTCATCAAATACAAAGGCAAGCTTAACCGCAACGAAGATTACGAAAACATCATCCTTAAAAGTAACAATGATGGGGCGGCAATCAAACTAAAAGACATTGCCCGTGTGGAATTTGGATCTTTCAGTTATACTGCCGATGCCAAAGTAGATAAAGGCCCTTCAACAGGTATCCTGATTTATCAAACTGCAGGCTCCAACGCCAACGATATTCTTACTGAAGTAAATAAAATAATGGACGGCGTAAACAAGAATTTACCCCGGGGTATTAACACATTTGTGCCTTATTCTTCCAAAGAATTTTTAGATGCTTCTATTGAAAAAGTGAAGCACACGTTGATAGAAGCTTTCATACTCGTCTTCATCGTGGTATTCCTTTTCTTACAGGATTTTCGTTCAACGCTCATCCCTGCTATTGCAGTACCAGTCGCTATTTTGGGCACTTTCTTTTTTATGCAGCTGTTTGGTTTCACCATCAACCTGCTTACATTATTTGCTTTGATACTGGCCATCGGTATCGTGGTGGATGATGCCATCGTAGTGGTAGAAGCGGTGCATACAAAAATGGAGAATGAGCACTTACCCGCCCGGGAAGCTACCATTAAAAGTATGGGTGAAATATCCGGCGCCATCATCTCCATCACACTGGTAATGGCTGCTGTGTTTGTTCCCGTTGGTTTTATGAAAGGCCCCGCCGGTATCTTCTATAAACAGTTTGGTTTTACACTGGGCATCGCCATCTTAATTTCTGCATTGAATGCGCTTACATTAAGTCCGGCCCTGGCAGCTTTGTTTTTAAAGAACAACCACCAGCCGGGCGAAACAAAAAAAGGATTTAAAGAAAGATTTTACGGCGCCTTTAATGCGGGCTTTAGCAACCTCACCAACCGCTACAGCAACAGCCTGCAGTTTTTAATAAAAACAAAATGGATCGCTCTTGCAGGTTTGGTAATCATTACCATCAGCACGGTGTTTTTGGTAAAACAAACACCTACAGGTTTTATCCCGACAGAAGATCAGAGTATCTTTTTGTATTCGCTGAACATGCCTGCCGGTGCTTCCCTGGAAAGAACAAAGAAAGTAGTTGAAAGAGTTGACAGCATTATCGCCACAGTGGAAGCAGTAGAAAAATCATACAGCGTAGCGGGTATGAATATCATCACCAATGCCACCAGCCCCATCAGCGCACTGGCATTTGTAAAATTAAAAAAGCCTGGCACCAGGGGCAAAACAGAAGACATCAATAAAATTCTGGCGGAAGTCAATCAAAAATTATCCATCATCTCAGCCGCGGATTTATTCACATTTACCTTACCAACGGTACAAGGTTTTGGTAACACCAATGGTTTTGAAGTATTGCTGCAGGACAGGCACGGCGGCAAGCTGGAAGACCTGAGCAGCACGGCTTATGGCTTTATTGGTGAATTGATGAAACGCAAGGAAATCATGTATGCCTTCACCACTTTCAACACGGGCAACCCGCAATACAAAGTAAACATAGACGAAGCCAAAGCAAAACAACTGGGCGTTTCTATCAGCGAATTGCTGCAGACATTACAGGTGTATTACGGCAGTTACCAGGCATCTGATTTCAACCGCTTTGGTAAACAATATAAAGTCATTATGCAAAGTGACATTGCCTACCGTGTTGATCCCTCCACGCTGAATGAAGTCAATGTAAAGAACAATGCAGGACAAATGATCCCGGTAAAAACACTGATCAATTTAGAAAAAGTATACGGTCCGGAAACAGTCACCAGGAACAACCTGTTCAATGCAGTTACCATTAATGGTATACCCAAACCGGGCTATAGTTCCGGCGAAGCATTGAAAGCAGTAGAGGAAGTAGCGGCTAATTATTTGCCCCGTGGTTATGCCTACGAGTGGAGCGGCTTGACAAGAGAAGAGCAGCAGTCGGGCTCACAAACCACCTGGATATTTATCATGTCGCTGGTGTTTGTTTACTTCCTGCTGGCAGCGCAATACGAAAGTTATATTCTTCCGCTGGCCGTTATTTTATCAGTACCAACCGGCTTGCTGGGCACGTTCGCTTTCATCAACATGGCGGGCATAGAAAATAATATTTATGTACAGGTCGGCCTCATCATGCTGATAGGTTTGCTGGCAAAAAATGCCATCCTGATTGTTGAGTACGCCGTGCAAAGAAGAAAGGCCGGGCTTACCATTGCAGCTGCTGCAATTGAAGCAGCCAGGTTAAGGTTAAGGCCCATCCTTATGACGTCCTTCGCTTTTATTGCAGGCTTAATACCACTTGTAAGAGCCACCGGTGCATCCGCCATGGGCAACCGTTCCATTGGTACAGGTGCAGTCGGTGGCATGCTTACAGGCGTGTTGCTGGGCATCTTCATCATCCCGGTTTTGTTCGTGGTCTTTCAATCGCTGCAGGAAAGGGTGGTGAGTAAGAAGACAGTAGTAAAAGATGCACCAAACACAGCGGTAACACCGGCGATAGGATAAAGGCAGAAGGCAGAAAGCCAAAAGCAGAAAGCAAAAAGCAGAGAGAGGCATATAAGGTCATTTGAATAAATGGATGCTCTTCGAGTCGGCCTTCGAATTGAACACAGTCACCGGATAAGTCGCCTCTTTTTCTCCGGTTCCGACACAGTCGGAATTGAAAAAAATGCGTAGCATATTTTCAAAGGGGAAAAAGCAGCGACGTTCCGGTGACGCAGCCCGCCGGCTGAGGAGGCGACTATAACAATTTTAAAGAAGCGTAAATGAAGCGAAGGCTTGCTCAATAAAGCTATAAAAGTACAAGTGAGTGACACAACAATGTTGAAGCAAGCACAATAGCCCGTTTAAAAAAATAAAAAATAAAAAATGATAACAAGAATCATCACATACACCGCAGCATTCCTGCTGCTATTAAGCGGATGTACCGTATCAAAAGATATTTCAACTCCAGTCAATACAACACCAGCGGCATTCAGAAATGGAACGGAGGACACCGCAAACATCGCCACCATTCAATGGAAAACATTTTTTACCGATGCGGCTTTGCAAAAACTGGTTGACAGCGCCATCAGCAATAACTACGATATGCAGGTTGCAGTAAAAAATATCGAAGCGGCGCAGCTGATTGTAAAACAAACAAAATTGGGTAACCTGCCTGCTGCCAATTTGCAGATTGGTGCCAGCATCAACCGGCCATCAGACAATAGTTTAAATGGGTTGAGCCTGAGCCAGTTTCTCGGCAAATCGTATGTAGAAGATTACAGTGCCAGCCTGGCGCTTTCCTGGGAAGCCGATATCTGGGGAAAAATAAAAAACCAAAAAGCAAAAGCGCTGGCCACTTATTTGCAAACAGCCGAAGCAAGAAAAGCCATCCAGACAAACCTGGTAGCAGACGTAGCAAAAGGTTATTACAACCTGCTGATGCTGGACGCACAGCTCGCCATTGCCCGAAAAAATGTGTTGCTCAATGACAGTACTTTACGGATCATCCAGCTGCAATACAATGCAGGCCAGGTAACGGCTTTGGGCGTTCAACAGGCCGAAGCGCAACGACTGGTGGCAGTACAATTGATTCCCCTTTTGCAACAGACCATCACCATCCAGGAAAACGCTTTGAGTGTTTTAACCGGTGTGGTGCCGGCGGCCATCGAACGCAGCAGCGAATTAAAAAATATTGTCGCGGCTCAAAATATTTCATCGGGTGTTCCGTCTCAGTTAGTAAGCAGCCGGCCGGATGTAAAAATGTATGAACTGGCATTGACTATTGCCAATGCCAACACCGGTATTGCAAAAGCTAACCTGTATCCATCGCTCACCATAACTGCGGCGGGTGGTGTAAATTCTTTCAAAGCGAGCAACTGGTTCAATATTCCTGCGTCTTTATTTGGAACTGCATTGGGCGGTATCACCCAGCCTTTGTTTCAACGCAAGCAATTAAAAACGCAGTACGAACTGGCGAAAGTCGAAAGAGAAAAAACAGTGATACAGTTCAGGCAATCGGTACTCAATGCCGTAGGCGAAGTATCGGATGCACTGGTAAAAACAACCAAACTTAAAGAGCAGGAAACCGTTGCCACTACAAGGGTCAACACCCTGCAGCAAGCCATATCGAATGCAGATCTTTTATTTAAAAATGGTATGGCCACTTACCTCGAAGTAATCACCGCACAGAGCAACACATTGCAGGGCGAACTGGAACTGGCAGCACTTAAAAAAGAGCAGCTGAGCGCAGTAGTAGAACTATACCGGGCATTGGGCGGCGGCTGGAATTAACAATCAAAATTTAATTAAAATATAAAATCAAGAACATGTCAAAATTAAAAAACAAAGTAGCCATCGTAACAGGCGCTTCAAAAGGAATTGGTGCCGGTATTGCAAAAGCCTATGGCAGCGAAGGCGCATCGGTAGTAGTAAATTATTCATCTGACAAAGCAGGTGCAGAACGGGTAGTAAATGAAATTGTTGCCAACGGCGGAAGAGCTTTGGCGGTGCAGGGAAGTGTTGCCATAGCAGCAGATGTAAAGCAATTATTTAAAGCAACAAAAGAAGCGTACGGTCAAATTGATATCCTGGTAAACAATGCCGGTGTGTTTCAATTTGGCGGACTGGAAACAGTTACGGAAGAAGAATTTCACCGCCAGTTTAACACCAATGTACTGGGTACCATCCTGGCTACACAGCAGGCGGTGGAAGATTTTGGCGACAATGGCGGCAGCATCATCAACATCAGTTCGGTGGTGAGCAGCAATCCTCCGGCATACTCTGTTGTATACTCTGCCACCAAGGGTGCCGTGGATACCATTGCAGTGGCTTTGTCTAAAGAACTGGGCAGTAAAAAAATCCGTTTCAATACAATAGCACCGGGAGGCGTAGAGACAGAAGGCACGCATACTGCAGGCATCATCGGCAGCGATTTTGAAACACAAATGGTAGCCGGCACGCCACTCGGAAGAATCGGTCAGCCGAATGATATTGCTAAAGTAGCCGTGTTTCTTGCATCGGATGATGCCGGTTGGGTAAATGGAGAAAAGATCAATGTTTCTGGTGGATTGAGATAGTGAGGCGTAAAGTAAAGCATCTCTTTTTAAGGGATGCTTTACTTACTATTTAGAATAAAAAGCAAAAGGGTGAACAACTCATTCCGCTTCCCGGACGCTTCAGGCAGCTAATTGTACGGCTCAGGCACGAAGGCATTTTTAAGGATAAATAAATGGTACAAATTTGATTTTGTAATAAAGAGAAGAGTTAGAAAAGTGAACCGGCAGATCGGTTGCAATAGGAAGGTGCGGAAGGATTTAGTGAAAGCCATTTGAAAAGTAATACGGCATCGCAATGCTGAAAAGTAAGCTGTACTGTAAGTTTTAAACAGGGCTTCAAACAACAAATAAATTAGCAATGAAAAATTTTACAAAAATTATTTTTTTACTGGTGCTTGTAATACTGGCATCAGCAACAAATATAGCAAGGGCACAAACTGTCATAAAAGGTACAATTACCAACAGCGCTACGCATCAGCCGATGCCATTTGTGAGCGTGTATTTTAAAGGCGGCAAAGGCATCTCCAGTGCAGAAGATGGCAGTTACAAATTGAGTACCATCAACAGCAAATTAACACAGGTGGAGTTTTCTTATGGTGGCTATAAAAAAATAGTAAAGGAGGTAGAAGCAGGCAAAGAAACGGTGCTGGACATTGAAATGGAACAGCCGGTGATGAACGCCGTGGTGATAAAAACAAAAAGAGGCAAGTACAGCAACAAGGATAATCCGGCTGTGGAACTGATCCGTAAAGTGATTGACAATAAAGACAAGAACAGGATCAGCGCCTATGATTTTGTGCAGTACCAGCAGTATGAAAAAATGGAACTGTCGCTTACCAACAAGCCGGAGAAGCTGATGAAAAATAAGCTGCTGAAAAACTATGTTTTTATTTTGGATAACCAGGATACAGATAAGGTTGCGGGCAAAGCATTGGTACCGGTTTACCTGGAAGAAACTTTATCGGATAAATATTTCCGTAAAAATCCTGACAAGCAAAAGACCTTTATCACCGGTCAGAAAAAAGTAAATTTCGGTGAGTTTGTAGATAACAATGGTATCAGCAGTTATGTAAATAAACTGTACGCGGATATTGATGTGTATGAAAATAATATTACCATTTTAACCAACCAGTTTTTAAGCCCCGTAGCCGGTTCGGCTCCGACTTTTTATAGGTTTTATATCCGTGATACGGTGCAGGAAGACGGCGTTCAACTGGTGCGTTTAAACTTTATGCCCCGCAACACCAGCGACCTTTTATTTAAGGGTACTTTGTACGTTACGCTGGATGGAAATTATGCCGTGCAAAAGCTCAACATGAGCGTAAGTAAAAACGCCAACCTTAACTGGACAAGAGGCTTGCGGATTAAACAGGATTTTGAAAAAGGTGTGGATGGGAGATACCATCTTGCAATGAGTAATATGCTGGCTGAATTTGCTTTTAGTAAAAATTCAGATGGTGGTATTATGGGCGAACGTACTGTTTCTTTTAAAAACTTTGTTGTGAATCAACCTGCTGCGGATAGCATTTATAAGAGAAGGGAATTGGATCCAGGTGATGAACGACCTGCCGGAACTGATAGTTTTTGGACGACCAATCGTCACCAACCGTTGACCGCCATTGAAGCAAAAGTGTACAGCAATATTGACAGCCTGCAGAACATGAAATCGTATAGGCGCTTTATGGATATCGCCACGTTGGTGCTTGCTGGTTACAAAAATTTTGGTGGGTATGAAGTTGGTCCGGTAAATGCCTTTTATAGTTTTAACCCGGTGGAAGGTTTTAGGATAAGGGCAGGTGGCAGAACCACACCGAACTTTAGCAAACGCATCTACCTGGAGAATTACCTGGCTTACGGATTTAAAGATCAGAAGACAAAATATTTTCTGTCAACAGCGTATTCGCTGAATAAAAAATCGATCTATACTTTCCCGATGAACTATGTAAAACTGAGTTACCAATACGATACAAAAATACCGGGACAGGAATTACAGTTTGTGCAGGAAGATAATTTTTTACTCTCTTTTAAAAGAGGCGACAACGATAAATTTTTATACAACAATATTTTTAAAGCAGAGTATGTGCGGGAGTTTGGTAAAAATATTTCCTACACGTTTGGATTTAAAAACTGGAAACAATCACCCGCAGGAGCCATCACTTTTGACAAGACGGTGAACAATGAATTGGTGACTGTAAAAGACATTACCACCACCGAATTATCTGCTGAGTTACGCTGGGCGCCGCATGAACAATTTTACCAGGGCAAGGTATACCGCATCCCGATTTTTAATAAGTACCCGATTTTTAAACTGCGTTATATCGCCGGTATAAAAGGCCTGTTCAACAGCGAATACAATTACCATAACCTGAACCTGAATATTTTTAAACGGGTGTATTTTTCACAATTGGGTTATGCTGATTTTTCTGCCGAAGGCGGGTATATTTTTGGTAAACTGCCTTACCCTTTGCTCACCATTCACCGGGCCAATCAAACCTATGCCTACCAGCTTAATTCGTTTAACCTGATGAATGCACTGGAGTTTATCAGCGACCATTATGCTTCTGCCAACATGGATTATTATTTCAATGGTTTTATTCTGAATAAAATTCCACTGGTAAAAAAATTAAAACTGCGGGAAGTGGCAAGTGCGAAAATTTTGTATGGAGGTGTACGGGATGAAAACAATCCGTCAACCATGCAATCTTACCTGGATTTTCCCAAGAACAATACCACCGGTACATCCACAACTTATGCTTTAAACAGCAAGCCTTATGTGGAAGTAAGTGTTGGCCTTGCCAATATTTTTAAACTGTTCAGGGTTGACCTGGTTAAAAGATTAACGTACCTGGATAACCCCGGTGTTTCACAATGGGGTATAAGAAGCCGGGTGAAATTTGATTTTTAATTGACATCTGCGGCAATAAATGTTTGCTGCAATAAATACTTTTTCGGGGTATGAAAAAATAATTATTTCTTTTTGATAACTACCGTTTCCCAGCCATCGTACTGACCATGCAGTTCGGTGGCTTTTTTTCTGAGTGTGGATGTAATGAGTGAAATGGAAGCAAGATCAACTTTGTCTGTGCGGGACAATTGCAGCTGGTAAGTAAGTCTTGTATTAGGCGAGAAGCTTTTAGCAATCTTAAATTTTTCCTTTACACCGTACGGAATAAAACTACTTCTTTCCGCATCGGTTTTAAAATACAACCAGTGATCAACCATTCGTGGTTTGCTTAAATCATCACCCGCATCGGTTAAATTAAGAATTACTTTTTGATTGGTGAGCTGGTCAAGGTGCTCCTCGTCTGGAAATAAAGAGTCGAGATACACTTTCCAATCAGCGTCGTTTTTTATATTGATGTGGTATTGATACCCGGGGAAATTTTTTTTGTAGGCCGTCTCCAGCAACTTGCGTATGCCTGTTGTATCTGGTAAATAATAATAATCAATTCTTTTGCACTGGTAAGAAAACGTGCCTGCCGCCACCGCCCTCAATCTTGTATTCAGCGCAGCTTTTACTGTATCGGAAATTTGGTAAAGCGTATTGAACTCTTCTTTTTCCGGCAGTCCGTGTGGACTGCAAATGTTTAAACTTACCCCGGTTGTAAGCAGGTAGGGTAACCGCAGCATAGGCGCTGCGTCCTTTAAAGACATATTTACTAATGTAGATCCCGTGCCTTTTTCGTGCTCCGTCAAATAAACATCCCAAACATCTTCCTGCGAGAATGCGTTGAACGCCAACGTTACAAATACAGTTAAAATAAGGTATGATTTAATCATAGTTTGATACCGGGTGAATGAGTATAACGGAATATTTCAGTTTGTATTATCTGGCGCACCACGGCACACGAAGGAGGGTAATTTAATGGAGGCTGCTGCCGCAAAATTTATTCGGCATTAACTGTTTTCTTTTGGTAAATTATTAATTGAGGTCAGCATGTTTAACAACAAAAGTGCCACCCAACCTGTCATGAAGGGCCCGCCTGCTGTTATCTGATAGTATAAAAATAATCTCGGCTATAATCAACATACAATAAACAACCAGGTAGGGATTGATATTAAATACTTTATTCTGCAAGAGCGTGAATTCGGCGTTAGAATTAACCGATGCAAAAGCTGCGGTTCTAAAAACAAGCAATGTAATACCGGAAAAAAAGATCCCCCAAACGATGTTGAAGATATTTCGTATCACTACTTCTTTTAAACCGGCTTTTAAAAAGCTTTTGTCTACTACAATCAGTTTCATCGCCCTTTTTCCGATGGTTGCGCCGTACTTATATTCACAAAAGGGCTTGTATAATACTTGTATCAAAGCCACGATAATTAATACCAATTGACTTTTCCAGGTTGTCTTATCAAGCCAGATAATAATAGATATAGGAAGTAGAACGAGGCCGTCAATAAGCAATGCAAATACACGGTCTTTAAAAGTTCCATAAGACGAAGGAATTTCTTCAAACTCATTTAATACATTTTCTGTTGCTTGTAACATAGGGATGGTTTAATTATTGAACAATCGTTTTGAAAGAAAGGCTGTTGAAAATATTCATTAAAACTCAAACTACTTTTATTTATTGCATCCATGTTTTATTTGAGTACTTTTCATGAGAGCAGCATGTTATTGCAGTATCATATCAGCTGCTTTTTCTGCAATCATATACACAGGGGCGTTTGTGTTACCCGATACAATTGTTGGCATCACAGAGGCATCCACTACCCGCAGGTTTTCGATGTTGTGTACCCGGAGGCTATTGTCTACAACAGCCATTTCATCCTTGCCCATTTTACAGGTGCCAACGGGGTGATACACAGTCTCTACACTTTTTTGTATGTGCAGTAAAATGGCTTCATCACTGCTGCAATCCGGTGGGTAAAGCAGTTCTTTGCGGTAGATATCAAATGCAGCAGCGGCCATTATTTCGATGGCTTTTTTACCGGCTGCTATCAGCAATTTTTTATCTGCTTCTGCACTTAAAAAATTGGGTTGTATAATCGGGAAGTCGAATGGATTGTTGCTGCGCAAGCTGACATAGCCGCGGCTCTGGGGCCTTAGTAATGTGGGCAAAATGCTATAACCATCGTTGTCAGCAGGAAATGTTTTTGCATCATAAAAATCTACATTGTATTGATTGCCCACCTGGAAAGAAGCAAAATGCAACTGGTAATCTACGCGGCCGGGACTTTGGTTTGTACTGCCAAAAGCTACCGCTTCCAATGGGCCAATGGTTAACGGACCTTTTTTAAAAGCCAGGTATTGCAGCAAGTCCTTCAGTTGATGCAATGGCTGCAGGTGATGGTTTTGCCCAAGCTGCTGCCTGGCCAGCGTACTAACAGGATAAAAAAGATGATCCTGTAAATTTTTTCCAACGCCGGGTAATGGATGTAAGCAATCAATACCCAATTCCTTTAATTCATCTTTATCTCCAATGCCTGAAAGCATTAATAATTGCGGCGAGGCAAAGGAACCTGCTGATAGTATGACTTCTTTAGCGGCCTTTATTTCTTGGGTAGAATTGTTACCTGTCATCAACTCCACGCCAACCGCTTTATGCTGTTGAAGGATAATTTTTTTGATGTGCGCATTGGTTAAAACAACGAGGTTTTTTCTGTTCATTGCAGGCTTTAAAAAGGCCACTGCCGAGCTTTGTCTTTTGCCGTCTTTAATATTAAATTGAAATGGACCAACGCCTCCCATTTGCGCACCGTTGTAATCATTGTTTTCTGCGAAGCCACATTGCATGGAGGCTTTTATAAAGGCGCTGGCAAAAGGAGTTTTAAAACGTTTGGCGAAGCCGGTAGTCAGCTCACCCTGTTGCCCGTGGTAATCGTTCAACAGGTCTTCATTATTTTCTGATTTTTTAAAATAGGGAAGTACATCGTCATAACTCCAGCCCTCATTACCAAGCGCAGCCCAATCGTTGTAATCTGCTTTATTGCCCCTCACATATGCCATTGCATTGGTGGAGCTGCAACCGCCCAACACTTTGCCTCTTGGTAAATAAATTTTCCGGTTTAACACGTGCTCCTGCGGTTCGGTCCAGTAACCATTCCAGTCTGCCTTACTGCGGTGTAGTTTGATATAGCCTGCCGGAATATGGATCTCCATTTTTTTATCCGGACCGCCGGCTTCTACCAGCAAGACTTTATTTGCAGGGTCGGCGGATAGCCGGTTAGCCAGCACACAACCAGCACTTCCGGCACCGATAATAATGTAATCATACAGCATAGCGATCATTTTAAAAGTCCATGCCGGGTTATAAAAGGAGATGTGGCAAGTGCCTGTAAAGTACAAATATTATGAGCTTTAATAAAGAAAGGCGCAGCATTTTCTGCTGCGCCTTGTTAAAGAAGCATCCAACAATCAACTAAAAGGATTGTCAAGAATATTAAAGTTGCCACCTTCGTTATTTTCCAGTGCTGAATGTATTTCATTTTCCAGCAAGCCACTGCCTCCGCCCCAGTGCTGAATGATTTTTATGTTAGGATTTTGCAGTGTAAAGATCTTGCGCAATTTAAGTTCGCTATCATTTTCAATGCCGCCACCAAGCAGTACTAAATCATATGGATGCTGGTGAAACAGTTCAATGGCTGCCTCGTCTTCACTTGTTCCGGTAGCATTCCATTCTTCATTTTTATTAACCAACCGGACCACGGTTTGCAGAATGTCTGCATCCCTGCCGATTACCAATATTTGTATTTTGTTCATTTTATTTTTTTAGTCAGTGGGTTGGTGAATGTAGAGTGGTCAGTGGTGAGTATGTTACAGCGCATCGTGACTGTGCTCCCTATTCACGATTCACCACTGACCATTCACTATTACATTGTCATAGGCACTTCCATCAGTAAAAATTCAGCATCGCTTTCGGCTGTAATCTGCACTTTGTCTGTATCCCAGATGCCGAAGCCATCGCGGGTCTTTAATAACTGATTATCTACTTTTAAATCGCCTTTTAAATTAAACACATACAGGCCATTTCCTTTTGCCTTAAACTGGTATTCCGTGGTGGTGCCTTTATCAAAATTGGCTAAATGAAACCAGGCATTCTGATGGATCCAAACACCGGCATCATCAGGGTTAGGAGATAAAATCTGCTGCAATTTATTTTTCCTGTCTTCCAGGTTTAAAGGAATCTGGTCGTACCGCGGGGTGACATTTTTTTTGTTGGGGAACACCCATATCTGCAGGAACTTAACCGTGCTGTTGGTGCTCTTATTGTATTCGCTGTGCTGTATTCCTGTACCGGCGCTCATCACCTGTATCTCGCCATTTTTTATAACGGCTACATTACCCATACTGTCTTTATGTTCCAGGTCGCCTTCCAGCGGAATGCTGATGATTTCCATGTTATCATGCGGATGTGTGCCGAAGCCTCTACCGCCTGCAACGGTATCATCATTTAATACCCGCAGCACGCCAAAGTGCATTCTTTCGGGATTATAATAGTTTGCAAAACTAAACGTGTGTTTGCTGTGCAGCCAGCCATGGTTTGCATCACCACGGGTATCGGCTTTATGTAATACTGTGTTTGCCATAATTGTAGTATTTATATTTTTAAAAAGTTTGATTAAAAATTGATACTGCAAAGATGCACATTAACACCTGCCATTTGCAATAAGGCAGGTTAAGAAATCAGCTTAATGTAGGTTAAGATATTTTGACTTTCGAACGCTCATTGCGCAGCTTACTCAAAAATTCCGGCGTAACGCCAATATAGGAAGCAATCAATTTTTGCGGCAGATCGTGTATCAGCGTAGGATAAGTGTTGCAGAAATTGCCGTAGCGCTGGCTGGCAGTTAAACTCAGACTATCTACCAATCTTTGGCGGCTGCTCACCAAAGAATTTTCAGTAACGATCCTGAAATATCGTTCCAGTGCCGGTATTTTGTCAAATAAAGCGAGTTGATTTTTGCGGCTTAATAGATAGACTTCTGTATCCATCAATGCATCAATATTTAAATGGCCTTCCTGTTCAGAAATGAAACTGTACATGTCGGTAATCCACCAGCCTTCCGGCGCAAATTGAAGGATATGTTCAAAGCCATTTGGATCGATGGAATAGGAGCGCAGGCAACCGCTTATGACAAAGGCGACTTCCTTTGCTACCTGGCCTTCATGCAGGAGGAACTGTCTTTTTTTAATGGCTTTAAACACTAAAAAATCGGACAGCATTTCCTGCTCTGTGTTTGATAAATGGATATGCTTTTGTAAACTGTCAATTAATTTTTGAACGCTCATGTAGCAAATGTAAACATTCAGGTTTTGAATAAATGCAAAGAGGCAAGCCAGTTACAGGGGCTTGCCTCTTTGCAAACTAAAAAGGAATTGAAAAATTAATCTACTCTGGCAAAACCTTTACCATAATATTTTTAAAATGCACTTCACTCTTTGGATCGTGACCCTGTAATGCAAAAGTACCGCTGGATATCCTGCGTAAGGAATCACCACCTTCACGTTTCAAATTTTCGGGCTCTGTATATTCTACTACTGTTTTGTCATTGATTTTTATGGTTACTTTTTTACCGACCACCTTAATGTATTCGGTGTACCATTCATTGTCTTTTACATACACTTCTTTTACGTCCTGTATGCCATACAGGCTGCCAGTTCTGCGCCAGTCGGTGTGCGAATTGTTTACCTGTACTTCGTAACCTTTGGCGGGCCAGCCACCCTGCTGAAAGTCAGTGTGAAAATAGATGCCGGAGTTGGATCCGGGATAAGTCATCACATCGGCCTTAAATTCAAAATTTTTAAACTGGTGTTGCTGTATTGGGCCATCGTAAAACAAATGGGCGGTTTCGCCATGCACTGCAATGGTGCCATCCTGCACGCTGAATGTAGCCGCATGGTCGCCCACTTTCCAGTTGGTCAGTGTCTTGCCATCAAACAAAGCAACCCAGCCATCATCAGCAGGCTTTGCTATAAACGCGGTTACAGAAAACAAGGCGGTACAAACTGCTAAAATCAGGAGGACTTTTTTCATGAAATGTATTTAATCAGTAAACAATAATTGCAGATACGAATCTACTTTGTTTTTTCCGGGTTTCATCTGAAGGGTTTCCCACACCGGTCGCTTAAGCAGTAGAGGAATCAATATAATATTGAACCAGTCTTTGTGTCTTCTGTTGCCGTTGTTTCGTTATGTGAAATTGCTTACTTGTAAAATAACTTTTCCCTGTTGGCAAGCTCGCTGGATACATATTGTTTTAAAAAAGCCTGTTGCTCTAAAACCCTTGTCGCAAGGCGGTTCAGCCGGTCCTGAATGCTGCTGGTATCGTACTGTGCATTCTCTACCGTTTCACCAATGTGTTTTATTTTGTTGCGGGCAGCCGCCAGCAATTTATCGATGGGATTCAGCATGGCCGCAGTTTCAACATCCGGCCTGGCGGGTATAAAACGATTGTTGCGGTAAGTAACAAAATTGTTAAAGATGGAAGTGGCTTTGTTAAGATCAGCCACTGCGCCGTTGTAATAATTCATATCCTGATCGCCATATACAATCGCAATTTTCATGTCCACATAATTCCGCCAAACCCGGGTCATTTCATCGTTGGTGCCCGCCTGCTTTATCCGCCGGGAAGTTGCTTCCAGTTGCTGCAGACTATCCAGTTGCATAAAGCTATCTACCGAGTCAGCGACGTTCCAGGCAAGGGCATTTTTTTTAGCACCCGAACGGCCATTGTTAAACTCCTGCTGCGATACAGGTTGCGGTAACAATTGCCAGAGCGGATCGAAAGGCATGTGTGTTTCGATGAACTGCGCCGGGGGTAATAAAAACCAGTTGGTATGGTAACCAACACCCGCATCCCAGGTTGGGTCGCAGAGCAGCCATTCTTTATCCAGCTGAACAGCGCTCCAGCTATGGCCGCTTCTTTTGATATTGCCAGCGACATTGGTATAACCCGTGATGGTAAAAGCCGGGATGCCACATTTGGAAACAATGTCTGTAAAAACGGTGGCAAAATTTTCGCACACACCTTTTCTTCGCCTGATAGTAGATGCTGCTTTTGTATGTTCATCCACGCCCCAGTTGATATTGTACATGCTGTCTTTATCGTAGCGGATGTTAGCGGTAACCCAGCCATAAATAGCTTCCAGCTTATCGCGGTCTGTTGTAAAATTATCCTGCACGTAACTTGCTATGGATGTGGTAGAATAGGTTTGCGCCGCTGGAATAAAATAACTTCCCCGCTGGCCTTTTGTAATAAGCACACAACCTAACAGCAACATTGAAAACAGGCAAGATTTCATCTACTAAAATTATTATAAATTCAGCATAACAAAAAGCGAAAAATGCGGTATGCATTCCAAAGCAATTGCAATGATGGTGAATGCCGCTTTAAAGAATATCTTTGAAATTCAGCCAACTTTAAATTTCACTATGCATACAAACCGGTTGCTGGTATTCAGCAGTTCAAGAGCGGGTAACGGTGGTTACCTGGAAACAGCCCTGGAACCCATTAAAAACTTTTTGGGTGACAGCGCTTTGACGATTGCCTTTATTCCTTTTGCATCGGTAGATGGGGATTATGAAGCCTATGCAGCAATGGTTCGTTTGGGTTTGGGTAGCTTGCCTCATACTATCATAACCGTACAGCCGGAAAATGCCAAAGCGACGATTGAAAAGGCTGATGTGATCATGGTAGGTGGCGGCAATACCTTTAAATTATTGCATGATATTTATGATTGCCAGTTGCTGGATATTATCCGTGATAAAGTGAACAAGGGCATACTTTATATTGGCTGGAGCGCCGGATCAAATATTACCGGCCCGGGTATTGGCACTACGAACGATATGCCAGTGATTGCACCCAAAAGTTTTAATGCATTGGGTTTGTTGCCGTTTCAAATTAACCCACATTATACCAATGCAAAACCAGCAGGCCATCATGGTGAAACCCGTGACCAGCGGCTGGAAGAATTTATGCAGATGAATCCTGGCTTACCAATTGTTGCGTTGCCGGAAGGAACTTTTTTACAACTGGAAGCTGCCCACCTGCAATTTTCCGGAGGGCAACCGGGTATGTTATTTTATTGGGATGAAAATGAAAAAGCCACAAAGCGGGAAATCATTCCTGGAGAAGACCTTTCGTTCTTATTGTAGGGTGTTGTTCTTTCACACAAAGGGAACAACGAAACTTCCGGGGTGGGTCACCCCAGTAAGGGTGGCTCACCCCGGAAATTTGCGGCGTGTAAAAAATACCAAGGTGAGCCACCCTTTTGGGGTGACCCACCTTGGTATTAAAAAGGGAAATTTTACCTGGGGAAGCCCTTTCGCTTTTATTGTAATGTTTCTACCCTGGTCAACACGGTGAAAATATTTTATGCAGCGGAGGCGGCTTGACGTTACTATTATGCAGATAAAATCGTAACAAACCGAAGGCGTTCAAAAAAGCTGCTATTTTACAAGAGGGCGATGCCCGCCCGGATGAATCCGTTCGGACGGGCAACGATGATCCACATTGCTTTGTAGCCCGGACCAATATTATTTATACGCATCAATGGGAATGATGCTGCCATCTTTCCGGTATTTCAACTCCGTTACTTTTACGTTGCGCAAATGTGTTTGGCCGCTTAGCTGCGCATCATGGTAAAACAGATACCATTTGCCTTTTATTTGTACAATCGAGGTATGACTCGTCCAGCCGTCTACGGGTTTTAAAATAATGCCTTTGTAGGTAAACGGACCATAGGGGCTGTTGCCCATGGCATAGCAGATATTATGTGTGTCGCCGGTGGAATAACTGAAATAGTATTTGCCTTTGTACAGGTGCATCCAGGCGCCTTCAAAAAAACGTTTGTCGTTGCTGGCTTCGTAAAAAGGTTTGCCATTTTCATCCAGCATTACAACTTCCTTTGCCGGTTCTGCAAAGCTTTTCATGTCGGCGTTTAGCTTCGCAACTTTTGGTAATACCGCCAATTCATCCGGCTTGCGTTGGGGTGTTGTCGAATCGTACACGCCATTTGTCCAGCGATGCAACTGACCGCCCCAGATACCACCGAAATATAAATAGTAGCTGCCATCCTTGTCTTTAAAAATGCAGGGGTCGGTGCTGTAACTTCCTTTAATCGGCGCCGGTTCGGCTTTAAAAGGACCGGTTGGTTTTTTGCCGGTGGCTACGCCGATCCTGAAAACATCCTGTTTGTCTTTTAGCGGAAAATACAAATAGTAGGTACCATTTTTATAAGCCGCATCGGGTGCCCATAGCTGGCGGCCCGCCCAGGGGATGTCTTTTATATCCAGCGCCACACCATTGTCTGTAACCTTTCCACCGATGCTGTCCATCGACAACACATGATAATCCTTCATTACAAAATGATCACCGTTTGCTGGAACAGCTGCATCGATATCGTGCGAATTGTAAATGTATATTTTGCCATTGAACACATGCACAGCAGGATCGGCTGTATAGATGCTGGTAATGAGCGGTTGCGAAATAGGCAATCGCTTTTTTTGCTGTGCAGAGCTGACTAAAAATGCAGCCATCAATGTGGCAACAAAAAAAGCTGTTCGGTAATTGAAGTGTAGCATATGGTGAGGGTGGGTCACCCCAAAAAGGGTGGCTCACCCGGTGAATTTGTAGAGTATTAAAAGGTGACCGTTAAGCCATACTTTTTTGATAACCCGGTGAAATTGTGTTTTGAAAAAAAGTCTCCAGGTGAGCCACCCTTTTGGGGTGACCCACCTGGAGACTGCGGGTGCAAAAGTATCAAGGAGAGCCACCCTTTTTGGGGTACCCACCCTTTGTATTAAATGTACCGGTTGATGATATTTTCCAAATATTCCTGCTGACCGCTGATGGTTTTTGGTTCGCCATTTTCAGCTGCATAAGTTCTTAAATCTTCCAGTGATAATTTGCCGGCTTCATATTCAGCTCCCTTGCCACTATCAAAACTGGCGTAGCGGTTGGTGCGGATTTTTTTGTAATCAGATTTATTCAACACCGCATCCGCAACGATCAGTGCCCTGGCGAAAGTATCCATGCCGCCAATGTGTGCGTAGAACAAATCAGCAGGGTCGGTTGAGTTTCTGCGGATCTTCGCATCGAAGTTGATACCGCCACCGCCAAAGCCACCGGCTTCTAAAATTACCAGCATCGCTTCTGCCAGTTCATTTACATTGTTGGGGAACTGGTCGGTATCCCATCCATTCTGGTAATCACCGCGGTTGGCATCAATGCTGCCCAGCATGCCGGTATCGGCTGCTACTTGTAACTCGTGTTGAAAAGTATGTCCTGCAAGAGTAGCATGGTTTACTTCAATGTTTAATTTAAAATCATTCTGCAAATCAAACTGGCGTAAAAAGCCTATCACGGTTTCACTGTCGTAATCGTATTGGTGCTTGCTTGGTTCGCATGGTTTTGGTTCAATAAAGAAAGTGCCTTTAAAACCATTCTTACGGGCGTAATCTTTTGCCGTATGTAAAAAGCGGGCCATGTGCTCCTTCTCTCTTTTCATGTTGGTGTTCAGCAGACTCATGTAACCTTCACGGCCACCCCAGAAAACATAGTTTTCGCCACCCAATGCGATGGTTGCATCCAGCGCCGCTTTTACCTGAGCGCCGCCATGTGCCAGCACATGAAAATCAGGATTGGTGGAAGCGCCGTTCATATATCTTTTATGAGAAAACAAATTGGCCGTACCCCATAATAATTTTACACCGCTGGCAGCCTGCTTTTGTTTCAGGTATGCTGTCATGGCCTGTAGGCGGCGGTCGTTTTCATTTACATCATTGGTATAATCTACCACATCCACATCATGAAAACAGTAGTAAGGCAAACCCAGTTTGGTAATGAATTCAAAAGCCGCATCCGCTTTGTCTTTTGCTCTTTCCACGGCATCCGCCTTTTCGTTCCAGGGATGCAAATGCGTTGGTTCACCAAAAGGATCACCCCCATTACCTACGAACGAATGCCAGTATGCGCAGGCAAAACGTAAATATTCTTTCATGGGTTTACCGGCTACGATTTTATTTTCATCGTACCAGCGAAAAGCCATAGGGTTATCACTTTCAACACCTTCAAATTTTACCTGCCCGATGCCTTTAAAAAATTCTTTGTTACCTGTTACTACTGACATATTTTTTTAGTTTGCCCTTATCTTAAAAAAGGATAAGGAAGTTTAGAAATTGTATGTTTGATTGTTGTTTTGTTTATTTGACCGGCGACCGCTTTTTAATTAAACTTTATTGCCGACGCTCCATTCATAATTTGTTTTTCATGGCGGCTTTTTTCCGAATTGATATAGTTATTCATAAAGGGCATCCTTTCAACTAACCCATATTTTTATCCAGCAATTGTTTCCATTCTGCGTATAGTTCATCATATAATTTAGCCTGTGTAGGTTCTACCAGATCCAACGGTTTCGAATTGGTGAAAGCTTCTTTCGCTGTTTTGTAGAATCCAGCCCCAATGCCTGCACCTTTGGCCGCACCCACGCTGCCATCACAGTCGTGCAACTCCACCGGAACATTGGTGGCATTTACAAAACAATTGGTAAACACATCACTCAAAAACATATTGGCCTTGCCTGCACGAATCACTGACGGACGCATGCCATTTGCCCGCATAATATCAAAGCCATAACGGAATGCAAAGGCAATGCCTTCCTGGGCCGCCCTGAATAAATGCGCTGGTTTGTGCACGTTGAAATCAATATTGTGCATATGGCTTTGCACCAGTTTATTTTCCAGCATGCGTTCCACACCATTGCCAAAAGGGAGCATCTGCAAACCGTTGCTGCCAGGCTCAATGCCAGCTGCAGCCTGGTTCATTTCGTTGTAAGAGAATTTATTTCCGGTAATATTTTTTATCCAGCTGTTTAAAATGCCGGTGCCGTTGATGCAGAGCAACACGCCAATTCTTGTCTGTGTTTCTGTAAAATTTACATGTGCAAAGCTGTTGATCCTTGATTGCTGATCGTACACCAGCTGATCGCTTACACCATAGATCACGCCGGACGTTCCCGCTGTTGCTGCTACTTCGCCGGGCTCCAGCACATTCAGCGATAAAGCATTGTTTGGCTGATCTCCGGATTTGTATGCTACCGGGATACCTGCTGTTAAAGACAGCTTGTCGGCGATGCCTGCCTGAATACCACCATGGGGAGTAAATACTTCTTTTATTTCCGGTATTACTGAAGTTTCAAAACCGAAATAATTGAATACATCTTTTGACAATTCCTGGTTTTTAAAATCCCAGAAAATGCCTTCGCTCAAAGAAGAAACGCTGGTGGTAATTTCACCGGTTAGCTTCATGGCAATAAAATCGCCGGGCAACATGATCTTGTCAATCTGCGCATATTTTTCCGGCTCATTTTCTTTTACCCAGGCCAGCTTAGCGGCAGTAAAATTGCCAGGTGAGTTTAGTAAGTGCTGTAAGCTTTTTTCATGGCCGATGGCGTCAAAAGCCTTGTTGCCAATCTCTACCGCACGGCTGTCGCACCAGATAATACTATCACGCAACACCTGCTGGTTTTTATCCACACAAACCAACCCGTGCATCTGGTAGGCAATGCCGATGGCAATGATATCTTTTGAATTGTATTTTTTAGTAGCGTTTGCTTTCAGGATAGCCTGCTGTACATTTTCCCACCACATGTCCGGGCTTTGCTCTGCCCAGCCTTTCTGCAATGAAGTAATGCCGGTTTCTGTATCCGGGTATTGTACCGTGGTAATACATTGTTGGGTTTGCGCATCTACAATGGCGACTTTAATAGAAGAAGTTCCTACATCAATACCTAATAACAGCATACAGCAATTTTAAAACACTATGATACAATCGTTTTTTAAAAGATAAAGGTCCGGCTTTTACGGTGTTTATACAACCGCTATTTTTAAAATAAAATATGCTATCTTATCAGTTATTGATACATTTATGCGAAATAGTTGATAAGATAGCAGCTAATGGATATTCATTATGAAAACACTGATTCAAAAAATACACCTGGAAGAGCACCAGAGTTTTGCCTGCCGCACCTACCGTACGCCCGATTTTGAGACCAACTGGCACCGCCACGAAGAGTTTGAACTGATACTGATTACCGAGGGGTACGGAACCGCCATGATTGGCGATTTTATAGGCGAGTACCAGCCCGGCGACCTGTATTTTATCGCAGGCAATTTGCCGCACTGGTTTAAAAAGCAGCACCATAAAATAACAGGCAGTGCTGTGGTAGTGCATTTTAAACAGGAAATTTTTGGCCGGGAATTTTTACAACTGCCCGAACTAAAATCAGTGTACCAATTATTGCAAAAAAATGACGGCATACAAATACATCCTAAACTAAAAAAAGAGATTGCAAGCTTTATAAATGAGCTGCAGGAAATGAAAGGCTTCCAGCGAATGAATGCACTGTTGCAGTGTTTGCAGAAGATCAGTACCACGCCGCATTACACCATGCTTACACAAAATTTTGCATCGCATAACAACCATATTAATCCTGCCATTGAAAAAATTATTGACTTCTCTTTTAAACGTTACCTGACGCCGGTAACATTACAGCAGGTGGCAGATGTTGCAGATATGAGTATCCCCACTTTCTGCCGTTTTTTTAAAAAGAACATCAAGAAAACTTATTTTGATTTTATCCAGGACCTGCGCATCAGCCACGCCTGTAAATTACTCACCAACAGCAACAAACCGGTAATGGAAATTTGTTACGAAAGCGGCTACAACAGCTGGGCGCATTTCAGCAAACAATTTAAGCAGGTAAAGCAACTAACGCCATCGCAGTATCGCAAAGAGTTTGAGGATAAGGCCAATGTCTGATGGCGGATTTTTTGATGTCTGATGGCTGATTTCTTCCGGGTTGTTACTTTATTTTTCCTGGAAGGAGCTTGCACTTTCATAACAACAGCGGATTAATCTAAATTCAAAATCGCCATGAGAAATTGCTCATGGCGATCTTAATATTGCATTAAATCTAACCTCGTTTTATAAAAACACTGCCATTCGTAATTTTATCCGAATTTCAGAAAATCAGACATCAAAAAATGAGCCATCTGACATGCTCTCTACCGGTGAAAACTTTCGCTGACAAACTTCAGTACCTCTGGTAGGGCTGTTCTCCAGTAGGTCCAGTTGTGAGCGCCGTCTCTTACGCGAAACTCATGTTTTATTTTTCTGTCTGTTAACAGTGCATGTAATTCCATATTGCCTTTTATTAAAAAATCATCATCCCCGCAATCAATGTAAAAACGCACGGTGTTCAGTTTTTCAGCAGGAGTGGTGGCAACAATTTTCAGGATAGAATTTTTATACCACGTGTCAGTCAGGTGTTTTTTTCCTTCTGCATTGGTACCAAACAATTCATTGAATTTATAGTTGGTCCAGTCTGTTTGCGGCAGTTCAGCAATATGGTCATCATTCCAAACAGCAGCGCTTAACGGCGCACAGGCAGCAAATAATTCAGGGTGTTTTGTTCCGTAAATTAAAGAGCCGTAACCGCCCATTGATAAGCCTGCTACAGCACGAAATTCTTTCTTGTTACGTGTTTTATAAACAGAATCGATGTAGGGAATAAATTCTTTTACAAAGAAATCTTCAAACGGCACTTTGCCCGCTGCATCATTGATATACCAGGATACACCCGCATCCGGCATAGCGATGATCATTTGTGTGGCATCACCTTTGGCAATGGTTTCGTTGGTAATTTTTTGCATTTCACCAAATTGTGTCCAGCCGGTTTCGTCGTCGCTGTAACCATGCAATAAATACAGCACGGGGTACCTGCGTTGCGAATTTTCATAATCAGCCGGCAGGTAAATAGAATACTTCACATCTTTGCCCAATATCTTACTGTGGATAACGAGGCTTTCCGTGGCTTTTCCCTGGGAAAAAGAAAAGGCGCAGATAAAAATGAAGAAAAGAAAAGAGATAAGTTTTTTCATGTGTCGATCGTTTATTTTGGGCTGTAATATCGACAATAAAAATTAACAGCCCATAAATCAACAAAGAAAAACCAGGAGCACCTGTTTGCGTAGTCAAACTGCTAAAAATAAAAAACGGATACATTGCGTTGTGCATGGTATCCGTTTTATAATGAGTTCAGTTTTTTATTTTATAAAAGCCCTTGTAGCCTGGGCATTGCCAGCCGTGGTAACTTTGAGGTAATATTTCCCTTCTGCCAAATGAGATACAGCTAAACTGATTCGTGTAGATGGAGTGGTTAAATATTGTTTTGTCTGCTTCAATACAACCCCCGCACTGTTCACCAAAGTAATAATAGCCAGCTCATTTTTTGTACTGCTGATATCTGCTGTTACAGTAGAAGCACTGTTACTGGTAAATAAGCGGGCAATTTTAAGTACATTATTGTTATTGTTGATGCTGATGGTACTTGAATACAGCGAACGGGCAGGTTCAGTCACTTTCAGCCGGTAGAAGCTGTGGCCAGGCAATGGATTTCTATCTGTGGCAGCAAAATCACCCGAAGTGTTGGGTGTAACTGAGGTAAGGGAAAAAATAGGTTCAAAATCAAGCCCGGTAGCACTTCTTTCAATTTCAAAAACAGTGTTTAGTTCCTGTTGTTCTATGTGCCAGTTCAGTTCCGTACCAGTATTTTTTAACTGTCCGTTAAAGCGGGTGATCTGTAAGGGCAGTACAACAAATCCAAAAATGTTTTTGGCTTGTACCCGCTCAAAAAGAAACCGGTGCCCAAGATCGTTGGGATGCATATCTGTATAAGGATCTTTTCTGTCAGGCCGTAGCATATTTAGTCCGTCGGAAGTAACAAGGTCGTCCCAAAAGTTAACGGCAAAAGTGCCAAACTGGGCCAGGATAGAATCCTTCATATCATATAAGTCCTGCCGTTGACTTACAGAATAGTCATCACGTGGCTGGGCTGTGGTGATATAACATTTGGCACCGGAGGCGGTAATGGTACTATACATCTGCCGCAGGTTATACATGGTTTCATTGATAGAAAATCCTGCACCCTCGTCATTGCTGGGCAGGTTGATAATCACCACATCTGGCGTATAACTCAATGCCATGGTAACATTGTGCATTGGGTCAGGAGATGGTCTTCCGGGCGGTACATAACAACCGCTATACATTTCATCATAGGTGGTATATCCGCCGATAGCAATATTGTAAAATAAGGTATCAGTTCCGTCGCTTGTATTTACATTGAAACTGCTTTCCAGTAATCCACCCCAGGATAGCGCATAACTGGTGGCGCCATATCCTGCCGCCGTTGAAGAGCCCATAATGACAACTTTTTTTTGAGCAATCACTCCATGGGATAAACAAAGCATCAATCCTAAAACCAGCGGAAGGAATAATTTACGGTTCATAGTGTATCGGTTAAAAGCAAAATCTCACTGTTCTATGCAAGTTATTTGAGCAGTCAGAAATATTTTGGAAATAGAGAATGTATAATTTTGTTATCAACAATAACATTGATACGTGCCTAACGCTCCAATAGCCTTAATATTGCGTTCTGCCGGCAGTTTTAGCCGATGAACAAAATGGGCTATTTTTACCAAAATCATTAATAACACGGGGTTATGGAGCATATAAAACAATTATTTAAACAATACTGCAAAGATGCCATAACAGACATTGAAACCATACCGCAAAGCGGGGGCGACAGGGTTTATTACAGGATTAAAACTGCGGAACGTTCTTTTATAGCAACAACCAATTATAATATAAAGGAAAATGAAGCCTTCCTGTATTTTAGCGAACAGTTTAAAAAATGTGGTAGCCCGGTGCCGGAAATATATGCCGTAAATGAAAACAAAACGGCCTACCTGCAACAGGATATGGGGGAAGCTTCTTTGCTCAATATCCTGGAAGAGGAAGGGTTTACGGATCGTGTATATAATTTGTTTCAAAAAAGTCTGCTGGCATTGGCTGGCCTGCAGGTACATGGCGATAGCGGCCTGGATTATACCTACTGCATCACCAGCAGTGCTTTCGGCAAGCAGGCAATTTTGAGCGACCTGTTATATTTTAAATATTATTTTTTAGACACGCTGAAGATAGCGTACGATAAAGAAAAGCTGGTAGATGAATTTGAAACCCTCAGCAATAATTTATTTAATACCGAACATAAGTATTTTATGTTCCGTGATTTTCAAAGCAGGAACATTATAGTTAAAGATGATGCAGTACATTTTATAGATTACCAGGGCGGCATGAAGGGAGCAGTGCAATATGATGTTGCTTCTTTGCTCTGGCAGGCCAAGGCTAACCTGGGCGACGAATGGAAGAGCAGCCTGCTGCAGTATTATATTGGTTGCCTGGAAAACCTGTTACAGCAACCGGTGGATAAGGCGAAATTTGAAGAAGAATACAACGGTTATGTATTGATCCGCTTATTACAGGTATTGGGCGCCTATGGTTTTCGCGGCCTTTTTGAAAGAAAGGCACATTTTTTAACCAGCATTCCCCTGGCATTGCAAAACCTCGGGTGGTTTATGCAACATAAAAACACCGGGCTGGGATTACCTGAGTTTGAGCGCTTGTTACACCTGATTACAGCCGATGAAGTAATTAAAAAATTCCAACCGGTTAAAGCCAGTTCCGATACGCCACTGCTGGTAAAAGTGAATAGTTTTTCTTTTATAAAAAGTGGTTATCCAAGAGAAGAAACTACCAACGGTGGCGGATTTGTGTTTGATATGCGGGGCATATTAAACCCCGGCAGAATTGAGGAGTATAAAAAATTAACAGGCCGCGATAAGCCCGTAAAGGAGTACCTGGAACAGCAGACTAAAATGCCGGAGTTTTTAAGCAGTGTGTATGCAGTGGTGGATATTTCAGTAGAAGATTATATCGCCCGTGGGTTTGAAAATTTAACCATCAATTTTGGTTGTACAGGCGGACAGCACCGCAGTGTATACGCTGCTGATGCAGTGGCGAGACATTTAAGAAATAAATACGGGGTGAAAATTGTAGTGAATCATATTGAACAAAAGATAACAGAAACAAAAGGATAATTGCTTATGAAAGCCATGATATTTTCAGCCGGGCTGGGAACCCGTTTTAAACCCTGGACAGATACACACCCCAAAGCACTGGCGCTGGTAAATGGCAAGTCTTTATTGCAAAGAAATATTGAATACCTGCAG
>NZ_JAQBNR010000032.1 GCF_028288465.1 Ferruginibacter sp. | reverse complement strand
CTCCTATTGTTATACCCTTCGCGAAGTTATCCAATGATGTTTTGTAAATCATAAGAGCATTTTATAGCTAAACGAAATAGTGTTTGCCAATTCAAAAATAGGCGAAACTAGCTGGTAATACTAATCTGTTACCTGCCGGAGTTACACCAGTACCCAAACTCCCCCATCAATACCTGCAATGATTTATCTTTAAAAAAAATTTCATTGCAGGTATGCGTAAAAAAATACTCTTTATCCTTTTATTGTGTGCTCCCTGCCTGCTGCAGGCGCAGGAACGTAAACGGGCACGTGACTATGGTATCCAAATTGGTGTGATGAAAACCGGCAGGTTTAACAGCATTACGGATGTGGCCGGTGTAAAAGTTGGCCAAACTACCTTGATAAAAGGCGACAGCATTCGTACCGGTGTTACTGCCATTGTGCCGCATGACGGAAATATCTTTCAGCAAAAAGTACCTGCCGCAATCTATGTGGGCAATGGCTTTGGCAAACTGGCGGGCAGCACACAAGTAAATGAACTGGGCAACCTTGAGACACCCATTGTGCTGACTAATACACTGAACGTGCCTGTGGCCATGGATGCATTGATTGGATATACGCTTAATCAACCCGGTAATGAAAAAGTAGCCTCCGTGAATGCAGTGGTGGGTGAAACGAATGACGGCTATTTAAACGATATCCGCGGCAGGCATGTTACCAAAGAAGACGTGTTGGCTGCGCTGCAAAACGCCAGCACCAATATGGTGCAGGAAGGTGCAGTGGGTGCAGGAACCGGAACGGTTTGCTTTGGTTTTAAAGGTGGTATTGGCACTTCCTCCAGAAAGTTGCCGGCAAGCCTTGGAGGTTATACGGTAGGCGTTTTGGTACAAACCAACTTCGGTGGTGTGCTGCAGGTTGCAGGTGCGCCCGTAGGTGAAGAGCTGGGACAATTTGACTTCAGCGATAAGCTGCTGAATAATGTAGATGGCTCGTGCATGATCATTGTTGCAACGGATGCGCCACTGGATAACCGCAACCTGGTGCGCCTCGCCAAACGTGCTATGTTGGGGCTTGGCAAAACCGGCGGCATTACCTCCAACGGCAGTGGTGATTATGTAATTGCTTTTTCAACAGCCTCTGAAGTGAGGATACCTTACAACAGCAATACCGCTGTGATCAACACGCCGTTGTTGCAAAACGATAGCATTTCTCCTCTTTTCATGGCTGTCATTGAAGCCACCGAAGAAGCAATTATTAATTCGCTGTTTACCGCCACCACCACGGTGGGTAACAACAGAAATAAGATAGAAGCGCTGCCACTGGATAAAGTAATTCCCATTTTAAAAAAATATAACCGCATACAAAAATGAGTGTCAACTATGTATTGATCAATGATGACTTTGTGTTGAAAGAAGATGCCAAAATTTTAATCAGCGATTTGTCTGTTCAACGCGGCTATGGCGTATTTGATTTTTTTAAGACCATACACGGAGAACCTGTATTTTTAGATGATCACCTGGACAGGTTATATGCTTCGGCTGCAGAGATGTATTTGACTGTTCCATTTAACCGCGATGGCTTAAAAGAAATCATCCGTCAGCTAATGAACAAAAATGATCTGCCTGATTCAGGCATCCGCATTACGCTTACCGGTGGCTATTCCGAAGATGGTTATACTTTGGGCAAACCTAACCTGGTTATTACACAATCGGCCTTTACGTTTGACAAGACAGGTTTTGACAAAGGCACCCGGCTGGTAACGTTTGTACACCAGCGGCAACTACCACATGTTAAAACCATCGATTACCTGCAGGCCATCCGCTTACAGCATTTCATCAAACAAAACAATGCAGATGATGTATTGTACCACAGTGCATCCGGCATTGGCGAATGCCCGAGGTCGAATTTTTTTATTGTAACAAACAATGATGAAATCATTACGCCCGATAAAAATATACTGCATGGTATCACCCGAAAAAAGATACTGCAGCTAACAGGATTGAACACAGCCTCAGCCGCTATTTATCCGGAGCAAATTGCAGCCATTAAAGAAGCATTTATTACCAGCACTACGAAAATTGTGTTACCTGTTTTAAACATCAACGGCAACACGATAGGTGACGGAAAACCAGGCACTCTTACCAAAACAATATTTAAACGGCTGCTCGGCTTGCAGGGAATTGAGTGATATACTTCTTGCATTAAACAAGCCCAAAAATTTCTTTTACCTTCATCATCTAAACTAATTAATATGGCTATCCGCATATTTATTACCGGCGGCACTTTTGACAAAGAGTACAATGAACTGAACGGGCAACTGTATTTTAAAGATACGCACCTGAGCGACCTGCTTGAAATGGGCCGCAACAAAGTTCCTGTTGAAATAAGAACACTGATGATGATCGACAGCCTCGAAATGACGGCCGAAGACAGGGAGCTGATTGTGCACCAGTGCAACCAATGTGATGAAACTAAAATTGTAATTACGCACGGCACAGATACCATGGCGGAGACAGCCAAAATAATTGCACAGAAAAAAATTAATAAAACCATCATCCTAACCGGTGCGATGATTCCGATTAAATTTGGCAGTTCAGATGGATTGTTTAACCTCGGCAGTGCCCTGGCTTTTGCGCAAAGCCTGCCCGTTGGTGTTTACGTTGCCATGAATGGCCGCTACTTTAACTGGGATAATGTACGGAAGAACCGGCAGACGGGCGTTTTTGAAGAAATAAAATGAGTTAACTACACAGGAGGCTGTATAAATCTAATTGTGTGAACAATAGGATTAAACGTTCATTGAGCAGGCCAGTGTTGAGTGGAGCGTAGGGAAACAATACAGCAGGCTGGCAGACCCCGGAAAGTTTTTCTTCTCATTTGTCCCGAAACAGGAAAAATAAACCAGCCTCTTCCGAAAATTGTGGTTGTGTATTTTTCACCAACTACCAGCGCACTGTCCATTTTACTTGTTGAGATTTTGATTAAATTATTAAAGTTTGCAGTAGTTATTTCCTGATACCCTTATTTTATGAGAGGTCGGCCATTAGTGAAAAACATACAACTGCAGCTCCCCGACAGTCAATAGTTTTGTATTCGAAGACGGTACACCAACACTGCCTGTAGCCTGATAAATATAGCTTCAATTTAAATGCACCTGCTAAACCCTGAACTGTGAATTTCCCGTGTTATTTAAATTACAAACCGTAATTTGTAATGAATATGAAAAAGATACTTGCTGTTTTATTATCCTTTGCCTTCATGGGCGTTGCTGCCGCCCAACGTAGTTCAGGCACTATTGTTACAAGCGTTATACAGTCAACCTACCTGCATAACACGGGTGGCGAAAATATTGACAGACGAATATCTGTTTACCTTCCTCCCGGCTATGCGCAGGCAAAACAACATTATCCTGTTATTTATTATCTGCATGGCTTTTTAGGCACAGACAGCATAACGCCCAACATGAAAAACATACTTGACATGGGCATTGCAAAAAACAAAATCCGTCCTTACATACTTGTTATTGCTGATCACTTTACTTTATACTCAGGCAGTTTTTACAGCAACTCTGCACTTACTGGCAACTGGAGCGACTTTGAAGCAAAGGAACTGGTTGCCTACATGGACAAGAATTTTAAAACCATTGCCAATAGAAATGCACGTGGCATTGGCGGGCATTCAATGGGTGGTTATGGTGCTTTAAAAATTGCCATGTTATATCCTGATGTGTTTGGCAGTGTATATGCATTGAGTCCGGGCTTGCTTGCATTTGTAAAAGAGTTTGGGCCCAACAGCGATTCATATAAACAACTGGCTGCCATTAAAACAAAAGATGAACTGGATAAAGCCTATTATCCCAAAGTAATTGCTGCCTGTGCAAGGGCATGGTCTCCCAATGCAAATAAACCGCCGTTCTATATCGACCTGCCGTTTAATTATGTGGGTGACAGCCTGGTGGTGGATAGCGTGGTGTATCAAAAATGGAGGAGCAATATGCCCTTGTACATGATCGATTCCTATTCATCCAATCTTAAAAAATTAAAGGCCATTAAGCTGGATTGGGGACGTAATGATGCAAGCCGTTTTCCGGTACAGTGTGGTATGTTTAGCCAGGAATTGGAGAATCATGGAATAGAACATTATGCTGAGGAATATATCGGCACACATACAAATAAGATATGGACAACAGATGGCAGGGTGCTGAATGACCTGCTTCCTTTCTTTAACGATTACCTGCAGTTTGAAGAACATTGACGGCCTGATTTGTTGCAGTGTAATGAGTACCCGACATATTCTGCCACGCAACTGTGAATGCTTAAAACAATATGGCTTTGAGCAAAGTATTTTTAAATAGAAAGCCTTACCTATAAACCAAAAGCGATTATTTCTATGCTTGCATTAATTGGCTTCTCTACCATTGTGGTGTTTCTGCTGCTCATTATCACCAAACGTTTGTCTGTAATAACAGCGTTGGTCACGATTCCCGTTGTATTTGCTTTCATTGCCGGTTTTAATTATTCCCAAATCGGCACCATGGCACTGGCAGGCATTAAGCAGGTAGCGCCTACCGGTATCTTGTTAATGTTTGCGGTGTTATATTTTTCTGTAATGCTGGATGCCGGTTTGTTTGATCCCGTAATTGCATTCATTGTGCGGTCGGTAAAAGGTGATCCGCTAAAAGTAATTGTGGGCACAGCCCTGCTCACCATGATCGTTCACCTGGATGGTGATGGCACCGCAACTTTTATGATTGTGCTGTCTGCTTTTCTTCCCATTTATAAAAGGCTTGGCATAAACAGGCTGATACTTGCGGGCATTGTGGCGTTGAGTGTAGGGCCCATGCATTTGGTGCCATGGTCAGGCACATCGGTAAGGGCTATGTCAACATTGAATACAGATGCGGTACACCTGTTCAACCCAAATATACCTGCTATGATTGGTGGCGTATGCTGGGTACTTTTTGTCGCTTATATTTTTGGTAAAAGAGAAAGAAAGCGGCTGGGCATTATTTCGTTTAATTATCACCACAAAGAAAATTTTACGGATGATCAGCATGCTTTAAGAAGGCCGAAACTAGTGATCGTAAATGCGGTACTGACTGTTTCACTCATCTTCATTTTGCTGAAGGGCGTGGTGCCTGCACCGGTTTTATTTGTGGTAGCAAGCATCATTGCATTGATGATCAACTACAGCAAATTGCCCGATCAGCAAAAAGTAATGAAAGCGCATGGCAGTAATATTTTTATGGTATCAGGAATGATATTCGCCGCAGGTGTGTATTCGGGCATTCTTACAGAATCTAAAATGATTGCATCTATGGCAACCTGGCTGGTAAATCTTATTCCGCAGCAACATGCCTCATTCATTCCTGCTATCACTGCAGTGTTTAGTATGCCGGCAAGTATACTGTTTACACCCGATGCTTATTACTATGGTGTTGTTCCGGTGCTTAGTCATACCTGCACACAATTAGGAGTTGATCCGCTAGAAATAGGCAGGGCTTCTTTACTAGGACAAATGACGGTGGGCTTTCCTTTAAGTCCGCTTACAGCGTCTACTTTTTTATTGATTGGTCTTGCAGAAGTAGAGCTGGGAGAACACCAACGATTTATTTTTAAATGGGCATGGGGAACAACCATTGTGATGACCATTATTGCATTATTAACAGGCTCTATACACATATGAAACAAAAAATAAGAATTGGTTGTGGCGCAGGTTTTTCGGGCGACAGGATTGAACCCGCAGTAGTACTTGCGGAGAAAGGGAAACTTGATTACCTGGTATTGGAATGTCTTGCAGAACGCACCATTGGCCTGGCGCAAAAAAGAAAGATGATGGATGCTACCAAAGGATATGATCCTTTGCTGGAGAAAAGAATAACCACCTTATTGCCGCATCTTGTAAAAAATAACACAAGGCTTATTACCAACATGGGTGCAGCCAATCCCATAGAAGCTGCAAAAAAAATAATAGCCATTGCCACAGGGCACCAGATACAAATAAAAGTAGCGGCGATTACGGGTGATGATGTGCTGTCTGTTATTGAAGCAAGTCAATCTTCCATCACCGATCTTGAAAATAATAAACCGCTAAGTGAATATAATATCATCTCTGCCAATGCCTACCTGGGCGCAGCGCCTATTGTGGATGCACTGGCTGCAGGCGCACAAATAATTATTACAGGCAGGGTTGCAGATCCCTCCTTGTTTCTTGCGCCCATGATACATGAATTTGGATGGGCAACTGACAATTACAACCTGATGGGCAAAGGCACTGTAACAGGGCATTTGCTGGAATGTGCCGGGCAGATAACAGGAGGTTATTTTGCAGATGGTGTAAAGAAAATAGTTGACAACCTGGATACGCTTGGTCACCCGTTTGCAGATGTATTTGCAGATGGTACTGCTGTTATTGGTAAGGTGGAAGGTACGGGTGGTGTGATAAACCTGCAGACTGCAAAAGAGCAATTGCTGTATGAAGTGATGAACCCTCACGAATATATTACACCGGATGTAATTGCTGATTTTACTACCGTGTATCTTGAAGAAATTGGTAAAGACATGGTGCATGTTTCAGGTGGCAGTGGTGCTGCAAAACCTGCCAGCTACAAAGCAAGTATTGGTTACAAAGCTTTTTACCTGGGCGAAGGAGAAATTTCTTATGCTGGTGCAGCTGCGTATGAAAGAGCGCAGCTGGCTGCCGAAATTATTGAAAAAAGGTTACAACCTTTTTTCAGCGATATCCGGATAGATTTTATAGGCGTTCAATCAATGCACAAAACAACTTTCAGCAATACCAGTGAACCCTATGAAGTAAGATTGCGTGTAGCCGCAAAAGCCCAAACAGCTGAAGCTGCTGCATTGGTAGGTGAAGAAGTGGAAGCATTGTACACCAATGGCCCTGCAGGTGGTGGTGGTGCAAGAAAATATGTGAATGAAGTGATTGGCATTGCATCAACATTGATTGATAGAAATCTCATTGTACCACAAGTAAAAATATTTGAATCATGAAACTTTTTGAAATAGCCCATAGCCGTGCCGGTGATAAAGGCAACACCTTAATGCTTTCGCTGATTCCATACAACGAAGCCAATTATATCATGTTGTGTAAAACAGTAACTGCACAAAAAGTTAGAGATCACCTGAAAGAAATCGTGCAGGGAGAAGTCATCCGTTACGAACTACCCAATATTGCTTCGTTGCTTTTTGTTTGTTACAATGCACTGTCAGGCGGCGTTACCACATCGCTGGCTTTGGATACGCATGGTAAATCGCTCAGCTATGCTTTGCTGGAAATGGAAATTGAGTAAAGGGAATTGTAATAAATAGCAGGTGTTACATTCATTTCAGGCACCGATACAAAGATAACTCCGCCCTACAGGCCTGCTGATGGGATAACCACAGGCTTTACTAAGGATGAAATCGGTAAGATAGGCGACGGTAATTTTTGCCCGGTGTTTGATGTAGTCCCTGCGGGTCTCCGGTAATTAAATCTGTTGATGTATTTATACCAATTACTTCCGGTGCAAACAGGGCGCAGGTGTACTATTAATTAAACCAAACCGCATATCCCTTCCTTCTTAAATCCAGGGCCAGTTTTTCTTCCATGATCAGCGCTTCCTGCATGGTCATTGCTTTTAGATTGATATGGTCATACAGGCTGGGGCGTAAATAGGTTCCGTATTTCTGCACAATATTGGCAGACAGCTTGTGCCCTTTTTTATTTATATACCCGGTTTTGTGTTGCATGAATCTTTCCGCAGGCGTCTTGCTCGTCATGCCTACATACAGACACTGTAACACACCGTTAAACTGCGGATTGGCAGCCCGGAATTTTGCATTTTCCGTAAATACTTTTTTCGATAATTCAACAACGTATACCTGGTATCTCATTTTAGATAAAGTATTGCTTCAGAGTCTTAATACATATCCGAAGTTATCTGGAAAACATACATGCCCGGCAATGATAAAATGATCACCTTTAAAAATAAATGTGCGATTTGTTGCGTTACAGAATCTGAACGATTTAAAAGAGCACTGCCCATTTATGAAGCGACCGCATTATTTCCTTAATGCTGCATGATTTTATGTAAATTACAAATTGTAAGGAATAAATATATAATTTCATTATCTTGTATTCATCTTTTCATATTTTAACTCTGCCGAGAGGTAGAAGGTATGATAGAATAAATCACATTTTTTAATCAAAAATCATTTCTGATGTCTGCACATATCCTTACAAGAGAAGCATGCCCTGCCTGCGGCCACACAACGTTCAGGTCTTTTTTTAAAAGAAGTTTCAACGAGGAGCTTTTACAAAAGTATATGTTTGAATCGTACCAGGGAAATGCCAATATGGAAATACTGAAGGATGTAGATTTTGAAATTGTACGCTGTAATGCTTGCTCGCTGGCATATCAAAAATATATTTTGGACGATGAAATGCTGGATGAACTGTATGATAAATGGATAGATCCTGTATTGGCCAGAGAGTGGACTGCGAGCACAGGGGAAAGTGTTGCCTATTATGAAAAAATATTCAATTTTACCATTTCAAATTTAGGTAAAAAACCTGCCGATATTAAAGTGCTTGACTTTGGCGCCGGTTTCGGAGACTCTTTAATAATAGCGAAGAGGATGGGATTTGACTGTTATGCTTTTGAATATTCTTTGGAAAGGATACGCTACATGGAACAGAAAGACATAAAAGTCATAACTACAGACAGCAATAGTGATATGTTGTTCGATCTGATCATTTTAAACGAGGTATTGGAACATGTTTCTGACCCTTGCAGCATCCTTAAAGCGATAAACAGCAGGCTGAAGCAAAATGGCATTGTTTATTTTGATGTACCCGATTGTGCAGCTATAGAAGAAAAAATGGCTGTAACACAAACTATTACCAGTGAACACCAGTTTAAAGCTGTTCTGCTGGCTGCTAATGTTTGTGCCTTTCAGCACATCAATTTTTTCAACAATAAAAGTCTCCGGCAACTGTTAAAAAAAGAAGGATTGAAGATAATGTCACCTTTTAAACAAGCCTTCACTACACCAATCAGCATCAAATCTTTTGTCAGGCCGTTTTACCGCTATTATATCCGTACAGGATTTTATCTGGTAAAGTCGTAGGAACCGATATCATATCTTATCCTGATAAACATTCCATTTTATACAACATTATGGTTTGCGCCAGCAGCAGCGTAATTCCGGAAAGTGCGGGCTTTTTAAGATGGACAAATTTGGTATAAAATATTGAAGACCCTGACTTTAATGTAACCCCGCTTTTTAGTTTTATTTTTGGAATAGCTTCACTGCCGTGTGATAAGGCTGTAATTTACCCAAGGGCTATAATTGAAAAAGACGACAGCAATATCGGCCATCATGTTGCCGTCGTCCCGGTAATAAATTAGAATTTAGCTGTAATGTATTCTACCAGCTTTTCATCACTCATTTTGTTAGACGTTGACTCTTCCGTCTTACTATTTTTAAATTGAGGAGTACTTTCCAGGTAGTGAATAAACTGTTCCTGCGCCTGGCCGGTACCAGTTACGTGTACATGCGTAGCATTGACCAAATGAGAGGCTATTTCTTTAAAAAATTTTGCCTGTAGTGTTTTCTCGTGGTTGTTCGAATTTTTCTCACTGGAGTTTGGGGAAATATCTTCCCCCTTTATGTGGGCAAGTACTGTTAATGTTTCGCCTTCAGCATTGTCATTTCCTACTACCGCAGCCTGGTGGTTATCCATCCAGACTCCGAATTGTTTTTGATTGCTCATGTTTATATTTTAATGTGCCAGCTTTAAACCAATAACCATACCGTAAGCCGGATCTGATTTAAAACTGGTTTGTAAGATGGCTGTGGCTAAACTTCATATCCCACTTCCCTGATCCCTGTTTAAAAGAACTGTTTAATTATCCGTAGAAAAACGAAGAAATTGGATGAGCTCAATAAAACAATTACTTTAGAATCTGATTTATTGTATACTGCCTGGCCGGCATTATTTATCCGCCGGGTAAATAAATTGATTTAATTAAATGAGAAAAACGTTTGCCTCAAAACTGCATGAAAGCCTGGGATTATTAATGACCATTTTTACGTGCTTCCTGCTGACTGAATACACGCAGGGTAAAAACCCGTCCCTTACATTCAAAAAAATGCTGGTGGAATACGCGGAAGCACCTATAAACGTAGATGTGATGCATCCCCGTTTTTCATGGGTCATTACTTCGGCGGACCGTGACCAGGTGCAGACAGCTTACCAGCTGATGGTGGCTACATCGATGGCGCTGCTCAAACGCAATCAGCCGGATACGTGGAACTCAGGAAAAGTAATTTCCAGCGAAACCATTCAGCATGCATTGGGTAACAATAAGCTCAGTTCAAACAGCATCTATTATTGGAAAGTAATTGCCTGGAACGGAAACGGAAAAAGAGTTGAAAGCTCAATAAATAAATTTGAGACTGCTTTTTTAAATAGCGGGGATTGGAGAGCCAGCTGGATCGGCAATGGCACCCCGTTGGAAGCTCTGCCGGCGCAAGGCTTTTATAAAGATGTAAGAGAACAACTGCCTGGCAAGGACAGCATCGTGCACGACGGCCGTTCGCTTTTACTGCGCCACGAAGTAAAGTTGCCGAAAAAAATTCAATCAGCACGAGCCTACGTTACCGGGCTGGGCTTGTACGAATTCTTCATCAACGGTCAGCGTGTAGGCAATCATGTGCTGGCACCGGCCAAAACACCTTACCAAAAATATGTGTTGTACGATACCTATGATGTAACTGCTTTGCTGCAGCAGGGTGACAATGCGATCGGCATTCATGTCGGTAACGGCTGGTACAATCCTTATAAAAAATGGTGGGACACATACCGCATGCAATGGTTTGGCAGCAAGAAGGCAATTGCACAAATTCTGGTAAGGTATACTGATGGCAGCAGCAGCTGGATAACAACTGATAACAACTGGCGTTGCACACCGGGTCCCGTCCTGTACAGTTGCATTTATGACGGCGAAGTATATGATGCCAACATGGATCAACAGGGGTGGACAAACACCGGGTACAATGATGCAGCATGGAAGCCAGTTACGGTTTTTGCAAAGCCGGCAGCCAGCCTGGTTGCACACACCATGCCCGCCATTAAAGTGCAGGAAATTTTTAAACCGCAGGAAATCAATAGCCCAAAGCCCAACACCAAGGTATTTGACATGGGGCAGAATTTTGCAGGCTGGGCAAGCATTACAATAAGTGGCATAAAAAATACAAAGCTGACGATACAATTTGCCGAAGATATTTATGCCGACGGCTCCCTTAATATCACCAGTAACGAGCATGCCAACGCAACAGCCGAATACATATTGAAAGGCGACAGTGTGGAAACATATGAAACACATTTTTCTTTTTTCGGTTTTAAATACGTGGAAATCTCGGCGCAAAACGGTCCGTTGAATTTATTGAACGTTGAAGGCCATGCTGTTTATTCCACAAATGAGCCGGCAGGCAATTTTGAATGTGATAATTTGCTGGTAAACAAAATACACCAGGCAACAGTATGGTCGCAAAAAAGTAATATGCTGGGCTACCCGATGGATTGCCCGCAACGCGACGAGCGCCTGGGCTGGCTGGGTGATGCACAGGTTACCGCAGACGAAGCAATGTATAATTTTAACATGGCCCTGTTTTACCGGAACTGGCTTGCCGGAATTCGCGAAAATCAGGACGCAGCAACTGGTGATATACCTATTATTTCACCGCGGCCCTATATCAGGGATACCGGCATTGAATGGAGCAGTACCTACCCCGTGCTGTTGTGGAAGTATTACACCCATTACGGCGACAAGCAAATGCTGGCGGAACATTACCCGGCTATGAAACGTTTTATGCATTTTCTTGACAAACAGGCAATAGACTTGATGCTCCCTTCCGGGTGGATCGGCGACTGGGGCAGCATGGTGAAAGGCTGGAAAGAAGGCGATCCCAAATCCATCCCCACGGCATATTATTACTGGAATGCAACCATCATGGCCAAAGTGGCCGGTATAATCGGTAACACTGCGGACGAAGTGTATTTCAAAAAACTCACGATTAACATTGCCGGAAAATACAATTCCAGATTCCTGGATACTAAAACTGCCAATTATGAAGATGGCAGCCAGATGGCCAATGCGTTTCCATTGTTCCTGGGAATTGTTCCAGGAAACATCCGGCAACGGGTTTTGGATAATCTTGTAAAAGACATCTTGACGAATAACAGCAACCATTTAACCACAGGCGTACTGGGTACCAAATACATGCCCGAAGCCTTGGCGCTGCTGGGCCGGGCCGGCGTTGCCTGGGGAATCATCAATCAAAAAACGGCCCCCAGCTGGAATGATATGATGCGGCTGTATACAACGGTATGCGAATTCTGGACATTGAAACAATCAAAAAATCATGTGATGATGGGTAGCATCGATGCCTGGTTTTATCAATACATCGGCGGCATACAACCGGATGAAAACAGTTGCGCATTTGCGTCATTTATAGTAAAGCCAATGCTGTTGGATAGTCTTACCACTGCAACAGCAAGGATTGAAACAATGAGAGGAACGATATCATCGGAATGGAAAAGGCAGCCAGGCCTGTTCACGCTGAAAGTACAAGTGCCTTTTAATACATCGGCAACTATTTATATCCCGGGTGATACAGGCGGAGTATTAACTGAAAACGGAATAACAGTCAAACAATTGAAAGGTGCAAGCTATAAGGGCTTTCACGACGGGTATCATATTGTGAATGTACAGTCGGGGGCCTATGTATTTAAATCCGGTATTGCAATAAAATAAAACGCCACCGTTTTAATTTGAGTTTTAGAGAACATGTTAAGTTATATCAGTTCCATAATAAGTTTGGGGTTCCATGGAAAATCGCAGGTTCGGCTACTTTTGCCTGCTGTTAGTTTAAACTAATGATCAGATATCACCTGTAAAGTTTGTTCTTCTTAAACCCAACCGGAAGAAAAGCAAAAGCTTAAAAAGACAAAGTGAGCCCCAGGTAGACTCCTCCCTTTTTTTGCATAAGGATTACCCAGGTAATTAAACCGCCGGTAGTATTCAACGGATAAAATGTGAAAGATGTTGCCGATGCCAGCGCCAGCCTCCATAAAGGGCGTTTTTCGAATCAGGTTAAAATTGGAATTCTTATTATAGTCCATATCACTCTGCGTCATATCGCCCCAATAAGCATTAAATGAAAAACGTTCCCGCCAGCCCAGCTTTTGCAACAACGGAATTTTATCCAGCAATGCACCGCCCAGGTAAAAACGGCTATGCAGGCTGACATACCGGTCGGCCGCAAACTCATACGGCGCCATTGTATTAAATATATAGCGGTTGGTTACATAATACTCATTGCCTGCAGGTATATTTAACAGAAGGTATGGAATGGTTCCAAAAACTTTCCCTATATCCAGTCTATAAAACAGCATGCTCTTTGGCGGCAGGCGCAGTTTTTGTTCAACCGAGGCAAACAGTTTGTGGTATTCAAATTGTGCGGAGCCTAATTCAAATCCATAAGTATAACCTGCTGTAACAACCGGGTAAAATGTACCCAGCCTTATCCTGTCGTAATTTAGAATTGCAGCACGTTCCTTATGCGCATAGCGGATTACAAAAGAAGCTTCTGCCACTGGCAATTTCTTTACAAACACACTGTCATAAGGTTTATCAATATCAGGATTAATGGGGCGGTATTTAAAATCAAAAACCGGGTTTAATTCCTTGTATCCTACAGCTCCTTTTATACTAAAATCAGGCGATAAGTATTGGTCATGACTGACCAGTAACTCTTTAACATACATCCGGGTAAAAGGAATTTTTTTACGCAGTAGTGAATTAATGATATTGTCTTTATCCATTTCGTCTGGCTGGTCTATTATAAAATCATAATCACTGCCAAAGCTCAGGGAAGTCTTTGTCCAGCGGGCTGCGTTCCACACGTACTTAACACCCAGCAATCCTTTCAGCTTCTGGTCTTTTGTACCGTAAGCACCGTACCCAAAAATATTCAGCTTTTTACTGATGCCCTGCATGGTCCAGAAACCAACCCGAAAGCGCATACCTTCAATGGAGTTTTTACTAAAGAAAGAAGTCAGCGAACCGAGCCTCAGAGAACTGCCAAAATCCCAATAGCCCGTGCCGGCAAAAGCAACCAGCCTGATATCTCTTTCAAAGCGTTTGTTCTGTTTCAGGGAATCCACCATTTTATAAATATTCGCTTCGTGCGTGGTGAGCGAATCCGGGCGGTGCTGCTGCCAAAAAGCATCCGGCTTATCCCAGTCTGTTGTTTGTTCTTTTTTTATCAGCCTGGATACAAATCCATCTTCATCCCCCGCATTCAGTTTTATATTATCGCTTACCGTGGTGTTTTTAATAAGAAATTTCATTCCCTTCTTATGCTCATTACCCGGTATTCCCAGCAAGGCCAGTCCACTTTCAAATTTTATTTCAGATGAAAATTTGTATGGCATGTAGGCGAGTGTACCGGCGCTGCTGTCAAATACCTGCTGGTATGTTTCATTATAATTGATGTCCGATACAAAATTGATATTGGCAGTTTTACTCAGGTACATATTTATACTTTCAACAGCAAGCGTATGGGTGTTTATCCAGAGCGTACCGGTAAAAGCACGCTCATAGGCACGCAGTGGTGTAAAGCGGATTTGCTGAATGGTATCACCATTTTCAACAAGCGTATCCCCCTCAAAAAATTTATAATAATTAAATGCATTGGTGTTAACCGGGCTCACATAGGTTTGTTCAAACAGGGGAAGCCAGTCGTCATACACATTGAAATTAAAATAAAATCTATCCAGTTTGCTGATAAGATTATCTGTTTTGAGGCCGAGATTCTTTTTCGCAATAATATTTTCCCGGTCATAATGCGGCGATACCGAATGATAATTAGTAGCCAGCCGTTCTGCAAAATAAATGGGCAGCTCTTTATCATCGGCCGCAGTAGTATCAATACTGTTGTAGGTTTTCAACATCAGGCTCTTCAATCCCTTACCACCTGCTTTTTTAAAATCTACCTGGTCAATATCCAGCTCGCAGCGGGTATAGCTGGTATAACTGTAACTCGTGAACTTAGAGGGGTTGTTAGTCGCTTTATGATCAATCACTTTTTGCATAAAAGCTTTGCCCGGTAATTTGGCGCTGCCAATCACAACGTCTTGTAATGCACCCGTGCTGTTTTTCATTTCAATAACCAGGTTAAGCGCCCGGCCCTTTGTTACCAACAACTTTACAGGTTCAAAACCCACACAGGTTATTTCAATACTGTCGTACCCCTTGGTGTTGACCAAACGAAACAACCCGTCAATTTTTGTAAGTGTGCTGTTATTGCTGCCCGTTAAGTGTACGGTAGCATTTTGGATAGCCTTGCCACTGGCAGCTTCGGCCACCCTGCCGGTTATCATCAAACCATCCTGGGCTTTACCCAGTTGAGCGACTAAAAGCAATGCTAACAAAAATATAGAGCGGTACATCATTAAGAAATAAATTCAATCACAGATATAAGACACGGTAAAGGTAGCTGCCACCTGTCAGGTGTTCTTTTTATTAAATTGGTTGGGTGTTGCAATAAATAAACTGTACCGGTCAAAATGAAGCAAGGTTAATTTGTCGCTCTGATCTTCTACCGGGAATGATTAATTTGTTTAGTTGCGTAACCCAGCGAGTTTTTGATTGGAGGCAAACAGCCACCCTATATTAAAGTCAAGAGAGGCACTTGGTCTTACAAAAAAAACCTTAATCTTATTACCCGCAAATATATACCGGCAGCAAAACTGTTAACAGAACCATGGTCATTGAAAATGTTGATACTGGTTAACAAATCAATAGCGGCCCCGGCCGCTTGTATATCGGGCGACTGTTATCCCTGCAAAATCATCTGAAAATAGTTGCGCCGGCCACTTATTTAACAAGATGTATTATTTTTAGTACCGTTAAAGCAATATAACTATATGACGACAAAGTCACTTGTACTACCTGTATCTGCTGAAACAGGAAATGTGTCTGCAGAATATATACTGCCTGAAGATTGCAGCTGCATCATCGTGCTGGCGCATGGCGCCGGTGCAGGCATGAACCATACGTTTATGATAACGCTGTCAAACGCGTTAGCATTAAAAGGTATAGGTACTTTTCGTTTTAATTTTCCCTTTATGGAAAAGAAAAAACCCAGACCAGACACGCCTGCTGTTGCGCATGAAACCATTGCGGCGGCTATTGCCAAAGCTCAACAATTGTTTCCATCGCTGCCACTGTTTATAGCCGGTAAATCTTTTGGTGGCAGAATGAGTTCGCAATATTTGTCAGAGTATAAAAATGCTGCGGTGAAGGGGATTATTTTTTATGGCTTCCCATTGCACCCCGCCGGCAAGCCTTCCACTGATCGTGCGGAACATTTAAAGCTGGTGAAACAACCAATGCTTTTTCTGCAGGGTACAAAAGGCGCCCTTGCAACATGGGAGCTTGTAGCGCCTGTTTGTAAATCGCTGAAACGTGCATCACTGGTGAAGATTGAGGGTGCCGATCATTCCTTTAAGGCTGGTAAAACAGACACCATAGCGTTGCTGGTAGCAGCAACGGAGGAGTGGATAAAGAAAAAACTGAAGCTCTGATTATAGTGATGTTTCAGCTGCTTTATTTTGCCTGGATTACTGTTTTTATTTACCCCCTGTCCGATTACAATATCCGGCCAAACGGCAACCATTTAATTAACTTTACAAAAAACAATGTAGTATGAAAGCATTTTTAGGTATGGGTTTATTAGGTTCCAACTTCGTGAAGGCGATGTTACAAAAAGGAGAGGCCGTGCAGGTATGGAACCGCACTGCTGCCAGGGCAAAAGCCATGGAAATATTTGGCGCCAAAGCCTTTGAAAATAGTTACGATGCAGTACAGGGTGCGGATGTGATTCATGTTACTCTTAAGGATGACGCCACTGTAGACGAAGTGCTGGCAACTGCCAGCAAAGGGTTTAAGCCAGGCGCCGTTATAATAGATCATACTACTACTTCTGTATTGGGTGCTGTAAAAAGAACAGCGGATTGGAAAAGCCGGGGTTTTACCTACCTGCACGCGCCTGTTTTTATGGGTCCGCCAAATGCCCTGGATAGCACGGGTTTTATGCTGGTATCGGGCGAGCAGTCTGTAATTGAAAAACATACGCCGGCACTAGCTGCCATGACGGGCAAGCTCCTTAATTTTGGCGCGGAAGAAGGTAAAGCTGCCGGGCTCAAACTCTCGGGGAATCTTTTCTTATTAAGCCTGACGGCCGGGCTTGCTGATTCGCTGGCACTTGCAAAAGTGCATGGCATATCCTCATCTGATCTGCTTACCCTGTTCAATAACTGGAACCCGGGTGTCGGCGTTCCGGCCCGGTTAAAAAAGATTACCGAAGGCAATTTTAATGAACCCTCGTGGGAATTGAATATGGCCCGCAAAGATGCAGGACTGATGATGGATGCGGCCAGCCAGGCTTCGACAACACTGACCGTTATACCGGCTATTGCAACGGTGATGGATCAATGGATAGCCAAAGGCCATGGCAGCGATGACTGGAGCGTGATAGCGAAGGATAGCCTTTAAGGATTGAAGGCGACTCGCATTATAGCCTGGTTAAGTCGCCTAACACGAAGGAAATGATGTTGCAGGCTTCACCAACGGTTGCATTTGAAATAGCACAATTTAGATATATCTTTATTATTATTTAGGAAATGAAACAACGCCCCGGCAAAATTTGTTCATTTTTCGTTTACTGGTCTGTAATTCTTCAGTGTGTTTGTTCATGCTCAAAAAATCACGACAACGTTATTCAGACTCAACTACCTGCTGGCAAAGATTCCTCCCTCTTAATAAAGAGTATCAGGTACGCATCCAAATTTGTTGAGAATTATTATTATGACAGCGCCAATAATAAAATAATACTTACATCTGTAACAGAAGATACTTTGTTTCCTTTCAATTCTGTTACCGAATTGAGTTACAATAATGATCATCTTCTTTCGAAAGTGATCTTTAAGTTCAAAAAGACATCTGCGGCTGATACAACCAGTATAATTAAAACGTTGTTTACTTATGACGATCAGAACGTTTTACAAAAAATAGAGCAGCGGGATTTATACGGATTACTCAAAACCATCGTTTTTACCAAAAATCTGATGCCAGGCGGGAATTATCGCCTCAAATGGTTAGATCAGCGGTCGAGCCTGCCCCGTGGCACTCCAATCTTAGACACTGTTGCAGCCATTTTTAACAACAATGGCCAACTCATCAGCATGACCACTAACCGCCCTTACCCGGTGAATGGCACTCCCGAAGACACGTTAACGTCTGCTACTATAACAGCAGATTCCGTCATTTATGACGCCGGGGGATCAATCAGTCAAATACAAAGCGGTTATACTGACACGTTAAGAAAGATCAACGATCATTTTATTTATTTCCAGTTTACATCAAGGGACAATCGGGGTAGCAATCTTTACAATCAGCGTCAGTTGTTACTTAGAGGTATTGCAAACATTCCGATATCTACCACCATTCTATCCGGCGAGGCAGGGGTACTGTCAATCTTTAATGATGCGTATGCGTGGCAATATGCAAAATATCCCTTTCAAACGGCCATACTTCATAACCAACTTGACGGAAGTGATCTGCATTTTAACTCAGCAATCGAATTTGACAGCAAAGACAGGCTTACCTATTTTAAAGGATTTATTTTGTCAGGCGAGCGGCCTTTGCAGTTCCCTGATCCGTCTTCTTTTTTCGATTTTCGTATTACCTACTTCAAGTGATTTATTTAGCCCGGAGAAGACAGGCATTGTGTTTGATGCAGAAAAAAGAAACAGTCTGTATGAGTAACATTTTGACCAATGCCTATAGCAAAGAACTGCAGTCAGAATATACCGCAACAAAAAAATGCCTTGAGCGCATCCCGGACAATTTGTATGATTACAAGCCACACCCCAAATCGATGAACCTGGGCTACCTGAGTTTACTCGTAGCGGAAATTCCTTTATGGATCAGCACCGCCATCACAAGTGGGGTGGTTGACTTTACTACTTTTAGCCATGTTGCACCAGGTACCAGCCAGGCTTTGCTGGAGCATTTTGAAAATAACTTTGAAGGTGCAATAGTAGCCCTTCAGCAAGCTACCGATGAAGCACTGGAAGCTCCCTTTGTGTTGAGAAATGGTGAAACAGAATTAATGCGGCAAACTAAAAACGAATGCATTGGGTCCAGCATCAATCATTGGGTGCATCACCGCGGCCAGCTGACGGTATACATGCGCCTGAATGATATTTTGGTCCCGTCTATCTATGGACCTTCGGCGGACGACAAAAATTATTAGGGAATGTTCTGTACTTGCCCGCTCTTCCATGCAACTTGAATGGCCGCCTGTGTTTCCTGTTGCGCTCAACACATGCAAAAAAACGTTGTTAACGGACGCTATCCAAGGCTACTATCGGCCTGCCCTATTGACATAGCCGGGCAAGTTCTATCGCAACGGTGGTGGATCAAAAAATAGCCAAACGCCACGGCTAATGACTGAAATGTTATTGCGAAGTACAGCCTTTAATGATTCAAGGCAATCACTCCATTAAAACTGTCTTTTTGCAACAGGTACGGAATGTCATTTGTTGATGGAGATCACACCCGAAGGCAGTTTTTGGGGCGTAGTAGTAGGGCCCGCAATGGTTATTTTGCCAGCTTTCACCTTCATACGATCAATAAAAACAACCCTTTCATCACCTGTGGCGGCAGTTCTTCCGTGATATACGCAAAACATTTCTTTACCATCAGGCGAGTAGGTAATGCTGTTGTGACCCGTACCGGAAACTTCGCCACCCTTATCTGTATTTTTTTGCAGCACCGGGTTATTGGCTGCTTTTTTATAAGGCCCTAAAGGTGTTGATGCCGTGGCATACCCAATGGCATAATACTGTCCGCCAAAATGATTGGCAGAATACATCATGTAGTAGATGCCGTCTTTTTTAAACGTTACCGAGCCTTCCGTCCAGCGGCGGTTTACTTCCCGTGCGGTAACAGACCTGCTCTCCCATTCAGACTGCTTGTCTTTCAGGCTAACCGGGGGCCGGAGCATTAATTTTGGCTTGCCAATTACACCAGAAAAATCGGGTTTAAGTTCCACACCATATACCCAGCTTTCTTCAATTTCTTTGTACCAGCCCTGCTTCCTGGCCCATGCTGCCACTTCGCTTTCTACAGGATGTTTGTATGCCACACGGGAATAATATAAATAGCATTTACCATTGGTATCAAAAAAAACGTTGGCATCAATTGTTGGATAGCCGGGATCAAAAACCGGGTGGGTATACAAATCAGTAAAAGGTCCTGTGGGTTGATCCGCCACCGCTACTCCAATACGAAAATTTTCTTCTTCATTCCCGGGATTAAGTTTCCACTGTGCACTATAAAACAGGTAGAATTTGCCTTTTACGGCATACACTTCCGGCGCCCAATAAGCACCCTCCCATTTCGCTTTTACATCACTCCAGCCATTTTTATTATTGCTGAAAAACACCTGCCCTTCCTGCTTCCAGTTTACCAGGTCTTTTGAAGAATAAGCAGCAAACCCATGATCCGCCCCCCCACCGGTGCCATACATATAATACATACCCTTTGTATGCAACACATAAGGGTCGCCCAATTGCACCTTCAATGGATTGGAAAAAGTTACATTGTCCGCTACAGTACCACCGGTAGTTTGTGCCTTTAAATGAGTCCAGAATAACACCGTTAAAAGAAAGGAATGACCCAATAATTTTTTCATCATGTTGTCCGTTGAAGTTTGTTGTTTTGTTTGTCGTTTCAGCCTTATTTTCACTTTTGGCTTATGACATTGCAGTTGGGTAAATCCAACTAAAATTGAATGTAACCGTTTTATTTTATCCGGCCAAAGTTGCATTAGCTTATGGCACACTATTCAGCGATTCAGCAGCCTGTTTTTTTGCCGGGGCATCAGGTGCTGAAGCTTATGCTGGTTGTATGTTCTAAGTATTTTGTGGAGTAATACCACCCGGTCGCATGAGTGCGAATCTTTTTGGTAGAAGACCTGATCCAACAAAAAAAAGACTAATTCAGCAGGATGGATTAATTGATGTTAAGCCCAATACTGATGCCCAGCCAGGGTTTGCCATTATTGATCCAAACCTGTTTGTTTCTGTCAGTTAAAAAATCAAAGCCATAAGTTAACCCGAAGTTGATTTTATTGATACCAAACTCGGCTGCCAGACCAGTGGTTACTACAGCTGCATCGTATTGATAATTGATACGGTTTAGCGTAACATATTCATCCATCCTGGCTGTTCCAAGCCCTGCAAATCCCCCTACGCTGAAGCCATAATGAGCAATGTCCCGTTTTGATAAATTCAGCGGATTTTCCTTATAGGATAGTTTGTACACATCTGTTCTGTACCCGGTAAACAGGGCGCCATTAAATCCCGTGGTGAGCTGGTTTGGAAATTGCCTTACCGCACGCCGGTATTTAAATAAAATGGTAAACACATCCAGGTCAAAAGTTTCAGTTCTGAAAGAAACCGCCTTAAAGGATGTTGCCTTTTCAACGGGCGGAAAAAAAATAGTAATCGTACCTACGGTATCTATTTTTTTTGTTCCGGGGTGGGCAGGATAAACTTTGATAGAATCACTGGCAGCTACCACATAATATTTAACTGGCTTTTTTGATTGAATTTTGCTTTTATAATACCCATCAATAAAGTTGTACTTGGATGAATTATTTAAAACTTCACAGCTGGTAAACAACATCAAGGCGCTTGCAAAAAACAATAAACGGTAGATGAAACGCATGTTGTTGTTATTTATCCAGTGCTGTTTGAATGTTTGACTCGATTTCTTTTTTTATTTCATGCATGTGCGCTGCTTCATCAATGGAATGAGATTTTTGAAGCGTCTCTTCTTTTTCAGTAGCGGCTTTCAGCTTCATATAATATTTCTGAATCACTTTAAGTTCTTCTTCCGTCATATTTTCTACATCCACCAACCTGTTACTGGCAAACTCATGGGCGGCCACCAATTCATTCAATTTTAACTGTACTGCCAGCGACTCTTTGTTCTGTGATTTCTGAATTAAGAATACCATCAGGAAAGTAATAATGGTTGTGCCGGTATTAATCACCATCTGCCAGGTTTCAGAGTAGTGAAAAACCGGACCAAATGCTGCCCATATAATTATAGAAGCAAACGCCAGCAAAATAGCAGGCGTGCTGCCTGTGGCCTTTGTAACTTTTGACGAAAATTTTTCAAAAAAATTTTCATTGGTTGTTGTTTTCTTTTTCATGACAAGGGGTTTTTAGTTTGTTATGTTAAGTATTTTAAAGTTGTTTTAAATATGTGCAATACCAGGTAATACAATTAATCAGAGTATTTAAAATCGTTTCCGGACTATCACGAAATTGGAATCGGGTAACAGCATAACAACAAATCGGGCGTAACTTACATCATGGGTTTACAGATACGCTGGTGTAGAGTTACAGCCTGGTGATGCAATAGTCAATCCAGATATAGCGGACATATATTTCAGCTGTTTAATCTCACTTTTCTAAAAGACCAAGTCAAGTTTTCCTCATTACTGTTTATTTTTTTTCACACCATTGTTGATTTGCTTTAGATTTAAATGAACAAGCCGTATCAGGTGCGATGTAAATGCTGTATTATAAATCGCAAAGAAAAGTGGAGCCTTTCCCGACAGGCCTGCAGGTACTGTAACTCAGGCCAGTTGAAGTCTAATGTAATCGTGCGAAGCCCTCTTTTGGGAAGTTTTTATTGAAGGCGCAGAGCGAAAGAAATGTACCCGGCGCTAACATGCTGGCAAGGCTCCAGGCTGATGCCGGTTGTTGTTTAAAATAATTTGTTGAGCCACAAAGATTGGGAAGTTTTTTATTCGATGTCAGGAGCGAAAAAAGAATTGGCATTTGTGTTCGACAAGCAATGTACTATGCTTACGCCATTGAAAGATCCAAATAAATTTCACTTCTTACAATAAATAAACGTACATGAAAAATGAATTGACGTTGTTGGCATATCTCACGGGTATGATTGCAGCAGTGTAAAACTGTGGCCAGTAAATGGGACGGATTGCTGTGATTGAAATCCTTTTGTTAGTCGCAGTTTTTATGTTATGAATTGCAGTTACGCTCAAAGTTATATTTGAAATAATGATTAAGTTTAAATATGTTTGCAATTGCTTACCCGATCATTTTTTTCGATACCTACGATACCCGCCAAAGAAACATTCCGATAATTTTTGAGCTCCACTTTATTCACCATGTATCATCCTGGTAAGTATACTTTCATATTTGTACCATTAAACAATTTAAATGAAAAAAAATGTACTCTCCGTAGCGCTAGTCGCATGTTTATCTATTGGCTATGCTCAGACCGGGCAGCTCGACCTTTCTTTTGGAGAAAATGGAATTGTAAGAACCAATTTGGGCGCTCCGGCAAATTTTAATTATGCAAGCCAACAGGTATTGTACGGGGCTGACGGCAGTTATTATCTTATACTGGAAACAGAAGACCAGGTTGCGATTAATAAAAGACATGCCGACGGATCAACTGATATAAGTTATGGCAGAAACGGTGTTGCTGTTTCCCTTGTGATGACAGGTCCGCATGCAGTATTGCAGCCCGATGGAAAAATTGTAGTGGCAGGCTCCACGCACAATATCAATACCGGGTATGTAGCGGTTGTTGCGGCAGGTCCATTTGAAATTGCCCGCTTCAATACCGATGGCAGTTTAGACAATACTTTTAATACGACCGGCATTCAATTCTCCTATTTTCAATACAAGAATATTGCTACCGGCGTTGCACTGCAAAGTGACGGAAAAATTGTTGTAACCGGAGATGGTATCGTTAGCAACGGCTCTAACCAGGTAATCCTGGTTGCCCGGTATAATACTGACGGAAGCCAGGACGGAAGCTTTGGCGCTGGCGGCATTGTTTCGTATGGCTTCAGGGTAAATGCCAATTGTGTTACCGTACAAAGCAACGGAAAAATATTGGTAGGCGGATCTGTCTTGCTGAGGTATAATGCTGATGGAACACCGGACAATTCTTTAAATGGCAACGGCCAGGAAAACATCGCTGGAATTAATGAAATCGCTGTTCAGGCGGATGGTAAAATAGTACTTCGGCTCGACGGAGGTTTTTCGCTGGCACGCATCAATGCCAACGGAGGACTGGATAACACCTTCGACGCGGACGGAATGGTAACCACAGGTTTTGGAGGTATTAATGACCAGGCGTACTCCCTTGCTATTCAAACTGACGGCAAAATCATATTGGCGGGTAAAACAGCCGACAATACCAACAGCAGCTTCGCCATTGCCCGTTATAACACAAATGGAAGTCCTGACAATTCCTTTTCCGGCGATGGAAGACAGGTGGCTGCACCAGGTGCTTACAGCTTTGCAAAATCACTGGCCATCCAGGCTGATGGAAAATTATTTGCCCTCGGCATTAATGCAGAAGGTGCTCTCATCCATATTGCAACTGCACGTTTTAATGGCGCTGACGGCAGTCTTGATAACAGCTATAATACAACAGGCATACTGATTGACAACCTTGACCAGGGTGCTACCTTTTACGCGGGTTCCGCTGTACAGCCGGATGGAAAAATTCTCGCTGCAGGATATTCCCTGAATGGACTGAATGTTGATTTTGCACTCACCCGTTATAACACGGACGGAAGCCTGGACAATTCTTTTTCGGGTGACGGTAAATTATTAACAGACTTTGGAGGAACTGACGACCGGGCCAGGGCAATAGCTATCCAGGCGGATGGTAAAATTGTATTGGCAGGTATTTCCGCTGGCCGGCTTGCTATCGCAAGGTACAATTCCAATGGCAGCCCTGACGTAACGTTTGATGGAGATGGGCTGGTAACTGGTACAGCTGGTAACGCCGATTCCATTACTTCGGTTGCCATTCAAAGCGATGGAAAAATTATGGTCGCCGGAACGGGTATTTACCGTTACAATACGAACGGATCACCAGACATCAGTTTTGGTACCAACGGAAAAATAAACACGCCATTTGTTTGTGACGATCTTAAAATACAGGGCGATAGTAAAATACTTGTGTTGGGTAAAAACACCTATTCATCTATAGCAAGGTACAATACCGATGGTTCTCCTGATATTAGTTTTGCTTCAACGGGTGTACGTGTTTTTGAGTATTATTCTGGCAATCCTGCAATTTATTTCAGGTCAATTGCACTGCAGAACGATGGGAAAATCATCACTGGGGGGTACTACATAAATGATCAAAAACAGGGCATAGATGCAAGGTTTGTTTTTTTACGCATCAATATGGATGGAACCAATGATAACACATTTAATGGCGGGCAACCCCAATACAGCATCATCAGCGGCAAATACGGAACATCAGTTGTCATTCAAAATGACAGCAAAATAATTATAGGTGGTTATTATGTAAACGGCAATAATGAGAATTTTTCTATTACAAGGTACAATACAGACGGAAGCCCTGACAATACTTTTGGTGGCGGTGGCGGCAATGTGGAAACCGTTGTAAGTGCCGCCAATGACAGAATAGCTAAATTGGTAATCTCGGGTAATGCTTTATTTGCAGCAGGCTTTGGACAGTACCCCGGTAATTTCGGTGTTGTTGCAAAGTTTTTGCTTGGTCCGGAAAGTGGCCCATTGCCTGTTAAGGTTACGGAGTTTACTGCTACACTGCAAAAAAACAACACTGTACTACTGCAATGGCAAACAGCAAGCGAGCAGAACCTGCAGGGGTTTTCTATCGAACGCGGTACTGCCACCAGCGATTTTACTGCAATTGGTTATGCAGTTGCAAAAGGCAATACAAATACTGTAACCAATTATGTTAGTACTGACCAACAGCCAATACCGGGTCTCAACTTTTACAGGCTTAAAATGATGAACAGTAACGGAGAATTTAGTTACAGTAAAATAGTGTCAGCAGATATCAAAAATGAACTTTTCAGCATGAGGTTATCCCCCAATCCTGCAAAGAACATATTGTTTGTTAAGATAACTGCATTGACTGAAAGCGCCACTTTACAAATTATTGATGCCAACGGAGCTGCGTTAAAAGAAGCGTTGGTTTCTGCGGGCAACACGGCTGCTGTGTCTTTCGATATTAATAGTCTTTCAACAGGAATTTACAATCTTAGAATGTTTACAAAAACAAGAATGGAAGTTGTAAGATTTATTAAAGAATAAAGTAAGGGAAAAGTAACACCGGATAGAGGTGGTAACTAATGGGAGTGCTGGACACCATCAGATAGGCAGACCGAATAATTTCAAACTGACAATTCTTTACACCAGAGATAGTAGCTATCCCGGTGTAAAGAATTTTTTTTTAGGGTGTGCAGAAATTCTCCCGTACCCTGGTTCACCGCCTCGCAGTCGATGGACAAATACTTAACCACAGTCAGGCATGCAGTATCCCGTGGATAACTTGTCAGTCATCAGCCAGTTTCCGTCGATAAATACTTTGCTATTGTTGATTCACGGCTGTATCGTCATTAAAATTTAACCATTCTAAAAAAGCGGTTGCTGGTATTATTGTACAACAACCGAAGTGCTGCGCCTGGCACCAGTTAAGCATGTAGTCAATTCGGGTATAATAAAAAGGGAGCTGAACAACACTTCTTCCCGGCAAACTGTGTAACCGCGGCCTTACAGATCTTAACGTTAATTGCTGTTGAATTGCAGTTTAATGTACCTGTAAAGACAGCTGTGCCGGTGGTTATTTTCATTTTAATGTGTCACCGCTAAAGAAAATTATGGTTTAATATCATTGCATTTTTAAATATTAATATGTATGTTGGTTACGGTTATTTAATTACGCACTTAAAACTTACAATGAAAATAAATCAACAATATCTACCCTCTCCGGAATTTCATTTACAAAGTAAATGCTTAAAAAAGGGAGAATAAATTGTTTGAAGGTATTTTTCTTGCTGACGTCATCGATGGTTTCGAAAGCAAAATGTGCTATCTGGACGAAAGTCCTGACGTCTCACTCTATCCCACTTGAAAAATTCTGTTCATTATGAAAAGCCGTTTGTGTTACTGGCCATAAGCAAGGCGCAACCTTGTACTGTTCAAACATTTTATCAAGCCCTGTTTCATAGAACGGGCAATAATAATCTTTGGACAAGGCCCTGGTTAGAAAATCTTGCAGCCCAACTGAAAATTTCTAAAAAAATTAAGAAAAAATTGTTATCCCATGACTTTTAAAAGAACAATCACGATATGAAAAGACAAATAAAAGCACTGCTATCGCACAAAAGACCGTTTCGCTTCCTGGCCGGTTACCTCCTTTGGAAAACCGGTGTATGCAAAGTCTTCGTTATTAATTACCATGGGGCTCTTTTTCGGTTTAACAGGTCCCTCGTTTCAATGCAGCTATTTATAGATAAACGCTATATAGATGAAGACTGCAACTTTCTTCATCAAAATCTTAAAGAAGAAGAAACCTTTGTGGATCTTGGTGCCAACATCGGAACATGGTCATTAATGGCTTGCCAGATTGTTGGGCCGAAAGGAAAAGTCATTGGATTTGAACCTCACCCCTTAACCTATAAATTTTATTCAGAAAACATCCAACTAAATAAATTTGAAAAAATTGCAACAGCATATAACGTCGCCCTGGGTGATACAACAGGCATGGTCAAGTTTTCAAGTATTTTTGACGACATGAACAAGGTTGTGACTGATGACTCCAATTCCATTTCAGTGTCTCAGAATTTATTGGATGATTTTACCGCTGATTTAAAATCCATAGACCTGATGAAAATTGATATTGAAGGCTATGAATTAATGGCTTTAAAAGGAGCAAAAGAAACCCTGCTAAAGACCAATAAAGTTTATTTTGAATCTTCAGAAATATTGCAAAAACCATTCAATTATACTGCAGGCGATTTAATTCAGTTTTTTAATAACCATCATTTCCAGGTTTTTAACCCAGCTGATTTGAGCAAACCACTTGACGAAAATTATCAATCGGCTGAACATGAAAATCTGCTTGCTATCCGATCCTCGCCTGTGAATCATTCCTGATATTTATTAAATTACACCAGCTGAATTACTGCTTTAAACCGTATTACTGCAACAAGTGTTGCGGGTTGTTTATGGGTGCTATCCAAAGCAATACTTCTCCTGTTTCCATGCAAGACTTTCTTTTGCAGCATTTGGGTTGTAATCCTGTCTGCAATTCAATTAAACTTATTAAGAGCTCATACAAACCGTGGCAGGCAATTATTGCAGACGAATTGATTCTTGAGTCCACGAGCCACTACAGCGACACAGAACATGTTTGTAAAATTAAATGACAGGACTATAAATAAAACTACCATCAAATTAAAAATAATACCGCCAGGTATAACTTATGAAGTGATCCAATAAAAAGCAAAAAAAATTAAATAGCCGGTTACATTTCTTAACGCTGCATTTACCAATAAGTGTAACAACAGTGTTTAACCTTTAAAAAATGAATTGAATGAAAAAGACATTCGCAATACTGGCGGCATTTACCTTGCTTTTTTTAACCTCCTGCAAAAAGGCAGATGTAACCTCAACCACAACCGAAGCAATTACAGTCATTCCTCAAAGCGCTGTTCCGGCAGTCGTGGTAACAGCCTTTACAGCCAGGTTTTCCGGTGCATCAGAACTGGAGTGGCATAAAAGCGGCAGCTTGTTCCATGTAGAGTTTAACCACAACAGCCAGCGCCATTCGGCAAGCTTTGACGATAGCGGCCATGAAAATGAAGACCATATTACCAGCCTTAGCGGCGCTGTACCTGCTACTGTATTGGCAGCTTTCAGAACCAGGAATGCCAACGACAGTGTGTATGAGTGGAAATTGACCACAGATGGTAACTGGAAAGCGCATTTTAACCGCAATGGCGTAAAATGGGAAACTACTTTCAGCAACACAGGTACATTTATTTCCGAAGAACACGCCTGATAGCTGCATATGGCTCGGGGGCTGTACCAACTATGCTGCAGATTGAGATATCAACCACGGCAATGGCTATTGGTAAAGCTCAATCGCAGCTGGGAGGTTTTGCCTGGAGACCCGGAGCAGAAGGAATTTTCTCACCCCAATAATTAAAAAGGACCCGGGTTTAACTTTGAAAATACCGGTGTGTTGAGGGCTGCCAATACTGTTGAGCGTTTGGCTTTAATTGTACGCTTTAAAGGGAACTATTTTTAGAAAGTGGATGTGCAACGCTCCTACTCTATGCCGGCAACATCTTTCAGAAAAATTTTACAGCACCTTTTATTGCCCGGATCAACTCTCGTCCTTTGCTTGTTGTAAATTCCAGCAAATATATGCCCGCCGGCCTGCTTACCATTGAATACTGTACAATGGACGAAGGTGTGAAGATTTTTGTTTCCAGCAATTTTCCATCAACGGCAAATAACCTGATGGCACTGATCGTGCTACTTTCTGATGGTGTCCATGCAGTAATCTTGTTGTAAAAGGGATTGGGATAGATGCTTACAAAATGTTGCCGATCTGTTGATATTTTTATGGTGTTACTGACAGATTTTACCGGAACATGGCATGCAAGATCAGTGGCTTCAATCATGCAAACAATTTCATCTCCATGCAGCAGGTTAGTGGTGCTGTATACCCGGCTGGTTGAAACCTCATAGTTGTTTTTTAACCAATGATACTGTACAGCAGCACTACCGGTTACCGTGGGCGTAAATGTCACCAGCTGGTTCTTCTCAATAACATTATCAGCATCGTCTGCTACTATTCTTATCACGGGAGCTACAGGAGGCGGCCATTCAGTATTGGCTGTTAACAGCGAAGTCCGGTACGCATGCAAAGCATTGAGCATACGGTCCCGTTGCATGGGCGTAAATAAATGGCGGCATTCATTATACGACATGTGATTATACACTGCATTGCTTCCGTAGGGCGCAGCTGTACAAGGGTTAACAGCTGAAGGATCGCAGACGTTGGTTTGCAATACAGGCGGAATATCGCATATCATGTCGCCATCAACAGAGCAATCAGTATTTGAAGAGCAGGTTGTTCCATCAGCACCCTGGAAAGTGTGAAACAGGTCAAAGGCATGGCCCACTTCATGCACAACAGAATGCCAGGCAGCATTATAACTTAAAACCACGCCATCAAAAACTGTATGAAAGCCTGTTGGATAGAAGGCATAGCCACCAACGTTTTGATCGGAAAACTGGTATACAATCCAAATGTTCAGGTATTTTGTATTGTCCCAGAAACTTTTGGCTGCAAGCGCTTCCTGCGAAATTCCACCAGCAGCATTGCCCATGTGTACGCCGTGTAAAACATACTCTTTATCCCCGGATGCATCTACCCTGATTATTCCTTTGGTCGGCCGGCAGTCAGGATCAGTTTGCGCCAGCATAAAATACAATCCTATATTCGTTCCACCGGGTGTTGGTTGATTAAAGGACTGGTTGAGGTTTTCCATCATATTTGCAATAGAAGAATCCGAAATATCGCCAAAAGCTCCAAAAGTGTTTACCAGGTAGATCACGTGAACAACGACAGGTATCGTGTCAGGTATTGTTGCAGGTCTGTAGCTGTTACGCAATGCCGGCCTCTTGGTTTGCATTTGGCCCAGGTACGCAGCGTTATGTTTCAGCAGCCAGGTATGCTGATCATCTGTACCGCAAGTATACTGAGCATAACAGTAAACTTCCGGCAAAACCAGTATTAACAGCAGCGCCCAATTTTTCATTGACAAACTTTAATAAATAAATTTAGGCATTTTGAAGATTTTATACACCAGGACAACCCGCTATAACGCTATATTTTCATCGATAGTTCGGATGTATTTAACATGCCGTTGTTGGCGTATTTTACCCGATAAAAGGTACTGTTAATACCTGTTTTATATATGCTGCAGCTCACGCTGGTTGTTAGTTTAAAATAGTTTGCGCAGCGGCATCGCCCGGGAGGTAATTATTGGAGGCATGGAGCGGAAGAGAATTTTTGACCGTTGCCCCTTCGCGGAAACGTTTGGTTTAATCAGCATCTTTATCTTTCGTACAAACAATAAAATTTTAATCACACTTTTAGCTTCGGTTGTTGACTACCGGAAACAAATAACCTTCTATCACAAAGCCGGTGCGTTGCCTGCCCCCTATCCTCCCGGTTAATAAATTTTGAATCCTGGTATTTTGATTATTAATAAAGCTTAACACCATGCCTATAATCAGCAGCGTTCAAATAAGGATAATGATTATCGTTGTTCTGTTTCTTTTTAGTGCCGCAAATTCTTATTCGCAACAACTACTTCCCTCAGATTCGCTTAGCTTGTTACTTACTTTAAAGGAAAACGAAATGTTTGCCATCATTACAAGTAGCAACACGGACGCAGAGACGTTGCCTGCAATATTTTAAAGCAGGAGACGCAGGAGGGAAGAAAAATATTTTGTATTGTTTGATAAAAAAAATAGCGCTAACTTAACAGAGCAATGTAGTTTTTAAAACCTCGTAATATGAGCATTGTAAGAAATATCCTGCAAAAAAAAGGCAATGCAGTACATAGCATAAGCGCCGGCAGTTCTGTGTATGATGCACTGGAAGAGCTGGAAGAAAAAAATATCGGATCTTTAGTTGTAATAGAAAACGGGAAACTGGCCGGTTTATTCACAGAACGTGACTATGCCCGCAAAGTAGTTCTGAAGGGGCGTTCCTCGAAAGAAACGCTCGTAAGGGATATCATGTCAAGCAACCCCTTATTTGTACATCCAGACAACACACTTGATGAATGCATGCAACTGATGACTGATAAATTTACCCGCCATCTGCCTGTGTTGGAAAACGATGAATTGATAGGTGTTATCTCTATTGGTGATATTGTAAAATATACCATCTACGATAAGGATTTATAATAGGAAATCTTGAGCATTACATTACGGGCCGTAAATCTTAAGCTTTCTTCCAGGACGAATTGCTTCACGCCAAAACTTACTGCCCCAATATGCTTGCTGAGTGCCGGTTTGGGTCTTGTTGGCTATATTAAGGACGTGCCGGCTAAAGTCAGGCGAATCAAAAACATTCACAACTGAAATTACTTACCAACAACTGCGATCCCGGCAAACATACGCGTATCCCATTCCGCATTGGTTGGCAAATCATCTTTTGCAAGTTGTTCGTTTAAGTTATTTGCACGGCAACACCGTCCGGAAATTTTGGTCGAAAATCCCTGTTGCACAAATATTCCTGGTATATATTTGAAAAGTAATCAACCATTCAACCCGCTTTTAAACGCCGATAAATAAACCGTCCTTAAACCTGTAAATCAGTATGAAAAAAATTCTTACCGCCGTATTCTTTTTTGCCACCTTATTGTTGCTGAACGCCTGTAAAAAAGACAGTAGTTCTACCACTTCAGCCGCAGCCGACAGAGTTAAGACCTATACCATCGATGTAAACCAGCCCGGTGTTTTTCATGAAACGGTGACTTGCAACGTCTCGTACGATGACAATAACCGTATCGCTGGCTTAACCTCCACTACATCCGCCGCTGACCGCTTTGTTTTCTCCTACCCTTCAGCCAATAAATTTTCCATGGATATTTTTGGTTCAAATGTGATCACTTTGCATGAAGATTCCTATATCAACGGCAGCGGACTGCTGGACAGCACTTTTCAATATAACGACACACAGGATACCAGTACAGAAAAGTACATTTATAACACCGCTAACCAGCTTGTCACTTTTAAGGAATACTATTATTCTGCCGTTACCGGATCAGAATTAAACAATATTACCACGAGTACTTACAATGCTGACGGAGATCTGGTATCAGAAACCGATACCGACAATAACAGGAACGACTATGAATATTATACGGACCAGAGTTATGTTTCGCCGCTCATCACCGGGCTGCCCAGTCCTGACGCTGGTAAAAAACATCACCTGGTAAAAAAGCAGACAGTCAGCTTCAACGGTACAGCAAGCGGCAGCGTTGATTATACCTACACTTTTGATAGCAGCAACCGAATTAGCACGCAAAAGTTAACCGGAAGTGACGGCAGTATTGCGATTACAACCTACACCTATTTTTAGATTCTGGTAACGTACCGGGTTGACGTAAAAAAGTTGGTTTAAAAACCCCGTCGTGGTTAGTGTGTCGCACGAACTATGAAGGGGTTATTTATTCATTACAAAAAAAGCAGGTACTGTGCCCTTATAAGCCTGCGGGTACTGCCCCTGGTGCTGGTTGTTAGTTTAAACTATATGTGTAGCAACCCGCCTGGAAGGCTTTTGGGCGAGGACTCCAGGCGGAAATATGCTTACTTCAGTTATCGTAATGCTTTACCCATTTGTTTACCGGCATATCCAACTTCAACCAGCCTGCAAGTAAATTTATATCCAGCCGTAACGGATGGCCTTGCCGATCAATTCGCTGGTATTGGTAAGTTTATTTTTCCGTAACATATTTTTTCGGTGGGTATCTACTGTTTGCTTACTGATGTTTAAAATATCACCGATTTCCTTGCTCAACTTCCCTTCAATCAACAGGTGCAATACTTCTTTTTCCCGCATTGTTAATTCATCCGTTCTTTCAATAAACTTATTTTGCAGGCCTACGTCAACGAAAGAAGGTTCACCATCAAGGCCAATAAACGAAAGCGTGGGTTTACCATCCTGCTTTAAATAAGTGATGTCTGTATGCACGCCAAGCGTTCTAAGTATCCCTCCGTTTTCGTCGTGTTCAAGCATCAGGCCCTGGTAAAGAATGCGGGCATAGGTACCGTCCTTTTTCCGGTAGCGCACATCGTACCTTACTTTATATTTTTTTAATTTTTCCACCGGAACAGTAGAAAAAAAATTAACCAGTTTTTCACCCAGCGACAAAAACCACGTAAAATCGTTGGGATGCAGCCTGGAGTTCATAAATCCCACATCAAACTCGGATGAATCAAAGCCCATAACGGATTTAATTTCTTTGCTGACATACTCAAATGATAAAGTATTGTGGTTAAGAATAAAGTAATAAGATTCTCCAACGAGCGAAAAATTCCAGAGTTTTTTATAAAGATCAGCTTCCAGTTGCAGCCGCTCCGGAACGGTGTCATTTGCGAACCATTTGAACATTTTATTGAATTCCCGGTTGAATTGCTCATGTTGCATGGCTGGTATTTTGGCGGTATAGTTAGATCGGTTTTTTACAAAATACAAATTTTTCAACTTCAGGGAAAGTAATTTGGGAGGTAAAATACTGCAGGGCTTTAGTTTTCATCATTTTTTAGCATTGGCTTAAAAAGCATTGAGATCTGACATACCTATAAATCGGTATTTACATGTGCTGCCCGGCACCCTATTTTTATATGAATTTCTAAAATACCGGTTTATTTTTTGCTTCCCCCATAGCCTGCAAGATTATTTTTATTTGATCTTCTTTGTTCCAACATCTATTGATACAGCTCCATTTTGCAATTGAGCAGGCGGTTTCAAAAACGCTTTATGTACTCCTGATTTTTAATTGATGGCTTGCATTTTATCTGCAGGCAATTGTCTGTTACCCGTTGTGTCAATCAAAAAAACAAACAATGAAAGCAACAATTTTACAATTCGCATTTTTTACGGTTTTATTCGCCGGGAGTAAAAAAATGTTACCCGTTATCATACTTACCAGCATGGGCTTTAAAACAGGAGCGATGGCCGCATTGCAACGGATTGGTACAAACTGCAACTGTTTATTTTACCGGAACAAAATATCAGCATGCCTGCAAAAAAGCAACAAAACCTGGTGGTGAAAATTAATTTTCACTCATTCAATACATCACCGGCTTTTTTTTAACTACTATAAATCTATCATTATGCACACAACCAAACAAGTTTTAAAATGGAAACGTTTCATATTGTTGACGTTTAGCACTTGTATTCTTTTTTCCTGTCAAAAAAACATTGATAAAGAAGCTAAACCTGGCAACGAACAGCTGGCTCAACTTAAAGATGCAGTTGAGGGCAGTGGGCATTTAAAACAAACAAAAACATTTGCTTCCGATGCTGTTGTCAGTTGGATCAACCTGCAACTTCAAATGCTAAAAGTGCCGCTGCCAGCTGGTACAGCAGGCCAGGCCACAGACAGATGCGAGGCATACTGTGGTATTGCACTTTACGAAGCCGTGGTTCCCGGCATGCCTGCTTACCAAACTTTGTCAGGCCAGTTAACCGATTTTCCGGCCATGCCTTCTGCAGAGCCGGGCAAAGCTTATCATTGGGCAGCGAGCGCTAATGCTGCCCTTGCCGAAATGAACCGGAGACTTTTTCCGGCAACTGCTGATGCAAATAAAACTGCAATGACTAATCTTGAAAACGCATGGCAGGCAACTTATGCAGGCGAAACGGATGCGGCAACATTGCAGCGCTCTATTGCATTTGGAAAAGAAGTAGCCATAAGGGTTTTCAAATGGGCTGCTACCGATGGCTCGGCCAATGTTAATCCGCCTTATGTTCCACCGGTTGGGCTGGGTCTTTGGGTACCCACTGCAGCAACCCCACCCGTAGGCGCTTATAACTATCAACTAAGAAAACTGGTACCAGGAGTTGCGAATGGTACTGAACTGGCTCCCCCACCACCCTTTTCCACCACTCCCGGTTCACCTTTCTGGAACATGGTAAAGGAAGTGTATGATGCGACACTTAGTCTGACAGCCAATCAAAAAGCGATGGCCGATTACTTTAAAGATGTACCTGGTTATACACCTGGTGGTACTTATATTGCGCTCCTCTCCCAGGCTTTAGACCTTGCAAAGCCAACACTTGATATGGCAGCGCTCACTTGTGTAAAAGTTGGATTGGCAGGGCATGAGGCAGGCATTATACTCTTTACCAATAAATACATTTTCAACCAGATTCGTCCTGTTACTTATATCCGTGCTTATATTGATCCCAATTGGTCAACCTATATTCCTACACCCAATCATCCTGAATTTCCTTCCGGCCATTCCACAACAGGTGGCGCCATACTTGCTATGATGAGTAAAATTTTTGGTGAAAATTTTCACTTCACGCTGCATACGTACGATTATCTTAATTATCCTTCCCGCAGTTATACCAGTTTTACCCAGCTGAGTAATGAAATATCCGACAGCCGGTTTTATGGTGGTCTGCATTACCGGGCAACACTTGAAAAAAGTACCGAACAGGGTAAAAAAGTTGCTGAGAATATTTTAAATACAATCAAATTTTTGAAAGAATAAAACCCAATGGCCCTGACTGAAAGGTTGGGGCCTTTTTATTGGTCGTTGATGGAAACTAAGCCGTTGCTGGTATTGTTGACCAACAATGGCCGGCGTGATAGCCGACTATTTTAAAGACGGAATAGCTAAAGGCAAGCGAATCAAAAACATTTACTACTACTTGAAATACCTCTACTAACAAGAGCATAAATGTTAATTGTTTTCAATTCTCCGGTTTAGATATTGGTCTGCTTTATGAAATACAAATGTTATTAACCCTTGAAAGCAACCGCCCAACACGCAAAGAATAAAAGAACGTAGCAGGACTCTTGACAGGGTTTGATTTTCGGAAAATTTTTGAGTCACGTTTGTCATTTTATTATAGAGACTTCCTGATATTATCTGTCCGTCAAACACTGTATACTTTAATAAAACAGAACATAAAAGAATTGTAATTCCTAAAAGAAAACCATGCAGAAAAAATTTGGTAAAGCATTGCTCGATCAGGATAAAAGCAAAAATCATTGATAAACATAACCAGATAGTTGGTGTAAATATTCGGTGATTGTAAAAATGAAATAATGCTGAAAATACCATACCCACAAAGGATAGTACAAGAATGAGTTTCCAGTTTATTGATTCCGGTTTTATCATAGCTATTCGTCAAAGTCAATTGCCATACAATTATTCCATTCTATTATCAAATCGTGGCGGTGTAAAACTGAGGACAGTGTATGGGATAAGTTTCCATTGATGAAAGGTACTGTTTTTAGTTGCGGCTTTTTTGCTGTTCGCTTCGGTTGTTGGTCAACAAGACCAACAACGGCGCCTCCGGGATAGTTGACCGTTTTATGAACATACCAACTAAAATCAAACGAATCAAAAAACTTACGCCAACATTCATAACCTACCAACAACGGCGAGAATTATGCTACCTTAGGCTTAACATGAAGCAACAGGAATTAACGTACTAAAAGCAATGTGCCCTTTTTTGATACTGCTGATTGCCCTCCCAATTGATACATACATCGCCACACAAAAGCAGTAGTAGCATAAGGCCTGCCTTTATAAAGGCCGTCCCAAGCTTTGTTTGGATCATTAGATTCAAAAACCAATTTGCCCCATCGGTCATATACTTCCAGTTTGAAAGATTGTACGGTGCCGAAAGCGGTTGTTCTAAATAAATCGTTTTTTCCATCGCCATTTGGGCTAAAAGCTGTTGGAACAAAAACATCAGTAATGCACTGCCTGGGGAATACTGTTATGGTATCTGTTCCTTTGCAACCATTTGCATCTGTAACGGCAAGAATATATGATCCGGGCGCCTGTATGGTAATAGAATTTGAAGTACTACCCGTTGACCATAGATAAGCACTGTATGAATTGATAGGTTGCACGGTCAATTTTTCGAACGTACAAATACTATCTGTTTGCTTTAAAAAATTGAAAGGCAATGGAGCTATGGCGTTTATATAAACAGTATCAATCGCAGAACAATTCCGGTTGTCAGTTACTTTTACCCAAAAAAGGCCGGTATTGGTAGCGATATAACTGGGCGAAGTACTCATGTCCTGCCATTGATAGGAAGCAAAAACACCAGGATTAAATGTTATAGAATTGCCCGTGCAAAGGTTTTTGTCTTGCCCCAGGTAAGGCCTTGGTTTAGGCGTGACAGTTAATGTCGTTATAATAACCGAGTCACAGCCAGTATAAGATTGCAATGTATCACTGTAAATACCAGAACTGTATTGATCCTTACCCGCCGCAAAGCATTTCTCCCCCTCGCAAATGGTTACATCTTTTCCTGTATGCTTTTTTGGGTTCACTAATAAATATAAAGTCCGGGTGCTGTCACAGCCGTTTGAAGATGTAAAGATATTTGTATAAGTACCTGATGCATCATAACTTTCATAAGACTCTCCTTCACAAATAGTAGCCCTAATGGTGGAAACCGATTTTTTTTTGATCGTGAGATGAAGCAACCTGCTGCTATCGCATCCATTTATGGCATTGAATAAATCAGTAAAACTTCCTGTAGTATTATGCCCTGAATAGGTTTCTCCTTCGCATATCGCAGTATCAACAACAGTATTAATTCCTTTCTTAATGGTGAGATCCAGGTTTAACACACTATCACATCCATAAATGTCTTTGTATTGAGCTGTGTACATTCCACTGTTTGTATAGGTCTTTCCTTGCCATGCATAATTGTTGCAAGCTGTCGCTGAAAAAGTTGCCTGAAAACCGCCGATGGTAAGATTCAGTGTGATAATACTATCGCAGCCGGAACTGTTTAACCTGGTTTGCCGGTAGATGCCGGTTGCTGTATACGTTTTATTGTTGAGTGTATAGGAACTACAGGCATTGGCGTTGATGGATGCGTAAGTGATATTTTTACATTGACTTAGCTTTTGAACATAAGCATCACCCGTTGCAACCATTGTTACATTGTATACAGGCGGGCCTGGATCAAAGTCAACGGTTTCCCAAAAGAAACCCGAAGTGTAGATATTTCCTGTTTGGTCAACTTGTACATCAAGACCGACATTGTAATTACCACTGGCGGCCATTTGTCCTGCCCAAATAAGATTTCCGTCATTATCCAGTTTAGAAATAAAGATGGCTATTTGCCCGTTCGAGTTAAGGTTGAAGGTGCCTGGGCCGGGATCAAAATCACTGTCACCCTGAAAATTTCCTGTAGTATAAACATTGCCTGCATTATCTAATTCAATGGCATCACAAGATCCAAAACCAGTCCCAAATTGTTTTGCCCAAACATAGTTGCCGGCGCCATCTAATTTTAAAATAAATGAAGTACCAGCAGTATCATTTCCATCTAAATTAAATGTTCCAGTACCAGGGTTAAAGTCAACAATTGAAGCAAAGCTGCCACACACGTACACATTTCCATCCACATCCGCTTCAATATCTCTTCCACGATCTTCTAATGTACCTCCAACTTGCTTTGCCCAAATAAAATTGCCATTGGCATCAAGTTTAGAAATAAATATATCCAAAGCCCCCGTCGCTGTAAGGTTAAAAGTTCCTGGTCCCGGATCAAAATCTGCTGTGCCCTGAAAAGTACCCGTTGTCAAGATATTTCCTTGCGCATCCAGCTTTATGCTTTGTGCCTGGTCTGTACTTTTTCCACCCATCTGTTTTACCCATTGAAAATTACCTGCAGCATCCAATTTTAAGACATATATATCCAGTACTACGTTGTAAGTATCTAAGCTATATTCGGTAAGATTATGAACACCCGGCCCTGGATCAAAATCAGCTGTGCCAAAAAAAGGGCCTGTTGCGTAAATATTACCCGTGCCATCTATTTCAATTGACATCAGATCTGCATTAAACCAGTTTCTGGCCCAAACAAAATCACCGTTGGAATTTAATTTTAGCATGAAGGCTTCAAAACCATTTGGGCCGGATAAGGGTAAATTGTATACGCCAGGTCCGGGATCAAAATCAACCGTTTCATCGAATGCACCCGTGATATATACATTGCCATTGTTATCCAACTTCAAGGCAATCGCTTCGTCAGCTCTTGTATTGCCAAAACTTTTGGCCCAGATGAAATTGCCTGCAGCATCCAGTTTTAAAACAAAAAAATCGAAATGCCCGTTGGTAGTCAAATTGTATACGCCCGGTCCGGGATCGAAATCGATCGTTCCCGCAAAATAACCGGCTGTAATTACGTCTCCGTTTTTTTCAATGGCCACCGCAGTAGCAAAATCATTGGCATCGGAGCCGAAAGTTCTTACCCATTGTAAAGTCGGTGCTTGAGCCCTGACTGAAAAGAAGCAGGTGAATAAGCATAGCGTAATGCACAATCGTTTCATACGGTAAATAAGCAGCATTTGGCAGCAGGCTGAAAGGTTTAATAATAAGAGTCGGGCGTTTGTTAAGCTAAGTTAATCCGTTTCTTCTAAGACGCCAAACACGTATACATGCTGATTATACAATTCTATTTTGGTTCGCATATAAAGAGCCTTTCAAGCAAAGCCGGAACGTTGCGAAAGGTTAATTTTTATCTTTCTGTCCCGCCTTTTCTTCACAGCTTAGGCCAGCAATATTCATGTGATTTCCATAAAACCCCTCCGCAACTCAATCAGACAATCCGAATGTAAAGTAACTGCATCTATTGTAACATGTTTCTAACAACGGATGAATTAAATGCTTCAATAACGGTTGCAGGTAATGTTGCCAATGCTTTCCATGCCCTGTCTCCTGTGACTCCTGCCGCATTGATATCAAAGGGCTTAAAGCCGATTGTATTTATTGCGGAGTGATTTTTAAATCTAAAATCATACGTTGTTGCATTCACAAATCCGGGGTCCTGCATAATACTTTGCAAATCCCTTCCACTCTTTTGCTGCCACTCTTTCAACGTGAAATAATTTTCGGGATGAGCGCCATAAGCCCCGGTAGATTGAATGAAAGCAACTTTTTTATTATTCATATTCCAATAGCAATTGCTGTCGATACTAACGTTTCCGGTTTGCCAGGCACCTTGCAATAAATAGCCTTTATCCGTTAATATAATATTGTTTTTAAAATCCAGGCTGTGGTGTTTTTCTACCCTTGAGAACTGTGCCTGGAATTTTTCATTAAAAGCAAAAATGTTGTTTTTGATAATATTATTTTCTCCATAATGCTGGTGAAAGCCTCCTGTTTTAGTATGGTATACCAGGTTGTCTTCCAGCAAAATATTTGTTGAACCTTCGTCTGTATAAAGCCCCCATCCACCATAGTCATAGGAATAGATGTCGTTTACCCGGTTATGGCTTACTTCCGTTCCGTTGGAGATACCCAATGTATAAACGGCGGCCATATCACTTAATACGCCCCATCCAATATGATGAATGTGGTTGTAGATTATTTTGTTATTTACCGAAGGGCTAAACGAATATCCCCAAACCCAGCCCACTGAAATACCGGTGTACCTGAAATCGCCAATATCATTGTGAGCAATCATATTATTCCCGGAATGAGCGATAAAGATCCCGACTGCCGAAGGGAAGTCCAGGCCGCCGGAATGTATAATGCAATTGTCCACTGTATTGTAAGACGTCCATTGAGCCTTGTTTTCGCGGATAACCGTTTCCCCGATCCTGATACCACCGGCACCCAAATCGTGCAGGTAGCTGTTGGTAATGGCACAACGCTGCACGCCTTTTCTTAACCAAAGAGCGTATTGCCCGGTATGTGCTATTTCACAATGGTTGAAGCGGATATCCTGCGCATTGTCAACCATGATAGCCGCGTCAATTTCCTGGGCAGCCTGGTATGCCTCGTAGCCCTTAAAATGATAATTGCAATATTTAAATGCGATGCCCTCAAACAACATATTTTCTACGGGATGTGTTGAATCACCTTGTATAATCAGTAGTTTTTCCAACACGGGGATCACGGCTTTCGCTTCATGTACATTTTTGCCCGGGATATATTTAATCGTGTCATGTTGTTGTATCCATTCGTTGGTGGTGTCTAATGCAGCGGGATAATTTTCAATATAAAACAGCGCTGGTTGATCTATTAATGCCCAATCGCCATTTATAACGCCAGTTGAATAAAATGAGTTATTAAGCGGATTTAATGAATCAATGGTCCGCATGGTATTATCCCACTTGTGATACATATTGAACCAAACTTTTTGCACCTCATTTGCAGGTAATGATGCCAGTGTTTTAAACTCCGTTAACGGCATTTGAATTTGCTGTGTGAATCGTAGTGTATGCTGACTATCGGGAACACTGAGTACTTTTCCCAGGGTGAAATAAGTATCAATATTCGGTGTTCTTGCCCTCACGGCTCTTTTATCATTGATGTACAAATCAAAGGGTTTTGTGCTGTCAACATACGGAATTGTTGCAGATAAGATGTTGGTTCCCTTCATAACAATTTGTTGTCCCCCACTTACCACAGGATGCGCATTTGGCATAGCCTTAAAAATAATTCGCAATTCACCGGTGCCACCATTTTCAGGTGTCATCAGGATCGGTTGGTCCAGGTTGTACGCTCCATCATGGAGAAAAATAGTAATGGTGCCTTTTGGGTTTGATTTCTTTAAACCGGGCAGCATGGCTATTGCTTTTTGTAAAGTAGTGGGCGCTTGCGCTGAACCATTCCCGCTTCCGCCAGGTAGTACATAAATATTGATATCAGCAGCAAAGGCTGGAAACAGGATACCTGATACAGCAATCGAGACGAGCAATTTCAACATAATTTCTTTTTATTTTATTATTGGCGGAAGGTAAAATATTTTATGGTATTCATTTTCGGAAGCTAACTTCCTCTACCAGTCATTGTTTGTAAAAACAACGACTATGATCTTCCCATTAACGCAAGCCTCCTCTGGCGCAAACATCTTTTGAAACTGTTGAACTCCTGGATAAGTTTCCATTTTAAACGCCGTTGTTGGTCTTATTGACCAACAACCGAATCGGAAGGTTCAGCAATGTGTCAGCATGTTAAATTCATCAATGCCCGTATGATAAAATTTAGCCGATGAATAATAATATTCTTCCGGCAACTTGCATAAGCCGGCCTTTACCGGGTTCCAGTGAATGTACTCCAACTTCTGCATAAACACATCGTGAGAATACAATTCAATACCCAACGGATTTCTCTCCCAAAACTGGTAGGTCCTGTCTTTAGCATTTACCCGGAATTTATCAAGTACCAGCGGATGATTTTCTACCAGGTCGAATTTTATTTGCTGCGCTGTAAACTTCATAAAGCTATGTTGTAACTGCTTAGGGGTTTTATCTCCTATTGCCTGCCATATCATGTGCAGGTGATTATCCATAATTACAAAGGCATATAGTGTTATCTTTCTTGTTGCTGTAAGATGCTGCAGGCTTTGGATAATGACGTCTTTATATTTAGCTGGCTTTAACAACGGCTTCCATTCCAGAATCGTGGCAGTGTAAAACTGAGGCCAGTGTACAGGATAAATTTCCATTGATGAAAGATACTATTTTTAGTCGCAACTGTTTTTGTTGTTCGCTTCGGTTGTTGGTCAATAAGACCAACAATGGCCCCCGTGATAGCCGACGATTTTAGGGACGTAATGGCTAAAGGCAAACGAATCAAAAACATTTACTGCTACATGAAATATCCCTATCAACAACGGCTAACAAGACCAACGACGGCCGCCGAAACCACATTGTTATTTTTTATCCGACGTTATTCGCCCGCTAATCCTAATTTATGTAGCGAATAAAAGCCAAAAATATATTCGTAGTACCTATATATAACTAATTCAATGTTATATGTGCCACTATATTCGGTTGTTTGCAGCAAGTTTTCTATAATGTTCTCCTAAAGCTGTCAACTTGCATGATTTACTTTCCATTGCTGCATTCCACATATGCTGAGCGTCCACTGGTTTAAGTAAATTAAGTCTGTTGTATTTTTGAAGAGCTGAAAATATTTTTGTATTGTCGTAAATCGGGTCTGGCATTCCTGCATCACGCCCTTTCATTTCAGGTTCATATGTAGGGTCAAGTTTAAACTCATAACCTGCCGTTGGAAACAAGTCTTTAATCATTCTTAAATCATCTAGTTCAATTGATGGAGCTGCTTTCCGTAAAGAAATAAAGTTTCTAACGTTCGTCTTGAAGATAGGTCGTTGTTCCCAAGCACCAAGTGATTGGTCTATGTGAGCATACACACTACCAGGAGTAACGTCGCCCAAAATATTTGAAGCACTGCCGCTCAGAGCATCAACTAATAGCGTCGTAAAAACGCCGCTACCATTTTTTTCAGATGCATATTGGTCAGATGTAGAAGCTGTCAAAATTGTTATGCCTTCTGAAATTAATGCGCTGTCTTTTATATTGGGAGCATTTCCAGCAATACCTGAATGACAACTATCTAAAATAATCACTTTGTTCGTAGCTTTTGATTCATTTGCCAAAATTAATATGTCGTTTAGAGAAACTCCCTCATCGCCTCTTTTTGCATCGCTACCCAGCAAATAGCCGCCTGTAATTTCAATATGTCCATGACCGGCAAAATACAACAGGGCAACTTCGGCTTTTGTTAAAAACAATTGTGATATGGCATCTTTAATTTCTCCTCTGTCAAGTGATTCTTTTGCATTTGATGCGGTCAATAATTTACAGTCGAAATTTACCGAACCGTCAAAATTTCTTTCTAAAATTGCCTTTACTGAATATGCATCGTTTACACAACCATAAAGGTCGCCGCCGTTAGGATAGTGATTTATCCCAATTATTAGAGCAATTTTCATAAGATTTTTTTTAAAGGCTATCAATAAAAGTTGAAATATTAATGTCTGACCAAACTACTGTGCTTACTCCAACAATGTTAGTTCGGTCGTCAGAGTAAACCCAAATTCCCAATATTCTTTTTTTCTCTTCTTTAGCACATTCAATTTCCCATTTCTGTCCACTGGATGAAAGTGAATTTTTGCTAACTAAAACTACAACACCGTCAGAACGTCTAATTCTAGTCCGTACTCGCTCTTTCCACTCTGAGCTATAAGGCTCTTTTACAGACATATCAATAAATTCAAACGGTGCTCTTGGATGCAGGGATTGTCCTTTTAAGAAATCTCTTTGCCGCTCGTCTTCAATTGCGAACGCAATAAATAGTACTTTGCTCATAGCTGTTTATTTAAATTTTAGAATTTCGCTTTGTTTGGCACATAACAAGTAAATGAATACAAGAAATCAAACGGACAGAGGGATACACTATCATGGGCAAGTTGTTTAGGGTTAAAAATTGATTGCTGGGACAAAAGAAGTAAGTGGCTGACAATGTACAATAAAAACAAATACCAAAATAAAACTTTACGTGAACGTACCTTTTATTTTGGTAAACGCACAACCGCTTCCATAAAGCCCCTCAACGGTATGCCGTACAAGTGAGTGACACAACGATGCCGCCCAAAGCAAAAATGCTGGTGCAAAAATTAAGCAATCCATAACGGTTGCTAAATGCGCCTGCCTTATTTTTACACCCCGCATGGCTTCACCCATTTTAACATACAACGCAACGGAAATTATTTTTGAAAACTTTCAATTTTCAAACCTCACGCCGGCCTTTATACTGGCCAACAGCGCCGCTATGCCGGATACGGGTGCCGACCGTTTTTTTGCGGTGCAGCCGGATATGATTGACATCAATACGGGTACTTTCAGCAACCCGGGAGGTGGGCTGGTTTTTCCACCGGTATGGGTGCAGTACAACAAAGGCTCGCTGGCGCTGGGTTGCAGCTGTAACTATGGTAACCACAAACTATGCAGTCACCAGGCGCAGGTGCTGTACAACATCATGGAGCGGCCCGACCTGCGGCTGTTTTTTGATGCGGCCTTTCGCCACGATAAGATACATGCGGTGGCGAAAAACTACGGGCTGGAGCAATCGCCCAACCCCGACGAACATTTTGAACTGGTATGGCAAAACAAAACCGTTCGCATAGAGCCACGAATGAAAGCGCTGCAACCGGTAAACGAAGCGGCACTGAAACAACTGGCAGAAGAGCTGCTGCCTCCACGGGAAAAACGGGCTGCGAAACAAGCGGAAACCCTCACCACGATACTGGTGCTGAGTGCGCATAAATACTACCAGCACCTGCAGGTGGGCCTGTACGAAGCGCCGACCACCACAAGTGGTAAAATAAAAAATCCGCTGCAACTACTCAACGCCGAAGCCATGGTATGGACAAGCGCTGAAGCGGCCGTGATAAAATTTTATACGGGTGTGGTGGCCTTTACCAACAACCATCAAAAAACGCCGGAAGCCGCACACCTGCAGGCTTTGCGGAGCATTGTACAGAACCCGCTGGCCTTGCCTATGTACTGGCACAACCCTGCCCTGTCGGAAAATATTGGCGCCAATAGTTTGGTGCCCGTACAACTGGCCTTGCTGCAAACAGGCCTGCAGTTATCGGTGTATTTAAAAGGCGATTACTACGAGATCAGCGGGCAACTGGCCATTGGTGATAAAAGCTATGCGCTCAATAATCTGCCCTTAAAATATGGCTGGTTTATCCATGCTGATAACGTGCTGCACCTGGTGGCCAATCTTGACCTGTTGCGGGTGATGACGTACTTTAAAAAGCACAATAACATTGTAGTGGTGCACCGGCAAAAGATGGATGAATTCAGGAAGACCATACTGGCGCCGCTGGAAGATACCATCCGCATCCACTACGCCTGGCTGGTGGCGGCCACCAAAGAACAGCTGGAAGAAAATGGTTTTGATGAACCGCCGCAGCAACTGATTTATTTAAGTGATGCGGACGTGCATGTAATGATAAGCCCGGTGGTGCGCTATGGCGAAGTGGAAGTGAGTGTGCTGAGCAAAAGGCAGCTGTATGCAAGGGATCAAAAAAACAATGCCTTTATTGTGGAACGGGATGAAGTGCTGGAAAATAATTTTACGGCACTGCTGCTGTTACAACATCCCGACTTTGCTGAGCAACTGCACCAGCAGGCTTTTTACCTTACCAAAAAACAATTTTTAGAAGACGCCTGGTTTTTAGATGCCTTTGAACAATGGCAGGCGCACCATATAAAAATACTGGGCTTTAATGAAATTAAAAACAACCGCCTGAATGCGAATAAGCCCAGTGTACACATTAAAGTTACCAGCGGCTTAGATTGGTTTAATACCGACCTGGAAGTGCGCTATGGCGGCCAGAAAGCAAGCCTGCGGCAGTTGCATAAATCGTTGAAGAACGGAAGCAAATATATTACGCTGGATGATGGTACACTGGGCATGCTGCCTGCTGAATGGGTGAGTAAAATGGCCGCCTATTTTGAAGCAGGCGAAGTGGAAGGCGAACAGATCCGCACACCGTTTATCAACTTCGCAACGGTGGAGGCTTTGTACGATAAACAATTATTGAGTGAAGAAGTGCAGGAACAATTGGCCAGCTATAGCGACAAGTTGCACCACTTTGAACGCATTGCCGAAGTGCCCGCCCCGCAAGGTTTACAGGCAACCCTTCGCCATTACCAGCAACAGGGCTTGAACTGGCTGAACTTTTTAGACGAGCTGCATTTTGGCGGTTGCCTGGCGGATGATATGGGCCTGGGTAAAACAATACAGGTGATTGCATTTATGTTGTTGCTGCGCCAAAAACGTGGTGCACAAACCAACCTGGTAGTAGTACCCACCTCCATCATATTTAACTGGCAGGAAGAGCTGGAAAAGTTTGCGCCATCGCTTTCGGTGCTCACCATACATGGCAATAACCGCGTAAAAAATAACCATACGTTTAAAGACTATGATGTGGTGCTGACGAGTTATGGCATGCTGGTATCGAACATTCATTTTATGAAAGGCTTTCGCTTTGGTTATATCTTTTTAGATGAATCGCAGGCGATTAAAAACCCGGATTCGCAACGGTACAAGGCTTGCCGTTTATTGCAATCCGGCAACAAGATGGTGTTAACGGGTACGCCGATTGAAAACAATACATTTGATTTGTATGGTCAGCTGAGTTTTGCCTGTCCGGGTTTGCTGGGCAACCAGCAATATTTTAAAGACATCTACTCCCAACCCATTGATAAGTTTGGCGACAGCAAACGGGCGGCGGAACTGCAGCAGAAAGTAAACCCGTTTATTTTGCGCCGCACCAAACAACAGGTGGCAACGGAGTTACCGGATAAAACAGAGATGGTGATTTATTGCGAAATGGGCATTGAACAACGCAAAGTATATGACGCCTATGAAAAGGAATTCCGCAATTATTTACTGCACCAGCCGGAAGAAGATTTACCAAGAGACAGCATGCATGTGCTGCAGGGCCTTACCAAATTAAGACAGATCTGCAACTCCCCCGCCCTGCTGAAAGACGATGCTTTTTACGGTGATACGGCAGCGAAAATTGAAGTGCTGGTGGAACAGATTGAAAGCAAACACAAGCACCATAAGATACTCGTGTTCTCGCAGTTTGTGGGCATGCTGAACCTGATCAAAAAAGAGCTCGCCGCCAAATACATTCCGTTTGAATACCTTACGGGGCAAACAAAAGATAGAGCTGCGGCAGTGAATGCGTTTCAAAACAATGACGATATCCGTGTCTTCCTCATCAGCCTGAAAGCGGGTGGCACGGGCCTCAATTTAACGGAAGCGGATTATGTGTATTTAGTAGATCCCTGGTGGAACCCGGCGGTAGAAAACCAGGCCATCGACCGCTGCTACCGCATCGGGCAGGAAAAGCATGTGGTAGCCGTACGCCTGATTTGCCCGGATACGATTGAAGAAAAGATCATGAAAATGCAGGCGGGAAAAAAGGCATTGGTGAATGATTTGATACGCACGGATGTGGGGATTTTGAAGCAGTTGGGGAAGCAGGATTTGCTGGAATTAACGGCGCATCCCCTATTCCCTAAAGGGGGGTAATTTGGAGCGTTTACTTTTTCTTGTAATGTTTGCTGAAAGAATTTCTTATCTGGAAATTAGTGAACGCTGGTTGAATAAAGAACAACTGATGATGTGGTAGAATTAATGCCCAATGCTGGTTTGATGTGCCCCTCCTTCTCACTTAAGGAGAAGGAGTTGGAGGATGAGGCAAATGAGAACTATTGCAATTATATAAGAAGCTCCTTTACTGAACTCTCTGAATAAAGAAGGAAATAATGTCCTCGCAGACGGGATGCCTGAAAAAGGTTGGAGGCACCGCTCCTTCCCTTCCGATGGAAGGATAATCCAACATCGCAAAGGGCCCTGCAACAGCAAGGCCCTCAACGAAACCATCAATCAATCTACCATCAAAATATTTTTCCTCCCGGATATGGTGCTTTTATCTTACTGTAAAATGGGTCGTACTACCCACTTATAAACAAGATGTTTCACTCTATAAAAAGGTTGGGTAACCTTGTGCTTTTAACAACAAACGCTGCAGAAAATCGCTAAAGGCAAGCACCAGTACGAAGCATTTTTAAGACAGCGAAAAATTAAAAAAATACAGGTGGATTCACGATTAATAAAATCACTGTAAATACAACCCATGCACCTATAGTAACGCCGGCAATACTCAGTATGCGGTTGCTTTTTGTTGCTTTTGCATCCAGTTCGTAAACGTCCAGTCTTTTAATATTACTTAAAGGCAGGGTCACAAAGGTATGAGACGCATCCGCCGGGGCAGACAGGTACAGGTGCACTTCCACCAGGGTTTGCTGCTGGTACTTCGCCTTCATTTTATTGGCTTCGTTTACCACGGGAGCTGTATAATAACTATGTTCTTTGGGCAATGCCACCAGCTCTGCCTGCAGGCGATCGTTTGCCAGTTTAACATTTTGCAATCCCATTATTTTATCGGGAAAATGAACAATAAAATATTTATCGGTGTTGACCAGTTTTTCCATCACAGTCGTACTGACCTGTTCCGTTGTATTGGTTTTGTAATAGTGCAAAAAACATCCCGAAAGCAATGCACTGGCTAGTAACAATAACAATACACTTTTTCCTGCCGGCAGATGTTGTACAAAAGAATGAATCGCTTTTGCAGTTATTTTATTTATTGTTGAAGTTGCTGCATGTTTCATAAACAATATTAGTTGTATGCCCGCTGCGTACACCGCGGGCAATGGTTACCTGAAATAAATTTTAATACCGGCTGAAGGAAATGCAGGAGATACATTGCTGCTCCATTGCGGTGCGTTTAGCCGCATCAGCCCCACCTCCCCTTCTGCTTTCAGCTTGTTTCGGTGCCCGGCTATAAATAACGGTACACTGGCCCCGATAAACACAGCTCCCAGGGTGTATGAAGCCGCGTCTAAACTCTTTTCGAGACCGCTAAAATTAAACCAGCCGGTGTTGTTGGTTTCGGTTGATTTGGTATCGGCTAATGGAGCTATTATAAATGCAGCGCCAATGCCGGCCAGTATCCAGGCGAAGGTTTTTTGTATTCTGCTTTTGCGCAGGTAATCATTAACCGTTGTTATTTTGATGGGTTTGTCCTGCTGGCTTTGGGCTACACCGGGCATGGTGCTTGCTGATGTATTGATGGTCTGATTTTGCTGACTAAATACGCCTGTACTGACCAGTAGTAAAACCAAAATGGAAAGGAACTTTTTCATTGCTTCAATCATTAAAGTGTAAGTGATCGCCGTTGAATAATTAAAATTACAAACAGGTATTTTTTTCTCTGATGACAATTGTCAATCCAAGTACTGATTGCCGTTTGCAGAATGTTATGGAGCACACTTTTCAATACAATATCCGCCCACAATCGGTTACAGCGTTACTGAATAGGTAAAAAATAAGTTTACTAAAAAGCCGTTCTGCAACAAACAGAACGGCTTTTATACGCTCAATAATTGTATTGTTCACTTACTGAATAACAATCTTTCGTACCACCCTTTCGCCGGTTGCCTTTACAAAAGCGTTAAGTACATACACGCCGGGCCGAACGTTATTTATTTGCAGGTATTCGGTAACGAGGCCATCCCATTTTTTCACTACCCTGCCTGCCATATCATTCAGCACCATGTCAACTGCACCAGTACCGGCAGGTATTAAAACATTCACATTGGCCTGCGCAGGGTTTGGATATATGATCCATTCCTTACTGGCATTGTTTCGTACAACCCTGATTTCACTGAAACCAATTTTACCATTGATATCAACCTGTTTCAGGCGGTAAAAAACAGGCGCTGAACCGGCCGTGTTATCAGCGTCCGTATAATCATAACTTAAGGTAACATCGCTGTTGCCGTTGTAGGCTTTGGTTGCAACAAACCCAACCGGCGTAAAGTCGCCGCCACTCAGCTGGCGCTGAATTTCAAACCCCTTGTTGCTTTGTTCTGAGGCTGTTTGCCAGTTAAGCACTACACCTTCACTTGCCCGTTTTGCGGTGAAGGTCGTCAGTCTCACCGGAAGTGCACCGCAACCGCTTTCTATTGCTGATACGATGCTGATTGGCCATTGTGCGACCGCTACTTCCGCAAGCAAAGGCTGCGTGGAAGAATAAAAAGCATCCTGGTAAGGCTGAAAACCTGTTGCCGGAAAAGAAGCAGTAGCATTGGCTGCCAGGTTAACTGGCGTACTTGCAAAAACCATCGTGTCGGAGGTGTTCAGCACATGGTAAGGCGCATAATCTACATACACTTTATACGAAACATTGTCAAGTGCAGGTCCGTTGTTTTGCAGGATGAGTTTAAAGCCGGGCGGATTGGTGCAATTGACAAGGCCCAGTACCCGCAACTGATTGACAGCAACAGACTGGCCTGTAAGCGAACAGCTGACACTGCGGCCATTGGCTGCCTCGCTTGTCCATACATCAAAATATAAAGTTTGAACAGTTGTGCAGGAAGGTAATATTACCTTGATATTTTCAACCGACATTCTTTCGATCAACGTATTGTTGAGGTGCACTTTCACAATGTACAAACCCGGTTGGGGTGGCAATGTATACGACGGATCAGGATGATACACTGTTCCCGGTAAAGGATAGTCAGCCTGGTTGTCATCAATAACAAAGGTAGACAAAACATTTACCAGGTCGGCCGCTACGGGGTAACGCTGGGGGGTGCTGTACATGCCAACCCAATTGGCGGCTGGTGTGTGATAGGCAGGCTGGGACCAGATATGCACATAGGCAAATTTATTGCCGCTGTTGATATCCTGTGTCCAGGATAAATCAAAACTTGCTTCGCATGTAGCGGGATTAATGCCATTGAGCCGTATTTTTAAATCGGAAACGACACACTGGGCAACGGCTTGCTGAAAACTAATAAGCAGGACGCTTAATGTTAAGAGGTAGTATAACTTTTTCATAAAAAAAATTTAGGTGAGCAATTTTTTTTATCTCTTGTGGAGAAGGGACTAAATCGTGAGAGTACCGGAGTTTGTATTGGTCTTTACAAGGAGGAAGGATATGCTGCTTTTAATTATTTGCAGCAGAAGGAAATATTAAATTGCTACTGCAAGTTTACCACCTGCAACAGACAATAATGATGACGACAGATACTGTACAGGATGATATCTGTCAATAAAAAAAATAGTGTGATTTCTTAAATGATCAGAGTCGCTGTATGCGGTTAAAGGATGATTTGAACGGGCTTTAAACGCAACAACCACGGGCGTTTTATAATTGCTTTGAGATGGTAAAAAAGAACGTACTTCCTTTACCCGGTTTTGATGTTACCCAAATTTCGCCGCCATGGTTCTCTGCTATTTTTTTACAAATGGCCAAACCAATACCGGTTCCGTCCAGTTTTTTATCTGTTTCAAGGCGCTGAAAAATAATAAATATTTTTTTGAAATACTCCGGCTCTATTCCCCGACCATTATCCTGCACCGAAAACACCCAGTGGGTATTGTTAGATGTGGCGTTTACATAAATTTCAGGCGCAGCTTCACTCCTGTATTTAATGGCGTTGCCCAGCAGGTTTTGAAACAGTTGCAGCATCTGCGTTCTGTTTACTTTTATTTGCGGCAGTGCGCCCACCACAATGCCCGCCCCGGTTTCATTCAACACACCCTGAAAATTTGCTTTCACCTCGTCCATTAATTCATTTAAATCTACTTTTTTGTACACCACCTGACTGATGCTTGTTTTACTGTATTCCAGCAACTCATCAATCAGCCGCTTCATGCGTGTGGCACCGTCAACAGCGTAATGAATGTAAGTATGTGCCTTATCATCCAGCTGATCTTTGTATTTCGCCTGCAGCTGTGTTAAAAAACCAGTCACCATGCGGAGCGGTTCCTTTAAATCGTGGGAAGCAATGTGCGTAAAATGCTCCAGTTCCCTGTTGGTATCATTTAATTCAATGATGGTTGCTTTCAGGGCTCTTTCGGATGCACTTAAACTGTTCAGCATGCGCATTCCGAAAAGGCTTGTAACCCCCAATATAACCAGTATGAGAAAAATATTTAACCACTGTAAAAACGTTTTAATATCTCTTGCTACTTTATCAAGTATCTGCGAAAAAGCACTCTCTTTTTCTGAAAGCCGCGTAGAGATATCACTGATCTCTCTTATCGATTGCAGCCTGGCAGCATCACTTAATCTTTCTGCTTCTTTCAGCGAATAAATGCTGTGACCAAAAGAATCAAGCCGGTTAATTAGCGGTTCAGTGGCCGCCCAAATTTCTATGGCCTGCTGCATAAAGGAAATGTTATGGAACGTCTTAAACAACCAGATCATATCGGGGATATCATCGGTGTGATTTCTACCCATCAAAAAACCTTGCGTGGTTAAGGCATCTTTATCGTTATTGGTTAAACTTGTTCTGGCAATGTTGTCGCCGATGGGAATACTGATCGCTTTGCTAAACCCATACATGTATTCTTTGTTGCCTGTCTGCAGGTAGGTAACCAAAAATATAGAGGCATCTTTTTGTCCTTTTGAAAATTCTGACTCCCCATTGATATAAGCCCTTACAGCAGACAATACTTTTATGGTATAAAAGTTTGTGAGGATTAGTATGATGGATGCTATTAATACTACCAATAACAGCAGTTTCTTTTGTTTCATGGGATTGATATAACTTCTTAGTTATCCGGTGGTATAAACTGCGATGCAGTATTCCAATTTTACCAGCTACGTCAAAAGTATAATTAAAGGATGCTATACCTGCGCACGTTAACCATCTTATAGCTTTTTTTAGCCATATTATTACAGGCGGATAATTAAATAACTACAACAGCATTTTTGTTGCTGGGCCTGATGCAGATGGACCAGTAAAAATTGATTCAGAGAGCAGCTGCGTTCCATTCCTGCTACAGAATGAGTAGTAAAAGCGGTGCTGCTATGAGGATTTGCAGCCGACATCGCACCAATTAAGTTGCAGCCATTTGTAGCAGTACAGGAAGAGGGCTTACAGCTGCTTTGACACAGTAAAAAAGAAAGTACTGCCTTTACCGGGCTCAGATTCCACCCAGATTTCGCCGCCGTGGCGTTCGGCTATTTTCTTGCAGAGGGCCAGGCCAATGCCTGTACCAGCCTGTATTTTATTAGTTTTCAGACGCTGAAAAATAACAAAGATGGTTTTAAAATATTCCGCCTCAATTCCCAACCCATTGTCCCTGACCGCGAAAACCCAATGGTCTGCAGTAGCACTTGCAGTGATGTATATCTGTGGTGCTGCTTCACTGCGATATTTGATGGCATTGGCAACCAGGTTTTGCAATAATTGTTGCATCTGTAATTTGTTTGCAACTATTTGTGGCATGGCTTCCGCAAACAATCCGGCCCCGGGTTCAGCCAGTACATCCTGGAAATCTGTTCGCAGTCTGTCGATAACTTCGTTTAAGTCAACCGTTTCATAAGTAATTTTATTGATGCTGGTTCTGCTGTATTCCAGCAGATCATCAATCAGTTTTTTCATGCGGCTGGCGCCATCTACTGCAAAATGGATGTAAGTCTTCCCCGTTTCATCCAGCTGGTTGTTGTACTTTTTTTCTATCAGGCCTAAAAAATTGGTTACCATCCTGAGCGGCTCCTTTAAATCGTGCGAGGCTACGTAACTGAAATTTTCCAACTCCCTGTTGGTATCATTCAGCATTATGACCGTCGCCTTCAATTCACTTTCAGACTTATTTAAACTGTTAATGATTTTCATTACAAACAGGAAGCTGATGGACATAATTAACAGGATCAGGAAGATATTTACAGTTTGCAGCACGATTTTGATATCGCTGGCTGTATCATCCAGCACCCGGGAAAAAGCGCTTTCCCACTCAGATGAAAGCACTGATATACCATCTATTTCCTCAATCAGCTGCTCTTTGGCAATGGGGGTAAGTTTTCCCTGCTGCTGCAGTTGCTGAACCATTTCGCCTATCGTACTCAGCCGGTTGACGTGGGGTGCCGCTGCGCCCCACAATTTGATGGCTTTTTGTGCAAACGCAAAAGATGAAAAAGTTTTATAAAACCATATCATATCACTGACATCTGCGGGATGATTGTTTCCCGCTAAAAAACCCGCCTTTGTTTTTGAATCATCCCCATTTACAAGCAAATTGTTCCCGGCAATATTATCACCCAGGGGGATAGCGATTGCCTTTTTAAATTCAGCTATGTAAACCAAATTCTCTGTTTGTAAATAGTTGATGAGGTTAACAGCAGCATCATTTCGTCCCTTGGAATATTCTGCCTGGCCATTAATGTAAGAACGCACAGAAGACTGGATTTTTATGGAGTAAAAATCTTTTACTATCAGCAGCGCAGAAGCCACTGATATAATGAACAACAATGTTTTTTTGTTCCGGTCCAAGTCGTCGGTTGAGTGTTGGTGTAGCTTATAACTGTTTGCAATACCTGCGATTCTGTATAACAGACACGGATTAAATTAAGCAATTGGGTTTTCGTGGGTTAGGTTATATTGGACAAATCATTTCAACTATTCATTAAAGATACGTTCATTTAAATACAAAACGCCGTTACATAAATTGAAACGGCGCTATGTTTAAAAGAATTTAAATTTTATTTTCCTTTACCAAACTCAATGGCAGCCTGGGCTGCAGCGAGCAGTGCAATCGGCACGCGGAAGGGTGAACAGCTAACATAGTTCATACCAGTACGGTGGAAGAATTTTACGCTTTCCGGATCACCACCATGTTCGCCACAGATACCTACTTTTAAATTTGGTTTGGTGGAACGACCACGGTCAACACCAATGCGCACTAATTCCCCTACTCCAGCCTGGTCAATCGTTTGAAACGGATCATCATTCAGTACTTTTAAGTCCATGTACTGCGGTAAAAATCCGCCGATATCATCCCGGCTAAAACCAAAACTCATCTGGGTTAAATCGTTGGTACCAAAACTAAAGAAGTCTGCTACTTCCGCCATATGATCGGCCCTTAATGCGGCTCTTGGAATTTCTATCATAGTGCCATAGAGATAAGGGATTTTTTTAACTTTCATTTTTTCACAAACTTCCTTGTACACCCTGTCAACAATTACTTTCTGGTGACTTAATTCATTTACCGTACAGGTTACGGGCACCATAATTTCGGGCAGCACTTTTTTACCTGCCTTTGTTAATTCAGCCGCTGCCTCCAGTATTGCCCTTACCTGCATCTCTGTAATTTCAGGATAACTTACGCCCAGCCTTACACCACGGTGACCCAGCATAGGATTGTTTTCATGCAATGCCAATACCCTCCTGCGCAACATGTTCATACTGATGTGCAGCTCTTTACTTAACTCATGCAGTTTAGCCACATCATGGGGAACAAATTCATGCAGCGGCGGATCCAGTAAACGAATGGTAACGGGGTAGCCATTCATCACTTCCATGGTAGCCTTGATATCCTTCTTTACAAACACATACAATTCTTTCAGGGCCTGGCGGCGCTCTCCTTCTGTTTTACTTAAAATCATTTTACGCAGCAGGCTCAATGGCTGCTCGCTGCCTTCGCCATAAAACATGTGTTCGGTGCGGAAAAGGCCAATCCCTTCTGCACCAAACTTTAATGCCTGTTTAGCATCTTCAGGAGTTTCTGCATTGGTTCTTACTTTCATTGTACGCTCCTTATTCACCAGTTTCATCAGGTTTCTATAAGCTGCATTGTCGTCCAGGTCAATATCTACCAGCGCCATACTTCCGGTGTAAACAAGGCCCCTGGTGCCGTCCAGACTTAACCAGTCGCCTTCTTTAATGTAAGTGCCATCATTGGCTTTAAAAGATTTTGTTTCGCTGTGTATTTCAATATCCGCACAACCAACGATACAGCATTTACCCCAGCCTCTTGCTACCAGCGCAGCGTGAGATGTCATACCACCTTTAGTGGTAAGTATCGCTTGCGCCTTATGCATACCGTCTACATCTTCGGGAGAAGTCTCTTCTCTTACGAGGATCACTTTCTCGCCTCTGCCTGCCCATTCAACGGCATCAGCAGATGAGAAAACAACACGACCTTTTGCACCGCCTGGTCCTGCAGGTAAACCCTTGGCTACCGGTTTGGTAACCTTCTGCACTTCGGGATCAAGCATAGGCAATAACAATTCCACGAGCTGGTTGGGCGCAACCCGCATGATGGCTGTTTTAGCATCAATCAGTTTTTCGTTGTACATATCGCTGGCTACTTTTACGGCCGCAATACCGTTGCGTTTACCAACGCGGCATTGCAGCATAAACAGTTTGCCTTTTTCAATGGTAAACTCAATATCCTGCATGTCTTTATAATGCCTTTCCAGCCTGTTCTGTATTTCGAATAACTGTTTGTAAATTTCAGGCATGGTCTCTTCCAGCGATGGCAGGTGTTTACTCTGGTCGTTTTTGGAATAATCATTTACAGGTGCCGGAGTTCTGATACCTGCTACTACGTCTTCGCCCTGTGCGTTCAGTAAATACTCCCCATAAAATTTATTTTCTCCGGTACCCGGGTTTCTTGTAAACGCAACACCGGTGGCACTGGTATCACCCATATTTCCAAACACCATGGCTTGCACGGTCACAGCGGTTCCCCATTCATCCGGTATCTTTTCTATGCGGCGGTATTCAATGGCCCGTTTGCCGCTCCAGCTGCCGAATACAGCGCCCACACTGCCCCAAAGCTGTTCGTACGGATCATCAGGGAAAGGTTTGCCGAGTACTTTTAATACAGTGGCTTTAAAATCTTTTACCAGTGCTTTTAGTTCGGGTACTTTAATATCTGTATCAAATTGATATCCCTGTTTTGATTTTACTTTTTCCAGTTTTTCATCCAGCACCTTGCGGATGCCTTTGCCATTTTTTGGCTCAATGCCACCGGCTTTTTCCATCACCACATCCGCATACATCATAATTAAACGGCGGTAGGCATCATAGGCAAAACGTTCGTCGCCGGATTGTTGTATAACGCCCAGGATTGTCTTTTCATTCAGCCCGATATCCAGTACTGTTTCCATCATGCCCGGCATAGACCGCCTTGCACCGGAGCGTACAGATACCAGCAACGGATTGCTGGCATCGCCGAATTTTTTGCCCATTTCTTTTTCTACGGCAGCCAATGCGCTTTGCACCTGGCCCTGTAATTCAGCTGGATATTTCTTTTTGTTTTTGTAGTAAGCCGTACACACTTCCGTGGTAATAGTAAAGCCCGGGGGAACAGGTAAACGAAGATTGGGATGCCCCGCCATTTCTGCAAGATTAGCCCCCTTGCCGCCTAGTAAGTTTTTCATGGATTCATTTCCATCTGCTTTTCCGCCACCAAAATAATACACATATTTGATAGCTTTTTTAACTTGTGCCATATGTAAATTTTTAGATTTTATAACGATGCATATTACAGCGAAGCAGGTTTTTTTTGCATTACATTTATCATAACGGCAGGTGATAGTGATCACTTTTTTATACCATCGTTTCCAATGTTTTCATTCAACACGAAGTCACGTTTAAATGCAACAGCGCAGCTTTGGTTTGGCCGGGAGAAGAGATATTGCTTGCTATTTTTATATAACCATTAGTGCAACGCCTTTATTGTTTACAAAGTATTTACCAACGGCTGCACCTATGCTAACATTAAATAAATTTGTCCGGCCGCTATATAATACAACCGGGCTGCAATTAAAATTTAAGTAATGTACTTTTTGTTTTTTTGCTGCATAACTTGTTGCGTCGCTAACAATTTATGATTGCTTCACACTGTCAAGTATCTTAATATAGTTAATCCTTTCATAAGCCGTTGGATCCGGCATATGTTTCTGGCTCATGCTGCCTTTGAATGCAGCCACATCATCAAAGCCCATTCTTTCCATCCATTGCTGCAATTGTTTGTTCATAGTACGCAGGTAAGGAATACCATTTTTATATAAAGACGAAGCCGTCATCGCCACATCCGCACCGGCCAGCAAATATTTAATTACTTCCACACCCGTTTGAACGCCGGTTGTTGCGGCGAGCGAACAATATACTTTGCCGTATAACAAACTAATCCACAACAAGGGCAACCTGATTTCGCTTGATTCGCTGAACTTTAAATCGGTTGTGACCGACAATTCATCGATATTAAAATCCGGCTGGTAAAAACGATTGAACAGTACCAGCGCATCGGCACCGGCATGCTGCATACGAATACTCATATTGCCCATGGCACTGAAATAGGGATTTAATTTTACGGCGACGGGAATATTGACTGATTGCCGGATGGCATCAATGATGTTGAGGTAGCGGTGTTCTACTTCTGCAGAAGACATGGTTATATCTCCCGGAATAAAAAAAATATTTACTTCAATGCCATCGGCACCGGCCCATTCCATCTGTTTAGAGTAGTCGACCCACCCCTGGTTGGTGATGCCATTTAAACTGGCTATAATGGGTATTTTCACCCTTTCTTTTGCCTTGCGTATCTGGTTAAGATAATCATCCGTGCCGGAGCTTACATCTTCCAGGTCGGGAAAAAAATCCAGCGCTTCAGCAAATGCGTTGGAGGTTTTGGAGATCACAGAGTTTAACCTTTTCTCTTCTTTGTGTATCTGTTCTTCAAACAGCGAATGCAGTACCACAGCGCCGGCGCCGTTATCTTCCATCATCACAATATTATCTGTTTGTTCAGATAAGGTACAGGCTGATACCACGATCGGGGAATTTAGTTTGAGCCCCATGTAGGTTGTTTGTGTATTCATTTTGCTAAGTATTAAATTGTATTAACTGTATTTTTAGTGAACCATTTCTTTGTCACTTCAATACAACTTTTTAAATTTTAGTCAGTCGTCATAGTCCACACATTCATTCCACAGCGTTTCATTGCTTCATCAATCGTTCCCGCAGTAAGTTGCTGTTGTCAGGCTATAGGAACAAAATCACTTGCTCTTTTGGTAGCCAGCTCTTCATAATTTTTCCATTTCAGGTTTACCAAATCCTGTGCATGTTTCATCAGGTCTTCTGCCACAGTTGGATTGGTCATGGTAAGCACTTTGTATCTCAGTTCATTGTAGGCGTAATCTTTCAACGAAATTTTTGGCCTGGTTGAATCCAGTATAAACGGATTTTTATTTTTTATCCGCAAGGTTGGATTGTAGCGCATTAAAGGCCAGTGGCCACTTTCAACAGCTTTATTCTGTTGGGTTAATCCATCTTTTAAATCATAGCCATGTGCAATGCAGTGGCTGTAGGCCAGTATCAGGGATGGTCCGTCGTAGGCTTCTGCTTCTCTCATCGCCAGCAGTGTCTGTTGCGGATTGGCACCAAATGCTACCCTTGCTACATACACATTGCCATAAGAAATGGCTTGCATCGCCAGATCTTTTTTACCACCCGATTTACCGCCTGCTGCAAATTTTGCGGTGGCTGCTGTTGGGGTAGATTTAGAAGACTGACCGCCAGTGTTTGAATACACTTCTGTATCCAGCACCAAAATATTGATGTTTCTTCCGCTTGATAATGCATGATCCAAACCTCCGTAACCGATATCATACGCCCATCCGTCACCACCGACTAACCATACACTGCGGCGAACCAATTGGTCAACTACAGATAACAAATGAAGTGCTGGTGAAGAAGTCATTTTTTTCAACTGTTCTTTTAATAACTGTACCCTTAAATGCTGTACAGCCAGTTCTGATTCCAATACCTGTTTGGCGTTCAGAATTTCATCCACCACCGTTGCGCCCAGTTGATCTTTCAGTTCCAGCAAATATTGTTTGGCAACACCCAGTTGTTTATCTGCCGTAATGCGCATTCCCAAACCAAATTCTGCATTGTCTTCAAACAGTGAGTTTGACCAGGCTGGTCCACGGCCGTCTTTGTTTACCGTCCATGGTGTGGTTGGTAAATTACCGCCGTAAATAGAGGAACAACCTGTTGCATTTGCAACGAGTAAACGTTCACCAAATAACTGTGATAATAATTTCAGATAAGGTGTTTCACCACAACCCGCACAGGCACCTGAGAACTCAAACAATGGTTCCAAAAATTGTGCACCATGTACTGTGGAGAAATCAATCTTGGAACGATCATTCCATGGAATGTTTTCAAAGTACTCAATGTTCTTTTTGCCCTGTTCCAGGATGGGTTCCTTTTCTGCCATGTTGATGGCTTTTTTTGTACGGTCGGTAATGTTTACCGCAGGGCAAACTTCTACGCATAAGTTACAACCGGTACAGTCTTCCAGGTAAACCTGTAAAGCATATTTAGTTTCAGGAAAACCTCTTGAATTGATAGGCGCAGACTGAAATCCTTCGGGTGCTTTTCCCAAATAATTTTCGTGAAAGAACTTGGCCCGGATTACTCCGTGCGGACAAACATACGCACAGTTACCGCACTGGATACAGGTTTCAGCATCCCAAATAGGAACGAGGTCAGACACATTTCTTTTTTCCCATTGGGTTGTCCCACTTGGATAAGTACCATCAACCGGCATCTGGCTTACAGACAATTCATCTCCATGTCCGGCCATCATTACAGCCGTTACTTCCTGTACAAACTGCGGTGCTTTTTTAGGCACAATCAGCAATTCATGCATTGCTGCTGAAACAGTTTTAGGATACTCAACTTCATATAAATTAGCCAGCGTTGCATCCACCGCTTTAAAGTTCAGATCAATTACTTTCTGGCCTTTTTTAGCGTATGATTTTTCAATGGCTTTTTTAATTTGTTTAATGGCATCTTCTCTTGGCAGCACACCGCTCAAGGCAAAATAACAGGTCTGCATGATGGTATTGATGCGCCCCGCCATGCCGGTTTCCCTGGCTACGTTGGTGGCATCAATGATGTACACCTTTATGTTTTTGTCGATGATCATTTTTTGTACCTGCCCGGTCAGCTTACTCCACACTTCATCTTTGTCATAAGGACTGTTGATTAAAAATGTAGCATTCTGTTTGGCAAACTCCAGCATCTCTACTTTTTCAATAAAATTGAACTGGTGACAGGCAATGAAGTCTGCTTTGCTGATTAGGTAGGGTGCACGGATTGGTTTTGGTCCGAAACGTAAATGCGATACTGTCCTTGCACCTGATTTTTTTGAATCGTATACAAAGTATCCCTGCGCAAACAGGTCGGTATTTTCACCAATAATTTTGATGGTATTCTTATTAGCACCTACGGTTCCGTCTGCACCCAATCCGAAGAATAAACCCTGTCTCCATTCTGATTCATCCAATGTATAGGATGGGTCATAAGTAAGGCTGGTAAAGGTTACATCATCATTGATACCTACCGTGAAACCATTTTTTGGTTTGTCTTTTTTCAATTCATCAAACACCGCTTTCACCATGGCTGGTGTAAACTCTTTGGATGATAAACCGTAACGGCCACCAACCAGTCTTGGTAATTTGTCTATTTTACCTTGTTGCAATGCTTCTACCAAAGTTGCCAGCACGTCCTGGTACATGGGTTCACCGGAAGCACCTGATTCTTTGGTACGATCTAAAATGGCGATTGATTTTACAGAAGCAGGAATTGCTTTTATAAAATGCTCCAGTGAGAATGGCCGGTATAGGCGAACCTGGATGACACCGGTTTTTTCGCCGGCTTTATTCAATGCCTGTACCGTTTCATCTACTGTTTCGCCACCGGAGCCCATAATGATAATGACTCTTTCTGCATCCGGCGCACCAGAGTATTGGAAAAGTTCATATCTTCTGCCGGTCATTTTTTCGAAGTCGTTCATTACTTCTTCAACAATGGCAGGCATTTTATTGTAAAAGTCATTCACGGTTTCCCTTCCCTGGAAATAGATATCCGGGTTTTGAGCTGTTCCCCTGATAAAAGGATTTTCCGGATTTAAACCGCGGTTACGGTGGGCAATCACCAGCGCATCCGGTATCATCGATCTGATCTGTTCATCTGTCAACAGCTCCAGTTTATTTACTTCATGAGAAGTTCTGAAACCATCAAAAAAGTGCATTACCGGAATTCTTGCTTTGAGTGTTGCAACCTGTGAAATCAATGCAAAGTCATGCGCTTCCTGTACACTGACAGAACTCAGCATGGCAAAGCCGGTTGTTCTTGCGGCCATCACATCCTGGTGATCACCAAAGATGGACAGGCCCTGTGCAGCCAGCGAACGGGCGGCTACATGAATTACGCAGGCAGTTAATTCGCCCGCAATTTTATACATATTCGGCAGCATCAGCATTAAGCCCTGCGATGCCGTAAATGTGGTGGTAAGCGAACCGGTTTGCAAAGCGCCATGCACAGTACCGGCGGCACCTGCTTCGCTTTGCATTTCCATAATATCGGGTACAGAACCCCAGATATTTTTAATTCCTTTGGCAGCCCATTCATCGGCCAGTTCGGCCATGGTAGAAGAAGGCGTGATGGGATAGATGGCGCAGACTTCATTTACACGATAGGCCACATAAGCGGCGGCTTCATTTCCATCTATTGTTGCGATTGTATTTTTATTTGACATCGGTAGTAACATTAACGGGTTCTGAAATCATTTCTATTGCGTGGCATGGACATTGTTCAAAACAAACAGCGCAGCCTGTGCAGGCATCGTAATTAAATTTATAACGGTTACCCTTGCCTAGCTTGATGATGGCATCTTCGGGGCAGGCGCCAAAACAGCCGTCACACTCAAAGCAGTTGCCGCAGCTGAGGCAGCGTTGTGCTTCAAACCGGGCCTCGGCTTCATTTAAACCGCCGATAATTTCTTCGAAGGTTTTGATGGCTTCTGCAGGCGCCAGTTTATCCTGTTCTTTTTGCGGTGCATCGGTTTGGTACCACATGTGTAACTTGCGGTAACCGGCCGTAGGATGTTTCTCTCCTTTTTCAAAGGCTTGTTGTAGCAAATATGCATTGATGTATTTGGCCGCTTTTTTTCCGTGACCAATGGCGATGGTAGAACTCCTGTTTTCGCCAGGCAACATATCACCTCCGGCAAACACACCCTCCTGCCCTGTCATGCGTTCCGCATTAATATTAACCGTACCATCCAAGTTGATGCTGATGCCTTCCAACGTCCTTAAAAAATCCGAACCGGCTTCCTGTTTATTTGCATTGATCAGCACATCTGCTGTTACGGTTTCAAACTCACCGGTGCCGATGGCTTTGCCCTTTTCCACTTTCATTTTCTCCAGCGTGATCGTTTTATTTTTTATGCTGCGGATGCTTTTCAGCAACTGCACATCCACGCCTTCCGCCAGTGCATCTTCAGTTTCGTAATCATAAGCCGGCATCAATTTTTTGTCGCCAAAAAAATAAACGGCCACTTCAGAGTGCAGCCGTTTAATGATGCGGGCAAGGTACAAGGCCAGTTTGCCACCGCCATACACTACCACTTTTTGTTGGGTGTAGGGAGCAGCGTTTATTTTAAACTGATTAAAGAAATCGAATGCATCGGTAATTAGTATAGAGTCATCCTGTTCAAAATTTTCTTTTTTTATTAACTGGGAACCGATGCCAAGAAAAACGGCATCAAATTTACCAACGGCTTTTTCTGTTGCAATATCTGTTACCCTGTAATTGGAGCGGATGGTGACGCCCATTTTTACAATGCGGTCAATTTCTGCTTTTAATATATCGTCCGGCAGGCGGTAGTCCGGGATGCCGGTCCATAATAAACCACCGGGATGATCACCGGCATCAAAAACTTCTACCGTATGTCCCAGCCGTGTAAGATGATAAGCTGCAGATAAGCCAGCGGGGCCTGCGCCCACAACCAGCACTCTTTTACCAGTTGGGATGACTGTACAACGGATGGGCCATTGCTGCCGGATGGCTTCGTCGCCGATAAATCTTTCTACTGCGTGTATATTAATGGTGGTATCAATGTGGTTTCTGTTACAGCCGGTTTCACAAGGCTTTACACAAACGCGGCCCATCAGGCCGGGAAACGGATTGTCTTCCGCAAGGGTTTGAAACGCTTCAAAATAGTTGCCGGCCTGGGCGTGGGACAACCAGCCCTGGATATTTTCACCCGCAGGGCAGGCGCTGTTGCAGGGCGGCATAAAATCAACATACACCGGCCGCATGGAACGGAGGGGCCCGGTACCTTCTGCATGTTGCAGCAGATCTACCGGCTTTGTGCTATCTGTATTGTACATAGATAATTATTTCGTCTGTAAAAAATAGAATGATACTTTCAAAAAATCAAGGAAAGGTAATAAGGCGTGCAGCAGTGACAGGTGACTTACTTCAGTACTGAAAATGATTCATATCATGTGAAGTGGATGGATAGTACAGTCTGAATTGAAGTGATGCTACTATTCCGGGCGCTGTGCCCAAATTTTTATTTGCAGGCAAATATTACGCGGAAGCGGGTGCTGGCTAGCAGGCAAGATTTAAATAAAATTGAAAAAAATAAAAACAGGCGTACAGTCGATAATTCCGGCAGGCTGGTTAAAACCAGCGGGCAGTACTTTGGCCTGCAACAAAACAAATGAAGAAAAGGGAAGAAGGGAATTTTTTATTATTCAGCAGATTTAGGAAAAGAGACAAAGAAAGTGCTTCCTTTCCCTTCTTCAGATTTTACCCAAATTTTACCTTTATGCAGTTCTGCGATTCTTCTGCAAATGGCAAGACCGATGCCAGTTCCCGGATACCTGCTCCTGGCGTGCAGGCGTTGAAATATGATAAATATTTTATCAAAATATTCGGCGCTGATGCCGATACCGTTGTCTTTTACAAACAATACAAACCGGTTTTCTTCTTCCCTGCATCCAACTTCAATTTCAGGTGGCTCCTCTCCCCGGTATTTCAGCGCATTGGTTAAAAGGTTAAGCATCAATTCACGCACCAGGGTATTATTTGCGATAATTACCGGCATTGCCTGCACCTTTATTACAGCGGCGTTTGACTCAATCGTTTGCCTGAGCACGTCCTGCAGGTGATTCAATATGGCATTCAAATCCACGGCGGAAAATTCTTCCTTATTCGTTCCCACCCTCGAATATTGCAGAAGGTCACGTATCAATATTTTCATACGTGCCGCTCCATCAAGTGCAAAATGAATGTATTGCCGGGTAGTCTCATCCAGTTGATTATCGAGTCTTTTCTCAAGCAGGTTTAAAAAACTGTTTACCATACGCAACGGTTCCTGCAAATCGTGGCTGGCGATAAAAGCAAAATTTTCAAGATCTGAGTTTACATTCTTTAGTTCCTTTGCGTATTTTACCAGCCTCGCTTCTGTATGCTTCCGGTAGGTAATGTCTTCGGTAATTGCCAGGTAGTGCGTTGTTTCCCCGGCAGAATTCTGGATGCATGAAAATGCAGCCGACTCCCAGTAAAACTGGCCGTTTTTTTTCCTGTTGTGAAACTCGCCATGCCATTCGCTGCCATCCTTCAGCGCCTGCCACAATGCTTCGTATTCCTCACCAGTTGTATGTCCGGAATTCAGTACAGTAATATTTTTGCCCTTTACTTCGTCAAAGCTATACCCGGTGTCTTCTCCAAATTTTGAATTCACATATTCAATGCTTCCATTGGTGTCGGTAATAATGATGCTTACCGGGCTTTGTTCGATGGCCTGCGACAGCTGCCGGATTTTGCTTTCTTTTTCTTTACGGGCAGAAATATCCAGCATCGTTAGAAAACAGTGCTCTCCGTTGTCGGTCAGGCTGCCTTCCAGGTGAACAAACATCAGGGGCCTGCCTTCCATTGTCAGCGACAGCTCGCAGGTTTGATTGAGGTTTGTTTTAAAAATTTGTTCTACAAAATGGTCAAATACAGACCTGGATTCAACAGTAATAAATGCTGAGAAAAGCTTACCCTTTAGTGTGAGTTTTTGCCGCCCGAGCAGCTGTGCCCCGCGAAGGTTAAGCTCTATAATTTTACTGTGCCTTGATAAGGTAAAATAGGCGCAGGGTGCTATGTTGTATAATGTAAAATATTTTTGGACAGCTTGGTCTGAAAGCTGCATTGCCGTAATTAATTTTTTATTGCTTGCATTTAAAGCAGCTGCCAATTTTTCGTTTTCCTTACTCTTGAGCGTCAGTTCCCTGTTGGCAAGTATCAATTCTGCGGTATGTTGTTCGCTTATTTTATTTTGCAATAACAGCGTTTCCTTTGCCTGTTTCCTTTCAGTAATATCAATGACATTTATAAAACATCTTTCTTCTGTTTCATCTACTGTGCCCGCAAGCAAAACATGCATGGGTGACCGTTCATTTACAGATAAAATAATTTCGCAGGTGTGTTTGGCTTTATCAGTAAAAATACTCTCCAAAAAAAGATGATACCGGGGCTGTGTTTCAGGCGACACATACAATGCAAGCCGGTTATTGATCAGCCTGCCGCGATCTTTTCCCAGCATTTTTGCCGCACTTAAATTCAATTCAATTATATCCCCTGCCCGGGAAAGGGTGCAATATCCCGATGGTGCAAAATCATACAGCGTTGCATATTTGCGTGCGTAGGCAGCTAATTTTTCCGCTTCCTTTTTAACCTGGTTTTGTGTTTGCAACAGTTCTTCGTTCTGCATTTCCAGTTCAATCTGGTGCACCTCTAATTCATATATCAGTCTTGTGGTCTCACTTTCTTCGATGGGCTTAAAACTTTTCTGGAGGGTGTCGATTGTTGACAGAGGTGTATTTTGCATGGTAAATACATTTATTGAAAAGGTGGAGTTAGTGATGTTAAGTTAGCATATTAATTTATATTGTTTTTATTTAATTAAACACCATGCATAATTGTTTTATTTTTTTAATGGATAAATTTCATATTGTTACTGCTGAGCTATTCTTCTAAATGCCGTATAAATTTTATTTATCAAAAACGCCGGATTTAAATTGATAATAGTTATTTATCTTCCGTGTATTGTTACTCATTTAAGGCATGCGCTTATTTATCTTCCATTAGAAGCCAAAAGAAATAAACAATAAGTTGTACAAACACAATTGTTGTCCGATGACCAAAACAAATTTTATTATGAAAAATCTTTTCTTTCTGTTATTAACCACCCTTTGTTTTTTAACTACAAAATCGCAGTCGTACAAGAAGCTGCACTATGATGCCATATTGATTGATACGCACAATGACATCCCCAGTGCCACCATTGAAAAAAAGGTGCAGTTTGATACCGACCTGAAAGGCAAAACACATTCTGATTTAAACCGGATGAAAGAAGGTGGCATTGATGTACAGGTATTCTCTATTTTTTGCGGGCCTGAGCAGGAACATCCCTATGCATTTGCCAACCGGGAAATCGATTCGGTGTATGCCTGGTGTAACCGCAACCCGGGTAAAATGATGCTGGTTAAAACGCCGGCGCAATTGCAGCAGGCCATCAAGGCAAAAAAGCTGGCGGCCATGCTGGGTGTGGAAGGCGGCCACATGATAGAGAATGATTTGAATAAACTGGATACGCTTTTTAACAGGGGTGTAAGGTACATGACATTGACCTGGAATAATTCTACCGACTGGGCTACATCAGCCGCAGACGAAACCTTAAAAGGTGATTCACTGAAACACAAAGGACTGACGGATTTCGGGAAACAAATCGTCAAGAGAATGAATGACCTGGGCATGATGGTAGACATTAGTCATAACGGAGAACAAACATTCTGGGATGTGATCAATACTACAACCAAACCCATTATAGCATCACATAGCAGTGTTTGGAATTTATGCAAACACCGCAGAAATTTAAAGGATGAACAGATAAAAGCCATTGGAAAAAATGGCGGCGTTATTCACCTTAATTTTTATGCCGGCTTTATTGACAGTACGTATGAAGCAAAGGCCATGGCTTTTGTTGCGCAACATAAGTCAGCCGTTGATTCTTTAATAGCCTTAAAAGTACAACCCGATTATGCTGCTATTATGGTGGGCGAAATTTACAAAGATGAAGTCAAAAATTTCCGTCCGCACCTGTCCGTGCTGATAGATCACCTGGATTATATTGTAAAGCTGATAGGTGTTGACCATGTAGGCCTGGGCAGCGACTTTGACGGTATTGAAGCGCCACCACTGGAGCTGAACGGTGTGGAAGATTACCCGCTGGTAACCAAAGCGCTGGTGGAAAGAGGTTACAGTGATAAAGACATCCGCAAAATTTTAGGCGGGAATTTTATCCGTGTATTTAAAGCAAATGCCGTTAAATAATTTAAGCAGGCATAGCAACCCAAACGCAAAAGCCTCTTTTTATATTCCATTACCCATTCGATAATTTTAACAACCACCCTGACTACTAAGTTAATTAAACTGATACATACTGTCAGAAGCGGGATCAGTGCTTAAAAAAAACGGGCGAGGTGTTATTACCTGGATATAAAATGAAAATATTTTTTACCTGCACAATGCTTTTACTGTCGTTTGCCAGCGCTGCCCAGTTGGTTGACCTTTCAAGAGTTCCGCCGTATCGACCCGTTTTTGTGGCAACAGATGCGTTTGACTCTTCCTATTTAACGGAACTGGAAAAAGCTACTACACAAAACTTACCTGATACCCTGCAACTGGCCGTTGGTAATGACCTGGCCTATTACTGGCACACGCGAAATCTTGACAAAGCTTGTTCACTTACCTATAAGACACTTGCATTTGCAAAAGGCCTTCATAATAAAATATGGGAAGGGCGTTTACTGGTAACGCTGGGTGCCGTCTTACTACGGCAGGAAAAACTGGATTCTGCATTTGCAGTACTGACTTCAGCAATACCCATCGTTACAAAAAAAGATTTACCACAACTGTATACGCAACTGGGGTATGTTATGGAAAGAAAAGGGCAGCTCAGCAAAGCGGCAGATTATGCCCTGGAAGCACTGCACACAGGCGATACGTTGCATGACATGAAGGCGCAGGCAATGGCTTACAGCGATCTGAGTAATTTGTTCTGGAAACAATCCAAGTTTGATAAAGGGATTGAATATGGGCTTCATTCTGTGGCACTTTTTAAACAGCGCGGCATCGAAGACATGGACTATAGTTTTACCTTGTACGTACTGGGAAACAATTACCTCTCCGTAAAAGACTATCCGGATGCCCTACAATATTTTAAACTGGCTTTGGCACAAAGCGAACGGTACCAGTTTTACAATAACCTGGCCGATATTTATATTGCCCTCAACCAATTGTATACCCTTACCTCCGACTATGCAAAAGCAACCTTTAATGCAAGGCAGGCCATCCGGTATTCAACCCTGCTTGACAATAATTTTATGCTGATGCGGTCGTGGCTTTGCCTGGCGCATTTACAGAATCTCACCCATCAGCCTGATACAGCCATTACAAGTTTAAAAATTTGTTTACAGGTGGCAGGTAACAACTTCGGCGATAAATTCTTTTTAAGTCGTGCCTACAAAGAACTGGGTGATGCGTACGCCACAACAGGCGACTATAAAAATGCGTATACCGCCTTTCAGCAATATGATATATTAAAAGACAGCGTATTTACTGCCGAAGCTGACCAGCGGGTAGCCCGGTTACAAACTGAATTTGAAGTTGCGCAAAAAGAAACTACCATCAAAACCCAGCAGCAGTCTATAACCCAGCAAAAACGGTTGCAGTGGTTAACGCTGAGCGCAGCAGGGTTGCTGGTACTTATTTTGGCGGGCCTTTACCGCACTTATCAAAACAAACAAAAGGTAAATGCACAACTGGAAGTGCTCAATGAAAACCTGGAACAAAAAAACAACCAGCTGGATAAACGCAATGCTGAAAATGAATTGCTGTTGAAAGAAATTCATCACCGGGTAAAAAATAACCTGGAAATCGTATCCGGATTATTGGCTTTGCAGGCGGCACAAACAGATCATCCTTCGGCACAGGCGGTAATGCAGGCCAGCCAGAACCGTGTACTTTCGATGGGCATCATTCATCAAAAACTGTATCAAAAAGGTAACCTTGCCGGGATTGAGATGAAGGACTATTTTCACAACCTGGGTGAAAGCATCCTTGATGCTTACAACGCGGCAGATCGTATCCGCATCACCTGCAATATGCATCCAATGGACCTGGATGTTGATACGGCGGTACCAATCGGACTCATTGCAAATGAATTGCTCACCAACTCATTGAAATATGGTTTTGCGGCAAATCAACCGGGAGAAATAACCATTGATCTGAAGAAAACGGAAGTGCCGGATGAATACATTTTTTGCCTGGGCGATAATGGTATTGGCAGGCCTGAAAATACTATTGCTAAAGGCACCGGCTTTGGAACAGAGTTGGTAAATTTACTCGTGCAGCAACTGAATGGCAAACTGACTACCTGTATTAACCACGGCACCCTGATTACCATACATTTTAAATACACCAAACCACACAATGGGCACACTCGTTAAAATACTGGTTGTAGAAGATGAGATGATCATCGGTGCAAAAATTTCCATGCAGCTAACCAGCCTCGGTTACGAGGTTACTGGTATACTGCCGCGTGGAGAAGAAGCCATCCTGCACGCCAAAGAAAATAAACCCGATATCATCCTGCTGGATATTAATCTGAAAGGGAAACTGGACGGTATTGAAACAGCGATAGCGCTGCAACAACAAGGCGCTATCCCTATCATTTACTTAACCGCCAATTCGGATGAAGCTACTTTTAACCGGGCCAAATCAACCAAGCCATATGCTTTTATTGCAAAGCCTTTCAAGCAACTGGATCTGCAGCGGGCGATAGAACTCACCATCAGCCGGATGGCCGAAAATACTGCCGGAATTCCGATAGAAAATAAACAGGAAGAAGAACAATCATTTATCTTAAGTGACCGTATTTTTATCCGGCATAAGGAAAAGATGATCAAGATTATGCTGGCAGAAATTTTATATATGGAAGCCGACCGCAATTACAGCCGCATTTTTACAAGCAGCCGCGAATACCTCTTGTCAACAACACTTAAAACAATAGAAGAGAAAATGAGCATGCAGCTGTTCATGCGCATACACCGCTCCTACCTCATCAACATTACGCATGTAGACGAGGTAGCGGAAAGCCATGTGATGATTGGAAATAAAGCGGTGCCGTTGGGTACGGGTATGCGGGAACAACTGATGCACCGGATGCAGACGTTGTAATACTTTCATCTGCTTTTGCCAAAAGGTTGTAATGTTTTTTTCGATGTAACCATCTTCCTGTAAAAAGTTTCGGCCGATACAAGAACAGGTTCCCGGAAACATCCAAATAGATGATCCCAACACCAAAGAAGCCATGCTGGCCGGCCAAAGCCGCGTGCATTCTATCGGCATTGTGCACCAGAAATTATACTAGGGCACTAACCTGGGCGCTATTGAAATGAAAGACTATTTTATCAATTTCGTGAAAGTATACTGGATTCTTTTGGTGCAGACAAAAGGGTAACCATTGAGTACGCCATGAACGAGCTGGATGTAGATATTGATACGGCTGTGCCATTAGGTCTCATTGTAAACGAACTCTTAACCAACACACTTAAATACGCTTTTCCGCATGGCCGCCAGGGCAACGTAAGGATCATACTTCAAAAGCACGCTGACGGCGTATTGCAGCTCGAAGTGTCGGATGATGGCGTCGGTAAATCCGACGTTACACATGGCACTGGTTTTGACGGTCAACTGGTGTCCCTCCTAACACAGCAGCTCAGCGGCTCCATGCGGGAAGAAATAAAAAACGGCACCCATATTTATTTTGAATTTAAACCGGTGAAGGCAGCCTGATCTTATTATATCACTGCTAAAAAAGTAACTACCCTGCAGTTTTCCTTACATGGTAATCTTTCTATCAACGACTGTCTACGGTAGTAAAATATCATCCAGACCGCTTCAGGATAATTGTACTCCATCGCCCGGTAAACAAGAGGCCTTCTCCGGACAGTTTTGCCCCCCTTTCGTCCTTAACTGCTGTAAAATCTCCTATGCAATCGTTAGGTTTACGCAAGAAATATTTACACAATGGCTGGTTCACTTTAAATTGAAAAAGCCATCGTGAAATAAACAGGTAATAAAAATGGCAATACCGGCGTATCAGTAGGACAGCTGTTTCAAATGGATCCTTTTTTAACGACCCGGATTGCTGAAAGATAGTATTGATAAGGCGGGAATCTAATCAATGCATAGGGAGGGATGAATAAAATCATTCCTCCCTTTTTAAATTTTTTTGTTGCCGCACATGATTTCAATTAATGCGGTATCCCTCTTTTTAACAACACCACCCCTGAAAAATACGCAAATCCAACGACCCCTGCTGTAAAAGGAATTGATCCAAAAAAGGACACCATCCATACTTATTAGATAAAGCAACATCATTTATTATTTCAATACACGTAAACCAATGACAAAGTATTTTTTATCCGCCTGCATCCTCTTCACCTGTCCGCTATTATTTATTCGGTGTAACCATGTTCCACCCCAACAACAAGAAGCAACTGAACCTGCAGCAAAAGAAGCCACCAGCGAAGCGCCCGACTATTTTAACCTGCGGCCAAAACTCGAGAACGCATATGGTTACACACATGCGGTTAAAATTGGCGACGATCTTAAAATTTCAGGCGCAGTCAGCATGACCGATTCCGGGACCATTATCGGGCAGGGAAATATGGAGCTGCAGATGAAAAATTGTTACAGCGACCTGGAAAAAATTCTGCAGCATTATGGCTATACTATTGATGATGTGGTTGCAGAAAACATTTACACAACCAATATGGCGGAGTTTATCAAAGTTGCTGGTTTTCGCAATTCGGTTTATAAAAAGCAATTTCCTACCGGTACCTGGCTGGAAGTAAAAGGACTGGCATTGGTAGGACAATTGATTGAGATAGATATGGAAGCGCATAAAGTAAAATAGACACCCGGAAATAACAGCTAAATAAAAAGGTTAACTAAAAAACTTTCAGAGCAATAAAAAGTATCATCACAATTAAAATATAATCAACATGCCGATTGTAGCCAGACATAAGTAAGAGACATTCATGCATGGCTTAAAGACCACCAGGACAGGGTAAACCTGTTTGCTCCTGCAGTGACAAGCTTTTAAACATTCCAGGATACCAATGATCCGAATTCCGTGGTACTGGTGATAGAAACAACGGATGTTGCGCTGCTGGGCGCCGTCATCAATGATCCAAAAAATCATGCAGTAAAAGAGTTGCACACCGTGTTGGATCCCGTAATACTGTCTATGCCAGTGGATTTATAATGCACTGTACTACCGCATGTGAGGCAGTCCGGCAGTAATTGGCGGAATGCATAAGACAAGTGACAGCGACCATAGCACAATCAAAAGAACAGGCCAACAATCAAAAAAAAATTATACCATGGCACAATCTAAACTGATCCCCATACAGCAGCCCAAAGTAAACTGGCAACTGGTTGTTTCGTTGTTGCTGATTGCATTTGCCGGCAAATTTGTGATACAACATGCGTTACCGTATTTTGGTTTTCAGCAAGCCACTTTTGGCAGGTACTGGAATTATAAATGGCCACTCATCGGGCACATTTCAGGAGGATTACTGGCGCTGGTAATCGGGCCTTTCCAGTTTTGGAAAAGCTTTAGAAATAAATACATTAACACCCACCGGTGGCTGGGCCGCACCTACCTGTTGTCTATTTTAATCGGCACTGTTTGTTCCACTTACCTGGCCTGGACGAGTGCTATCAAAGTGAATTTCTCCTGGGCGCTGGGTTTACAGGCGCTGGCATTTGCGTGGATCACTACTGCGGCGATGGCCTATATTTCCGTCATGCGGGGGCGCATCATGCAGCACAGGGAATGGATGATCAGGAGCTATGTGGTCACTTTCGCTTTTGTAACATTCCGGTGGCTGAACGACTCTTCCCTCGCCATCCAACTGATGGAAAAATTTACAGAAAGAGGCCCGGCAATCATCTGGCTTTGCTGGACAGTTCCATTGCTGATTACCGAAATAGTACTTAGCTGGAAATACAATAATGCTTATTAAACCCACTAACATAATACACTCATTTTTAAAAACCACCAACATGAACTTTATTCAAAAAAATGCAAGGCCGTTATTAATGGCTTCAATCGTTGTTACACTTTTTTCATGCAACAACAGTCCTGAAAAAAAAGAAGAAGCTGCAAAAACGCCTGACACTTCGGTAGTAACAATAGCTGCCACGCCCGAAGCCCCCAAACTTGCTGCACCTTTTGATATGATGGAAATAAACCATGCTGTAAAAGACTACGCCAGCTGGAAAAAGGCATTTGACCTGGACTCTTCAGCCCGTGCTGCAAGCGGCTTAAGTTCTATAGTATTGGCCAGGAGCCTGGATAAACCCAATGATGTATCTGTTACACTATTGGTTTCTGATGTACAAAAAGCAAAAGCATTTGCTGCAGACCCGAGACTGAAAGATGTGATGGATAAAAACGGCGTGGTGTCAAAGCCGGAAATTGGGTATTATCATGTAAGCCGCTTTAATCCTGATTCAAAACAAAAACAATGGGTAACAATCACCCATAAAGTAAAAGACTATGCCGCCTGGGTAAAAGTGTATGATGCCGAAGGTCCTGCAACAAGATCGGCTAACGGATTGGTTGATGTCGTACTGTCCCGCGCCATTGATGATTCCAATAGAGTGCAAATAATATTTGATATTAAAGACATGGCAAAAGCAAAAGCGAGAATCAGTTCACCAGAACTTAAAAAATTAATGACAAATGCTGGAGTGGTGGGTGCACCAAAAATTGAATTTTATAACCAGGCAGAATAGTTATGAGGACTTACACCACCCGCAAACGGGTGGTGTATTTATAACCGGTGTAAACATTTCATCATCACTAAACAGACCATCATGCAACGGAGAACCTTTATTAAAAATTCAGCACTTGGTGCAGTGGCATTAAGCGCTTACGGGTTTATACAATTTGACGGTAGCAATTATATTGGCGACTGCGAAACTACCACCGATATACTCGGGCCTTTCTACCGGCCCGGCAGCCCTGTTAAAAATAACCTGGCATTAAAAGATGAACCTGGCAATCCGATTGAGCTAAGTGGCATTATCAGGCATAAGGATTGTAAAACACCTTATCAAAAAGCAAAAATTGAATTGTGGCATTGCGATGCCAAAGGTGTTTATGATAATAGTTCAGCTGAATTTAAGTACCGTGGTACCACCTGGTCTGATGACAATGGCAATTACTCTTTTAATACCATCTTGCCGGTGGCCTACGATGCTGGTGGCGGCCATGTACGCCCGGCACATTTTCACTTAATGATAACCGCGGAAGGATACCAGCCATTGGTAACGCAACTTTATTTTACGGGTGATACGCACATCAAAAAAGACCGGTACGCTTCTTCGCCGAAAGCAACAGCCCGGATTTTAAATGTGCAGAAATTAAACAACGGCACAAAAAAAGTAGTGTACAATGTAAGTATGGCGGAGGTGTTGCATCTGGAAGCTGCATCGGTAGAAAAATTAACCGGCGTGTATACTGATATTTCCAACAAAAACAAACCAGTTGAGCTTTTCAGCAAAGACAATGTATTGTGGATGAAAAATGAAGCGTTCGGCAACAAGTTTGAATATACCGGCAACAACACATTTGAAGAAGCAGACAATCCTACGGGCATGTACTGGAAACTTCATTTTGAACTCATGGAATCAGGTGCAGTAAAGCTTACTGAAAACTATGTTGATGATGACCTGGTAAAACATACTGACACTTATTTGAAAGAAAAATAGCTTGATTGCTTTCGCACTTACTAAAAATTATTAAAGGATATTTTCCTGTTTACCCGTAAATACCCAAACCTTCGACGCCAACATTGAGCGAATTCAATTAACTTGAATAACACTAAAAAACGAAAGGCCCGCTAAATGCCGGACCAGGTAAACGCACAATAAGATGAAAAAAATAACGCTCTCCGTAATCATTGTATGTGCAGTTTGCGCATGCACGCAATCTCCAAAAAATATAAATACTACCGTAGATACAGTAACGAAGAATGGCGCCTACATTGTTAAAACCGGCGGTGCTAAAATGATACAGGTAGATGGCAAATACAATGTATGGACAAAGAAAGTTGGTGACGGAAAAATAAAAGTATTGCTGCTGCACGGCGGCCCTGGCTTTAGCCATGATTATTTTGAATGCTTCGAAGATTTCCTGCCCAAAGAAGGCATGGAGATTTATTATTACGATCAACTGGGTTGTGGCAATTCAGATGCACCAACCGATACGTCGCTCTGGACCATTGCCCGCTACGTAGAAGAAGTGGAGCAGGTGCGGAAAGGTCTCGGGCTTGATACTTTTTATTTACTGGGCCATTCCTGGGGCAGCATGCTGGCCATGGAATATGTACACAAATACCAGCAGCACGTAAAAGCCGCCGTGTTATCAAACATGACGGCTGGTATTAAAAGTTACCTTCCCTACGCAGAAGAATTAAAAAAGAAATATTTAACCAGGGCTGACATAGCCACCTATGATTCGCTAGATAAATTAAAGGCTTACCAGTCACCTGAATACCAAAATTTACTGATGAGTAAATTATATACGCAAACCATTTGCAGGCTTCCACTGGAGAGTTGGCCGGAGCCATTGATGAGGGCATTTAAAAAAGCAAACCAATCCATCTACATTCAAATGCAGGGGGTGGATGAATTTCATGTAACAGGAAATTTTAAAGACTGGGAAATGTGGGATCGCTTAGCTGATATAAAAGTTCCAACGTTGGTAATTGGCGGAATGTATGATGAGATGAATCCGGCTGATATGAAAAAAGAAGGACAACTGATTCCGAACAGCCACACCTATTTATGCCCCAACGGAAGCCATATGAGTATGTATGATGATCAGCAAAATTATTTTAACACCCTGATTAAATTTTTAAAAGAGGTAGAGAGTAACCAATTTGTTGCAGATAAAAAATAACGAACCAGGTCTGTTTTTCGAAAATGTACGATCAAGATAAACACTACTAAACTTAAAAAAATGAGATCAGTAATTATTACAGGCACCAGTAAAGGCATTGGCCTCGAAACAGCACTTGCCTTTGCGCGGGCCGGGTATAAGGTTTTTGCCACCATGCGCAGTCCGCAAAGTGCGAATGCTTTTGAGCAACAAATTAAAGACGAGGCCTTACCAATAACCATTGCTGCGATGGACGTGAATTCTGATGAATCAGTTAAACAATGTATAGACGGCATACTTAGTGAGAATGGATCAATTGATGTACTGGTAAACAATGCAGGTATTGAGCGACATGGTTCTATTGAAGAATTGACAATGGCCGATTTTAAAGATGTGATGGAAACAAATTACTTTGGGGTGCTCAGATGCACAAAGGCTTTATTACCATTGATGCGTAAAAACAGGAATGGCTGTATCATTAATGTAACGAGCATTGCGGGTAAAATTGCAAACACACCCTTAGGCCCTTATTCTGCCAGTAAATTTGCGCTGGAGGCTGTTAGTGAATCACTGGCACAGGAAGTAAAACCACATAATATACGGGTAGCCATTGTAGAACCGGGCATTATCAATACACAAATGGCTAATGACATTAGTATAAACGAAGCTTCAATATATCCGCAATCGAAACGTTTTGCCGGCTTGTTTGCAGCTTCACTTAAAACACCTACACAACCATCTATGGTTGCAGAAAAGATATTGGAAATTGCTGAAAGCAACAGCTGGCAATTGCGCCACCCGGTTGGGCCGGATGCAATACCTTTTTTGCAATGGCGGGCTTCAATGACAGATGAACAATATGTAAATTGGAATGCAGCCACGGATGAAGAGTATTATAATGCCGTACAAAGTACTTTTGGTTTAAATGCAAGGCCGGAGTAATCCAGGAAAAGAATTGACATTTTAAATTGTTTGAGTTATTCTCAACCCGGACAAAAAGCTTACTAAGCGTGAGAAGGATAAATTTAAAAAACAGCAACTGCATGAAACTATATCTCTTATTATTTACGGCCATTTACTTAACAGTATGCCCGCAGCCGGCGACAAAAGATGCCGGCAAAATGCTCGCGGGAATGTATAAGTTGTATAAAATTGAAAGCCAGGATTCAGCAGGTATTTGGAAAGAATCAGGAAGGTATAACGGCGGTGAAAGTTATATTATTTATGATGGCCTGGGACACATGGCCGTGCAGATAACGCCCAAAGGATACAACAATTTCAACTGGCTTGACGATGAACAGGCCATCAATGAAAAAATGGTGAACCAGAAAATAGGTTCAATGTCTTTACCTGAATTGAAAGCTGCCGTTTCAGAATTTGCCTCTAATTATGTTTATGTTGGAAACTATACGGTTGATGACACCGCCAATATTGTTACACACCGCCGCATAACAAGCACCATTCCTGCAGTTTGGGGCACCGTGGTTAAACGGAAATTTTATTTTAATGGTGATACCATCACTTTAAAACTGTTAACAGCAAACCGCAGGCTAATTTGGATACGGCAAAAATAAAATGCAACATCAATTACTACAATCAAATAGTAAAAAAATACACCCTGACCGGGGCAAGCCGGCCGTTATAAACACTGCTTCTCTTTTTACAAAGCAAAAAACAATATGACCAAATCAACATTTGCAAGGCTGCTTTTTATAACGGTTGTAAGTTCATGCGTGAGCTTACAATTGATGGCACAAAATAAAACGACCAAAAAAGAAAAAAAACAATCTGTCAAGTCAGCAATGCCTCTGTATGAAAAATACATTGATGACAACATGGATGCACACCTGAAAGAGTTTGTTGAGCTGGTATCCATTCCAAGTATATCATCTATCCCATCCCATAAGCCTGATGTAGAAAAAGCAGCAGCATGGATACAAAATAAATTAAAGGCCATTGGTATACCGACCACACAACTGATACCCACCGATGGAAACCCGGTAGTATATGGCAGCTGGGATAAAGTCCCCGGTAAACCAACTGTGTTGATTTATGCTCATTACGATGTGCAACCTGTGAAGGAGTCGGAATGGGACAACCCTCCTTTTGCCCCGGTAATTAAAGATGGAAAAATATTTGGCCGCGGTGCCAGTGATGATAAAAGTGGCGTGATGACAACCATCTGGGCGATGGAAGCTATGTTAAGCAACAACGGAAAATTACCGGTGAATGTAAAATTCATGTTTGAAGGAAATGAAGAAGTGGGCAGCCCCTATTTCAAAGATTTTCTGATAAAAAATAAAGACCTGTTAAAAGCTGATTTTGCATTGAATGCGGACGATGGTCAATATGATGAAAATACGCCCGCGATGACGGTTAGTTTACGCGGCGCATCACAAATGGAATTCAGCATAAAAACAGCCAACACCGATGCGCACTCTGGTGAGTTTGGTGGTAAGACACCCAATGCAGTTTTGATCCTGTCGCAAATCATCAGTTCTTTTTATGACCACAAGGGTAATGTGGCTGTGGAAGGATTTTATGATAAGGTTGTACCTGTTTCTCCACAGCAAAAAGAGATGATCAAAAAAATACCTTACGACCCGGCAACAGATATGAAAATCTTAGGCACTACAGCCGAAGCAGGCGATACGAACTTTTCGCCGTTGGAAAGAATCTGGTTTCGTCCCACGCTGGAAATTGTGGGTATGCAGGGCGGCTATACTGCAGCAGAAGGCCACTCCAATATTATCCCCGGCAACGCCATGGCAAGAATAACCTGCCGCCTGGTAAGCAATCAAAACGGAAAGGAAATTATTGATTTGATTGTAAAGCACATCAACAAAAATTGTCCGCCCGGCGCTACTATTACGTACAAATTGGGCAAAGGCTATGCAAGCCCGATGCAATTGCCTGCGGATACAAAAGAGTACAGATATATTTCCGATGTGTTATCAACAATTTATGGCAAACAACCTTTTCAACTAGCTACCGGGGGCAGTGTTGGATCGCTGTTATCTATCAAGGAAATTTTAGGGCTGAATGCCTACCCGTTGGGCTTTGAATTAAGCGATGAAAAATGGCACGCAGCCAATGAGTTTTTCAGGGTATCCAGTATGCGCAGAGGTCAATTGATTTACTGCAATTATTTACAACATCTTGCTGACGAAGAAAGTAAGTTAAAAAAATAAAAAATCGGCCACAAGCAGACAATAGGCACACAACATTCCAATGTCGTTTACTTAGGCGATTTAAAATTTACATTGTTACTATACTTTGCAGAAAGACATGAAGTTTACGAGCCCTGTTTCGAATTTAAAACAGTAACTGGATAAGCTGCCTCTTTTGGTTCGGTCCCGGCTTGCCGGGATTCAAAAAAATGCGCAGCATATTTTTTTGAAAGAAGCAAAAGCAGCAGCATTCCAGTTACGCAGCCCGCCGGCTGAGGAGGCGAAATCAACAAGCTAAAAAGATGCAACAAATTTTAGATGGTGCTTTAATTGACAAATGAATTAAATAAAGCCATGTTTAAGTAAACGACATTGATACAACACCTGGCGAATAAAATAGCGATAACACATTCAACAACCAACCAAAACCAACCACCATGCAACGCAGAACATTTATTAAGCATTCATCCATTACCGTGCTAAGCATTAGCGCATTTGGCAGCCTGTTCTGGAATGGAAAAAGTTATGAAGGCGACACGCCAACAACTACTGATATTCTTGGTCCGTTTTACAGACCAGGCGCTCCATTAAAGACCAACCTTGTCCTGCCGGGTTCAAAAGGAACACCTGTTGTTTTAAAGGGAAGCATTTTTAAAGAAGATGGTAAAACGCCGGTCAGCAATGCATTGGTTGAAATCTGGCATTGCGATGAAAACGAAGTATATGACAATACTTCTGAAGCATACCATTACCGTGGCGGACAAAAAACAACTACAGATGGCAAATACGCATTTACAACGATTTTGCCCGTGCCCTATAAAGCCGATCCTAAAGATGAATCATCCTGGCGACCTGCGCACATTCACATGCGGGTTTCAGTGCCCGGTCAGCAAGACCTTATCACTCAAATCTATTTCAAAGGAGGCAAATATGTTGAAACCGATAAATGGGCGTCGGCCCCGCAGGCAGTAAACAGGATACTGGATATTGCTACCAACAAAGCGGGCCAAAGTGAAGTTGTCTTTAATGTTACCATGCGTAAAGAAATTCCGTTGGATAAAAAAGTGTACGAACAGGTTACCGGCCTCTTTGATATGGGAGATAATAATACAGTAGAATTCCTTAAAAATGATGACTTGCTTTTTATGAAAAGTAACGGGCAACTAAGGGCTGCTTTGAAATACATTGGCAATAACACCTTTGAAGCGGGAATCGGTTATCCTAAAGCAACTTTTGAATTGCAAAAAGACGGCACTGTAAAAGTAGCTATACAGAGAACAATCGATAAGACTGTGTATGGCACAAAAGTTTTAAAATACAATTAATAAAATATTTCAAAACACTTAGCAGCAGCCAGTAAGACTATGAAAGCAATTGCAAAAGCAAGAATAGAATCTATTGATATTTTAAGAGGGGTAGTAATGGTTATTATGGCACTGGACCATGTAAGAGATTATTTTCACTATGGCTCTATTTTTGGTGACCCGACAGATTTAAAAACTACCACCCCTATCCTTTTCTTTACCCGTTTTATTACCAATTTTTGTGCGCCTGTTTTTGTGTTCCTGTCTGGTACATCTGCGTTTCTTTATGGAAGCAATAAATCAACAACACAGCTGTTCAAATTTCTTTTTACCAGGGGCATCTGGCTTATTTTTCTTGAAACAGTGGTCAACAATTTTATCTGGACTTTTGATGTCACCTACAGCTTACATATTTTCCAGGTTATATGGGCCATCGGATGCAGCATGATATGTCTATCCATCCTGATCTTCCTTCCGCGGAAAATAATTTTAGTAGTTGGAATGCTGCTGGTTGCAGGGCACAATGCCCTGGATGGCATTGTGGTGCAGGGACACAGTTTCCAGTCAATCGTTTGGGACGTTTTGCACCATGAGAATGTGCTGGTATCAGGTTCAGGCCATATCATCTTTCTGCACTATCCACTCATCCCCTGGATTGGCCTGATGGCACTGGGATACTTATTTGGAACATTTTATCAGAAGGATTTTGATGCAACACTCCGCAAAAAATGGTTACTGGGACTGGGCCTTGGGTCGCTTATTTTATTTTTGGTTTTACGGGGTTTGAATGTGTATGGTGATTTAGTGCCATGGTCAGTGCAGGATACCGGTACCAAAACAATACTCTCATTTTTTAAGGTAACAAAATATCCGCCTTCGTTATTATTTCTCTGCCTTACGATTGGACCTGCCCTGTTGATTTTATATGCTTTTGAAAACACCAAAAACAAGGTCACTGATTTCTTTTTGGTATTTGGAAGCGTACCGTTGTTCTATTACTTTATGCACATGTTGGTGATTCATGTTTTTGCCCTAATAGGTCTTGTGATTACAGGCGGTCATTGGCAGGACATGATTTTAACAGCTAAAGCATTTCAGAGCCAACGACTCTTAACCTATGGATACCCGCTTTTGGTAGTCTATCTTGTTTGGATCAGTGTTGTTTTACTGCTGTATCCATTTTGCAAAAAATATATGTTGTATAAACAAGCGCATAAAGAAAAATGGTGGTTGAGTTATTTGTAAGAAAAATTACAAAAAGACATTAGCGCCATGAGCATTTACTTACTAAACTAACAAGATGAAAAAATATGTATACTTATTACTGGTAATAGTGATTGGATCTACAAATGCTGCAACCAGCCAGACGGTAAAGAACATTGACCACGATAAAAATTCAGATTCGGTAGTTGTGGTAACGATGGTAAAAGACTTCTTTAAATCCTTTGATGACCGGGACTTGCAAAAGCTGAATGAGCTGTTGGATCCTTCAATGAAAATCATTCACCACAATGGCGCAACCACTAACCGGGAAGAAATGATTGCCATAATAAAAGAAACCAAAAACTGGTGGCCAAGAACAAGAAAGTTATCGGAGGTGGAATTTACCGGCTCTCCCGATATGGCAGTAGTAGGGGTTTTGAATGAAGTGATCTTTTCTTTACCCAATAATAAAACAGTGGAAGAACGGTACCGGGAAACCTGGATTTTTAAGAAAACTGGCAATCAATGGAAACCGGTTCGTTGTCACTATTCAAAAATAATGGCTGATAAACATTCTGAAGAAGTGAATTAAAAAGTTATACAGATTTACCAATGAAAAAAATACAGCTATTTGTACTTGCGATTTTGTTTACAGCCCTGCTTCAGGCACAATCAACGGCAAGCCAGCGGGCCGTACAACAAACAGTGACCAAATTATTTGACGCATTATCCAACCGGGACGCTGTCAGCTTAAAACAATATTGTGCTGATGATATAAGCCTGTATGAATATGGAATGGCCTGGAACCTGGATACGCTTATCAACAGGGCAATTACATTAAATACAGCAACCGATTTTAAGCGCATTAATACTTTCGAATTTATCAATACAACTATTAACAAAGATGTAGCATGGACAACTTACCATCTTAGTTCTGAAATTACAAAAGATGGCAAACAGGCTTCGGTAAAATGGATGGAAACAGTGATTGCAATAAAGAAGCAAAACAAGTGGAAGATTAAAGTGCTGCATTCAACACTAATTAAAAGAAGCTAAACAGATTTTGGCTAAAGCCAATTATATAAATTATCCTCCGGCTGAAGCTGGAGGCAATTCAAGGAGGCAATTCATGGAGGCAACTTAATAGGCAATTCAAAAAGCAAGGGATAAAAAAGACAAGAGTAATTAAAGGACAAAAAATAATCGAATTAACCTGTTGAATTACCACAGGCATCGCACATTAAATTGCCACAGCCTTCAGCATTGAATTGCCACAGCCTTCAGCATTGAATTGCCACAGGCTTCAGCCTGTGGATAAAAAACAATACTAAATTGGCTATAGCCAAACAAACACAAATACCATAATCATGAGAAAAATAATACTCGTCGCAATCCTTGTAGGTCTTTTTACCACGCTTGTCTACCCGCAAACAACATTCAGCGATGAAACAAAAAAATACATCGAATACAATGACTCTGTTACCGTGTTTAAAAATGCGTTGCTGATTGATGGCAAAGGCAATGATGCAAAACCGCATCAATCCGTTATTATCAGCAATGGTAAAATTAAATGGATTGGTGAGGATGCAACACTGCAACTGCCAAAGGGCGCAAAGCTCATCGACTTAAATGGCAAAGCATTGATGCCCGGGTTGGTCATGCTGCATGAGCACATGTATATATCAGCACACGACATCGGCACCCGCTATCTCCACTTAAAACAATTGCCTTTCACCTTTCCCCGATTGTACCTGGCAGCAGGCGCTACCACCATCAGAACCTGCGGCAGCATTGAACCTTATTCTGATCTGCGCATAAAAAAAGACATCGACCTGGGTTTGTTACCGGGCCCGTCAATGGAACTGACAGCACCTTATATCCAGGGGAAATCATCCAATTTTCCGCAAATGAAAGAAAATAAAACACCGGAAGAAGCAGCAGCATTTGTAAACTATTGGGCCGACCAGGGTTTTACTTCTTTTAAAGCATACATGGGCGTGGACAAGCCAATTTTAAAAGCAGCCATTGATGCAGCGCATAAAAGAAAGTTGAAAATTACGGGTCATCTCGATATCGTTACGTATCGTGAAGCAGCTTTATTAGGCATGGATAATTTAGAACACGGATTTATTGCCAGCACTGATTTTGTGCCAGGCAAAAAAGAAGATGAACACCCCGCCGCCGGTGTGGCCATTAAATCATTGGGTAACCTGAATATCAGCAGCGATAGCGTACAACAATTCATTCAATATGTAATTGATAAAAAAGTGGGCATCACATCCTCACTGGCAGTATTTGAAGGATATACTACCACTCAACCACGGCCTGACCAGGAGGCATTAAATGCTATGTCTCCCGACACTAGAGATTATTATTTACAAAGATTTGTAACGGTTAAATCTACAGCAAGCCATCTTGATTGGAATAAAGCTTTTGCAAATGCAGCTAAGATGGAAAAGATGTTTTACGAAATGGGGGGCTTACTGACCGTTGGCACAGATCCCACGGGGGCAGGCGGAACGTTGGCTGGCTATGGCAACTGGCGGGCAATAGAACTACTGGTGGAAGCAGATGGCTTTACTCCTTTGCAGGGGATTAAAATTGCAACGCAAAATGGCTCCGTTGCATTAGGCTTTGATAAATCAATCGGCACGATAGAGGTTGGGAAATCGGCTGACCTGTTAGTGATTGACGGCGACCCGTCAAAGAATATCAGCGATATCCGCAAGCTGCTGTATGTATTTAAAAATGGTGTTGGTTATAATTCAAAGAAATTGTTTGACTCGGTAAAAGGCAAGGTTGGATTTAATTAAAATTTTTCCAGACCTCAATATTTGTTATCATTATCATCTGCTTAACTAAATAATGTGAAAAAAGAACCAATTATTATGCTGCTCATAATTATGTCGCTTGCAATTTCATGCACTCATGCACCGGCAGAAAAGCAAATAGCAAGTAGTAGCAACTTAGCGGGTACCTGGCGGCTAATTGAGTACACAGATTTTGATACCGCTACAGGCAAAGCTACTCATCCATATGGTGAGCATCCGAAAGGATATTTTACCTATACAAAAAGTGGTATCGTGAACCTGAATATCTCGGCAGAGAAACCAATCATTGTCAGCGCTGATTCAGAATACATCAAACAATTTTCCTTAGGTGTTCTGCTGGATAATGCCTGTGGCTATTTTGGCACTTACACTATAGATACTAAAAATTCGGTTGTTACGCATCATGTAGAAGGCGGCTCCGTACTGAGTTACATTGGCACGGACCAACCCCGTCATTTTATTCTTAAGGAAGATACATTGCTGATTGGCGACCCTGAATTTAAAATTGGTAAAAGAGTGTTGATAAGGGAAGAATAAAAACGATAGCAGATGAATAACACATCTGACAAAATATTCAAAGCAAATGGCAGCTGGCTTTTACTAATTATAACCAAATTGAAATGCAGCAACAATGAGTGAAGAAAAACAAATTGATGAACAAAATCAGGAACAGGTGCCCGCAATCGGGCAGGATAAAATATTGCCGGTAGAAGAAACAGAAATACTTGAAATAAAAAATACTGAAACAAAACAAGAAATGGAAGTACACCACCACACGCATGCCGCCCAAGGTAAGAAAAACTGGAAAACGTATACATGGGAATTCCTCATGTTATTTTTGGCCGTGTTCTGCGGCTTTCTGGCAGAGTACCAACTGGAACATGTAATAGAACACCAGCGGGAAAAAGAATACGCCAATGCCCTGTACACTGAACTATCAGATGATTCCACCGTGGCTGCAAATAAATTAAGCAACCGGCTCGATAAAGAAAAGGACATGGATTACCTGAGCAACTATTTTAGGGATAGTTCGCTAACCGATCTTCCTAAAGCTTTTTATCCCGCCTATACCACCAGTCTTTACCTGATCAATACCTATACATTCGAACCAAAGGATGGCATTCTGAACCAGCTAAAGAATTCAGGCTCGCTGCGCTATTTCAAGAGTATTGCTTTGCAAAAATTATTAGGCGATATCAGTGTCAACATAAACAATATGCGGCAACGCAATGACCAAGAGTACCAGTATTTCGCCAGTCCCATTAAACCTTTTATGCTGAAGTATTATGACTGGAGCTGGTTAGACGAATTGCGTAAAGCAGATACCGCTGCCAATGTATTGGATGTCATCAATCACTATCGCCAGAATAACCGGGACATCAAAAGAAACATTTTAAATATCCCTTCTCTCGACAGGGCCGAAGCAGCTAACCTGGTATTGTTTTATAAACAAATGCTTGTTTCAACCCGCAGCCTTCAATTAAATAATTATATTGTAACCAATCATAGCATCCTGCAGGTGTTAAGAGAAAATTATTCGCTGGAAAATGAGTGAATTGCCACAGGCTTCAGCCTGTGGATCAAAATAAAATCAAATTGGCTTTAGCCAAAAAATGAACAATTAAAATTAAGTAACATGCCGTTTGTAAGCGTGTATGTCCACTTTGTATGGAGTACAAAAGACAGGGCGCCTTATTTAGAAAACAAAACAACAAGAGAAGCAGTGTGGCAACACATCAGGGACAATGGAAAAACCAAGGGTATTTTTATTGATTTTGTAAATGGGCACATTGATCATTGCCACTGCCTGGTTTCTTTGGGTACCGAACAGACTATCAGCAAAATAATGCAGCTGATAAAAGGAGAAGCCGCATTTTGGTTTAACAAACAAAATTTTATTAAAGAAAAATTAGAATGGCAGGATGAATATTTTGCAGTTTCAGTTTCTGAATCAGCCCTGAACACAGTGAGAAATTATATAAAAAATCAGGAAGAACATCATAAGAAAAAAACATTTCAGCAAGAGTATGATGAGTTCATTTTAAGATATGGATTTCAAAAATTTAAAGATGAATAAGAATTGTATTTTGGCTAAAGCCAACAACATTAACTTAACTGTCCTCCAGCTGAAGCTGGAGGCAATTCATGGAGGCAATTCACAGGCTCCAGTCTGCATTTAAATAAAAAAACCCAACACCATACATGAAAAAAATTTCCCTCCTGTTATTATTACCCATGCAACTACTTGCCCAGAACAACCCCTTTGCAGCTTTTAAAGCCTACAATTTCCCAACAGAATTGCACGCTGCTGCGAGTGGATCAAAATTAGCCTGGGCGTTGGATGAGCAGGGAAAGCGGAATGTATATGTGGCAGAAGGCCCCGCATTCAAACCAAGGAAACTGACCAGCTTTTCAAAAGATGATGGGCAGGAAATTACCAGCTTGTCTGTTTCACCAGATGGCAAATGGATTGTGTTTGTTCGTGGTGGCGATCATGGTGCCAACTGGGATCATGGCCTGCCTTTGAACCCTTCATTTGAAACATCGCTGTTTCATGTGCAGGTAGCAAGCGTTCCATTTGATGGCGGAGAGACTAAATATTTATCCGAAGGTGATGCGCCAATCATTTCACCCGATAGCAAAACAGTAGCTTTCACAAAAGGTGGCCAGGTATGGGCAGTACCGATTGACGGCAGTACTGCTGGCAGGAATTTATTTACAACAAGGGGCACCGTTGGGTCGCTGGAATACAGTGCAGTCGATAGTGAGCTGCTATTTGTTGCCTATCGTAACGATCATTCCATCATTGGCATTTATACCAATGCTGCAACGCCCATCAAATGGATAGCGCCTTCTTTTAGTTTTGATGAAACACCTCATTGGTCACCCGACAATAAAAGTATTGTGTTTATCAGAAGGCCTGGAGCAGGCGGTGCACCCGATTCTCTGTTGGTGAAAAAGCATATTCCCTGGAGTATTTACACGGCGGATATTGCAAGTGCCAAAGCAACCCTGTTATGGAAAGCTCCCGCAACATTGCGGGGCTCTGTACCTACAACAGAAGGCGGTTACAATCTGCACTGGGCTGCCAATAACAGGATAGTATTTTTATCATACCAGGATGGATGGCCGCACCTCTACTCTATTGCAGCGGATGGTGGTAAGGAAACGTTATTGACGTCAGGGAATTTTATGTGTGAACATATCACGCTTAGCGCAGATAAAAAATACCTTACGTTTAGTGCCAATACCGGTAACAACCAAATGGATATTGAAAGAAGACATGCTGCAAAAGTAAGTGTTGACAAAGCAGATATGCAGGTACTGACAAATGGCAGTGGCAACGAATGGACACCGTTATTAATCAATGATAACAATACGCTGGCCTTTATCTGCGCAACAGCACAGCGGCCACCGTTACCTGCTGTGATGCAATTAAGCAAGAGCGACAATGCTGTTCAATTATTGGGTGAAGAATTGATACCCGCCAATTTTCCCAAGGAAAAATTGATTACACCCACACAGGTCATTTTTAAATCTGCTGATGGAGTTATGGTGCATGTGGATTTATTTTTGCCTGCAGGCGGCATCAGTAAAAAGCCGGCCATTGTGTATGTGCATGGCGGCCCGCCAAGACAAATGTTATTGGGCTGGCACTACTCCGATTATTACAGCAATGCCTACGCAAGCAACCAATACCTGGCCAGCCTGGGTTTTGTGGTCTTGTCGGTAAATTACCGCCTCGGCATCGGGTATGGATATGAATTTCACCAGGCAAAAAATGCAGGCGAAGCGGGCGCATCAGAGTATCTTGATATTAAAGCTGCGGGCGAATGGCTGCAAAAGCAAACCTTTGTTGACAGCAAAAAAATCGGCATTTATGGCGGTTCTTATGGTGGCTATCTGACAGCTATGGCGCTGGCCAAGGATTCTAAACTTTTCGCAGCCGGCGTAGATATTCATGGCGTGCATGACTGGGCATCCCGCTCTGGTTTACTTACGGCTTATAATGAGAAATATGAGAAAGCGCCCGACCTTGATAAAGCCCTCAAAACAGCATGGCTCTCCTCCCCGATTCCTTACATGAAAACCTGGAAATCGCCTGTATTAATTATACATGCCGATGATGACCGCAACGTACAATTTAATGAAAGTGTTGATATAATCAACCGGTTGGAAAAGCAGCATGTGCCCTACGAAACCATCATGATTGCAGATGATACGCATCACTGGATGAAATGGGAAAATGCGGTTACGGTGTACGGGGCCGTCGCTGAGTTTTTTGTAAGAAAATTTAAATAACAAATAACAGACACCTCAGTCAACTGTCTTACCGTATTATAAAAAAATACCCGGTATTTATAGAAAGAAAAATATCGGATAACAAAACAATTGATTTATAAAAAATAAAGCACCCGTTTTCAAATTGCTAAATAAAATAAGTAACTTAAAAACGGATTAAAAATCAATACCAAAACCAACTAATATGCAACAGCCACTTGCTGCATCGCAGAAAAGAATTGACTCCATTGATGTGCTTCGCGGCATTGTAATGGTCATCATGGCGCTGGATCATACAAGGGATTTTTTTCATGTTGCGGCCAATACGGGTGATCCTTTAGCCGTACCATCAGCATCTCCTGTTTTATTTTTTACCAGGTGGATCACTCATTTTTGTGCGCCCACATTTGTATTTCTATCCGGCCTTTCCTGCTACTTGCAGTCCTTTAAAAAAAGCAAAAAAGAATTGAGTTCCTTCTTAATCAAGAGAGGGCTTTGGCTCATTATTGCGGAAGCGATTATCCTGTCTTTTATTTTCACATTAAACCCATTGTACAATATTATTTTCCTGGAAGTAATCTGGGCAATTGGTATCAGCATGGTGATACTAGGGTTATTGATCTTCCTGCCATTCCCTGTGATATTGACAATAGGGTTGGTAATTGTGCTGGGGCACAACCTGCTGGATATACCCGAAGCCGCCCCCGGTTTTAAACCCGGCTTTTTATACAGCGTATTGCACAGGGCGGGCGGCGTATTACCATTTGCTCCGGGGCATATACTGTTGGTGTTATATCCATTTTTACCCTGGACGGGGTTAATGATATTGGGCTATTGCACCGGTACTTTCTTCTCTTCCAAATACAGCCCGAACGAACGTAAAAATATACTTTTAAGAATAGGTGTATCGACTATTTTATTTTTTGTTTTAGTGAGATTTGTCAACGTTTATGGTAATCCGTTTCCGTGGAGTAAGCAAAACACCTGGCTGGATACTTTTCTTTCTTTCATCAATCTTCAAAAGTACCCGCCCTCTTTATTATTCATGTGCGTCACTATTGGCCCCGCGCTGATTGTACTGGCTTACCTGGAAGATATACAGAACCGCTTTACCAATGTGGTGAGGATCTACGGCAGGGTTCCTTTTTTCTATTATGTAGTTCATTTCTTTTTGGCGCACGTACTGGCAATGATCGTATTTTTTGCAAGGGGGCACAATATACAGGACGTCGCGAAAGCAGCGCAGCAGGTACCCTTACTTTTTATTGTTCCCGGTGAAGGATTTAGTTTGCCGGTAGTGTACCTGATATGGCTGACGATCGTCGCCGTAATGTATCCCCTATGTAAAAAATATGACCGCTATAAAACCAGTCACAAAGAAAAATGGTGGCTGAGTTATTTATAGAAGTAACAAATTTTTATTCAATCAACCAACAATACCAATGCAAGCATCTTTGTCTATTAATCAAAAACGAATCAATTCAATTGATCTGTTGCGAGGCTTAATCATGATCATTATGGCGATTGACCATGTAAGGGATTACTTTCATGCAAGTTCATTTTTATACAACCCGCTGGACCTTTCCAAAACAAGCGCCGCTATATTTTTTACCCGCTGGATTACGCATTTCTGTGCACCCATATTTATGCTGCTCGCCGGCACATCGGCTTATTTGATTGGTCAGAAAAAATCTAAAAAGGAATTGTCTGTTTTCCTTGTAAAACGTGGACTATGGCTGATCTTTCTTGAAATGATCATCGTTAATTTCGGATGGAACTTTAATATCTTTTTTCCCAATTTTTTGTTTGTAACCATATGGGCACTCGGCGTCAGCATGATTGTACTGGCGGCATTGATTCACCTGCCGGTAAAAATTATTTTGCCAATTTGTGTCCTCATTGTAGCAGGTCATAATTTGCTTGACAAAACACATATCACCGGAAACACATTGCCTGCATTTGGCTGGGCCCTATTGCACGAACAAAACTTTTTTTACTGGAATAAAGAAGCTTTTTTGGTAGGCTACCCGCTGGTACCCTGGATTGGGGTTATGCCATTGGGGTATTGCCTTGGCGTATGGTATGCCAGCGGCTACGACGCCACCAAAAGAAGAAAGCAATTACTAATTACCGGAGGCTTATCTATTCTGCTTTTTGTTATACTCCGCTACAGCAACTTGTATGGTGATCCGGTTCCATGGAGTACGCAGAAAAATCCACTCTTTACCTTTTTGTCTTTTATCAATGTCAATAAATACCCGCCATCGCTCCTGTATATTTTAATCACCCTGGGTAGCGCACTGATATTGCTGGCATGGATGGAAAAATTACAAGGGGCAGTAGTAAACACCATTTCTATATACGGCCGGGTGCCGATGTTTTTTTACCTCATACACATCTACCTGATTCATTTACTGGCGATGATTGCATCGGGATTATTTACCAGTGTGGCCTGGCAAAACTGGATGCTGCGGCAACCCATCTGGTTCAATACAGACCTGAAGGGATATGGCTTTCCGCTGATCGTAGTGTATCTTGTCTGGGCCTTTGTGGTGGTGGCGTTGTTCCCGCTTTGCAAACGATACGATCGTTATAAACAATCGCATAAAGAAAAATGGTGGTTAAGTTATTTATAGCGCACTCAACCCCGTGAGCGGTTAATCCCGATAGCTATCGGGACTGACGGCGGTTGGGAGAACGAGCCGTCGATTTTAATAACGTTCTATTAAACCGCCGACGGGGCTTAAAGCCGCCGTCGGGGTTTGGGAGTATTTCAAATAGGGCTTGCCATCAGATTTTTACGCAACACATTCAATCATTTAAAACAATCAAGTGAATAAAAACGCCGTTACATTTTTCGCCATCCTGATCTTTAGCACCGGAGTGCTTCGTGCACAAATCAGCAAACAGGTGAAGCAGATGGCCTATGCCGATTCGGGCCGGCTGGTGGAAATATTTAAAGACCTGCACCAGAACCCCGAGCTCGGTTTTATGGAAGTCCGCACTTCTGCCATCATCGAAAAAGAACTGAGAACGTTGGGCTATGAAGTGATGACAGGAATTGGCAAAACAGGTGTGGTGGGTATCTTAAAAAATGGCGCTGGCCCGGTGGTGATGTACCGTGCCGATATGGATTGTAATTCAGTAAAAGAAATTACAGGCCTGCCCTATTCCAGTACCAAAACCATGAAGAAGGAGGATGGCACAGAAGTGCCCGTTATGCATGCCTGCGGCCATGACGCCCATGTAACCTGGTTGCTGGAAGTTGCCAAAATTATGATGACCATAAAAAGTGAATGGAAAGGCACACTGGTGATGCTGGCGCAACCTGCAGAAGAACCATTGACTGGCGCCAAGGCAATGGTCAATGATAAAATGTATGACAAAGGTGTACCGGTTCCCGATTATTTATTTGGCCTGCATACAACTCCTATCGCAACAGGCAGCATTAAAAACGGTGCCGGTGAAAGGGCCGCTGGCAGCGACCAGTTGGATGTAACTTTTTATGGCATTGGCGGGCATGGCTCTACTCCGGAGCTTACCAAAGACCCGGTGGTAATGGCCTGCAATGCGGTGATGCAATATCAAACCATTATCAGCCGAAGCATTGCAGCGCAGGATGTGGCGGTGCTGACCGTTGGCGCTATTCATTCTGGTGGCGATAACAATGTGATCCCTGCATCTGCAGTGGTGAAACTAAACCTGCGCTGGTTTAACGAAAGAATAAGAACTGATTTACTGGATGGCATTAAAAGAATCAACGAAGGCATTGCTGTTGCCAATGGGGTAGCCAAAGAAAACTATCCTGCTATTTTAATGAAGGGCAGTGTATATCCGCAGGTGAATGATCCGGCATTGTCTGCCAAAGTAAACAAAGCACTTACGCCCCTGCTGGCGCCTGAAAAAATCATTACCAACACGCCTCCTATCATGGGTTCTGAAGATTTTAACCATCTCGTATTGGGCAATAATAAAACCCTGTGCGATTATATATGGGTAGGCACTGCACAGCCCGACCTGTATACAAAGGCAGTGAGTGAAGGAAAGAGTGCGCCTTTTTATAACCACAACGGCAACTACCAGGTTGACCTTGCAGCCATTCCGCTGGGTGCTGTGATCGGCACTACAGCCTTGCTTGAATTATTCAAAAAATAATCATCATAAAAATATTATTTAAAGAAGCTTTGATGCAACAACCCTTCACCAGCAATAAAAAAAGAATTGAATCGATTGACCTTTTAAGAGGCATCGTGATCGTCATCATGGCACTGGACCATGTGCGGGATTATTTTCATGCAGCTAATTTTGTGTACGATCCGACAGACCTTGCACAAACCAATGCACCCGTATTTTTTACAAGATGGATCACGCATTTCTGTGCGCCGGTATTTGTGTTTCTTGCGGGCACTTCAGCTTTCCTGGTGGGTGAAAGAAAAACAAAAAAGGAACTCTCCGCATTTTTGCTAAAGCGTGGCCTGTGGCTGATGCTGCTGGAAGTAACAGTGATCAGCTTTGCATGGAATTTCAATCCACACTATACTACTTTCCGTTTGCAGGTGATCTGGATACTCGGTCTTTCCATGGTATGCATGAGTGGTCTTATTTATCTGCCACCGAAAATCATTTTAGCCGCAGGATTGGTGATATTATTCTCGCATAATTTATTTGACAACATGCATGTGACCGGCAATGGCTTTTCCGATTTTCTATTGGCTGAACTGCATGAACGCAAACGATTCAGTTTTGGCGGGCACTTTGTTACCACCGGCTATTCGCTGCTTCCGTGGTTGAGCACCATGATGCTGGGTTATTGCTTTGGTGCATTGTATAAAAAAGAGATGGATGCAGCCGTCAGGAAAAAATATTTGTTGGTCATTGGTAGTACAGCCATTTTAATTTTTGTATTGTTAAGAGGCATCAACGTATATGGAGATATGCAACCCTGGAAAGTACAGGCCTCCTTCATCATGACCATTTGTTCTTTTTTAAATGTTACCAAATACCCGCCATCACTGCTGTACACATTGATGACTTTAGGGCCTGCATTGATTGCGTTGGTGTTGCTGGAAAAACCGCTGAGTCGTTTCGGGCAAATCATCATCGTGTATGGACGGGTACCATTGTTCTTTTACATCCTCCACCTTTTTCTCATTCACCTGTTGGCCATTGTTGCAGTCGTTGCAAGTGGCAGGCCATGGACGCAGATGATTTTTACTACGATGCAAAGTGCAAAAGACAGTCCCTGGCTGACAGGCTACGGCTTTTCACTGGCAGGAACTTATATGGTTTGGATACTGGTAATAGTGCTATTGTATCCGTTATGCAAATGGTATGACCGATATAAAAGCAATCACAAAGAAAAATGGTGGCTGAGTTATTTGTAAAAAAAAGAAAAATGAAAAACAGACCAACCGCAATTTTGTTATGGATGATTTTTTATTCCCTTCCGGTAACAGCGCAGGTACCGGTAAGAGAAGAGCCAAGACACCATCCCGTTTTTCAGAATAAATATATCCGCCTGCTGAATGTTTGGTTACCACCCGGAGATACTACCCTCTTTCATATCCACGCCACGCCATCGCTCTTTGTAATATTGAGTAATACCATCACAGGTTCGCAAATAATAGACTCGGCGTGGAGCACCGCCGAACGATCTAAAGCGGGTACCACCTGGTACCGGTCTTTCACTCCCGATACACTCATACACAGGGTTTGTAATAGCGATAGCATAGTATTTCACGTGAATGATATTGAGTTGTTATCTTCATACAATACAGCAGCATCCAATAAAAAACGCTTACCCTTTCCGCTGGAATTTGACAATGAAAAGGCAACCGCCTACCGCCTGACAGGGGCTGATTTCAAAAACCAGATCATTCACAACCGTGGGCCAATGATTGCCGAACTGGTGACAGGTATCGGCATTGAGTTGCACGACAACGCTAAGAAGCAAACAAAGAAAGTAGTCGCAGGAAAATATGTGTACATAGCACCCGGAACTGGTTTCTATTTTTCAGCAACAGAAAAAAGTAATGTTGACATGGTGTTATTCGAAATCAAATAGCCATTTTTTAGTACATACCTTATCAATCAATTATGAATCACTCAATACAACACTAACCATGCTACAATTAACTACACTTAATAAACCCAGGGTCTTCCTGTTTTCAATTCTTGCAATATTATCACTGTATGTGCTCGTGGTACAGGAAGTTTTGTACTTATGGAGTGCCGGTGCTGCAGAGCTGGCCCGGTACAAATCCATGTCATGGATTTTGGTTCCGCATGGCATATCAGGGATGATTGCATTGGTGACTGGCCCGTTCCAATTCTCCACCACACTCCGCAGGACCAACCTGGCACTGCATAAAAAATTAGGCAAGATTTATATCATCGCTATTTTATCGGCCATGCCATTTGCCATACTGTTGAATATTTATCATCCCATCCCTGGTGCCAGCGGCACATTTGCGTTTGAAAATATTACACAGGCCACGGTCTGGGCAATCACGGCAGCAATGGCGTGGCTGGCGGCTTCCAAACGACAAATAACCATTCATAAAATGTGGGCGGCACGCAGCTATGGTGTAACCCTGGTTTTTGTGTTATCAAGAATTTACAATCCTTTACAGCTCTTTATGAAACATCCCGACATAAACGACTTCGGCCATTTCTTATGGTTTTTGCTGGTGTTTGCATTGGTTGCTCCGGATATGCTGGTCTTTAGTAAAGAATTATTTACCAGCAGGAAAACACACTCAAAATAAAAAACCAAAATTATCTAAATGAAATATTTACTAACTGCATTGGCGTTTTCATTTTCATTCACTGCATTTTGTCAATCAAAACTTACAGTAAACGAACAACGCATCGAAAGCCGCCTTGCGGACTTATCCAAATTTGGCAGAGACAGCACCGGCAAAGGTTACAGGGTAGCCTATACAAAAGGTGACCAGGAAGGCAGGGCATGGTTTATCAACCTGATGAAAGCGGCGGGTCTTGAAGTAAATATCGATTACGCCGGCAATATCATTGGCAAAAGAAAAGGGAAAAATGCAGCGCTGCAACCCATCGCTTTCGGATCGCACATTGATATGGTGCCGGATGGCGGCAATTATGATGGTTGTGTTGGTTCTATCGGAGCACTGGAAATGATGGAAGTACTCAATGAAAATAATATGGTAACCGATCATCCGCTGGAGCTCATCATCTTTTCCAATGAAGAAGGCGGCACCATTGGCAGCATGGCCATGGCAGGACATGTGACTGCTGAAGGATTAAAGCAAAAAAGCCAGAGCGGACTCACAATGGCTGCCGGCATAAAAGCCATCGGCGGCAATCCTGATAGCATTCAATCATCCTCATTAAAAAAAGGAGACATCAAAGCGTTTTTAGAACTGCACATTGAACAGGGGGGCATTTTAGATAAAGAACAATTGCAGATCGGTGTAGTGGAAGGCATTGTTGGTATCATCCACTGGGAGGTAACGGTCACCGGCTTTGCGAACCATGCCGGTACAACGCCAATGGATATGCGGCATGATGCACTGCTAGCTTCCGCCAAATTAATCGTAGCGGTAAATGAAGTAATCAACAGTTATAAAGGCAGACAGGTCGGCACCATTGGTAAGATCGCAGCCATGCCGGGTGCATACAATGTCATCCCCGGCAAAGCAACTATGGGCCTGGAAATAAGAGATCTTTCTTACGATAAAATATGGATGTTGTTTCATGATATTGAAAAACGGGCAGCAGCCATTGCCGCTGCGTCCGGCACCACCATTGCGTTTCAGCACCAGGCCAATGAATCTAAACCCGCCTTAACCGATAAAAATATTCAGGCTCAAATCACCGCATCTGCAAAAGCACTCGGCTTCACTACCAAACTGATGCAAAGCGGCGCGGGGCATGATTCGCAGGAGATTGCTTTGGTCGTACCAGTAGGTATGATCTTTATCCCGAGCGTTGGTGGTATCAGCCATTCGCCTAAAGAATTCTCCAAAACGACCGATATTGCAAATGGCGCCAACGTATTATTGCAAACCATTTTGAAACTGGATAAAGAATAGACATGAAACAATTTATTACTTCAGGCCTGCTTGTTTTATTGTACTGCTCCGTGATGGCACAAAAAACGGCGTTGCTTGCCAAAACATTAATAGATGGCACTGGCAAAGTAATCAGCAACCCGGTGATCGTTATTGAAAGCAATAAAATCATCGCCATCACCAGCAAAGAAAATATTCCAAAAGATGCAACGGTCATAAATCTCGGAGACTATACTTTGCTACCCGGCCTCATTGATTTGCATGTACATCCCAATAACACGGAAGATGATTACCAGGTACAGCACATGCGCAATTCTTCCGCAGCCAAAGCCCTGCTTGGCTTAAAGAATGTGCAGGACCTGCTTTCGGCTGGCTGGACGACCTTGCGTGTGGCGGGTGATGCGGACGTAGGCTACGCCAATATGGAAGTGCGCAATGCCATCAACAAAGGGTTGTTTACCGGTCCGCATATATTTGGCGCAGCACATTATCTCTCTGTTACGGGCGGCGGTGGCGATATCAATTTTATTTCTCCTGAACAAAAAATAACCGCCGACGGGTTGATTGTGGATGGACCCGAAGAGGTTAGAAAAGCGGTACGCAATGAAATTAAATACGGCAGCGACTGGATAAAATTACTGGTGACCGGTGCGTTTATGACGGTGGGCGACAATCCAAAAAATGTACATTTCAGCCCGGAAGAATTAAAGGCGGCGGTAGAAGAAGCGGCAAGGCGGGACGTTCCCGTGATGGCGCACGCCCATGCTACAGAAGGCATCAAGATGGCGGTAAAAGCAGGTGTAAGAAGCATAGAGCATGGTTCTTTCATTGATGAAGAAGCCATGGGCCTGATGATTCAACACGGTACTTATCTCATCCCCACTTTTACAGTCGGGTTGTACTTCCAGGAAAAACTGGCTGACAGCAAGGCGCTGGAAAAAGCTGTGGAACTAGGTAAAAAAACAAAAGAAGGCATGTACACTAACATGCGGCTGGCCATTAAAAAAGGGGTGAAGTTTGGGTTGGGTACCGATTATGTTGGCTGGCCTGCTACCTACTCTGCCCGGGAGTTTGGGGAATATGTACAACTCGGCATGACGCCCATGCAGGCAATCCTTTGTGCCACCAAAACCAATGCAGAAATTCTTAAAAAAGAAAGGGAAATAGGATCGGTTGAAGTCGGCAAACTGGCAGACATCATCGCTGTAAAAGGCGATCCACTAAAAGACATTACCGAATTGCAAAGGGTAAAATTTGTAATGATCGGTGGCAAGGTGGTGAAGAATGAAAAGTAAAATTTTATTGGATAATAAATATTAAACGCATGATCCTTGACGGCCTCAGAAAAAAAGCGTTAAGAAAATTTGAATGGTTGCCGTTAAGAAACTGACAAAGGAGGTTCATTGAAACAAATAAAAAATAACAGAAATGAAATAAATGAAATTGATGTTACCAATGCCTGGCTTTTCTATTAGCCCGTAAGTCGCACAAAAGCCAGGATATATACTGATGTTTGAGTTAATTTCATTTTAGGCAATCGTTCAAATTTTTAGCTTTTTTTCTGAAGCCTTGATTTTTTTTGTTTCTTTTTTGTATCAAGACAAAAAAGAAAATAGACCCTTACGTAAACATAAGAGACTTTGCGACTTAAATTAATTATACTGAATTTTTAAATAAACAACAATGAAAAATATTATAACCATGGTGCTATTGTGTTTGCTGCAAGTCAGCACTCATGCGCAAAAACCAAGAGCAAGAGATATCGGCATTCCCTTTGATGGCGTGACCGGAAAATACAATGCCATCACAGATGTGAAAGGTGTTGAAGTAGGTTACAGCACCGTCATCTCCGGCAACGGAAAAAATGTATTGGGCAAAGGCCCTGTACGGACCGGCGTTACGGCCATCCTGCCAAGGGGCAAGAACAATAACCCCGTGTATGCTAACTGGTATACACTCAATGGCAATGGGGAAATGACCGGCACTACCTGGGTTACCGAGTCAGGCTTTTTAGAAACGCCGGTGATGATCACCAATACCAACAGCGTGGGTGTTGTAAGAGATGCGGTTTTAAAATGGTTTGTAAACAAACACTGGTATAAAGAAGATTTCTGGTACACCTACCCCGTGGTGGCCGAAACCTATGATGGCTTTCTGAATGATATTTATGGCTTTCATGTAAAAGAAAGCAATGCATGGGAAGCGTTGGACAGTGCGAAATCAGGTTTTCTCAAAGAAGGGAATGTAGGTGGTGGTACCGGCATGATGTGCCTCGGATTTAAAGGTGGCACTGGTACTGCGTCAAGACTAGTGAAAATTAAAGACTCCAGCTATACGGTGGGTGTATTGGTGCAATCCAATTTCGGCAGAAAAAAATCATTGACCATTGCAGGAGTGCCGGTGGGAAAAGAGCTGATGGATACGCTGAACAACGAATTGAAGTTGCCGCCCCAGCATTACAGGAAAGAAGGTGATGGCTCCATCATAGTGGTGGTTGCTACTGATGCACCTTTATTACCACACCAGTTA
>NZ_JAQBNR010000040.1 GCF_028288465.1 Ferruginibacter sp. | reverse complement strand
TTTTTGTGTTGGGTATACTCCTGGAATGCGTCCAGGTAGCGGGAGGCGAAAACTACATCCAGTCTTTCCATTCTGTCATTGTCGTCAAAGTAGCCCGCTTTAATTTTATCATATACAGCAATGGTTACTTTTTTGTACAAAGCTGCAAAATAGCCGGCTCTGTTATTTTCAGCTGCTGCCTTAGCAACAATATTTGTAAGCTGGTCAATTACTTCAGCAATGGTAGTGACAGGCATTTTTTTTATGTTGAAATTAGAATTTTTTTGTTGATAATTGTGTCAGCTAATTCATCGTGAAGCGGGCTGGTGTGACCGGGTTTATCCTGGACCACTCATCCCGTTTCTGCCTGAACGTCCATCATTCCAATTTGATAATTCTGTATACTAAAAGGGCCTCACAAAGAGGCCCTTTTAGTATTTGGTCATTTTTAGATTATACCTGCTGTTTTACTGCTGAAATATCAATGGGCAATAAATAAACATCCAGGTAAGGCGATTCGCATTCAAAACTGCGCATGGCGTAAATTACATTCACCACCAGATTGTATTTAATTTCTACATAAAAATCATTCACCTGGTACAAAACGTACCGGGATGATTTTCCTAAACGTTCTCCAACTTTTTGACCTTCTACCCAAAAAGTTTCGATTTGCTCTAACTCATCTAGCTGATTAAATTCAAACATGGTCATAAGAATAAATTTAATAAAGTGATTAATTAATTACAATCCGGACGACTCAAAAATAAATAAATATTTATTTCGAAGATGCGGGAGTAGTAAAAAAATAGCTTGCAAAAGTACTTTTATACACAGATCGCTTTTACATAGCAGCAACCTGTGTTATACCGGGCTTTGCTGTAGCCTCGTTATTTTTAAACTGCAATGAATTACCACCCTCGGGGGTGAAGAAAGCGGGAATATCAATGAGATAATAATAGTGGCACGGTTTTACATAATATAGCAATACCGATATTGTAATAAACAGATGGCCTGAATAAATCTCTAATCACTCATTCATCCGCAAGCCCTTTATTATTACAATAAATTTATAGACAATATCAACAATCCTCTTACTACGTGCATACAACACTAAAAGCCAAAATTAAAAAGCCGCACCGGATTTCCACACATAATATTGGTGTTGCAAGTATTGATGACCTGCATCGCCTCGCTTTTGAAAACTCATCCCAGGCAAACATCATTACCAATTTGGGGAATGGATTGATTGTATCAGCTAATAACGCGGCGTGTAACTTATTGGGCTATCCGAACGACGAATTGCTAACTAAAAAAGGTTCGGCAATTTTCGACACGTCACAACAAAGCTTTAAAGCAATGCTGCATCAACGAATGCCTTCGGGACATTCTGTGGCACAGATGCCTGTCTTTAAAAATGGAGGGACTACTTTTTTTGCTGAAATAACTGCTGCCATTTTTAAAGACCATGATGGAGTTAAAAAAGCGGTCATTACCATTGCTGATTTAAGCGAAAGCATATCGAAGCAAAAAGTGATTGATAAAAAAAATAAAAAAGTAGTAGATAATGATATTGTAATTGCCCAGGCAAAATCAGATTCCAGGCTGGCAGCGAATAATGAGTGGAGAAAGTACATTGCAAAGGCATCGTACGACATCATGTGGGACTGGAATATCGGTACGGGTTCTATTTATGTTGGCGACAGCATCGAAGAAATTTTTGGTTATAAAGTAAAAAACAATACCATACACTTTAAAGATTTTGTTCGCTGTCTTATTGCAGAAGAAAAAGATACTGTTCAAAAAAAATTGCTGAAAAAAATTGCAACTGTTAATAAAACATGGAAAGATACTTTCAGGTTTAAGTGTGGAAATGGTACAATTGCCAATACAACCAGCAGGGCCAGTATTGTAAGAGATAAAGATGGAAATGCTATCAGGTTGATAGGTGCCACCCAGGACGTGAGCAGACTTCAGCAACTGGAACAAATGATGCGGGGAATTTTACAGGATCCTGCACAAACTGACACAAATAATAAGCACGATAGCAATGGCGTAAACAGCGATAGTGACAATACCGTTGCCAGCAGATTTCCACATAATTTATCTGTGCATACTACCGGGGTGAACGCTCCGCTTTCAATTAATGGGGCCGCCCTGAAAACGAGGCCTGAACTGAATAGTGCCATGTATAACAAAAGCCAGTTAATTAATATAATAAAAGAACTTATTATTGAACTGGTGCATCATTATGAAGAACAGTTAACAACCAACTTATCTGATTATCTCAGTGCAAAACTTGACTATGATTATACTTATCTCTCCAACCTCTTTTCAGAAGAAGAAGATATCAGCATTCAGCAATTCATGATTTCCCAAAAAATAGAACGGGTAAAAAAATTACTTCTTAATGAAGGTTTAAGCCTTACGGAGATTGCCTGGAAACTTCATTACAGCAGCGTAGCTCATCTGTCTAACCAGTTTAAAAAAGTTACGGGCTACACACCATCATACTTTAAAAAAACGAAGGAGCAATAATTTGTTTATAGTAATCTGTAAATGATGTAACATTTTACGTGAAAGATGTAACAACGGCGCTTAAGCATTAACATAGTTTTGTGATGCGGTATACCTTAAAATTTCCAGGAAAACCTATGCCGCTTTTATCCAATCATGAAAAACTACTTTTCCCCTGCAAAAGGGCCCGTGCTGTTGCGCACCCATCAAAGCTATCCCAGGATTCTACAGTACAAATGGCAGGTGTTTCTTTTTTTAATTATTGTGGCTGCTGGCTGCAAAAAAGTGAATGAGTTACCCGGTATTATGGGCGTATGTCCCACAGTAATTTCAACCAATCCGGCAGATAAGGCTGCAGATATAGGCCTTGTAACAACGGTAACCGCAACATTCAATGTCAGTATGAATCCTGCTACCATTACTGCCACCAGCTTTACTGTAAGCCAGGGTACAACACCGGTGGCAGGTTTGGTAACTTATACAGGCACCACTGCAACTTTTACTCCGGCAGTTAAGTTAACTGCCACTACCGTGTATACCGGTACCATCACTACAGCAGCCAGGAGCCTTGCAGGCATTGCCACCAAGGATAATTATGTGTGGACGTTTACTACAGGTGCGCCCGATGTAACAGCACCAAGGGTAGTTGCTACCGACCCTGCCGATGTTGCAACAGGTGTAGTGCTGGATAAAATAATTACCGCCATTTTTAGTGAGCCTATGGATTCTTTATCAGTAACAACAAATTTTACCATAGTCAATACCTCTCTTGGAGGAACACCAATAAGCGGCAAAATAACCTTCCATGATTCCACCGCTGTTTTTTTGCCTGATGTTAAGCTGGCAACAAATACTACTTATACCGGTATCATCACTACGGGCGCAAAAGACCTTGCAGGTAATACATTGGCAAATAAATATGTGTGGAACTTTACTACAGGCCAGTCAATTATGCCACCTTCCTTTTTAGCAAGTGCTGCAGTATTCGGCGTGTTTGGAGGAAATGCCGGCGTAACCAACCAGGGTTTAAATACCGTCATCAACAATGGCAGTATCGGTACCACAGCCGCCTCAACTTTAATAACTGGTTTTCACGATGGAACCACAGGCGATATTTACACAGAGACACCGTTAAATGTAGGTGACGTAACCGGGCGGATCTACACTGCAGCTCCCATGCCGGGCACTGCAACTTCTTTTACCATTGCAACCAAAGGGTTAGCCGATGCAACGATAGCCTATAACAGCATTTCACCAGCGTCAAAACCAGGTGGTATTGATCCGGGTGCAGGCGAATTGGGCGGCTTAACATTAGCGCCCGGAGTATATAAATCTGCCAGCGGCACTTTTAAAATAACCAACGGCAATCTTACGCTGGATGCTAAAGGTGACCCGAATGCTGAATGGATTTTCCAGACTGCATCAGGGCTTACAGTGGGTGTTGCCGGACCATCAGGGGCACGCAGTGTGTTGCTGATAAATGGAGGTTTGGCTAAAAATGTATACTGGTATGTAGGCAGCGCAGCAACTATCAACGGAGCAGGTGGTGGCGTAATGACGGGTAACATCATTGCATCAGCCGGGGTTACTTTGTCTACTGCAGGCAATGCTGTTCAAACCATATTAAATGGCAGGGCACTTTCGCTGAATGCATCTGTAACAATGGTAAACACCACCATTAACGTACCTAACTAATCAACAGGCACTTCATTCAATGAAGGCATGTTATCCAATTCAAATGAAACTATAACAACCCATGTATAAAAGATATTTTATGTTACACTATACAAAACAAAAAATCACCTTACTGTTTTCTGTCCTGGTTCTGGCGGCAACAACAGCCCATGCACAAAAAGTACAACGCCTGCAACCGGTTTGGTGGTTTGGCGAATCCGGCGCAGCCAATTTTAATTTTTATCGCGGCACTACCCAGGTGTTGAATGATAACCTTACGGTTCCGGCGGCATTTCACAAAGGAAAGGGCGTGAGGCCATATGCTTCTTTACTGACTGAATACCGCCCAGGCAAAGTTTGGGGTGGCATGCTGAACATAGCATACGATAACCGGGGCGGTAAATTTAAAGATGTTATTGCTCCCTGTAATTGTATTGCAACTTTATCAACCAACACAAGTTATATTGCCATAGAACCAAGTCTGCGCATTGCACCCTTCGCCAACTCCTTTTATATATTTGGTGGTCCAACGGTAAGTTTTAATATAAACAAATCGTTTACTTACACGCAGGAGAAGCAAGCTGATTTAAGGAGCGAATGGAGTGGAATACACAAAACACTGTTGTCGGCGCAGGCAGGGGCAGGTATTGATATACCGCTGTCTTCAAAAACAAATACCACGCAAGTGATGCTTTCGCCATTTGTATCTTTTCTTACGGACTTTGGTCATGTTCCCCGTTCAACAGAATCGTGGTCAGTTTATACCATTCGTACGGGTGTAGCACTTAAATTTGGCATGGTCAAAAAAACAGCAACTAAAACACCGGTTGCCGAAACGCAGGCAGCTCCTGCAACAGTAACGGAAAAAGAAGTACAGTTTTCTGTTAGGGCGCCCAAGGTAGTGCCGCTTAACCGCCAGGTAAAAGAGACATTCCCGCTTCGCAACTCCGTATTTTTTGATCAGTCATCTGCAGCTATACCGGATCGTTATGTGCAATTAAATAAAACAACAGCGGTATCTTTTAAAGAAAACCAGTTACAGGAAAGCCAGCCTGAAAATTTAAATAACGGCCGTTCTGCAAGACAACTGGCAGTTTACCATAACATTTTAAATATCATCGGAGACCGTATGCGGGCCAATCCGGCAAGTACGATTGCATTAACAGGCGCATCGTATAAAAATCCATCAGAAGGTAAAATAATGGCTGAAAATATCAGGCAGTACCTGGTGACAGTATTTGGGATTGATGGAGCAAGAATAAGTACGGAAGGCAGAGATAAACCCGTTATTCCTTCAGAGCAACCGGGTGCTGTAAATGAACTTGCGTTGCTGCGGGAAGGAGACCGCAGGGTGGATATCACCAGCACTTCTCCTGAACTGCTGACGCAGGTTGGTGGAAGCACTGCCGGATTTTTAAAACCTGTGGAGATTACAACTGTTCAGTCAGATCCTTTGGACAGTCATGTACTCTTTAATGTAGCCGGGGCAAATGATGCATTTGACTCATGGTCGGTAGCAGTTAAAGATGACCAGGGTAATGTACAAAACTACGGACCTTATACCAGCGACCAGGCATCTATTGCAGGTAAAACTATTTTGGGCAACAACCCACAGGGCAATTATACTATTTCAATGACGGGCCACACCAAAACCGGGCGCACCGTTACAAAAGAAAGCTCGGTTAGTTTAATGAAAATGGATGATCCTAAACAGGAAGGCCTGCGTTACAGTATCCTCTTCGATTTTGACAAATCAAAATCCATTGCTACTTATGAAAAATTCCTGACCGACATTGTGTCTCCTTTGATAGCTGAAAATGGAACAGTTATCATACATGGCCATACCGATATTATCGGCGATGAAAAATACAACCGTTCGCTATCTCAAAACAGGGCAACGAATGCCCGCCAGATACTGGAGCGTGCATTATCCAACGCCGGAAAAAAAGGGGTGAAATTTGAATCCTTCGGCTTTGGTGAGGATGAATCGCTGGCACCTTTTGAAAATAGGCTTCCCGAAGAACGCTTTTACAACAGGGCTGTAATTATTGATATCATCCCTGCTAAATAAAATACAAAAAAATCTTTCAGGCATAGAACGCTGCATTTATTCTGCAGTCGTTCTATGCTTTAATTTTTACTTTCGGGGAAGAGTGTCTTCACACCAAAGCTTTCGATGTGAATTAACTTGCTGAAGAATCCGCCGCAAACCAAATACTACTGCGAATAAATTGATATACCCAGCCCTGACAGGCGGCGAGACCTGCAACTTATGCAGTGTGTGTCATTAAAATATTTTGTGCAAATACGCCGCCTTGGAAGTATTGAAAAGGAGACCCAGGTTGGAAGAAAGCGGGATATTTTACAACGTCCAGCCTACTTGCCGAAATACACAATTCATGTTGTTGGCGTGTGCCTTTGTGAAATATGCTTAATTGTTTTTTGATCCATTGTCAATCCAACAAATAATAGCAGCTTTATCACTTGCAGTCAAAACGCCGTACTTCGGCATAATACCATTTTGAACGGCCGTTTTAATTTGTGGGGATGCGTCTCTTGCAGTTAAATAATCAGACAAAGAGGGGAGATCAACCCCATCATGGCATCCGGACGCAGTACAATTTGCCACAAGTATAGATTTGACCCTGGCGGAGTAGCTAATTTGAGGGTCACAATTTGTATTGCTTTGTACTCGTTCGCTTTTCTTGCAACTGAATAGTAAAGTTATTATTATCTGGAAACTTAGTGCTTTCATTTTGTGAAGCTATACTTCTATAAAGAGTGGAATCCTAATGACTCGTTAAGTAATTTAAAAATAACAATAGATAAAAGCCAAAAACTTGCGCGGCTTTTCGGCATTGCCTGCAACGTCTTGCCGTACGCAATTAAAAATCGGGTAGTGTGTCAATCCATCAAAAAGTATAGTATTCGGGTAACCTGATTTCAAGACAAGTCGCTTCACTCCAAAACTTTCGATGTGAACTTGCTTTGTGAAGGACCTGCCGGAAATAAAACACTACAGCGAATAAACCGATCTACCCAGCCCTGCTAGGTGGCGAGTCCTGCATCTTATGCTGGTTGTTTGATTATAATATTTTGTGCAGAGACATCGCCTGGGAAGTTTTTGAATGGGAGACTTCGAGTGGAAGAAAAATTTTACTTCCAATAAATTTCAACATGCTTATTATTAAAATCGGGGTCTTCAAGATCTCCTTCATTTTTACACCACATTCCTTCCGGTAATGATTTCATTCTTATTTTTTGTCCGTCTGGAATTATTCCACCAAAACCCAGGTATTCGATAAAGCGACCAATTAAATCAGTCACCTGTTCCTCATATTTTTCCGGCACATTATGAATACTTAAATCCGGTCTGCCGAATTTTCTCAAGCCACGTGTGTGGTACCATTTCATTCCGTTTTCTTCAGAAAATAGAATCATGACATGATTTCTTGGTACGGAACCATTCGGATTAAATATCTTCTCTGCCCAATCTGTTTTTCCAAAAAATGTGAAGGCCTGTGGATCGTAGACTGAAACTCCTCCATTATCTAACAGATAAGTGATCACCCCGACAATATCCCGCAGATAATTTAAGCTGGAAGTATCTGCTATCTCGCCGCTGATTATAAAGCATTCTTTTGAACTGCTGATTTGATTGCTTAAACCGGTATTTTCTTTCTTAAAGTTCGTCCATACATAACCCTCTAAAAATGACTTCACAACTTCAGGATGCTTACCGGGGCTATATTTCATTAACTTTATTCCATTTGGAAGTCCGGCGCTCCGGTATTTTGACGTGGATATATTAACGTCAGCAGTAAAATTTCCATGAATAATGTAAAAAATGAAAGGGTTGTTTAAAGGCTTCTCAAAATATTTTCTGTCCCAATTCTTTAATGAATTCATATTTGTGTCCTTGATACATACCTGGCCAATTGCACTGCCAAACAGCAGTGTTGATGTTAAAACCGAAATTAATTTTTTCATTGGATTAGGTCATTTGTGAATTGCCGATTCAATATAAGTTTATTTTTAAAGCAAGTCTCTTCCTGCCAGAACTTTCAATGTGAATTTACTTGCTGAAGGCCTCGCCCAAACCAAACACTATAGCACATAAATTGACGTACCCAGCCCCGATAGGCGGCGAGTCGTGCAACTTATGCTGGTTGTTTGATTATAATAATTTGTGCAGAGACATCGCCTGGAAAGTTTTTGAATGGGAGACCCGGGCTGGAAGAAATTGATGTGCCCAGCCCGATAGGTCGACGAGTCCTGCAGCTTATGCTGGTGTTTAACGCAAAGCACGGGCTACAGGAAGTTAACGGCCAGGCATGGCGTAAGCCGAAGCACGATCAATAAATGGGTGATGATTCCCTGCAGCAAGCCCTGCCCGTTAGTGGCAGGCAGTTGAAGATACTAAAACCAAAACGAACCTATTTTGACCTGCTACCTTTGACGAAGGCACAAGCTGTTTCCGTCCAAATCTTTTAGCCAGGCAAATTTTCCATAAGGTGTATCGTCAATTTTTCCAACTTCAATTCCTTTTGTTTTCAATTCTTTGGCTTCTTTTTCAATATTATCCGTTTCACAAATAATAGCTTGAAAACCTGCAAGCGATATAGTGGTGTCGCTATTCGGAAAGCCCATTTGTATCCAGGTTTCACCGTGTGGGTCAGGTGCTTCTACAAGGACGTGAAAACCGAGTTTCAAATAAAACTCCTTTGCTTTTTGTCTATCCTTTACAGGAACCATAATAATTTCTACTGATTTCATTTTTTTCTTTTAGAATTATGAATTTATTTTCAATACAAAGTTATTTGCATTATCGAACAGGAGCTCTTGTAAATACGACAATCTTACCCGTTGATTGCGACAGCCAATTTTTCTACATTTGCAATATGAAACATATTTCCATCCTGCCCCTTTATGACTCAACGCTAACAAGCATTGACAGCAGTCATCAACTTTTCTCACGAGTTAATGACTTTATGAAATATCAGGGGAAGCCTCCATTTTATAATGTAGAAATAGTCGGCGTAAAAAGAAACACAGAACTTAATAACGGGCTTTACAATATTCATACGGATAAGACAATAGATGAAATCAAAAAAACAGATGTTATAGTCATTCCATTATTATGTAGCGATTTCCCTAAAGCAATTACAAAAAATGAAAAATACAAAGAATGGATAATAGCACAATATCATAACAATGCAGAGATTATATGCCTTTGTGTTGGTTCATTTTTTCTTGCATCGACAGGACTTTTAAAAGACAAAAAATGTGTTGTGCACTGGGGTGCAAAAAATGAGTTTAAGACTATGTTTCCCGACATAAAAATCATTGACGACACAATTATTACCGACGAAAAAGGGATTTATACTTGTGGTGGTGGATTTTCATATTTGAACCTTCTGCTTTACATTATCGAAAAACATTTGGGTAGGGAAATTTCAATACTTGCATCAAAAATGTTTGAGATTGACATTGAAAGAAAAAGTCAAAATCCGTTCGTGATTTTTATGGGGCAAAAAAAACACGGCGATGAAATTGTTTTACAAGCACAGGGATTTATAGAAAATAATCCTACTGCTACTTTTACAGTAGACGAAATTTGCGTTAAGTTTGGTGTTGGACGAAGAACATTTGAAAGAAGATTTAAGAAACATACAGCTAACTCAATCGTAGAATACATACAAAGAGTAAAAGTTGAGTTCGTAAAAAAACAGTTGGAGACAGGAAGAAAAACTGTAAACGAAATTATTTACGAAGCAGGTTACAATGACATTGATGCGTTTAGAAAAGTCTTTAAAAAATTTACCGACTTATCGCCTATTGACTATCGCAAAAAATATGCAGTGTAACATTACATTGACAATATTTGCCTCCGAGGCGAGTCTTTTCAAGTCAACATTTTCAATGTGAATTAGCTGGCTGAAGAACCCGCCGCAAACCAAATACCATAGCGTATAAATTGATGTACCAAGCTCTGATAGACGCCATTTCCTGCAGCTTTGCTGGTTGTCTGATTATAATAATTTGTGCAGAGACATTGCCTGGGAAGTTTTCGAGTGGGGATTCTTAAAGGCAAAAAATAATGAATCAATTGTCTGCCAGTCCCGGTGGTAACCAACTCTTTGTTGAAAAAAGCAATGTAGCATTTGCCATAAGAGCTTCCGTGGATGCCCACGATTAGCAACGTATGGCAAAACGCTTTGTTAATAAAACTACGACCTTAACAAAAAAACAAAATAGGCAGCGAGTACAAAACCAGCTATTAAAGCAAGGTATCCCCATGAATAATTGTGCCTGATTTTATACCACATAATCCAACTGCTAAAAGATAAAAAGATAAGCCCTAATGCAACTGCATCCATCGAAAACCTCCATACCCGGGTAAGTAACCAATTTGGCTCAACATCAGGATGATCCCTGTTGGCGCCGTTGAAGGTATGAAGCGTTCTGAGCTTACCCCAAATATTATAGGAAAGTTCCTTTTGAATACCTATACCTTTTTTAAAATCAGCGTGAATGTTACTAACATGCCCCGGATAAGAAACACTAAAATCAGCACTGTCACTTGTCATCTTTACATTATTTACTTCGCCTGAAATTTTTAGTTGAGACAAAATACTTTTCAATTTATCCAGGCTATCCAAACCCGCAGGAATGCTGACAGCTGTTTCCGTTGTCTTCTCTTTTCTCTCGTCCCAAAAACTGGCAAACTTCCATTCCCCATGATTTAAAAGTAATCCGGAAAATGAAAATAACCATATAAACAGCACCATGAATAATCCGACGTGGATGTGCAGACGGCGGTTTGAATAGGTAAATTTTTTGATCAGCGTTTTGTAATTCATCCCAGAATAAATAATAAAAGTCCAGTAAAAATTGTTGCTCCAAAAACAATGGCCAGCCATCCTAACTTTCTTTCTGCTTTTAGAAAATACCATAAAAAAATACCACTGGCAGAAAGAAACAGCAGCAGGTAAACTACCATGTCTGCTAAAACCCGCCAGTTCTTCATAAATGCGGCATTGCCACGAAGTTTTGTATTGTGTGGTCCGGGCATTTTATGAAGGTAATTAGTGGCTCTTAAAGCGCCCTCTTCCTCTCTTGTAATTAATACGTCATTAGTGTGCTTGTCTACTTCAATCTTTGTTCTTATACCCGGTAACGTTACGGGAAAAGAAATATGATCATCATTTTGTGATATGAAATCTATCTCTCCTTTGATCCCCAGTTTTTGTATAATCCCTTTGGCTGTTTGCAGATCAGTTGAATCATAGGGAATCTTATCAAGGCGGGTTTTGACAACCGGTAAATGCTTAACAGGGTTGATGCTGTTAACGAAGTCAGTATGATTTAACACGAGCACACTTATACTGAATATAAGTACAAACGGACTAACGAATAAACCGATGTATAAATGAAGGGTGCGAATGGGAGGGTAGTATTTTTTCATTCTTCTTAAACGGCAGCAATATTTTCTTGTAGTGCTTGAAACAAAAATAGCAAAATCAGAAATACCAACTGCTTATAATTATCAAACACTACGGCTTATAAATTACTGTATCGGGCGCTGATAGGCCGGTAAGTCCTGCAGCTTGTGCTGGTTGTTTTATTATAATAATTTGTGCAGAGATATCGCCTGGGAATTTTTTGAACTGGGAGATTTTTTAAACGAAAAAAAATAACGAGCCAATTGTATGCCGTGCTCCTTAGGAGCCAACTTTTTGTAGAACAAAAGCAATCTTGCATTTGCTCCATAGGAGCATTCCCTTAATTTCAGGTCTAGTAACGGCAGGCAACAGGACAGAGTCCTGCGCCATATGGGGCATAGGAGCAAACCGATGTTAGCGGCTGCCAATCTGCTTGTTTGTCAAATAGGTATTTTATAACTTCCGGGTCAATCCTGGCTTAACGGAGGTCCAAGAAGAGTCATTTCATATTTTTCAAAAAGCTGAGCGACTACCTTTTTATCTGGTGAACCATTGTGCATAAGAGGTCCCAGTTCCGCAAAAAATTTATCACCTCCTCCCGGGGTATATACAACAATAATTTCTGCCCCCTCATTGGTGAGGTTAAGGAAGGCATGCGGCACTTTCGATGGCAGGTAGGCAAAGTCCCCTTCGTTGAGATAGAAAATTTCATCACCTATCCGAACTTTAAACTTGCCTTTAAGAACGTGAATGGTTTCCTCCTGCTTATGGTGCACATGCAAAGGCGGACCTCCATATGGTGCTACCTCTACAATAAAATAATCGAATGCACCACCAGTATCTTCACCGGTAAGTTTAAAAATAAGGTCGCGACCGGGACCAGACTGTAATCTTAATCCCTCTTTGGGGGTTAACACCTTGGTTTGAGTTAAAGTCATGTCTTTGTTTTTTGTGAGCAAGTAATTAACGATACAAAGATGCATTGCTAAAAATGCTAAATACTTAACCCGGGTTAAGAAATGAAAGGGGGCGAGAAGAAATTCAATGTTTATTGGTCAGCCTGTTTCTCATTCGGCTGAGCGATTGCGGTTCAATGTTCAAATAAGATGCAATGTGTTGCAATGGAATACGCTGAAAAATATGAGGCTGGGTTTCTGTTAATTTGAGATAGCGTTCTTCTGCAGACAGGGTTTTCATTTCTTCAATTCTGTTTCTTGAAGCACTTGCTGAGCGGAGCATTTTAAAAGAATACCATTGATTGAGTTTAGGTATTTCCTTTTCTGCTTTTTGAAAATTTTCTTTTGAAATTACCAGTAGTTCTGAATCTTCCAGCAATTGGATATAGTTTGTTCCTGGTTTGCCCGAATAGTAACTATCGAAGTCACCAAGCCACCAATCTTCAAACGCAAAGAATAAAATCCGCTCATGTCCCTGTTCATCCAACACAAAGTTTCTCGCACAACCTTTATTAAGATAAGCTTTTGCATGGCAGCATTCCCCGGCTCTTAAGTAGTAATCTTTTTTAGTAACTGTTTTAACCGTAAAGTATGACAAGAACAATGCAAACTCTTCCCCGGTAAATGCGAACGTTTGCCTGAACAATTCTACAAACTTGTGATTGATATTTTTTAATTCAACTTCCATTTATGGTTGTTTGTGTATGTTTGCCGCCATTTGATTGCCGCGAACGCTTGCTTTACGCAATTAAAAATACTGCATTGCGTCAATCCATCAAAAAAGTATTGTATGCCCATAATCCACTTTCATAACGAGCTCTTCACGTGAAAACTTTCGCTATGAATTAGCTTGCTGAAGGACTCACCGCAAACCAAACACTATAGCATATAAATTGATGTATCCAGCCCCGGTAGGTCAGCGAGACCTGCAGCTTGTGATGGTTGTTTGATTATATTAATTTGTGCAGAGACATCGCCTTGGGAGTTTTGAATGTGAGACTCATTGCGGAAGAAATAACAATTGAGTCAACGCCGTTCGTAATTTACACGCCTGCTTTTCTAACTGAACGCGGCGCCACGCTCGTCCACGTCTTAAAGGCTTTTCTGAATGCGGTCGGGTCTGAGTATCCCAGGATAGCTGAAACTTGCGATATTTTTATCGCGGAGTTTTGCATCAACTGGAAAGCAATATCCTTTCTTATTTCCCCGGCAACTTCGCGAAAGGTAGTGCCTTCCTGCATCAGCCTTCGTTGCAGGCTCCGGGGCGTCATATCTAATGCTGATGCAGCTTCTTCTATAGAAGGTATCCTTCCCTTGAACTGCATGAACAAAACCTGTTTCAAATTTCCTCCGGTAGTGTTGGTTGCCTGCAGCGCCTGCTTTTCAGCAACCATCGAATTGAAGCGTTCAAACATAGATTGATCACTTGTGAGTATAGGTGTGGATACATCTCGTTTATCTAAAATAATCCGGTTCATCTCCTGGTTAAAAAGTACATCACAGCCAAAAAATTGTTGATATGCTGAAATTTCCCTCTTTGGATAAGTCAGCTCTATTCTTAGCGGAACAATGCGCTTACCTGTAAGTGCTGCGGATGTGTTGAGGGTTGATGCGAATAAAAAATCATTCGCATGCCTTGCCGGTTCGGGATGCTTCATCAGCCACATCTTATTCTGTTCTATTTCAAGAACGGCCACATCATTGGTCGTGTATCTATAGGAAACCATTGGCGATACCATGTGGCCATACTTGCCTAACATTTGCAAGGCCTGGTGCAGATCTTTACTACTTTGGATCAAAAAACCAACCATGCCGTGAAGTAGTTTTGGCGTGGCGATACCCACATGCAAGCCGATCAATGGATCGCCGGTAAGCTTTAAAAGAGGCACCCAAATCAACGCTGCTTTTTCCCATTCAACCATTTTTTCCGAGTCGCCCATTTCATCTGCTTTGATGTTCGACATCTGGCAAAGTGTATCAAAGGCCGCTCCAAATGAAGTGGCTGTTTGAAAGATGGTGCGTATGACTGTTCCCTGTAAGGCCATGGCGCAAAATATATCATTTCAGGAATAAAAGATGCCTTTTCCTGCCCGCAGAACTGAGGTCCTTTGTATTCTAAAATTAAACATATTATGGACACACGTAAAAACATGTTTTTAAAAAAATGGGTGACCGGCAACCTCGTTGTTTACCCGGGATTATTAGGCCTCTTGCACCCGCTGATTGCGCACGGGTTCACCGGCGATCATGATAAGCTGCTGACGACGCCCCAGTTTATCATGCATACCCTTTCGATATTCATTTTTGTTTTCTTTCTTGCAGTTACGAGAAACAAAACATTTGAAATAATTGGAAAAAAGAAAACCCTGTCAGACACATGGCCCTTTATTTTCTTTACGCCATGGGTGTTCTGGCTGGGCTACTATACCCTCTTCGTGCCATTCGATATTCTTTTTATGTTCCTGTCAACCGGCATCATCAACGCCATACAACTAAGGCCGTTCGTTAAATCTCCCGCAAAATGGGTATGGCAATGTATACTTGGTTATTTGCTTGCGGCAGTTGCAGGTATTTTAATCGGGCTGGGCGCTTATCTCCGCTATTACAAAGACTTCCGGGGCATCTCCAGAGATCTTGCCACCTGGACAAGCATCAGTATTCCTGCGGCATTCGTTGTTGCTTACTATTTCAGGTATATCCTGGGAAAGCAGATCCGCAGCAAAGACCGCCCGGACATGATCTCAGAAAACAAATCGAATTTCTCAAAGGTTGCGTAAAAGCCTTCCATCACTAAGAAGCTGTCTAAAAATGAAATTTTCGTTCACCCTATTGCGGTTGGTCAGACATCAACCGCGGCACTCCGCCGTGGTCCCATTTGCTAACGGAATCCCACCCGCCACTTTTTGCGATCATAGACAATTTATAAAATCGTTTTTAGACAGTCTCTAAAACAATAAAATATTACCCATGAAATACAAAACATTCAATTGGCTATTGCCAGTTGTATAGGGTACGGTTGTAACTGCCTATTTCCAAGCGGGTCTCTTCACGCCAAAACTTTCGATGTGAATTGACTGCTGAATGATTTGCGCAAACCAGACACGTTAGCGTATAGATTGGTGTACCCAGCCTTGATAGGCGGCGAAGCCTGCAACTTGTGCTGCTTGTCTGATTATATTAATTTGTGCAGATACATTGCCTGACAAGTTTTTGGAATGGAGACTCGGGGCAGAAGAAAGCGAATCAAAAACAATTACTACTATATGAAATAACGCTACCAACAATGGCGAAACTATACTATCTCTACAGGTGGATTTATTTTCCTTATAAGTATCTTAAAGGTTTTTATACTTTCGGATGAATGATTAGCTGCAAATTTAATTGAGTCATTGTCAGCCGAATTATTTTTATACTCAATTGTATAGATAGCAGTCCCTTTATTTACAAAGGGATTTTCAAAAAATGAAGTCACATTTTTTAATGGAATGATTGTCTCTTTTTTACTAATTTTTTTTATGTAAAGATTTGTATCGTCATAACAAATACTGGGTCGTGTCAAAAGATAGCCTGTCAAAACAGTCGTTGTAAGTAAAAGCAATTTGTGTTCAAGGTCTGTTTTGAAGTCATCATCAATTGTATTTTTACTACTGCCAAATACTAGAACCAAAGAAAGCAATAATCCAAAAACACAAACTAATTTCGTAAAAATTAAATCTGAAGATAATTTTATTTTATCTGAAGTCTCCATAGTTAATTGTTTTTAGCCATCGGATGCTCTTGTCAAGTTGCTGCTAACTTTTTTGTTTACGCAACTAAAATAATCTTTTGTGTCAATCCAACCAAAATCATCACATTGACGCACACAAAGTCAATTTCACCTTTCTACGCTCCAATAAAAGATCCCCAAAACTGTAAAATAAAAAGAGGGCGATTCTGTCCCGGCGGGGTTTTCACAGCTTGCATCAATAATTAGAATGCGCTTTCCGTGAAACCCCGACGCTGAGTAAATATACAATTCGCTTGCACCCGTTCTTCGTTTTTATTAGCTTTATCTTGTGGCGATAAAATTAAAACATAGCGACACCTTTTCTACCTATTTTGTTACGTTCACTTGCGTGGAATGGATTTCTTTATTTGAAATAGTGAATGGGTATGACATGGTGTATAAATGGTTTGATATTTTGAAAACGGAACACAATGCTGAGGTGGTTGCTTATGTAATCATGCCGAATCACCTTCATGTTATCCTGCATTTTCATGACGCACATTTTAATTTGAATACCATTGTTGCAAACGGTAAAAGATTTATTGCGTACGAAATAATTAACCGGTTAGAGCAAGCAGGAAATAATAGTCTCCTTGCCAGGTTAGGAAAATTAGTTACAGAAAGGGAAAGAAGAAAGGGGCAGTTACACAAAGTTTTTAAAGATTCCTTTGATGGCAAAGCAATTATTACACACGCTTTTCTGATACAGAAAATTAACTACATCCATAACAATCCTGTTAGCGGAAAGTGGATGCTGGCAAAGGACTTTGTTGAGTATGAGCACAGCAGCGCTTCGTTTTATGAAATTCAATTGGTAAGACATCACCGGCCTTTGCATTATTTGGATTTGTAGTGCTACTACTATCGGAAGAGTGGCTGCTTGTATTGATGTAGTTTATTCAACGTCGGGGTTTCACGGAAGCTTTGTTATTATTGTTAGTGCTTGCCGTGAAAACCCCGCCGGGACGAAAGTCTGGCATTTGCTCCATAGGAGCATTCCCTTAATTCCAAGTTTAGTAACGGCAGGCAACAGGACAGAGTCCTGCGCCAGATGGGGGTCAATGTTTAGGCATTTAGACTGTTAAGATTTTTAGAATACAAAATCAGTGATTTTAAAAGATCATTGATTAGTAGTTGAAACCACATTATGTTTTCGTCAACAAGATTCATACACGCCTTTTCGATATATTCGTTATCCATCAACGGAACCATATTAAAGGCTGAGAATAAATATTTCGAGACATAATTACAATCCTGTTCAAGTAAAATTATTTCTCTTTGGTATGATTTAAATTTTCTATAAGCAAAAATATCGGCGTTAGGAACAGTAAGATTAAACAAGCGACGCTCCATAGGATCAATTAGAAACTTGTCGACGAGTTTTCCGTAGTATCTCTCTATTCTATCTTCAAAATCCCCTTTTGAAATATTTGAATCGCTTATTGCTTCAATCTGTAGCAAAAAAAAAGCCATCACAAATAGCTCAAATTCGAATTCCATATTCATTCTGGGAAACTTCACAACCGTATTAAAGTGTTTGTATTTTTGATTTGAAATCTTTTTGAAGGTTTCAAAAGTGTTGGTTATTCCATTGTTGAAGATGTAGGTTGATAATTCTCCATTCATAACTTAACTATTTAAAGTGACACAGAACGTTTTGCATAGGCGAAGTACGGTTAATTCGGAGCTTGTCCTGCCCGGCCAACGCAGTGAAATTGTGAACGAAAATTCTAAAGTTTAAGCAGATATAAATCGGAGAGGTCCAGCCCCAAACCAAAGCTGATAGCGAATTACAGCCGATGTTTGCTGGTCTTCCCTCGTTTTTTGCCAATGCATTGTTGTGCGATCGCCATTTTGTCCTCTACTCAAGTTTCCAAATCTCGAAAGCAATGTTGAATAGATTTGCCTGTCTTAACTCTAGGGAATCTTGATTCCATTCCTCTATGGCAACAAGTTCTTTTGTCATCATAATTTCAGATAGATCATAGGAAGGTCTTTTTGCGTCGAAATTTCCGTTCTTAATTGCCGCATTTAAACGACGATCCAGTAAGGTTAGGTTTCCAATTCTATTGATTTGAGATACATGATTGGCCCAACGCTGACCTTCTATGGGTGTTTGAGGATAAATATGTTCAATATGAACTCTAGAAGGCGGCCCTACCTCAAGTTCAGCTGTTCTTCTTTTTTTGGTTTCTATTTCGCGGAGAATGTATCTAGCAGAGTCTCTTCTGGATATGACTGCTTGCAAAAATTGATGTCTAAACTGATTATCAGAAGGCAAAATTTCTCTCATACGTTGTATTGCATCATTGCAAGATAAGCCTCCCCGTATATCTCTAGCGATATTATAGCAAAATGTTTCAAGAGGACTATTTTCTAATTTCCCTATTAAATTGTAACGAACAAACAATACAATTATGCTTTTGCATATCTGGGTAAAATCATCATTATTATAAACGGTAATAGAACTTAACAATGGTGGGTATAGGAGGTTAGCACCTAATTCTCTAATATCTTTAAGATATTTGGATGTTATTTCTTCATCCACTTGTCCAGTAAGCAAACTTTTATAAACCTCAGCGCCCTCAGCAAGATTTCTTGTAAATGTGAGACTTGATTCATTATGCAGAAGTATATATGCCTTAATTTCTCTATACAGTGAGCGAGTTTTTACATCGCCCACTTTCGACAGCCAATAGTGTCTTAAAAAAGTATCAACCTTAACATCATCAGCTAAGTCAAATATATTACCCCACAACGCAATAATCTCTTCTCTTTCGTGTTCTAGGGCACGCCTCATTAGAAAGTTTCTCAGAAGGTCGGGAGTCGACAGTCCAATGCCTCTATCATTTAAAGTTTCAAATACTGCTGCTGCATTATCTTCATCTGTCGAAATTACTGCCACCACTGAAACATGATTCACCAAAACCTGCAAAATTCTCAAAGCCCAACTATGGGCAATGGCTGGATTGTTAATTTCCGCATATTTTCTGGAGAAATGAGTTTCAAATGTATCTCTCACTTCACGTATAAACTTATGAGATTGAATTTGAGGTTCGGGAGCGACATAATCTGCCAATCGATCTTCGAGAACTTCTCTCTTATAAAATTCTCGATCATAGACATTCAGTGTCAATTTAAAAATTCTTTGGTTTGAAGCATCATCAAAATCAGTAAGATATCTTGTTGTAATTCTTGTTGCCGCATCTTTATTAAACTTCGCAAGGTAGTCTCTAATTAGTGATAACATAATACCTGCAGTTGCAAGCCTTTGCTGTCCATCTAACAAAAGATGGGACTTGTTGATATCAACAATAACAACAGAACCCAGAAAATATTCTTGATCATCTATGTTCTGATCTGGGTATTTGTTACTAAAGTCTAATAGGTCTTGCCAAAAGATCTCAGCCTCAGATGATGTCCAACTATAATTCCTTTGCCAATCGGGTACAATTACAGGTGGATTAGTCAAACTTAACAATTCTCCTATCGTTTTCTTTTGGGGTGTGTATTGATTTGGCATTGCTAATTTTGGTTTACAATATAATTTAATGGTGGCGCACAACAACGTTTTGCTTTACGCAATTAAAAATAACGCATTGCGTCAATCCATCAAAAAGTATTGTATTTACTTAACCCCAGTAACATAATTTTCTTACATCAATAAAGGCCCTAATAGCAATATCGAACAAGAGGGCAACGATCATGAACATTGCTTCTTAGCCCGGATCAACATTTTTTATTCGACGGCGGTCCTGCAACTTATGTTGACTGTTTGATTAAAATTACTTGTGCAGAGGCATCGGCTGTTAGTTCTTGAATTGGAGAAAACCCTGAATCGAAGCAAGCACCTCAAACCTGAACTCGTTCCCAAAAGCTGTAAAAGTAAAAGAGGGCGATGCAACGATGTTCCACATAGCTTCTTAGCCCGGACCAACACTGTCTTTCTTTTTACTGAAATGCCGGCCAACTTTGACCCGCCCAAAAAACATTTTATAATTCATGACAGTACATGACAGTTGCAAAACATTGTTCCCTTACTTTTACAAAGATTGTTTTTCAGCCATATTAAAATTAATTGTACATGCAGGTTCTTTTGGGTATTATTTTTCACTTCGTCGGCGGCTTTGCTTCCGGTAGTTTTTACATGCCTTATAAAAAGGTAAAGGGTTGGCATTGGGAAAGCTTCTGGATTGTGGGCGGTATTTTTTCCTGGTTTATTGTTCCCCCGGTGGCGGCTTACTTAACCATTCCGGGTTTTGCAGATATCATTCGCGGGGCGAGTGCTGGTACCCTTGGCATTACGTATTTGTTTGGTGTGCTGTGGGGCATCGGTGGGCTCACCTACGGGCTGGGCGTGCGTTACCTGGGAGTGTCATTGGGCAGCAGCATCATACTGGGTTTGTGTATGGTGTTTGGTGCGGTGATCCCGTCTATCTATTACGATTTTTTTCCGAAGGAAGGCAAGGATACTTTTTCCATGCTGATACACTCCAGCTGGGGACTCACGGTGCTGGCGGGTTTGGCCGTATGTGTGCTGGCGATTGTTATTTGCGGCAAGGCGGGCATGATGAAGGAAAAACAACTGAGTGCTGCGGCCACCGATCCGCATGGGGTAGTGGTGAAGACAGAATATAAGTTTGCGCTGGGTATGCTGGTTTCGATTGTATCCGGTGTGCTGAGTGCCTGTTTTAATTTTGGTTTGGAAGCGGGTAAACCAATGGCCGAACTGGCCAACGAAATCTGGAAAGCGGCGCACCCCAACCAGGGTAATTTTTTATACCAGAACAATGTAACCTATGTCGTGGTGCTGTGGGGCGGGTTGACCACCAACTTTATCTGGTGTATGATTTTAAATGCACGTAACAAAACCTTTGGCGATTACGGCAACAAAAAAACACCGTTGCTCTCCAACTACATTTTTTCTGCACTGGCGGGTACTACCTGGTTTCTGCAATTCTTTTTTTATGGCATGGGCGAAAGCAAACTGGGCAACGGCGCCAGTTCGTGGATACTGCACATGGCCTTTATTATCCTCACGGCCAACATGTGGGGACTGGTACTGAAGGAGTGGAAAGGTGTTAATCAAAAAACAACAAGGACAATTGTTATCGGCATCCTCACCATCATACTATCTATATTGATAGTAGGGTATGGCAACTATTTAAAACCATGATGGTTTCAATGAAAAATAATATAATCAGCATAAGAAAATAACAAGCACTATGTCAACAACAAAACAATTTAAACACGTAAGCTATTTATGGGATGACGCAAAAGCGGCAGAACTGGCGGGGGATGAAGTAGCTTTACTGGTATACCGCTCCAACCTGCTGGGCGCCGATTTGAGGCTTACCAATTATGGTGGTGGCAATACGTCCTGCAAGGCAATCGCCAAAGACCCGCTGACGGGCAGAGATACCGAAGTAATGTGGGTAAAGGGCAGTGGCGGCGACCTGGGTACCATGAAACGCAATGGCCTTGCAGCGTTGCACATGGACCGCTTACTGAATTTAAAAAACATTTACCGCGGCATTGAGCATGAAGATGAAATGGTGGAATTGTTTAACCATTGCATTTATGACCTGGCTTCGAAAGCGCCTTCTATTGATACGGCCTTGCATGGCTTTCTACCTTTTAAACACATTGATCATTTACACCCCGATGCAGCCATAGCGATTGCTGCAGCCAAGGACGGGAAACAAATTACAAAGGATTTGTTTGGCGGAAAAATTGGCTGGGTTAAATGGCAAAAGCCGGGTTTTGATCTGGGCTTGTTGCTGAAAGAATGCCTGGATGAAAATCCCGGTATCCGCGGTATTATGCTGGGCTCTCATGGTTTGTTTACCTGGGGCGATTCGGCGTATGAAAGTTATATGAACACGCTGGAAGTGATTGAAACCTGTGCACAATATTTAGAAGATAATTATGGCAAGAAAGGGCCGGTATTTGGTGGTGCTAAAATTGAATCTTTGCCCAAAGAAGAAAGGCTCGCCAAGGCCGCAGCGTTGGCTCCGATTTTAAGAGGCTTCTGTTCTTCTCAAACAAAAATGATTGGTCATTTTACAGATGATGATCGGGTATTGCAATTCATCAATTCAAATGATTTGGACAGGTTGGCTCCGTTGGGTACAAGTTGCCCCGATCACTTTTTAAGAACAAAGATTTCGCCGCTGGTATTGAATTTAGATACGGAGGAAGATGTAACCAATACTGCTGCTGTTAAAGAAAAGATTGCGCCTTTATTTGAAGCCTACCGAACAATGTATGCGGAATATTATAACACCTGTAAACATCCCAACAGTCCGGCGATACGGGATGCCAACCCGGTGATTATTTTGTACCCCGGCGTAGGGATGTTCAGCTTTGCAAAAGACAAACAGACCACCCGTGTGGCGTCAGAATTTTACATCAATGCCATCAACGTAATGCGTGGTGCGGAAGCGGTGAGTGAGTATACTTCATTGCCAAGACAGGAAGCATTCAACATAGAATACTGGTTGCTGGAAGAAGCCAAACTGCAACGCATGCCCAAACCAAAAGCACTGACCGGAAGGATTGCCCTGGTAACAGGAAGTGCTGGTGGTATTGGTAAAGCCATTGCAAAAAAGTTTGCAGAAGAAGGTGCCTGCGTGATCATCAATGATATCAATGAGGAGCGCTTGCAGGGTGCGATGGAAGAGTTTCAAAAACTATTCGGAAGAGATACGGCGTCAGCGACACTGCTGGATGTAACGGACAATGCCACGATTGAAAAAGCATTTGCCGCGACAGCGCTGGCCTTTGGCGGCGTGGATATTATCGTCAACAATGCCGGTATCAGCATTTCAAAATCCATCACGGATCACTCCATTGCTGATTGGGATAAGTTGTATGATATTTTGGTGAAGGGGCAGTTCCTTGTTTCAAAAGCAGGTACCGAAATCATGCGCAAACAAGCCATTGGTGGCGATATCATCAACATCGTTTCTAAAAACGCCGTGGTATCCGGACCAAACAATGCTGGCTATGGTTCTGCCAAAGCAGCACAGGCACACATGAGCCGTTTGCTGGGTGCTGAATTAGGCGGCGATAAAATAAGGGTGAATTCTGTGAACCCGGATGCGGTGATTGCAGACAGTAATATCTGGGCCGGTGGCTGGGCAGAAGGCCGGGCGAAAGCTTATGGCATTACCGTGGAAGAATTGCCTGCTTACTACGCCAAACGCACGTTGCTGAATGAAGCTATTTTGCCAGTCGACATTGCCAATGCCTGTTTTGCTTTTGTGGGCGGCTTGCTGAGTAAATCAACCGGTAATGCATTGAATGTGGATGGTGGTGTGGCTGCAGGGTTTTTGAGGTAGTCTGGACGGGGATTTTCGGCGATTGATTTGATTGAAAGGATGACCAATTTGTTCACGGGGATTTTGAGGGATTGAGTTGATTAAAAGGATGGTCGATTTGTTTGTCGTTCTTTATTCAGTTCAGCTATAAATGATTAAATAAAAGTGGGATAGCTTTTGAAGCAGCTGTTTTGATTGCCTGTTTTAATTGTCGGCTCTTTAAGGCTGGTTCAATCGCCTCTCCCTTCAGGACTGTTTCAGTTGTCCTGCCCTTTCGGGTTGTTTCAATTGCCTCGCCCTTTAGGGCGAGGGCCAGGAAATATAAAATTTTAGTAGGGCTTTAGCCCAAAGCTTTTCGGCTAAAGCCTGGTTTTTTTTTATTCTTTACCCGCCCTGAAGGGCGGGGCAATTGAGAGGGTAGGGCAATTACAGAAAGCCTTTCGAAAATGGATTTTAAAAAGAGACTTAATTAATTATAACAATGCAACGTGTAGCATTTAAAATGAAACTCTCCAAGGGGTTTGAAGAAGAATACAAACGCCGGCATGCTGCGCTGTGGCCGGATTTGCAGGCTTTGCTAAAGCAGGCTGGCATAAGGGAGTATGCTATTTTTTTAGATGAAACTACCAATGATTTGATCGGCTGCCTTACCATTGATGATGCAACCAAATTGGATGATTTGCCTGCGGAACCGGTGATGAAAAAATGGTGGGCTTATATGGCTGATATCATGGAAACGAATGAAGATAAATCGCCTGTTAGCATACCTTTGAAAGAAGTATTTTATTTGCCCTGATTTTATAAAAAGAGCACTGTCATATGAATATAAGAAACGGCTTTACTTTTTTTTTGATGTTACTGCTGCTTGCTATTGGCAACAGCGCCCTGGCGCAGTCAGCACCTAAAAAAGCATACGAGGTAGCCGTATATTATTTCCCCAATTATCACGTGGATTCTATCAACGAACGGTGGCACGGCAAGGGCTGGACAGAATGGGACCTGGTGAAAATTTCAAGACCGAGATTTGAGGGGCATCTGCAACCGAAAGTTCCGACATGGGGTTATTTTAATGAAGCCGATCCGGTATGGGCTTCCAAAGAAATTGATGCAGCCGCTGACAATGGCATAGATGTATTTATCTACGACTGGTACTGGTATGAACCCTTCGGCCAGTACCTGCAGGAAGGCCTCGAGAAAGGCTTTTTAAAAGCACCCAACAACCAGCGCCTGAAATTTGCACTGATGTGGGCCAACCATAACTGGGCGAATATTCACCCAACACCTTATACCAATTTCCAGGAAAAATTGACGGATGGAAAAGTATCTGCCGCCACCTGGAATACCATCACCGATTATATTATTGAACATTATTTTAAACAACCCAATTATTGGAAGATAGATGGCAAACCCTATTTTTCCATCTTTGAAACAACGAACTTTATAGCCAGCTTTGGCAGCCTTGAAAAAGCAGGAGCGGCCATGCAGTTGTTTGAAGACAAGGTAAAGAAAGCAGGCTTCCCGGGCTTGCATTTTAATTGCATCGACCAGGGGTTAACAGATAATTCGGTGCAGCATACCTTGCATAATAAAGCAACTGCCGGTGATGCTTTTAAAGCATTGAAAACGGCCAGTCTTACCTCGTACAATTTTCTCTATGCCTATGATTTGTCGAAGGCCGGATGGCCCACAGCCAGCTACCAGAAAGCCATTGATGCCAACGCCAGTTACTGGCCAGTGATCGGAAATAAATATCCCGGCATTGAGTATTACCCCAACGTTACCATGGGCTGGGATGTAACACCCAGGCTGGTGCAGTCGGATAAATTTGATACGTTTAAAGGCTATCCATGGACACCGGTGTTTAATGGTGACAATACACCCGAAGCATTTCAGTCAGCCCTTGTAAAAGCAAAAGCATTTGTAGATTTAAAAAACCACCAACATAAAATTGTTATCCTGAATGCGTGGAATGAATGGACGGAAGGCAGTTATTTATTGCCGGAAGAAAGAACAGGCACCAAGTATTTAGAAGCGATCAAACATGTTTTCGGACAACCTTAAAATAGATTAATCTTTTTACAAAAAGTAAATACACACGATATGCTAATTGAAAAATATAAACTCAGTCAACACAATGAAGCTGCATTAAAAGATCACCAGCGCAAGTTTGATTTTATTGCTTCGGAAATAAATAACACGGAAGATATTTTACAAAAACTCATCGAATTCCAGGTAGCCATTCCAAGCTGGGCACTGGGTACAGGCGGTACCCGCTTTGGTCGTTTCCCCGGTGGCGGCGAGCCTCGAAATTTGGAAGAAAAGATTGAAGACATCGGTATGCTGCATGCCTTGAATAATTCAAGCGGCGCCATCTCTTTACACATTCCCTGGGATATACCGGAGAATGCAAGTCATATAAAAGCATTGGCAGCACAGCACGGTTTAAAGTTTGATGCGATGAATTCCAATACTTTCCAGGACCAGCCGGGGCAGGAGTTGAGTTATAAATATGGTTCATTACAAAACGTAAACAAAGCCGTCCGCAAACAAGCCATCGATCATAATATTGAAGTGATAAAATATGGTATTGAGCTGGGCTCGGAATCGTTAACGGTCTGGCTTGCTGACGGAAGCTGCTTTCCCGGCCAGTTGAATTTTAGGAAAGCATTTCAGAATACACTCGAGAGCCTGGAAGAAATATATTCCGCCTTACCCAACGACTGGAAAATGTTTCTGGAATACAAAGCTTTTGAACCCAATTTTTATTCTACCACAGTAGGCGATTGGGGACAATCTTTTACTTATGTAAACAAGCTCGGACCGAAAGCCTTTACGCTGGTGGATCTTGGTCATCACTTACCTAATGCCAATATTGAACAGATCGTTTCACTGTTGCTGATGGAAGGTAAACTGGGTGGCTTCCATTTCAATGATTCAAAATATGGCGATGATGATTTAACGGTGGGCAGCATCAAACCATATCAACTCTTTTTAATTTTTAATGAACTCGTAGAAGGCATGGATGCCAAAGGCATGAACCACGCCAATGGTATCGGCTGGATGATCGATGCATCGCACAATGTAAAAGATCCGTTGGAAGATTTGTTGCAATCGGTAGAAGCCATTATGATCACCTATGCGCAGGCATTGCTGGTCGACAGAGCAAAATTGCAGGAAGCACAAAATAACAATGACGTAGTCACAGCACAGGAAATACTACAGCAGGCTTTCCGCACTGATACCCGTGCACTGGTTGCAGAAGCAAGGTTACGAAGTGGTGCCGCATTGAATCCGCTGGCAGTATTTAGAAGTGAAAAAGTGAGGGAAGGATTGATAAAGCAAAGGGGATTGAAGACGGTGGCAACAGGTCTATAGGATGGCGTTGGGTTAAAGCTGTTTAAAGCATAAACTAAGAAGAAGGTAATAAGGTTAGCGGTTTTAAGATGGGTATTTTACTAAGGTTAAAAGAGCCAAACCTTAGTAGAGCTAATAGATAATAACGGATCAACCTTATTACCTTATTATAAAATGAAGGCTGCTACTATAGCATTATAAGCCGTTTGATTATAAAATTAAAACCTGTAAATTATTCAGTGGAATGATCAAAAATGAGAAGTCTCCACACTGACCACTCACTATTGACAACTCACTATTCACAACTCACCACTGACCAGTCACCATGAACAACACTCCGGTCATAGCAATCTTCGACATCGGCAAAACAAACAAAAAATTATTGTTGTTTGATGAGCATTATCAGCTGGTGAAAGAAACAAGTAAACAGTTTGCAGAAATCAAAGATGAAGATGGCTTCGAATGCGAGGATGTACAGGCTCTGACGGAATGGATCAAAGATTCTTTTACATCATTGCTGACCGATGAAAAATTTGTAGTTAAAGCCGTCAACTTTTCCGCTTACGGTGCCAGCTTTGTTTACCTTGATGAGGCATTGAATGTGTGTCTTCCATTGTATAATTATCTAAAGCCCTTTGATCCGCAACTACAAAAGCAGTTTTATGAAAGTTACGGTGGAGAAAGCCTGGTGGCTAAACAAACGGCTTCCCCCGTGTTGGGTAATTTAAATTCGGGCATGCAGTTGTATCGTTTAAAATATGAAAAGCCTGCAGATTTTGCCCACATCAAATACGCCCTGCACCTGCCGCAATACTTAAGTTTTATTTTGACCAATAAATTATGTGCAGATATTACCAGCATCGGTTGCCATACCAATCTGTGGAATTTTGAAAAGAATCAATATCATCAATGGGTGCACGAAGAAGGCATTGATGCAAAACTTCCGGCCATTGTAAACTGCTCCGAAATAGCGGGCTACATCAATGGCAACATCCCCGTTGGTATTGGATTACATGATAGCTCTGCTGCATTGATTCCTTACCTCGCGGCCTTCCAGGAACCATTTATTTTATTATCCACCGGCACCTGGTGTATCAGTTTAAATCCTTTTAACAACCAGCCACTCAGTGAAGAGGAATTGCACCAGGATTGTCTCTGCTATCTTACTTACCAGGGCAAAAGTGTAAAAGCCAGCAGGCTGTTTGCAGGCTACGAGCACGAGCAGCAAACAAAAAGACTGGCAGAACATTTCAATCAGCCGGTTAATTATTTTGCCGGTGTCGAATACAATCCTGCATTTATTTATTACAGAACAGATCGGACAGACAATCCCCAGCCAGGCAACGCAGGCATGGTGTCGGCTTCCCGTTTTGGTGAACGAACATTGACCGATTTTGATTCGTACGAAGCAGCTTATCATCAGTTTATTTTTGATTTGGTACAGCAGCAGGTACAATCCACCAGCCTGGTGTTGCAGGATACTATCAAAAGGATTTTTGTAGATGGAGGCTTTAGTAAAAATGCGGTCTATATGCACCTGCTGGCAAATGCATTTCCTCATATCGAAATTTTTGCTGCTTCTGTTGCGCAGGCATCTTCGTTGGGTGCAGCGCTTGTAATGCATACACACTGGAATAACAAACCATTGCCGTCTGACATTATTGAACTAAAATTGTACACCAATACCAACAATGTTTTTTTATGAGGGCAGGTCTTTTTATTCCATGTTATGTCGATCAGTTTTATCCGCAGGTAGCTATCGCAACATTGCAGTTGCTGGAAAAGCTGGGCGTGGAAGTGGTGTATCCGCCCAACCAAACCTGTTGCGGCCAACCCATGGCCAACTCTGGTTTTGAGCATCTCACCAAAGGTTGCGATGAACTCTTTGTAAAAAACTTTGCCAACCTCGATTATATTGTTTGTCCTTCCGGAAGTTGTACGCTCCACATCAAAGATCATTTGCACGATGAACATCATGAGGAAGCGGCAACAGGCATCCGTAAAAAAGTATATGAACTAACAGAATTTTTGGTAGATGTACTAAAGGTAGAAAAACTGGATGCCAGCTTTCCACACAAAGTAAGCATGCACCAGAGTTGCCACGGTCAAAGAGGATTGAAGATATCGCAAATGAGTGAGCTGGTAGCGGCACCGTTTTCCAAGCCCGGCAAATTGTTGCAAATGGTAAAAGGTGTTGAGTTGGTCGAACTTAGCAGGCCTGATGAATGCTGCGGTTTTGGGGGCACCTTTTGTGTTTTTGAAGAGGCCGTAAGTGCCAAAATGGGCAAGGACCGGGTAGCGGATCACATTGATCACGGCACTGAGTTTATCACCGCCGCCGACATGAGTTGCCTCATGCACATGGAAGGCATTTTAAAAAGACAAAAAAGTAAGGTACAGGTGAAGCATATTGCGGAGATTTTGAATAGTCAGTTGTGAGTGGTGAGTGGTGAATGGTGAATCAATATCGTTTTCTTAACGGAACCACCGTCAGGGTTTTCAGCCGCTGACGGGGTTCCGCTAACCCCGACGGCGGCTATCAGCCCCGTCGGCGGTTGATCAGACACCAGACAATGCTTAAGTAAATGAGATTGAACGGTTAGGTGAATTTTGAAGCGTATAAGATTTTTTTGTCCGGGCAGAGAAGCTTTGTGGTACTTCATCGGCGTCGCACTCTTGTACTGGTTTTCACTGATGAACTTTTACCAAAGCGAAGTGGAGCATCCGGAATAATGAAGCTTTGCATGTAAGCAGACAACCAATTTTGACTTTTGAATTTTGACTTTTGATTTAAAAAAGATGGAGCACAACAATAAAGATCATGCAACACTCGCATCCGCGTTCAACGTGGATGAAGCAAGGGTTGACTGGCATGATGAAACACTTTGGTTTGTAAGGGAGAAGCGGGACAGGGCCGTGCACATTGTGCCCGAATGGGAAGCCCTGAGGGAAACGGCATCGCAGATAAAAAACAATGTGCTGAGCAACCTGCATGATTACCTGCTGCAATTTGAAAAAAACGCCCAGCAAAACGGCATCACCGTACATTGGGCGGCAGATGACAAAGAGCACAACCAGATTGTGCATTCCATCCTGCAACAAAACAACATCAACCGGATAGTCAAAAGCAAATCCATGTTAACGGAAGAATGCCATCTGAATAATTATTTAAAATCAGCAGGCGTTGATGTGGTGGACACGGATTTAGGCGAGCGCATTGTACAACTGGCCGATGAAGCACCCAGCCATATTGTACTACCGTGCATTCACTGGAAAAAAGAAGAGATAGGCGAACTATTTCATCAATACCTCGGCACCCCGAAAGGCAATGCCGATCCGCAATTTTTAACAGGTGCTGCAAGAGAACATTTAAGAGAAAAATTTCTAACCCGGCGTGCCGCTATCACAGGTGTAAACTTTGCCATAGCAGAGACAGGGGAGTTTGTAGTATGTACCAATGAAGGCAATGCCGACATGGGCGCTCACCTGGCAGATGTACACATCGCCTGCATGGGCATAGAAAAAATCATTCCGCTGCAAAAGCACCTCGGCGTGTTTCTGCGTATCCTTACAAGAAGTGCTACCGGACAACCGATCACTACTTACAGCAGTCATTTCCGAAAACCACGCAAAGGCCAAACGTTGCACATCGTGATAGTCGACAATGGCCGCAGCCGGCAATTGGGCAGGGAAGATTTTCGCAATTCATTAAAGTGCATCCGTTGTGCGGCATGTTTCAATACCTGCCCGGTGTACAGAAGAAGTGGGGGACACAGTTATCACACTGCTATTGCAGGCCCCATTGGTTCTATACTGGCGCCTAACCTGGATATGAAGGACTATGCAGATCTGCCCTTTGCCTCTACATTATGTGGCAGTTGCAGCAATGTGTGCCCCGTAAAAATTGATATTCACCAACAGTTATATAAATGGCGCCAGGTGCTGGTGAAAGACGGCTATGCACCCACCGCAAAAAAAATCGCCATGAAGGGAATGGCTTCAACCCTTGCCAGTCCTGGTTTTTACAGGTTCGCCGGTAAGATGGGTCGCTGGGTGATCAAACACTTCCCCTTTATGGTAAACAATAAATTAAATGCCTGGTATAAACACAGGGATATGCCGGCACCGCCAAAAGAATCTTTTGGAGAATGGTATAAAAAGAACAGGGGAAAAACGGAATAGATAAATATGAGCAGCAGAGAAAAAATATTATCCGGAGTTAAAGCAAATCAGCCTTCTATCAAAGTGTTGCCTGAAATAGAAAATTTCGTGCAACCATTTACTGATGTTGTTGAAAAATTTAAAACGGTATTGATGGCGATTGGTGGCAATGTACATGTCGTACAAAACATGGCAGACGTTATCGACGTTTTAAAAGTACAGTTTGCAGATGCTGCCAGGATTATTTCCGTTGTACCGGAATTCAATGATTACGCCACATTGTATCAGCAGGGTGATGATCCCCATTTGCTCAATGATGTGGATGTAGCCATTATCAAAGCCCATTTTGGAGTGGCAGAAAATGGCTCCGTTTGGGTTACTGAAGCCATACTGCAGGAAAGAGTACTGCCATTTATTTGTCAGCACCTGGTTGCCGTCATTGACAAAAAGTCGATCGTACCAACCATGCATGAAGCGTATGAACAAATAGCCGGGACACATTACTCTTTCGGAACCTTTATTGCCGGCCCATCCAAAACGGCCGATATAGAACAGTCACTGGTGTTAGGTGCCCATGGTCCCAAAACCATGACGGTGTTTATTTTGGAATAGGAACAGATAAAATATACGCAGGATTATTTCCGTCAAACTAAAACAAAAAACTATCTTTAAATCAGGAAGCATGCTTGCTGATAATTGCTTTTCTTTTCATCATTGTAGTGATTGGTAATACAGCAGGCTTCGTTCTCTTTTGCTTGTATCAACCATTTTAAATGAACCATTTAAAACGTTCACATTAAAACCAATGCTGTATGAAAAGTATTCTCAGTCAACTTGCTGAACAGAACAAAGTACTTGAAACGCAGGAAATCCTGCGGACCCAATCAGAAATCAATCATCCATCAACAAAAAAAGACCGGCGCCATTTCTTAAAGAAAACGGCTATTGGCGGCATATCACTGGCCGGTATGATGGGGCTGCCC
>NZ_JAQBNR010000074.1 GCF_028288465.1 Ferruginibacter sp. | reverse complement strand
CCTGCCTTTCATTCATCATTTTCAGACAAACAAAATATCTGTTGAAAGTGATGAGCCCATGCCGTATCATATGGATGGCGAATATTTTGAAGCCACTAAAATAGTGATTGAGTTGGTACCAAATGCTGTGCACTTTCGCTATTGATTTTTTTAATCAACAGTAAATTATAATTCAAATTCCCACACAGTCCGGTAGCTGCCGTATTTTTCTATATAGGTTAAAAAGGAATTGTAAAATGCATCACCGCCAATCGTCGCACTGTCGCCAATAATAAATAATTGTTCTTTTGCCCTGGTGATGGCAACATTCATTCTACGGTAATCTTTTAAAAACCCGATATCTCCGTCATCATTGCTTCTTACCAAACTTAAAATAATAATTTCTTTTTCCTGCCCCTGGAAACTATCAATGGTACTGATGCGCATGGCTGCCGGCAACAGTTCTTTCGCCGCGGCAACCTGGCCATTATAGGGAGATATAAAGGCTGTCCGTTCAGGAGGCAGGGCTTCGGTTTCCAGTAACTTTTGTACAAGACTTAATTCGCCTTCGTTTTGTAAACTCATACCATTGCTGCCCTGTACCTCATTAAAACCGGATCCAGCAGTATCTATAAAGCTGATGTGTGTGCCGGTGTTTATAAGATGTGCGGCGGTATTTAATAAACCATTGTAAAAATAAGAACTGCTAAAGCCGGCAATGGATTCTTTCATCCTGTACTGAATATTCAGTAAATAAATATTACCTACAGTTGCAATACATTTTTCTAAAATGGATTGATTTAAACCAAGGCGGGTGGCTTCATTGCTTAAAATCGTCGGCGGTAATTGCAGGTGGTCGCCCGTCAATACATATTTTTCTGCCAGCGGAAATATGCACCAGGCCAGCGGTTCAATGCATTGCCCGGCTTCATCCATCACCAGGGTGTTAAAAGTGATGTGGTTGATTTTTGCATCGTGCAACCCGATAGGCGTACCGGCAACAACTTCCGCTTCAGTATATAATTTTTCTTCGTTGTAAGCCTGTATCTTTTTAATTTCCGCCCTGATGTTTTTTACTTCTTTAAATAGCAGGTTGCGCTGTTCACGCTCCGCCTTGCCGAAACTGCGTTTGTATTTCAACGCCATTTTTCTAAACTGTTCAGCCCTTATTTTCAGCTCTTTTATTTCCTTTTGTTGTTTGCTGTTTGCCAACCTGCCCTCAGGCGTGTGTAAAAAAATCGTTTCATCTACTTTGCTTGTATTTCCCACTCTTAATACCTGCACACCCTGTGCTATCAGGCCTTTGGCAATATTATCGACTGCGGTGTTACTGGGTGCAGATACCAATACTTTTTCCCCGGCTTTAATTAACTGTGTAATGGCTTCGGTTAACGTTGTGGTTTTACCAGTGCCCGGCGGCCCGTGAACAATCGTAATATGCTCGTTTTGGACAATTGCTTTGACCGCATTTTGCTGGCTTTCATTCAGTCGCTTATTATTGAAATGAAAGACTGTATTTTTCAGGGCTGTTAATGTAATTGGGGAGGCTGTTTCATTATGTATTTGACGGAACAGTTGGTATAATTCTTTGTTGCCTTCCAGGTTGTTCAGCACAGTTTTCATGATGGTGGTCGTTCGCTGATCGGGCGCTAGCTTTATGCCTACGCCATTGTCTTCAATCCAGTCAGGGAAGTCCGGCGCAAACAACCTGAATTCTCCTGCTTTACCATCCAGGCTCATCAATACGCCTTTCACCGGTTCTTCGCCGGTGTAAAAACATTCAATAGCAGCACCATCTTTAAACTGGTTGGTTTCTGCCGGGAAATTAATGCGAAAACTTATTTCGGGATAATCGGCGTAACCAAAATTCTTTCTGGTTACCGTAATTGGATGCAGGGCCAAACCCTCTGCCTTTAATGATTTTAGCGTATGTTGCTGATCTAAACTAAAACGTTTGACCTGTTCTTTTTCTTCTAAACTGATGAATTGCAATAATAAATTGATATGAGGATCTGTTACAGGCATGGTGTGAAAATACCAAGGATGAAGAGAATAAAAAAATCATTCGAAGCTGGGCTGCAGTTCCGCTTATAAAAAACAATTTTATCTTTTAACCGGATTAAGTACTTTGTAGATACTTAATGTTCCACCACCAAACTTTCTGATATGAGATTTTTTTTATATTGTCTTGTGCTGTTAATTACAGCGGGTAATGCTATTGCGCAAAACAATCCTTTATGGATGCGGTATCCTGCTATTTCTCCGGATGGAAAAACAATTGCCTTTGGGTATAAAGGAGACATTTATAAAGTAGATGCAACTGGAGGAACGGCTGTTCCTTTAACATTGCATGAGGCTCAGGATATGATGCCGGTATGGAGCCATGATGGAAAATACATTGCTTTTGCAAGCGACCGGTATGGCAATTTTGATGTGTTTGTAATGCCTTCTTCAGGGGGTACACCAACAAGGGTTACCTATAATAGTGCACCCGATTTTCCATTTGATTTTTCGCCGGATAACAAGCAGCTTATTTTTGGAAGTTCCAGAAATATACAGGCCACTAATGTGCGGTTTTACAGCCCACGCTTATTTCAAAACCTTTACACCGTAAGCATTACGGGTGGAAGGCCGGTATTGATATCCGGCGCTGGCATGGACAGGGCACATTACAACAGCAAGGGTAATCAACTTGTTTTTGAAGACAGAAAAGGATATGAAGATCCATGGCGAAAACACCATACATCTTCTGTAACCAGGGACATTTGGATACTGGATATTAAAGCCAATCAATACAAAAAAATAAGTGATTTTGAAGGGGAGGACAGGGAGCCTGTTTTTGGTAGTGATGATCAATCCGTTTATTACCTCAGCGAAAAAAACGGCAACCAGAATGTGTATAAAAAGGAGCTGGGTTCTGCAAGCGAAAAACAATTATCTCAATTTAAAACAAATCCGGTTCGCCATTTAAGTATCAGTAAAAACAATACGCTTTGTTTTACAAATGACGGAGAAATTTACACACTTGCAGATGGAGGAACGCCACAAAAAGTAGCCATCCACATTTATAATGATGGCAGGGAAAATGTAGAAAAAAATGTGACGGTAAGCGGCAACGTGGGCGAGTTTTCTTTATCTCCCAATGGTAAAGAAATAGCATTTGTAACCCGGGGAGAAGTGTTTGTTACAAGTGTAGACGGCTCTCAAACAAAACGCATTACCAATACACCGCAACAGGAACGTATGGTAAGATGGTCGCCCGATGGCAAGAGTTTAATTTACGCGGCAGAGCGCAATGATAACTGGGATATTTACACCGCTTCTGTTGCGAGAAAAGAGGAGCCGTATTTTTATGCCGCTACGATTATAAAAGAAGAACCATTGATTGCTACAGCAGCCGAAGAATTCTTACCCAAATATTCTCCTGATGGTAAGGAGGTGGCTTATCTTGAAAACAGGAATGTGCTTAAAATATATACACTTGCAACAAAGCAAACCCGCACTGTTATTCCAGCCGGGCATAACTACAGTTATTCTGATGGTGACATTGATTTTAGCTGGAGCCCGGATGGAAAATATATTTTGGCAGATGATGAATATTTTGGTTTTGGCGGAGCGCATATTGGTATTTTAAAAGCTGATGCCGAAGGAACGATCCTTCATCCAATCAACAGCGGCTTTGGAGAAGACAATCCCAAATGGGCATTGAATGGCAAATTGATCACCTGGCTTAACAACAGGGAAGGTCGCCGTTCGCTTGCATTCCAGGGCAACAGGGAAGTAGATATTTACGGTGCTTTTTTAGATCAGCCGGCATATGATGAATTTAAATTGGCGAAAGATGATTATGCTTTGCTGCTTGAAAAAAATGGAGGTGATAAAAAAGATTCATCGGCAAAAAAAGATTCCGCATCTAAACTAACTACGGCAAAACCAAAAAACTGGTCGCCTGATTTTGCCGGGGTAGACAACCGGAAAGTTCGTTTAACGATTAACAGTGCTTCTATCAGCGATTATGTTGTAACAGCTGATGCCGCTAAAGTGTATTACCTCGCTTCATTTGAAAAAGGATATGATTTATGGATTACAGAGCCACGCACACACGATACAAAAATTTTGGCCAAGTTAGGCGGATCACCAAGTGGTATTGAAATGAGCAAAGATGGCAAGAGTGTTTTTGTAACCAATAATGGCAACTTGTTAAAAATTGATGATGCAGGAAAGTCAACGCCAATCAGTATTTCGGCGGAGATGATACTGGATGCGGCAAAAGAACGAGCCTATATCTTTGATCACTGCTGGAGGCAAGTAAAGGCGAAATTTTATGATCCCAAAATTCATGGAATAGACTGGAAAATGTACAAGGATACCTACGCAAAGTTTTTACCGCACATTACCAATAATTACGATTTCCAGGAACTGCTGAGTGAAATGCTGGGAGAATTAAATGCCTCGCATACCGGTGGAAGGTATACACCAAAAATGGAAAACCCGGATGCCACAGCTACACTGGGATTGTTGTATGATGAAACGTATACAGGCAATGGATTGAAAGTAGCAGAAGTAATAACGGGCGGCCCTGCGGATAAAGCGACAGGTAAAATAAAGCCGGGCTGTGTAATTGAAATGATTGACGGACAAACAATCAACGATATGGAAGATTGGGCAAAATTGTTAAATCGAAAAACCGGGAAAAATACTTTGCTGCAGGTATACGATGCAAAAAATAACAACCGTTTTGAAGAATCTGTCAGGCCAATATCATTTGCAGATGAAGCAGTGTTGATGTATAAACGCTGGACCACTATGATGTACAAAATGGTGGATAAATTAAGCGGCGGAAAAGTGGGTTACGTACATGTACAAAGTATGAACGACGGTAGTTACAGGACGGTAGTAGATGAAGTAATGGGCCGCAACAAAAATAAACAGGCACTGATTGTGGATACGCGGTTCAATGGCGGAGGATGGTTGCACAATGATTTAAATACTTTTTTAAGCGGCAAAACCTACCTGCGTTTTGCACCACAGGATAATATGGTTCCGGCCACTGAGCCAATGGACCGCTGGCAGCAACCAAGCTGTGTTATCATGAGCGAAAGCAATTATAGCGATGCGTTTATTTTTCCTTACGTGTATAAAGACAACGGCATTGGAAAATTAATTGGGATGGCTGTGCCGGGAACAGGTACAGCGGTTTGGTGGGAAACGCAGATAGATCCTACCCTGGTTTTTGGCATACCGATGATTGCGACTTATGGCAAAGAAAACAGGCCAACTGAAAACCTGCAACTGGAACCTGATATAAAAGTGCCGTTAACCTACGAAGATTTTTTAAATGGCAAAGATGATCAACTGGAAGCGGCTGTAAAAGAAATGCTGAAAACTATCGGAGGTAAATAAATTTTAATTGGTTGCAATAAAACGGGCTGGTCATTTTCAACATGATCAGCCCGTTTTTATTATTTAACCGGGCAAACATTAAAATGTTGGCTGGTTGTTGTTTTTGTTTGAATCACTTTTCGTTGCAGTGAATTGAGGCTGATTCGTGATAAAACTATGTCCCGTACCAAAGCCCGTAAAGTCTTTTGATAGAAAATGAGAAGTAACGGATAAATCATCCCCCGTTCTTTTTACAGATAAGTAGTGAAATAAGGGCTTATATTCCGATGCGAGGTCAGATAGTTTATCGGCTGAATTACTAAGCGGCTGATGCAAACCGCCGCCACCGCCAATTACTAAAAAGTCTTTTCCCTGCATTTGAAAATGTTCAAAATCATGTGCATGACCAGTAATGAATAACCTGGCTTTTTTTGAACTGATAAAGGCGGGTACAAAGTTTTTTTGAACCGAAGTATTGGAGCCAACAATGATGCTGTTGGTATACGGTGCATGGTGACAGGTAACAATAATTGCCTTAATGGCTTCGCTGGTATCCAGCCTGTTTAATTCGGTTTGATACCAGTTGATTTGTTTTTGATTGTCGCCATCTGAAAGTTTTTTGAAGTTTGAATTAAGTAAAATAACGGCAACAGAATCGGTAACAGAAACATAACCGGTCCGAACATTTTCAGGGAATCTTTTGTCAAAATTTCTTTCTCCTTTTTTCGTTCTACCCATTACATCATGATTTCCCAGCAAGCCGCATACAGTTGTTTTTCCGCTGCGGCAGCTGTCTAAAAACGCATCTACACGGCGCCATTTCCGATTGTTGAAACCAAGCGAAACTACGTCACCCAGCATATAAACGCTTTGCGGCTTTGAACTTTTGATCTGTGAAAAAAGGAGAGCCGTTGCTTTTTTATTATGTGTTGGTTTGAGAATTATTTTTTCAACCAGCATTGGTTGTTGCGTATCACTGATGAAATCCATTTCTGTGCTTAAAGCCTTGTCGGCTGCAGGTAATTGCGACTCGGCGGCAAAGGGAATGGCCGCCAGCAACAAGAAAATAATTTTCAATTTCATCATGATCAACTCAATTTAAAATTTTATAAATTGCCACACCATCTGTACCTGCAGGCCCAATGCATTGTCTCTTGTCTCAAATGCATTCATCCATTTTACTTCGGCCGCCAGGCCAAATCTGTGTGCAACGGGCTGCGTATACACTACAGCAAGATCTGAGCCTAAACTAAAAAATTTTGAGTGCACGTTTCCATGATATTTCAGGTCACTCGTCAACAGGTATGAGCCTATACCTGCAAAAATACTAATCCTTTTAATAACAGGCATCGACCACACTACCATCATCGGAACCGCGTGCAGACTGACTTTACCGGTTTCATTATTGCTTTTTAGCTCATAACTGAAGAAATTGGTATAACCGCTTTCAATCCCCAGCCACAGCCGGTGGCCAGGATGCCACATCAGCCTGAAAGTGCCTGCAGCGTTGGTTTTGGTCACATTTCGTATCCTGCTTTCCGGTTGTGGATTGATGTTGGCGACATAACTGGAAAAGCCCCCTCCCAGGTATAAAATAAAGGAGGGCGTTCGCGTAATAACGCTGTCTTGCTTAACAACTGGTTGTGCAAATACATTGTTAAAAAACAGGCTTGTCATGATGAAGCCTGCCAAAAAAGCTGCTTTACTGGTGTACATAATAATTATATGCTACGCATGAGGGAAAATTTGATAATATACCATCGAAGTGGCCTTCGTTTACGAAACGCGTAATAAATTCAGGTACGTCCACCGTCCACACGAAGGCTTTTTTTCCCATAGCATGAATCTTGTCGACGGCATCATTTTGTGTGCCTTCAGTAAAACGGGGCGCCCATATCAGCGCATTTGATTTGGTGACATCGTCCATGCTTAACTCACACAATGAAGGAGTGGAAGAATAGTCCGGCAATGATAAAAATTCGTCAAACTGGGCCTGGCCGGGTAGGCCGATTACAATATCCAGTTTTCTGCCTGCAGCTTTTGCCTTTTGCATGAATTCGTTTTGAAGCCGCTGCACCGGTTTTACACTGCCAACATATTTGGTATCCAGCCAAACAAATGTGAGCGGCGTTTGGTATACTACTGCTGTAAGCGCTTCCCGCAGCGTTGGAATTTTTTCGCCATGAATCAGTCTTACAAAAACGGATAACTGATCATAGGTATAATTTTCAATTGGTCCCACTAAACCGCTCTTTTGAATTTCCCTTAGATTGAGTGTATTATCATGGTAAAGAACGGGTACTCCATCTTTTGTATACCGTACGTCTACTTCGATGCCGGTGCTGCCGAATTCAGCAGTTTTCAAAATCATGGGAACCGAATTTTCTGAAACAGGTAACAAGTCAGATGTGCGGCCCCCCGAGCGATGTGCGGCAATTTGAAAAGGGGCCGGGCTATGATTCAATTTTCGTGCGTAGGTAAGCGTTAGCGGTGTCAGTGGCTCTTGCTGTCCTTGCCCATAGAAGCCATCCATGGTCACCATTCCTTCGCCAACTACCGGTGCATTGCCGAGGAGTAAGCTTGCACCGGCAGTCGTATCTATCGTAAGATGGACAAGGCCTGTTTCGGTGCTGACCATTTTGCGCCAGTAACCATTTAGTAAAATGGTTCCATTCAGTTGCCTGCCTTCGCAGATAAAATAGGCGATGTCGGTACCAAAAAATCCTGACACATGAAAAGTAGTATCCCCGTTATTGATTACATAACTCCATTTAACGGCAGCCAGTTCACCAAAGATATCTGAGGCATTTGTAACTTTATAAACACCTTCCATAGCTGTTTTTGTTGCGGCAGGCAGTGCTTTTGCAGCCGGATCATTAAACAAATCCCAGGTCCCTGCATCAGGCATTGTCACCTTGTATTCTTTTTTACAGGCGAATAAAAAAATGGCTAAAAGAAAAATTGAAATAATTTTTTTCATAAAATAAATCCGACTGTTACTTGTGGGTAAAAAATTTCCCGGTTTGTTTTGTAAAATAACGCCCAGGTTTGCCAGAAAAACTTATTGCTGATGGCCGAAAAAGCCAGGGTTAAATGTTTTTTATTATAGAATGCTTGCTCCAATGCTAACGTAAAAGTCTCACCGTTGTAATACCGTTGGCTTGAGGAATATTTAACGGCACCATTGGCGGCCTGGTAATATAAATTGACAGATACCTGTGCCTTAAAAGTGATTAGTAGATCTTTTTTTGTCTTGTATCCGACAGACACATTGGGGTAATCAATCCAACCCATCGCCTTGCTGTTAAAGCCGCTTAATTTTAAAAAACCAAACCAAAAACCAATGTCATTGCCTGCCGAAATGTATACGTTTTCATTAATTGGTCTTACGTAATGTATTCCTGTAGACACGTGGTTTTGTAACACCTGGAATAATAAACGGCTATCTAAAATAAAGTGATTATTGATTTTTGTCAGCAGGTGATAATCGCCACAGGGAATTCGTAACCTTACCTCTTCTGTTATATCTTCTGGTGTTGTCATTAGTGTAAAGCCTATAGACGAACGCCAGTGCTCTTTATACATCGGGTAGGGGAAGTATATCGCTGCGTGTTTTGAATTAAAACTGGTATCCTGGGCGATAAGGCCTTGACAAAGCAATGTGCAGCATGCTGCTAAAACCAGGGACTTAAAAAAGCAGTGCATGGTAAATGTTGTTTTGATAACTGGCAATTTTTGGTAAGGGAATAATGCAACCTGGCATACTACCAACAAATGAAAATGGCACATAGTTGCAACCAACAGAAACAGAATGTATGCCACAAATTTATTTCTGTTAAATTCAAAACCTGGTGCAGTTACATTATTGGGTAAGCGGCAATAGATGTAATACTTGCTACGTTATAATTTTACATGTGTTACTTTTGCACATGGTTATTTAGTTGCAACAAGTGCAATCTGAAGGATAATAGCCATTTTATAACCGTCATGAAAAGAACCATCAGGTACTACCGCATCATCTGGTTAAAGCACGATCTTCCTGCAGGATTATCTGTTTTTCTTGTTGCATTGCCGTTGTGCCTGGGGATTGCATTGGCATCCGGCGCTCCTTTATATGCTGGTCTTTTGTCAGGCATTATCGGAGGAATAGTAGTGTCATTTGTCAGTGGCTCACAGTTAGCAGTTTCCGGCCCTGCCGCTGGCTTAACTACAATTGTTGCTGCTTCCATCATTTCATTGGGCGACTATAAGGTTTTTCTGCTGGCAGTTATGGTGGCAGGTCTGTTTCAGCTGGTGCTGGGACTTTTAAAACTGGGCGCCATCGCCAATTATTTTCCATCTTCCGTTATCAAAGGGATGTTGGCCGCGATTGGTATCATACTTATCTCCAAACAGATTCCTTTAGCACTCGGGTATGATCAGCCGGATTTCTGGACCAGCGGTTTTTTAAATCTTTTTTCTTCCAAACATTTCCTGGGTAATATTGGAAACTTTAATCACCATATCACCCGTGGTGCTATTTTGATTACCGTGGTTTCCTTAGGCATACTTATTTTGCTGCAGCAACCCTTTGCAAAAAAACTGAAAGTAATGCCGGCACCATTACTTGTGGTGGTGCTTGGCGTAATTACCAACATCATTTTTACAAAAGCAACATCTGATTTTTCCTTAAAGCAAACGCAGCTGGTGAATATTCCATCCAATATTTTTGCAAGCATTTCCTTGCCTGAATTTTCTAAAATATTTTCAACTGTTGAAATCTGGAAAGACGGACTGATCATGGGTTTGCTGGCTACGCTGGAAACCTTGCTTTGCATAGAAGCCATCGACAAACTGGATAAACGCAACCGCATCACGCCTGTTAACCGGGAGCTGGTGGCGCAGGGCATTGGTAACATCACCTGTGGATTGCTGGGAGCCATTCCAATGACAGCTGTGGTAGTTAGAGGCGCCGCCAATGTGGATGCTGGCGGAAGAACAAAATTATCGGCTTTTACGCACGGACTATTTTTACTGCTCGCCGTTTTATTGGTTCCGTTTTTACTGAATAAAATCCCCTATGCTTCATTGGCTGCGATATTATTGGTTACTGGATTTAATCTTACCAAACCTAAACTATACCGCAATATGTTTAGTCTTGGCTGGAAACAATTTATTCCCTTTATACTTACCATTGTTGTGATACTGGCCACCGATTTATTGATCGGCGTAAGCATCGGGTTGTTGATCTCCATTTACTTTATCATTCAAAATAATTTTAAAGCCGAATATAGAATTACAAAAAGTCACGAAGGCGGCATTGATACAGAATACATCAAACTCAACAGCAACGTTACTTTTTTAAACAAAGTAAAATTGCGTAAAACCCTGGATGAAGTGCCCGAATATTCTGTGCTGACAATCGACGGAAGTGAATGCAATTTTATTGATTACGACATTCTTGAGATTATCAGTGAATACCACAGCAAAGCGCATGACCGGCACATAGAATTGCACTTAAAGGGAATTGAAAAAGTTAATGTTACAGCTGTTCATTGATTTGACAGGCTGAACTTCCCTTCTTTAAAAGCTTTTGGAGTTATCCACACAATATAACCCAGTTAGACGATTACCTGGAAATAACTGCGTACGATTTATAAAAAGGAGATTTTAATTTGGGGTAGATGCGGCTCAATCCGCATGCTGGTTGCGAGCCTACGCAGTAAACAATGTACCTCCCCGTACCATATCAAAAGTTCCATCCACACCTGTGGTATTTTTTGTTACACCTTTATCACTCAATGCAGATTATAAACGCTGTCCTTTTGCCGGTAATCGTATTCGCATGTGTCTTAAAAATATTTTTTTTATTAATCAACATTGCTATGCAGCCTCAATACAAATACCAATATTTTGATAACCTGAGACGCTGAGATGCTGACAATTGACGAAAATAGTTCAATTAAAAAATTAGCCTATATCGACCCAAACAAGCAGCTGTTTTCATTGGGATTTTTTAGGGTATATGTCGTTCATTAAATAATAGTGTCGTTAAATAAAAACATTCACGGTAGCCGGAAACAATGGGTAGTTTGCATTCGGTTTTTCATAGGATATTGGATTTAAATCGGGGCTGAATTTCTATTCTGGCCCTTTTTTTTTGAAATTAAACTTAACCTGACCGGTCAATCCTAAACAAGATTCGTTACACCGCGATTGAATTATAGTAAGACTTTTTACAGTTGCCTGCTTACCGTATCTGTAGTTAAATAAATATTTGTGTCGTTGGTTAAAATACTGCTGCCTTACAAAGTGGGTATTGTTATTTTAGAATAGTGTTACACCCGGTTTTCTTCGATCCTTCGTACCAATTAATAAAAGCTTTTCTGTTCGTGCCTGAACAATAGCTTAGCCGCTTCCAGTCCACACGGAGGCGGTTTTCTTTTTGCGCAAAATGCAGTGTTACGCCAGGGGAATTTCTAACTCAACACGGTATCCTGAGGCACTGTGTACAGCGGGTTGATCGAATGATACTGTTAGTTGTGCATTGTGGCTCAGGTTAAACAAGGCAATTCTTTCCTGTACCAGCTTCTGTCCCATACCCAAACCATGATAATTTAGGTCGACTTCCATGCCATTATCTTCAAGCGCAATTGTTACCATCCCTTTCTCCACTATATTTACTTCAATTTTTATGCTCCTGGCGGGTGCTTTGCTGGCCAAAACGCCATATTTAATGGCATTTTCTGCAATGGGTTGCAAAATAAGCGGGGGTAGCATTATCTGCGTAATATCAATTGCCGGATCGCAAGTAATACTGTAGTTAAAATCATTGTCTTCATTAAAACGTTGCTGTTGCAATTTCAGGTAAGAATCAAGGAAAGCCAGTTCTTCGGCTACACTGATTTGTTCCTTGTTATTTGTTTCCAGGTAAGTCCTCTGCAGTCTCGAAAAATCTGACACTACCTGCAGCGCCTCATCATATTTTTCTTCGAGTATCATTGAGCTAATCAGATTCATGGAATTGTAAACAAAATGCGGATTTAAATTCTGTTTTAAATTTTGCAGTTTGTTTTCTATCAATCGCTTTTTCAACCTTCTTTTATCAATGTTTGATTTGATAACAATTGAAAATATGATGGCAACGGCCAGCGCAATAGCAGCAAAAAACCAGGGGTTTCTGTTAAGTGGTAAAGTTACTTTTAGTTTATGCCGGGCGATATTGTTACCGAGTTTTACAACCAGGTCGTAGTCGCCGTAATTGAGACCGTCATTAAAATTGAATTCGGAAAACTTGGAGTATTTTGTTGCCTTTAATTTGCCGTCTGACCAAAGTTCCAGCATTTTAAAAGAGCGGTCCTGTAAAAAATAATCGGCCAGATTAATTTTTACAGTAAAGCCAATATTCTCAAAAATGGATTTTGGGCATTCAATCGAAAAATCATCGGCACCAATTGTTGGTATTGGTCTGTCGAATTCTGTAAATGAAAATTTTGTTAAGTAATTGTTGGTGCTGATAAGCAACGAATCGCCGACAATGATGGGCTTTTTAATTTGATTATACGAACCGAAATAATAGTATCCTACCGGTACCATGGCAGAATTCATTTGCATAATTCCGTTGTCGTTCAAAATATAAACTTTATCATCTTTTGATAAAATCCACCTGGTGCCGATAACATCAAACAATGTTGAATAGGTTGAAAAAGAATGTAGGAAAATAAGCCGGCGGTTTACATAATCAATTTTATACTTCCTTATCTCATCTTTTAAAAGTGCATAAATAGTATCCCGACCAATTGTAAAGTCGTTTATAAAATGGATAGATGTATCTGTGCAGGTAAGTGGGTATCCCTCTTTTTCGGATACCGCAAAAAACCCTTTTTCCTTGCTTAATAAAATGATTTTGTTATTTAGCTTAAACACCATCGGGTTGTGAGAAATAACGTGCTCAATAACTGCCGTTTTTTTTGTTATGAGGTTATATTTAGACACACCACCATCCCTATAAAAATAAAAAATCGTGCTGTTGATTCTTTCTATGGCTGCAATATTATTGTTTACCACGGTATGATTAACCGGCAACACATCCAATGGTTGCAGGGAAGTCGCATTGTATAATTTGATGAAGTTGTCATTGGCATAAATTAGCGTATCCCCGCATAAATTCATGGAAGATATAATATCGGATATCTTATTTTTTGAATTCAGGTTTAAGGGAGATTTACTGTCGGTAGTACTGAATTTTTGAAAATAATCATCGGTATAAATAAATACACTTTTGTCGTTGGCAACAATATTACATTCAGTTGGTTTGTCAATCATTGAGCAGCCTCCTATGCCGCTTTGAAGAAAAAGGCCATTATTAATGGTGCCGTAAGTTAAAATATTATTTACCGAATCGAGTGCCAGGCAGGTGATATAATCAGCAGCCTTAATGGACATGTAAGTGTAGTCTGGATTTAGTATGCACAGTAACCCTTTCCGGTTACTGATGGTATCACCGACGGCCAAAATAAGTTTGTCGTTTTGCTGGGCGATGTCCCAAACCATGTAGCCTACACCCAGCTTTTTTAAAAAATTGAGCGACATTGGCGGCTTACCTTTTTCTACAACTAGTAAAGATTGCAATTGGCCTCCGCTGCCAAGAAATAATTTATTGTTGAAGCATAAGGAAGAAGTATAGTGTTCCGCGTATAGCTTCGTATTGTTTTGAAAAAACAGGCTGTTACAGTTTTCTTCGAATGCGCCGTTTTTGAAACGTACAATTTGCTTGGATGGATAGGCAAGTCCGTATTGATTATTGTCAAGCTGAAACATATCAATCAAATAATCACCGCTAATGGCAGAGGTTAGAGGTATTTGACGAAGGCTGTTAAAAGTCCACAAGTAGGGGCCGGTGTCTGAAAGTATAAATACTTGCTTACCGAATATTTTTAATTTGCGTATTTGAGAAATGGAAGCAGGACCATAGTATTTATGCAAATTGCCGGTAAGCTGATTGAAAATATACAAGCCTTCATAGCTGGTGCCAATAAACACCAGGCTGTCTAAAAATTCAATAGCCTGAATGCTTTTATGTTGTATTGCTTCAATAATCTTTTTTTGGGCGATGGAATTGGCATTGTGGATATCCAGTCCATAATCAGTACCAATCCAAAATCTTCCTTTACCGTCAATCTTAATACATCTTACGGTATTCGACTGAAGCCCGTTGGTTACATCCAGCTCTGGCCAAAGTTTTTCATTTTGTGCAGTTGCAGTTACATGAAAAGCCAGTATTAAAAGTGCAACGATAACTCCTTTGCCCCAACCCTTGAAACTGGCAGACATGTATTGTGGATTGTAGTGAGTGAATTTTTTTTAAATGATTTTATCATCGTTTTGTTGATGATGTACGACTTGTGAATTCTAATAAAATCTTTGCCCAGCACATCTGTCATTGATTTTAAAGTTTTCGCCGTAATATACTCCCTGTTTTTTATTAAATAGATTTTTGAGTAAGCGCCCTCAGCCTGTAAAAATACAATTTCATCCAGCGGTATCGGTATGGTTTCGCCCTGGTCTTTAATGTGCAGGTATTTTTTTACAGCATCTGAATCTGCCAGTATTTCCTTTTCATACCTGTCTACACAAAGCTTAAATTCTGCGGGGTTAATTGGTTTTAGCAGATAATCAAATGCATTTTCCTTAATGGCTTTAATGGCAAATTCGGAATACGCGGTAACAAACACCACTTTGGTATCGTTTGCTAAATGAGGTATCAGGTCAAAGCCGGATTGGTTATTGAGATTTATATCCAAAAAGCAAATATTAAAATGCTGTTGCTTAACAATCTCAATGGCCTGATCAAGCGCCGAAGCTGTAACAATCTTTTCAAATAAATAATAGCAATTTTTATTCAGCAAAATTTTCAGTGACGATCTTCCGCTATGCTCATCATCTACAATTAGGGCAGTTAGTTTTGTACTCAACATGTGGAAGCTAATTTTAGCGAAATTTAAGACAATACTTTAATATTAAACAAATTGCACGCAATGGCTATATCTTACAGGCAGGTATAGCCGGACGAAATATGTGGATTTAAAAAACAGTTTCGGGAACTCAAAAAAGGAAATTACCTGTTTTTAATTTAATTAAAAACTTCTTGCAGCATCTCCCCGGAACTTTAAAAATGAAGGATATCCAAATGAGGTAACGACTATTGAGTTGAATAAAAGGCTTCCAAAATTAAAACCCCTGTATAAAACAGGGGTTTTAATTTTGAGTAGTTGGGTTACTAGGATTCGAACCTAGAAAGACAGAATCAAAATCTGTTGTGTTACCATTACACCATAACCCAATTAATGTCCCGGTTTATGTTTGGGACTGCAAATTTAGGGTTTGAAGGTAAAACAGCCAAAATCATTTTGTAATTTATACAGACTGTTATTTTAGTCATTTTACCTATTCCATGGTTACCAGGTAATAGTTCTTTTTACCCTTTTGTACCAACAGGTATTTTTGATGCAGCAAACCATCAACGGTGATTACCGTTTCAATAGAATCTGTTTTAATTTTATTAATACTCACGCCGCCGCCCTGCACCATTTTACGGGCTTCACTTTTGCTGGGAAATATTTTTGTTTCTGCTAAAAAACTTACAATATCGACACCGGTAGCAGCCACAGTTTTAGAAAAATCAACTGTAGGTAGGCCTTCCATCACCTGTAATAATTGTTCTTCTGTCAACTGCTGTAAAATTTCTGCCGTATCATTATTAAACAGAATTTCAGAGGCTTTTACCGCAAAATCGTAATCCGAGCGGCTATGTACAAAACAGGTAACTTCTTCTGCCAGTTTTTTCTGTAAAACCCGCTGGTGCTCGTTTCCTTTGTGCTGAGCTAATAAGGTGTCAATCTCTTCCCTGCTGAGTAAAGTAAAAATTTTGATGTATTTTTCTGCGTCTGCATCTGCTGCGTTTAACCAAAATTGATAAAACTGGTAGGGGGAAGTTTTCTTAGGATCAAGCCAGATATTGCCTTTTTCTGTCTTCCCAAATTTACCTCCATCAGCTTTAGTTAACAACGGGCAGGTAAAAGCAAAAGCCTCGCCGCCGCTTTTTTTGCGAATGATTTCTGTACCCGTTACAATATTACCCCATTGATCGCTGCCACCCATTTGCAGCTTGCAGCCTTTGTTCTTATTTAGCCAGTAAAAGTCGTAACCCTGTACCAGCTGGTAAGTAAATTCTGTAAAGCTCATACCGTTATCACCTTCCAGTCTTTTACGCACGCTGTCTTTGCTCATCATGTAATTAACGGTAATATATTTGCCCACTTCTTTAATGAAGTTCAAAAAAGTAAAATCTTTAAACCAATCGTAATTATTAGCCATTTCTGCTGCATTGGGTTGGGTGGCGGTAAAGTCCAGAAACTTTTCCAGCTGGGCTTTTACGCAAACAACATTGTGGTTTAATACGTCTTCGCTTAACAAGTTCCTTTCTTCGCTTTTTCCACTTGGGTCGCCCACCATACCGGTGGCCCCGCCAACAAGCGCAATAGGTTTATGGCCGCAACGTTGAAGGTGTTTCAATAATAAAATGGGTACCAGGCTTCCGATATGCAAGCTGTCAGCAGTCGGGTCAAACCCGATATACCCAATCGTCATTTCTTTCATCAGTTGCTCTTCTGTACCAGGCATAATATCCTGTAACATTCCCCGCCATTGTAATTCCTGTATTAAATTTATCATTATCGCTCTTTTAATTTATCAGTCAAACTTTTCAGAAGAAAAGTTTTGCAAAAGTGCTTAGAAAAAATGAAAAATTGGATTCTGTTTATCCGGAATCCAACAATTTTTGCCGGTAATGCTTGTGTGTTTTTACATATGAATTGAAGTTTACGTCGGCGGGCCAGGCTGCACCGGTCTTTCTGAAAAAAAATTGGCCGCAGTAATGGAGGTAGATGATGTTAATGACCTCGTTGAAAGCAGCCTTTCTTCTTAATGCGGCGTCTAACCGTTAAAAAGTACACCACACAACACTTTGATGATTGCCTTTTTAAAATGGATAATTTATCTTTAAATGATACAATCTTTTAATGAGTCAATAGCACAATTTACTTAATGCAAATGCGTTTTGGTTTCAAAGGCATTAAAATCCAAGCGCATTAAACCGGAAATTAACTATTTATGAGTTCAAAACTGGCCACTTTTTTACTAAGCATAGTGTTATTCCCGATTGCTTCCTTTTCTCAATTCAGAAAATATTCCAATGAATTTCTCAATATAGGTGCTGGTGCAAGAGGCCTCGCCATGGGCAGCGCCCAGGCAGCTTCGGTGCAGGATGGTACCGCGGGTTACTGGAACCCGGCTGGCCTTGCAGGTGTAAAAGATCACCCGGAAGTGAATTTGATGCACGCTGAATATTTTGCCGGAATTGGCAAGTATGATTTTGGCTCTGTAGCCATTCCAATCCAGGATAATAAAAGAACGATCGGCGTTTCACTGTTGCGGTTTGCTGTAGATGATATTCCCAATACTTTATTTCTGGTTCAACCCGATGGTAGTGTAGACTATGGAAGTATTACCAGTTTTTCTTCTGCCGATTATGCCATGTTGTTTTCTTATGCCCAAAAAGTGGTGGAAACGGAGGACAAGCTTGTCAGTTTTGGTGTAAATGCAAAAGTAATACACCGCAAAGTAGGCCAGTTTGCTACTGCATGGGGTTTTGGTATAGATGCGGGTGTACAAATGCACGGTAAACAGTGGCACCTGGGCCTTGTAGCCAAAGATTTAACAACCACTTTTAACGCCTGGGCTTTTACTTTTACCGATAAGGAGAAACAGGTTTTATATCTTACTAAAAATGATATTCCCGTTCGTTCAACCGAGCTAACATCGCCGCGTTTAACCCTTGGCGGCGGGTACGATTTTCAATTTAGCCCTTCCTTCAGTTTGTTAGCCGAAGCTAATTTAGACCTTACATTTGATGGTAAGCGAAATACAGTTATCAGCAGCAACCCGGTAAGCGTTGATCCGCACCTTGGCCTGGAAGCTAACATCAAGGGTGTTTTTTTCATCAGGGCCGGGGTTACCAATTTTCAAAAAGCACTATCTGATGGGGACACACTGAATCAAAAAAAAGTGTGGATATACCAGCCAAGTCTGGGCGCTGGCGTAAAAATAAAAAATGTTACGCTGGACTATGCCTACAGCAACCTCGCCAATCAATCCAACCCACTGTACACTCATATATTTTCACTTCGTTTTACACTGGTGAAAAGAGAGAAAGAGTAAAACACATAATATAACCGAACAGCAAAATGAAAAAATTTTTATTGCCAATATTCCTGTTGATTGCATCGGGCACTTATGCGCAGCTTAATAACAGCTGGATAGATTATAGCAAAACATATTTTAAATTTAAAGTGGGTACAACGGGTGTGTGCCGTATTAGCCAGGCTGCTGTTTCAGCGGCGGGTTTGGGCAGCATTCCTGCTGAACAATTTCAGTTATGGCGCAATGGTGAAGAGGTGAGACTTTTTACCTCCGTTCCTTCGGGAACGTTAACAGCCAATGACTATATTGAATTTTTGGGAGTAAAAAATGATGGAAAGCCTGATAAAAATCTTTACCGTGATACGGCTTACCAGTTGTCTGACAGTTTTAGTATCCATACTGATACGTCAACTTATTTTCTCACCGTAAACCCGTCCGGAAACAATTTGCGGTTTCAGGATGCCATCAATAATGTAGCAGGCAATACGCTTTCTCCGGACGCGTATTTTATGCGTAAAGTAGGAGCCTCTTTTAAATCACAATACAATCGTGGCTATGCTGCTATTGTAGGGGAATATGTTTATTCTTCTTCTTACGATATGGGTGAGGGCTATACAAGCGACAATGTTTCACCCTGTAGTGGTTGCGATCTTTACACCACATTTAATAACCTTAATGTGTATACGGCGGGGCCTCCCAACAGCGTGTCCTTTTATATTTCGGCATTTGGTAATGCTTTGTATACAAGAAATTTAAAAGTGAGTTTTTATAATAACATTCTTTTTAATGATGTACCCATGAACTATTTCAGCATCGTTAAAAAGCAGGTGAATAATATACCATTGAGTATTCTTCAAAGCCCTGACAATTTACAGGTAGCTGTTAACGGATACACACCTCCGCCGGGAGTGTCAAATTCCAACGATCACATTGTTGTGGGCGAAATGGTGCTGACTTATCCTGCTAAATTTAATTTTAACAACGAAAAGAATTTTTATTTTGAACTGGCCCCTTCTTCTACCGGCAATTACCTGGTAATCGATAATTTTAATGCCGGCTCTGCGCCGCCGGTTTTGTATAATCTCAATACCGGAGAGCGATACACAGGCGATATTTCCGCGCCGGGCCAGGTTCGCTTTGCCTTACCAGCCTCTAACGAACCAATAAGAAAATTTAACCTGGTAAATGAAGAAGGTAATAATATAACAACCATTGATAACCTTACGGCAAGGTCATTTATTAATTACGCGTTAACAGCCAACCAGGGCGACTACCTGATTATATCTAACCCGGTTCTTTTTAATGACGGCAACGGGGTGAATTACGTGGATGAATATAGAAAATACAGGGCCTCAGCCGCCGGAGGAAGTTTTCATCCTATAGTGCTTACCATTGATGAGCTGAATGATCAGTTTGCTTTTGGAATAAAAAAACATCCGGCCGCAATACGAGATTTTATTCGTTACGCTGATCAGCAATTCAGTAACAAACCCAAATATGTTTTGATCCTGGGCAGAGGTATGAATTCAATTGAATACAAACAAAATGAGAACGATCCTATAACAGAGAAGATAGATTTGGTGCAAAGCTTTGGCTGGCCTGCGTCGGATGTATTGCTGGCATGTCCTCCCGGTCAAAACGTGCCCCTGGTACCTATTGGCAGAATTGCCGCCATTAACGGCACTGAAATTAAATACTACCTTAATAAGGTAAAACAATATGAACAGGTACAGGCTTCAACAAGCCAAACGGTTGCTGATAAAGCATGGATGAAAAATATCATCAATGTTGCCGGCGGTGGAGACAATTCCGAAACTGATCTTTTTGTGAATTACCTGAATGATTACAAAGCACTTGCTGAAGACAGCGCTTTCGGTGGCCATGTGGAAACCTTCATTAAAGCTACCAGTTCCGCGGTTGAACAGGCAAACGGTGACCGCATACAGCAACTGGTAAGTGGGGGCGTAAGCTTAATTCAGTATTTCGGACACTCTTCAGCAAATACACTGGCCTTTAACTTAAACAGTCCGGAAGTATATACCAACGATAGTAAATATCCATTTTTTAATGTAAGCGGCTGTAGTGCGGGTAACTTTTTTATTTTCGATCCAGCCCGTTTGGCAGGTAACTCAACTTTGTCAGAGAAGTGGGTATTGGCAGATCAGCGGGGCAGTATTGGTTTTATAGCCAGTACACATTTGGGCATTCCCCCTTTTCTCAATTTTTTCAACGATAAATTCTATGAGAATTTTGCCCTTGATCTCTACGGAAGTTCTGTCGGTAACCAGTTAAAAAACACGTTACAAATGCTGGGTGGTAATCCGCAGGCGCTTGACTTCTATACCCGCATTCACCTGGAAGAATTGAATTTGCATGGTGATCCTGCCGTTAAAATAAATTCATCTGCCTTACCCGATTTCATTGTAGAAGACCAGTTGATAAAAGTTAGTCCGGCTGTTATTTCCGTTGCGGATAACAATTTTTCTGTGTCAGTTAAAATGATGAATATTGGTAAGGTAACCAACGACTCCATCAGGGTGTCTGTTATAAGAAAGCTGCCCAACGATTCTTCTAAAATTATTTTTAACCAGTTGGTTCCCGCTTTCAAGTACGCTGATTCTTTAACTTTCACAGTGCCGATCAACCCGGCCACAGATAAAGGACTAAATAAAATAATAGTAACACTGGATGTTGATAACAGGGTGCAGGAAGTATCTGAAACAAATAATACTATTACCAAAGAGTTTTATATCCTGGAAGATGAAATCCGGCCGGTATCGCCTTATAATTTTTCCATTGTAAATAAGCAGCAAATAACTTTCAGTGCATCCACAGCCAATCCATTAAGCGGGCAGCGCCAATATGTGATGGAACTGGATACAACTGAGTTGTTTAATTCGCCGTTTAAAAAACAATACACGGCTTCCGGTGTTGGTGGTGCAGTTGAATTTGTGCCCAATAATATAACTTTTACAGACAGCACCGTGTATTACTGGAGAACTTCCATGATACCAATCAACGGGGCGCCGCAAATATGGAATTCTTTCTCTTTTGTTTACCTTCCCAATGGTGGCACGGGTTTTAACCAGTCCCATTATTTTCAGTTCTTAAAAAATACATTCAGCAGTACCATCGGCCTTGACAGTGACAGGGTATTCCGGTACGCTAATAAGCAGAGGATACTTACCATCAGAACAGGTATCTATCCCTTTACAACCTATGAAAGAATAAATGTAAATCTTGATTTTGATCAGCTTGACCTGTTTGGTTGTAAGTACAATTCCCTGCAGTTTTTTGTATACGATCCAAGCACACTGCAGCCCTGGAAAAATGTAAAAGTAACCAACCCTGTTACCGGAGAAGTTACAGGCCGCTTTGGCAGTGTGGTTCCCTGTTTGCGGGATGCAGCTTCAGATGGTTCAAGAAACTTCTTCGAATTTCCATACAATGATTCGCTGAAATACAGAAAAAGGGCAATGGATTTTATTGATAGTATTCCTGCCGGGATGTATGTTTCCATTACAAACCTGGGCATGTTTAGTAATACTAAGTTTATCGACTTCTGGAAGGCAGACCAGGCTATTTTGGGCGCAGGAAACACACTGTATGACAAATTAAAATCAATGGGGCTTAGCAAGATTGACAGCTTTACAAAAAATATTCCTTTTGTATTCTTATTCAGGAAGAATACACCGGTATTTACCCCTCAGCAAATAGTGGGTACACTTGCAAGTGATCAGCTTGAGCCTTCTTTCAGTCTGCCTACAAAATATATATCGGGTACGATAGAGTCACCGCTTTTCGGACCTGCACAAACCTGGTCGTCGTTACACTGGCGTGGAACAACCAACGATGCTACCAATTCAGATACAGTGAGTGTGGCTGTATATGGGGTAACGGCTGCGGGTAACCAAACATTAATGGCTACAGTAAAGCCGGCTACGGATACAACGCTTGCATTTATTAATGCAACCACATACCCTTACCTCAAGTTAAAAATGGCTAACGGTGACCCCTTATACGCAACGCCTAAGCAGTTGTCTTACTGGCGGGTAAATGCTACTTATGTACCTGAAGGATCAATAGCACCCAATATTTTGTATACCATGAAAGATTCGGTGGAACAGGGTGACAAAATTAATTTTTCGCTGGCGTTTAAAAATATAAGTACAGTTGCTTTTGATAGCTTAAAAGTTAAGTTCGTAATTACAGATCGTAATAATTTAGCACATCCGATCGCTATCTCTAAACGCAAAGCACTGATGGCAGGGGATACATTGGTGGTAAGCTACAGTATTGACTCCAAAGATTATCCGGGTAGTAATACGTTGTATATAATGATTAATCCCGACAATGATCAGCCGGAGCAATACCTGTATAATAATTTTCTTTACAAGGTGTTCTATGTAAAAGAAGATAAATTTAATCCATTGCTGGATGTAACTTTTGACGGAGTGCATATTTTAAACAGGGATATCATTGCAGCTAAACCGCATATCTTGGTGAAGCTTAAAGATGAAAGCCATTTCCTTGCCTTGGCTGATACGGCCTTGTTAAAGCTACAGGTGCGTTTTCCTGATGGCAACTTACGCAATTATTTCTTCGGGGATTCAGTGAGGTTCAATCCTGCCAACCTGGCCACCGGCGAAAATACAGCATCGATTGACTTTATGCCTTACTTCCCTGAAGATGGAGACTACCAGTTACTTGTATCGGGTAAAGATGTGGTGGGCAATAAAGCGGGTAAACTGCAGTACCAGGTTACATTTAGTGTAATCAATAAACCGATGATCAGCAACATGCTGAATTATCCGAATCCATTTACTACTTCTACCGCATTTGTTTTTACTGTAACCGGAAGTGAAGTACCGCAAAATATCCGGATACAAATATTAACCATTACCGGTAAGGTAGTACGGGAAATAACCAAAGATGAACTGGGGCCAATAAGAATAGGTAGAAATATTACCGACTTTAAATGGGATGGTACCGATGCTTTTGGGCAAAAGCTGGCCAATGGCGTTTATTTGTACAGGGTGATTACAAATCTGAATGGAAAATCGCTTGATAAATATACCGGTACCAATGCCAATGTTGACTCTAACGGCAAACCTGTAACAGTCACCAGCGGTCTCGGTGGTATTGATAAGTACTTTAACAACGGGTATGGTAAAATGTACCTGATGAGATAGCATCAGATAGATGTGTTCGCAAACAGAAAATAATTAATAAAAAAGCGTGCTATAAAGCACGTTTTTTTATTGCAGTCAGATAATGAATATGGTAAATCTGCTGACGCTACCGCCAAGGTGTTGTTGAAAAAAGCCGGAAGCATATGGATAAACTGGCAGGTAAAGGTTAGCCTGACTCCTTGCGGAAAATGGACTGCGGAAAGCATATTTACAGTCGTTGCTGCAACTTTGTTGTGAGCAGATGACAAAAGTAATTTGATGGAATACAATCAAAAATTACCGGGGCCTGGTGGTTTTGATACTTGATAGTGGTAAGCGAACAACCAGCATGAGTAAGAAAATATTGTACCGGCACTATCAAAAAAGCGTCCCTGTTACAGCACGCTTTTTTATTACATTAATTGATTAGTTAATAATCATTGCTTTTTCCATTCTTTGCCTTATCCGGCTTGGCCCCTTTTTTATTTTTATCATCCAATGGTTTAATTGGAGCAGGCATAACAGCTTTCGGATCTTTTGTTGCTTCTGGTAACTTAGCAGGAGATGGAGGCAATTCAACTTTAGCTTTTGATTTTGAAGCGGTATCTTTTTTGCCGTCGTCGAACTGGCTTTCAACGGGGATTTGTAAGGGCTTTTCTGTAGAAGGATCGCCAATATAATCTCCGGCACCTCCGCTGCCCTGATCGCCTGCAGCATTACTACTGTCGCCACTATTCACGATGTCTTTAAAATTCTGATCCGCATAGATCGGATCTTTTGACATTTGCGCAGGCTCAGCAAATTCTTTTAATTTACCGTAGCCCAGACTTTTATCATCATAAACCTTTTTCATAAAATAGCCCCATTTAGGCAAGGCCATTTCGTTACCACCACTTGTGCCTGAATAAATCCTGATAAAAGGGTCATCGCAACCAACCCAGGTACCAGCCAGCAATTCGGGTGTATATCCCATAAACCAGCCATCCGCATTGTCATTGGTAGTACCGGTCTTACCTGCCTTCTGGGCTGGGATGCCGTAATTGTTTAAAGACCGGCCGGTGCCAATTTCTACAACACCTTCCATTAGTTTTACCATGGTAAAGGCATCCTGCTCACTCATTACCTGTTTGGTATTGACCTGTGTATAATCTTCCAGTAAATTGCCATTTTTATCTTCTATGCGGCTTATGAATACCGGCTCTGTATTAAAACCTTTATTGGGGAACATGGTATATGCCTGCAGCATTTGTAAAAGAGGAATTTCAGCCGAACCAAGGGCAAGCGAAATATATGGAGGTAACGGCACAGTGATACCAACGCTTTTTGCAAATTCAATCACCCTGTTTACACCCAGTAAATTAGTCAATCTTACTGATGCGGTATTCTTTGAGAAAGCAAGACAGTTGGCCAGTGTTCCGCCACCGCCATCAAATGTTCTTGAAATTTTGCCATACTGTACCGGGCCACCTTCAATAACTGTAGAAGGCGTGTAACCGGCATCCTGTACGGCCAATGCATAAATCAATGGTTTTATGGTAGAGCCAACCTGCCGGCTTGCCGTTACATGGTCATATTTAAACCATTTAAAATCGTTACCGCCCACCCAGCATTTTACCTCGCCTGTTTTAGGGTCCATTGCAACAAAGGAGGTTTGCAACAACTGCCGGTGATATTTAATTGAATCCCTTGGGGTCATTACGGTATCCAGTTCTTTCTTGGGATTCCATGCAAATACTTTCATTTTAACTTTAACCAGGAAAGACTTTTTTATATCAGCATCCTTCATCTCCTCTTCCTTCAAGTTCTTCCAGCGTTCACTCGATTTCATGGCCGCTTCAATAATATTTTCGTGCTCCTTCCAAGTTTTATCGCTTGTTGTTCTCAGGTAAGCATTTAATTTTCTTTGAATGATGGGCATTTGCTGTACTACAGACTCCTCTGCATACTGCTGCATTTTAGAATTAATGGTAGTATAAATTCTAAGCCCATCCCTGTATAAGTCATAGTTTTCCCCCGTCTTTGGATTTTTATGTGTTTTGCACCAGTCTTTCATTTTATCAACAACGGCAAAACGGAAATAAGGGGCAATACCTACATTGTCATCTACCTTCTTAAAACTGGTGATGAGTGGCTTTGCCTTGTATTTGAGGGCCTGTGCATCCGTAAGATAATGTTGCTTACACTCTACCATTCTTTCTATAACCGTATTTCTGCGGTTTATGGCTGCACTTGGATGACGGATAGGATCGTAAATAAAACCCTTCAGCATTCCCACGAGCACCGCAGACTCTTCCACATTCAGATCTATTGGTTCTTTTTGAAAATAGGTTCTGGCAGCATTACGGATACCGTAATTGTTACCCCACGGAGCCCTGTTAAGATAAAGCGTGATAATTTCTTCTTTGGTAAAATTGCGTTCCAGTTTCACGGCAATTACCCATTCTTTTATTTTTTGTGTTCCTCTCTTTAGTACATTCCCTTTACCTTGTCCCAGCATCATTTTGGCCAGCTGTTGTGTAATAGGGCTGCCGCCGCCATCTGTACCCAATTTAATTACGGCCCGTGCAACCGCTTTTGCATCTATCCCCGAGTGATCATAAAAATTCTGATCTTCAGTTGCTACCAGGGCATGAATAATATTGGGCGAAATTTCATTATATTTTACTTCGCTGCGGTTTTCGGCGTAGTATTTACCCATTAATTTACCGTCAGATGAATACACTTCGCTGGCAAGATCTGCTTCCGGGTTTTCCAACTCTTTTAAAGATGGCATCTTACCCAACAGGCCAAAATTGGCAGCTGAAAAAATCAAAATTACCAGCAGCAGGCCGCCAAAAAAGACACGCCATAAAATTTTTACAGGTTTTGTCATTATACTATTTTCAAATTTTTGTCTTCAGATTCAAAGCAAATTCTGCCCCGGTTTTAGTGTGGCAAGGTTGCAAGCTATTAAAATTTGCCCGGGAATTGTTTACTAAGCAGGTCTTTATATTCTTTTAAATTTTTATTGTTTTGCAACAACCCAAGATTAGCATCCGAAATAATAAGGAAAGAATATTTTGCAGCCGGCAGCCAGGACACTTCATCGGGCGCAGCTTTTTTTGCCCGGTATAAAAACTGCAGGGCCGCATCAGCATTGGCAAAAGAAGAAAATACCAGCAGGCTGATATCTTTGTCGATCGCGGTTTTTGCAATCGTTATATTCTGATCCCTGAAATTTTCACCTACAAAGCGGGTGAATGCATTTTTAGACTCGTTGATATAGGTTCCATCCACTTTGTCCAATACCATAATTACATTCTGCGGGTTTGCTGTATTGAATGTAAAAGGTCCGTTTGTAATAAGCGGGGCTACGGTTTTTACACTATCTTTTGCAACAGCGGGCTTTGAAGTAACCACAGCCTTGCTACTGTCATAAAAAGGTTTGGGCGATACAATCAGGTTGGAATCATTTCTTATCAATTTTTCCTTTGGTGCCGGTATCACTTCATCTTCTTTCGCCCTGGTAACCTGCAACGCCGTTAAGTAGCTTTCAATTTCTTTCCTGCGTTTTAAAACATCCACCATTTTTACCGCCTTTGCTTTTAGTGGTGCTTTGGGATACAGGCTGATGATGTTATTTAATATTACAATAGCTGCAGTGTCTTCATGTTGTTTGATGTGGTAGACGGCTTCAATATATAACAACTGAGGGCTCCAATAATTGTTGCCATACACGCTGTCTGCTTTTTTCTTTTCGGCAAGCGCTTCATCAAATTTGCCTTCAATAAACAAATTGTAAATGGCTTCGTATTGTTTGGTACCAGCGACGTTTTTCTTTGCAGCATCCCCACCAGCAGGACTGTTTAGTATTTTTTCAGAAGGACTTGATGCAAACTTTGTATTGATAAGATTTTTATAATAGGCTGCCTTTTCCGTATCACCCAGTTTGGTATAACAGTAGTACAGGCCCAGGTAAATATCCCCGTTGTAAAGGGAATCAGGAAAACGTCTCAACGATTCATCATACCCCCTGATTGCCTGCGGATAATCTTCAAGACTGCTTTGGTATAATTTGGCCAGATCGAATAAACTAAGTGCCACCAGGTGATTGCTCTCTGTTAATTTTTCAGGCGTTAAAGGAAGATTAGCCATCAGCCCTTCAAAGGTTTGATCCTGCGGCTGTGCAGTCTTATCATCTGCAGAACTTTTTACACCAGTCTTATCTTTTAAAGTAACCCCTGCGGAGTCGGTTTTGGAAGGTGCTGCGTCCATGTCCCCGCCTCCCATATCAGCAGGGGCTGTATTAACATCTGACTTTTGAACACTTGAAGTGGCATTTTTCCTTCTCCAGTTATCGGTATTGGTTCTTGTGCCCCATTTTCTTTTAAAATCGGCAGAGCCCTTTGATTTCATCGCCGCATTGTCAAAATACCAGTCTCCCTTACTGCCATTTGAAAAAAGGTCAGAAGGTTGATTTTTATTATTATCAAAAGCAATGGGCGTAAATCCATTGTCAGTTTCTTCTTCTTTTCCCCCATTTAATTTACGGTATTGCTTCGCCATTTTTTTTACAAAAGCAGTTCTTTCTGCAAGCGGCATGGCTGCAATTTTTTGTAAACTGTCTTCCCGTTCAACAATGTTTATTTTTTCTACAATCTTAGCCAGTGCATTTTTTCTTTCATCTATTTCATCAAACCTGCTACGCAATGCAGTGTCGCCAGCTTGCAGACTGTCGTACATGGCATAAGCTGTTTTATATTGTTTGCGGTTGTAAGCAATGTCTGCCAGTTGCAGAAAGGCTTTATTTTTAAAAGAAATATTTTGCTCGTTATAGCGTAAACTTTTGTTGTAATAAAATATAGCGGCTGCGCTGTCTGGTAATTGCATGGATAAGTCGCCGGCAGAGTAATAGATGATATCGCGGTAGGATTCAAACTTGTCTTTTTTAGCCATGTGCAACAGGTTGCCGATTCCTTTTTTCAGTTCAACAGAATCTGTGCCTTTCATCATTTTTGCGTTGTTGAGCTGGGCATAAATATCCATCATGGGATCTGTTGTATGCTGCGACGCACGGTTATAATAAAGCGATGCCTTGTCGTACTTATGTGTTGTTTCAAATAACTGCGCCAGCAGAAATTCTGATCTGGCCTGGTCCTGTTTCGAATTGGCATTGCTAAGGGCATCTTCCAAATGCGCAGCTGCACTGTCATAAATATTTTGTTTGTAAAACCAGTATGCATTTACTTCTGCAAGGTCGTCTGCCAGGCGTTTTGGTAAATTGTCATCGTGCTGTAAGGTATTAATGAGTGATGATGCATCCCCCAGTTCATTCTGTTCTATCAGTGTCAGTATCATCCAGATCAACGCATCATTTCTGCTGGGCGGCTGCGCAGTTAATTTTTGAAGTATGTTTCTTTTTTCTTTGTTGGCAATGCTTAACGTGCCACTACTGGAGGCTGATCCGGTACCTACAACCCGGTTATCATCTTCATCTTTTTTACGCGGAAAAAGATTGTAGTTGATGAATTGAAAGGTGGCAGCGGCAGAATCAAAATCTTTTTTAAAAAAATAGGCCTGTCCCATCAACAGGTACATATTATCCACCCAGTCATTACGCAAATCGTGTAGTAAGATACCTGCTGTGGCTTTATAAATTACAGAGTCAAGCTCAATTTTTTGGGCGGCGGTACCTTCCAGGCTATATGGGTAATACGACAGCAGTTTAGTATAGTCATCTTTTTGTTGTGCTTTTGCCCGTTCAATAACTGCATTTATTTTATTATGGGCATTGTAATAGTAATTAAAATGAGTATAGTTATTCTGAAAAATATGGCGCACTTTGGTGAATTTTTTGTCGGCCATTTTTTCGGACCCTAATTTTCGTTCTTCAAATTTGGCCGACCTTTTGGTGGAGTCCAGCAGGTTTATGGTCCATGCAGGCTGTGCAAAAACAACGTTTACATAAGTGAATAAAATAGCCGACAGTAACAGCCTTAAAAAAATCCTTTTCTGCATGAATAATTGTTTGAAATAATGCGGCTAAATATCGGTTATTTTTGCCAATTAGTGGGGCTTAATGCTTTTGGTTTCTTATTTTTAACATCCAATAATGAAATATGGCCCGGGTAGAAGGTAACAGTACATTAAAACGTTTACGCAACAGGTACCTGTTGGTGGTTATGAATGAGGATACTTATGAGGAAGTGGTGAAGTTCCGTTTAAGCAGGCTGAGTGTATATATTATTTTGAGCAGTACATTTGTTTTATTCACAATTTTAACGGTGGCACTCATTGTTTTTACGCCGATTAAATACTATTTGCCAGGTGTTGGGTATGGCGATGCAAGGCAGGTAAGGGAATACAGGCAATTAAAAATAAGAGCCGACTCGATGGAAAATGCAATGAAATTTAAACAGCAATATCTGGATGATTTAAAGAAAGTGTTAGAAGGTAAAACGCCTTCGCTGGATACCAACAAATTAGATTTACCAAAAGAAGATAATACGAACGAGTAGTTAAAACTTATTCACCATTGCATACCATTAATTATATTTCGACGTTGTTTTATTGCTGTTCGTAGAAAGTGTCATGCCGGTAAAGAATTGGATACAGTGAAAGCTCAGAACTTTGCAGGTTAACTATTTTGAATATATTTTTTATCTGATATTTTTTTAAACAGATAAATAAATAATTTTGCATACGATATTTCGACATAACCAATTCCAAACCTAAAAAAATCAATTACAATGTTCAACTCAAAATCTAAATCTGGCGGCAGCGAAGCCCAGGGAGGAAGCACAACAATCATCGGTGCAGGAACAACCATCAATGGTAACATAGAAAGTACAGGCGACATCAGGATTGACGGTACACTGATCGGAAACCTTACATCCAAAGCAAAAGTTTTAGTAGGCGCCGATGGAGTGATTGAAGGTGCTATCAAAGGAAAAAATGCAGACGTACTTGGCAAAGTAACCGGGCAGATGGATATCAAAGAAATACTGCAGTTACGGGGTAAGTGTATTATTGACGGAGATATTTTTGCGGGAAAGCTTGAAGTAGAGCCAACAGCAACCTTCAACGGCCGTTGTCATATGGGTGCGAATGTGGTAGAATTAAATGTAGAGTTGTCCACAGCGGTTAACCAGTAGGCAACTATATCAGTAACAGTAAAAAACAATGAAGGAAAAGAGAAAATTTTTAATACCACTGTTGCTGTTGTTTATTTTTTGTAATGGCTTTTTTATGTCAGCTAAAAACCTGTTGGCAAAATGGGGCGTAGATAATGACGTGCTTATTATTGCCAACTTATTGTTTTGTATACTCACGCTTATCACTTTTTATATTCAGCAAAAGGCACTGCAAAATGCCAACCCCAATGTTTTTGTACGTAGTGTAATGGGCGGTATGATGATTAAAATGTTCGCCTGCATAATTGCCGTTTTTGTTTACTGGTTTACCATGAAGGAAAAATTCAGTAAGCCAACAGTTATTGCAGCCATGGTAATTTACTTTGTTTACCTTGCTACAGAAGTTGGTATGGTTATGAAACTGAATCGTTCAAAAAATGCCTAAGCAGGAAGCGCCGTTACACCAGTTAAAAAATTATTTACCAGAAGGCAGTTTTGAAGGCGTGGTTCACTACCTGCTGCATTACAAAGTACAATTAACCATTACCCGTGAACGAAAGTCGGTACTGGGCGATTACCGCAATTCTCATCTTAATAAAAATCACCGCATCAGTGTAAATGGCAATTTAAATCCCTATGCTTTTTTAATTACCCTGCTGCATGAACTGGCGCATTTATTTACATTTGAACGCTATGGCCACCGCGTTCAGGCACATGGCCAGGAGTGGAAGAATGAATTCAGCAAAGTGCTGGAGCAATTCCTGGCAAAGCAGATTTTTCCCGCAGATATTCAGCATACTTTACTTAAAACGCTTAAAAACCCCGCCGCCAGCAGTTGTGCAGACACTGCGCTACTGAGGGTGTTGTACAAATACGATAAAAAGAGGGAAGGCGTACTACTGATTGAAAGTTTGCCCGCCGGAGCCTTGTTTTCCATCAGGGGAGGCCGTGTTTTCTTAAAGGAGGAACGGGTAAGGAAGCGGTTTAAATGCAAAGAAATTGCCACGGGAAAAATATATTTATTCAGCCCCGTTTATGAAGTGCAGGCAGTAAATACAGCCAATTAATCAGCCCGCGTCTATCATCATTTACGTATGGAATATTAGCAAATGCTTCTGCAACTATTTTTTTTGCCCAAACCGTACCAGGTTTCCATTATTGTCTTTAATACTAAATTCTTTATATCGTCCGGGTTTGTCCTTCAGTACTGTCCTTGGATAAATCAATTCTTTTGCGGAGAAATCTGCATACAGGCATTCAATATCATCCGTTAAAATAAAGCAGCTGCCGGGATGGAATGGCTTATTTATGTCGCACATGGATAAGTGTATTTCAGCATCCTTAAATTTCAGGATCCCATAGTCGCCCTGGTTGATGCCTGTAAAACCGAGTTTTGAACTATAGAAATCAATTGTATCCCTGATGTTAACAGCTGGTAAAACCGGAATAGTTTTTAGGAACATTTTTTTTATTGTAATTGTACAAAAGGTATTTAAAATATCTTTATTTTTAACAACTTAAATTCAAGCTCAATACATTTTTGGAACCCATCAATAAATATAGTGAAGAAGAGCTCGTTGTGTTATTGCAGCGGCAGGATCAGCAGGCATTCTCGTATTTATATGATAATTACGCGGGTGCATTAAACAACATTATTTTCAGATTGGTAGAAGACAGTGCACTGGCAGAAGATATCCTGCAGGAAGCATTTGTAAAGATCTGGCATAATTTCAACCAATATGATCAGTCAAAAGGGCGCCTGTTTACCTGGATGTTAAACCTCACAAGAAATTTAACCATTGATGTGTTGCGCAGCAAGGGGTATAAAAAACAAACAAAAATCTCAGGTGACGAAAATTCCGTAAATAATATACCAGATACCAGCAGCACCCTTCTTAAATTTGACTCTCTAGGCATAAGAAAACAGCTTGCTAACCTGAAACCCGAACAACGTGTTATTATTGATATGGCTTATTTCAGCGGATTCACCCAGGACGAAATCGCAAAGGAACTGGATGTGCCGTTGGGTACCGTAAAAACAAGGATGCGAACCGCAATTTTGGAATTAAGAAAAATGTTACAATACAATTGAAACCGCAGGATATCATATCATCAGGAATTTTGGAGCTTTACGCTGCCGGCCTCGCCTCTGAACAGGAGCAACGGGATGTACAGGCGTACGTTGTACAATACCCTGAGGTTGCTGAAGAACTGGAGCAGATAGAATCGGGAATGGAATTGTACGCCCGGGCTTTTGCGAAGCAACCTTCTGATTCTGTAAAAGAAAAAGTATTTGCACGCATTAACAATGAACAAGTGGAATCTGCACCGGTTGCAACTGCGCCGGTTGAACCAGAAAAAAATATACCGGCGCCAGTAATTGGCATTGCTCCATACTGGAAATACGCCGCGGCAGCTTCCGTAGCCTTACTGATAGGCAGTATAGCCGTAAATATTATGTTGTACAATAAGAGCAACGACATATCCCAGAACCTGCAGCAAACCCAACAGGAACTGGCCAGTTTAAAAGATGAAAACAAAACCATGGAAGGCGATATGGCCGTGGTACAAAATAAATTCAGCAAGCCCGTATCGTTAAAAGGACTTGAAGCAGCACCCGACGCTGCCGCAAAAATTTTCTGGATGGAAAATACAGGGGAAGTATATCTTGATCCAAGCAATTTGCCTGAAGCGCCTGCGGGTAAGCAATACCAGTTATGGGGTATTGTTGACGGAAAACCGGTAAGCGGTGGTATGATTTTAACTTCAAAAAAAGGAGATAAATTTCGTATTCAAAAGATGAAAACTTTTGGTAAGGTGGATGCCTTTGCAATAACACTTGAAAGTGAACCAGACAATACATCCCCGAAAGGGCCCATGTTTGTGATGGGTAAAATGTAATATTTCTTTCCACTTAATTTTTATGGCCGGTCTTTTTTACCGGCATTTTTTTGCGGGTAAGTTTCGATATTTCTTTATTATTATTTGAGTACGGCGATGTACGTTAGCCCGATCTGATATTTCCCACTTCGTGACCGTCAAGATCAATAAACAATTGTTTACAGGGAAGGTTAAGTCCCTGGAATTTTGTCAATAACAATTCGGCACTTCGGCATATTTTCTTTTACAGATTCTTTTTAGCACAGCCCGCTTTTTACTACTGTTTCATCAATGTGATAGTAATCCACCTATTTGTTTAACACCACTTAATAGTTTCAATAAAAAGCAATTTTTTTCGAAAATTATAAATCCATCCTACCGCAAGCCACGTACATCTATCAAATCAATTTAAAAATAATCACACATAAAATTTACAAAATGAAAAAGTTTAAAACAATTTTGGTGGTGGCATGTGCCCTTGTATTAACGCAGGTTGCTTTTGCCCAAACCAGCAACATGTCAAAAGAAAAAACAGTCATGGTAGGCGGTGCGGCTATGTATCCATCCAAAGACATTGTGACCAATGCCGTAAACAGTAAAGATCACACCACCCTGGTAGCAGCAGTTAAAGCCGCTGGGCTGGTAGAAACTTTACAAAGTGCCGGACCATTCACTGTATTTGCTCCAACCAACGCAGCATTTGATTTACTGCCGGCAGGTACCGTTTCCACCTTGCTGAAACCAGAAAACAAATCAATGCTGGCCGGCATATTAACTTACCATGTTGTTGCAGGCAAGGTGAGCGCTGCTGATCTTGTAAAGATGATAAAGGATGGCAACGGAATGGCAACATTAACCACTGTTGCAGGCGGTAAATTAACGGCGATGATGGCAGGCAAAAAAGTGGCCATTAAAGATGAAAAGGGGGGCGTGGCTTATGTAACCATCGCGGATGTAAATCAAAGCAATGGCGTGATACATGTAATCGATCATGTATTACTTCCAAAGTAGGTGTACTTTTCAATATACAATTTAAATAAGGCGGCCCGATTCTTCGGGCCGCATTTTTATAGTAATCTGCAAACATAAAAGAAGGCAGCGATGTTATCGCTGCCCGGTATCAGGGTTGTTATCAGGGGTCTGGTTAAAAATCTTTTAAGCGGTTCCACCAGGTACGTTTCATTACCAAAAATATTACCGCTATCAGGGCCATCACAATCCCCAGCCCGTTCCATTGATTTAAGATAAGGTACATCGGTAACAGCATCAGCAGAATTTGCCCTGTTATACCAAGAACAATATTAAAGATATTGACCGGTAAATTTTTATTGGCCTCGAAAGTCGGATCTTCTGCCACGGCCATTGCGTGGATTGGTTTCCAGAATCCCCATGGCCGTACATTTTTATAAAATGCAAGCAGGGTAGGGGTATCCGTTGGCGGTGCACTATAAGTGCCGATGATGCAGGCAATGAATTGTATTAATATAAACAGAGGGAAAAAATACAGCATTCTTGTGCCATCAAAATAAGTAGTAACGCCCGTTACGCTCAATAATGGCGGAATGGCGCTCACCACAATACCTGCCAGCATACCGTAAAAAAAGCCGTTGGCATTAAAGCGCCACCAGTACCATTTTAAAACATTGGCGCATACAAAACCACCGTATAATCCTGCGGTAATAATATTGAAAATCATGTTGACATCCTTGATGAGCAGCCCGAGGCCAATACCAAAAATTACCATTACGATGCCGCTTAAATAACTCATCGCAATTATCTTCTTACGATCTGCCTGCGGATTAAAGTACTTCAGGTAAATATCATTCACAATGTAGGCCTGACCTGCATTTAAAGTACCACTGAAGTTACTCATAAAGGCACCTAAAAAACCGGCCAGTACCAGCCCGATCAATCCCACCGGTAAAAATTTACTGATAACGGACGGCATGATGTTTTCAAAATTAATCAGGCCATCTGTACCATTGTGCAGGTCAAGATCTTTAAAATACAGGATGCCCATAATACAAAGCCCCATCGTCATAAAATACCTTACCGGCATCAATATCACAGAAATAAATCCACTCATTTTAGCAGCCTCTTCCGGGCTTTTGGTGCTCAGTATTTTCTGGCAATCGTAATTAGGTGCAGGACCAGCCAGGCTCTTCATAATACCGCTGAATAACATCATACCCATGATAGCTGAAAACAACTGGTATCCATCTTTCTCTAATTTTATTTTGGCATCATTTAATTTATTGCTCCAGTCAAGGCCAAGGTCCATACCAAAAAACGGTGAGTCCCAGCCCTTGGGCACTCTTTCCAGCACATTAACGCCAGTTGCACTCAGGTGCCGCATAGCAATAATGCCAACAAATAAGGAGCATACAATCATGATCATGTACTTGATCACATCTGCCAACACTATTCCATGCATGCCACCTAAAATGCTATACAACATGGCTATCAAACAAATGCTGACACCGTAAAACTGGGCAGTACTGTGTTTGGAAATTTCGAGTGCTGCTTTATATTGGTCGGAGCCTGCAGTAAAAGCTGCCTCACCATGATTTAGAAAGGGCAGCGTATCTTTTATCCGTTCATAAGGCAGGAAGATCTGTAGAAATTCGCCTACACCTACAAAGGCGTATGCCATGTATCCAATGCATAAAATAAGCGCAAAAGCAACAACTACTTTATGGCTTTGGCCAACACCACGGTCAGTTAAACCAAAGCGTGTTTTTAACCATTCTGCACCGGTAGTAGCATTGCTCCGGCGCAACCAGCGGCTTAAGAATACCATCAGGAAAACCTGGTTAAAAACCGGCCACATCCAGGGAATAAAGACACTTTTAAATCCATATAAAAAAGCCATGCTGGTGAGCAACATCGTGCCGCTGATGTCGAACATATCGCTGGCATCGCTCAGCCCCAAAGCATACCAGGGTAAGGATTTGCCGGCCATCAAATATGCATCTTTACTTTTTTTTGCCCTGTTTTTCATATAAAAACCAAGAAACACCATCAGGACGAAATAGGCGAGTATTATCAGCAGGTCAATCGTTGAAAGAATATACATTTGTTAGTTTTAGAGGATGTATGAAAGTGCCGGTTGTACGGGCAGATCACATCAATCCATTAAGTAAATCAATATTTTTCATTTAACAATATTTTACAGGCCTGCTGTTGAAATGTGCGCAACAAAAATTAAAAAAGTATCAGTATTATAAACTCCACATGAGTCTATTGAAATATACAGCTTTTACCGGCATAGCTGAAAAAAAATCCGGATTTAGAACCTGCTTTTAATAAGCATGTATAAAAGCAATAACTTGGCAGCTCGTTTAAGTTTTTAATTTTCAGGAGCAACGATTTTTTGAACATTTCATTTATAATTTATGATACAGCAATTTCCGGCCAACTTTATCTGGGGCAGTGCCACTTCTTCTTACCAGGTAGAAGGCGCATGGAAAGCCGATGGAAAAGGACCATCTATTTGGGACGTGTTTTGTTTGATCCCCGGTAAAGTAAAAAATGGCGATACAGGTGAAATAGCCTGTGATCATTATAATCGCATAGCCGCAGACGTTGCGTTAATGAAAGCCATGGGTTTAAAAGCATACCGATTCTCAATAGCATGGTCACGTATATTGCCGGCAGGGCGTGGTGCTGTAAATCAACAGGGCATTGACTTTTATAACAGGCTGATCAATGAACTGCTGGCAGCAGGCATTGAGCCATGGGTAACACTGTATCATTGGGATTTACCTGCTGCGCTGGAATTTGAAATAGATGGCTGGTTGGGTAATGAAATAGCGGCCGTGTTTGCAGACTATGCAGAAGTTTGTTTCACCCATTTTGGCGACCGCGTAAAAAATTGGATCACCATCATCGAAGCATGGGTGGTGGCTATTTTGGGCTATGGTCATGGCGTGTTTGCACCAGGTAAAAAATCAAACGATCTGCCTTATGTAGCAGGCCATAATTTATTGCTGGCGCATGCACAGGCGGTGCATGTATACCGCACTCAATTTCAGCAACAACAACAAGGCTGTATTGGCATAACCAATAACTGCGACTGGCGGGAGCCGCTGACAGATAGCAATGCAGACAAAGCCGCGGCGCAACGAGCGCTGGAGTTTTTTTTAGGCTGGTTTGCAGATCCTGTTTATAAAGGCGATTATCCTGCAGTGATGAAAGAAAGATTGGGTGACCGCCTGCCATCATTTACTGAGGCCGAAAAAAAATCGCTCAAAGGCTCGTCTGATTTTTTTGGATTGAACCATTACACTACTATGTATGCATCTGACGCAACCAACAATAAAGAGGAGGGAAGTGTATACGGTAATGGAGGACTTTCAGAAGACCAGGACGTGAACCTGAGTATAGATGCAGACTGGAAGCTAACAGATATGCAATGGGCCATTGTTCCCTGGGGATGTAAAAAACTGCTGCAATGGATTGCGGAACGGTATAATAACCCTGCTGTTTTTATTACAGAAAACGGGTGTGCCTTTGATGATCAACTGGTGGATGGAAAAGTGGATGATGCGGAAAGAATTGAATTTTTCAAGGGTTATATTACTTCCATTGGTGAAGCCATTGATTTGGGCGTACCCGTAAAAGGATACTTTATCTGGTCGTTGCTGGATAATTTTGAATGGGCCAGCGGTTATTCAAAAAAATTCGGGATACATTATGTGGAGAAAGAAACGCTCAATCGAATACCGAAAGCCTCTGCCTTGTGGTATACCGATGTGATTAAAAACAATGGGTTGTAAGCGTTAAAAGGTTTTCTTGTTAAAGTAGTAATGGTGCCGGAATTTAATAAGAGCATTTCCCGCTGCTGCGGGCCGGGCTTTACGCTGCAAGTCCTCGCATAAACGCATGCGCAAACCCTCAGCTGCGGGCTTTCCGCTTCAATCCCTAATGCATTTTTACCCGCTGGAAGTAAACTATTCGCCCGGATGATATTTTTTTTCTGCGTGCTTCGCTATATCTTCCGGATAAAACAATACTTCTTTAAACTGGCCATGGGTGTACATTTCAGCCTGATCTTTAAAATGTTTGGATGATGGATCGCCACTTTCACCACCAGCCAGTAATGATTTTGCAATTATCTTTTTCCCAAACTCAACAGCACAAATAAAACTGTTACCACTTACACCATACCGCTTTTTATTACGTGCGAAATATTTGCTGTTATAAGATGGTATTTGTCCCCACAATGCCGAGGCAAAACCCATGGGTAAACTGGACAAACTATCGTGGTATTCATCAGGAATATTGTCAGTAATCCGCTGAAAACGGTTGATGGTGCCCCAGGCAATTTGCCAGTTACCAAACTTACCCGTTAATTCATTTACAACAACTGTTAGTGGTGGCAGCAGTTGTGCTGCCGTTGCAACAGCAGCGAAGTGTTTGGTGTTTTGTACCTGGTCTGTTTCACCTTCATCTACATATACTTTCTGTAACAGTTTGTCCAATTTCTGAGCCCACTCAATGGCCAGCGTGGTGGCCACAGATGATTCGCCAGAATGATAATCCCAGGTTTTTAAAATTGCGATGGGTTCTTTCAAATTATTGTAAGTAGTATCCCCGCTCGCAATACTCTTTTCAAATGAATTGATGAGTGCCGGAACCAACACTTCAAATGCTGAAAGATAAGTATTATAACCTGCTGCAATCACTTTATCAACGGTGTATTTATTTTCCAAGCCTAAAATTCTCACCGCATTTACACCACGAAAATTTTCTCCGTCAGGCGCCATGTACGCAGGGTAATTTTCTTTTTTCGGGCTATAATTTCCGGCAACAGAAAAGGGAGTGGAGTTGCAATTTTGCAGCCATCCGTTAGGTGGGTTAAACAGGTGCACAATATCTTGCTGTTCGTGTAAACCTTTCCATTCCGTAGCAGAAGTGGATCCATCTACCGGCAATGCCCAGTTTAACTTTTTATCCCGGATAGGTATAAAATTACCATGCCAGTAAGCGATATTGCCTTTGTCATCCGCATATACGGTATTGTTGCTTGTATTGGCTTTCAGGTCCATTACTTTTTTATAATCGTCAAATCCCTTCGCTTTGGTACGCAGCCAGCTTTGTTTTAAACTAATGGCAGAACGGTTGAAAGATTTCAGGCTGATCCATTTGTTATTGCGCATGGCCATCACTGGCCCGTGCTGCGTAAAAAAGGCGGTAATATTTTTTGTTTTCAACAATCCATTTTCAGCAAACCGCAATACGATTTTCTTTTGCCTTACGGGTTTTAACTGGTGATCGTATTCGTAAAAAAATTGTTTGTTTTTTGTGCTTATTTTTTCTTCGTATAAGTCGGCCACATCCACATTGTTACTGGTATGCATCCAGCCGCAATGCTCATTAAATCCCTGGTAAACAAAAAACTGGCCCCAGGTAACAGCGCCATATGCATTCAACCCTTCCTTACTGGTAACCTGCACTTCGGGCCTGAAATAAAATGTCACATGCGGGTTGATATATAAAATGGCGTTGCCGCTCGCAGTAACAGAAGGACCAAATGCAAAGCCATTGGAACCTGTTTGCTGATCAGGATCTTTTGCCAATGCAACCGCAGGTTTTGCGTCACCGCTATAAAAATTCTTTAACTCAGCGGTGGAAATATCTGCCGTGTTAATAGCACCAATGCTGCCATCAGTCCACAACAGTGGGTACCATGGCTGAAAGCGATGGATCATTAGTGGCTTTACCTGTGGATTTTTATACAGGTAGTAATTAATACCATCCGCATAAGCATTCAATAATTTTTTTAACCACGGGGCGGCTGTATTGTAATCTTTTTTCGCATCCGCAGTGTCAATCAATAATTGCAGCAACAGGTCATCGTACAAAACGGCTTCTCCTTTTATCTCTGCCATCCTGCCCAACTTTTCAATGTAGTTTAGTTCTACTCTTTTAAAATCATCTTCGCACTGCGCATACAATAATCCAAATACAGCATCGGCATCCGTGTTGCCACTGATGTGGGGAATGCCCCAGTTATCTCTTGTAATGGTTACCTGTTTAGCCTGGTGCTGCCAGCGGCTGATTTCTTTACCGGAAAAATTTTGGGCCAATAATTGTATCGGTACCAGCAACAGCAGCAATATTTTTTTTACAGGCATTGTTTTATTTTTTGTAAAGATAAAGAACCACTGCTGGTATAAAGTTGCAAGTGCTTCGTGATGGTAAATAGAAAGGCTTAACAGTTTGTTGTTATAATTGGGTAAAAAATGAAAACAGCCAATTTGTAGATTTAGTTCAACAGTTTTGCCAGTTAATTGTAATAGCAGTTGGGTAATTATCTTTATATACTTTTTAGAAAATAAATATCAACAAATGAAAAAAGTTTTCGTTTACGCAGGGGTCATTGCTGCGATATTTTGTACAACGCAGGCTGGCGCACAAACAAGCGTTAAGCCTGTTTTAAAAATAACAGATGACAACGCAGGCTTGAAATTGCCTGCCAAATTTAAGGCGACGATACTTGCGGAAAATATGGGTAAGGCCCGGCATATTGTTGTAACGCCCCAGGGTGGAATTTATGTACGGCTGGCAAAGCCGGTTAACGGCAAGGGCACTATTTATTTACAGGAAGCCAATGGCAAAGCGGTTGTTAAAAACGGGTTTGGTAATTATGGCGGCACAGGAATATACATTAAAGACGGCTACCTCTACAGTTCCAGCAATGAAGAAGTTTTCAGGTATAAACTTGATGCAAAAAATGAAGTCATCAATCCGGCAGCGCCGGAAAAAATAGTAACCGGATTAATTAACCGCTGGCAGCATGAAACAAAATCACTGGTACTGGATAACGAAGGTAACATCTATGTAAATATTGGGGCCTGGTTAAACAGCTGCCAGGAAAAAGACAGGCAAAAAGGTTCTATGGGCAGAAAAGGTTGCCCGATGCTGGATTCTGCCGGTGGTATCTGGATGTTTAAACATGATAAGCTCAATCAAACCTATGCCGACGGAGTCAGGTATGCAACAGGACTAAGAAATATTGTTGGCCTCGACTGGAACCAGCAGAACAATCAGCTCTTTGTAATGCAACACGGGAGGGATCAGTTGCATGATATATTCCCCGATTTATATACGGTACAGCAATCAGCCCTAAACCCGGCAGAATGTATGTTTGCTTTAAAGAAAGGAGATGATGCAGGCTGGCCCTACCTGTACTATGATTTGGCGCAACACAAAAACATACTTGCGCCCGAATACGGCGGCGATGGAAAGACTGCAGCGGATTCAAAATACCTGGAACCGGCGGCAGCGTATCCTGCCCACATGGCGCCCAACGGATTATTGTTCTATACAGGCAATCAATTTCCGGAAAAATATAAAAATGGTGCTTTCATTGCCTTTCACGGATCATGGAACAGGTCACCCGAACCACAGGCGGGTTACTTTGTGGTGTTTCAGCCTTTTAAAGATGGAAAGCCTGCCGGCGAATGGGAAATATTTGCAGATAATTTTTCGGGCTCTCCTGAAAAAACTGCTTCAGGCCGTGCCGATCATCGTCCATGCGGACTAGCCCAGGGACCTGATGGTTCACTGTATGTAACCGATGATTCAAAAGGATTTCTCTACAAAATAACCTACACTCCTTAAAGAAATATGCGTACGAAAATATTACTCGCAGGTATACAATTACTGCTTGCAACAGCAGGTTTTGCCCAGCAAAAGAAGCCGGTTACCAAATCGCCGGTAGCAGGTCTTAAGGCCTCAATAACGTCCGGAGAAGCAGTCTACACTCAGTTCTGCATTTCCTGCCATTTGCCCGATGGAGGTGGTGTTGAAAATCTGAATCCTCCTTTAATTAAAACTGCTTTTATAAACGGGCCTAAACCCAGGCTGATAACAACCGTACTGAATGGTATGGGCCAGGTAGAAATCAATGGAGAAAGATACAACAACGTAATGCCTTCTTTTAATTATCTCACCGATAAACAGGTGGCAGATGTACTCACCTATGTGCGCAACAGTTTTGGAAATAAAAAGCCCGCAGTAACTACCATGGATGTGAAGATAACAAGGGCGAAAGTGGTTAAATAGTGAGTGGTGAGTTGTGAACAGTGAATGGTGAATTTAGGGTGTGGACAATGCGAACCTTAAGACACAAATATTTAAACGAAAAATGTCCCACTTAAAATGGGACATTTTTCGTTTAATCTATTTTGAATCGACGGCTGTATCAAGTCAAGGCATTCCACCCAAACTGAAAGAAATCAGACATCAAAAATCAGCCATCCGCGATTAAGCAACTGCTTTATTCACCAACGCTGCAGCCTCACTTAAGAGGATGGCGCTTTGAACTTTCAATCCGCTCTCGTCAATTAATGTTTTTGCTACATCAGCATTAGTACCCTGTAAACGTACAATGATTGGAATATCAATATTGCCAATTGACTTGTAGGCATCAATTACACCTTGTGCAACACGGTCACAACGAACGATACCACCAAAAATATTGATGAGGATTGCTTTAACTTTTGGATCTTTTAAAATAATACGAAAGCCGGCCTCTACTGTTTGTGCATTCGCAGTGCCGCCTACGTCCAAAAAGTTGGCAGGTTCACCACCACTTAATTTAATCATATCCATAGTTGCCATGGCAAGACCTGCGCCATTTACCATACAGCCTACGTTACCATCCAGCTTTACAAAATTCAGGTTGAATTTTCCGGCTTCTACTTCTGTAGGATCTTCCTCACTAATATCCCTTAAGCCAGCTACATCTGCATGCCGCATCAAAGAGTTATCGTCTACGTCCATTTTACAATCCACGGCGATTATTTTATCATCACTTGTTTTGAACAATGGATTTATTTCCAGCATGCTGCAATCCAAACCAACATAAGCGTTGTATAAATTGGTCACAAATTTCACGCAGTTTTTAAAAGCAGTACCACTAAGGCCAAGATTAAAAGCAATCTTGCGAGCCTGGAAAGCCTGCAGCAAACCACTTGGGTTTACCCATTCTTTGTATATTTTATCAGGTGTGTTGTGTGCCACATCTTCAATGTTCATACCGCCTTCGGTGCTGTACATAATCACATTCTGGCCTTTTGACCGGTCCATTAAAATAGACAGGTAAAATTCTTTAGTAGGATTAGGACCGTCATAATAAACATCCTGCGCTACCAGTACTTTGTTAACCAGTTTACCGGCAGGGCCTGTCTGGATGGTGACCAATGTACCGCCTATTAAATTTTGTGCTATTTCTTTGATTGCTTCGGCATTCTTACCTACCGCAACTCCACGCTGCTCTTTACCACGGATGGTACCCTTACCACGGCCACCAGCATGTATCTGCGCCTTCACTACAGCAAACTTACTATCGTATAGGGTATGTATCTGGCGGTATGCTTCTTCTGCCTCGGCAGGTGTATTGCAGGCAATGCCTTCCTGCACTGGAACATTGAATTTTTTAAGCAGCTCTTTAGCCTGGTATTCGTGAAGGTTCATGTTTGGAGAAATTTTTTGCGAAGATAAGAAGGGAAGGGGAAATAAGCAGGATATAATTTAACCCTGATCCTACTGCTGGAGAGTCATAGAAAAGTGGCTTATTCGTCACTTGACTGCAGCATAAAAATGGATTATTCATTATAAGAAAGTTTTTAATCGTCAAAAGTTCAAAAACCACGTTTAGCATTCTCCATTTCCCCGTCCCTGGGGAAGAAAGCACGGGTATTTCTTTTTACCATTTTTTTAATTCAACCTTGCTTTTAGTTTCCTTTCTTTGCAAAACCATTTTGATGGTGAGGTGCAGCCTAAAATGGTGGATATAAACAGCTCTTACTACTAAACAAGCAAGCAAAATGATTACAACAATAAATGCGGCAGTTGCGTATATCCAAAGCCGTTATAAAAGCAAGCCCATCGCCGGTATTGTACTGGGAAGCGGGTTAGGTAGTTTTACAGGAGAAATGAAAATAGAAGCAGAAATAGCCTACAGGGATATCCCGCATTTCCCCGTAAGTACAGTAGAAGGCCATGATGGAAAATTAATATTTGGCGAACTGGCAGGAAAAAAAGTGGTGGCTATGATGGGACGTTTTCATTGTTATGAAGGATATACCCCACAGGAAGTTGTTTTTCCAATCAGGGTAATGAAGTTTTTAGGTATCAGCACCCTGCTTATAAGCAATGCTGCGGGAGGTATGAACCTGGATTATAAGGTGGGTGATCTGATGATTATTAAAGATCATGTTAGTCTTTTTGTTATTAATCCTTTGATCGGGAAAAATGAAGAGGTGATGGGACCCCGTTTTCCGGATATGAGTGAACCTTACAGCAAGCGTTTAATCAGCCAGGTAAAAGCAATTGCCGCCAAAGAAAATCTGGATGTTAAGGAAGGCGTTTATTGCGGTGTTACAGGACCAACATTTGAAACAAGGGCTGAATATAAATTACTGCATATTATAGGAGGTGATGCGGTTGGCATGAGTACGGTGCAGGAAGTAATTGCCGCTGTACATATGGGCCTGGATGTTTTTGGAATGAGTGTAATAACTGATCTTGGCATAAGGGAAGAAGAAAATATAATTACGCATGCAGAAGTGTTGCAGGCAGCCAGGGAAGCTGAGCCAAAGCTGACACATATTTTTAAGGAATTGGTCGCCAGCTTGTAAGCATATTGCAGCAAAATTTTACCGGCTGATTTGGGTTTTGAGCCGCATTACATATTGCCGGTGTTGAATAATTTTGAATGATGTATAAAATAGTATTTTCTTTATTGCTGCTGGGGTTTTTTAAAGCAGGTGTTGCGCAACGGGGCCTGCAAACGCTTAGAGGTGCCGCCGGAGGAATGGGCAAAGGCGGAAGCAGCAGCAAAGGCGGCAGCAAAAGTGATAGTTTGGGTTTAGGTTTTGAGCATAGAGATGATTTAAAAGATACCATCACGGTTACTTTCAAATACCTTGATTCTATCCGCAACATCCGCATTGATACCAACCTCAACGATTTTTATAAATATTTTTCTATACCTGCTACCGAACAATACCTGGGTAACAATGGCAACGCCGGCTATTCACTTATTTATGCGCCTCATGCAAAAGCTGGGTGGGATGCAGGGTTCCATGCATTTGATGCTTACAAATACACATTAGAAAACAGTCGCTTTTTTAAAACTACCAAGCCCTATACCCGGATGAATTATGAACTGGGTTCGGGCAAGGAACAGGTGGTAAGTATTATCCATACCCAGAACCCCAAACCCAATTTAAATTTTGGTTTAGAATATAGATTGATCAGTGCGCCGGGCTATTTTTCTTCTCAAAATACCAACCATAAAAGTTACCGGCTTTTTAGTAACTACCAGGGTAAGCGAAAAAGATACGGAGCCTATTTTATGCTGATGGGCAACGTGCTGAAAAGTTCGGAAAGCGGCGGTATTAAAAACGACAGTCTGCTGGTAGATAAAACCTTTAAACTATTTGCCATACCGGTAAATCTCGGTGGCAATAATTCTTCTTTCAATCCTTTCAACACTACTGTTACAACAGGTAATGTGTATAAAGATTTCACCTTCTTTTTAAGACAATCATACGACCTGGGCAAAAAAGATTCCATTGCCATCAACGACAGCACCACTGAATATTTATTTTATTCAAAGCTGCGTTTTCAACACACGTTAAATTACAGCAGTTATAATTACCAATTCAGGGATTTGATATCTGCTGACACCAGCTATTACGTAAACTATTACGATACCACTATGATGGTGGATACTTCCACTTCAACCCGAAAGGATAGCCTGGTAGTTACAGATAAATGGAAAGTAGTGTCGAATGATTTTTCTATTATCACTTATCCTGATACAAAAAATGTTGCACAGTATTTAATGGCAGGCGCCCGCATTGAAAACATCAAAGGCACTTTTGCAACAGGCACCCACAATTTTTACAATATTATGTTACATGGCGAGTACCGCAATAAAACCCGTAACCGGTTGTGGGATATACTGGCCAATGGAGAATTGTATATGGCCGGACTGAATTCCGGTGATTACAGTATCAATGCTTCACTGGCGAGATACCTGAACAAAAAATGGGGAAATGTGCGGCTGGCTTTCAGCAATGTAAACCGAACGCCTTCTTTTATCTTTAACACGCTTTCTTCTTTCAATTTCGGCAATGCCGGTGGCTATAAAAAAGAAAATGTCATTAGCTTAAAAGCTAACGCAGACAACCCTTTTGTAAGTTTATCCGCCGCTAATTATTTAATTACCAACTACGCTTATTTTACAGGATTTTATAAAACTGCGCAATATAGTAAGGTGATTAATTTGCTGCAGTTAAGTGCGGCAAAGAAAATAAAATTAACCAGGCGATGGAATCTGTATGCGGAAGCCACGTTGCAGCAAACGGATGCCGCAGCACCGGTAAAAGTGCCACTGATTTTTACGCGTAACCGCCTGGCATACGAAGGCGTATTTTTTAAAAATCTTAATTTGAGTACAGGATTGGAGTTCAGGTATTACACTCCATACAAAGCTTATAACTACTCGCCGGTTATGGGGCAGTTCTTTGTACCCGATACCAGTTTTACCATCAGGAACCGGCCCGATATAAGTGCTTTTGTACATTTCAGAATAAAATCTTTTACTGCTTTTATAAGGGCAGAGAATTTAAATACCATGGATTTTTCAAACGGGTTTGGGTTTACAAAAAATAATTTCGCAGCCCCTCATTATGCCTATCCGGGCCTGGTGATAAGGTTTGGCATACAGTGGAATTTTGTGAATTGATGTTTACCGGGATATTGTTAAGCCAGCATTTTAACGATTTACTGTAATCCCTGATCGCTATATTTGTATTGCATTAAAACCAGCAATGGTATGGTAATTACAATAAAAAAAATATTAAATTTTATACTCTCTTTATTCAGAAAAAAAGACTGCTGCAAATGAAAAATGTTGTTCTATTAATGATAATGTTGGGTGTTTCCGCCGGCACGAAGGCACAGGTAAAGGTTGAACAGATGGCGCCTGAAATTGCTTTACCCGGGCTAAAAGACAGCACGGTGCATTTATCTTCATTGAAAGGAAAAGTGGTACTAATAGATTTTTGGGCAAGCTGGTGTGGCCCCTGCAGAGCTTCTATCCCCAGTGTAATCAGTCTTTATAACAAATACAAAGCAAAGGGTTTTGAAGTTTTTGGTGTTTCTATCGACAGCAAAAAACGGGACTGGATAAAAGCAGTTGAACAGGATAAAATCAACTACACACAGGTAAATGATAAAGCCGGCTGGTATTCTAAAACAGCAGAGAAATACGGTGTTAACGCCATCCCCAATACTTTTTTACTGGATAAAACAGGTAAAATTGTGGCGATAGATTTGGCTGAAGACCAACTGGAAGCCAAAATTCAGGCGCTGTTGAATTGATAGATCTGTTGCGCTACAAGCCAACTTTAAGCAAATTATTTTGGCAAAAATTGATCAACAATTATTCAATGGTAAACCAGGTATAGCTTTCCGGTTTGATTGTCACCGACAGCTCAATCATATATTTCCGGTCTAATTTCTTTTGTATTTTTTTACCTTCCTGTTCGCTTATAAGCACGGTATCTGTGGCGCCCGTATAATATAATGGCACCTGGATGGTCCTTGTGATTTTTTCCTTTAATGGGTTGTATAACATCAATAATCCTTTTGTTTTTAATGCAGGATTTACATGCAGTATGCCATCCCAATCCCGGCCGTCTGCTCGGCGCAGGTGAATGATATCCGCATTGAGAATAGCACGGTATTTTTTATACCAGTTGATTACATTGATAACTGTTTGTTTGGTTGCATCAGTATCATACAATCTTGGTCCGCGGTAACAAGCCTGCACGCCGGCACCATAGTATTGCATCATTAATTGTTTGTAATCTTTCAGGTGTTCACTTAATGGCTCCAGTACTGCCTCTTCCCCGCCACCCTGGTACCTTGTTAATGGTACAAAGCCCCAACCCATAGAGGGTGTTTTTTCCCAGGTGCCATCATAAATATTCTGGCGGTTCAGTATTTTTTGATTTTCTCTTGGTAAAGAAAAATTTACTTCACGATAGCCTACCGCAATTTTATTTGTACCATCTAAAAAATACCAGTCAGGGGCGTTGATATAAACCCCCTGTTCACTCAGCCAGTGATATAAGTCTTTTTGAATGGCCATTTGTTTCCATTGACTGTCATCTAAACCTGTATGGCCGGGATGTGTTGTGGAGGCACAAACATCGCCTGGGTAAGGCCCGTCGTTTTCCCAGATATCAAAGCCGGTTTGCGAAAAAAAATATTTTATTTTATCCCGGTATGCCAGTCCCCATTTGCTGCCGAAGCAAGGTGCATTGCCAAAAAAGGCGCCGCCTGTTTTACCTGTAACCGGGTTGATTACATCGTCTTCTTCACTAATGCGTCTTGAACTAAATAGTGAATAGCCGCCAATCTTAATATTTTTTTGATGTGCATATGCAGCAAGTGCTTGCCACTTTTTAGTGTTAGAGGCCGAAGAATCTTCCATATTTAGATGGCTACCGAAGCTAAGTATGATGGCTTCGTATCCTGTAGCAGCGCATTGATCAACGGCCCTTTTTACTTCCTGATCATTTTTGCTTACGAGGTGCATAAAAATAGGATTCGCTGTTGTCCATGGTGCAATGGCAGTATACATTTTTCTTACGGCCAATCCTCTTCTTTCCCGGTCATAGCTGTCCATCAATAACTCAAAACTGCGAACGGATGTAAAGGATGTGCCTGGCGATAATTCAATACCAGCAACTTTATCAGGATACACTTCTAAAATGCAGGGTGTATTATAATCATAATTTACCTGCGAAGTGTAGGTAGAATCAATTTTCCAATGGAGGGTTTGATCACTGATTTCGTATCTCATGGCATTGTTGAAGGCATAATTTGTTTCAACGTACAAGCCTTGCTGTTTTTTCATTTTATCCGGGCTGCCCACTACGGCGCTTTCTTCTTCCACTACCGCAAGCAGTTCATTTTTCACACGGCCGATCATTACCGGCGCTGTCCCGGTATTTTCAATTTCAACCCACTTTGAAATCAAAGGAAGGTTATCATAAATAGCATAGTTTACTTTTATCGTTACATTTTTAACAGCAGCCTGCGGATTGTTGAAAAAGAGAGTGAGCACTTTGCCGGAAGGTTGTTTTTTATTGTATGCCCACCACTTGTTTGGTTTCCATTCTACAAAGGGTTTTAATTCACTGATGGTGTAGTTGCTAAACTGGAAATCGTCGTCACCTTTTGTATAGGTTGACAGCCACTCATTGAGCAGGTAGGCTTTTTCCTGTTGCCCCCTTAACCCGCCCACGTTGTAAGCATTGCCGTTAATAGTCACCATGGCTTCCGGTAATACCGCCCGCAATAATTGCTGGCCTGTAACCATATTTTTATAGTCAGTGCAAACCAAATTGGGGGAAAGTAAGAAGGTTCTTTTCACCAGTCCGTTGTATAGTATAATGCTCCTTTTATCGGCACTGCTAAAAACCGCCGCCTTCACTACAGGAGCTTTTATTAACCAATCTGATTCAGACAGCATATCGTTTTTATCAGACCAGGTAATAATACTTTTCTGTTGGGCAATAGCAATTTTACAACAAGGGATAATAAAGATCAGGTAAATAAAACGTGGGATGTTGCGCATTTTGTGGGTGTTATTTTGCGTAGTCTGTATAGAGAATCTGTATCAAGTATCAGGTATCCAGTATCAAGAATTATCCAGTATCCAGCCTCTATTCAGTCGCTTCAACAAAATATCCGAGTACTGGCTTGTTATTGATTAACACGGTTACCGGGTAGGTGATCTCTTCAGCGAACTTATAGCCGAAGCGTAATACACCATCGCTGATGGTATAATCTACCGTCTTGATTTTCTTTTTCTTCTCATCACCAATAGCCAGGGCCACAATATCGATATTTGTATTACCCGATAGCCTGCAACTGAATTGTACTGTTTTACTGGTACTGGTTTTTATATAACCAGTGTTGGGGGAAAAGCTGCCGACACCAAATTCGTACGCCGCATTTTTAACTAACGGCATCGAGAAAAAATCATTTTTGCTTTTTATTCCCGGGCCTAATAACCAGGCATGATTGTCTGGTAAATGCTGATAATTAAAAATGGTTTTATCTGCAAAAAAGTAAGCGTCGTTAAATTCTTTTGTAAACGTTGTTAGCTTATCATCCGTGTAACCACTGCCCAAAGTCGGGTCAACATAAAACCACGATTCCGGACTTGTGCCCAATTGCACCACGTTCCAGGTATGGTTAAAAGTTTCCGGCTTATCCGTAAACTGCTCCACATTGTTTCTTAAATACCCATCTACTGTAAGGCAGCGGATTTTTGCCACACTGCACATATCCTGGAACAGGGCCGCATAACCGGCTGAAGTGGCTTTTCTGAATTTCAGTACGTCTTCTGCAATATTTTTTTCATTGTCATTTTTTTTCGCCGACTTATAATCAAAGGCAATGTTATTGGCTATCCAGTCGAAAATAGCCCTGGCCTTATCTTTATTATCAGGAAATTTTTTGGTAACAATATAGCTGATGGTACCCATATTGAGTGTATCCAAAGTGCCCAGCGATTTTACATATTCATCCACTACTCTGAAATCTTCGTGGCGGTTTTGGGCAATTAATTTTGTGCTGATCAACACAAGTAAAAGAAGTACTATTTTTTTTGTGGCTGGTATCATGCAATAAAATTAAGTATACAAAAGTTAAAACAACGTGATTTTGTTTTTATGAAATATTGCTGAAATTTGCAGCAATAAACAATGATACAATTTACAACAACCATATTAAAATTCGGGGAACAGGGGGAGAAAACCGGCTGGACGTACATTGTAATTCCGGCTGCTTTGGCACAGCAATTATCGCCTGGTAACAAGAAGTCGTTCAGGGTAAAAGGTAAGCTGGATGAGCACCCTATTAGCGGTATGGCATTGATCCCGATGGGAGCGGGAGATTTTATTATGGCTTTGAAAGCCGATCTGCGCAAGGCAATTGGTAAACAAAAAGGGGCCCAACTGCAGGTGCAATTGGCGGTAGATAAAAAGCCTTACGAAGTAAATAAGTGGCTGATGGAATGTTTGCAGGATGAACCTGCAGCCATGCAATATTTTCAATCGCTTCCAAAATCGCACCAGCACTATTTTAGTAAATGGATCGAAAGTGCCAAGACAGAACCCACCAAAACAAAACGCATTGCAATGGCAGTAAATGCCATTAGTAAAAAAATGAACTTTGGCCAGATGCTGCGCTCAGCAAAAGAAGACACTCAACTTTTAAATGGTTGAGAAGACGCCCTTAAAGAATTATGCACTACAAATTACCGACTATGAAAAATTGATAATTACATGAAGCCACTAATGTATTACTTGTGTCAACCTCCTTCATAGTCAGTGTTTTCCAGTAAATTACCTTAATTACAATTCTCCCTTAAAGAATTACCCTTAACAACAAGGCAAAACCAACATCTTTTTTAGGATTGTCTTTTACGGTTACAATATGTAAACCGGCAGGTGTCCATACTTTAAAAATATCTCCTTTTTTATGCGCTGCTATAGCCGCATCCAATTGCTGCAGCATAGCACCGCGTACAAACCAGCCCAGATCCCCGCCATTTGAAGAAGAGCCACGGTCGGCGCTGTAGGTGGCCGCCATATCACTAAAACTACTGGTGCCGGCCTGGATTTTATTGATGATAGAGGTGGACATCGAATCGGCGAAATTCTTTTTAAACAGCGTCGTGTCAAGTAAAATATGGCTTACATGGTAATAGGTGTTGGGTACTTTAGCCAGCACTTTTATCAGGTAGTTGGCGCCTTTCCAGGGGCCATATACTTTGCCTGTTTTTCCTTTATAAGCAAGGCTGTCTGCAAGTCCTAAAAAGGAAGTGCTGCTCATTACAGCAACTGTGTCAATTTTGTATTTTTTCTTCAGCCGATATTTTACATAGCCAATGGGATCGCTGGTCGTATCCAGGACTTTTTTCATTTCAGCAACCGTTTGGCCAAACACATTTGCACCTGCAATAAGCAGTGCAGCAACAAGAATAATTTTTTTCACAGAATTTTTTTAGACTTTTAATTTTTTGGTCACCGACTTTACCAGTTTTTTAAATTCATCCAACTTGCCGGCTTGCTGCTGAATAAAAGAATTGTCTTCCAGGCTTCCTACCACCTTATTCATTTCTTCGGTAGTTTCGTATACCATCTTTCTGAAAGGGTTGGTATAGTCTTTCGCCCTTGACTCATAAATTTCTTTGCACATCCAGGTTTTTGTTTCCACTGCCTGTTGCAATAAATTGATAAAATAATCAGCAGTAAACTGCCTTGGGGTAATAGAACGTATTTCCAAAAGAGAAGTGTAGGCATGATACATTTTATCACGCTGGTAGTTGACACCTTCTGTTAGGTAGAAATGATGTACTTCTTCCCAGCTCTTTACCTTGCCGCTTTTAATATTTCTTTTTAATGTTTCCATCTCTGTTTGCTGAATCAATTGTCCGCCGATGTTTAACCACGTACTGCGTTGTATTTTGGCAGACAGTGTTTTTTTGAATTCATCGAAACTGCGGAATTTATTGGTTAAAAAATGATTCAACAATTGCATAGTGCCATAATACCGGATTAGTTCAGCAAACAAAGTAGTGGCCTGTGGTACCTTTACTATTTCGATTGTACGGCTTGTATTTTCGTATCCATTTGTTGTTGCAATACCTTCTTCATTTGGTTCGAGTGTAGTCAATATTTTAAGTGCATCAAACAATTCGTTAATGGTATCAGGTGCTAAATAATCATATTCAAGTTGTTGAATTTTATCCGTGCGCCGGTCGCGGTCTGCATATTTCCATGCATTGCGTTCCAGCGCATACATGTTGTACATAAACCAGTAGCCCGGCATGATGACCAATACATCCCTGGCCACATCGTTACTTACTAAACTGAAAGGGAAAGGAATATTTAGTTCCGCAGGAAAATCGCCCTTGGCCAGGATATTAAACGAAGCAAATTTTGAATTGTGTTTAAGGCTCACGCACAGCCCGGGCCAAAACCCCCTACCGGCAACAATTTCACCATCAGGGCTGCGGCTGTTGTGGTTGCTGCCAATGGTAGCTCCCGCTGCCATATTGCTCTGCCCCATCAGCAGGGAAGCGCATAAGAAAGAGTTATTATGGTGCTGCTCATGGGCCGGAAATATCAGGGAGTTTAATACTTCGCAACAACTGATCGTAGCATTGTTACCTAAATAAGAGTTAAGCAACCGGGCGCCATATTTTAATTGTGAATGGCTGGCCATTACAAAACGGACTGCCTTAACGCCGTAAAATATCCTGCACCCGTATCCTACAATACCATTCACCAGTTCGCAACCTTCGCCAATTTGCGAGGTGCGTTCTGCATCACTGTTAATGGTGAGGTTTTTTAATTTATTGGCACCTTTTAAATAGGCGTCGGTACCAATCATAACATCCTTAATAATCCTGCAGTTTTTTATTACTGTCCGGTCGCCTATTTTACCATAGTATCCACGACGGCTGTCAAATTTTTGCAGGGTAAAGGTTTTAAATTTATCCAGTAAAGCGTCATCGGTTCTGTACTTGCTCCACATAAATGCATCACCTGGCAGCATGCCGTCAAACGGCAACACTTTTCGCCCGCCATTTTCATTGCATAATTCCATCCAGATTCTCGTCTCCTCTTCTTCTCCTTCAGTAATGATACCGTTGCCAAATTTTGCTTTGTCAGTAGCGGCAATTTCGTTTACATTGGCAATCATTACTTCGTTGCCAATAATGTAATGACTCAAATAATTGACGTTATCAATGCAAATATTGTTACCCAAATCGCAGCTGATTATTGTGCTGTTATACAGACCAACAGGCATGCGCAGGTTATGAAATTCAAGATAAAAAGGCTCCAGGTTACCGATGCGTACCAACCCATAAAATTTACAGTTTCTGACAAGCTCAGCATTGAAGAAAGAAGAGACAAATATCAGGTCCCAGTTATCAGATGTATTGCGGTTGCGAACCAGTGTTTCAATTTCCTGCGAGTTTAATTTTCTATAAACGGTATCAGCCGTATTCTGGATATTGCGCAAATAATATTCATCTTTTCCTGCCGGAATATATTGTGTTTCAACAAAATTATACCCCAGGTTATTTACGGCGTGTTTTTGTATGATGTTCATCCTTAATAATTGATAATTGGATAACGAAAATTGATAATTCCTTCGATGCGAAGTTTGTCCTTTTAATTGCCGGTGAATTCTGACAGTTTTTATGACATATCGAGTTTCACGGGTATCTTTTGAAAAATTATCATTATTCAACGGTCACACTTTTTGCCAGGTTCCTGGGCTTATCTACATCCACACCTTTAGCGATGCCTACATAATACGACAGCAATTGTAATGGAATGCAGCTTAATAATGGCGCCATAATTTCATCGGCAGGCGGTACAAAAAATACGTCGTCTGCCAGGCTCGGAATAACATCATCGCCTTCGGAAATGATGGCGATTACTTTTCCTTTTCTTGCTTTTATTTCCTGGATGTTACTCACAATTTTTTCGTGGTAACTGTCTTTGGTAGCCACAAAAACCACCGGTAAAATTTCTGTTACCAATGCTATCGGGCCGTGTTTCATTTCTGCTGCCGGATAGCCTTCTGCATGTATATAGCTGATCTCTTTCAGTTTTAACGCACCTTCCAGTGCAATCGGAAAATTATAACCACGTCCTAAAAACAAGGCGTCTGCTGCGCCTTTGTATTTTTCAGCAATCGCTTTAATGGCATTGGCTCCTTTTAAAATAGCTTCCACTTTTTCAGGAATGGAATCCAGTTCGAACAATAATTTGCTGTAGCGTTCATCTGTTATCGTGCCTTTTTCTTTGGCAATTTTTAAAGCCATCATTGTCAGCACAGCAAGCTGGCCGGTAAATGCTTTGGTACTGGCAACACCAATCTCCGGCCCAGCGTGCGTATAGGCGCCACCGTTGCTTAACCTTGCAATAGAAGATCCTACTGCGTTTACAATTCCAAAAATAACAGCACCCTGTTCTTTGGCTTTTTCAATGGCCACCAGTGTGTCTGCAGTTTCTCCGCTTTGTGAAATAGCAATAATAATATCGCCTTTATTAATAACCGGGTTGCGGTACCTGAACTCGGAAGCATATTCAACCTCCACTGGAATCCGGCACAATTCTTCAATCACATATTCGGCTACCAGCCCCGCATGCCAGCTGGTACCACAGGCAACAATTATAATGCGCTGTGCCGTTTTAAAAGCTTCTATATTATTTTGTACACCGCTCATGGTAATTGTACCTGCTGTGGCGTCCAAACGACCTCGCAAACAGTCATGAATGGTACTGGGCTGTTCAAAAATCTCCTTCAGCATAAAATGATCGTAACCGCCCATTTCAATAGCGGCCAGGTCCATATCCAGCTTGGTTATAAAAGGGGTAATTTTTTCATTACCCAGGTTTTTGAGAATCAGTTCGTCTGGTTTTACAATCGCCAGTTCATAGTCATTCACGTACACCACTTCTTTGGTATATTCCAGCATCGGGGAAGCATCACTTCCTAAAAAATGTTCTCCTTTGCCTACGCCAATTACCAACGGACTACCTTTGCGTGCGGCGATGATTGTGCCCGGGTCATCTTCGTTGATCAGTAAAATACAGTAAGCACCCGTTACCCTTTTTAGTGCAATACGAATGGCTTCTTCCAGTCCGCAGTTGTTATTCTCTTTAATGTCTTCAATGAAATTCAGCAACACTTCCGTATCCGTATCGCTGGTAAAGTGGTAGCCTTTATTTACAAGGTCTTTTTTAAGCTGCACATAATTTTCAATGATGCCATTGTGTATCATTGCCAGCTTGCCACTTCTGGATGTATGCGGATGCGCATTCCGGTCGCTGGGTTCCCCGTGTGTAGCCCATCTTGTATGCCCGATACCTGTATGTGCGTGCAACTCTTTACCGACTGCATAATCTTCCAGTTCAGCTACACGGCCCTTTTTCTTATAAACTTTAACCGTGCCGTTTAACAGGGCAACACCGGTACTATCATAGCCCCGGTATTCCAGTCTTTTTAATCCTTTAATTACTACAGGGTATGCTTCCCTGGGGCCGGTATATCCTACAATTCCACACATATAAATTTTTTTAGCCCGGCAGCAGATTAACTATTTAGCTTCATTGGCGTCGCACACTTGTACCTAAATGCTTACAGGGAGCTTCCACCAATAGTGCCGGGATGGTTTAATTTGCAAATTAACAAAATGCGGTCAATATAATTTTTTATTCCAGTCCGGGCAGTGCTATTCACAAAGGCTTAACTACATTTGAGCAGTAAAGCAGCTACATGAAATTATATTCAATTTTAGTTATTGTTTTTTTGATGCACTGCTCAGCCCGGGCACAAAACAGGGCACTGGCGAATGGCACGGTGATCTACCTTGTGCGGCATGGAGAAAAAGAAAGCGGTAATGACCCGGTGTTGACAACAGCCGGTAAGCAAAGAGCCGGTGATTTGCTAAAAGTGGTGAAAAGTAAAAAAGTTCAGCATATCTATGTAACACAGTTTCGCCGCACCCAAATGACGGCAGATAGCATGCGTATTCAACAGAATATAGATACAGTGCAGTACCTGGCAGATACAACCGGCATAAGCCTGCTTGAAAAAATGGCTGCCCACAATGATTTTGGAAAAACAATTCTTGTCATCGGCCACAGTAATACGATACCCATTCTTATAAAAAAACTAGGCGTAACGCAACCGGTAAAACCTATTGCAGATAATGAATTTGATAATTTATTTGTGGTGAAATACAGGAAAGGGAAAGCACAACTTAGCACCTTAAAGTATGGCACAAAGCCAGCAAAAGCAACAGGCATCAATACCATGCAGCCCTTACAATAAAATACCTTTTAAAAATAAATAGGCTACGGAAAAATAAATAATCAGGCCAGTCACGTCTACCAAGGTGGCTACAAATGGCGCAGAACTCACCGCAGGATCAGCACCCAATCTTTTTAAAATAAGCGGCAGCATGGATCCTGTAATGGTACCCCACAGTACCACACCAACCAGCGATACGCCCACGCTAATGGCCACGAGTAACCAGTGAATGCCATATAAATCCTGTAAAATGCCATGGCTCATCAGTATGTGCCACAGGCAGATTCTGATAAAACCAATCAGGCCTAAAATGCCTCCCAGTGTAAGGCCGCTAAAAATTTCCCTCCGCATCACACGCCACCAATCTGCCAGTGATACTTCGCCCACGGCCATCGCCTGTATAATGAGGGTGGAGGCCTGCGAACCGCTGTTACCACCACTTGAAGCAATCAATGGCATAAACATTACAAGCACAGTTGCTTTTGAAATTTCATCGTTAAAATAAGCCAGGGCAGTGGCGGTAAGTAATTCTCCAAAAAACAACACAATCAGCCAACCCGCCCTCTTTTTCATCAGTTTGATGAATGGGGTATCCAGGTAAGGCTCGTCCAGGGCCTCTGTACCACCCATCTTCTGCATGTCTTCGCTAAACTCTTCATTGGCTACCCACAGTACGTCATCAATCGTAACAATGCCGAGCAATTTATTACTGCGGCTTACTACCGGCAAAGCCACCCTGTTATTCATTTTAAATGCTTCATTGGCAACCTCCTGGTCGTCTTCAGCATGCAGTGTTATTACCCTGCCATCCATTAATTCATCCACTCTCTTATCTGCCGAAGCCATGATAAAATCCTTGATACGAATATCATCCAGCAACTCTCCTTTATCATTGATCACATAAATAACGTCAATGGTTTCGCTGTTTTTGGCGTATTTACGGATGGTGTTTAATACATCTTCAACCGTATCATGTTCGTATACATAGATGTAATCAGGCGTCATCAGCCTGCCCACGCTGCCTTCCGGATAACCAAGTAAAGCCAGGGTTACACGCCTTTCTTCAGGATTCAATGTCTTGACCAATTCCCTAACTGCGTTGCTTGGCAACAGGCTTAAAAAGGCTGTACGGTCATCCGGCGGCAGTTCATTTAAAAGCTCGGCGGTATTGAATGCTGGCAGGTTTTTAACGATGCGCTTCTGCGTGGAAAGCTCCAGGATTTTAAATACACTGGCGGCACGGTGCAGCGAAAGATGACTGATGATCTGGCTGTCAAAATCTTCGTTTTCATAAATGAGATCAGCCACATCGCTGATGTTCTGATCATTTAAAAATTCTTTTATCCGCAGTTTATCTTCAGAAGCAATTACTTCTTCAAATTGTTGTTGTAACGATATTTCTTCTGTCTCTAACGCCATCTGTTAAGTATGCTTTTGGCCATCAAATTGTTAAGCTATTCATTGCACTGCGTTTTACTATCATTCCCGTAATCTCATTTTAACTTACACTTAAAGCTTAAACAACTTTACCGGAACGTCCTATCACCTTACTGGCAATATTAAATATTAAAATCGCATAAGCAGCTAAGGGGCACATTAGTAAAAATGTAAATTTCCTTTTAACTAACTTGCAAATTACTCCATTTAAGTCTAAAGTGAGGTTATGTTAAAAGCAGAATTATTTATTGATAGCTCAAACGGCAAAGGCAGAGGTGTTTTTACAAATAAAGCGATAAAGGCCGACACCGTTATTGAGGTGGCGCCAGTAATAGTGATGAGTGCGGCAGACAGGTTATTGCTGGACAAGACGTTGCTGCACGATTATATTTTTGAATGGGGAAAGATGAAAGATCAATGTTGTATGGCGCTTGGGCTGGTCTCCATGTACAACCACAGTTATAAAAGCAACTGCGAATACATTATGGATTATGAAACAGAAACAATTGCGGTACAAACAGTCAGAAAAATAAAACCAGGCGAGGAGCTAACCATTAATTACAATGGCGATTGGAATGATCCGGCGAAGCTTTGGTTCGAGGCGGATTAAGCAATATATTTATCCCTGCAGCTAACAATTTCAAAGAACAAATTTCTATACACACAAATTTTCAAATATGCGTATTATCAAAACAGCCCTGCTTTCATATGGCATGTCAGGAAAAATTTTTCATGCACCGTTTATTGCTGCCAACGCCGGGTTTAAATTGTGCGGGTCCTGGGAGCGAAGCAATAAAAATATCCAAAACGATTATCCGGAAGTTACTTCCTACCCAACGCTGGAAGCTATACTGGCAGACGAAGCCATTGAGCTGGTGATTGTAAATACACCCAACGACAGCCATTATGAATACGCTGCCAAAGTATTGGAAGCCGGCAAACATGCCGTAGTAGAAAAAGCTTTTACAACAACCGTAGCACAGGGCGAAGCGTTAAAAAAGCTGGCGCAGCAAAAAGGCAAAATGCTAAGCGTCTACCAAAACCGCCGCTTCGACAGCGATTGCCGTACAGTGAGAAGAGTGATTACAGAGAATTTATTGGGCGATATAGTGGAGGCCGAATTTCACTATGACCGGTATAAGCCGGTGATTGGTCCTAAACTGCACAAGGAAACCCCCAATGCAGGAGCTGGTTTGCTGATGGACCTGGGGCCGCACCTGATTGATGAGGCCCTCCTGATTTTTGGCATGCCGCAGGCTTTGTTCGCTGATATACGCACAACAAGACCCTTTTCAAAAGTGGATGACTGGTTTGATATCCAGTTATATTATCCTGAAATCAGAGTAAGGTTAAAAGCAGGTAACATCGTCCGGGAGCCAATTCCAGCCAATGTGGTACATGGGTTGAAGGGATCATTTATTAAAACCCGGGGCGATGTACAGGAGGCGGATTTGCTGGCAGGCAAAAAGCCGGGCGGCGATCAATGGGGAACCGAACCTACAAGCGAACAGGGATTACTGCATACTGAAAAAGATGGTAAGGAGATCAGGGAAACCATTCCGTCGGACAGGGGTAACTACGGGGATTATTATGCCGGTATCTATGCTGCCATTGCTGAAGGCAAACCTGTTCCGGTAACTGCTGATGAGGGAATTAATATCATCCGGGTTATTGAAGCTGCCATTAAAAGCAGCCAGGAAAGAAAAGTGGTTGAATTATTGCTAGCCTAAGCATTGGATTTAACAATTTGTTAAAAATAAAAAATTCGATGTTTAAACATTAATTATTAACTTGCACTAAAAATAAATAATCATGGCAACAAGATCATGGGCGATAGACCCAACACACAGCGAAGTACATTTTAAAATAAAGCACCTGATGATAACCAATGTTACAGGCAGCTTTAATATCTTCCAGGCATCTGTAACAACAGAAGACGAAGATTTTTCAACGGCAAAAATCAGTTTTACCGCTGATACAAATTCTGTTGATACAGGAAACGAACAAAGGGACGGACATTTAAAAAGTGCAGACTTTTTTGATGCTGAAAAATATCCGCAAATAAAGTTTACGGCTACAAAATCGGAGCCTGTTGATAACGATGGTTCTTACGATATGTACGGCGACCTTACCATTAAAGATGTAACAAAAAATATCAAATTATCGGTTGAGTTTGGCGGAGTTGTGCAGGACGCTTATGGCAATACCAAGGCGGGATTCACGATCAACGGAAAAATAAACCGTAAAGATTTTGGATTAACCTGGAGCGCTGTAACAGAAGCAGGCGGTGTAGTAGTGAGCGATGAGGTTAGAATTATCAGTGAAATACAATTGATTGAGCAGGCCTGATTTAGCTGATTCAAAATATATTGACAAGTGCTGCTTATGAATAAGCGGCACTTTTTTATAGGAATTTCTTTATTAATGAAATATGAGGCAACAAATTGCAAAGGTGGCGCTGCTGGTAAATGATTATGATGAGGCTATCCAATTTTATACACAGCAATTACACTTTACTGTTGTTGAAGATACTTTCCTTCTTGAGGGTAAGCGTTGGGTGGTGCTGGCTCCTGCGGGGGGAGCCGGGTGTAACCTTTTGCTGGCAAAAGCTGTCGGTATGGAGCAGCAAAAGTCAGTGGGCAACCAGGCTGGCGGCAGAGTCTTTCTTTTTTTATACACGGATGATTTCTGGCGAGATTACCAGGAGATGGTAAAAAAGGAAATTAATTTTGTGCGGCTGCCACTTAAAGAATCTTACGGAACAGTAGCGGTTTTTAAAGATCTGTATGGTAATTTATGGGACCTGATTCAACCGCTCTAACTCTCAGCTCATTACCCAGGCGATGCTGTTTGCATTAAAAAACAGCAGGTGTACCTCCAGTTCAACAGGCTCATGTTTTTTGACGTGGCAACGGGCGATGCCGCTTTCTCCATCCAATGTCATGGCTTCAATTTGCAGGTGGTCAATAAAGTCAATTTCTCCATCGCCATACCATTTGTACAATGCCTCCTTAATGCTCCATGTGGCCGTCAGCAAGCTATCCCGAACTATCTGCCCTGATTTCTTTTCAATGGCTGCAATCATTTCCAGCTCTCCCGGTGATAAAAACTTTTGTTTTATTTTTTCCACTTTTTTTGTTACCAGTTCAACATCTACTCCAACTCTTAGTGTACTGCTCACCATCACGGCTGCATAATCACCGCAGTGTGAAATGGAAAAATGGTAAGCCTCATTTTCAAGAAATGGTTTGCGGGTATCTGCAATGCGAATTAACTCATATGGAAAGTCAGGAAACATCTCTTTCAGCAGGTAACGTCCGGCTAAATGCTGCAGCTGTTTCCGGGGATGCGTAATTTGTTGTTGCAGGGGAACCATCCTCAAAAAGAAATCCTTTTCTTCGGCTATATGCCAAACACCTAATTTTGTTGTGGAGTTGATATTTTGTTGATAAACGAGCGGCATAAGAGCAGTTGAATTACCCGATTGGGTTGCGAATATTTTAATTTTACAAAATAACACCTAAACATTTTTATACAACAATTTATTACCACCAATGATCCTGAGCGACACCAGAATTTTAGAAGAGATAGCAAACGGCAGCATAAAAATAGTACCCTACGACCGCGACTGCCTTGGCAGCAACAGTTACGATGTACACCTGGGAAAAAACCTGGCAACTTATGCAGATGATGAACTGGATGCAAAAAAACACAATACCATCGTTCATTTTGAAATTCCGGACGAAGGCATTTTGCTGCTGCCGCATAAATTTTATCTCGGCGTTACAGAGGAATATACCGAAACCCATGCGCATGTACCTTTTCTGGAAGGTAAATCTTCTACGGGCCGGCTTGGCATTGATATCCACGCCACAGCCGGAAAGGGCGACGTTGGATTTTGCGGTAACTGGACGCTTGAAATATCCGTAAAGCAACCTGTAAGGGTCTATAAAGGCATGCCCATCGGGCAATTGATTTATTTTCCGGTAGATGGTGAAATTGAAATAAAATACAACCAGAAAAAAAATGCCAAATACAGTGGGCAACCTAATAAGCCGGTAGAAAGCATGATGTGGAAAAACCAGTTTTAATTCGAGAAAGGGAAATCGTTTTAAAGTGTTCCATATTTTTTATAATAAGCAATCAATAGTCCTGTTACTTCATCATAGCTTAACACACCCGAAGGTTGCTGGTTACTTTGCAAATATTTTCCATACATCCACCGCAATACCGGTTCAAACGGATTTTGATGGCGACGATTAAAATTGCTTAATTCTTTTAAATCAGCTTTTACACCTGGTAATAACTGATGTGCCAGTGATTTGGCGGTTGCGCTGTCAACATTATACAGGTTGCGGCCGGCATACAGAAACAAATCCAGGTAGGCCGAATATAAAAAAGCACTGTCTTTTGAAGCAGTTGCTGATAGATACCCTACAAAATTGGCTTCGTTTTCCTTCGCATAGCCAAGCTGGTGGCCAATTTCATGGCAGGCGATGTAGGGCTGCAAAAATTTGGGCACCGTAGTATTTACCTGGGCTTCGGCAGTGAATGGGTTATAATACCCCGTAAATCCGGCATAATTTCCAAACCAGCCCCATAAAGAAATTTTTATATTTTTTGCCCGGTACTGCAGAAAGGGATATTTTTTATAAACTTCTCCATATGCCTGGGCAGCACCCTCAAAAACTGTTTTACTGGTTAAAACAGTTGTGCCGGATCGCAGGGTGGCAGTTTTGCTTTCATTTATTTTCTGCAGCAATGCAGTGTTCAGATCCCTTAAATCTTCGGTAGAATATTTTGCTACAGTCAGACCCAGTTGAGATGCAATACCCCGGCGGTTGTAATTGATACCCCAAAAAATATTGAACACGATGTAAATAAGGAGCAAAATCAAAATGGCATTAGAAAATTTCTTTAGCGTGACCTGAACCGTAACTTCTTTTTTTACAATGGCTTTTATAGCTCTTACCAATTTATATAACAACCAGGCTCCGGCAGCACCATATAGCAAATCGCCCAGGCTAAAAGGTAACCATCCTGTAAGCGACCTTAAAAAAATGGCTATGTTGGGATATATTCCGGTAGCATACCAGGTTTCTGACCTGAAAGAACTGGCTGAGAAAAGGCGGATGAAAACAACTATTGTTAGTGATACTATCCATAAAATCCACCTTTTTTTATTTTGCATAAGGCTAAAAATAATGAAAAACAGGCTGCCGCTGAATTTTGGAACAATAATTTGATATTTGTGATTCAAATTAACGTAAAAAACTTACCTTTGCCGTCCTTTAAACCGAAGGTAATGGGAAAAAGAAAGGCAATAGAGATAGCTTTTGTGGGTTTAAAGCCCGGCATTCATGAGTTTACTTACAATGTAGATGACTCTTTTTTTGCCGGAGACGAAGTAAGGGAATTTACCAATTGTACGGCTACGGTAAAATTGCAGCTGGATAAAAAAAGTAGTTTTTTACTGCTGAAATTTGAAGTGGGCGGTGTTGCAGATGTGGTTTGTGACCGTTGCGGTAACCAGCTTAAAAAAGATCTTTGGGATGAATTTAATATGCTGGTGAAAATGGTGGACAACCCGGAGCAGATGAACCAGGAGGAAGAAGATCCCGATGTGTTTTATATCTCCAGAACAGAAAGCCATTTATACCTGAACGACTGGATTTATGAATTTGTAAGTTTGAGTGTTCCGGTACAAAAGCTATGCAGCCCGGAAGAATTCGGCGGCCCGAAATGCAATAAGGAAGTGCTGGAAAAATTAAAAGCGATGGAAGCCAGCGAGGATGCCAAAAACGCCAATACGATTTGGAAGGGATTGGAAAAGTTTAAGAAGAATTAAAAAGAGTTTAATAAATAATTTTACAATAACAATTAAAATTTACAGATATGCCAAATCCGAAACGACGCCATTCGCAGCAGCGCAGCGCAAAGAGAAGGACGCATTACAAAGCAAGCGAAACAACGTTGACCGTTGATAAAACTACAGGCGAAACACATGTACGTCACCGTGCACATGTAAGCGAAGGCAAACTATATTACAAAGGACAGGTGGTAGCTGAAAAAGCGCCGCTGAAAGCATAATATTTTTCAAATGCTGAATTCTAAGTTCTACATTCGGTAATCGGATGAAGTACTTAGAATTTTTTATTTAATGAATGTACCATGAATATTGCCCTTGATATGATGGGTGGCGATTATGCACCGCTGGAAGCTGTAAAAGGGATATCACTTTTTTTGTCCGAAGGGCATCAAAATATTTCGCTCACACTTATTGGCGACGAAGCCAAACTGAAGGAGTTGCTGATTGCTTATGCCATTCCTTTTGAAAATATTACACTGGTGCATGCTTCGCAGGTAATTGAAATGCACGAGCATCCTACCAAAGCGCTACGTGAAAAGAAACAATCTTCCATAGCAATTGGCTTTCAATTACTGGCTACGGGCAAAACAGATGCTTTTATCAGCGCTGGCAATACCGGTGCAATGATGGTGGGTGCCTTATTCAGTATCAAGGCAATTGAAGGAGTTTTGCGTCCTACAATCGGGGCCTATATACCAAGGGAAAATGGAACACTGGGTCTGATCGTGGATGCTGGAATTAATGCAGATTGCAAGCCGGAAAACCTGCTGCAGTTCGGCATATTGGGGTCGCTATATGCAGAGCACATATTGGGATATAACAATCCAAAAGTAGGTCTTGTAAATCTTGGAGAAGAAGAAGGCAAAGGCAACTTGCTGGCACAGGCAGCCTACACTTTATTAAAAGAAAGCAAAGACATTCATTTTATTGGCAACATTGAAGGCCGTGACGTTTTACTGGATAAAGCAGACGTAATGGTATGCGACGGCTTTACCGGAAATGTAGTGTTGAAGATGGCAGAAAGTATTTATGATTTAGTTCAACGCAGGGGGATAAAAGATGAACATTTTGACCGCTTTAATTTTGAAATGTATGGTGGTGTGCCGGTGTTGGGTGTTGCCAAGCCTGTCATAATTGGTCATGGTATTTCAAAAGATCTTGCTTTTAAAAACATGATCAGTATTGCGCAGCAGATGCTGGAAAAAGATTTGTTGCAGAAGATGAAAGATGTGTTTGTGCAGCAGGCATAAAAGAAATAAAATAGTTTATTAAAAAGAGGTTGTCGAACGGCAACCTCTTTTTAGTTTAGAAAAAAATAATTTGGAATTAGAAACTATAAGCAGCTCTTAAACCAAGAAATGATATGGTGCTGCCATCTTTGCTTGAACCCTGGTATTTTACCAGCAGGTCCAAATTAGGAGTTACATTAAAGCCAATGCCGGGCGCATAAGTAAATCCATTTGCACTGGATGATCCTTTAGCCGAAAAAAACGACCAGCCTGCCTGTGCACTTCCATAAATCTGTTCTGTAAAATAAATTTTGGCACCAGCCAGTACAGGAATTATGTTTATGGAAGGAACCTTATAAGGACCGTAAACAGGCTGCATTGTAATAGGATCGAAACTTACGGGGATCGAAATAGTTTTTCCGGAAAAAGTAAGGTAGCCGGCACTCAGTGTCACGCCTATATTGTCACTTACTTCAAACTCAGCCTGCGCTGAACCGCCGAATCCAAACTTACTAGTGGTTTTTAAATCACCCATTGGAAGAGCGCCTTCTGCACCAATGCTAATTTTTACTGTTTTGTCTTCGGATCTGCTTTGAGCTTTGGCAGATAACATACCGAGGGTTAAAATGGCTGCACTCAGGATTAATTTTTTCATTGTACGCTGGTTTATTTATTGGGTTAAAAAATGATTGCAAAAGTATCAGTTATTCTTTTATTACATTTTAATTATTGAGGAATTTTTTCCGGGCTATAATTGTGCACACTGATTTGCACAAAAAGACCCGGTATCATTATTACCGGGTCTCCATTAATTTTTTCTGCTTAAAATATATAGGCTATTCTCACACCAAGCGCACCCAGTGTTCCATTTTTTGAATATCCATCATATTTAAAACTGGCATCAACTGCCTTATCAGTTTTGGTTTTAAATTCGTAACCCAATTGAGGTGAGTATGCAAAGGCGGTACCGCCACCATTGTTTAAAAAAGCAACACCAGCCTGTAATGCGCCGTATACGCCGCCGCTAAGGAAATATTTTGCACCGACTCTTAAAGGTAAAAATGTTTCTCCTTTAAATTTTGTTCCAGCCCCTGATGATTTTCCATTGTAGGAAATCAGGCCAAATGTGGCCGTGCCATATAAATGTTCCTGTAATAATACCTCAGTCTGTACCGAAGCTCCGATTCCGAAAGAGTGTGTTTCGGAAAATGCACCGGTTGCTACAGATAATTCCGGTCCGAAACTGAATTTAAATTTTGAATCAGTCTGTGCCATTGCTACAAATGAGGTGCCTAAAGCCACCATCATACATACCATTATTTTTTTCATTGTTTAGTTTTTTGTTATGTAAAGATAAGCCCGTGAAGAGCGTTGGCCAAAGAAGGATATTGTTATTTTTTATTAATCGGTTGATTGCAATGGTTTGTTCATGAGTATTGCTGTGTAGGGTATGGAGCTTTAATTTATCAGCTGGTAGTCTTATGCCATTATCTAAATGATCATCTTCGTTACAATTAAAAGAGACTTGCACATGTATGCAAGTCTCTTTATTCATTTTTTCTGATTGTTGATTACAGTCTGCCACCACCGATGCAAAATCCCATTTTGATACCGGCGTAACCGTTCTTTATTTCGTAGCCATTGTTGCTGGTACCTGATGTTGGCGGAACAATTGTCTTTCCGATAAAATTATACTCAAGGCCCAAACGAAAATGTTTATACTCGAAACCACCTCTTACCATGCCACCAAATTTTGTACTGGAAGCGACAGTAACATCCGTCGTTGTTTGTGTAACCTCTGCGCCGGCAGTTTGATATAAACCGGCACCTGCTCCTAAAAACGGGCGAAAGTCGTTGTTGTTAAAATAAAAATCACCCGTGGCAAGATATGATGCGGCAGCCTTAACAGATGCTGTTGTATTAGCGTCAACGTTTGTAAGATTTGTACCGGACACGGTAGCCGCTATCTCCAGTCGTAAACCAAGGCTTAATTGTGGCATTACAGCATATTTGGGTTCTATTGCGAATAAGGCACCACCCTTAGAACCTGTACCTCCCGCGGGTATAGCATAGCCGACAGAAAGGTCTACTTTAAATGGTTTAAACGAGCCTTCTTCCTGGGCAAATGTTTTTGCACCAAGTGCAAACGTTGAAATAGCTAAAACGAACAATACTTTTTTCATCTGGATTTTTTAGGGTAAAAACATACCAAACGATGAAAATCAGGTAAAAGTATCAGGAAAATAATTCATTCATCAACCGGGTTTATTTATCGTATATCCTTTACCGTTAGTTGCCCCTGATACATACTGAAACTTTTAAAAGTAATGCTGTTATAAATTTTCAAGCATGTCTTTTGTCATAGCCGATAAATCGAAATCTTCTTTCCATCCCCAGTCTTTTCTAGCTACACTGTCATCAATACTTTGCGGCCAGCTGTTGGCAATCTGCTGACGGTAATCCGGCTTGTAGCTGATAATAAATTCAGGTATATGTTTTTTTATTTCAGCTGCAATTTCCTTCGGGGAAAAACTCATACCTGAAATATTGTATGATGTGCGGATGGTTATTTTTTCTGCAGGCGCTTCCATCAGTTCCAGTGTAGCTTTGATGGCATCAGGCATGTACATCATGGGCAGGTAAGTGTCCTCTTGTAAAAAACAGTCGTATTTTTTTTCTTCCAATGCTTCGTGAAATATTTCTACTGCGTAATCCGTAGTGCCACCACCCGGGGCACTTTTATAACTGATGAGACCAGGGTAGCGAATGCTTCTTACGTCAAGTCCCCAACGTTGGTGGTAATAATTACACCAGAATTCGCCTGCATATTTGCTGATACCATACACAGTGATGGGTTCAATAACGGTTTGTTGGGGACAGTCTTTTTTGGGAGAAGTCGGGCCGAAAACAGCGATGGAGCTGGGCCAGTATACCTTATGTATTTTTTCTTCTTTGGCAATGTCCAGCACATTCAGCAGGCTTTGCATATTCAAGCTCCAGGCAAGGTTAGGATTTTTTTCGCCCGTGGCAGAAAGGATGGCGGCGAGTAAATATATCTGCGTAATATTTTGCCGTATCACCTGCACATGCAGCATCTCTTTATTCATCACATCCAGGCTTACATAGGGACCGGTGCCTTTCAGCAGTTCATTCTCTTCCCTCAAATCACTCGCTACCACACTGGCGTTGCCATAAATTTTTCTGAGGGCGAGTGTAAGTTCAACACCTATCTGTCCGCTGGCACCAATTACCAGTATTTTTTCTTTTATCATATTGATCCTTTAGTCTGATTGTCAAAAGTAAACATAAAACCAATGACCTGCTTTCCGCCGGTTGCTAAAAAAACAACGCCAGTTAAAAAAGTCGGCTTGCAGCCCGGTATTGAAAAGGATAGTTTTATTAAAACATTTTTCAGCAAACAAATAGCATGTATGACAAATATTAAACAGCAGTTATCGCTGCTCAGCATCTTTCTCTTAACCAGCGTGCTTGCTATGGCGCAGGCGAGACTCGTCATAAATGGTGGCGTAATAACAATAGATAACAACGCTTCATTAATTGTTGATAACCCCGATAATACAGCCATCACTTTTAATGGTGCAGGATACATCCAAAGCGAGGGCGCCGGCAACCAGCTCATCTGGTCAATAGGTGCCGGAAACGGAGGTAATTATTTAATCCCTTTTGGAAGCAATACCCGGTATTTTCCATTGCAGTTTAATGCTGCTTCCGGAACAGGCAACGGGCAAATTGTTTTCAGCACTTACCCCACCACAAGCTAGAAGAACAGTGATTTGTTACCCACTGGTGTTACGAATGGAAACAACAACGGTATTGATAATTCAGCCAAAATAATTGATCGCTTCTGGCAGATTAATCCGCAGGGTTATGCCATCAAACCAACAATCAATAACCTTGTTTTTACTTACGTTGATGCGGAATAGGGACGTGGCAAAAAGACTGATTGGCCGCCTCGGATTTGTTGACTGCATGATGTGTTTATGGAATGACGACAAGACCAGGATGCTGCAAAAAGCCGGCTTCGGTCCAAAGGGCTCTATCGAAGAAATAAGAAAGCAGCTTTTTGATGTAATGCCGAGGCAGGGTGTATTAGGGCATGTGATGCAAGCGAATGAGCCATTGTTAATATCAGACACGTGTAAAGATGAACTTTACCGGCCTGATGAAATGGAGCGCCTGAGCGAGATTACAGTGCCGGTGATATACAACGATGAACTGATCGGCATTATCGATAGTGAATATCCTGACAAGAATTTTTATACCACCAGGCATTTACAGATATTGGGTACCATTGCGAGACTAATGGGCAATAAATAAAGTCGATGGAAGCAGAGCAGTTATTGCAGCAAACCAATATTGAAATGTGCAGTATCGAAGAATAGTTATTAAAAGCAAAACCGGAAGCGTTAAGGGTGCAGATGAATCCACATTTTACTTTTAATTGCCTTACCTCAATTGATAATCTTATACAAATTGATGAAAAAGAAAAAGCGACGTTATATCTTTCCAAGTTTACAAAATTAAATCGTTCCATTCCAGAAAACGCCACCACAACGTATCGCCCTGCTGTAAGTATATGGAAGCTTTAGAGCTGTATATTGAACTGGAAGAATTGCGGTGGGATAAAAAATTTTCGTACAAGTTTCTGTTTTTTTTATCACGGTTAAGCGCAAAATAATCACGGCTAAAACGCTGAAAGATTTTGAAGACATATTGCCTTCGTCCATGTTCATCCGCATTCATCATAGCTACATCATAAATAAAAACGGAGTAGAGAAATATATCAGAGGGGAGGGTGGGCAGGTGGTAATGAAAAATGGTGTTGTACTTGATGTAGCACGCAGAAAAAAAGAAGAATTTCTTAAAGCTATAGGGCGTTGAGTTTTTTTTTACCTGCTTTTTCTTTACGCTATACAAACATGGTATTTCAAAATATTGATCGCGATGGCTTAATTTCGCAGCATGGAAAAATACCTGCAAGAGCTGTTTGCCAATCAGCAATACGATGAAAACAATTTCTTTTTAATAGCCGGTCCGTGTGTTGTGGAAGATGAGGCACTTGTGATGGAAGTGGCGGATAAAGTATCTACTATTTGCCGCAGATTTGGAATTCCTTATATTTTCAAGGCATCTTACCGTAAGGCCAATCGTACCAGCGCCGGTTCCTTTACGGGTATTGGTGATGAAGCCGCGTTGCAACTGGTAAAGAAAACGGGTGAAAAATTTAATATTCCTACCACGTCAGATATTCATACCGCCCAGGAGGCAGCCATGGCTGCGGGCTATGTTGATATCTTACAAATACCGGCCTTTCTTTGCAGGCAAACAGACCTGCTGATCGCCGCCGGCGAAACAGGGAAAATTGTTAATGTAAAAAAAGGACAGTTTGTCAACGGCCCCTCTATGAAATTTGCTGTGGAGAAAATCAATAATACAGGCAATGGTAAAGTGGGACTTATAGAAAGAGGCAACAGTTTTGGCTACCAGGATTTGGTAGTAGATTACCGGAACATTACGTGGATGAAGCAAATCAACGTGCCTGTAATTATGGATTGTACACACTCCCTGCAACAACCTAATCAAAGTGGTGGCGTAACTGGAGGTAATCCTGAATTAATTGAAACTATTGCCAAAGCGGCCATAGCAACAGGTTCTGACGGATTGTTTATTGAAACACATCCCAATCCCGCAGTAGCAAAAAGCGATGGCGCCAACATGCTGCGATTGGATTTATTGGAACCTTTGCTGGAAAAATTGGTTCGTTTAAGGGCCGCGATTATCTAACCCAATTTTGGCAAGGCATAAAAAAATCCCGATAACATCGGGACGAAAACTTGTAAATTGAAGGTCAGCTGTGGTTTAAATGTAATAGTAACACTATTACAAGTGGATAGGAATTGAAAAAAAACGGGGTTGTAAATACTTAAACTGTGTATTTATCTTCTCAAAGATAACATTGTGTCATTTACACACATGCCCGCATCCGACATAAAAATAACCGCAAAAGTTTTTTTAAGGCGTGGAATTATTCCTTCCCGGGAAGGGTATTGAACTCCTTTTTGTAAGCAATGGTAAAATTACTGAGGTTCTGAAAGCCCAGCTGTCTGCCGGTTTCCTTTACAGAAAATCTGCGTTTGGTAATCAATAGCCTGGCTTTAAACATCCGGGTTTTTTGATAATAGGCATATGGGTTCAGGCCATACAATTTTTTAAAACTGGCCTTTAATTTTGTTTCACTCATCAAGGCAATTTTTGCGAGGTCGCTGATAGAGGGAGGTGCAGTACTGAGATCGTTTACCAAAACAGCTTCAGCCAGCATCAACTTTTTTATATCAGCTTCTTCAACAGCTTTTTCCGAATTTGAGGGTGTCATTTTTACATACAGGCTTCGCAAAAACTTTTCCAGCAACAGCATCACCCGGTTTTGCAAAACTGTTTTGTACATAGGGTGATCTTCCTGCAAAAAAAATATTTCTTCCATCAGCTCCCGGTATTCAATATTCAGTACTTCAAAAGTGTAAGCTGCAGTTTTTAATGAAAGGTATTGAGTAAAAAAGTAGTCGTTCGTTTTAACACCTGAGAACTGGTTGAACCATTCTTCTGTAAAATAAATATTGATGCACCGGTCTTCCAGCCCGGCATTGGTGGTATATTTTAATGTAGCCAGCGAATTGGTTAAAAAAGCGCCGGAATAAAATTCATTTTTTTCTTCCAGTGAATCTTCTCCTATTTCAAGGGTAAGTTTTTTCATATTTCTTACCTGGTCAAACCGGATGGTATAGGCTGCAATGGTTGTTTCTTCCCTTGAAAAACAAATGTCTGTATTGAGCGTGCATTCGTTGATCAGCACCTGTAAACCATTCGCCATCACCACCACTTTTATGTATCCCGAACCTATTGGGGGGGGTAACCAAATAGTATTATTAATTACGGGCACACCCAAAGCGTCAGCAAGGTTTTGCAGGTACACCACATGATCGTTGTATTTGTAAGAAAACTGGAACAAAAACGCTGTTATTTATGGTGCAATATAACTTTTATTGTAAACCGGCCACTTCGCCCGGCGAAATGCCAAACTGTTTTTTAAATGCCATTATAAAATTGCTTGTATTTTGATAGCCAATTGTGGAAGCGGCTTCATTAACCTTGTATTTGCCACTCATCAATAATTCCCGTGCTTTTTGCATACGCACTTTTTGATAGTAAGCATAAATACTGTCGCCATAAATACCCTTAAAACTTTTTTTAAGTTTGGTAGAACTCATGGATACAAGTTTTGAAAATTCGTCAATTGTCGGTGGCGTTTCACCCAGGTTATTGATGAGTAACTGTTCCACCTTTATCAGCCGCTGTACCTCATCATCGGTGAGGCTAAACCGCCCTTCCAGCAAACTACTTTTGTCGTGTAAACGCGTAAAAAAACGTTCTATCAGCAACGTTACCCTATTTTGTAAAAAGATATTTTGTAAAGGATCATGCTGCGGTACCTGAAATATATCATCCATCAGCCGCAAGTATTCAGTATCCAAAGATTCTATATCAAAGCTCTCCGTCTTCAGCGAAAGGTATTTCTCCAATACCGGTTGTTCCGGTGACAGATCCAGGTATTTCTTGAGCCAGCTTTCGCTGAATAAAATTTTGATGGAGCGGATATGCAGTCCGGCAGGCAGCTCTTCTGTATTCACAAACATGTTGCTTGTTAGCCTCGCTACAGCATGTCGGGTGTTGGTCTTCAGTAATGTTTCGCCGTCAACTTTCAATTTTGCAGTGTTGGTAATATTTACGTCATCAAAATGCAATATAAAAAAGCGGCTGTCAGAATATTCCCTGGAAGTGATCAGGGTTTTATTGAAGGTAACGTCTGCTACCAGCACCTGTAATTCATCAAACAGCTTTAATATTTTAATGCATCCTTTGCCGGCTGATTCAGGTAAATCAACATAATCATCTCCAGTAAAGGCAATGCCAAACTCTGCAGCAAGATCCTTTAACAGCAAGGTATAATCTGTATGATTGATGTTGAAGACAATCATGAAAAAGCAAAGTTTAGACAGTAAAAAAGTGGTTCAGCTACAGATACCTTAAAGGATTTCGCCTGGCATTCAGGATGTACCGTTTTATATTCATCCAGAAAGCAACAAACAAATAGATAATTACCGGTGAGCCCATGGTAAGAAACGAAATATAAATAAAATTTTTACGAATGGTGGATGTAGCAATGCCCATTTTTTCGCCGATGGCGCTGCAAACGCCAAATACCTGCCATTCAATAAATTGTTTAAAACGGTTCATACTGCTAATGTAAAATAATAAAATTAAATAAGCCGGATCAATTTGATGGCTTCGCTTACTGTCTTTTTAGTAATTTTGCACCCATCCGGCAAATCTATCATAGCAAAAACTACACCTTACTATGATAAGGAAACGGTATATTTTAAAATAAATTATAAAATTATCAGCATGGCCTTCGACATTGAAATGATCAAAAAACTGTATGCCAATTTTGGCAGCCGTATTGAAGCAGCCCGTAAAGCGGTTGGCAAACCATTAACACTTACTGAGAAAATATTGTACGCTCATCTTTGGCAGGGCGAAGCCACCACAGCGTACGAGCGGGGAAAGAGTTACGTGGATTTTGCGCCAGACCGTGTGGCAATGCAGGATGCAACAGCCCAGATGGCATTGTTACAGTTTATGCAAAGTGGCAGAGCAACAGTGGCAGTGCCTTCTACAGTACATTGCGATCATTTAATTGAAGCAAAGGAAAACAGTAAAACAGATTTGGACAGGGCTGTGCATGAAAGCAGTGAAGTATATGATTTCCTGGCCTCTGTAAGTAATAAATATGGTATCGGTTTCTGGAAACCCGGTGCAGGTATCATTCACCAGGTGGTATTGGAAAATTATGCCTTTCCTGGTGGAATGATGATTGGGACAGACAGTCATACAGTAAATGCAGGCGGTTTGGGAATGATAGCCATTGGTGTAGGTGGTGCGGATGCCTGTGATGTTATGGCGGGTTTGGCATGGGAATTAAAAATGCCTAAGCTTATTGGTATTAAATTAACCGGCAAGCTGAGTGGCTGGGCGGCTCCCAAAGATGTTATCCTAAAAGTGGCAGGTATATTAACCGTTAAAGGTGGTACCGGCGCTGTGGTGGAATATTTTGGCGAAGGCGCTACCAGCATGAGTTGTACAGGAAAAGGTACCATTTGTAACATGGGTGCTGAAGTGGGCGCTACTACTTCATTGTTTGGATACGACCCAAGCATGAGCCGATATCTGAATGCCACCAAC
>NZ_JAQBNR010000060.1 GCF_028288465.1 Ferruginibacter sp. | reverse complement strand
GGTCTTTCAATAAACATTGGGGGTCTGCCACATAGCGGTTTAGAATTTCAGCGGCAGGGGGCAGCAAGGGAATTCTGGACAGGGCATCGGTCTTTTGTCTTTTTATAAAGATCCATTTTTCGCCGTCAATGCCGGTAGCTACTTCAGAGCGTTTCAGCTTCTGAACATCTGCATAGGCAAGACCGGAATAACAGCTAAATAAAAAAATATCCCTTACAAGCGATAGTCTTTCAGCATTTAGTTTAATAGCGGCTAACTTTTGTAATTCATTTTCTGTTAATGCCACCCGGTCAACTTCCTTTTTTACCATGCTGAAACCGGCAAACGGATCTTTTACCAGCCAGCCATTGCGCAGGCAACGAAGGATAATTTTTCTGAAATTAGCCAGATATTTAATGGCACTATTGTGCGCACAATTACGAACAGTCTTCAGCCAGAACTCGTATTCAGTGATAAATTCATATTTGAGCTGATTAACATCAATGTCATCCTTTTTATACCTCGATAATAAAAAAGCACGGGTATGTTTGTAAGAAGTCTCGTACCTAGTTAAAGTGCCAGGGGCATAATCCCGTCCAACCAATGCTGCCACTTGTTGATTATGTTGCCTGAATATTTCCAGCAACAAGTATTTCGGTTTTTCCTCTTCTATGCCAAGCAACAGGTTTTTAATGTTGTCTGCAGTGACTGGTTTGCTTAATTCAATCAGCTGCTTTTTTGCTTCGTATACTTTGTGTTGTAAAACGTCCAGGTAAGCGTTAAAGGCCTTAACGTCATCCGTCTTGCCGCTCATTCGACCAGCATCCACGTGCCAGGAGGCTGGGTTGCATTTTCGCTTTGTACTGATCTCACTACGCTGACAATCAACCGTTATCCGCATGTAAACAATTTGCTGCGACTGATCATTTCCCTTATTTTTTCTAAGAAAAAATATAAAACCAAAACTTTGTTCCATATACGCACTTTTTTAAGGTTTAAAATTAACTTTTTAACGACCTGAAAAAGATAGTTGCTTTTATGTAAACTGTTAATAAATAGCCGTTTGTGTAAAGTCTGGTGAGTCTTTTTCAATTTAGAAAAGACTCACCGACTTACGCACGGAAAACAGCTAAAAAGAGGGGTAAAATGAGGTAAAGCTAAAAACAAGAATCCCCGCAAATACTTGATTTTGCAGGGATTCTTATAAATCTTAATCTTAAATTAGTGATTTCAGCGGAGAGTTAGGGATTCGAACCCCAGGACCTGTTACAGTCAACAGTTTTCAAGACTGCCGCAATCGACCGCTCTGCCAACTCTCCGGGTGCAAAATAATAGTGTTGCACTTTATCCACCAAAAATAAATTGCGATATCGGTGTTTTATTTCAATCGTGCACAATGCAGATCGCTGCAACAGCCCTGAGCACGGGCATCCGGGACTTCATAGCCACTAATAAAATATTTGTTGCCGTGTTCAAAAAATTGCCAATCTTTATCCATAAATATATAAACCAATGAAATTAACAGCTCTTCTTGCATTCCTGTTTTTCTGCAACAGGGTTATTGCACAACCCGAAACGGAGGCCATAAAAAAATCAATCAATACTTTTTTTGCCGGCATGAAAAGCAATGATTCGGCACTCATCAGCAGCACGCTGGATTCGGCTTGTTTTTTATATTCCATTATGCAGACAAAAACCGGTACTACCGTTTTGGAAGAAGAAAAAATGGCCGCCTTTTTAAAACAGGTGACCGATTTAAAGGGAAAAAATATAGATGAACGTCCGTTGAGTTTTGATATAAAAATTGACGGCGCCATGGCGATTGCGTGGACGCCGTATAAGCTATTTTTTAACGACCAGTTCTATCACTGCGGTGTGGATGTGTTTACACTGATAAACAGAAACGGTAACTGGAAAATTATGGGTATCACCGATACCCGCAGAAAAGAGGGTTGCAATTAACTGCCTTCGCCTGCCGGCTCTTTTTCCAGCACCAGGCTTAAATCATTCAGGCTTACCGTAAGCGGCACTACCCCCAGCTGCACAATGGCTTTTTTACCCCTGATCTCTTTTAAAATGCCCACCTGCCGGTTCTGCCGCATCATTACTTTATCGCCGGGTTTTACCTCGCCCTGCACCTGTATAAATTTTTCATTCAGTTTCTTTTGCTGCTTCTCATTCACCATTTTTTCCTTCTGGTTAAACAGCAACGCATGAATCATTTTTACCACTTTGTCTTTATCATCCGAGCGGCGCCATTCAATCACCATCGCTTTCAGCCTGCGCTCCATATCTTTTAAATACTGCAACTGGTTTTCTGATAATTTATTCTGGTGTTTCAGGCGTTCAATTTCCTGGTTGTGTTTCTCTTTATTTAATACCTGCTGCATCTCTTTTTTCAGCCGCTCATTTTCTTTTAATAAATGGGTGAGCTCTTTTTTTTCAATATCTATTTTCTGCAGGTCCTGCTCGGTTCGGTTCAGTAATTTATCCAGCGTAAAATGATCTTCATCCACCAGCGTCCTGGCTTTGTCGATCAGTTTTTTATCCAGGCCGATTCTTTCAGCGATGGAGAAAGTATAGCTGCTGCCTGGCTTTCCGGTAATCAGCCGGTACATCGGTAACAGGTTCTTTTCATCAAACTGCATGGCGCCATTGATGATGCCGGGCACTTTATTGGCCATCACTTTCAGGTTAAGGTAATGCGTAGTAACAATGCCGAAACTGTGTTTGTGCGCCAGTTCTTCCATAATCACTTCCGCAAAAGCGCCCCCTAAATTTGGGTCACTGCCGCTACCCAGCTCATCTATAAAGAACAGCGTTTTACCATTGGCGTTCTCCATAAAATGTTTCATATTCTTAAGGTGACTGGAATAAGTACTCAACTCAAATTCCAGGCTCTGCGTGTCACCAATATGAATCATGATCTGTTTAAAAATCCCCATCTCACTGTCGGGGTGAACGGGCACCAGCAAGCCACTCTGCATCATCAGCTGCAACAGGCCCACGGTTTTCAACGTAACCGTTTTACCGCCCGCATTCGGACCGCTGATTACCAGTATACGGTTCTTATCATTCAGCGTAATGTTAACAGGTATGGTAGGTTTGTTGCTTTTTTGGTTGTACAATAAAAGCAGCGGATGATAGGCATTGATCAAATGAATGTGCGCCTTGTCATACAACTGCGGAAAATTACCGCCTGTTGCAATGGCCCATTTGGCCTTGGCATAAATAAAATCAAATTCACCAGCAGTATCGTGATAGGTTTTTAGCAGCGGCGCATACACGCTGAGTTGCTGGGTAAGTTTGCGTAAAATTTTATATACTTCGCGGCTTTCTTCATGCTCCAGCGAAAAAATTTCATTGTTTAATTCTGTGGTTTCTTCCGGCTCAATAAACGTGGTGCGGCGACTATCACTTTCACCGTGCAGCACGCCCTTAATCATGCGTTTTTGTTCTGCAAATACAGCCAGTACACGGCGGCCATTCATAAAACTTTCCTCAATATCCGCCAGGTGGCCGAGTTTGTTCAGCTTGCTTACCAGCCGGTCGAATACCTTTCTTAATTCGTTGCGTTTACGGTACAGGCTCATTCTTATTTTGGCCAATTCCTCGCTGGCACTGTCTTTCACGCTGCCCGATTCATCCAGTATATCATCTATCAGTTCTGTAATGCTCTTTTCGTAATACGTGTTTTCAATTACTTTGATAAGGGCGGGGTAGGCGAGGCGCCGCTCATTGTCGAACCACTTGAAAATATTGCTGGTATTTTCTGCCAGCTTGCGGATAAATAAAAATTGTTCGCCCGTTAACACAGCGCCGGGTATGCTGAGGAGTTTAATTTCCCTGCTCACATTCAGCACAAAATCATTGGGAAAATACTGGCCGGTTTGCATTACCAGTTTATATTCATATCCCTGCCGCAGATCGGTTTCTATAAAATCCTTTCTTGTGTGTATGCGTAAGTTATTTGCTTTTGCTTTGCCGTATTCAGTGCGGCAATACTCTGCCAGCAAAGTTTTCACCTTTTCATATTCCAACTGTACCAGGGCCGATTCCGGAAAAAATTTCATTCTGTTATTCGCTTAAGTATTATTTTATTTTTTGTCCGGGCAAAGGTACTAAAATCGGCATCGTTGCGTCGCACACGTGTACTATTGGTGCATAAAGCAGCTAAGCCCGCTCTTTAAACGGCCCCGGATAAAAATTTCGGCCTCTTTATTCTCGACTCCGTCCGACTAGCGTCAGCCATGCAGGTTTGATTTTTTTTATCATGACAAAAAGAAAGCAGCCCCAGAAAGTTGAGTAAAGTTTTTTCGAAATAAATTTATAAAAGTGCAACGTGTTATAAAGAAGCCCGCAACGTTAAATGAAATGGCGTAGCAACATGTTCAGTAGATTTTGCTAAAATAAGTTCAGCTGCTTTCTGACCCATCAAATGAAAATCTGTAGAAATGGTGGTAATGCCATTGAGGATTATTTTTTTCAGCGGTGTTTCATTGTAAGATATTACCCCAACATCTTTACCCACTTCCAGTTTGGTTTCAATGATTTTTTCTATCAGCACCACCAGGTCATTTTCCATCAGGCTGATAAATACTTCGCCTGCTGAAATAGTGGCTTTATTTACATTGGATACCACCTCGTAGTTAAAAGCATACTGTGTGCAGAAACGGTAAAAACCTTCCAGTATTTTTTTAGGATGGTAAGTGTAATCAGGAAAAATAATTTTGATGGTCTGGTAATGGCTTAACCGGTCCAATACTTGCTCCAGTGCTTCATACAAATCCTTTTCAAAGTCTTCATACACGGCCGCAAAATTACCTGCTACGCCTGGCAACAACTGGTCCAGCAGCAGCAGCTTTTCCTTTGGTATTGTGTTGATAATTTCATGTGCTTTGTCACCTCCTTCTAAAAAATGCGGGATAATAACGAAGTTGGTATAATCATCTTTTTTGTTCTCAAGCAACTTTCTGAACAAGGCAAAATCATTGTTATAAATGTAAAAGTCAATGACCGCATCTTTGCCAATACCCGCCACAAAAGCATCGTATAATATTTTTTTATGGGTGCTTAATTTATTAAACAGTAAAAATATTTTAATGGGTTGCTTTACATCCGCATTGCTGATAAAATAGCCCTTGCCCGGCACGGAACCGATCACGCCTCTTTTCTTTAAATGTTTATAGGCTTTTTCGGCAGTGTCGCGGGAAATGTCCAGCTCAAAACTTAAATCGTTGATGGAAGGCAGCTGGTAGCCTTTTTCAATTTTCCCTTTTTCAATGGCTTTTACGATAGAGTTGGTAAGCTGCATGTACTTGGGTGTTACAGCATATTCATCAATGGTAATTAAACTGTAAATATTTTCAGAAGCCATCTAAAAAACAATGATTTGTCCACACGATATTGGCTTTTACCAAGCCGTGCCTGTTGGAAAATTAAAAATTGTGCAAACGAAAATAGTGTTTTTTGTAGCCACTTTATTCACGTGCATGTTATTTCGTGTTACAATGACACAATGAGTTGATACAAGGAGATGCCCGCTTGATGTAATAAATAGTGCAGCCCATGTAAGTACAGGATAGTAACGTCAATTATTACATCTACTTTTACTACAATGATTGTTATGCTAACGCGACTCTTGTACATGGCCGCATAACATCGCATAAATATTTAAAAAAGGAAGTCATCTTCCCAAAAAAACATTGCTCGCTATGATTCAACTTACAACAAACCGTTCCAGGCCAATCCTGTTACTTGTAATAGCCTCCTTTTTATTTAACACAGTTGCGGCGCAAGCCAAAGCTACCTGGATTTGGTACCCCGGCGATTTTGAAATTTGGCTGAGTAACCAGGTGCAAACCAGGCGCACGGAAAGATATGCTTCCATTCCTCCTTTCTGGCAGGTATTCAGTCACCAAATTGTTGTTAATTTTTCAAAGGAAGTGGAGCTGGCGGCGCCGGAAACAATTGATGCAACGGTAGAAGGCCAATACAATGTAACCATTGATGGAAGGTATGTGCAGAGCGGCATTCACCACATTACCATTCCTGCGGGTAAGCACAATATTAATTTCCAGGTGTACAACCAGGTTACACCACCCGCTGTTTTTGTCGAAGGAAAAACGATCAATTCCGGCACTACGTGGAATGTAGAAACAGTGCATAACAATTCCGATGAAAATATGACTGGAAAAGCTAAAGACGGCCACGCCGGCAGTTGGAATTTTAACAGCAAGACAGTCCTGCCATCTCAATATAAACTGGCTATCAAAGAAGTAAACGCGGTAAAAACAACAAAAGGTCCGCATTCGGTAATGGTTGATTTTGGTGAAGAAACAATCGGTTTTGTACGCCTCAAAAATCTTCTTGGCAGCGGAAAAATTACTTTGTATTATGGTGAGTCGCTGGAAGAAGCCATGTCGATGGACTCATGCGAAACATTGGATCAATATTCCGTCAAAGAAGCCAAGGGTGATTTTACAGCGGACCATTCCAGGGCTTTTCGTTTTGTAAACATTCAATATGATGATGCCATTAGTTTTAATGATGTGTCCATGATGTATGAATATCTTCCGTTGAATAATCGCGGTGCATTCAACTGTTCTGATGAAGAAGTAAACAAGATATGGAATGTGGCCGCCCGTACGTTGCAACTGAATACAAGAGAGTTTTTCCTGGATGGCATTAAACGGGATCATTGGGTATGGTCGGGTGATGCCGTCCAATCTTACCTGATGAACTATTATTCTTTTTTTGATAACGATGCCGTTAAAAGATCCACCTGGGCCTTGCGTGGTGCAGAGCCGGTAGAAGCTCATATCAATACGATACTGGATTATTCGCTGTACTGGTTCACGGGCATTTATGATTATTACCAATATTCAGGCGATGAACAATTTTTAAAAAGCATTTATCCACGCATGGTTACCTTAATGGATTTTGTGTTGAAAAGAAGAAACAGCAATGGCATGGTAGAAGGCTTACCAGGCGACTGGGTATTTTTAGACTGGGCACCCATGGAAAAAGACGGTGAGTTAAGTGCGATGCAATTGTTGCTGGCCCGCAGCCTGGAATCAATGAGTGTGTGCGCTTCGCTGATGAAAGACGAACAAAAAGCGGCGCAGTATAAGCAACTGTCGGTTGATTTAAGAAAGAAGATCATCGATACTTTTTGGGATCCTCAACAGCAGGCTTTTATCTCTGGTAGAAAAAATGGCGTAGTTGATAAACAGGTTACGCGTTATGCCAATATGTTTGCCATGATGATGGGCTATATTGATTCTGCTAAAACAGCAGCGGTAAAAAACAATGTGCTGATGAATGATAAAGTGCAAAAAATTACTACGCCCTATATGCGTTTTTATGAGTTGGCAGCGCTGGCAGAAACCGGTCAGCAAAAATATGTATTGAAAGAAATGAAAGACTATTGGGGAGGCATGCTGAAAGAGGGTGCTACCACGTTTTGGGAAGCATATAATCCGCTTGAAAAAGGAGCTGCACGCTATGCCATGTATGGCCGGCCGTTTGGTAAAAGTTTGTGCCATGCCTGGGGTGCAAGTCCTTTGTATTTGTTGGGTAAATATTATCTTGGAGTTAAACCAACTGCACCCGGCTATGCTGAATATGTAATAGAGCCAGACCTCGGCGGATTGAAATGGATGGAAGGAAAGGTACCAACACCGCAAGGTGACATTGCAGTGTCAGTTACCCTAACACAAATAAAAATTAATACAGTGTATGGAAAAGGATTGCTTCGTTTTAAAAGCAGCAAAACTCCTTCCTGTAAAAACGGAACTGTGCGAAAAATTGCTGCCAACCAATATGAGGCGGACCTGGAAAAAAGACAGGAATACATCATTAGCTATACCGCGATTAAATAATGGTAAACAGGATCATCCACTGCTTCAATAACCAATTTTAAAATAGTACACGTCATATGATTCAACAATTTTCAAAGCGCAAACAAATAGTATTGCTTGCTTTATGCACGGTTGCCGGTTGCTTACTGATGAATGGGGTAACGGCGCAGGTAAAGATTGATAATTTGCAGGTAGAATATACACAAACGCCCATCGGTATAGATGTAAAGGCGCCCCGCTTTAGCTGGCAAATGATTGCACCTGCAAGTGAAAGAAACTATAAACAAACAGGTTACCTGATTGAAGTAAAAGATTTAAAAGGCAATGTTATATGGAACTCAAAAAAAATCAGCAGCGGCAATGCATTGGGAATTGTATATGCCGGTAACCCACTGAACCCCGCTACCAGGTACAACTGGGCAGTAACTGTTTGGGATCAGAAAGGAAAAGCAACAAAGGCAGCTTCGTGGTTTGAGACAGGTTTGATGAACCCCGCATTGTCGGCCTGGGAGGGCGCTACATGGATTGGTGGAAGCAATGAAGATTTGGTACTGTATTCCAAATACCTGCCGTTATTCAATTTAAAATATACACTCGCAATTGCGCCGGGAAGTTCAAAGGCAAGTATTGTATTGGGAGCCAATGATCCAAGACTGATGGATAAAAACAAGAATATTTTCCAGGTACAAAACGCAAAGAACCAGAGTTACCTGAAAGTTGAACTGGATGTTTCAGGCGTGGACGGTACACCAGCGGGCAGAGCGAAGCTGCGTTTTTATCGAGCCGGTTACACACCAAAAGATACAGCATCCAGGGCGATAAAAACCTTCGATATAAAAACGGATTTTATCAATAACAGCAATAAAAACAGCAACCACCGCATTGCAATCAAGGATGAATTTGGCAAGCTTTCTGTAATGCTGGATGACAGCCCTTCCTTTTTTGTTGCCGAACCAAAAAAGGAATCAGCAGGAGCAAGGCCTTATCCCTCATTTGATAAAGGAGCCGTAGTGAATTTAAACCCGCTGGGTTCCGGCGGTGATTATATTACATTTGGAATGCTCTGTGATATGGGCTTTTCGGTTGATGCAGGGCAACAGGCTGCCTTCTCTAATGTAATGGTATCCAATATCCGTAACCCCGCTAATACTTTGTTTTACGAAGACCTTGCAAAGCCTGCATACGATGGTATTTATAAAATGTTTACTGCAGATAACAACTCAGGCTTTAGCATAAAAAATAATGCCTACCAGGTGAATGGTGGCAGTGCAGGCCTGTTTATTGTAGCAGATCCAAGCCACAATGCAATGCCCATGCTGCGAACAAATTTTGCAACCGCCAATAAAAAAATTGAAGCCGCAAGATTGTATGTTACCGCCCGTGGTATTTATGAAGTATACCTGAACGGCAAGCGGGTAGGAGAAGACTATTTTAACCCTGGCCTAACGCAATATAATGTTACCCATCTCTACCAAACCTACGATGTTACCAGCATGGTAAACAACGGGCAAAACGCCATGGGCGCTATGCTGGGCGAAGGCTGGTGGAGCGGCCTGCTAAGCTTTGGTACGGTATGGAATCATTTTGGCGACCGGCAATCATTGCTGGCCAAACTGGTGATTACTTATGATGATGGTACAAAAGATATTATTACATCCAATGAAAAGAACTGGAAGTATTACAACAGTGGCCCGGTAATTTACAGCAGCCTGGATATGGGCGAAGTATATGATGCCACAAGAGAAGCAGCCGTTAATAATTGGAGTATTGCTGGTTATGATGACAGCAAATGGAAAGCGGCACTAAACATTCCATTGGAGGGCACGGCCTATCGTGAAGGCGCAGTTGGTTTTATGGGTGAAAAAGAAAACATCAGCTATGATAAATCAGCGCTGATTGGCCAGATAGGAGAGAACGCCGGCTTGTACAAAACACTTGTTGCGAAAACTGTAAAGGAAGTAAGCAAAGGCGTATTCGTTTACAATATGGGACAAAATTTTGTCGGTGTTCCAAAGATCGAAATAAAAAATGGTAAGGCGGGTCAAAAAATAACGGTAAGAGTTGCTGAAGTTTTGTACCCTGACTTAAAAGAATCCGGAAATAATGTAGGCTTATTAATGACAGAAAATTACCGGGCCGCATTAAGCCAGGATACCTATGTAATGAAGGATGGCGAACAAATATGGCAACCACATTTTACCTCGCATGGCTATCAGTACATTGAAATAAGCGATATAGATGAAGCCTTGCCGCTGGATGCGGTACAGGGCTTGTGCATCAGCTCTGTAAAAAAAATAACAGCAGCGTATGAAACATCCAACGAAAAAGTAAATAAGTTATGGTCGAACCTGGTATGGTCGAACGTGGACAATTTTTTAACCATACCTACTGATTGTCCGCAACGCAATGAGCGCATGGGCTGGTCTGGTGACATCAGTGTTTTTTCACGTACCGCCACTTATCTTTCCAACGCAGACCAGTTTTTAAGACGCCATATGTTTGCCATGCGTGATGTACAAACGCCTAAAGGAAAGTTCACAGACGTGGCGCCGGTAGGCGGTGGTTTTGGAGGCTTGCTTTGGGGTAGTGCAGGTATCACCGTAGCATGGGAAGCCTACCAGCAGTACAATGATATCGCTTTGCTGCAGGAACATTATCCGGCAATGGTTACCTACATTAACTACCTGGATAGTTGTATTGATAAAACTAGCGGCTTGTGTACTGACAGGCAGTTAGGTGATTGGCTCGGACCGCAGAATAACCAGTTAGGTACAGACTTCCTCGTTACTGTGTACCATATTTTCGATTTGGACATTATGACCAAAGTGGCCGGAGTACTCAACAATAAAACGGATGCAGCAAGGTTCAAAAAAATGTATGATGAACGCAAAATGTTCTTTAATAAAACCTTTGTAAACGCCAACAAAAAAGCGATTGGGCTTATTGGTGGTGGCATGTTTGGCTCAGCAGGACAGAAACAGAAATGGAAGGTGGCAGATGTACAAACAGCATACGCAGTAGGACTGGCACTCAATGCATTTAATGAAGATAATACACCCTTTATGGTGAAGAATTTAAAAGAAGCAGTAGAAAGAAAAAACATCGGTGATGATGGTATAGAACGCCCCAATTATTCCCTGATGACCGGCTTTATTGGAACGGCCTGGATTAGTAAAGCGCTTTCGGATTGTGGTAGCAGCGACCTTGCGTACAAGTTGCTTCAAAACAACCGGTTTCCTTCCTGGCTGTATGCAGTAGATCAGGGCGCTACTTCTATCTGGGAGCGCCTGAATGGGTATACAACGGACAAAGGTTTTGGTGGAAACAACAGTATGAACTCTTTCAATCATTATTCTTTCGGCGCCATTGGTCAATGGATGATGGCATATTCATTGGGCATACAAAGGGGTGAACCGGGCTTTAAAAAATTCATTCTTCAACCGGAACCCGACCCCACAGGAGAGATGACCTGGGCCAGGGGATACTACGATTCTGATTACGGTAGAATCAGCAGCAGTTGGAAAATGGAGAAAGGCGTGTTGACATACACTGCAACGGTTCCAGCCAATACAACAGCCACGCTTTATCTTCTGGCAAAGGATATAAAAAATATTAAGGAAGGTGGAAAGCCAGTTGCAAACAGGCAGGGTGTTAAGTTTATCAGGTTTAATAAAGGAAAAGCAGTGTATGCATTGCAATCCGGTACTTATGAATTTACAGTTCCACAATAATTTTTTTAGAGATTACTTGTCAAATAGGCAAAATGATTTGCATGCAGATTTATAAATAAAATGACTTTTTTAGTTCGGGTATTTATGCATACCAAAAAACGAGGTGTCTTTTAAAATTCAACAACAGCAGCGTCGATTTTAAAAGACATTGGTTCTTTATTTTATAGAATTACTTCGGATATAAGAATAACAGATGTGTGAGGTATCACGATTATCCTCTGTTGAAACCATCATTTGGTCGCAACATTTAATGGTTTCGCAGCATTTTTGCAGGCGTAAGTTTCAGTGCCGGTATTTTTATAATTCTTTTTTTAAGACTTCCTGATTTAACTTGTGCGCAAAAAAAAACAGTATTGAAACCTAAACATTCTTTGTATATCCCCGCAGCATTTTTATGCATTTTATTATATTCCTGTGGAGCTTCTGATAAAAAAACGTTTGATCCACGTGCCGCTCAGCCGCCGAAAGCTTATAAGGTACTTACTATGAGTCCGCGTAAAGCCTCCGTCAACCTGGATTTTCCGGCTACTATAGAGGGCCAGGAGATCATCGAAATAAGGCCCAAGATTGACGGTTACCTAGACGCCATTTATGTACAGGAAGGAGCCGCTGTTACAAAAGGCCAGTTGCTTTTCCGCATCAGCAATCCGCAATATGAGCAGGAAGTGGTAACTGCATCTGCCATGATCCGCAGTGCTGAGTCTGACGTTGACGCAGCCAAAATGCAGGTGGCCAAAGTAAAGCCACTGGTTGAGAGAGACATCGTTAGCAAATTTGAATTGCAGTCTGCAGAATATTCGCTGAAAGCAAAAGAAGCAGCCCTTGCCCAGGCGAAAGCCGCATTAGCAAATGCACGCACCAATGCAGGTTATACCGTATTGCGAAGCCCGGCGAATGGAGTAATTGGAATGATACCTTATAAGATTGGCGCACTGATCAATAACACCAATACGGCGCCGCTTACAACGTTGTCCAACATCGCGATAGTGTATGCTTATTATTCCCTCAACGAAAAACAATTGCTGCAATATTTTTCCACTACGGCTGGTGCTACCATTCAACAAAAGATCAATAACATGCCGCCGGCTACTTTACTGCTTGCAGACGGATCGGTATATCCTGAAAAAGGAAAAGTTGCTTTGGCCAGCGGACTCATTTCTACCGAAACCGGCACAGCTACTTTCAAAGCCATCTTTGCAAATCCATTGGGTATTATCCGAAGTGGTGCCAGTGCTACTGTAAGGCTGCCTACGATTGTTGACTCAGCTATGGTAATTCCGCAAAGTGCCACATATGAATTGCAGGATAAAAGACTGGTGTACATCATGGATCAAAATAACAAAGTGACCAGCGATGCCATTACAGTAATGCCTTCTGACAATGGCCAGTACTTTATTGTCACCAGCGGATTGAAAGCAGGAGACCAGGTAGTGCTGGAAGGCCTGATAGGCTTGAAAGACAGCACTACCATTATTCCCAAACAAGCCGCTGCTGATTCGGTTTTTGCAAAGCTTAAATAACCCCGGCAACTAATTAAAATGATTAAAACATTTATAAAGCGGCCGGTACTCAGTACGGTTATTTCTATCATCATTGTATTATTGGGTATACTCGGCCTTGCCAAGTTACCGATAGAACAATATCCCAACATTGCGCCACCAACAGTGCAGGTTTCGGCGTTTTACACCGGTGCCAATGCTGAAGTAGTTTTGCGCAACGTCATCATTCCGCTGGAGGAAGCCATCAACGGCGTGGAAGGTATGACGTACATGACTTCTTCTGCAGCCAATGACGGAAGTGCATCTATCCAGATTTATTTCCAGGTAGGTACCGATCCGGATAAGGATGCGGTGAATGTGCAGAACCTTGTATCCAGCGCCACCAGCCAGTTACCGCAGGAAGTAGTAAAAGTAGGCGTGACTGTCAGAAAGCAGCAAAGCAGTATGGTGTTGATATTTGCATTGTACAGCGATAAGCCTGCGTACGATCAGACTTTTTTACAGAACTATGCCAACATCAACGTGCTGCCGCAAATTAAGAGGGTACCTGGTGTGGGTAATGCCAACAGTTTTGGCAGCCGCGAATATTCCATGCGTATCTGGTTAAAGCCGGATGTAATGAGTATTTACGGGCTTACACCCGAAGATGTACAGGCTGCACTGAACGAACAAAACGTAGATGCAGCGCCCGGTAAATTCGGCGAGAACGGCGACCAGAGTTTTCAATATGTAATTACCTATACAGGTAAATTGCAGTCTGTTGCAGAGTTTGAAAACATTATTGTAAAGGCGAAAAACAGCGGCCAGATATTACACCTGAAAGATATTGCGAGGGTAGAGATTGGTGCCTTGTCTTATTCCAACGCCGGTTCGCTGAACGGCTTTCCTGCCGTGGGTATGGCTATCAGTCAAACACCCGGTTCCAACGCAAGAGAGGTGATTGATATGTCGAAAAAAGTAATGGAGGAAGCCAGCAAATCTTTTCCTGACGGCATCCATTATACCGCCATTGTCGATATCAATAAATTCTTAAGTGCTTCTATTGAAAAAGTGATAATGACATTGCTGGAATGTTTCGGCCTCGTATTCCTGGTAATATTTCTTTTCCTGCAGGATTTCCGTTCCACATTGATCCATGGGATATCGGTGCCCGTTTGTATTACCGGTACTTTTTTCTTTTTATACATATTTGGTTACAGCATCAACCTGCTTACCTTGTTTGCATTGGTGCTGGCGATAGGTATTGTGGTAGATGATGCTATCGTGGTGGTAGAAGCTGTACATGCCAAACTGGAGGGGGGCTACAAATCGCCCCGCAAAGCCGCTGTAGATGCCATGCAGGAAATCACCGGCGCTATTTTATCCATCACGCTTATCATGGCTGCGGTGTTTATCCCGGTTACATTTGTTGGTGGGTCAACCGGTGTTTTTTATAAACAGTTTGGGGTTACACTGGCGGTAGCAATTGGTATATCAGCCATCAATGCCTTAACGTTATGCCCTGCACTGGCAGCTTTGTTTTTACGGCCGCCAAAACATGTTCCGCAGGAGCATCACAATTTTCTTCACCGTTTTGGTATGGGCTTTAATGCGGCCTATGATTCCATGACGGCAAAATATACAAAGGCCATCCAGTTTTTATCGATAAGAAAATGGATTGTTGTGGCGGCAACCGGTGTATTCATCGCCTTGTTTGTGTTTCTTGTAAAAACCACCCCATCCAGCTTTGTACCGGATGAAGATATGGGAACTATATTCGTGCCGATCAGTCTGCCGGCAGCATCTTCGATGGAACGAACCACCGCAGTGGTAAAGCAGGTAAGTGACAGTGCAAAAACCATCCCCGAAATAGAAAATGTGTTCCAGATAATCGGTTTTAATTTTTTGGCGGGCAGTGGCAGTAATTATGGAATTATATTTTTAGAACTGAAGCCCTGGGACAAAAGAAAAGGCACAAGTAATCTTGACGTTATAAAAAAACTCAATCAAAAAGTAGCAGGCATAAGGGAGGCCTCTATCTTTTCCATCCCGCTGCCTACCATCACCGGGTTTGGCGGTACCGGCGGTTTTGCGTTTCAGTTGCAGGATAAAGGAGGTCACAGCATCAATGAATTTTATGGTGTGGCCCAGCAATTTTTGGGTGCGCTGGCAAAGCGGAAAGAGATACAATATGCTACCACTTCCTTCGACCCTAAATTTCCGCAATACGAGTTGAGCATCAATGTGGCGAAAGTGAAACAGGCCGGTGTTTCAGTGAACGAAATATTGGGTACCATGCAATTCTATTACGGCGGTTTCTATGCTTCCAATTTTAATAAATATGGAAAGCAATATCGCGTAATGGTGCAGGCTGATACCAATTACAGGGCTAATTTAGAAGGATTGAATAAAGTGTTTATCAAGACTGGCAGTGGCCAGATGGCACCCATTACGGAGTTCATCGAAGTCAAGCGTTCGTACGGTCCGCAGAGCATTACGCGGTTCAATATGTTTACATCTATTTCTGTCAATGGTACACCCAACCCCGGCTTCAGTTCGGGCGAAGCATTAGCAGCCATCAAGGAAGTAGCGGCGCAAACATTGCCGCCCGGCTATGGATACGAGTATTCCGGCATCAGCAGGGAAGAGCAATCCAGCGGCTCTCAATCCATCTATATTTTTGTACTGAGCCTGGTGTTTGTTTATTTGTTGTTAAGTGCGCAATATGAAAGTTATTTATTGCCGCTGGCAGTATTGCTGTCCATGCCGGTAGGTTTATCAGGCGTGTACCTGTTTGCCAAAATGTTTGATATCGGCAATAATATTTACATGCAGATTTCACTTATCATGCTCATCGGCCTGCTGGCAAAAAACGCCATCCTGATGGTAGAATTTTCATTGGGCAGAAGACGCAAGGGCATGAGTTTGATTGATGCTGCAACAGAAGGCGCCAAAGCCCGTCTGCGCCCGATATTGATGACTTCCTTTGCCTTTGTGTTTGGATTGATGCCATTGATGTTTGCAACAGGTGCCGGTGCTTATGGCAACCGCTCAATCGGAACCGGTGCTATTGGTGGAATGCTGATCGGTACCGTACTGGGTGTGTTTGTAATACCCGGATTGTTCATCATATTCCAGGCCTTGCAGGAAAAAATACGCGGCAACAAATACGATGAAAATGATGAATTGCTGGAACCATAATTATATAAAACGGGAAAGTTAAACAGAATGAAACGAATTGTATCCGGCAGAAAAATAATGTTTGTATCGAGTATTATAGTATGTACAATCATTCAGTCGTGCAAGGTGGCTAAACCTTATGTGCAGCCTGCAGGTGCTGCGGGGGCTGACCTGTACAGGAAAGCGGTTTCTACAGACACCAATAACATCGCTGATATTCCGTGGCAAAAATTGTTCAGCGATACTTCACTGCGGTCACTTGTTCAGCAAGGCATCAGCAACAACCTGGATCTTTCTATTGCAATAGCACGTATAAAAGCTGCTGCAGCCAATGTTCGCCAAAGCAGCATGGCGCTATATCCATCGTTGAATGCCAATGCAGCGGCAGCATTTCAACGGGTGCCCGCTACACAATTTGGAACACAGGAAGCTTACCAGTTGTATGCCAACAGCAGTTGGGAAGCAGACATCTGGGGTAAATTGAGCAGTGCAAAAAAGGCGGCTTTATCATCCTTGCTGCAAAGCGAAGCTTACCGCAAGGCGGTGCAAACACAATTGGTTTCGGATATCGCCACCAGCTATTATTCATTGCTTGCTTTAGATGCACAACTTAAGATAACAGAACAAACGGTAGAAAACAGGAAGCAGGAAGTAGAGACCATGAAGGCTTTAAAAGAAGCGGATGTGGTTACCGGCGCAGCTGTTGTGCAGAGTGAAGCCAACCGTTACTCTGTCGAAATAACCATACCGGATTTAAAACAAAACATTCGTGAAACGGAAAATAACCTTAGTATTTTATTAGGCAAAAATCCGGATACGATTTCAAGAAGCAGCCTGGGGCTTCAAACAATTGACACAACGCTGGCTGCCGGCGTGCCATTGCAACTATTGGCCAACAGACCCGATGTACAGCAGGCAGAATACCAGTTACGTAATTCATTTGAACTGGTAAATGTTGCCAGGACTTATTTTTATCCTTCTCTCAACATCACCGCTGCCGCAGGATTTTCCGGTACCGCTTTATCTAAACTATTTTTACCAGCCAGTTTTTTTGCCAACATTGCCGGCGGCCTTTTGCAACCGGTCCTTGATAAAGGCGTCAACAGGCAACGTCTTGCCGTTGCGCAGGCAAGGCAGGAAGAATACCTGGCCAGCTTTAGAAAAACTATTTTGGTTGCGGGACAGGAAGTCTCCAATGCCCTCTATAGTTATCAGTCTGCATCAGATAAACAATCCCTGCGCTTGCAGCAAATTACCAACCTGGAAAAATCGGTTGAGTACACCAAATTGTTATTGCAATATTCTTCTGCTACTAATTATACAGATGTGCTCACCTCAGAACAAAGCTTGCTGGCGGCGCAGCTGGGCGGCATCAACGACCGTTTACAACAACTTACCGCGGTGGTAAATTTATACAGGAGTTTGGGTGGTGGGTGGAAATAGTTTCTGGTGACGATTGTGCCAGTATATATTGGGTAGCTGTGCGTATGCTGATAGCAATGGATCATGCATTAGTGGCCAGGCCTTTCGATTATTACTATTCATCCTGATTTTAAGAAAAGTGTATTCCTGGAATCTGTGGTACTGCAATAAAATTTACAGCATCAATTCTATCAATTATATAACAAGTGCCTGCATTTTTGCAGGCACTTGTTATATAAGAAAACGCTTAATGTTCGTACCTGGCACATTTCGCGAATACTGGTTACTAATCTTTGTCATCAACTACCATCGTATTCGTCCATTTGTCCTGCCATGGATTACAGGGAGTTCCCAGGGCGCTGAATACGCAGAAAGGAACAGCCCTGCTGAATCCTCTTTCAAAAGCCTTGCCACCTGAAATTTGACTTCCGTCGGCATTAATTGCCCTGGTTTTTGTGATCAGTTTGCCAAGTGATTTTCCCTTAAAAATAGCCTCTACAGCCGACATGTACAAAGCGTAGAGTAAGAGCGAAACTACCCTGTCTAACAGTCCAAAACCGGGACTGCCGTTCGTAAACAGCTCAGCTGTCGTTGGGGCAGCCAAAGCTAGTACAACGCCAAACCCCAAAGCAAGCACGTAAAAAAATACAAAATCAATAATATAATTGGCCAGTCTTTTTCCGGTGCTGGCTCTCGCATGAAATTCTTCAGGCGTTAAAAGATCCTCAGGGTTTTGTTCAGTTTGCATGGCAATTTGATTGTGTGTTTGAAATAATATGGCACTTATGAATGAATCATTCAGCTTAAAGTTTCGGGGGTTTAATTGTTTTTACTTTCTGTCAATATCAATAATCTCCCCCTTGTCCAGCATCGCCTTCAGTTCTTTTTTTGAATAAGCAAATTCATCCTCCGCATAAGCAGTATCGCCTTTGCTTTTTAAATCTGCCAGGCCGCTGATTTTATTGGTTTCAAAATTATTTATGCGGACGATTGCCGAATCACCTTCTATGGCCGATACCTTGTACAACGTGTACTGACTTGCTTTGGTCTTTACTTCAAATATATCCCCCGCTTTGGGTAGCAGAATCAGGGTGGCATTTTTCTCGTCATTCTTGCGGTCGCTGATAACGCCGGCGGTTATGGCGATGGCCAGTAATGCTGCGCCGGCAAAAGTCCATACAGGCGTTTTTGTTTGCAGTTTTAAATTCTCGTAATCTGTCTTGAGGGAAACAGGCATCTCTTTTAATTTAAGTACCTGCTTGCAATGCCCGCATTGGCTTATTGCTGTTTTGCCAATTGGAAAGAATGGAATCCAAAAAATATGCGCATATTTTTGAAATATATGCATTTCAATACTGTTTGGTGTGCTGCAGTTAGGACACCTTTCAATTAATGTTTCCTTTAAAAGCTGGGTTGATTTTGTTCCGTAAACAATCATTTAGTTGGGTTTTAAGGGGTATATGGCAGCTATCACGTGTACAGTTGCCGTGAATCAGTTGAACAAAATATTTTTAGCAATTAACGCTGATGTATGCAAAATAATTGCCTTTTATTTTTAATAGATAAAAGAAATATCCGTGTTGTTTATGTCGCTTTCCGTCTTAAGTTTATAACCTGAAAAATATTTTCTTCTTATACAAAAAGTAACATAAACCCCAGGCTACGCTAAAAATACAGAAGGAAGAAATGATATTGCTCAGCAGTTCGGGTACATGAATTATTTGCATCAATCCATTGGTAATTGTTCTGAGGTAATTTTCAAACCAGCGGTCGCCCACAATTTCAAAAAACAAATAAATGAACAGCGAGTTCATCCCAACGATGGTAAAAAATTTTAAGTGCTTGTGGTGATTTCTGATATCAATCCACCAGTAAGCGAGCGACAGAAAAGCCAGCGCCCATCCAAGAGAGGCCAGCGTAAATGTACTGGTAGCTGTATGTTTAATGATAGGTGTAACGCCTGCAAGATCCAGCCCGAAGCCAAGGGCCAGGCAACTGGCACTTGCAATCAGCATGTATTTTAATTTATTTTTTTCTGGGCTCAGTAACAATTTACCAATCATGGCGCCGCCAATGGTATGTACCGAAGTGGGGATGCAATTGATGGCCACCCAGCCGTCTTTATTTATTTTATTCATCAGCACGGTATCCATATAATTGCCAAAATTATGCTGGTCGGTAAAGGGCTGATCAAAGCCGGGTACATGGGTAAAGCGGTACAACACTTCCGTTAGCAAAAGAATACCAATACAGAAAATAATTTGTGCGCTGTTGCTCCAGCGGAAAATAAAAAATGTTACCAGTGTTGTAAAACTCAGTTGCGTTAATATATCCCACAGCTCAAAAGACAAGCCTGCTGGCCGGACAGAATAATCCAGTACGCCCCAGAAAAACAACCAGCCGCTGCGCTTCAGCGTTTTTTTAAATGAGTCGCCCCACGACATACCTTGTTCCCGTTGTTTGCTCAGTGAGTAGGCCATCGCCACGCCGGCCATAAACATAAAGCAGGGTTGTATCAAATCCCAAAAGCGCAGGCCATGCCAGGGGTGATGATAGAATTGCTGTACAATAACATTCAGCGGTTTGCCTTCAGTTGCTATTTGCAGGTTTTCGTACAGGGCGCAACTTTCAAGCGCCAGCAGTATCATAATAAAGCCACGCATAAAATCAAGCGACTGCAATCTTTTTGCAGTCACAGCAGTATTGGTTGGTAAAGGCATAAGGGTTTTTTAGTGGCTACAAAATAGGTTATTTTTTTAACCGGGTGCAACAGTTGGATATACGGATGGGCATAACCTACTGCCAGGGGAATAAAATTGCAATCAGTTTATCCTCTCTTTAAAGTAATGCAAACTCACAACCCGGCAGATCATATTTGACCGTGCTCCTCATTTTTTACTGTGACTGACAATTTTTTAACAAACTGCAGAACGTCTGCAAACAATTACTAAGGGTAGTTGTTTTTCCAAACAATTTGTAGTTGAAATTCTAAATACAACATTAAAATTGCAGGTTTGCTTATCTTTCATTTATACAGTGTGTTGTGTACAACATTATATAAACCACTCAGCAAGGGCGCTTTGCTCCCGTGAAGTAATTGACCAGGTGACGGTGTAATATTATTCAGTACATAAAGTGCAACAGCGCTGATAGTATGGTTTTTGCTAAAAAGAACTCTGTTTATCACTTGAAAATACAATATGTCCACAAATGAACTCCGGTCTTTTTAAATAAACAGGCATGTTACGCGAAGCATTAAAAATAATTATACTGGAAGACGATGAGGCAGACGTTGAGCTGATTCAGTACCAGTTAAAAAAAGGCAATTATAACTGCCAGTACAGCGTAATGCTCAGCAGGAATGCATATGAACAGGCGCTCGATAATTTTGAACCAGACCTCATTCTTTCTGATAATGAACTGCCACAATTCACTGCATCTGAGGCATTGCAAATTTTGTTGCAACGCAAACTACACATCCCCTTTATTTTAGTTACAGGAACAGTATCGGAAGAATTTGCTGTCGGGATTATCAAAGCGGGTGCCGATGATTATTTACTGAAAGACCATTTGACACGGCTGCCAGTTGCCATAGACGCAGCACTGTATAAAAAGAAAGCTGAAAAAGCGAAGGATGAAGCTTTGGCAGCATTAAAAGCAAGCGAGGAAAAATACCGCGATATTGTTGAGAACATCAGCGACATTCTCTGCACGCATGACCTGTATGGTAAAGTGTATTCCGTTAACGAAGCCGCAAAAAATCAGCTGGGATACGAAATACCTGATATGCTTACTATGCGTATCCAGGATATTTTATCACCGCGGGGCAGAGAGGAGTTTGGTGCGTATATTGAATTTATAAAAGCCCATGGATTTTACAAAGGCCTGATGCAGGTGCAAACGAAAGCGGGGGACACAAGAATATGGGAAGTGAATAATTCATTAAAAACAAATGCCACTGCAATACCATTGGTGAGAGGGTTTGCAAGGGATGTGACTGAAAGAATCATTGCGGAAAAAAAACTGGCAGCGAGTGAAAAGCGGTTTCGGGCATTGATTGAAAACAGCAATGAAGCCATTGCATTACTGGATAAGTCATTGAAGGTGTTTTACCGCAGCCCCGCAACGGCGGGCATTACAGGCTGGCCGGATGAGGAACTGGCAGATAAAGAAGCAACAATAAATATTCATCCGGACGATGCCACCTGCTTTAAAGACCGGTTGAATGAAGCTCTAAAGAAGTCCGGCATTGCGGTACCTTTCCAGGCCAGGTATCGCCATCGCACTGGCAATTATATCTGGACTGCAGGTACGTTTACTAACATGCTGAATATAGACGGGGTAAACGCAGTTGTTACCAATTTCAGCAACAACACCAAACGAAAAGAGGCGGAAGATAAAGTAATGGCGAGTGAAAAACGGTTTAGAAATTCGCTTGACATCATGCTGGAGGGTGTGCAGATTATCGGCTTCGACTGGAGGTATATTTACGTAAATGATGCTTTTGCGAAACATGCCAAGTACGAAAAGGACGAGTTGCTGGGATATACTGTAATGGAAAAATTTCCAGGCATTGAAAACACGGATCTATTTAAAGTGTACCAGCAATGCTTTAACGAGCGGATCGCCATTCATCTGGAAACTGAATTTGAATTTCCTGACAAATCAACAGGCTGGTTCGAGTTTAATTTTCAGCCCGTACCGGAAGGGATTTTTATTTTGTCGGTGGATATAACCGAGCGTAAAAATGCGGAAGCGCAGTTGAATGAAGAAAGAGATAAACTCGTGATTCTTTCCGACACTGTGCCAGGCGTAATGTATACTTTTTCGCAGAAGTCAGATGGTAACTTCCAGTTTAGTTATGTCAGCAACAGCGTGACAGAAGTATTCGGGCTGCAAAAACAGCAACTGCTGGCAGATGCGAATGCCTTTTTCAAAGGCATTCATCCGGATGACCAGCAACAGGCGGCCGATAGTATTGTCCATGCAATCAAATGCAACAACGACTGGAATGCTGAGTTTCGTTACCTGCATCCGGCCAAAGGCATTTTATGGCTGGAAGGAAAATCGAAGGCATTGAAGGGAAAGGATGGTGGTATGTATTGGCACGGCATTACAAATGATATCACCGAAAGAAAAATAGGCGAACAGAAAATTATTAAGGCCAACCGTTTGTATGCATTTATCAGCCAGGTAAACCAAATGATATTGCGGGCAACAGATGAACAAATGCTTTTTAAAGAAGCCTGTAATATCGCGGTGGAATTTGGTAAATTTAAAATGGTTTGGATTGGGATGCTGGAGGGAGCCCGGCAGCAGTTAATTCCCGTTAGATATGCAGGTGATGAACAGGGATACCTGGCAGCAATAAAAAAAGACAAAGAACAAAAATGGCCGGAAGCCAGTAGGACGATGTACGCTGCCATAAAAGATGGAAAACGCATTGTTTGCAATGATATTGAAACCGATCTTTTGATGGCTCCCTGGAAAGAGGAAGCTGTTACACGGGGATTCAAATCCTTGTTGTCATTGCCCATCAAAAAATATGGAAAAGTGTTAGGTGCTTTTTCTTTTTTATCCGCCGAACCCAACTTTTTCGATGATGAAGAAACGTTGTTGCTGGAAGAGGCAACACGTGATATTTCTTTTGCTCTGGAGGTTTTTGATAAAGAAAAAATGCGGCAAACTTCCGAAGCAGCAGAGCTGGAAACCAGGCGGCGCTATCAAACCCTTGCCGAAGTGGCGCCTGTAGGGATCTTTCATACAGATTCAGCTGGCAATACAACCTATGTCAATCCCAACTGTTGCAATATTTCGGGATTGACATTAAGTGAAGCCCTGGATGGGAAATGGTTAAGTGCTGTGCACCAGGATGACCGTAACAAACTGATAAGTAAATTAAGAAGTTTAGCGCCAGGAGAAGCAGTCACCTTGCCCGAGTTTCGTTTTGTTCGTGCTGATGGCAGCATTGCCTGGGTAATGGGACAAGCAGTTTCCGAAAAAGATTCGCAAGGGTCCTTTATTGGGTATGTAGGAACGCTTACCGATATAACAGAAATCAAAAAAGCGGAATCGGAACTAACCCGGTTAAACGGGCGTTTGGAGGCCATTCTTCATGCCATTCCCGATCTGATGTTTGAAGTAGGCGCCGACGGACGTATCTACAATTATCATTCTCATAGCAATGATTTACTGGCAATGCCGCCAGAGGCATTTTTAGGCAAAACATTTACAGAAGTACTGCCGCCAGACGTTGCAGCAACCTGCATGGAAGGTATTGAAGAGGCCGCAGTAAAAGGGTTTTCAATTGGCCGCCAGTATGCATTACAGCTACCCGGTGGCGAATACTGGTTTGAATTGTCGATTGCACCGATGGAAAAAACGGATGAACAGGCAGGGCATTTTATTTGTTTGTCACGTAATATTACCAGGAAAAAGCTATCAGAAAAAGCTTTGCAGGAAAGTGAAGAGAGCTACCGGATTTTAGTTGAAAATGCACCTGAAGCGTTGGTGGTAGTGGATGTAGCGCAGCAGAAATTTGTGCAGGTGAGCGAAAGCGCCCTGGCTTTTTTCAAGATGGACCGGGAGCAATTACTGTCAAAAGGCCCCAAAGATGTAAGTCCTGAATACCAGCCGGGTGGACGCTTGTCGTCGGAAATGGCCATGGAAAAAATGATTACAGCGCTCAGGGGAATGAAGCAGACTTTTGAATGGACCCATTTAAACAGCCTGGGCGAACTGATTTTAAGTGAGGTAAGACTTGTGAAGTTGCCATCTGATAAAAATATGTTAGTGAGGGGCAGTATTACAGATATTACCGAAAGGAAGAAAGCCGCTGAAATGATCGTTGCCAACGAAAAAAAATTCAGAAAGCTGGTTGAGAATGGCAACGATGCCTTTGTTATTTTAAGCCCGGAAGGAAAGGGGAAATACATTTCATCTTCTGTTGAAAGATTACTCGGGTATTCTGAAGCGGAAGCGTACGAACTGGATCTTTTTTCTTTAACTCACCCGGATGATTTGCCGGAAGTAGCAAGGGAATTTAAAAAAGCATTGCAAAATCCGGGCATACCAATTGCCGGCCATACATCCCGGTTACTGCATAAAAATGGCAGCTGGCGCTGGTTTGAAGATACAATGACGAACCTGCTTGATGACCCGGATATTGGTGGTATTGTGGACAATTTCAGGGATGTTACCGAGCGGAAGGAAAAGGAAGAAGAAATAAAGACAAGTGAAGAAAAGAGGAGACTGATTATGAATGCAGCCCTGGATGCCATTATCTGTATTGATACAAAAGGGGTGATTACTTTTTGGAATCCGCAGGCAGAAAAAATATTTGGCTGGCAGGAGGAGGAGGTCATGGGTAAAGTATTATCTGATATCATTATTCCGGAACCTTACCGTAAAATGCATGATGCGGGAATGGAAAATTACCTTAAAACAGGACAAGGGCCGGCATTGAATGTATTGCTGGAATTGAATGCAGTTAACCGGCACAAAGTTAGTTTTCCGGTGGAGCTGACTGTACTGCCAATTAAACAGGGCGGAGAAGAATTTTTCTGTGCTTTCATCCGCGATATCAGCGAACGAAAAAAAGCTGCGCAGGCCATACTGCTGAGTAACGACCGGTACAACATGGTAGCGAGGGCTACCAACGATTCTATCTGGGAACTCAACATTGCCACACAGGAAATAGTCCGGAGTGGCGATGGTTTTAAAACGTTATTTGGCTATGAAAACCAAACCGGCAACAGCGCTGATACAGGCTTTGTGTCACTTGTTCACCGGGATGATCTGAAGATGGTTATATCGTCTATGGAGGAGGCTTTTGCCAACCCTGACACGGTTTATTGGGGGCACGAGTACCGGTTTTTAAAAGCCAATGGTGAATATGCCTACGTGTACGACAGGGGTTATATCATCCGCGATGCGGAGGGAAATGCTATACAAATGATTGGCGCCACACAGGATATATCAAAACTGAAGGAAAACGAGTTGAACCTGTTACTGCTTAACCAGCACCTGCAGTCACAGGCCAAAGAACTGGCAGACTCCAATGCCGAACTGGAGCAGTTTGCTTATGTAGCGTCGCACGATTTACAGGAGCCCTTAAGGATGGTGACCAGTTTTCTTACTTTATTCGAAAAAAAATACAGTAGCTCGGTGGATGAAAATGGAAGAAGGTATATCAATTTCGCTGTAGACGGTGCCATGCGTATGCGGCACATTATAGTGGATATATTGGAGTTTTCAACAATAGGGAGGGTAAAAGGCGATACAGAAGCAGTGGACCTGAATAAGCTGATCAGTGAAACTATGCAACTTTTTCAAACGGAGATAGAAGCAAAAAAAGCGGTTATCAAAACAGGGGAGCTTCCGGTGTTGATGGCGCAGGAAGCTCCATTAAGACAAGTATTTCACAACCTGATCGGCAATGCCTTAAAATACGCTGCAGATAACAGGCCACCGGTAATTGCTATCACAGCAACGGCTGGGCCGGATTACTGGCAATTCGCGGTGGCCGATAATGGCATAGGTATCAGCGAAGAATATTTCGATAAAATATTTGTCATCTTTCAGCGCCTGCATAACCAAAGTAAATTTTCCGGCACCGGTATCGGGCTGGGGATTACAAAAAAAATAATTGAAAACTTTGGAGGTAAAATCTGGCTCGAATCGGAACCTGGCAAGGGAAGTACATTCTTTTTCACAATAAAAAGTAGATAGAACAACGCTGCTTCAGCAACTTGGGTTACAAAAAACGGATAACAGGCCGTAACAAAAGTATAAAACGCATTTGCAAAATGACTACACCGCTACACATTTTACTGGTTGAAGATAATGCAGGTGATATTCTGTTAACGCAGGTTGCTTTTGAAGAGTTGGGTATACATTTTAAAATGAGCGTTGTAAACGACGGAGATGAAGCCGTGGATTTTTTGAGCAGGGAAGGCGATTACCGGCAAGTTGAATTGCCACACCTGTTGTTGCTGGATATTAACCTGCCCAAAAAAAATGGGCACGAGGTATTGAAATACATCGAAGCGAACCAGTCTCTTTGCCACATTCCCGTAATAATGCTTACCACTTCATCATCCAAAAAAGACATCGATCTGGCTTATGATCACCATGCCAGTGGCTTTATAACAAAGCCTTCCAATGTAAACGATTTCATCAGTGCCATTGGTACTACCATCGGCGTATGGTTACCGAAAATAAACCCGGCGGGTTAATACTTAATACAAAAACACTTGTGCAGTGTATAAACCGATAGATATTTGCCAACCCGATGCTTACATAGTGGCGGTTAGAACGCAGACGGGGAGGCGATTGCATTGTGCCCGGTGCGAAACAATGAAGTCATGTCTTACGGTTTACGTCAAAGTGCTTGCGGCTTAGAAGTTGTAACCTTTTACGATTGCAGGATGCGCAAATAAGCTTTCCAGGGGCCAACTGCTTCTTCATATTGCTTGGCCATCACGCGGGCAATCTGGGCAATGTGATTCAGATCGTGAACGACCCATGTTGAAACAAGTTGCGATAAAGTAACTGCTCCAAACTCCGGGTGTATTCCTGTTTTTTCTAAGTCTGCTTCAACAAGTTGCTTTGATTTTAAAAGACCGGTGTTGTGCTGACGGATGCTTTTGAATTCATCCAGCAGTTCGTGTAATGTTGGCGCTTCGCTTTTTTTTAATTGGGCGAACCGGTCAAATGGTACAAAGGACTTGTCTGTTGTATTGGAGAGAATAACTTCCATTCTCGGAATCCAGTCTGTTTTTTCGCCATGGATAAGATGCCCTATAATTTCATACACGTTCCAGCTTTCTCCGCCTTCATTATTGCATGTCCACTCGTTTGATAAGTTGTACAACATTGTTATAAGCACGTCAGGTGTACGCCCAAGAATTTCGATCGATTTTGATAGGGAGAAATGCATTGCTATGGTGTTTATTTCAAAGGTAAGTTTTTTGAAAACTGGTTAACATGCCATAAACAAAATAGGGGTAAAAGCCACCTTGATCAAAAAATGGGAAGCCTTCATATTGGCTTATTAATTGGTACATTTTTATGGCTGACCTATTACAACAAGACAAGTTTTACCAAGCCTATTACTTTTACAATTATTTCTTTGCTTATTTGGACTTATTGGCTATTAACTTTTTTTGGAGGACAGTATCAAAGAAGGTCTTTTATATTTAGGACTTTTTGAACTTTTCAATATTTTACTTTTATTGTTTTTTGTCAGACAGAAAATAAAAAATGAAAATGGAAAAGGAACAGGCTTAAATTTTAAACAGTGACTGAATTGCTATTTGACAACTGCATGCGCATAAGCAGCGGGCTGGGCTTTAACTGGCAACGGGAATGGGATAGCTGTATACTGTAAGGGAAAGAATATTAATAGGCCGGAAAAAAAATGGTGGGCCGAGGGATTTTAATTATTGATACATGGTTGAGGCCATGCTGCAAAAAATGTATTCGAGCAATCCATTGTCAAATCAATGTTGTTTACTAAGCCTGGCCTGGTGTCGGATTAACCGCCGCCGGGTAGAGCAACTCCGTCAGTGGTTTTACCAGGTAACTACATTAATTGTAAGATATTCAATTGCTATTTTGCATTGTGCAAATGCCCTGGTGACTACGGAGTTTTTTTAATTGCCTGCTTTTTCCAATGCATTGCCGCCACATACAGTAATCCAATAAAAAATCACCCCTGTTTATTATTATACAACCTGTATCACACCTTCCTTCAAATTAGGCTGGCCCTTACCGGTAGTGATGAGCTTAAATAGACTTTGCTGAATATACTGTGTCCATGCGGTGGCGCAAATATCAAAACATTCATACGCCGGCGTTAAGCCAAAGTGAGCAAAAATGAGTTTTGTTTTATCGCCATCCTGCTCAATTTCAAAACTAACTTTTGTGTTTTTCCATTCGCTTTTATCTTTTATAAAATTAAAGTAGTTGTCAAGTACCAGCCATACCACTTTCTTGCCAGGAGCAACTTCTGCCAGTTTCATTTTGCAAATGTGCACGTCTTTGTACTGGTAGTCGAACACATCATTCAGTTCGCTGGTGCCGCCTTCTATTGCTTCCGACCACCAGCCCCTTACATTGTTGATGGCGGCAAACACTTCTTTTGGCGATTGGTCAACCAAAAAAGAAGTGGTAAAATGTTGATCGTTCATGCTGCTATTTTTGAATTGATTTTGCTTTAATTTCTTTATTCAGCACATTGGGATTTCCCTTGCCCGTGGTTATAAAAGGCGACAGGCTTTGGTGCAGGTACTGATTCCATCCGTTTGAGCAGTCGCGGAAGCATTGAATTTTCGGCACCAGTCCCAGGTGTGTAAACTGTAATTGTGTTTGGCCATCCCGTGCAGTAATTTCAAATACAATCGTTGTACCGGTCCATTCACTCGTGTTGGTAAGAAAACTCAGGTGACTATCAGTAACCAGCCAGACAATTTTTTTACCCGGCACCACTCCAACTAATTTTTGCCTGGAGTAATGTACATCTCCGAAACGAACTTCAAACTCATCCTCCTGTTCTGTTGAATTACCTGTAAAGTCTTCCGACCACCATCCGCGGACATTGTTGATGGCATTGAATACTTCACCCGGCGTTTGATTAACCAAAAAATTGGTTGTGTAATCATGGTTTGCCATAGCATTACTTTTTAAGTGTGCGTGTTTAAATTTTACAAATGTGGTACTGCAAAAGTATTGTCTCAATATTACTTTTAAAGGGTGTAAAATGGACTTTGTAGTGGGTTGATTTGGACATAGCAAAATAGTAGCTTTGTCAAAAGCAACACGATGAAACATCTGACAATTATTGTACCTGAAGGTGAGAATAATTTAAGCAGCATAGTAGGAACATACAAGATATTTACAAGAGCAAATGAGTACCGTACAAAAGCCGGGCACAAGGCGGTATTTTCTATCCAGCTGGCAGGCGTCTCGGATGAGGTGGAATTTTATGAAGGTCTGTTTAGCGTGAAGCCGCACACAAATATTGCTGCCATCACAAAAGCCAATCTCATCATTATTCCCTCATTGAACCACAACTACGAAAAAGCAGTAAAAGGAAACAAAACACTGATTGACTGGATTGCGAAACAATATAAAGAAGGTGCGGAAATAGCAACGATTTGCACCGGCGCATTTATGCTGGCAGCTACAGGTTTGCTGGATGGAAGAAGTTGTTCAACCCATTGGGCAGCCTCGGAAAATTTCAGCAGGATGTTTCCCAACGTGCAACTGCAGGCAGATAAACTGATCACAGATGAAAATGGCATCTATACAAATGGAGGTGCTTATTCTTTTTTAAACCTGCTAATTTACCTGGTAGAAAAGTATTACGACCGGCCAACGGCCATCTTTTGTTCCAAGGTTTTCCAGATAGACATGGATAGAAAAAGCCAGTCGGCTTTCACCATTTTTACCGGGCAAAAGTTACATGGGGATGAAGTAGTAAATAAGGCGCAGGAATACATGGAAACCAACCTGCACGAAAAAATATCCGTTGAATATTTGTCAGCCAGGTTTGCTGTAGGCAGGCGCAACTTCGACAGAAGATTTGTAAAAGCTACAGGCAATACACCGGGTGAATATTCGCAACGGGTAAAAATCGAATCCGCTAAAAAGGCATTTGAAAACAGCCGGAAAACAATCAATGAGGTGATGTATGATGTAGGTTATTCGGATGTAAAGGCATTCCGGGAAGTATTCAGAAAAATTACGGGGATGTCGCCGGCGGAATACAGAAGCAGGTATAATAAAGAAGCGTCGGTATAATTGTACTGTGCAGCCGGTAAGGTAATTAGAGCATAGGATAAAGGGTGGTGAAATAACAGCTCTATCTTATTCACTGGCCTTTGGTATGGTAAAAATAAGGGTGGTGCCAACACCAACTGTACTTTCAATTTTAAAAGTTCCGGCGTTTTTTTCCATAAATTCATTTACCAGTTTTAAACCTAAACCCACGCCTTTTTCTCCCGTTGTACCGGTGGTAGTTTTTAAGTCTTGCTGATGTATGATATTATCAATTTGTGTTGCCGTCATACCAACGCCGGTATCCGACAAGGTTAACGTTATATTGTTTCCGCTATCTTTTAAATTAAAACTGATTACAGCACCCGGGTGTGAAAATTTAAGGGCATTGCTGATTGTATTGCGCACAATAATTTCAAATTGATTTTTGTCGATGAATATAGGGTGAGGATAGCAATTATTTTCAATCGTAATCGATTTAGTCTTGGCCTGTTCCTGGAACAGTAAAATTATACTGTCGATAAAAGATTTTATTTCTACTGTTTCAGGTTTTGTTTGCATGCCATTTAACTGCGATGTTGACCACGTTAGTAAACTCCCGATCGTTGCATTTAGATTGGTACTGTTTGCCAGCACACTGGGCAAGAGTCTTTCAAAGTCATCCGAGCCCATTTTTTTGCTGGCCATTAATTGCAGCAGCTTATGCAGGGTAGCGGCAGGTCCTCTTACGTCGTGACTGATAATGGAAAAGAGTTTATAATTATCGCTGTTGATTTTTTCCAGTGCTGCTCTTTGCTGGTTGATGATTTCGTTTTGCGCCTTTAATGTTTTATTCTTTGATAACAACCTTACGAGGAAATAAGCCAGTAATAATAAAATGCTGGTAACAGCAACCGCAACAGTAATAATAAAGTTCAGGTATTGCTTTTTGTCTTTGATCTCGTTGTGCAGTTCGTTGATCGCGTTGATGTTTTTATCAACCTCTATATTCTGAACAATTTGTTGTAAATGATTGGTTTTTTGTTCCTGCTGAATGGAATCTCTTAACAGGAAAGCCCTGGTAAAATAGTTGCTGGATTTTTTAAAATCGCCGGTTTGGTTATAGTAATTGCCAAAGAACGAAAATATCTGTTGTTGCTCATCCAGGTAAAAATTATTATCACGTTTACCTGAAGCAATAATGCTGGCTAAAAGTTGGTTGGCACTTTCACTATATTTAAAAGCACTATCGAGCTTATTCAGTTTCAGGTATAATTCACTGAGCGAGATCCTGGTATTCAGGGCGCTGCCTGGTTCATTGTTTTGCAGGCTGAGTTGTTCATCCCTTTTGTAATATGGAATCGCTTCTGAAAGACGGTTGGCCAGTGTCAGGGCATAAGCCAGGTTTCCTGAAGTAATGCCTTCCCATGCAGAATTTTTCTTTGCCTTGCTAAGCTCCAGTATTTCTTTAAACTGTTCAATAGAAACAGCTGTATTGTTTTTATTCCTGTTGATTAATGCCAGCGTAGTTAAGGAGTTGAGGTCGATGTTGCTTTGTATATTTTCCGGAAAAGCGTTTTTGCCACCTGCTAAAAAAAGGTTGATATATTTGGTGGCGTAGTAATATTCTTTTAAGTGATAATAAAACTGCGAATAAAAATAATACAGCTGGTATTTTACATCATGGCTGGCGAAAGTGGGATTTTCTTCCATTTTTAAAACAGCCAGGTTAAACTCCTTATCTAATTTTCTTTTTTGCGATTCATTTTGAAAAATATAAAACAGGTCGTAAAAAATATATTTTGCCGCTGCTGCTTTTGCCCCCTCTTGTAAAAAATAAGTGGTGTTGAAAATTAATTCCTTGTCGCTGTTTTGTTGCAGGTGGTTTTTAATGCGCAAATCAACTGCAAGTCCTTCTTCCTGCGACTTGCTGTTCATTAATTCGTTTGCCCAAATTGTTGTGCTGTCTTGTTGGGAGTAACCTACAGATTGCTGGAAACACAGAGTTAGTAATAGGATAATAAATTTGGTAATTGGATTCATAATTTAAAGATAAAATATATTTCTTAAAATTATTTTCTGATTTGATTTTATGGAAAGGTCCAACCCGTTGGAGGGTTTATTTTGTAACGGGCGTAAGTAACCCTGGTGATCATTGTTGTGTCACTCCCTTGTACTGCATAACTGTGTGGAACTTTTACCTGAGCGATCATATTATGTGCTCCCTAAGAGTTATTCACAACAGTGATAATTTGCCAATATAATGTTTCATTATAGGAAGGTATTTTGTTAAGCGGGGGCTGCATATGGTGTACCTTCGGCACGCCGCCGCGATTGTTTCATTTCTACTAATATCATGTTTGCATGGAACACAAAAACCGTGGTAATAAAGCGAGGTTATTTTAATAACTATCCAAGTAGACGAAGCTGGTGTTAATTAAGCAATCTTAAGAAAATAGTTATCTGTTACCTGGCACCGGTGAAGGCTGCCCAGTTAGCATTAGTGTTGCCAAAAGCTGTAAATGTAAAACAGGGCGATGCAAGGATGACCCACATGGCTTCATAGACTGGACCAATTCTTAATTTTTAAAGCGAAGTTGACGATGCTGGTCAAGTCTCAAAGTAACTATCAAATGTATCGCCCGATTTTTAGCTAAATTGCCATATAAAAAGTAACCTAACATATTTACACAAGAGATTACATGCAAACATCTTCTTTAAAAATTGGTTTATTTGCCATAGGCCTGGAGGCTTACTGGGCGCAGTTTGATGGTTTAAAAGACCGGTTGGAAGGCTACCTTGGGGAGGTGCATCAAAAGATTGCGGACCTGCATCCCGGTGTGGTGAATACCGGCTTGGTAGATACCATTGACAAGGCTTTTGACGCGGGCAAAACTTTCCGCCGGCAGGATGTGGACATTATCTTTTTGTATGTATCTACCTATGCATTGTCGTCGATGGTGTTGCCGGTGGTGCAGCATGCAAAAGTGCCGGTAATTATCTTAAACCTGGCCCCGGAAGCGGCAATTGATTATACCAGTTTTAATGCCAGCACCGACCGTACAAAGATGACGGGGGAGTGGCTTGCTTTTTGTTCTGCCTGCCCTGTGCCGGAGATTGCCAATGTGTTTAACCGCGTCGGCACATCTTTTCACCAGGTTACCGGTATGCTGCACAACGATCCGCATTGCTGGAAAGAGGTGAGTGAATGGGTTGCAGCAGCAAGGGTGGCCAATATCATGCGCTTTAACCGAATGGGTTGCATGGGTCATTATTACAGTGGCATGCTGGATATTTATACCGACCTCACACAACAATACGCCAGCTTTGGCGGTCATATAGAATTACTTGAAGTAGAGCAACTGGCGACCCTGCGAAAGCAAGTGACGGCAACCGAAATGCAAGAACGTCTGGCTGTGTTTAATGACAACTTTGATGTGCAACCCGATTGTGCTGCGGCTGACCTGGAGAAAGCGGCCATTACTTCGGTGGCGCTTGACAAGCTGGTGGAGCAACACCAGCTGGGTTCGATGGCTTATTATTACCGTGGCACCGGCAATCCCGAAAATGAAGAAGCGATCAGCTCTATTATTTTAGGTAATTCCTTATTAACTGCAAGGGGTATCCCGGTGGCGGGCGAATATGAAATTAAAAATGCCCAGGCCATGAAGATCATGGATAGCTTTGGAGCAGGTGGTTCGTTCACCGAATATTATGCGATGGATTTTACCGATGATGTGGTGCTGATGGGGCATGATGGTCCGGGCCATATTGCGATTGCGGAAGGCAAAACAAAAGTGCGGCCGCTGAAGGTATTTCATGGTAAAGTTGGCAGCGGGGTATCGGTTGAAATGTCTGTTAAAAACGGGCCGGTTACTTTATTATCCGTAGTTGAAAAAAGGGGTGGGGGATTGCTATTGCTGGTGGCTGAAGGCGCTTCTGTACCCGGTGCCATTTTAGAGATAGGCAATACCAACAGCCGTTATAAATTTCCTATTGGCGCCCGCCGTTTTGTAAACGACTGGAACAGTCATGGCCCTGCGCATCACTGCGCTATCGGGCTTGGACATATTGCAGCGAAGATTAAAAAGTTGGGGGCTTTGCTGGAGTTGGATGTGGTGCAGGTTTGCTGAGAGTACCATCCATCGCTGTATAATGATGCCATTATAACGAGTTTGAAATCTTTCAATTTAGCAAGCAAGCGCTATTATTTGGCTTGCGTACCATACAATTAACAGAGTACATACTTTGCAGACAATCAATGGACTAAAATGGTAAAGCACTTGCTTTTACAAAAATTAGTTTCTATATTTAACCCCTGACCTCCAAACCTGTTAATTACCAACGCTGCTGTTTACTCTACACCACAATTCATACTTGAATTTAATTGTTTCAGGATAGATATATCGCTTGACGTCCGGCGGTATTCTTTCTGGTGACTTTATAAAACGCGGTTTTGATGATCGTGTTTTTCCAGTTTAATACCCCCAATTCCTTCCAAAAGCCCCCACTGAACCCACCGCAACTTTTATTATTTATTATCTAAACTGGCGACAACCCGGTAAGCCGAAAACGGGATGACAGAGTAGGCGGTAAAAAATATGTTATGGCAACACAAAAAAAAGCAGCTCCTAAAGCGGCACCTAAAGTAAAAGCATCTGCAGAATCCATCAGGGTAGTTCCCTTGTTCAACCCAAAAATGGATATTAAACTGGAAGACCTCAGTGCTAAAAAAGAAGACAGTGAATTGTTAACCATGGCGCCACCAACGGCCACACCAAAACTGGTTTACAACCGCGGTCCGCTGATTAAAAACACCAAAGTATATACCATTTTCTGGGGGAAAAACTGGGCTTCCACCGCGGCATTTATTACTCTTAGAAATAACATCAATCAGTTTTTTACCGCCATCCTTACCAGCTCCTTAATAGACCAGTTGGCCGAGTACAGTGTCCCTGGCGCCGCCATTGGTCATGGTAGTTTATCCGGGTCCAAAGTAATTACCAAAGCAGCGCCTAAAATGCAGATCAATGATTCATTGATCCGTACCACTTTGTCAGGCTGGATTACAGCTGGTATAGTTCCCCCGTGGGATGCCAATACGCTCTATTTTATTTACATGGATAAAGGTGTAAAAGTTACGATGGGCGGCAGCAGTTCCTGCACTTCTTTTTGCGGATATCACGATGCTATCAGCGGCAAAAAATATTACGCGGTGATGCCATTTCCTTCCTGCTCCGGATGCCTGGGTGGAATGAATGTAATGGACGCCATCACCGGTACCAGTTCGCACGAATTGTGTGAAGCTATCACAGACCCAGTGCCACCAACCGGCTGGTATGACAATGCACATGGAGAAATAGGGGATATCTGCGCCTGGAAATTTAAGAGCGTAGCCGGATACAACGTACAACTGGAATGGAGCAATAAGGCAAAACAGTGCGTTTGATTGAACTCTGTTTTCTGTTCCATTTCAATCATTACAAACACCGGCCAATGCTATACTGATATCCGTCAACCAATTTTATACATCCTGTTGCCGCAAGGCAGTACTTAAAAAAGCATTTTAAACCAACACAATATGAAAAGAATCATTTTTAGCGGTATTTTTTTACTGACTTTTTTTTCTGCAGTTACCATCAGCAGTTGCAGCTCCATCGCTCACTTCGACCAGGTAGCCTACTCACAAATGACGGCTGTTGAATCGGATGCGCTTTCGATGATGGACAAAGCAACAGAAGATTATGCCATTCACAAACAGGAAGTGGATGTTATCTCCAACAGAATTCAGCAGGCTTACCTGTATGATAAAAACCGCCCGAAAAATAGAATAACGGAAGAAATGTGGAAGCTGATTATGGACCCCGATGGCCATTTGTATGGTGGCTTTATAGCCCGGTGGAAATCAGAAGGAAAGTTAAACCCTGTATTTATCGCAGAAGCAAAGAAAAAAGTACAGGAAAATTTTGACCGCATTGCACAGCTGGAAAGTAAGAAGATAAAATCGTGAGCGGTGTGGTGAGTGGGGAATGGTGAATAACGATTCGTTAGTGCACTCATTGCTGACAGCTCACCACTCACCCGATACAAAACTCACAGCAATACGAGGTAACCAAAAACATTCATCAATAAATTATTTCTTATGGCAAGTCAAGTTGATTTCGCAGACATTTTTAAACAACTGAAAACAGGCGTTGTGTCACTGGCTAAAAGTACCGTGTCAACCTATTTGAATGATGCAAAAACAGATGGTCAGAATTTACTGGCCGGGATGAAAGATGACCTGGAACGCTGGACCAAACTCCTCATCAGCGGTGACCTTACAACAAAAGATTTTGAATGGCTGGTAAACAGTGAAAAAGATTCGTTCAAAATGGCGGCACTGGAAAATGCAGGACTTGCTTTAATAAGGATTGATCAGTTCAGGAACAGCGTGTTGAACATGATTGTGGATACGGTTTTTAAGTTGGTAAAAGTATAGGAATAAGATATTTTTTTGCCGCATGAAGCCTATTGCCAGTGAACTTCCCGGCGCCTATGGACAATTATTAATTGGCCCAACTGCAATATGAGATGAAAAAAATACTAACGGTTTACAGCCTTATTTTGACTGCATTAATGATGGCTATTGCATCCGGTTGCAATAATGCTTCTTATGAACCTGCAGACAAAGTGCAAACAGATTCAGCGGCTCCGGCTGTTACAGGCGGTCAGGCAAATGATACAGCGAAAATAAGCGATGTTAAAAAGCCAGCACCACCACCTCCGCCGGACAATGCACAAACGAAGCAGCACGATATGGATGAGATAAAGACAAATCCTGTTACCCGACACGATGTCGTTATTCATAGAATTGATACAGCTGTAATTAAGAACGTTCCCGGTACCGATACGGCTACAAAAAATAGGGATAGTGTAAAAAATAATGTTCCAGTTATTGACATCAGCAAACTTAACAATGAAGGTGTGGTAGTTTGGGAATTGCCGGAAAAGATGCGCACATTTATTGAATCATCTGTAAAAGTAAGGATCGCCACCATCGCCAATGAAATGGTTGCAAAGGCAGGAATAGATACTACCAGGAAAAATTCCGGATCAGAAAAAATAGATATCAGCGAAAAGATGAAGGTGACACTGGAGGCCGGTAAAGATTCGGATTTTATTATTGTAGCGAAAGACATCATTCACACGATACCCGGTAAGAAATATGCAGAATGGTTTTGGACCGTTACCCCGCTGAAACCCGGTACCCGCTACCTTATTTTAAAAGTATCGCAGGTCACAGTGGTGAACGGAAAAGAGATACCGGCTGAAGAAAATTCTGTGTTGTCAAAAGAATTTACCGTAAAAGTAACGGCTGCTTACGTGGCATCAACGGTATGGAATTTTATTAAATCCAATTGGGCCATCATTACCGCCATTATTACATTTTTTGCTGGCCTGCTGGTGAGAAACAAAATAAAAGGAGCAAAAGATCAGGCACCCTGATTACCGGCAAAAGTTTTAGTTTAATTATTAAAGAGATACAGTTTCTTTTAAGTTTAAAACCTCGGCAATATGAGCTACCAATTATTAAAACAAGACGTACTTTTTTACCAGCGCTTTTTAAAAGCCAATGGTTTTTACGATGGTAAACTGGATGGACGATGGGGACCAAAAACGGATGCAGCAGATGCGGCTTTTGTTGCAAAAAGCCAGTCGGTTAAAGCTGATTTTGGCGCAGTGGATGCCAAGAGCGAGAGCAACATTGTTACCCTGATACCGGATGCACAGATTGCAGCCAGAAAGTTCCTGGCAATTCTCACCGCTGCAGGGAAAGACATTCGCATACTTTCTGGTACCCGTACTTATGCGGAGCAGGATGCATTGTACAAACAGGGAAGAAACGGCAACACACTCCCAAAAGTAACCAATGCCAAAGGCGGCCAAAGCAATCATAATTTTGGTTTAGCCTGGGATATCGGAGTATTTGAAAATGGTAATTATGTTGGTACTGACAGTAAATACAAAGCAATACCGGCAATGGTTCTACCACAATTGCCCCAGTTGGAATGGGGCGGTAACTGGATTAGTTTTAAAGACTTTCCGCATTACCAGCTGAAGTCTGTTTCTGATAGTGTGGCGGATATAAGGAACCTCTTTGAGAATGGGACAGCATATGTGTAACACTCCCGTTTCCTTTTTATGCTTCCCTGGTACAACAATCAATACAATAAAAAACTCCTCAGATGAAAATAAAAAATTTGGCCATTCAAGGCGAAAAGCAGGCGGCCGTTCCTGAAGCGCCGGCTAACCTGACCCCACTTGCATCTTATAAAATCAGCGGCAGCAACAGGGACCTTGCAGAGACCCACACCATTGACCTGAACGATAATGATAAACTGCTTGAATTTATTTTTGAGGATGAGACCACCTGGCTGTGCGATGGCGCCACATTGCATGAATTGTTCCCGGAAGCAGAAGACCCTTCCAGGTCTGTTGGGGATGCATTTATAATACCCGCCACTATCAAAACTGCTGAAAGCGACCGCGGCATATTTGGTGACATCGCGTTAAAGATTTTAAATGTTTTTGTAAAAAATAAAATTTATGACGGCGTAGCAAACATCGCATCCAAACTGGAAGATAAACACCTCGGTGGCGCGGAAGGATTGTATAAGGTAGATGCCGGTTTTAACTTGTCTCCCTTTGCAAAAATTGTTCCCAACAAACCGGTACTGCTTTTTATTCATGGCACCAACAGCAGCACCACAGGCGCTTTCAGCGAGCTCGCCAAAGCCGATGTATGGAATTTTATTTTCAGTACTTACGGAGATAATGTGCTGGCTTTTCAACACCGTACGCTTACAAAAAGCCCCCTGCAAAATGTACTTGATTTAATAAAGCAATTGCCGGACACGGAAGACCTGCACATCATCAGCCATTCCCGCGGTGGAATTGTGGGTGACATTCTATGCCGTTACTGCAGTAAAAAAGAAGGTTTTTCTTCCGTCAATATTGACCTGCTTAAAAAAGAAAAGGGCCGCGACAATGACATAGAAACCATCAAACAATTGAACACCAGTTTTTTAAACCGCAACCTGAAGGTGAAGAAGTTCGTTAGGGTGGGTTGCCCTGCAGCGGGTACTAAGCTGGCATCTAAAAAACTGGAGCATATTTTAAATGTGCTTTTCAATTTGTTTGGCGGGGCGGCAAATCCTTTTGCCGATATTTTAAAGGAACTGATTGCAGAAGTGATACGGACCAAAGATGATGTTAGTGTATTGCCCGGCATTGAGGCGCAAAGTCCCGATTCTCCTTTTATTAAAATACTCAACGACCGGTCTGATGACATGGCCATTGATGGCAGTTCGCTGGCGGTTATTTCTGGCAACGGTACAACCAGTATCAGCTTTAAAGGCCTGCTCGTAATTCTGGGAAAATTATTTTACTGGCAGAGAAACGACCTGGTGGTGAACACCGATTCGATGTACCTCGGTGCCAACAGAACAGGCAATATCCAGTACTTTTTTGACCAGGGTGGAGATGTAGATCACATCAAATATTTTTTAAACAATAAAACAAGGGAGGCGCTTTTTCTGGCGTTAAAAACTGCAGATGGACAACCCATACCCGGCTACAACGCAGTGCCACAGCACGAAATACCTGCAAGTGACCGCGGTGAGGTAAGAGGATTTGAACATGGAGAGTTAATGCCTTACCCCAATGTGCCTTCCGGCAAAAAGCCCATTGTTATTTTGTTGCCGGGTATCATGGGCTCTAACCTTTCCCGCAATGGGGATAAAATATGGCTTGCGTATATCAAGTCGGTATTCGGGGGCCTTACGGATATGTTACAGGTAGATGATAAAACAATTACTGCTACTTCGCTGATCAAAACATCTTACAAAAGACTGGCCGATCGGTTATCGTATAAGTATGATGTAGTAGTTTATCCGTTCGACTGGCGACGGCAATTGAATGATTGTGCCAAAGACCTGAATGATACGATCACAGGATTGCTTAAATTCAATCAGCCTATCAAAATGATCGGTCACTCCATGGGCGGTTTGCTGATAAGGGATTTCATTATCAACCACGATGATACCTGGAAGCAACTCAATGCCTCCAAAGGCTTTAAAATTTTGTTCCTGGGGTCTCCGCTGGGTGGCTCCCACAGAATATTGACCGTACTGTTTGGCATGGATTCCATCATCAATTCACTCAACTTTTTAGACCGCGTGCATACCAAAAAAGAATTGCTCGAAATGTTCTGCGCTTTCCCGGGTATACTAAGCCTGCTGCCACTCTCAACAGATAAGGACAATGACTTTGCAGACCCTGCCACCTGGGAAAGTATGCGGAATGCATTGGGAGATGGTGGATGGCCGCTGCCCGGAAAATCTTACCTGGACACATTTAAAAACTACCGCGATAATATCATCGCCAAAAGAGATGGCATTGATTACAGCAACCTGGTTTATATTGCCGGTAAAGATAAGGCCACGCCTTGCGGGTATTACAACGATGTGATACCGCCCCGCACTGAGCTGGTGTTTTTGGTAACAGGCGAAGGAGACCAGAGCGTAACATGGGAAAGCGGAATACCACAACAACTGATAGATAAAAAAGCAGTGTATTATGTTAATGCCAGTCACGGAGCGCTGGCCAATGAACCTACCATTTTTGATGGTATTGAAGAAATACTGGAAACGGGGGCTACTACTTTGTTGAGCACGGCAAGGCCATCCGTTAGAGGCGATGCAAAGGTATTTCGTATGCCGGAAGTGTACAACTTTGATGTGTCAGAGCGCGGGCTGGAAGCGGCTGTGTTTGGAAACAGTGAAGACAATGAACCTATTGCCAGCCAGGTGCCCATTGCGGTTTCTGTCAGCAACGGCGACCTGGCATATGCATCTTTCCCCGTACTTGCCGGACACTTTAACAATGACGGTATTTTATACGCAGAAAAATCCATCGATTGCAATTTAAACTGGATGCTTTCGGCACGCCATAAACTCGGCTTATATCCCGGTGAAATTGGTACGAATTCGCTGGTATTAAGCAATGGCGGGGCATATGATTTTGCCGGTGCCATTATTGTCGGCCTCGGCGATCCGGGGAGTTTAACAGCCTACCTGCTTACGAAAACAGTTGAGCAGGGGGTAGCCAAATACCTGCTGCATATTAACAATGGTGATGCGGCAACTAACCAGGAAATAGGTATTTCTGCATTAATTATTGGTAGCGGGTATGGCGGCCTGTCCATAGATAGTTCCATTAAAGCGGTTATCGAAGGAGTAAATATTGCCAACAGTAAAGTAACAGCGGTATTTAAAAATACAGTCAAAACCATCCAGCGCATTGAGTTTATAGAATTGTTTGAAGACAGGGCGCTGAGTTGTATGTATGCCATCAGCAAGCTGGAAAGCAAGGATAATAAGGCCTTCAATGTACGCATAGGCAGCAAAAAAATAAAGACGTTGTTTGGTTCTCAAACCCGGTTGATTACCGATCCATCAGACGAATGGTGGAACCGCATTACGGTAAGGCTCAAAAAAGTAAAAGAAGGTACCAACGATGTGCAAAGTTTACTGTTCAGTGCCAGTACGGGTGATGCAAGGGAAGAAGAAAGAGAACTGTTCAGCAGTACGCCGCTGATTGATTTATTCATTGACCAGGTATCCACACAAAACAACTGGAATGCCTGTGCTGCCAAAACAATCTTTGAGCTGATGATACCGAACGAATTTAAAGAGCGGTTGAAGAAGAAAGGCAATATCAGCTGGATACTGGATACCGACACGGCGGCTTATCCATGGGAACTGCTGCAGTACAGTACGGCAAACGCAAAGCCCTTGTGCGTGGATGCAGGCATGATACGGCAACTGGCAACAACTGACTACCGCGTTAGCATTAAAAGGGTAGCGGGCGAAAAAGCGCTGATTATTGGCGATCCTTTATTGAACGGTTTTGTTAACCAGTTGCCCGGTGCTGTGAAGGAAGCTAAAGCTGTAGAGACGGTGCTTTCAAACAACGGCTATATAAAAACGTCGCTCATCAACACCAGCGCGGCAGAAATTATAACCAGCTTTTTTTGTGATGATTATAAAATCATCCACCTTGCCGGGCATGGCGCTTTCAATCCGGCATCACCAAGGCAGTCAGGAATGGTAATTGGTAACGGGGAGTTTTTAACAACCTTTGATATTGAGCAAATGAGTACCATACCCGAGCTGGTTTTTGTTAACTGCTGTCATTTGGGTAAAACGAGTGGGGTAGATGAAAAGTTTTTTGAGCAACGATATAAGCTTGCCGCTAATGTTGGTACAGAGTTGATTCGCATTGGCGTAAAAGCAGTGGTGGCAGCAGGCTGGGCAGTAAATGACGATGCAGCGATGGATTTTGCACAAATATTTTATGCACGTATGTTTGGCGGCTATAGTTTTGGCGACGCGGTGAGGGATGCACGTTCCGCTATTTATGAAAAATATCACCAGGATAACAATACCTGGGGAGCTTACCAATGCTACGGGGATCCTTTTTACCGGCTGGTGAACCGCACAGACGGAAAAAAAGAGAGCAAACGCAATTATTTAATTGCCCGGGAAGTAGAAATTGATTTGCATAACCTTCGCAACAGCCTTGATATTAAGAGCACCAGCTGGAAAGATACAATCGACCGGCTTGCATTGATTTCAACTGCAAAAGACAAAGCTGAAATTCAGAGTTCAGAAATTACTGAAACGGAGGCTGCCATTTACTTTGAACTGGCGGAATATAAACTGGCGATTGAAAAATTTGAAGCCCTTAAAAACCAGGAAGATGCAACCTTCTCTGTGTCATCGCTTGAAAAGTACTGTAACGCCCGTTGCAAAAAATATGTGGAGGATTTTAAAGCAGGTGCAAAACCGGCCGAGCTGATCACGAAGCTGAATAACATAATCGGTGAACTGGATGAATTGCTGAAAATAAATGCCACGGCAGAGAGAAAGGTTTTGCAGGCGAGTGCCAGTAAAAGAAAAGGGCTGATTACAAAAGACCCTGCTGCAAAATTACAGGCCTACAAAGATGCTATAGAATACTATTCGCAGGCCGTTGCTATTAATAAAAATGCGTCGTATGCGTTTAACCACATGCTGATTTTTGCGAGTGCTTTATACATGATAGAAAATACCGTGGCTAAACAAATGAAGTATGGCGATATGACGAAAGCACAAGTGCTGAAAGCGATTGCCAACAGGAAAAAAGCGCTGCAACTGCCTTACCGAAATATGGATTACTGGGATATTATTGACGAAGCTACTTATGATTTATCCCACTTATTTTTAGATAAAACGGAGGCACAAAATGAGGAAAAATGGGACAGCGTGGAAGATCGCTTTCGCCGCATCTGGCGTAGCGCGGGTTCTTTGGGAAAGAAGAAAGCTGAACTGGAAAATTTTGAAATTGTCTCAGATATGTTGTCGCTTTCAACAGACAAGGCGGTGCTGTTTTACAAAGAAAAAATTGATGGCATTAAGGAAAGACTTGCAAAGGAGGTAGTGAAAAAATAATGCTTTAAAATTGAAGGATATTTTGTTGGCGGGGCCGGATAAGATTTATGATCATCCGGCCTTTTTTATGATTACTCTTCTTGAATTTTTAGATATGATTATGCGGTTATAATTTTATTTGTATTTTACAATATGAATACCAGCTGGCGCATCCCGTTACTTTTTATTGGTACCATCATCATGTTTGTGGTGATGGGCAAAACCAGTGCTCCGCTAAAGACATCTGCGAAGTATAAATATCGTATGCCTTGAACTTGCTTACAACAGTGAAAAAGCAGATGATATTTTAAAAGATTGGGGAAGTGCTAATATTGAGGTAGCTAAAATCAATACGTATTTTGACTTTATTTTTATCTTTTGCTATGCACTCTTTTTATATTTTACCAGCGAAAAAGCAGCCCGCATTACAAATAGCAAAGTTGGAATGAGTATTGCCCGGGGAACCTTGTGGGCGGGCATTTTAGATATAATGGAAAATGCCGGCATGCTCATTACATTGTCCGGCAATGGTTCTGATGCGGTTGCTCTTGCAACTGCTTTTTGTTCTGCAATAAAATGGGTGCTGGTAGTTATTGCAGTAGTGTATTTGCTGGTGGTTATATTGCAACTGCTATTTAATAGAAAAATAAATTTGCTTTTTATCTGAAGGATTTATTCCCATCAATCATTTCAACTTACATTTATATCTATATTCATCTCCGGGATTTTTCAACAACCTAATTTATTGCACATGAAAACACGCTTCATTTTCTCCATTATATTATTTATACACTACTACAGTCATGCCCAGGATGCCGCTACAAAGGCGGATTCGTTGGTAAGTGCTTACGCCAGGTTATACCAGTTTAATGGTGCTGTGTTGGTGGCCGAAAATGGTACAGTGTTGTTAAATAAAGGATACGGCTATCGCAATGTTTCAGATAAAATATTAAATACTGAGCAGAGTATTTTCCAGCTGGGGTCTGTTACCAAACAATTTACAGCAGCAGTAATTTTAAAATTGCAGGCAGAAAAAAAGCTGAGTGTAACCGATCATCTGAATAAATATTTTCCAGACTATCCCAGGGGCGACAGTATTACAATTGAACAGTTGCTGACACATACCTCCGGCATTTACAATTATACAAATGATGAAAAGTTTATGGCCAATGAAATTACAAAGTCTACTAACCGCGAAAAGATAATGGCGATGTTTAAAGATAAGCCGCTGGATTTTTCACCGGGTTCCAGCTGGAGTTATTCCAACAGTGGTTATGCATTGCTGGGGTATATAATTGAAGCAGTCACCAAACAACCTTACGAGGCAGTGGTGCGGAAATATATTTTTACACCTTTAAAAATGACGCACAGCGGATTTGATTTTACGCATTTAAAAAGCAATGATAAAACCACGGGCTACTTCAAGTTGACTGCAAAAGAAAGTGCCCCAGCGCCTATTGTTGATTCAACCGTTGCTTTTTCTGCCGGCGCCATTTACTCTACCACCGGCGACCTTTACCTGTGGCACAAGGCGTTGGAAAATTATAGCATCCTTACGAAACAACAGCAGGAAAAAGCCTTTACGCCATTAAAGGAGCATTATGGCTATGGCTGGTTTATTGACAGTACTGAAGGAAAAAGAAGGGTTGGGCATGGTGGCGGTATTCATGGCTTTGTTACCAATGTATCCCGGGTGCCGGCGGATGATATTTGTATTGTATTGCTGAGCAATGCATCGGATGGAACATTGAATGATATTACAAAAAGCCTGTTCGCCATTTTATATAATAAAGAATATGTTTTGCCAAAAGAAAAGCCGCACATGCAATTGCCGGAAGCCACGCTGAAGCAGTATGAAGGTGAGTATGAAATTAAGCCGGAACTGCATGTTGTAATGACGGTGAAAGACGGGGAACTGGTGGCATCACCTACAGGCCAGCCAGACAATGTGATGTATGCTGAAAAGGAAGATTCATTCTTTTTAAACCAGCCCGATATTCAAATCAACTTTACAAGAAATGATAAAAAAGAAGTAGACGGCTTTATCCTTCACCAGGGTGGCGCAACCATTCCCTGTAAAAAAATTAAATAAAGTTCATTAAGCGGCATCATGATTTTACGTCCCGGAATTTTATTTGTTTTATTAATTGAGTTGAATATCTTGACAAGGAACATGAGGCTATCTTTTATACTTTGGCACATGCAGCCGGGATATTTAATCCCTTTAACTGTGCACGGATGCTTTTCATACGATGGAAGGAAATTCTTTGAGGATTCGAAAGTCCGATCTCAGTTTCCGATATTTTCCGTTTTCTTTGCAACGCTTATTACTGACACTAATAATTAATTCAACTGAAATGCCTGTCCAGAATATTCCTGAAATTTTTATTGCGAAGAAAAAATCTTTACCCGACCTATTGGTGCATGATTACAGGATGACGGAAGATGTGGTAAAAAACAAGGCGAACCTGAGCGTTAATATGTTCAGTTTTTTACAGACGGGGCAAAAGCACATTCATTTTGCAAACGTGTCTGTGGCTGTTAATGAAAAGCAATCCATCCTGATAAAACATGGCAACTGCCTGTTTACAGAATTGCTGAACCATGAGCAGGTGTATTATTGCAAGCTGTTTTTCTTCTCTCAAAAAATACTGGACGATTTTCTTACTAAACACAAATACAGTTTCGTAGGCTCCAACGGCTCCGATAAAAAAGATGCACCTTTTTTTGTGATTGCCAACGATGAATACATCAACCGTTTTATCAGCTCACTGGCCGCTGTTACCCAGCTGATATCCACTACCGGTCAGCATTTGCTGGCAGTAAAGTTTGAAGAGATTATGCTTTACCTGGTATGCAAATATGGGCAACCGTTCATCCGGTACCTGAATGCATTGGCTAAATCCGATCAGCGGTCGTTGCTGAAAAAGACAGTGGAAAATAATGTGGTCACAGCATTGAAAATCGGGGAAATCGCTTTCTTGTGCAACATGAGTCTTTCCACATTCAAAAGGGCTTTTACAAAGGAGTACAATGAAAATCCCGGTAAATGGTTACAGAAAAAACGGCTTCAAAAAGCGCTTGAATTATTAAAAGACAACAACCTAAAGCCTTCAGAAATCTTTCGGGATTTTGGATATAAAAACCTTTCCAACTTTAGCACCGCCTTTAAAAACGAGTTTGGCATTAGTCCGAGGGAAGTACCTTCAACATAATCTTTTCCGCGTTATTGGCCATGCCCGATCCGTCTGCCACGGGTTTATAATTGAACTTTTTTCATAAGTTTTTGAGCTTTATAAGTAACCGGCCGCTGTCTGCTTATTCTATATTTGCTGTGTTTAAAAATCAACTCAAAAAAAATAATTGATGAACATTACGTTAGAACAGGCAGAGAAAATGATTGCCGCTGCAAAGACAAAAGCTACTGAACTGGGAGCTAAGATGAATATAAGCGTGGTGGATGGCGGTGCCAATATACTGGCATTTGCGAGGATGGACGGTGCCTGGTTAGGTTCTGCCGACATTTCATTGAAAAAAGCAAAGACTGCCCGCTTCTTTGATATGAATACCGGTATTATTGGAAGCTTATCACAACCCGGTGGTTCTTTGTATAATATCGAGCATTCCAATGGCGGCCTGATTACTTTTCCGGGAGGAGTTCCGGTGATCAATGTTTCGGGAGAAATTATTGGGGCTATCGGCGTAAGTGGCAGCTCTGTAGAAAATGATCACCTGGTAGCTACAGCAGGCGCAACAGCAATTTGATTACAAGCGGTGGTCAATTATAATGGGCTGCCCTTAAAAGGCAGCCCTTAGTTTTCTTTAAATGAGAATATAATACCAGGCTCTGATTAACAGTCAGAGGTCTCAGCATCTAAAAAAATGATTTCGTTACATGGGCTTTTTGGTCATCGGGTCTTTCTTCATACCGCTTTTCACTTTACCATCCATGTAAACACAATCCCCGTCCTTCAATTGTCTGCTCGTTCCGTCTTTCATTTTAACAGATCCGTCAGTACCCACAACAGTTCCATTGGTCATGGTCATTTCCTGATCCATCGCCGTGGTTTCTCCTCCTTTCATTACCATCATTTTGCCATCTTTCATCATTACACAATCTTTCATTGACTTCATGCTGCCCATATGGTGCATTTTATCTTTTGCTTTTGTGGTGTCCTGGGCTGTGGCAATACTCGTGCAGGCAATTGCTGCGAAAAGAAGCATCGTTAACTTTTTCATTGCTATATTTTTTTTGGGGTGAATTAATGTTCATTCTATAACCAAAAGTTTGCCAAACTTAACTTCTGTGGCTGCCCAAAAAATTATTTGTGCCGGCTTTAAGATTGGGATAGGTTAGCGGGCTTTTAATTGCTATGTTTGCTAAAACCCCGCAAGCGAAGTGGAAATAGCAATCATTCAATACGAACAACAATATGCCGCCGATTTTAAAAAGCTCAACCTGGAATGGCTGGATAAATATTCGCTGACGGAAGAGGCCGATATGAAAGTGCTGAATGATCCTGAAAAAGAAATCCTGGTCCCCGGCGGATGCATCTTCCTCGCAAAAGCGGGTGATGACATCGTTGGTTCCTGTGCCCTGATTCCAGAGGGACAGGATGAATATGAACTGGCAAAAATGGCTGTGGCGCCTGCCTTCCAGGGCAAGGGCATCAGCAAAATGTTGCTGGAAAAATGCCTCGAAGAAGCTGTCAATAAAAAAGCCAAAAGAATCTTCCTGCTTTCCAACAGCCAGTTAAATACCGCCCTGACTTTATATGAAAAGTATGGCTTCCGGCATATACCCGTCACCGGTTCACATTATGTGACAGCCGATATAATGATGGAGAAAACATTATAGCATAATTCTCGCCCCGGCTTGTAAATTGAAATGCTTAAATGCCGGATTTTAAAAAATCATCAATTCTTTTTTTCTGCCGCAGGTGATGCCGGAAATGGATATCCACAAACTGCAGCCATTCTGTGGCGCTAAAATAATCTAACCCGGGATGTTTCGTCTTGCCTTTAAACTTACTTGCAGCAATCCGGGCAGCGAGGTCATTCATTTCACCCTTAAATTTTTACCAGATTATTTACCAGGTGCCCTTTACTTGCTGGCTGCGGAATCAATGCATTCGAAGGAGCTCCTTCAATCATGGCATCCGGAAAGGAGTTGTTTAAAAACAGGGTTTTCGCAAACGGAGTTGCTTCTTCTGTTGAATGGTCGTTTGCACCAAGGCATATTCTTATCTGTCCGATATAATAATTGGTATCATCAACAAGGTGCGTATACAATTGCCCCAGTGACCTGCTGTCCGGAGTTGGCTTTGCGCACAACTGCTCAAACGTATACTGCTCCAAAGCTTCTATCCAAAAGCCAATTGTATGATTAAAACTATTCAGCAACATCCTTCATTCATTTTTGTTAAGATAATAAAATCGGCCATCACTTAATCCCTGAGTGCAAAAAAAGATGACTAATTTTACCCCACAATGCAAACTGTTAGTCTTGTTATTTTTGGCGCAATCATTTTATTTACTGCAGTTAAATTACTAAAAAGGAAGGCCATCGTTCCTGTTGCAGCGCCGGCAGATTTCAAGCAGGTTCTTACAGGCCAGGTTCCATTTTATAATCAGCTTTCACCGCCGCAGCAACAGCAATTTCAGCAAAGGATGTTACAGTTTTTGGCGCAGGTTAAAATTACCGGGGTCAATGCTACAGTGGAAGACATCGACCGCATCTACATTGCAGCCAGCGCCATCATCCCTGTTTTTAATTTTGCCAACTGGGAGTATTTTAACCTGCATGTGGTATTGCTATACCCGGATTCGTTTGATGATGAATATAAACAGGCTGGGGGCGGAAGAAACATCCTGGGTATGGTAGGCAACGGAGCAATGAATCATGTAATGATATTATCCCAACAGCAACTGCGCCAGGCATTCACCAACGCATCCGGTAAAGAGAATACAGCCATTCACGAATTTGTGCACCTGATTGATAAAACGGACGGTGATATAGACGGCATACCTGCTTCGCTGCTGGATAAAAAATACATACTGCCCTGGCTGCAGCTGATGCATGCCGAAATCAGCCGCATCAAAACGAATGATTCAGATATCAACCCCTACGGTATAACCAATGAATCCGAATTTTTTGCAGTAGCTGCTGAATATTTTTTTGAACGGCCGGATCTTTTTGCAGAAAAGCATGCAGATTTATTTCAGCTGATGGAAAAAATATTCAGGGTGAGCAAAGAAGAGAGTTAACAAAGTGAGCGCATAGGGGCTTTAATGATTTTTACCTACATTGTTATTTTATTGGCATAGCAAAGCTGCCTTAACCAAGTTATCATTAAATGATCAACACGCAGGATTTACATATTGAAGAGGAGATACGACCGTTGTTTGATTTTACCTACAATAGTTATTCGGGCGCTGAGGTAAAGGATATCCTTACCAAAACGCTCAGCTCAAAAGAAGCCATATTCCGGCGGCAGGAATTATTAAAAGGCTTTATCGCCAACCGCGAAATCCTGAGGGATTATTCTTATTACCGGTTTAACCTGGCAGAGATATACGAATTCCTGGAGACGATTTTTGTTGGTTCCGTATCTACCCGCAACATGCGGCTAAAGTTTATGTTTTCTGATAAAGAACGGGAGAAAAAACGAGGCAAACTGATTTTGCTTGTCCGCCTTTTTTATGCCATTAATACAGATTATTTATCAAAGATTGATACAAGCGTTTTTCCGGCGACCTATGCAGCTGAATTGGAAGAGTTGAAGAAGTTCTTTGCGTCATTTGACCTGGAGCGTTATGAAACTGCCTTCAATAAAAATAAATTCAACACCAAACATATGGTGGAGCTGATGCTGATTATCACCCAAAAAATCGGCAATGGAGAATCCGCCGCTTTTTGGAAGAGATGGTTTTTGTTTGAAGCCTACCTGTCTGTAAGTACCGGTATTACCACGTACGGTTTTGTGTTTCCTGTTTTTGACGATGCCCAGTTTTCACTTGCAGAATTTTATCATCCTGTATTGAAAAAGCCGGTGAAGAACGACATTACAGCCCGGCACAATGTGATATTGTTAACTGGCCCGAATATGTCTGGTAAATCTACCCTGTTAAAAGCGGTAAGCATATGCGTTTACCTTGCTCATGCCGGCCTTGCGGTACCCGCTGCAAGAGCTGCGATGCCGTTTTTCAGCACCATTTCTGTAGCCATCAATCTTACCGACAGCATTGTAAGTGGTTACAGTCATTTTATGTCAGAAATTATTACACTTAAAAATGTGCTTTTGGAGGCGAAGAATGACTCAAAATGTTTTGCTGTTTTTGATGAATTGTTCAGAGGCACTAATATTGAAGATGCGCTGGAAATAAGCACGGCCACCATTAAAGGCCTGACGCATTTCCCCAATTCGTTATTTTTTATTTCCACCCATCTTCACCAGTTGAAAGACATGGAAGAAATAAAAACCAACAAAATAAATACCTGTTACATAGAATGTAACCTGGCCGACAATATTCCCGCATTTACCTACAAATTAAAAGAAGGTTGGAGCGACTTAAAATTGGGGCGTATCCTGTTTGAAAAAGAAGATTTAAACAGGTTGCTTGCCAGGTAAATAATTGACAGAAAAATTTATTTTAGCTGGCGGCATTTGCTGATTGAAACAGAATGTATTCACCCTGATAATACCCGCCTCAGCAGCGAATTTTCTTGCCTGTTTTGTTAAAGCTTTTTTAAAAAATTTGCCCGCCACTTCTTACGTCGATGCATTTAAAATTCCCTTTGTTATTGAAAAGTTATTTGCTGTTTTTGATTGCAACTTTTAGCCCCTTTTTGCGTCTATAATGGTAAATAAAAAAAGGAGTATTTATGAAAAAGTCATTAATTGTGATGGTGGTTTCGTTACTGCTGGTGGGTTCCGTTTCTGCACAGCACATTCGCGGTGGCGGTCATTATTATGCGCCCCGGACCCGGGTGATTGTTTCCGGTGGCTTCTACCCCTATTATGGGCTTGGCCTCGGTGGTTTTTATCCATATGGTTTATATCCGCCTAATTATGCTTACAGCAGGCCTTCAAAAATGACGATGCAGATAGAAGACATAAAAAACGATTATGCAGATAAAATCTGGTCGGTAAAGCATGATAAAAGTCTGCCAAGAAAAGAAAGAAAAGCCAAAGTACATGAGCTGAAGGCAGAGCGGGACGATGAAATAAACGACCTGAAGCGAAATTATTACAAGCACTGAGTTTTCTCAGTAGGCAAATAGTAAAAAAGCAAACCACACCAGGGTTTGCTTTTTTATTTTTAACTATCTGATAAGTTTAATGCCGTTCGCCATCCCTTTTGTTTTTATTGATCTCAGGACGTGGCGCAGGCCTTGATTGTATGGCGGGCCTTGTTGGTTTTGTTACTGGTCTTGTAACCGGTCTGGTTACAGGCCTTGGTGTTACGGGCCTCGTAACAGGTCTTGTGCCAGGTTGTACCGGTTTTGTTACCGGCCGTTCTATCGATGGCCTCGCCGGGTTAACTGGTCTTGTGATAGGTCTTGGTTTATCAACGGGCTGAGTGGGCAGGCGGTTACCTCCGGGGTTTCGTTTGTTGAACAGTGCAACACCCTGTTGCCTGGTTTCCGGTTTTGCATAGGTGTTTCTGTAAATACCATTTTGCCGGTTGTTAAATACTATTACTGAATGCACACGGCGCTGGTTGAAATAAAAATCATTCCAGCGATTATAGCGGTACACCGGCCAGCGGCGATAGTAACCAAAGTACCAGTTGTTCCAGTTACTGTGATAACCCCAGTAGGCATGCCAAAACAATGGCCGCCATGGATGCCAGTAAGATGGGTAATAATTCCAGTACCAGGGTGAGCGCCAGATGGTGTAAGTGGGCAGATAAATATACCGCACCATTGGCCAGCTGGCTATAACAACGGTAGTGGTTTTCTGTACGGGGATTGATTGCCCGTCAACCACAACAGTGTTGCCTGTATATCCGGGGTTGGGCGTTTCTGTTGCAGTAATATTGTGGTCTGCATTGGGCTCAATGATGTAATCTTTACCGTACAGTTCTTCATCGCCTATCAATTGTATCTGCACTTTTCCATCCGGATCTTTTTGTACGGTAAACACGGCTACATCTTGTTTTTCCGTAGCGCTTACATCTACCTGCAGCACGATGGTATGTACATCGCCATCGGTGTTATCAATTACTTTTATGTAATCGGTTTTGTTATCGCCATTCAGATCAAGGTTATTGATTTCGCTATTTTCTTCATTGAGTTTTCTTTCAAAACCTTCCAGCGTTTCCGACTCCTGGAACAGTTTTAATACCGCAAATAAATTAAGGTTATCGCCGGGCAAGTCCAGCTTGTCTTCTTTATCCTGGGCAAATAGTTTTGCGGGCAATACAAATGAAAGCAACAGAAGTGGGAGGAGTAACTTTTTCATATTGGTTATTTTAATGGATGTGTTTGCATTGAGTGCATTGTCTTAAAGCGTTTACATTTTAAACCAGTGCATTTAAAATTTAAAATTGTATGTGAAGGAAGTCGCTTCTACCGCAATACAAATTTTCTTCGCATCTACGCTTAGATAAAAGTTCAGTAAAGTGACACAGTACAAGAGTGCGACGCCACTAATGTTAAATAGCAGTACCAAAGCCCGGCCAAAAATCATTTTTATTCTTAACTGCTAGATCGGAAAATCAAAATCAAAAACAAATTTTTCTGCTTTAGGCAACGGTTTACGCGGTAATTTTTCGTTGCGCATGGCCGTGTTATACACAAAGGCAGCCACAACTGCTGCGGCTTGCTGAAGATCTTCAATGCTCAGGTGATCGTATGTATCCATATTGCTGTGGTGCGTACGGGTTTCGTATTCCAGCGGATCCTGTATAAACTGAAAGGCCGGTATGCCAACCGCATCCAATGAAATATGATCAGTACTGCCGGTATTACTTGCCGTGATACCGGTTGCACCCATCTCTGCAAAAGGCGCCAGCCAGGCTTTAAAGATGTCTCTAACGGCCTCATTGTTTTGCAAATAAATACCGCGGATTTTTCCTGAGCCATTGTCCAGATTAAAGTAGGCGGAGATTTTTTGCTGCTCTGGTTTTAACTGCATGGTAGCCGGATCGCCGAAGTGTTTTTTTACATAACCGAAAGAACCGAACAAGCCCTGTTCTTCGCCGCCCCACAAAACGATGCGGATGGTGCGGCGGGGCTGTATGCCCAATGTTTTTAAAATGCGGATGGCTTCCAGCATTACAATACAACCGGCGCCGTTATCAGTTGCACCGGTACCGCCTGCCCAGCTATCCAGGTGGCCGCCGAGCATTACCACTTCGCTTTTTAATGTCGGATCGGTGCCCGGTATTTCAGCCACCACATTGTAACCTGTAAGGTCCTTGTTATAAAAAGTATTCTGCACATTCATTTCTACTTCCACCTTTTTATGGTCCTGCAATAAGCGCATCATTTTTAAATAATCTTCCCTGCTGATTTTCATCGTAGGTAAAGCAGCCTCGAAGCCTTTGGCATAGCCTGCACCACCGTCCACAAACACAGTTCCGTCCCGGTTTCCACGGCTGCTGAGTACCAGACCTGCAACTCCTTTTTTAGCCAGGTACAAGGTGGTGTAATAATCTTTTTTAATCATGGGCAGATATTGTTCCAATTGCTGCCGGGTGATCATGTAATCGTCGGGCAGGTTATTCAGCGCTGTATCTGCATACCTTGTTGCATACGGCTTGAAGGCATCGGGGATATTATTGGTACTTGGTTTTATCATCACGATTTTTCCTTTTAAAGAAGCGCCTGCTTTATCAATCGAGGCTGAATCCAATTCATCCAGCATGATCAATTCGCTTTTGATTGGCTTGCCGGTGCTTTTACACCAGGGAACGGGGTAAGCGATGATGTTTTCATAGTAGGGAAGTTTCATGGCAAGGGTTGCCTGTTCATTGCTCCAGCCTTTTCCAAATTCACCCCAGGCTTCGCGGCCGGCATTTTGCAGTCCCCATTTTTTGCAGGTGGCTGTTACCCAGTCCAGCGCCCGGTTGTAGCCCGGTGAATTGGTTAAGCGAGGACCAATTACATCGGTGAGGTTGTGGGCAATCATCACAATCTGTGAGTTGTTTTTTTCTTCGGCTTTTATTTTTTGCATCATCGCTGTATCCACTATTTCCTGTGCGATGGCAATGTTAACAGTATACAGCATTGCTGTAAATGCGATCCATTTTTTCATGTATAAATGTTTGTTGTATGAGCTGTGGAGCAGGAGGTAATCTACACTCAAGTTAAGGCTTCGGGGTTTATTTACAAAGTGGTTTTATTTTGTAAAACAGGAATTAATTGTTGAAATCTGACGTCACCAGATAAAGTGGATTGTGTGCATTAATACAGCGTAGCCGCGACAACAACTGGCCAGGAATAATAACAGAGAAATAATTGTGGTCAAATTTTATCGATCAATTTTTTTCTTTGTCTTACAAAATAAAGCAGGTAAGGCACAAGCAAAACAAGTTCCAGCCGAAGCCCGGAACCTGCACGTCCTGAGAAAATCAATGGTACAATCATTACATATATGCAGATTAAAATACCTGTCGCCGCATCAACAATGGCAAGCAAATCAGCCCATTCTTTTCTTGTTAAAAGTCCGAATGCAACGAGGCCTTTTAATATGAATAACACGCTTATTAAAAGACCGGTGAGTGACAATGGACCATTGGCAACCAGGCCATATAAAGAGAGCATCATTTCCACTCCAAAAAAGCTAAGAACGAGTAATATAAATGCGGAGCCGCCGGTTAATAAAAACAGCCAGCTGCAAGCCCTGACCCACCAGGGAAGGATGCGGGTGCTTTTTATCAATTCAATTTCTTCAACAAACGAGTCTAATTGGTTTTGTTCGTTTTCATGCATGGCCTGGACAATTATTATTGGTAGTTGAAGATAGGGAAAAGTTGATTGTGGGATAATAAATAGCAGCGGGAAAAGATCAACAAGAATACAGTAAAAATTGTTTTTGGTTGACTTGCTAAGGCAGTAATTCTCTATCGCTAATTGATATGCTTTGCAATTGGCCTCAATACACCATATCTACATTTCCAAAAAAAATGTATATTTAGTAAGTCATTAAACTCAACATTCATCCATTCGTAATGCACGCTTCCCAACCTTCCATACAACCAACTAACCGCCACAGGCGCTGGGTTAAAAGTACCCACTGGATCATCACGGTGAGTTTTATGGTGCTGGCTTTTACGGGTTATGTAATTCTTATGAGTCATCCGAGGTTGTACTGGGGCGAAGTGGGAAATGATCTTACACCGGCCTTGTTCGAGCTGCCCATCAGCAGAAATTATCAGCATGGTGGCTGGGAGAAAAGCACTGCATTTTACAATGTTGCAGGTTCACCTGTAAGTGCAAGCAGGACCTATGATATTTTTAATCAGAATGGCTGGGGGAGAAGTCTTCATTTTTTATCCGCCTGGTTCCTAATTGTAACTGGCTTTGTTTATTTGCTTGCAGGTTTCTTTACCCGTCATTTTAAAAGCGCTTTGTTACCAGCGCCCGGCGAGTTTACCCGCCGTGAGTTTTGGCGCGACATGGTTAGACATGTGCGCATGCAAATTCCTGCTGCAACCAATGGACCGCAATACAGCCTGTTGCAGAAGTGTACTTACCTGGCTGTAATATTTATTTTGCTGCCGCTGATGGTGCTTACAGGGCTCGCTATGTCGCCGGCTATTACGGCATCTTACCCGTTCCTTTTAACAATGTTTGGCGGTGGTCAGTCGGCCCGAACCATTCACTTCTTTGCATCTGTGTCACTCATCCTTTTTTTGGTTGTACATGTGGTGATGATTATCCGGTCGGGTTTTAAGCAACAAATGAGTGCCATGACATTTGGAAAATGATATGAAAAGAAAACATTTACTTACACGGCGTACTGCCATCATTACCGGGCTCGGTTCGCTCGGAGGTTTGTTACTGCCCGGCTGTTCGAAAAAGTTACCTCCAACTTATGGCAACCTGCTGCGCATGGGTGATGCACTCACCTATGTTGCACAACGTTCCTTATTGCCGGGACAATCACTCGCAAAAGAATATGGCCATCATGAACTGTCCTCGTTCCCTGCGACAGGTACTACCAATCCGGCAGATAAATCAACGCCCACGTTCAGTGAAGCATACAGCCGGTTGAATACAAGTACATTCAGCGACTGGCGTCTTTCGGTAGAAGGTAAAGTAGCAAAGCCCGGATTGTACTCGCTTGATGATCTGCAACAATTTCCTGCCCGTACACAAATTACGCGGCACAATTGTGAAGAAGGCTGGTCTGCCATTGGTGAATGGACCGGTGTGCCACTAACCCTGTTACTCCATCATGCCGGTATTTTGTCTACCGCACGCTTTGTCAATTTTTATGCGTACGATGGCTACATGGAGAGCATCGATATGCTGGACGCATTGCATCCTCAAACAATCTTAGCCTATGCGATGAATGGCAGCAGCTTGCCTCTACCACATGGTGCGCCGCTTCGCCTTCGGGTAGAAAGGCAGATTGGGTACAAGAGTGTGAAGTACCTGCAACGCATTGTCGTGTCAGATGAATTTGTGGATATGGGGGATAGTGGATGGTCCTGGTATACGGGGATATGAAAACTGATCCATTGTTTTATTTACACTTGTCTTCAACTAGCCTGATGTGAACCCTGCGTGCAAAGCCAATTTCATTTATAATGCATCCTTAAACCTCCATTAGGAATGATTCTGAGGTGGTAACAAGCTCAGTCAACAAAAAGAATTTTGTATATGCTCACGCAACCATTTAATAGTAAGGTGTAGAAAATTGTAGTAATTTAACAGCGTTTTTTAATAATTGCACAACATTACCAACACCCGCAATAGCCATGAAAAAATCAACGATCTGCTTTGCCGCAATTTGTTTGCTGCAAACATCCCGCCTGCAAGCCCAGCAATGGAGCGAAAAAATAAATGGTACCATCAGTACCGTTACTAACCCTAAAGGACAAACGCTGGGTTATTCCACTACCTCAGGAGTAAAATTAATTACGGTGAATGGACTGGCGTTTAAGGATCTCAATAAAAACGGCAAGCTGGATCAATACGAAGACTGGCGTTTGCCGGTAGCTTTTCGTGCAAAGGACCTCGCAGCGCAGATGACCATTGAACAAATTGCAGGTCTTATGCTGTACAGCAGGCACCAGCCTGTTCCAAGCCCGGCGAAGGGTATTTTTGCCGGAACGTACAACGGAAAATCTTTTCCTGAAAGCGGCGCTGCTGCCAGCGATTTAACCGATCAGCAAAAGGATTTTTTAACGAAAGATAATGTCCGGCATGTGCTCGTAACATCGGTACAAAGTCCGGAAGTGGCTGTGCAATGGAACAACAACATACAGGCCTTGACGGAGGGCATTGGCCTGGGTATTCCGGCCAACAACAGTTCCGACCCAAGGCATGGAACAGTTGCCAATGCAGAATTCAACGCAGGTGCCGGCGGTGCTATCTCCATGTGGCCAGGTTCGCTTGGATTAGCTGCTACTTTCGACCCCAGTGTGGTGAAAAATTTTGGACACATTGCAGCACTGGAATACAGGGCCATGGGTATTGCAACGGCTTTATCTCCACAAGTAGATATGGCGACGGAGCCCCGCTGGAACAGGTTCAGCGGCACGTTTGGCGAACATCCGAAACTGGCTGCAGATATGGCCCGGGCCTATATCGACGGATTTCAAACTTCGTTTGGAGATAAAGAAATTAGTGGTGGCTGGGGATACAATAGTGTAAACGCCATGGTGAAACACTGGCCGGGCGGCGGCAGCGGAGAGGGGGGAAGAGATGCCCATTATGGCTTTGGTAAATATGCGGTTTATCCAGGTAGTAATTTCAGCCAGCATTTTACGCCTTTTACTGAAGGCGCTTTTAAGCTGAATGGCAAAACGGCAAAGGCTTCTGCCGTAATGCCCTATTATACTATTTCAGTTAACCAGGATATTAAGAACCACGACAAGGTTGCCAACAACTACAATTCGTACATCATTACTGATCTGCTGCGTAAAAAATACCATTATGATGGCGTTGTTTGTACTGACTGGCTGGTAACAGGTGATGAAGCGGCGGTAGATCTTTTTATCACCGGTAAATCATGGGGTACAGAAAAATTATCTGTTGCGCAAAGACATTATAAAATTCTGATGGCGGGTGTAGACCAGTTCGGCGGCAACAATGATGCAGTACCTGTAATTGATGCATACAACATGGGTGTAAAAGAACATGGAGAAGCATTTATGCGTGCCCGTTTTGAAGCATCTGCCGTGCGCCTGCTAACCAATATTTTTCACACCGGCTTATTTGAAAATCCTTACCTTGATGCGGAGGCTTCTAAAAATACAGTAGGCAATGCCGCGTTTATGAAAGCAGGGTATGATGCCCAGCTAAAGTCGATGGTGCTGCTGAAAAACAGCAATAAGGTATTGCCATTACAAAAACAGAAAACAGTGTATCTACCGAAAAAATTCACGCCTGCGGGACGAAATTTTTTGGGAATGGAAACGCCGGAAAAACTCGACTACCCCGTTAACATGAACATTGTAAAGAAGTATTTCAACACCACCGATAACCCCGAAGAAGCGGATTATGCTTTGGTGTTTATTGCCAGCCCCAACAGTGGTAATGGTTATAACAGCGAAGATGTGAAAGCTGGTGGAAATGGTTACCTGCCCATTAGTTTGCAGTATGGTGAATACAAGGCTGCTGATGCAAGGGCAGTCAGCCTCGCAGGTGGTGACCAGTTTGAAAACTTTACCAACCGCAGTTACAAAGACAAAAGTATTAAGGCCATCAACATCACCGATCTGGCCATGGTGAATGACACTTACGTAAAGATGAAAGGCAAGCCGGTGATTGTTTCCGTAAACGTAAGCAACCCGATGGTGTTTGCTGAGTTCGAGAAAAATGCCAGCGCTATCTTAATCAACTTTGGTGTACAGGACCAGGCGATATTGGACATATTAACCGGCAAAGCAGTGCCATCTGGATTATTGCCCATGCAAATGCCGGCCAATATGCAAACGGTAGAAAAGCAAAAAGAAGATGTGCCGCTGGATATGCAATGCTACAAAGATGCCGCCGGCCATGTGTATGATTTTGGGTTTGGAATGAATTTCAAAGGTGTAATAAAAGATGCGAGGACGCTGAAGTATACGAAGAAGTAGCGGAAGTTAAAATTCAAAAGTAAAAATTCGAAAATAAAAAAAGCTGAGCATCGATGGAGTTTTCGAAATTGCTTGCATGTAATTGAAAAAAAATTAAAAATAAAAATTCAAAAGTAAGCCCCTGCTGTAAAGGGCAAACATGGAGCAAGTGCAAGCTTTCAACTTATAACTTATAACCCATAACTTATAACTGTTTTCCTTTCTTCCAAAGTATCATAGCATAAAAAGGCAGTCCTGCCAATATCAGGATAAATCCCCAGTACACAGGTTCCTGGCCGGAGCCGCCTATGGCCCACAATGAAAATAAAAAGGTCAATGAGGCGAGCAGGATGGTGGCTGGCCAATGGCCGGACGCCGGAGTTAATTTCCTTTGTAATTTAATCAGCACATAAGCTACGGTTGAAAAAAGATAGGATATCAGCACGGTGATGGTTGTAAGCAGGAGCAGGAACTTAAATTGTTCTGCCAGTCCTTTGGTGTAATTCATAATCATCAATATACTTACGAGTACGCTGCCGATTACAATGCCGGCTATGGGCACACCTTTTTTATTCACCTTACCAAAAATGGCCGGGAATAATTTGTCTTTTGAAATGGCATAGGGCGTTTGGCCCTGTATCAAAATCCACCCATTCAGTGCACCGAATGCAGCGATGGCCACGCCGCCGCTGACCCAGTACCGGGCGCTGCTGCCCCATAATAAAACGGCAGTATCTGCAAACGGCGTTAAGGAATGCGATAGTTTACCGGCAGGAATCATACCCATTACACTCACTGTGCTCAGTATATAGATAATGGCCGCCAGACCGGTTCCCAGCATGGTGGCACGGGAAATTGTTTTTTCAGGATTATTTACACTGCCCGAGGGAATGGTAGCGCATTCAAGACCCGTAAAAGCAAAGAACGTAAAAGCTGTAGTAGCGGTAATGGCAGCTATTGAGGAAGTGCCGCTGGTATTGAAAGGCAAAAAATAGCTGATCTTTAAAAAAAATAAACCACCAATGGCCACTGCCAACAGGGGAATTATTTTAAGCACGGTTGTAACGAGTTGTACCACACCGGAAGTGACAATACCCAATGAATTAACCCAGGTGAGCAACCAGATAGTACCTAATCCTGTTGCAATGGCTGCAAGTGAATTGGTAGCCAGCATTGGAAAAAAAGTACTTAGCGCACTTACCAGTGAAACTGCGATGGCAGCATTGGTGCACCAGATGGAAATCCAGTAACCCCAGGCTACAAGGAAGCCGGCAAAATCGCCCAGGCCTTCGCGGGAATATGCATAGGGACCGCCATCTGCCAGTGGCATCAGCTTACTTAAATTACTGAACACTTTTGCGAGTAAAAAAGCGCCGGCAGTTGCAAACACCCATCCAACTAAACTGATGCTGCCATAGGATGCAAGCGTGGCAGGCATTAAAAAAACACCGGCACCAATCATATTGCCAACAACCAGCGAAGTGCTGGTCCATAATCCTAATTTATTTTCCTTTGGTAATTGATCCGGCATGGGTGGCGTTTTTATTAGCTATAGGGAAGATACAATTTTATGTTTACCCGCAACTTAGCCAATCGCTTAGTCAATCGAAGATCAGGTTTTCGTGAATGATCCGATATACAGCGTATATGCATTACCGTTATGTATGTAAAAAGATAGGGGAAACGGCACAAATATGGTTGCCAGATTTGCTATGCGAAATTGATTATTGGAAGATTTATTTAGCAGGCAATATTTGCAACCAGCACATGTCTTTCACTGCCACCAGGGCGTACTACCGGAAACGCATATACGCCACCAGGATAACCCTGTTACCGGGTATTGCATCATACAATACTAACAGGATTTTCTTAAATATACAGTTGCAAGTTAGGTTTGTATATGCTGTGTTATTACATGCCGGTGGATCTGCGGACTGTCTGCCGGCACTAACAATTTAAGTAGTTTCGGTCCAGGAATCTTCGGCAACAATATTGCCATTTACCCAGGTCCATTGTATCTTTTGGTAAGTAAATGCCACTTCTTCGTATTCGGCAAATTTGGCCAGCTCGAAATTTTTATTGTTGAGCATCACACTTTTTATATCCATGATGTTGGCATTGGTTAAGCGCACTGTATAGTGATTTACCTCCATGCCCGCAGCGCCGGTTCCAGCCTGTATATGTGGTGTAAAAAACTGAAGCTCCCAACTAGTGATGTTTTCATTGTTCACCAAAGCATTAAAAAGCAGTGGAGTGCTTTTATCTAATTCTTTTGTAATGATGAAGGGCCGGTGTTGTCTTTTACCCGTAGGTAAGCCGCTGGACGGGTCCCTGGGCGAAAATACTTCGTGCGTTACAGCAATCACCATTATTTTTCCTTCCCGGCCTTTTTGTGTTACACTTCCTTTTATTTCACCTTGCTTTTGACCCGTTAATTTCAAGTATGCGTTAAGTGCCATGATCGTTTGTTTTAGACACTTAAGTTAACTATAAAATATTGCGAATGCAAGCGAACCGTGCGGTGATTTTTTACCGGGAAGCGATGCTTTATTTTGTTTTAAAAAAATTATTGTTTGCCGTTGAAATCAGGGGCAGCCTTCAATGTAAGAGCGCACAACAAGGAAGAAATGTACAAGCAGGTGATCTGCCGTGGAGGACAAATCGCAAGCATTTTCCCATGACTTCTTTGCCTGGACAAATATTTTATTGATTTGAAGAGAAACCGCTTTTTGTTAGCTGGTCAAAAAGTTGCTTCGTTTTTGGCATGGCAGCATCATCATTTATATCAAAAAGCCGGAAGGTTTCTTTATCGCCCTTATAAAGCGGATTCTCCTGCATATCGCCCTGCGACTTGTAGGCGGCAATTACCCATTGGGCAATCACTTTATAAGATACCTGTTTGCCCTTGCCAAAATGTGTGGCTACATCCAGGTAAAATGAGGGCGCATTTTTCTTCATGGCAGTTTCCGGGAAACCTTCCAGCATGGTAAAATCTTCCGGCTTTTCATCCAGGTAGGTGCTGCCTGCAAGTATCACTGGCCTGTGATTGCCCTTGTATCTTTTTAATGCTCTTAATGCCATGATGGCGGCCGTTTTATGATGGCCGTGTTGCCCTGCATATGGCAGCATGGTAATTATAAAATCATAAGGCTGTGCGGCGAGAATCTGGTCCAGCTTTTTTTCAATAAAAGGCACATCCCAGTTTTGCCCGCTAACATACGGCACGGGGTTTAAATTATAATAATCATCCCGCTGATCGAAAAAATAATAGTTGCGAAAGCCCATTATATCGCCTGCTTCCATCATCTCTTTTTTCCTGATGCGGGGAAGCTCGGCCCGGCCTACTGTGGAGTCGGTGAGGTTGAGTTTGTAATATACTGAACCCAGTTCTGATCCGTTAAAACCGCCCTGGCCATCTGTAATCAACGCCAGGTCCACCGTGCCTTTCAGTTCATGTGTTATTTTGTAGAGTATAACCGGGAAACTTGTTTCATCATCGGGGTGCGCATTTACTACAAGCACCCGCGGTCCTGTTTGCGCTGTTGTGATGATGGTATAAAACAGCACACAGAAAATACAGGAAAATAATTTTTTCATATGCAGGTTGTTGATGGTTGGTAATTTGTATCAACTGATAAAATGGTAAGTGACTTAAGATGTACCATAACTGCAGTTACTTTTTTAACCTGACATAACGTTCAATATTAAGGCGGTTAATGCCGGCTCCTTCCACCGTTTCTATTCCCTGCTGAACAAGGGTATCATTTTGTATTGTAATGGTGAAAGGGAAATCATTGCCCTCCCATTCCCGGTCGTTGCAATATTCCAGGTGCTCCGTATAAGTGCTGTCTTTAAGCGAATAGTGGCCGCCTCCTGCACCAAAAGAAGCCGTTGAGTCTTTGCCTTTGGTAAGATCGTGTTTTAAAAAAGCAAAGTGGGTATCGTTGATGATTTTAATGAAGGATACATTTTTGGTATACCAGGTAACCGTGGTATCGCCTTTTTCAATTGTGGTGCCGGAGATTAGTTGCCAGGTACCAATAATGGGCAGGGCGGTTTGGTGAACGGCATCTGATTGTTTTCTTGTTTCGCAGGCTAGCAGCAGTGTTGCACAACTGACAAGGCCGCACATTAGCTTAGTGTATTGGGTCATTTTTACAGGTTTATTTTTTGAATGCTAAATATACGGAGTTCATTATCTAAAACAAGATATGACGGACGGTAAAATCAGGGAGGTAGAAAGAGCGGAATTGTAATACACTACCAAAAGGCATCAGCAAGGGTTTTAGAGGTAAGCAAGTGTTATCAGGCTTAAAACACCGCTGATGGCCATTTTGGATAATGCAATCGGTTTTAAAAAGAGTACCAGCTGTTTAAAGCTGGTCCAAAAAAATTACAAACACTTTTGTATGGCCTCATACAGTTGAATTGCAACAGTGTGCACAGGGGTGCCAACTCACAACATACACCGCTGCCAATTAACTGACTGTTAGTTTAACCAGGCTAAGCCAAAAATTTTCAATGGCATGCATTATCTTAAAGTAGTCACTTATCTCATCCGGCTTGGTGATAAAACAATTGGCATGTTGGTTATAGGCTCTGCGAACATCCTTTGGATTAGAGGAGGTACTGAGCACAATAACCGGAATATGTTTTAAGTGCTCGTTTCTTTTTATAAATTCCAACACTTCATAACCATTCTTTTTTGGCAAATTAATATCCAGTAATATAATATCTGGTAAATTTTTAATTGCAGCATCCAGTATGATTGCTAAAAATTTAATTGCCTCATCCCCGTCCCTGGTAATGCTGATTTTATTTACCCGCCCCATCTGTTCAATTGCTTCTGTTGCAATCAGGATATCACCTTCATTGTCTTCCACCAGTAAAATATGAAATGGTTTCATAAGCTGCTTTTTCTTTACTTAATACAAAATCCCTTTGGTCGCATGAGGAGCATCGGTTCCAACTACAACAAACATCCAGCAACAACTGCGGGGTTCAAACTGCAGGCTTATTGTGCACTATTTATTTGTCCGGCTAACTTTACAGTACACCGTCCGCCGCATAAAAAGAAGACTAAAAAAATGCACCAACCGTAAACTTTGGCTGAGTAAATAACCCAGCAATGTTTTTAACAGTTGATGCCTTTTGTATAGCTGGCTTTTCATGGTGGTAATTAATTTAACAAGGCCGTCTTAATCTGCTGTCCACGATGCTGTACATTATTTGCGGTATTTCCTGGTAATGATGGTACAGGTCGCAAAAAAAATCAGCCCCCAGCAAACGGCATTTCTCCTCTTTATCAGCATCCTCTATAATCGATATCATAATTACCGTAGTATCTTTTTTCAATTGTTTAAAAGCTGCCAGTAGCTGTATAGAATGATTACCGGGTAACCCTTCGTCCAGAAAAACTGCATCTGGCTGATGCGTGATATAAAGGTGAATTGCTTCGTCGTATGTAATTGCAGTATATACCGTACTGGCAATTGTTGTTTCCGAAAGCATTTCTTCCAGCCGTTCGATAATATCAATTGAGCTGTCAACAATTAGCACCTTCATGAGCCGCAATTTGGTAATTGCAAAGTACCCACATAAAAAAACTGCTTTTGATAGTAGGGGTTGCTTTTATGGCATAGTATAAAACAGGGTGTTGAGCATAGTAGTTATACTATACAGCGCCGTGCAGCTATGGACGGGCAAATGCCAGAATAAGTTTTAAATATCTGTAATGATGTGGTGGGTGATGGCATAACGGGTAAGATCGGAGTTGGTAGATAATTTTAATTTATCCATTATTTTTCCCCTGTGGGTACTTACCGTTGTAAGCGCCAGCGAAAGCAGGGCTGCAACCTGGGTTAATGTTTTTCCGTTGGCAAGTAATTTAAATATTTCAAATTCGCGGTTACTTAACAACTCATGCGGCTCCTTGTTAACTCCATGGTTGTTTAATAATTTCTCGGCTATTTCCGGTGTTATATGCTTTTTACCCTGGCCGATCCGCTCAATGGCTTTTATTAATTCATACGGTGCAGCGTTTTTATTCAAAAAACCGGCTGCGCCTGCCTTTAATACCCTTACAGCATACAGCTCCTCAGTAAAAATGCTAAGTATCAATACCGGCAACCCGGGCTTAATCTGTTTAATTTGTTCCAATGCCTCCAGACCGCTTCTGCCCGGCATATCCAGGTCGGATATCACAAGGTCAAAATCGTTTTTCATTACCGCATTCACCAGCGATTCCCCGTCTTCCACCTCTGTTATTTCAACGCCAGGGTATTCATCTTTCAGTATCTGTATAATTCCCAAACGAACAAAGCTGTGATCATCTGCAATAATAATGCGTTTCATCCCACTGATTTATTTTTTAACGGTAAGCTGAAGGCAATTTTTGTCCCTTTGCCTGCCGTACTTGTAATGTCAAAGATACCACCCTGGGAAATTATCCGTTCTTTCATTCCTAAAATACCAAATGATTTTCCATACTGGATGGACGCAATATCAAAACCAATGCCGTCATCTGTTATTGATACATGAACGGTATTGTGCGTTGTACTTAGCCGCATCATCACATTATTGGCTTGTGCATACCGGGTAATATTGGTAAAACTTTCCTGGCAGGCTCTAAAAATGCAATTGGCAACCTGCTCGGTTACATTTATTTCCCCGGCTTCATCCAGCAAGTGCACCGGAATGCCTGTTGTGTCTGTAAATTGTTTCGCCAGTTTGGCGATGGCATCCGTAAGGCCATAATCATCCAGCATCAATGGTCGCAGTTCAGTCAGAATTCTTCTTACTGCCTGGTTGCTGCCATTCAATAACTGGATAATGTTTTTTAATTTCATTTTTACCAGTACATTTTCTTCCGGAATTTTTTTATCAATCCAGGCAACGTCCATATTAATGGCCGTTAATTGCTGACCCAGTTCATCATGTATTTCGCGGCCAATCTTTTTCCTTTCTTCTTCGCGTATGTTTTGCAGGTGATCTGTTAAGCGCCGCAATTTTTCTGTTGTTAGTTTAATTTCTTCCTGAACTTTTGTACGTTCTGTAAAATCTATCGCTACACCAGCCAGGCACACGTCGCCTTCATATTCAACCGTTTTGGCGGTGAAATAATAGGGGATTTTTTCACCTGTTTTTAACAGAAGATCAGCCTGTACTGCATCTGCTCCAGTTTGCAGCGTGTTGGCTATTTTTTCAGCAATCATTGGTTTATCGCTGTCATCATAAAAATCCAGCGGGTGCATCCGGGCAATTTCTTGAGGTGTATACTTGGTTACATTTTCCATGTTCTTGCTCCAACGTAAAAATTTACCTGCTTTATTATAAAGAAAAAAAATGCTCGGCAGGCTATTGATGATGGAATCGGATAATTCTTTTTCTTTTGCAATGGCATTCTCCGCATTTTTCAATGCAGTAATATCGGTTGCCGTACCAACATATCCAATGGTTTCACCGGTAGCATCTTTTTCCGGGGTGGCTTGTCCCAACACCCACCTGACAGAGGTATCGTTATGCACAAAACGGTATTCCATTGAAGAAGGCTGGTGATTTTTTGTAGCTTCCTGCCAATTGGCCAGCACGTTAGTCCTATCGTGTTCATGAACAGCCTGCAGCCAGCCATTTCCCAATGCTTGTTCAGCAGGCAAACCTGCAATCTGGCACCACCTGGGATTAACGAAAGTGGTGTTACCCGATTCATCTGTATGAAAAATGCCGACAGGCGAAATTTCAGTAAGCATCGTGTATTGCTGTTTACTTTTTAATACCATCGCTTCCGCTTCGGTACGTAGTTTTTCTCTTTCAAAAATTTCCAGCCCGAATGAGATGTCTTGTGTTACTTCCAGCAGTAAATCAATTTCTTCTTTACTAAAAAAATTTTTTACAGCAGCATATAAAGAAAATGCACCAATGACCTTGCCTGATTTTTTTATTGGTAAAGCGATAGAAGATAAGTACCCATGGTCAAGGGCAGAAATTCGCCAGGGTGCCATTTCAGGTGCAGTCTGTATATCGTTGCAAACAACGTGCATGCCCTGCCTGATAGCAGTACCTGTTGGTCCATGAGATTGCGAGCCATTTGCGGTGGCAGGAATAGACAGATTAGCAAGATAATCTTTTCCATTGCCAGCATATACTGCTGGTACAAGGTATTGGCTGGCTTCATCTGTTAAACCTATCCATGCCATTTTAAATTGCCCGATATCAACTGCAATCCGGCATACTTCATTAAAAAGACTTGCTTCGTCAGATAACTTTACAATTACCTGGTTAACCTGGCTTATAAAAAGGTATAGGCGATTTGCTTTGATGATTTTTTCTTCTGATTCTTTTTGCCTGGTAGCATCATGCAAATTGATTACAAGTCCACCCACATGCGGATCATTCAACATATTTTTCACGGTCCCTTCCAGCCAGATATAGTGGCCTTCCTTATGTTTCAACCTGGTTACAACCGGCAGTACCTCGCCGTAATGTGCGATTGAATTTGTAATCATTTTTTTCAGGGGCTCCCAATCTTCGGGATGTACGTACTGCTTTGGAATACTGGTAATGTCTTCATTCGTCCAGCCAGTAATTCGGGCGGCAGACGAACTGCGGAAAAGGAAATTGAAATTTTTATCAACCAGCGCAGTGATGCCCTGGCTATTTTGTATCAGTGCCTGGAATCGTTTTTCCACAAGGTCCGGTGCTGGTACATTGGCTTTTCCTTCAAGCGGTAGCTCATCGGCTGTATTATTGTTATTGGGCAATGAGGTTGAAAAATGCCGTATTGCTTTATTAATAAAAAAGATAGCTGCCAGCAGCAGTAAAATTGCCGCTAATGGCAACACGTTGTTTAACCAGTAACCTTTTTTTTCAAATCCCGGCAGTATAAAAACAACAATGGCAGCAATGGCAAGAAAAAGCAAGAACCTGATTAGCCGAAGCTGTTGATTGCGTGATGACAAGGGTTTCATAAAATTGACAATTTTCAGCCATGCAAAAAGATTGCACTGTAATATAATTTATGTAGCCTGTTCAATTGTAGTACTTTAAAGTTAAGCATAAATTCACATTTAATTTATTTATCTGCGGGCAACAGTCAGGCGCTATCGATAAAACGGAATCATCGCTTCAAAACACAGATCCATCGCTCTATGATAAAATTATTTGTAATACCCGTTTTAATTCCTGCCAGCGTAAATGAAATGTTCCTTAAATGTTGCACTGATACTGCGACTCCAACTGTTAATTTCTGGAGGTGGCCTTCCCGGCGATCAGCTTCAAACTGGTAACAACTTTTACCTTTTCTGATTTCAGCAACCCGGTAAACGTTATTTTTACAAATTACCCGGTGGTTTGATTATTGAAACAGTCAACTTGTTTTTTGTAGTACTGGCAATTTTTTATGCCTTGCACCGGTCATAATCATCACCTTATTGACGACAGCAGTCAGAATAAACACCCTCACACGACAATGGTATGCAGGAAGCGCCATAGTATCGCGTGTTCATGGGTGTCTGACAATGTGTTGTGTAAGTTTAAACCCTTTTCAGCCAGCTGATAGAGCCAGTACCAAAAGTAAACCGGCCATTAACAAATCCCTTTTTTGTACGGAATATTTGTTACCAGCCTGCAAAGCCCGGTAGAACAGGTTGCTGCGACGGAAAATCCTTGTACAGTTGGGGCTTTATTAGATACAATGGATTGCCTGCCTTTTCTTTAATAATAATTGTTGTAGCAGTTTTTAAAGATTACCTTTAAAACAAACCTGCATTATGGATCGCATAAGTAAATCCGACGAGTTAATTAATGTTAACAAGGAACTTGCATTTCAGAAGGAAGAAAAAAAGCAACGGGCGGCAGAATTAGCCATTGCAAATAAGGAACTGGTTTTTCAAAATGCGGAAAAAGGAAAACGTGCAGAAGAACTGGTGATTGCTAACAAAGAACTTCTCTTTCAAAATGAAGAGAAAGAGAAACGTGCAGAAGAATTAGTGATCGCCAATAAAGAACTGCTCTTTCAAAATGAAGAAAAAGAAAAACGTGCTGCGGAACTGATCATCGCCAACAAAGAACTTGTTTTTCAAAATGCAGAGCGGGAAAAAAGAGATGCAGAATTAGTGATAGCGAATAAAGAGCTCATATTTCAAAACCAGGAGAAAGAAAAACGTGCTGCCGAATTAGTTATCGCAAATGCGGAACTGGTGTTCCAAAATGACCAAAAGGAAAAGATGACCACCGACTTAATTCAGCGCAATAAAGACCTGGAACAATTTACCTATATTATTTCTCATAACCTGCGTGCGCCGGTAGCTAATATCATTGGCCTTTCTTACCGGCTTCAGCAAACAGGCCTTCCGGATGATTTGAGAAGCCAGATAGGCGCCGGTCTTTCTACATCAGTTACCAAACTGGATGAAGTGATCAGGGACCTGAATGATATTTTAAAAATAAGGCAGAAGGTGGATGAAAGCAAACAGTTAATCAACTTTGCAAAGTTTGCCGCAGATATTCAGCTGAGTATTGAAAAAATGATTGAGCATGAGAAGGCTGTTATTTTGTGGAATTTTACAGCAGCAGAAGAAATTGTTACCATCAAAAGTTACCTGCACAGTATTTTCTTTAACCTTATTTCCAATAGCTTAAAATACAGGCAGCCGGCAGTGCCCCCCATGATAAAAATTACCAGCAGTAGAGAAAATGACAAAATTGTTTTGCAGTTTGAAGATAACGGAATTGGGATTGACCTTTCAAAAGTGGGGGAGCAAGTATTTGGATTGTACAAACGCTTTCATACTGACAAGGCCGATGGAAAGGGAATGGGACTTTATATGGTAAAAACACAGGTAGAATCTATGGGTGGAAAAATCAGCATCAGCAGCGAGGTAAATGCAGGCACACAATTTAGAATTGAATTTAATTCCTGATAAATCCCGGCACAATGACACCCTTGCAATTTATTATAATTGATAACGATCCGGTGAATAACCTGCTATGCGATTTGGCCATTAAAGATGCAGTCGCCGATGCCGGTATTCTTGATTTCACTGAACCTGTTAAAGCTTTCGAATACATCAGTAAAGACACTGAAAGTAATAACAATAAACAAATTGTATTGCTGGATATCAATATGCCCACCTGGACAGGGTGGGACTTTGTTGACCATTTTGAAGAACTGGACGAAAAAATTAAAAACAGGTTTAAGATTTATATACTTTCCTCTTCTATCGACAACAATGATAAACTAAGGGCGGTAGAAAATAAGAATGTGGTAGGCTACATTGAAAAACCTCTCACCGAGGAAAAGGTAGTGTCTTTGCTTTAAATACGTATACTAAAATATATTGCCTCCGGCAAGGTTATTGGACCGGTAACGCATAGCCTGGCCGTTGCATCATTCAACAAAAATTAAGTTCTTCCCATTGCACTATATCAAGTCAGCACCCGTCGTTTTAATAAAGCCGTTTTGGTGTTATTAAAACTCTTTTTTTATTATAAGCTGTGGTATATTATAAGCACGATACACTCAACATATGTAATGAATTTAAATGAGCGACGTAAAATACGCCGCTAACCGCAATGCAAAAGCGCAAAGACTAATCTACTGAAGTCGTTCGCTAAGCATTAATCATATCGCCCATAATTTCCTGCGGATTGGTTGCATTCCCCATAGCATTCACCTGGTCAAAGTAGTTGTACCATCCGGCACCTTCAACCATTTGTTCAAATTGTTGTGCAGTTTCGATATTCGGGAAAGTCCAGACAGCAAAGTAATCATAATCTACTCTGCTAAATGTAGCGGATTCATTTTTACCCCAACTTATAATTTGCACGCCGGAATCCATTAATTGTTGAATCGCGGGGCCCAGCGCTGTAAGGTATTTTGCTCTTTCTTCACCGGACATATTTTTCCATGTTGGTTTTGATTTCCAAAGTTCAATGTAAGTAATCATTTTTTTGTAATTTTTATTTTAATATGGAATATAGCTTTTTATTGTCTGCCTGAAAAGTATTTTCTGACAACTATCAATCTGTAATTTAATAAATATATTCTTTAATTTCTGTTTGGCGGGCGTTGACAAATCCTTTTTCTACACCAATTTTTATAAAACCACATTTTGCTAAAACTTTTTGTGAGCCATATTGCGGAACGTTTGCTCTCCTTTGTAGGTTAACTATCGCTTTGCATCTATGCTAACGGTGAGGATTGCCGTTATACAGATAATTGAAAAACCATAGCCCGTAACGGGCAATAAATGTAACAAGAAATGTTCATTGTTCTTTCTGTGTACCCGTTTCATTTAATCTTCTGCAAAGTGGGAAAGTGCGGCACCAGTCGGGTAAACCGGGGTTCAAGCTGCTGTAGCTGGGTTAACAGATAAGAGGGTGCAAGCAAAATAAAAAAAAGTGTTTTTAAAAGTTGAATCAAAAATTCACTGATGGGCAACGTCATAATTGATACAAGCGCTTTGATTATTTACGGCGAAAAAATAATTGAACTGATTTGGCTTGTCCCTGCGCCAAACGTAAAAAAAAGCCAATAAGTAGTGCGCAACAAACGGTGGTCTTTAGTTCAAGCGACGCATATATCTGCTGGCGCGGCGTTTCGGTTATGCGCAGTAAATGGAATCAGTGCATTTAAAATTCACTGATGCATTCAATCAACTTCAGCCAACATTCCCGGAATAAGTAACGGCGAGCCATACAAAGCCATTATATAAAACTATTTTGAAAATGTGATATTGCTCTTTCCTTTATCTTCGGAGGTTGCTACAGCAATACCCCGTTGCTCTTTGCTGTTAACAGCACAATAGAAATGGTATACTATGCCCTTATATTTTATTACAAAAGATTTGTGGGCATAGGTTTCGTCATAGGGCTCGCTTGGTTTTACCAGGTCTTCGCCCGTCCAGTCGGTCCAGTTAATCAGGTCGTACGAACAGGCAAAGCGATTGAAGGCAGCATATTTTTTGCGCTCATTCCAGAATGCGCCGAAATAAAACATCACATAACAATCATCTATTTTTTGAATGACGGCATCGCCTGAAATTCCTGCATGATGATCTATAACCGGCGAGGTACCGTACCGTTTCCAGTCAACCATATTATCGGATACCGCCATGCTGATTCTCTCAGCAGCTTTGCCGGGGTTAGTGCTATCGCCACGTGCGTTGTAATACATCACAAAAGGGTGGCCCGTTTTTTTTGATACATCCCATATAACCGAGGATTTAAATAACGTACCATTATCATACCATCTGGCATCGGCGTCAGTTGATTTTAACACTGGCGAACCTGTGCGTTGCCATTCATGCGCAACGGCAGGATCTTTGTCAGTCCAGGCCATACCAATGGACAGCCGGCCTGCTTCGTAGCCTGTTGTATTACCTCCGAGGTAAGACATCCAGTATTTGTTATCATATTGCTGCAGCTGGTAGTTACCACCCCAATGCATATCCTGCAGGGCATTATAACCTGCTTTTTGGTTGGCATCCCAGCCAGGAGTATCAGCAAACGACAGGATTTTTCCAAGGGTTTTCCATCGTAACACGTTACTGCTTTTTGCCAGCCATGTTTCATAGCCCCTGCCATCATAAACAATGTAGGTCATGTACCAGCTTTTTTCTTTTTTAAAAATGGTAGGGCAATCCAGTTTTTTACCATCATCCGGCGGAACCATTACCAGTCCATACTTATAGGGCGTCTTTACTTCGTTGTACACTTTTTGCATCACTTCCTCCCGTATCTGTATGTTGTTGTTCTGCGCCCGTACGAAAGAAAAAATTAACAGGAAAAGGATGGTTAAACGGGGGCAGCGTTGCTGATGCTTCATACTACTTGTGACTATTTTTTTGGGGTGATTGTTTGATGCTACAGTTGTAGCACTGTTGGTAAACCAAATGCAAGCTACTCATTTTAACGTTGCCTGCGATTGCAGGATGAATGGACATTTTAGTACGGATGCTGAAAAATGGAACAGCATTAAGGTAGGCTTTCTTATTGCACAGGGCTGTTACAGCATGCACAGTCGCTTATAATACAGCTGCCGGTAAGTGTTACAATCATCTGCCTTTCAACCCTGTTTCCTGGCAATGGATGGCTACATTTGTGTAAGTGTAAGTATCATCTGTTTTATTTTAAACCACTCATTTATTTTTATGTACAGACTAGTGCTCATGGTATTACTTGCTGGAATTTATTTGACTTCAGCGGCGCAGCAGCAATCAAACTATAAACTTGTATGGTCAGATGAGTTTGAAAAGGAGGGACGACCAGATTCCACTAAATGGGGATACGAGCATGGCTTTGTGCGAAACGAAGAAGCGCAGTGGTACCAACCCGAAAATGCATGGTATAAAAACGGCATGCTGGTAATTGAAGCAAAGCGTGAGCAAAAGCCCAATCCTGGTTATGTACCCGGCAGCAATAACTGGGCAAAAAAAAGAGCGCTGATTAATTACACTTCATCGTGCCTGGTAACAGCAGGTAAGAAAAGCTGGACGTACGGCCGTTTCGAACTAAGGGCACGCATTGACGTCAGCGAAGGCATGTGGCCTGCCTGGTGGACACTGGGTGTTGAAAAGTCCTGGCCTGCCAACGGCGAGATAGATATCATGGAATATTACAAAGGAAAGCTGCTGGCAAATATTGCCTGCCTGGGTAAGGATGGCAACCCCGAATGGTTTAGCCGCCGGGTTCCCGTTGACTCAATGGATGGTACCGCCTGGTCATCCAGGTTTCATGTGTGGAAGATGGACTGGACACCTGCATTTATCGCCTTGTACGTGGATGGGCAGCTGCTGAACAAGGTAGCACTTGATTCGCTGGAGAATAAAGATGGCACTGGTTTCAATCCTTTTAAACAACCACATTACATGTTGCTCAACCTGGCCGTAGGTGGTATGAATGGTGGTGATCCACGCCGTACAAGTTTTCCGCGAAAGTTTGAAGTGGATTATGTGCGGGTGTACCAGCAGCAATAAAAATGCAGGCCTGGTTATGCCCCTTACAATCTGCTGGATGAATTTGAATCCGGTATATTATTCTGAGCTTGCTTCATAACGTCAATAATGTTTCAATGGGGCAAGTTGTGCGGGTAGGCCTGTTCAATCATTACCTGTTTTTACGGGGGTTGCAAGGTTTATGATCATGCGACCGGAACGACCCTATTTGCCGGCGCTGCGCTTCCCTTCCTGACTTGTCGTAAACTGCCACCAGTAATGTCGCATTTACACAATGTCAACCGGTTTTTATTGGCGAAATTTGTATGCCCCGAAACTGGGGGAAGGCTACCAAACCATTTTAAGCATTTTAAAAAATTAAAGGAGGACAAGCAACATGAGAACAATAACAGTCTTATCAATGATAACACTAGATGGCGTACTGCAGGCCCCCGGCGGAACAGGGGAAGATACATCAGGCGACTTTAAATATGGCGGCTGGACCGCACCTTACACGGACGAAGCTTTTGGTAAGGTGCTGCAAAAAGAGCTTCAGCCCGCAGATTATTTGCTGGGCAGAAAAACATTCGAGCTTTGGGAAAATTACTGGCCAGAACATGCAGAATTTTGGCCGGGTATTAATGAAGGCACCAAATACGTGATGTCCGCAACCAGGAAAGCATCAGATTGGAAAAACTCAGTTTTCCTCAACAACTTGACAGATATTGAACAACTTAAAAAGTCGGCTGGTGCGGACATCCAGGTATGGGGCAGTAGCGAGCTTGTCCAGCTGCTATTTAAGCATGATTTAGTGGACCAACTCAGGCTAAAAATTTATCCATTAACGCTTGGTAACGGAAAAAAGTTATTTGGCAATGGAGCAATTCCGGCAGCATTCAAATTAACAGAAAGTGTGATTACAACAACCGGGGTTATTATTGCCTGTTACAATCGGGCCGGCCGAGTTAAAACAGGTACCATTGAAGTGTAAAAGAAAAACAGGGAACGAACTTGTTGGACGGATAATTTGATTCTTAATGTCTGGTATAAAAAAGCTGCCACTTCTGCGGCAGCTTTTGTTGGTGGTTGATATAGGTAAACAAAGAAAGGTGTAACGATGAATACCATCTGTTCTTTGGTAAATGGTTCATCAATGTGTCGCTGGCTTCTGTTCCGGCAGCCCGCTGCATCATAAGCCAGCCATTTAGTTAAGTTTTTTGCATGGTTTTCATCTGCCAACTAACTATTTAAAACAGCGGGTGTACTCTTCCGGATGGCGCTGATTGTTTATATTTTAAATCCCTCAGCTGGCATTTTTCAACTATAAAATTAATACCTGATAAACCGCATTTTTTTGTGTTTGAAAACCAGCAATATTACCTGGCAACATTGTTAATTTAACCGGCTTTCCGTTGTGGGTTACTTTTACTTTGCCTGGTAAATGAAGTGTACAGATTGCCCCTGCCTTCGACAGGATGCCCGCATGGATTAACCGATTATTTTGCCAGCTAAAATTTAGCTCAAAGCCACCTCTTACACAAACGCCTTCAAAACTACCGGTACTCCATTCCTTTGGTAATGCGGGTAAAAAATCAATGGCGTCTTCATGCGATTGTACCAACATTTCGGTAATGCCGGCCGTTACACCCAACGAACCATCTACCTGCATGGGCGTAAAGCATTTTGCAAACAATTGTAAAAAACATTGATCTTTTAAATAGCCTTTAAAAATTTTATAGGCTCTTTCACCATCGTACAATCTTGCCCACAGCGACATCTTCCATGCTCTTGACCAGCCTGCTCCTTCATCGCCGCGTTGGTTTAATACCGCTTTGCATGCATCTACCCATTGGGGCGTTTTTTTAACTGACAATACATTGCCCGGGTACAAACCATACAGGTGAGAAAAATGCCGGTGATTTTTTTCCAGCTGCGGCCAGTCCTCACTCCATTCCTGCAGGGAACCATCCTTGCCTGTTTGCGGCGGCACCAATTGTTTTCTTGCCGCTGCCACTTTCACTGCATAGGCGGTATCCTTACCCAATAACTTACTTGCCTGCTCATAATTGGTGAAGAGGTCGGATAAAATCTGCATGTCAATAGATGACCCTGCACAGATGGTTGTGCCCGGCAATGTGCTCCCGGTAACTTCATCGAAATAGGGGCCGTTTTTAGGACTGCCCGGAAAATTTTCCGGCGATGTAGAGGGATTGGTAACCAACCATTTTCCGTTGGGATGCTTCACGAGGAAATGCATAAAAAAATCTACTGAACCTTTTAAGATGGGGTAAAAATCTTTTACATAATCAATGTCTCTTGTGAATTTGTAATGTTCCCACAATTCATTGACCAGCCAGGCACCACCTACTGTAAAGGTACCCCAGGTAGGGCCGTCCATGGGAGCAGCTACCCGCCACAGATCAGTGTTTTGGTGTAATACCCAACCGCTGGCTCCATAATGTTCTTTGGCAACCTGCGCACCCTGCTCGGTAACGTCTTTTACCAACTGATACAATGGCGATGCACATTCAGAGAGGTTTGCAGACTCCACCGCCCAGTAGTTCATCTGGGTATTTATATTGGTTGTATATTTTGAATCCCATGGAGGGTTCATATTGTTATTCCAAATGCCCTGCAGGTTGGCTGCCTGCGTACCCTCTCTTGACGAAGCGATCAGGATATACCTGCCAAACTGATAACACAAAGCCGCCAACTGTGGATCGCTGGTTGTTTGTATTTGCTGCAATCTTTGATCTGTTGGCAGAAAAGAATTGGTAGTGCCGGGAAAAGTAAGCACTGCTCTTTTAAATAAAAGTTGATGATCCGTTATATGCGCAGCTCTTATATCCGTGAACTTTTTTTGCTGCACATTGCCAAGGTAATTTTGCACACGCTCATGCGCATTGGCAGATACATCCTGGTAGTTTACAAAGTTGGTAGCTGCTGCAAAATACAACGTTACGGCATTTGCGTTTTCTATGGTCAAAGTAGCATCATCTATTGTTATCCTGCCGCCTTCGGGTATGGCTTTTAGAATGGCTTCGTATTTTAACTGACCTTTTACACCCATATAATCGGCGCTCTTACCAGTTAATTTCAAACCATCCTTTCCATAACTATCCATCTGAAAGTAATCGGTAGCATAGTTGGAGTGTGTCTGATTTCTTTCTCCGTGCAGGCTGGCTGAAAAACTGATACTGCCGGGCTTATCCGCAGTAAACCGGATAACGATTACCTGGTCTGGTGCAGAAGCAAAAATTTCCCGCTGGTACTGTACACCACCCGTCGAAAACGATACGCCGGTAGTGGCGGTTTCAAGGTCGAGCCAGCGTTTATAGCTGGTAACTGAATCCTGTTTTGGAAATAAGAAATGCAAATTAGCCAGCGACTGGTATTTCTGTTGTTCCACAGGATAGCCCATTAATTTTCTGCCAAATAAATTATGCGCTTTTAAGAACTCGCCTTCAAAAACCAGTTGTTGAATGACGGGCAATGTTTTATATCCATCTTTTACTACGGTTGAATACGGGCCGCCTGACCAGTAAGTATCTTCATTGAGTTGTATAATTTCTTCATCGGTTTTACCGTATACCATTGCACCCAACCTTCCATTCCCCACAGGCAGAGCATCTTCCCATTTTGCAGCGGGTTTTTTATACCACATCAGGGTTGCGGGCGAAAAGTTTTGTTGATCTATCCTGGCTGACATTGGTTGCTCCTGTGCAAATAATAAAGCGGGCATATGGCAGAATAACATGATGAAACCCTTGCATAACAAAATTATTTTGCTTCGTTTTTTTAAAGAACCGGTTTTAGATTTTGTCTGGATGTGAGGTAAGTTCATTTGTAGTTGGTTTTTTAAATGCATCTTTAAACATGATGGCGCTGGTAATTAAAATAACGATCATCACCACCGTTTTTAAATGATCGAGTGGCAGTGATTTTACAAAGTAAGCAGCAATTAATACCGCGACCGATCCGGGGATTGCCATCGCAACGGTAGCTTTTCTGTTGTAAGCCCCTTTACTGATAAATTTTGCAGATGCAGGCGGCATCAAAAAGGCGCATGAGCCCATCATTACCGGAAACGCCACCTGTGGCGACATACCTAACGCAAATACCAGCGCCATACAGGGAGCATACAACCCGATGCCTGCGGTCATTAAAGCACCCAGCAAAAAGTTCACTGCCACTGCTATCATTAATTTATACCCGGTCAGGGCAATGGCATCGCCGCCGCCCTGTATCCAATTCATTTTTGTCGCCAGCATAAAACCAACAGTAACCAGTAATGCAAAACCCATAATGAGGCGGATTGATTTTACCGGCAACGCTGCAATGAAACCTGCGCCCATTAAGGCACCCATTGTTGCGGCCACCAGCATCAATACCAGTGTTAATACATCTACTTCAATGATTTGAATAAATATAAGCGCCTGGATGACGACCGGGATAGTGTTGGTTACGTTCAAGGTGCCTGGTAGTATGGCGTCGTCAGTTTGTTTGGTGAATTTTAAAAGAGCAGTTTGCGGGGCAAAAGCGCCAATGCCCAGTACATCAAAGAAGTTTACTACAAAGCCAATGATGGCGGTTATGTAAATGTTTATATTTTCTAAAACAGCTTGATGTTTAAGCACATCACGGGCCAACAGTATTATATATCCAATCCCCAACAGTAAAAGTGTCACCCAGATTATTGTAATCATATCTTTAAAATTGTTACACTTTAAAACTGCGATTGGTTTAACATACTTTAAAAAATGGGGCGGATTGCATCTCCAGTTGTGCTTCTATTTCTTTTGCTGCAGCTGTAACTGACAAGCCGCCTAAATTGGTGCAACGGAGTGTATGATGAATTTCATTTCCTACTTTTTGCATGGTGTCAATTACTTCATCCAATGGAATTAAATGATTGTAATCAGACAAAGCCATGTTAGCGCAGGCTGCTGCATTGGTTGCTGCCATTACATTTCGCCCCAGGCAGGGTGCTTCTACCCGGTTACCGATGGGGTCGCAAATTAGCCCCAATGAATTTTGCAAAGCCAGCGATGCTGCAGCCAGCGACTGGTTTAATGAACCATTTGCCATTACCACAATTCCTGCAGCGGCCATGCCTCCGCCACTGCCTGTCTCCGCCATACAGCCGCCCACTTCCGCGGCAAAGGTGGCATGTGCGGCAATAAATACACCTATTAAACCGGCTGCTAACAGGCCTTTTACTTTTTCATCTTCGGATAGGCCAAGCGATTCTCCCATGCCTATAATTGCCCCGGGCAAAGCACCGCATGAGCCGGCCGTTGGCGCTGCCACAATTACCCCCATTGAACTTTTAACTTCCATCATTGCCGACACATACATGATGATGGTATTACTGGCATCACCGCCGGGCAACCGTTTTTTTTGTAACTGTTCTTTAAATTGCAGAGACTGGCTTCCTAATATTCTGTCATCGTAGTGCGTTCCTTTCAAACCCAGTTGAATGGCATTTTCCATGATGCGAAAAATAGCACGCATTTTTTCAAACACAGCTTCTTTGGTAATGCCGCCTCTTTCACTTTCATACTCCACCGCCAGTTCCCAAAGAGAAAAATTTTTATCCTGGTTGTATTGCAACATTTCCTGGCAGGTAATAAAGGGTACTGAAATATTTTTTCTTGCCATGATGGGTAACACCGGCGCCAGCTTTTTAATGCGGTGTACTTCAGTAAATGCAAGCAGCTCGTTGCATAAATTGCCGGGTAAAAATTGCTGCGCTTTTATTTCAATAAAAGAATGTTCACCGGGATGCCATTCCAGTGCATCAACATCCGCTGCTTCCTGCAAAAAGGCAGTAACATTTTCAGGGTGATCACAGTAAATCAGTGTTTCAAAATAATCACCTGCCATAGATACAGCAGCGCCATCTATCGAGATCACTTCAATCATTCCGCCGCCGGTCGAGACAGCTACCATTCGCCTGCATTCCTCTTTTGAACTCAATGTGAGCTGGTAGGTATTGGGGTGATTGCTGGCAGTTAACGGGCTGATTTCAATTTCGATTTTAATGCCTGCCCGGTCGATGTGGTCAGCTGAAGCCGGTAGTCTTTCATCATAGGCTTCCCATCCCAAAAAGCCACCAAACAATCCCATATCTGAACCCTGGCTGGTGTGCGTGGTAGCCAGGGAGCCGTGTGGGTCAAACTCGATTAAAATATGACTCATCTGACCGTCCATCAAATCGCGGCATAATTTGCCAATTCGTAAAGAAGCAGCACAGTGTGAACTGGATGGCCCCCGCATTACCGGGCCAATCACATCGTTGAATATACTGGGATAGTTGCGCATACAGTATGGCGTTTAAGTCTCCTAAATCTACAAGTTATTTTTAATTCAGGCAAAGTATACATTGGAACTGTTGCTACATTCTGACTTTGCTGCAACACTTCTTTAAAAGCATTGCCCCGAAATGTTACAATTGAAATTGGTTTGGGTGCAGTCAAACAACCTTTGGTAAAAGTGCACCCCCTCTTACAATCACCTTGTTACAATACAATTATTAATAGGGGGCAGGATATGCCTGCGGAAAATTTGATTAGATGGAAGCGTTGGTATAAACCATAATTTTTGTTTTACTTGCGGATGATACAACCATTATCGTATCGGCTGGCAGTGCTGACAAACATCCAACATTTAATGAATTATGGAAAAACAAAATTTAAAATCCCTGATCTGCATGTTAATTTTAGTTATTGTTTTGTTTGCAGGTACAAATGTGCAGGCACAAAAAGTAAATAAAGATATCAGGACGATAGAGCGTCTTGAATTGGATTGGCATAATGCCTATGTTTTCCATGATATTAATTTAATAAGCGGCGTATTAGCGGATGATTTTATTAATTTAGGAAGAACCGGCGGACGAAATAACCGGCAGCAAACCCTTGAAAATTTCAGGAAGGATAGCTCCCTTTACGAATATTGTACTCCTTACGATTTTGAATACAGGATATACAAAAATACGGTGATCGTTTTATGTAAGTCGAAAGAAAAAGGAGTTGCAAATGGAATTCCATTTAGTGCCAATTATTTTTCGCAGGATATTTTTATCAAAGAACGGGGTAAGTGGAAATGCGTGCTGGCCAGCGTGGGGAAAATTCCGGAAAAGAAATAGTAAATGAGCCATTATTGAAGTGAAACAAGACAGTTCTTTCAATTACACTGGCCATACAAAGAGTTGAGAATATCGATTCACTTTAAATAATAAAGAAAATAATACACCACCCCTTAAATGTTTTGAGCAGTAGAGCTGGCCGTAACAAGAACCGGCAGCTTTGTTTCATTTGCCTTTTGTTCTTCAACAGGCTGGCTAACTAGCCGGTGGGCATCACATAAGTAACATCCGTCAATACCGATCGTTGTGACCTATTGAAATTTAGATAATTTTATTTGAATGAAATTAAAAAATGGTAAAGTTTAAAGCGAAAGGATGTAAATTTCCATTTAAAATCACAACTTAAACCAATTAAAAAGTAACAGCTTACCTGCCCTCAATCAGATGAATTATAAAAATATTTTTTCAGCCGTTCTCCTTTTTGCAACAGTACATTTTTATGCCGTTGGCCAGTCAAACACGCCAGCGCCTTTCGGACCATTGCCAACCGCAAACCAGCTGGCATGGCAGCAAATGGAGTACTATGCTTTTGTTCACTTTTCCGTGAATACTTATACCGATATGGCATGGGGAAATGGCGATGAAGATCCAAAAACCTTTAACCCGGTTTCGCTCGATTGCCGCCAGTGGGCCCGTATTGCGAAGGAGGCCGGGATGAAGGGCATTATCATTACCGCCAAGCACCATAGCGGCTTTTGTTTATGGCCTTCAAAATATACGGAATACTCTGTAAAAAATTGTCCCTGGAAAAATGGCAAGGGCGATATTGTCAGGGAGATGTCTGAGGCATGTAAAGAATATGGATTGAAACTGGGTATTTATTTATCACCATGGGATAGAAACCGGGCAGACTATGGTAAGCCGGAATACATTACGTATTTCCGAAACCAGCTGCGGGAATTGCTGACCAACTACGGGGATATTTTTGAAGTGTGGTTTGATGGAGCCAATGGTGGCAATGGCTATTATGGCGGTGCCAACGAAACACGTAAAATTGACCGCACCACCTATTATGATTGGGAGAATACTTATAAACTGGTACGGGAACTGCAACCCAAAATAGTGATCTGGAACGATGGTGGAAAAAGAGCAGACTTGCGCTGGGTGGGTACAGAAGCCGGCTATGTGGGCGAAACAAACTGGAGCCTGCTGGACTCAACCGGTGATGTGCCTGAAGATATGCTTCGCCATGGTGTAGAAAATGGCAACAAATGGGTGCCCGGTGAAGTAAACACTTCGATCAGGCCCGAATGGTTTTACCATAAAAAAGAGGATGGTAAAGTAAAAACATTGCCGCAGTTGATGGAGATCTATTATAACTCCATTGGTCGCAACGCTACTTTGTTGTTGAATTTTCCTATAATGCCCAATGGATTAATACATCCCAAAGACGAAAAAGTAGTAACAGCATTTGCACAGGCAGTTAAAAAAGCATTTGCTGTAAACCTGCTGACCGGTTGCAAAACTGCAGCCTCCAATTTTCGCGGAAAGGATGAAAAATTTGCAGGAGATAAAGCCATTGACCAAAGCAACAAAACCTATTGGGCAACAGACGGTGATGTGAAGACAGGTTCGTTGACGATGCAGTTCACAAAGCCAGTTACTTTCAACCGTTTTCTGGTGCAGGAATACATACCATTGGGTCAGCGTGTAAAATCATTCACGGTTGAAGGATTTGTAAATGGTGCTTGGAAAGAACTGGCAAAACAAACCACCATTGGGTACAAGCGCATCCTTCGCTTTCCAACAGTGACCGCCACCAAACTTCGCTTTGCTGTTACTGATGCCAAAAGCAGCCCGCTTATTTCCAGCATGGGTATCTATAATGCACCACAAATATTGGCGCCGCCGGTTGTAGTTCGTGAGCGGTCAGGCGATATCACTATCAAACCGGCAGATGCTGAATCTCAAATTTATTACACAACAAATGGCAGTAATCCTACGCCGGCAACGGCTGCAAAATACACCGGTCCGGTTAAAACGGGTGATGGCAAAGTGATGATAAAAGCGATTGCCTGGGATGCAAAAACGGGGAAGTCCAGTTCGGTAACAGAAGAAAGTTTTGAGATAGCCAGAAAGAACTGGAAAATAATTGGCATTAATGATACGACTGTCAATAACATATTGGATGGCAACCCGGGCACACAATGGTACCAAAACAATAGCATGCAACTGCCTGTTGACCTGGTAATCGATTTAGGTAAGATGGAAAATGTGAGTGGCTTTAAATACCTGCCAGATCAAAACTGGTGGGCTTCGGGTATTATCTCCAAATATGCTTTTTTTATTTCTCAGGATGGCGTTGAATGGACAAAAGTGAATGAAGGCGAATTTGCCAATATTAAAAACAATCCTTTGTTGCAATCAAAATCATTTGCTCCCCAAAAGGCACGCTTCATTAAACTACAGGCGCTTCAAAATACGCAAGGTGACAATAGGGTAGGGTATGCCGAATTTGAGGTAATTACGGAGTGATATCAGGTTGCTGCACAAGCCTGGGTATATACAACATAGTAAAAAAATCAAAATGGACAAATGGAAATATAACCCGGTTTGTCCATTTTGTTTCTTAGCGATTATAACCCGATCAATAATGTCTTCTGCAAAGCAATCGTATGGGCGCTCTTAAGTAATTATATGACATTTATTTTTTATCGTCAAGCGAATTGATCCAGGCTGCAATTCTTCGGGCATCAGTTGCTGGTACCTGTGGCATAGGCGCCATTGGTGTGGCGTATCCAGGCCAGTTTTGCGGCTGGGGATTTTTTATCAGCTGCAATATTTTATCTACCGGATAATTTCTTTTTGCAACATCAATAAAACCGGGGCCAACCTGCTTTTTATCAGGATTGTGACAAGCCACACAGGTATACTTCACCAGCAACGGTTTTATTTGTGCGTAGGTGGCCGTGCCCGCTGGTGCTTTACCGGCAGCCATGATGCGTTTGGCGGTATTGACGGTGCTTACTTCTTTCAGGGAAAGCTTTGCACCTTCCGGGATATTGTTGAGGGTATAATAACCTGTTGGATGCACCAATGAATAAGCATTCTCTTTATCCCTGATGCCATCCAGGGTAATAGTGTGAATATAGTATTGCCGGAGGTTACTCACAATCAACCGAACACTCATTGCATCGGCTGCCACCTTTACACCTTTAACCACACATTTCTGTTTGTTCACCGGTGGGCTGCCGTACACACCGTGGTATTTGTAGATGAAACTTTCAATGGCGTAGGACGCAAGATCCGCAGCATATTTTTTATCTACCGGTTTAGTAAATTCTATTTCAAATCCGTCCGGCATCGCTTTTACCGTTCTCATTTCAAAAGGCACCCTGTTGTTCCATGTCAGTCGCTGCAATCCTTCATTGGCATCGCCGGCGGATCCCCAACCTCTGTTGGTTTCACCAATAAACAGAGAGCCGTCATTAGCCCAGGCCAGCCGTACCACGCCTGACTGAAAACCACTTCTAAAATCCCATGCGCAACCCTGCAGCACGCCATTTACAGTTTCCATAAATACACGGCTTAATTTACTTTGGCCCTGGTCTCCAACCAGTAACTGTCCTTCAAAAGGGCCAAAAACACCTTTGGGCACTTTAACAATTTCGGAGGTGGAAATTCCCAAAATGCCATGTGGTAGCCAAACGGCCGGTAACTGCATTTCCGGGATATTCTTTTTCATTTCAAATGCTGTTAAAAATTTTTCGTTCTCCTTATTTTCTGGTTTTACCTGTTCACCATCGGGTCCAAATTCTATCCGTGGATTTACCTTGCTGAATATTTGTTGCTGGGTTAAACTCAATGGAGAATTTTTCATACCCGTCCAAACCAGGCTTGCCGGATGCCCCATAAAAGCGCCTTTTTTAACCGGCATAATACTGCCGGAAGCAACCCAGTCGCCCTGGTTATCAGTATAAAATAATTCACCATCTATCATGCTGATACCGCAGGGAGAGCGCATGCCTGCGGCCCACGGTTCCATGCGGCCGTCATCAAAAATGTGTAAGGTCCATCCCCGCCATGGAACCATGCTTTCGGGATGCCACCAGGCAGCAGGAAAGCCAAGGTTCAGCGTGACGAAAAAAGAACCATCGGGCGCCAGTTTGGGGCCAAAACTATATTCATGATAATTGCCAGAGATTGGCCAGGCATATACCGTTTCAAATACATCTGCCTTGCCGTCCATGTTGGAATCGAATAGCCTCGTCAACTCGCCACGTTGTACCACATACAGTGAACCGTTTTTGTAAGCTGCACCCAACACCTCATGCAAACCGGATGCAAACTTTCGAAAGAAAGGTTTTGCACTGGTTGGATTCTCCACAATAAAAATATCTCCCCGGCGGGTGGTCACTGCCAAATCTCCATTCGGCAATGTGCATAGTCCGCCCACTTCCAGCAAGGTTCCTTCGGGAGAGCGCACTTTGTTAATTTTGAAAAAATCTTCTTCTTTGGCAGTTTCCTGGCATAACACAGCGCTATGCCAACCTACCATTACCAGCCCCGCTAACAGAATCTGTTTAAAGCGCCTGGAAGTAAAACGGGATATAAATGCTATCATAATGTAAATGCTGTAGAGATTAAAAAAGAATAGAATAGCCGATGCTTTTATGAACCGGAACAATGAGTTCCTTTGACCCATCCTGCCCGCGGATCAATGGTTTTGCAGCAGCAGCATCGTCCAATTTTAAATAATAAGACTGGTCATTTATAAGATACCATCCGTTGCCCATGTCTTCAATGGAATTTGCCGTGGCTAACCGCATGTAAATATTGTCCGTTGCATCCTGCAGACTGATTTGCCGGTGAATACCCTGGCCATTTTCAGTAACTGTGGTGGCATCGCTTACGGAAGTTCCGTACAACAGGTATTTAAATGCCGGCCGGCCTTTTTCATCCAGTTCATAGCCTTTAGCCCGGTATCCGGCGTTACTTGTATCTGTTACCCAACGGGCATTCGCATCGGTTAGTTTTGCTATATTCAATCCAGGTTTACCAAAATATTGAATGGCGCCTGTTGGCCTGGAAGATCCGTCGCCTCTTTCATGCCACATGGGCGTTGCATCTAAAAAATTTCCCCGCCATAACTGCACTATCATTCCATTGTCCATGTCATAGGTGTAGTGAATTTTTTCGGGGCTGCCAACATTTACGGCATGTACCACCCGGCCACCTTCCGGCAAATCCATAAAGCTGCGCAAAATAATATTATCGGGTGCATCCACCAGGACCGGATCAGCATCGTCACCAGTTGAAATGTTGGCATCTGAAACAAGAAACTCCCTTACACCGGGCCCCTTTATACTGACGCCAACCGCAGGTTTTGCCCAATCGATATATTTTGAATAGCTCAGTTCAAAAGGGATATCACCTGCTGCTAAATTTGCTGTACCCTTGCCACGCCAGTTGCTAAATGGAATCACTGTAGCATTGTTAATTTTTAATGTGCCCCCGCCGCCAAAAGTATTGATGCTAAAATTATATTCACCCGGCTCCTGTACATGCAGCATGCCCGTGTACCGCAGGATATATTCATTATCGGGTAATCCGCTGATAGCAGAGCTGATAATGGGAGCGGCTTTTTGCATCATTGGTTTAAGGGTGTTGTAGTTGGGCTCCACCACATATTTGCCTTTATACACGGCGTAATGAATGCCTGTTAATGAAGGCCTTCCTTTATTGTAATTACTGAGCACTATATTCCTGAAAGCTACAGGTCCATGATCGCCCTGTAAGCGCAAAGCAGCCTCCGCTACTTCATCATTTGCAACAGCGCCACGGGTAGGTCCACTTAATTCCACATTCTCCTGTATTAATACGCCGTTCAGTGTTACACCAATCATTTTTGCATTGGTGATTTTTACGCCACCTTCAAACTTCGGTGCCTGGAAGCTGATCTTCAGGTGTTGCCACAAGCCTGGCGCCCGGCTAACATTTTGCCTTGGTGCATGCCCGTCATACCCTTTTTTCCCTTCGGGCTTAGCATCATCCCACCTTTCATAAATGCCACCGTTGTCGCCGGAATGAGGATTCAACACTCCCCAGCTATCCAGCAGCTGCACTTCATACCTGCCCTGCAAATAAATGCCGGAATTGGAGCCCTTTGCCATCATATAGTCCAGTTCTATATCCAGGTCGCCGTGCTGCAAATTGGTAAACAAATCATCCTGTGCTGCATCTGTTGGCAGGTTCACCAATACGCCCACTCCGGTTGAATAATTGAGGGTATTTTTCTGAGTAAGATCTGCTTTTACAGTACCTGCAATATGCCAGTTGGCACCTGCATTTTTAAAGTCGCCCAGGTCTGAAAGTGTAAGCTTGTTTTGGGCTTGTGCACCCTGCAGGGAGCACATGACCGCTGCAAAACATGCCAGGGCAGTAAAGCAAAAACTAAAACGGGTAAATGGCATAAGCAATAATTTGTTGTTTGATTAACAGTTAGCGGTGGTAAAAATCAACAAAAAACTTGGTTTGATCTGATATTTATTTGCTTTTTTAATGAGTTATTTTATCCATTGTACAGAAAGGTATGTTGCTTAGATGCTATTTTGAAAGCATTATTTATAATAACCATTGCAATTTTAACTGGTTGTAAATCTGTGTTGCACAGCCATTGTAATTTGCCCAACTTTGTTTTTGTTTAGTTGCTTTTGCAATGGTACAGATCATCAATAAACATTGGTGCCGCATTACTTGATTAAGCAATCCAAAAACAACATTTTCAATGGCCGGTTTTGAGAATCGATCATCGCTGGTGTGCCGTCGAATGGATGACAACAAGGTGAAAAGCCATCAACTGGCACAGGTTTATTGACACATTTTTCCGGGCAGGTTACTGCAAGATTGACCATACTTATTTAGGACAGGATTGCATAAATTTACCCGTTTAAAGTAAACTACTGAACGATACAACAAACAACAAAAATTAAGCAAATGAGAAAGATACTATTTACTATGTTAGTTTTTGCCGCAGCCTTTCTTTCTGGTTTTGCATTCAAGTCTGTCATTTCCAAACAAAATAAACAAACAATCAAAATGAAGAAAGTAACTGGCATTGGTGGTATTTTTTTTAAATGCAAAGACCCAAAAAAAATGACGGCATGGTACCAGCAGCATCTTGGTTTAAACACCAATCCATATGGGGCAAGTTTTGAATGGTATGAAGGTGCAGATAGTACAAAGAAGGCGCAAACCCAATGGACGCCTTTTGCCGAAACAACCAAATACTTTGAACCTTCAACAAAAGATTTTATGATAAACTACAGTGTTGAAAACCTGGAATCACTTGTTGAAGAATTAACAAAGAATGGTGTTATCATTGTCGATACGATTGAAACTTACGATTACGGTAAATTTGTGCACATCCTTGATGCAGAAGGTAACAAAGTTGAATTATGGGAGCCAAAAGGCTGAGTGCCTAAAAATATTTGCAGATAAAATTAGCAGGCTTTGCATTTGTTCAACTAAATAAAAGGATGTATACCTTATAAAATTCTGGCAAAATAAACAACTGGTTTGCTGAAATATCTTTGGCATTTTGCCATCGATTCAACTTTTTGACTTTGCATGTGTTTACCAACCTGAAGAAGTCTGCACCGACGGAAGCTACATGGCCAATGATTGAAAAAAAACGAGCCATAACAACACCAACCTGCTTCTTGTAACAAGTAATTACAGGTGTATGTAGTACCAGGCTTGAAATGTTTTTTTGAAGTTTGTTCAGTAACTTTTAGAAAAGTACAAAATGACACATGTTGTAATCCATCTCTGGAGGTTACTTTATACTCACTTTGATGGCTGCTGGAAAATAAATAAGTATGCAAAAGAAAATATTTTTATCAGCAGCCTGGGAATACCTGGCTATGCTGAATTATGAAGTAGACGCATCTGTGCTGCAACCATACTTGCCACCCTACACAACCCTTGATTTATACCATGGCAAGGCACTGGTAAGTGTTGTAGGTTTTTTATTCAACGATACTAAAGTGCTGGGTATTTCCTGGCCCTGGCATGCCAATTTTGAAGAAGTAAATCTTCGCTTTTATGTGCGGTATTCTGATGGCAAAAACTGGAAAAGGGGAACTGTCTTTATTTCTGAAATTGTACCAAAAAGGGCTATTGCAGCCTGCGCCAATATTTTGTATAATGAACACTACAGTACTGCGAAAATGTTTCACAGCATAAAGGAAGAAAAGAATCAACTGCTTGTAAACTATCACTGGAAGAAAAGAAACCAGCAGTGGAATTTTATTACGGTAGAAGCGGGAACCGATTTACAGGAAATTGAACCAGGCAGTGAAGCCGAATTTATTTTGGAGCACTATTATGGGTACAACCAGCTTAATAAAGATACCACTATTGAATATGCTGTGGAGCATCCCCGCTGGCAGGTATATCCGGTGACAAGTTATTTGCTACAGGCCGATATAGCCAAGCTATACGGAAAAACATTTGTGCAGTTTATTGATGGTGTGGAGCCCCGTTCTGTTTTTCTTGCCAGGGGATCTGCAGTTATTGTACGTAAGCCGTTAAAAATAAAAGCTGCTTCATTTATAGGCTAAAGGGGCAGTGTTTCAGGCAACATACAACCCGCTCTGGCAGGATATGCTGTTCTTTTTCAACTGCAGCAAAACCCTCGGTCGTTTATGGCAACAGGAGGAATTTACAGGTAGTTTTTGACTTAATTGCTACTGCAAGAGCACCGCCACGCTGCAGGAAAATAGGCAGGAAAAAAAAGCCAGCCAGGGCATGTACAAGCAGTGCAAGGTATTCGAACGCGAAGTAATGCCCGTCTGCCTGATGATGGCAGTCTTAATTTTGATACGCCTCATAAAAAAGGGAACAAAAAAAGCAGCAGTATGCAAAGGGCGGTTACCGGCAGCTGCAACTGAAAATACCTATTCGGTTATTTTTGTTCTGTCAGTTCTGCCTGCCTTAATTGTTCGTTATTTTTGTTTCGGATCCTGAACCTGGCCGCATTTTTACCTTCAATTTTACGAATAACCTGCAACTGCCGATTAATAAAACAGTGAATCAAGACGAGGGCCTGCCCCGGAAAAAACCGCTGGAAGAACCGTGAAAAAAACTTCAGTTAATTAAAACATATGGCATTGTGGGGGGAAGAAAGGAAGATTAACTTTAATTATGTTACATATCGTAAAAAGCATTCCCGGTTGTTACAATAAAGGGCCTTTAAAAACCGTTTAATTATTACCTGTTTACTCAACATCCGCATAACCCAAACCTAAAATAATCCTATGAAAAAGAACTATTACAAATGGCTGTCAATGCTGGTAATTGCTGTGTTATTGTTGTCGGCTTGCAACGGCTCCCGGCAGTCAATGCACAACCACGGCGTTAGTAACCGGGGTTTCAGCGGGTATTGATATTCGACTTGGGTTGTCCCTCCTTGTCCCGGGGCTAACTTTTCAGAAACAGTGGCAGGCATGTGCCAGGTAATTTAGCGCAGGAGCAAAACGGTTCCGCCTTTTATTTTAGCGCCATTTTTAAAATCTATCCTGTACACATAGGCGCCGATGGGTTGTTTTTTGCCATTCGTTTTTCCATCCCATTGTTTGGTATTGCCCTTGTCAAAAAATACCAGTTGGCCATACCGGTTGAATATGGATATTTCGGCAAGCGGATAATAGATCAGCCAGGGGATTTGCCAACGGTCATTTAAATTGTCGTCGTTGGGTGTAAAGGCATTTGGTATATGAATGTTTTTATCTTCTGGTACAGGCGGAAAATGCAGGTAGATCACAGCGGAGCCTTCATCCACAAAACGGTCTCCACTTTCAGATTCGGCAACTACCCGGGCAACATTGGTAATTGGTGCCTCCAGCTTGTTGTCAGGCACATTTACAATTACATTAAATGCTACAAGGAATGAATCGCCATGATCCAGGTAGCCTCCGTCCGTTGCACTGGCATTAAACCCCATTCTGAATGTAACTGAGTTGGCTGAAGCGTTATATTCTGCTACATCATCATCCGACCTGTCTGTTTTTAATCCCGGCACTTCGCCCGGGCCATACATTACAATCAACGAATTGCGCTGGTAGGTTATGCCGGCCGGCAATGTATCTGTAACCAGAACTCCAGTCGCTTTTCCATAACCAATATTGGCGCCTTTTAACTGATAAGTTAATACTTCACCGGGTTCGGCAGTGCCATTTTTATTGGCATCAGCTACAGTCTTCACCACCTTGAGGGAAGGGTCCTTCATTTTAATCACCATGGTTATTACGCCACAAAAATATTGGTCTTCGGTAGTGCCCAGGTCAAGGTTTACACTGGTAGCATTGGGTAAAATGCCATAGCCGGTGCCAACATAAAACTGGTCAATGTCAATGCCCATCTGATCTGTATAATTGGGATTTTTAGTAGTAACATGTTTACCGTCATCAGAGATGGTACCATTCCAAACATTATTTACCGGGTTAATGGCATTGCTAAAATTATTTCCATTGATGCTGAACACATCTCCGGTGTATTTTGCGTCGCCTTCCCAGGTAATGATACCCAGTTTAGCATCTTTGGAAGCAAGTGCTCCACCCGGCACATTCAAACCGGTTAGTGTAATATGGGTTACCGTGGAAGCGCTGTGTTCATAAATTTGCTGAAAACCATCATAAACCCTTACACTGTTATATGACACCGAAGCATTTTCGTACACCACTACAATACTCCAGGCCCCGTAGTTTCCGAAATCTCCGCCGAGACCGTTTGAAAGCGCCGCATTGCCCACCGCATAAGTGCCGTTTCCATTCTGTTGTACCAGGGCGGTGATATCCGTAAATGCCTGGTAAAAGCAAAACTCGCCATCCCGCCCCGGATTGGAAATATCTCTATCCAGTTGAGCCGCAGCAAACTCCTGGTAAGCACCTGATGCACCTTTTCTTATTTTGATGGTTTGGTTTTGGGCAAGGGTCATATCAAAATCAGACTTTACAACCCTGCCGCCCCAATATAAGCGGGCAAATTTAATATTGTTAGTTCCTGCAGGTAAAATCAAATCGGCAGAAGAAGAATTTCTTGTGCCTGCACCATTACCTGAGTTGCCGTCAATATCAACAAACTGCATATCTGCGGTTCCAAATGCACCGTTATCGTAGGAACTGTTTCCATCTGCACTGTTACCGTTCATTGCATCAATGTTAACCGTGCCATCGGCTTTAACCAAATGAAGTAAGGTATTTCCAAAAATGGAGATGCCTCCTTTTAAATTACCTGAATAGGCAATTCCATAATCGCGATGCTGTGCCTTAGTGGTAATAGATAACGAAATAGTAAACGACAGCAATAGAAGTATTGCTATACATTGGGTAGGTAGAAGTTTAACCGTAATTTTTTTCATGACTAAAGAAAGAAGTTGCTTTGCCGTGTATCGCCAAAACAAGTGGCTTTCCTGGTTTTCACTGTTTGTTGAAAATGATAAAGGTACAATTGTTTTTTAATATGTCTCCGTGCTGTTATTCATCTCTGCCTATCGGTGTTTCTTTTACATAACGAAGAAATGAGGCTAACTGATATTGTACAAAAAATCATTTGCGAAAAAAGATCTGCATGTTTATAACCCAGGTTTTTCCGGCGCATGGTGATAGTGTCAAAGTTCAAATTGATAAAATAAAAACAGCAGATAATCAATACCTTCGCTTTCATTTTTTATTCTGATGTCAAATTTTTTATACGCCCTTAAGGGTCAGTTTACTGTTCTCAATTTGCTTATACTTTTGTTGGCGCTTGCATTTATTTTTAACAGGTACAAAAGAAGAAGAACAGCGATCATTTTTATCAGCGGCGCTATTTTGATATTTTTAATTTGTTCTACAGCCTATTTACCCAATTACCTGGCCGGTAGGTTAGAAAGCAAATACCTGCCTTACCCGGCGGCAACCAATTTCAATGATTCAGAAAGGGTATTGATTCACGTGCTGGGAAGTGGATATGTATTGGACAAGCGTTTGCCCCCGAATGCGCAAATTGGATGGTGTGCTTTAGGCCGGTTGGCTGAGGCTATCCGTGTGCACAGGATGATAAAGAACAGCACCATTATTTGCTCGGGGTATTCTTCACTTGGCCTGGAAACGCAGGCACAGGTTACCAAACGGGCAGCCATCGTATTAGGTGTGGATTCCAGTCAGCTGGAAACACTTAATTTACCCAGCACTACCCAGGAAGAAGCCCGTGAGCTGTCTGCACATTACAGTAAAAAATCTCATGTTATTATTGTCACCGATGCCATTCACATGCCGAGGGCAATAAAACTATTTGCTGCACAGGGATTTAATCCCATTGCTGCTCCAACAAATTATAAAATAAATGAAGGACCGGTTCAGGAGGATATAAAATGGTTACCTTCTTTTGAACGTATCGGGTTAATGAATTATGTGATTCACGAATACCTTGGCAATTTAAAAGCGACGTTGCAAAACTGATGTAGTTACCTATACCGCCTTCCCGTATGTTATATCACCAAAAACTTATAGGTACGCTGTGAACGTTGGGTTAATTATACAATAAATCAGTTTGTAAGCAAACAACAATTCCGCCATACATGTTTATGGGGTATATTTGAATACAACATACATAATTCACTCTTTATGACCAGAAACAATAACGCCGCATTTTTTGCGAAAGCCCTCATTATTCTACTCCTTGGTACATACCTTTCTTTCAGTTGTTTTGCACAACAAAGCGGTACAGCTATTACCCTGGGTGGCAAAGTGATTCATACAGTTGGAAAATTGCCCGCTGTAGGTACTCCCGTTAAAGACTTTACATTAACCGGTGTTGATCTTAAAGAAAAAGCCCTGGCTGACTATAAAGGAAAATTCATTATCATGAATATTTTCCCGAGTGTTAATACCGGCGTGTGTTCCAAGTCTGTTAGAAAATTTAACGAAGATGCTGCGGGGCTAAATAATGCTGTAGTGCTATGCATTTCTAAAGATTTGCCCTTTGCACAAAAGCAATTTTGTGGTGCCGAAGGCATAGATCACGTAGTAATGTTATCTGATTTCAGAACTGATTTTGGCAACATGTATGGTGTACAAATAGCTGATGGTCCTATGAGAGGCTTGTTGAGCCGTGCAGTGGTGGTTGTGAATCCGGAAGGTAAAATTGTGTACGAGCAACAAGTGCCTGAAATAGGCCAGGAGCCTGACTATGCGGCTGCAATTGCTGCAGTAAAATAAAACAAAGTTGAATTATAATTCCTTCCTCAACCAATCATAAAATTTTAAACCGTTTTCCAAACGGCCGATTGTTTTAATAATTCTTTCTGCCTTTGTTTCCAGTCTTTTGGCGTCTTCAATCCAGTCGATATAATATTTTTGATTGCTGGAGGTTAACGATAGAAAGAACTGGTGGGCTTTTGGCGAGTCCAGCAAACAAAGCAGTATTTCATCCGGAATGGCAACAGGTGAATCATCCTCGTATAATTTTACATGCACCTGGTCACCCTCTTTTTTAGCAATTTGTTTGCGTACAACTGTTTTCAATGGCAGCATCATATTGCCGTCCTTCATGGGAAGTAAATTAAACTGTTTCAACTCATAAGTGTCGATAAAACCGCTTACCCTTATCAGACCCAGGTGATTTCTTTTATCCGCCGGAATTGTTGTAATTACAATATAGTTCCAGCCACCTTTGCCCGCTTGTTTTTTGATTTGATATTGTGCGTTGACAAGTAATTTTTTCATTGTTATTCTTTCTTTTAGCCGTACACCTTCAGCAAAAAAGGATCTGTTATAAAAGAGGTTTGAAAATATACCGAAAGGTATGATTGCCAAATGACAAACACTAGTATCAATGACATAAACAAAATGCTCCGGAATGATACACTGTCCCGGGGCATTTTATTGTCATTCTTATTGATCAGTGCTGCAAAGGCCTTTTCTTAATCATACCACCCTTTGTATCTTTTACAGTATTGATTACCACAAAAGCAGAGGGTTCGATTTTTTGAATCTCAGTATTTAATTTGTTCAACTCCAGCCGTGTAATTACAGTATAAATAATATCCACTTCTGTTGTTTCCCCAGTTTTACCATAGCCACGTTTGCCGCTGTACACAGTAACGCCACGGCCCATTACATCAATGATCATTTGCCGTATTTCATTGCTGTGGGAGGATATAATTGTAACGCCCATGTATTCATCAATACCCTCAACAATAAAGTCAAGCGTTTTGGAAGCTGACAAATAAGTGATCATGGAATAAAGTGCTACTTCAATTGATAAAAAATAAGCCGCTACCGAAAATATAAACACATTGATTACAATGATGATGTCGCCAATGGTGGTGCCGAATTTCCGGCTTAAAAAAATGGCCAGTACTTCTGTACCATCAATAACAGCACCTCCTCGAACTGCAAGGCCAATGCCTGCGCCCAAAAAGAAACCACCGAATACAGCTACCAGTAAATTATCGTTGGTGATGTTAGGAAAATGTACGGTAGCCAGGCAGATGGCCAGGCCGGCAATGGACAGCGCCGTTTTTACTGCAAACTGTTTACCCACCACATTATAGGCCAGCAGAATAAACGGAATGTTCACACAAATGATTAAGATATACAACGGAATTTGTGTTAAAGCAGAAATCAGCAATGAAATACCTGTTGCACCACCATCAATAAAATGATTGGTAAGCAAAAAGCCTTTAAAGCCAAAGGAGGCTGAAAATATGCCCGCAGTTATCAGCAGAAAATCTTTAAAGTACCCTTTAATTGTAATTAAGAATTCACGGTGCTTTTTAGCAAGGCGGTAACTGGAAAAGTTTTCGCTTTCCTGCTGTTTTTTTTTGCCTTGCCGCAAAACTGTTTGGGCAATTATTTGGGTGATGGGAGTCATACCGCTTATTTTAACAGTTAAAAATATAAGCGCCACACTGTTTGCGGCACCTATGTTTATTTGACTTGTACTATTTCGCGTTCATTTTATTGTCAATAAGCTGCCGCCACTTTTCTATCAATTGCAACTCTCCGGTTAACGAGCCACCATCTGAATCTGCATCGTAAAATTCCAGCAACTCATCTGCTTTGGTGTTGTCCAAATGTTCAAATGCGAGTGTAAGCCTGGCAATGCCTTTAAAATTTTCCTGCCCGTCGTTTACAGTTTGTGAAACATGAATCACCCGGCATTTTTTGATTGCTGAAAGTCTTATCTCCCGGGATGTTTCGACGTTATTTATCTTTTTGAAAAAGAAAACAATGCCATTTGTATAATCAATGCCTACGGCTGCATGGCTCCAGGTATCATATTGCGAAAGCCTGGATTGGTGATGTTTCGCCAGGTTAAAAAGCGGTTGCGAAAATTGCCGTTCGCGGCGAGTATTTATTTTATTCATTATTACAAAAGGTATAATGCAGGCAATTACAATAAGTATTGCGGTAACAGATGTTCCTATATCCATTTTTATTTTTTTTAATTAATGAGGTACCACCTCCCGGCATGTAACCGGGTGGGGGAGTACGATGAAAAAAATGTACTTAATTGAAAGAAAAAATAAAAAAAGCTACCAGAAATAGTGGAAAGGAAAAATGAGCGCCGTTTTCTGTAACCTTATCAGGCAGTTTTTTGAATACAAATTGTATTGCAAAAAACGTTGTGAAAATAGTTGTTCAGCTGCTTTTAATCCAGAGAGGATTTCGTCGTGGGTATTTTTAAATGGTGCAGTTTTGCAGGCATTGACAATAGCACCCGAAATGTCAGATTGGGTAGTATGAAAAAATGAGGCCGCAGCAACAGCCTTTTTACAGCCTGGCTGTTCAGCAGAAACGGGTTTTAAAAAAGCATCGGCGTTACCAATGGCAATACCACTGTATACAATTACAACGAAGCAATACAGTGTTAACGCCGAGAGTATACCAATATTTTTTAAGCAATTTTTCAAGTCACGAAGATAGGTGTTTTGGCTGGCATATGCCCGGTGATGGCTCGTGCTGATAGTAACTGAACAGCTTTGTGTAAAATGAATTGAAAAGCAGCACAGGGTGCCCGATACCCTCCCTTACGCTATCAGACGTTAGTATACGAAAGATAATGTGCAATGTAAAAGTGTACAGCATTCTTCACCTCTTGCTATCATCATGCTGTTGTGTTTTAAAGCAATTTTGTTCCATAATAACCCAACAGGGTAAAAACAGCGCAACGGGCCAGCACACCAATGCAGCACCAGGTAGCCAGCCGGTGCATGTTAACATTAAAGCCTACCCCTACCGCGATGCTTACCGGTGCGCCAACAGTAAAAGTGCCTAAGAAGCCCAGGCCTATAATGCCATATTTTTGCCAGAGTTTATGTGCCAGGTTGGGCTTGGTCTCTTTTGGAACGGCTTTTGGCTTTCTGAAACGGGTGATTAATTTTTCAATGGCGCCGCCTAAAAATGCCGCAACAAATACACCCACAATACCGCCTGCAAGGCTGGCAAAAAAAATGGTCCAGGGCGTTAGACCAAATGCAAACCCTGCAGGGATGGCTGCATAAATTTCAAAAGTAGCAAGGCCGGCAACGGTAAGTATTTTATAAAGCATTGACTGTGTTTTCGGCAATATTAAGCTATTTTAATCCTGCAGTTGGCCGTTTGAATGACCTGGATGTTTTGATTGCTGTTATTATATTCATAAAACTTGCTGATATGAGCCATCTCTTACCAGATCGCTGATTTTTTAACATGCGGACGGCGAATTAATTGTAATAAGGGATGCTACAACGGGTTAATACAAAGCCGTGCTTACGGCTGGTAAAATTCAGTTGAAAGGACAAGCGCCTGGACTATTCAATTTGACAAAAATGAAACAAAGTAGAGTGTTATGAAGCTCGCCCCGGAAAAAAACGTGGTCATTTATACTATTTAAATGGTGAGTTCTTTTTTGCAACGGCATTTGTGTCTTAAGCAAGGCAAATGATGTATGCAGGAATGAGTGGGAAATGCAATGATAATTCTCCGGGTATTTTAGAAGCATAAAATTGAAGTGCAGGTAAATCTGGCATGCAAAAAGGAAGATGGGGTGTGTTTTGCTGCCTGCGGCAACCAAAGCCATAAAAGGGAGTAGCAGTCATCCCTCGTATACCTACTTAAAAATTTACATGTCTATTATTTGATGTTGAACATCGAAGATGGAGTACATTTGATATCAGCCTCACTGATGTGGTCATACTTTGGTTGTTGTTTTTTAGTATTGGAACGGTACTCATCAAATCTGCTTTAAAATTAATTGAATGAACTGGACAATAGTTGTCGCGGGAATATACCTGGTTGTGCTGATCGCCGTTTGCCTGCGTATTATTTTTGAAACTCACAGTACCAATAAAACGCTGGCTTATTTACTTTTCTGTTTTTTTATACCGGTGGTTGGTATTGCTTTTTACCTCACGTTCGGAATCAATTACTGGCGGATAAAAAAATACAATACAAAAAAGGAGCAAGCTGCGAGGTTACTTGAACAACTCAAAAGCACCATCCCGGATTTTGATGAAACATCAACAGGGAAGGTTGATAAAAACGCTGCGGAGTATACAGAACTGGCCGCTATGCTCATCAAAGATCCCGGCAGTCCGCTTACAAGTAATAATCGCATTCAATTACTGATAAACGGAGAGCAAAAGTTTCCCGTTTTGATGCAAGCCATCCGAGAAGCGAAGCATCATGTGCATGTGGAGTACTACATTTACGAATATGATGAAACAGGCACCGCCCTGGTGAACCTGCTGATTCAAAAAGCGGAGGAGGGTGTACAGGTAAGGTTTATTTATGACGATTTTGGAAGTCCCGCCATCAAAAAGAAAACAGAGGAACGGATGCGGAAGGCAGGGGTGGAGATACATCCTTTTCATAAAGTACATTTTTACTTTTTAGCCAACAGGATCAACTACCGCAATCACCGGAAGATAGTGGTAATTGACGGGAGTACTGGTTTTGTGGGAGGTATCAACGTGAGTGATAAATATGTAAATAAAAGCGGCCCGCAATTTTCAGGTAAGTTGTTTTGGCGTGATACACATGTCAGGATTGACGGGCCTGCTGTGAACTACCTGCAATATCTTTTTATGTGCGACTGGAACTTCTGCTGCCCGCAGCCATTGACACCCACATTGGATTATTTTACCGGTTCAGTTGAAACTGCCCGGGGAACTTATGTACAGATTGCAGCCAGCGGGCCTGATTCCAGCCAGCCAGCTATCTTGTTTTCGATTTTACAGGCCATATATCTTGCCAAAGAAGAGATATTAATTACCACTCCGTATTTTATCCCCGGTGACAGTGTGCTGGAAGCATTGAGAATAGCCGCTATCAGCGGATTGACCGTAAAACTGCTGGTGCCCGGCAAAGCAGATTCCAGGATAGTAAATGCCGCATCCAAAAGCAATTATACGGATCTGCTGATTGCAGGCGTGGAAATTTACCTGTACCAGAGAGGGTTTGTGCATGCTAAAACATTGGTGACTGATGGAAGACTGACAGTAGCAGGTACAGCCAATATGGACCACCGCAGCTTCGAACTGAACTTTGAAGTTAATGCCATTATATACGACATAAAAGTAGCTACAGACATGCGGAATGTATTTTTCAAAGACCTGGAGGATGCGGTAAAAATAGATAAAGAAGCATGGGTAAATCGTCCATGGTACAGGGTGCTTCCTGAAAGAGCCTGCCGTTTGTTTTCGCCGGTGTTATAAAACAACCAGCTTTTTTTCAGAAATTAATATTGAATCAGAAATTAATTCGCACAGTAAATAACCAGATGGTAATTAATGCAATCGAAATACTAACGGATGACCTTGACGCAACGAAAAAGTTTTATGCTGGTATCTTAGGATTTAGAACAGCAAAAGAAAATACTAATTCAATTGCATTTGTAGCCGGTCACACAATGCTCACTTTTATAAAATCAACTCAACTAAGTCCGCAGTATCATTTTGCATTTAATATTCCCTGTAATAAACTAAATGAGGCACTTGCGTGGGCGGCTTCAAAATTTGGCCTCATTAAAATTGTGGGTGATGAGTTAGTAGCCAATTTTGATAGCTGGAATGCAAAAGCATTTTACTTTTTTGACAACAACGGAAATATCCTGGAATTCATTGCCCGTTATGATCTCAGCAATCATTCTGACCGGTCATTCAGCAGTTCATCTATTCAATCAGTCAGTGAAATAGGGATCGTAACTGATGACCCGTTACAACTTGCAGATGCGTTGTCAAAAGAAAATGATATACCTGTATTTGAGAAAGGCTCCCGCACAACACAATTTGTCACACTCGGTGATGACCATGGCTTGCTGATAATTGTAGCCACCAACAGAACCTGGTACCCTACGGAACAACCGGCGGGAAAGTATTATACAAAAATAAGCATGAACATACCTGGCCGGCAAAAAGAAATTACTGTAAACTGATTTGTCCTTTTTCGTATTACCAGGGATGCAAAACCTTAGTCCTTCATCAAATGCTTATCAAAACCTAGCGCTATAAGCTGTTCATACGCAGCCCAAATATCAGCAGGAATATCCTGGTAAATTTGGAAACCCTTTCCGGGATAAAAGCGGACGCGTTGCAGGTCGCCGACCATAATATTAATTACCCTTTCCATGGGGATATCATCTGTAGGGTAATCAACCAAATCAATTTGTGGCGAGGTAACCAGCAGGTGTTTACCAGGCCAGTGTTTTTTAAAAGTAGCATAAGAACGTCGTTCCATATATGGCTTTTGTACCACTATAAAACTGTGCAGGTCAAGACCTTTTTGTTGCAGCAACTGTTGCGTAAATAAAATGTTTTCGCCGGTATTGGTTGACTTGTTTTCTACCAAAATGGCGTCAGCAGGTACACCATTTTCTATTGCTATCCTTGCAAATTTGTCGGCCTCACTTTCTGTCCACATGTTTTGCGTAAGGTTGCCCAGTCCGCCAGACATGATAACCAAAGGAGCCCAGCCTTGCAGGTACAATTCTGCTGCCCTGTCAGCTACTCTTAAATCATGACTACCCAACGCAAGTATGCAATCCGCTTTTACCAGGTCGTGCTGCATATGGTGGTAATTCCATAGTTGTTGTGCCAGTGTATTTATTTCGGGTGGGAGCATATATGGTCAGTATTTTAAATCAAAAAGGTTGTGATGTGAAGGTCAAAGATATTAACAGTTACATAAATAAAGATGCCTTCGGCAGCCTGCTGAATTATTAACTGCAGATGAGATTGCAACGGGACAAGATTAATTCCCTCCAAAAAGGCATGCCTGTGATGCTATCAGCAGTCATCAAACCGCAATCCGATGCCAGTTGCCAGCATGCAGGTATCCAAGAGCACCTCAATTGGTGCAAAAGATTATCTTGCGGCGGTACAATTATTAATAGCTGCCCATCTTTAACAAAAGTCGCGACGCATTGCAGGTTTTACGTCGTTGCCTGATTAGTGCGCAACGACAGGGCTATGCGCATGTTTATTGAAAAGCATTTCTGTTATTAGTAAATTCGGCGCTGATTGGTAAAGTGCCAGGTAACTTGTACAACAATTACTAAAAATGAAAACAATAAATTTAGTTAGAAGATTTCCGCTATGGCAAACAGCTGTTATATTACTATTGGCCGGATGTAACAAGACCCCGGGTTCACCGCCAGCAAGTGCTTGTTTATACAATGGTGTTGATACCTGCCTGCTCAATATAAAAACAACAATCAGCATTCAGCTGGCAGATGTTAAACAAACCATTCATAGTTTTGGTGCTTCTGATAGCTGGACTGCAAAATTCGTTGGGAGGTGGAGCGACGTAAACAAAAAAAATAAAATTGCAGATTACCTGTTTAGTTTGGATACTGCGGCAGATGGCTCTCCTAAAGGAATCGGATTGTCGCTTTGGCGTTTTAATATTGGCGCTGGCAGTTATGAACAGGGTGGCACCAGCGGTATACCGGATGAGTGGAGAAGAGAGGAGTGTTTCTTAAATGCGGATGGTACTTACAATTGGTCAAAGCAGGAAGGGGCTCAATGGTTTTTAGCTGCGGCCAAAGGCATGGGAGTAAAGTATGTTCATGCGTTTAGTGTTTCTCCACCCGTTTATTTTACAAGAGATGGCATGGCGCATGGCGGTGGTGGTAACAGCTTTAATATTCAACCGGGTAAGATAGCTGACTATGTCAGGTTTTTAAGCACTGTTTCAGCCCACTTTAATTTTGATTACCTGAGCCCCTTTAATGAGCCGCAATGGAACTGGGGTGGGACCAATGCCAGCCAGGAAGGAAGTGCGGCAACCAATACAGAGATGGCTGACCTGGCAAAATTACTGGGCCCTGGGTTGCAGTCAGCCGGCAGCGGCACTAAAATTATATTGGGGGAGGCGGCGCAGTTAAATTTTATCACAAATCCTTATGCAGGCGATCGTGGCGACCAGCTTTACAACTGGTTTAACAAGGCTTCTGCCAATTATCTTGCCAACGTGACCCAGGTGGAAAAAGTAGTAGCCGGTCATAGTTATTTTACAACCTGCCCCGACAATATTTTGATTGCAACCAGGATTGATTTAAACAATAAAAGAAACGCAACAGATACCTCGCTCGGCATCTGGCAAACAGAGTTTGGTATTTTAGGTGATGTGTGCGGTAAGTACAGCGGTTCTCCCAGGCACACAACAATCGATTACGGCTTATATGTAGCCAAAACAATTCACCACGATCTGGTTTTTGCAAATGTCAGTTCCTGGTCTTGGTGGCTGGCAATAAATCCTTACGATTACAGTGACGGGTTGGTATACATCAATGATCCTTCCGGTAATATAAACGTGAATGGTTGCAGGACAGATGGCCTGGTTCTGGATTCAAAACAACTTTGGTGTATGGGTAACTTTTCCAGGTTTGTTCGCCCCGGTATGAAAAGAGTTTCGGCCAGTATTGCCGGAATCGATGATGCCACTGCTGCGGCGTCGTTCATGGTGTCTGCCTATAAGGATGAGCGTACAAAAAAACTCGTGGTAGTAATTATCAATATGAGCAATGACATCAAAAAAATTACGCTGGATGGATTGGGTAATTCCATTCATATTGCGGGCAATACTTTTGATGTGTATACAACGAGCGGCGCTAAAAATCTTGCGAGGTCTGTATTGCCTGCAGATAATATTATCATCGAAGCAAAGTCGGTTACCACGTTGTCTGCAAATTACTTCTAAAAGGACCAACCATATCCAAAACCGGGTAAAGCAGCAGGGTGTAAACCGCCGCTGTCGAAATAGTAGCTGATCAGATGATAGTAGCACCGGGTATTCAAAAGTGGTTGTCTTTACTATAAAGCAGCTTAACGAAAGTTACAAATCTCCAACCGATTGAACCAGCCGGCTAAGTCAGCTGGTGTTTTGATCTTCGTCAGTTTATGATATGAACTTTGTCATAACCGTATAACGTTTACTGAATACCTGATAGCTTTGTAGTAACCAAAAAATTATGCCATGATGAAAATTGTGTACAGGGGATTGAATCCGGTTTTAAAACCAAACCAATCAGAAGAGGAGTACTACACAGAGAAGGAGAACGGGGTGTTGGATGGTGTATTCTCCTACTTTACAAAACTCATGGAATTTTACAGCAGCGATGCAGGCTATCCCGATAGGAAAGAAAACGAAAAACGGTTTATTATTCAGTACACTGCGGCAAAAGAAGATTACGTTGACAGAATCACTGCCGAGTATGCCGGAACCAACTACCTGGATGAAATACTGGCATTGACAAACGAACGGTTCTGCGCATTTGATGATGCGGTTTCAGCTGTACTAGGGTGCAGGTTTATGACTGCCTGACAGCTTTATGATAATTTTTTAGATAACTAATATTAATCCTAAATTCTTTGACTGCCTCAGAAAAAATAAACTCATCTATACAGCTCGCAAATTTATTTTTTACAACGTACCGGGTTGTCAAAAGCCTGCCTTTCACGGTTGCACATCTACACTGGCACTTCTGCTTCAGGAAAAGGATGGTTTGCAGCTTATTCGTTAGCTGTACATTTTTATCTTTGGCGAATTACACTCCTCCAACGGCAAAGTTATCACTGCAATCTTACAAGATCATCTGCTTATAGAAATTTAAAAATGCTTTTCACCAGACGAATTACCATAAAAGGATGACACAGGCATATTATTCTTGATATTTTTTTGTAGTTTCACTACACACTGCTTAATCAAACGGTGTGTAAACCAGCACTCCATTGACGCTACGTTTTAAAATGCGCTATTTATGAAGACAAGACTATTGTTATTTTTCGGATTACTCATTCATTGTTGTACGGCAAATATTTGTATGGCACAAACCGCGGCAAAGCCCGCTGATAAGTTGGTGAACAATTCCCCCTCGGTCAATTTTATTGATGGAACACCCCAAACATTGCTGTTTGGCGCAGAGAAACTGTTGCCCTCAAAAAGCAGTGAGGCAGTTGTATCAGACACGACAGGACAGGTAGTTTTTGTTGCAGGCAATAACTACCCCGGGGTATATAAGCTTCCAATAGATAATATGCCGTGTCTTTTGCCAGGTAAAGATTTTCATAGCAATATGCCAACGTTGAAACAAACGTCGGGAGATTTAAATATGCATACAAGCATTCCCAATCCTTTTAAAAAGGAGGAAAACGTTCCTGCAAGCCGCTGATCAGGCAAGCTTTTCAATGGCTTTGTAAATTAATAACCTCCTGCAGTATCCCTTGTCAGCAGCATGAAAGAAGAGCGTGTGTCATCAGTGATTGAATACAATTTCCAATGGTTGTTATCTACTTGTTCCAGTTGCCAGTTTCTTGCCGGATCGGCCAATTGCTTTTTTACTGTCCGGGAAAAAGCGTTGGCAGCCCTTGCCTGCTCCCAAATTTTGATGGTGCTGAATATGGCATATTTACTGGTACAGGCTTCCACTAATAATTTTGAAAGTGGTATCTGGTAGGTTGCACCAGAGCCAATAGCAATGGCTTCAATATGGTTATAGTTTGCAACGGTAGATGAAGAATCCAAACCGAAATTGATACCAAAACTTGCCGGAAAATAATTCGCATAGGCAACATCCCGCAGGTCTTTTCCTTCCGATGTGGTGCTTCCCCATTTCCGCGATACCAGGTCGTACATATTGGTTCCTCCGCCAACATTCCAAACGCTTTGATAATGCCATGAACCTTCGGAAAGTGTAGCGCCTGTTATGCGTAAATCAGGCAGGTGATAAGCGGCTGCTTTTTCAAATAATTTCCGGTGAAACCTTTTAACCGAGTAATATCCATGTCCCTGGTTAAACAAAAATTCCTGCCCATCCCAATCATGAAAATAGAGGCCGTTAATGTTGCTCATATCCGCATAATAAGCGGCAATAGAATCCTGCAACTGCATGCCTGGTATCAAGCCATCGTATCCATACCCAATGGTCACCTGCAGTTTATATATCGTGTCGCCTTGCTGATGGTTTGCTGGTGTTGTGCCCCAGTAACCCCGGGTAACATGTTGCAGTATATAAGGATTGGTTTTTGTAACACCTGCATAATAGATCAGTTCCTTTCCAATTTTCAGGATGTTCAAACTTTTTTCATGCCCTTCCCAGCTTCCGGTTTCCTCCAGGTAAGCCGGGTTTGCAACTTCAATTACAGTATCACTTGAAGAGAGTTTGTTAACCAGCACTTTTTTAAACTGGTAGCAGAGGTTATCAGATGGAATCGGGCTAACATCTTTTGTGCCGCGTCTTAATGAGGTCATGATGGTATGCCTCCCTGCCCATATACCTATCCGGTTGGAGCTGTCCGTAAATTCTTTGTGAGATTGGTTACCAGACGTGAACACAAGCGGTTTATTTTGAAAGGTGGTACCGTCGATATATCCATTGTTGTTTCTGTCTGCACCAAACATGGGCAAATCCTCCAACTGGATCGCCTTAAACCCCAGTTGTTGGGTATAAGAAATGATACTGTCGTAATTATTCCCATAACTCGCAACATCAGGCACATAAGCCGCAGGATCTTTTATCCATTTACCATTAACTGTAAGCCAGGGTAACCCTTCTGACTGAACAATGCTTTTAATCACTGATAGTAATGCGATACTATCCGCACAACCCCACAGGGCTATGGATGAGCCAATGAAATCTACACCAGGCAACGGTTCTACTTCAATGTGATTGGGGGAATTGGTGGGCAATTGCGGAATTAAGGAGAATAAAATTGTTTTGCCCTTTGTTCTGTCAGCCGCATGATATGCGATTGAAATCTGCCCCTGTTCATTTACTTCTGCTGAATTGCCGTACAAAATTCTGTAATACGGTTCAGGGTGTGAGTAAAAAGCTACATCACTTATTCCGTCGCCGCCAATTGAAAATACCTGTCCTTCATGCAAATTCGCCGGCAGGGGAAACCGCTTTTTATCAGGGCTGTGAATTACATATTGAAAGGGTGCACAATCACCCACGTTGGTTGATTTACCGCCTGTAGTTTGATCGTTAAGGGATAAAACGCCAATGGCATAATTACCTGCATCGCTGGTATCCCTTGCTACTCCAATCACTTCACCAAAAAGGTTGGTAATATTGGTGTAATACGATCCCCACTGCACATCATCAATGCCGCTGCGGTTGCTAAGTGATAGCAGGGTGAATGTAAAATACTTTGCTTTTGTTTCTATTTTAAGTTTAGCCACGGAGCCGTTGATGTACTTTAAAAAAAGCATTGTGTTGGCTCGTGAAAAAGATGCTTTTTGTGGTTCGTAATAGATTTTTTTGCGGCTGTTATGCAGGCACAGCAAGGGAGATGGTTTGCCGGGAATACCAAACTCCCGGTTAGGTTGTACCGTACTATTTTTCATACTGGTAATAAACCCTTTGCTGTTAATACTGATTTTAAAATAATCCGTTGCAAGGTTGGTTTGTGCATACATTGTTGTTACCAACAAACAGGCTGATATAAGAAGCAGCAAGACAATTTCTTTGAGATGATGGGCCAATTTCTGATACATATTTTTATTGCGGTACTGGTAAGCTCGTTATCAAACAAGTCATAAAAGTATACAATTGAGGCCTGACTTTGATATCCATTTGTATGAAAAGACAAATTTGTATATCTTCAGGATACCTGATTAAATTATCACAACAGCGCTGAAAAATTTAAGCATACCAGGATAGAAGAAACCAACATCACATGTTAATTACAATACCATGCGGATTCTTTCTTTAATTGCATTGCTTTTTCTTTTGGCTAATGCAAGCAAAAAAACTCCAGGGAATGTTTCATTAAATGCCGGGAAAAATTGCTTCTTTATACAGTAGGTCAATCAGCGTTATTCGTGTGGCCATTATAAACTTTATCTTTAGTACATTAAATACAACACACATGAAACTGCCATTTCTTTTATTTACCATTTGTTTATCTGTGGTAGTTACCGCACAATCTACACAGAAGCCGCCTTTGCATGGAAAAAACTGGATGGCCGTTACCGGCAAGCCGTTGGCAGCAACCGCGGGGGCTATTATATTTCAAAGAGGCGGTAATGCCGTGGATGCTGCCTGTGCCATGCTGGCTGCTACTTGTACCATGTGGGATGTATTGAGCTGGGGAGGCGAAACCCAGGCATTGATTTATAATCCAAAAACAAAAAAAGTAATTGCTATTAATGCAATGGGCGTGGCACCCACAGGCGCAACGGTTGAATTTTTTAAAAGCAAGGGATATAATTTTCCTCCTGAATATGGCGCGCTGGCAGCTACAACGCCCGGTACCATTGGTGGCCTATGCTACATGTTATCCCAATACGGCACCATGAGTTTGAAAGAAGTATTGGCGCCCGCTATGGAACTCGCTGCTGGTTACCCCATAGAAGCACAAACGGCCAATAGTATGGAGCGTAATAAAGCAATGTTGAAAGAATGGCCGTACAGCAAAGCCGTTTTCTTTCCGCATTTGGGCGAAAAAAGGGAAGCTCCGGAAGCGGGTGAAATTTTTGTACAAAAAGATTTATTGCAGACGCTGACGAAAATGATAGCAGCCGAACAGGAGGCATTGAAAAAAGGAAAATATCGCAAAGATGCGATTATGGCGGCTTATGATCGTTTTTATAAAGGTGATATCGCCAAAGAATTTGTACGGGGTTGCCAGGAACAGGGCGGCTTAATAACGATGGAAGATTTAGCAAGATGGAAGCCCGTAGAAGAAGAACCAACCCATGTTAATTACAAAGGCATTGAAGTATATAAATTGCAGCAATGGACGCAGGGACCTGTTATGTTGCAGGCATTGAATGTGCTGGAAAATTTTGACCTGAAAGCGATGGGGTATAACAGCGCTAAATATATTCATACGTTGTACCAGGCCATGAGCCTCACCTTTGCTGACCGTGATTTTTATTATGGAGATCCCCGCTTTGCCACTAACCAGCCCATGAAAGGCTTATTAAGTAAAGCGTATGCCAAACAACGGGCTGGTTTAATTGACTGGGATAAAAATGATAGTACCATCGGACCCGGCAACCCATATCCTTTTGAAGGAAAAATAAATCCGTACATCAATTTATTACAACAAAGAGGATATACGCCCGACACCAGCAAAAGAAATTTTGTTCCGCGGCATGATGTACGGGAAAACGCGTTCACTATGCCGGATACAGCTTACATGGATCGTTTATGGCGTGGCACTACATCGGTGGAAGCCGCAGATAAAGACGGATGGGTTGTTTCCATTACCCCTTCAGGCGGCTGGTTGCCTGCCTGCATTGCAGGGCACACAGGGGTAGGCATGAGCCAGCGGATGCAGAGTTTTGTACTTGATTCTGTGCTCAATCCTTTTAACGTAGTAGCGCCTGGTAAAAGGCCACGGGTTACCCTAACGCCTTCTCTGGCTATGAAAGAAGGAAAACCCTATGCAAGTTTTGCTGTGCAGGGCGGCGACACCCAGGATCAAAACCTGCTGCAATTCTTTTTAAACATGGCAGAGTTTGGTATGACGGTGCAGCAAGCCTGCGAGGCGGCTAATATCAATTCCAATCAGCTATGGCTTTCGCTTGGTGGTACAAAAACAGATGACCGCAAACCCAGGCCCGGCAGTTTATTATTAAACAACCGTACACCCGAAGCTGTACAAACCGAATTAAAAAGGATGGGCTACACCTTGTCATTCGAAGACAGATCAAGCGGGCCTATCAATGCGATCTGGTTCGACTGGAAACACGGTTCCTTCTGGGGCGGCTCTTCCAATAATGGGGAAGATTACGGAATCGGGTGGTAAGACGTACCCCAGAAGAAGGTACTGCAGTGGCAAAACGTGTGGGGTAAAAGAGTAGCAATGGAAAATGGAAAGAAGTTGAGCCTGCTGTACCATAATTGAGATTACTTTAACGAAACCAAATGATTGCAATAACAGCGTTAGAAAAAGCAGCTGAGCTGAGTAAACCAAGGCGTATCATGAAATATGTCTTGGTTTATTGTACTGCGGGTAATGTGAGTATAACTGTTGATGAAAAAGAATTTAAATTAACCACAGGTGAAGTAATCACAGTTACGTCCGGGCAAATTCACAGTATAAAAAAAACAACTAAAGCAAAAGGCTTTGTGCTTGAATTTACATTAGACTTTTTTTGTAAAAATGATAATGATATTGAACTGATTTTTCACAATGGACTGTTTTGTCATTTTGCAATGAATGAAGTGATAGCCGCAGACAAAAAGATCATTGAAAGTGAACTAAACTGTATTACCGGGGAATTAGAAAAACAGCCTTATCAATACCTCATTTCTGTTCATTCCAGGATTGAATTAATATTAGTTGAAATTAACAGGGCCAAAGTAAAAAGGGGAGATGAAATCTGGAAACCCGATGCGTTATTCCTGAAGTTTTTAGAAGCGGTAAGAGATAATTTTGAGCAGAACTATACACTTGCCGAATTTGCAAAAATGTTGGGCACTACGGAAATAAAATTGAATGAACTGGCGAAACTACACGCAGGTAAAACAGCCCAAAATGTTATCTACGGTCTCATCGCCTCGGAAGCAAAAAGGCTGCTCACCTATAACGATTTATCAGTAAAGCAAGTTGCTTATAAACTCGGGTTTAGCGACCCATTTTACTTCTCAAAATTTTTTAAGAAACACACCAGGATTTCCCCAAAGTCCTATCAAAGCAGTTATTCGCTTTAAATCTTACATGCTTTTCTCAACATTGTCTATGGTTCAGTCCACGCGGCAAAAGTATTTTTGTGTTGTAACTATTAATCAGTTAAACCACAATTATTATGAATACTGACATGCAAAACTATGTTGCCAGCACGGGCAAAATGAACTGGACACCTTTGCAGGAAGAAGGTGTTGACACAACCGGAATTTTCGTAAAAATACTTCGCTTTGATGAGCAGCAGCAACGGCCACCCAGCATTCTGTTGAAATTTGAGCCTGGCGCAAAATATCCATATCATAACCACCCTGGTGGTGAAGAAATATTTGTAACCAAAGGAAGTTGTTTGGTAAATAATACTTTACTGAATGCCGGTGATTACCTCTATACTCCACCGGGTTTTAAACATTTTGTAAAAACAGATAGCGGCTGTGAGATGATTTTTATTGTACCCGAAGAAGTGGAAATTATAGAGAAGTAAAACTTTAAACAAAGCATTTATGAAAAAACATCAGGCAATTGCGTCGCTGTTGCTAAGACTTGCATTGGCAGCCGGCTTTTTATCTGCCGTGGCAAGCAGACTTTCATTGTGGGGCAGCCGTTCATCTGGTTGGAAGAATTTTTTAACCTATACTGCCGAGGTAAATTCTTTTGCACCAAAAAGTGTTATTCCATCTTTAGCATTTACAAGCACTGTACTGGAAACGCTGATAGCAATTACATTGCTGGTGGGATATAAAACAAAACTGGCAGCTTTAGGTGCAACTGTACTCACCCTTTTCTTTGCGCTGGCAATGTCCGTTTCTTTTGGCGTAAAAGAACCACTGGATTATTCCGTGTTCGCCGTTTGTGCTGGTGCATTTTTATTGACAACAATGCCCTGTTATCGTTGGAGTATTGATGAAAAATTATCAAAAATCAACAGAAACAAAATATGAAGGAAGGAACGAACAAACTTAAACAGGGCTGCACCGCTATTTGCGAAGCAATGGCAGTTTTTGATAAAATTATTTTATGAACGAAAAAGAATGGGTTCCGAAAAAAATGCATTCAACCGGTTCGAAATTTCCTAAGGCAGCCGGGGCTAAAATCCCCAGGCTTGAAATTTCCCCGGGCCATTGTGTTATCCAGGTACAACAGGTGCCTGGATGGATAATGATTTTTAAAATGAGCAATGTGTGTTTAGGCTATCCAACCCTCAAAACTTCTTCCACGTGGTTTTTATACAATCGTCCAATCGGTATTTTATGATCGCTGATTGATACATGCGTTGAATTGAACGATGATATTTTTTCAATCGTAGCAATAAATGAACGATGCACTCTCAGAAACCGGTGCGGTGAAAGCAATTTCTCCAGCGAACCGATGCTTTGTTTCACAACAAGCGATTTGCCATTTTCGAGATACAGTTTAACATATTCCTTATTGCTCTCGATAAAAAGAATTTCATGCAGCAACACTTTACACATTTCTTTGTCTATCTTGAAATACACAAAGGAAGCCTGGTTGCCTTTGTACTCAACGCTGGAAGAAGACAAATTACCATCAATAGAAATGAGTTTGACCGCTTTTGCAACTGCTTTCATAAAGCGTGCGAAAGAAACAGGTTTTAAAAGATAATCAACTATACCAAGTTCATAACCGTCGAATGCATAATCACGGTATGCCGTAATGAAAATTATTTTCGGAGGGTTAGGAATGCTTCGCAGAAAATCTGTGCCAATCAGCTTTGGCATTTTAATATCCAAAAAAATGAGGTCTATCTTCTGTTCCTGTAAAATTTTGAAGGCATCAATGGCGCTGTTGCAGGCAGCAGCGATTTCAAGCCCCGGCACTTGTTGAATATAAGAGCTTACCAGCCTTACCGCCAGCGGCTCATCATCTACTATCAAACAATGAATATTCATTTATGCATGATTTAGTATGCTACTATTTTCTTCAATGAAATTTTTTGCCAGCGGCGAGCTTTGCAATTCAATGCTCATCGATACGATATAAACATCTTCCTCAGTGCCATGCTGTAATTCAAATTTCTTCGGATAAAGAAGCTCCAGCCGTTTTCTGACATTATTGATACCGATGCGGTCATCTTTCTGACTACCGTTATTATTATTATCAAAACTATTGATAAGCTTAAAATACAATTGATTTTTTTGAACAGATAAATCGATGCTCATCCATACTTTTCCCAATTGCTCCGATGTTCCATGCTTGAATGCATTTTCAATAAAAGGCTGAAAAAGGAGTGGCACAATCGTCTTGCCTTCGATGTCGCCTGAGAAATTCAACGAAATATCCAGGCGGTCTCCATATCGTTCCTGTTCCAGTGCAACATAATCTTTCATCACGCTGATTTCTTTTGACAACAGTACTTCATCCACCTTGCATTCATACAAAACATAACTTAATAAGCCCGATAGACGTAGCAACATCTTTGGTGCTTTTTCTGATTTTTCACGTACCAGCAAATAAAGGTTATTTAGTGTGTTGAATAAAAAATGCGGGTGCAGTTGCGCTTTCAGTAATTGCAACTCTGCATTTATTTTTTCTTTTTCCAGGCGGGATGCCATTTCCTGCTTGATTACCCATTGCTTAAACAGCTTTATCGGCAATGCAAACATCGCCATCATATTCATCAGCAAAAAGCCGGCAATGCGAAATACCTGGGAGGAGTCAGCCCTCACTTTATCCAGCATTTCCGGCGGCACCCGCAAAGGCAAAAGAATAAAATACCTGATCCCGAAATTTATAAGAACGCCTATCATCATCCAGGCTAAATAGGCCAGCAGAAAAGCAACATATTTTTCTTTTATTAAAAACCATGGCACGAAACAATAAATCACTACATAGGCATACAGGATATTGAACGGAAGATAAATAAGTCCCGTGCGGAAAAGTTCTTTATAAGGCGAGTCTTGTGAACCCATTCCTACGAGAAAAATGTAACTCACTAACCAGAAGACAATATGCCTGGGCAGCGAAAATTTGCTTTCAAAAATAAATCGTTTGATGAAATTGCTTTTTCCATTCACAACCGAAAGTTACTTTTTTTTGAAGGAACATTTCAACCACATTTTAATGAAGTCAGTAAAAAAGTGTTCATTAAAAGATGAACGACAATTTTAGCCAACAAACGACATTAGCGTCAATGGTACCGTTGTGTATAGGCCAATTTCGTTGTCTGGCATTTTTGCTTTTTTAAATTAATTATTCAAACTAAAATTGTTGTGCTTTCGCTCCCATAGAAGAACCGCCATCGTTGTATCATCTCAATCATTCACATTTAAAAAACTACATCATGAAGAAGCTATTAAATCTTCTGCTGCTTTCAGCCATTATTTTCCTGTCATGCCAAAAGCAGCCTGAAAATGCACTTAATTCAAAAAAACTGGCAGGTGAAACTTCTGCCAGGTCAGATGGCCATGCTTATGGAACAATTAGTTCAACCATGGTTTTAAAATGGAACGAAGCAGGTACGCAGGCCATTGCTAATATGGCGCCTTTTACCGGCAGCGGCCCACTTCCACCGATGCCTGAAGCCAGGATTTACGCCATGATCAATGTGGCTATACACGATGCACTGAATAATATTGTACCAAGGTATCAAACCTATGCATTGAAGGATTCAAGAGACAAGGATGCCGATGCAAACGCAGCGGTTGCCCAGGCAGCACACGATGTAATAGCTGCCATGTTACCTCCGCAACAGCCATTTGCAGACAACCTGCTAATAGCATCTCTTGCATCCGTTACCGATGGCGATTCAAAAACAAGGGGCATTGGTTTGGGGAAAGCTGCAGCAAAAGCAATATTGAATTTGCGTATGAATGACGGAGTTAATGTTGTACAATTTCCTTACATAGAGGGAACCTTGCCTGGTCAATACAGGGCCACGCCTCCTTTTGATGGCCCTCCCTTCAATGGGTTTGTTGCGGTACCGGGATGGGGTAATATTACACCGTTTTGCTTAACAAGCGGCTCGCAGTTCCGGCCCGTTCCGCCTTACGCAATTAACAGCGCTGAATACACTGCAGATTATAATGACATAAAAAGTTTAGGTGCAGCTGCCGGCAGTACAAGAACTGCAGATCAAACAGAGATTGCTATTTTTTATCTTGAAAATGCCCCGTTACACTTTAACCGCATTGCCCGGGCAATGATTGAAAAGTACAAACTGGATCCCTGGAAAAGTGCTAGGCTACTGGCACTGCTTCAACTGGCGGAAGCTGATGCAAATATCGCGTGTTTAAATGCCAAATTTTATTATAACTTCTGGCGGCCAATTACCGCGGTACATTTGGGTGATACAGATGGCAATGCCAATACTACGGGTGATGCTACGTGGAATGTGCTGGCACCTCCCACACCTCCTGTGCCGGATTATCCTTCCAATCACGCTGTAAATGGTGGCGCGGGGGCAGCAATCCTGATGCAATATTTTGGCACAGATAATATCAGCTATACACAAACAAGCAGTTCTCTGCCGGGTGTTACGAGAACGCTGACAGGATTTTCCCAATCGGCTATGGAAAATGCCTTGTCAAGGGTGTATGTGGGTTATCATTTCCGCAATGCATGCCTAAAGGGCGTTGACCAGGGCTATAAAGTTGGTAAATATGTTTTCGAAAATTATCTGAAGGAAAATTAAAATCTTTATGCTTTTAACAAACGGCGGCCCGTTTGGGCCGCCGTTTTATTATAGGCGGCTTCAGTTGCGGGTAAAAACTCTTCAGCCTGAAGCCTGCGTCTTCTACGGCTCAACGTTAACATCATTGCAATACAGTATCTTTAAGCAAATACATTTACTATGAACAGTACAATGAATAAATTGAAAGGGCCGGGCGTTTATATCCCACCGCCATTATTGTATGTTTTAACTTTTATAGCTGCTGTACGCATACAAAAAATAATTCCGATTAATAATGCATTGTTTAACCTTACAGCATTAAAAGGTACAGGCGTATTTTTTTTAATGGCCGCCTTGTATTTTTTAGTAAGAAGTTTGAGGCAATTTTTTCTGACAAAAAACACACTGGTGCTGATTAAGCCTGCTACATCTCTCCAGATAACCGGGATCTATAAAATTTCAAGAAACCCAATGTATACAGGACTCGCTATTTTGTACTTTGGAATTACCTGCCTGATAGGAAACTGGTGGAATTTGATTCTCTTTCCGTTACTTTTTATCATTGTTCAGGAATACATAATCAAACGTGAAGAGAAATATCTGGAACTTGAATTTGGTGAGGAATATAAAGACTATAAAAGAAATGTCAGAAGGTGGTTATGACAGCTTGATTCTTTACCTGCAGGATCTCCGGCCGGGCCCGTTTATTAACGGGGTACATTGCATACCAGTAAACGACTGCAGGATGTGAATTACGCTCCCGCTTGTAATCAACCAGTCGAAAGAAGCAGATTGCCCATCAGCGTAAAAGCTTGTTCCAATAATGGACAGTTTTCATATATTATATCTAAGCGCTAATACTTATATTTAATCATCAAAACAAGTACATGAAAAAATACCTGCTGTTATTAATGATTCCTTTTCTGCATGCCTGCACCAATACAACGAAGTACGACACCATCATCCGCAACGCCATGATCTATGATGGCAATGGGGGGGCTCCCTATAAAGGCGATATTGCTGTTAATGCCGATACCATCGCGGCCATGGGTGATTTAAGTAAAAGCAAAGCCAGCGAAGAAAGAGATGCAAAAGGAATGGCAGTAGCGCCGGGCTTCAGCAATATGATGGGGCATTCGGAGGAATCCCTTTTCCAGGACAGCCGTGCATTGAGCGATGTAAAACAGGGCGTAACGATGGAAGTATTTGGCGAATCTAGTTTTGCCCCGCTGAATGCAACCATGAAAAGGCAGGCACAGGAGGGGCAGGGGGATGTTAAATACACTGTAAGCTGGAACACGCTTGGAGAATACATGAACACACTGGAGAAAAAAGGGATTGCCGTAAACATTTCCTCTTTCGTTGGAACAGGCACTGTAAGACAAAATATAATTGGAGAAGGCAATGTTGCACCCACAGCACAACAGCTCGACAGTATGAAAATGCTGGTTCGCCAGGCAATGGAAGAAGGAGCATTGGGCGTTACCAATGCATTGATTTATCCGCCGGACTTTTTTGCCAAAACGGATGAACTGATTGCCTTATCGAAAGAGGCGGCTAAGTATGGCGGCACTTATTCAAGCCACATGCGCAGCGAAGGCAACCGGTTGGTGGAAGCAGTCAACGAAATTATCACCATTGGTAAGGAAGCCAATATACCCGTACATATTTATCACCTGAAAGCGGCTGGTAAAAACAACTGGAATAAAATGGACAGCGTGATTAAAATGGTAAACGATGCAAGAGCAAACGGCTTGCAGATAAGCGCTGACATGTACACTTACCTTGCGGGTGCAACCGGATTAACATCTTCCTTTCCACCTACTTTGCAGGACGGAGGCTTTGGCAAATTATGGGAGCGCCTGCATGATGTTGCTATAAGAAAACAAATGGCCGCAGCCATGAACACCAACGCAGCCGGCTGGGAAAATTTGTATTATGGGTGCGGTGGAGCAGACCATGTATTGCTGCTTTCCTTTAAACAGGATTCGCTAAAAAAATATACCGGAAAAACATTGGCCGAAGTGGCAAAGCTGCAGGGCAAGTCTCCGGAAGCAACTGCCATGGACCTCATCATCAGCGACAGCACACGGGTAGGCGTGGCTTATTTTTTAATGACAGAAGATAATGTAAAAAAGCAGGTGGCATTGCCATGGGTAAGCTTCGGATCTGATGAAGGTTCCTATGCTCCCGAAGGCGTGTTCCTGAAATCGCAGCCGCATCCAAGAGCGTATGGAAATTTTGCAAGAGTATTGGGCCATTATTCCCGCGATGAAAAAGTGCTCACTTTACAACAAGCCATTTACCAGCTGGCAAAGCTGCCCATTGAAACATTAAAAATAAAAAAACGTGGCGAACTGAAAGTGGGCAATTATGCAGATATCATCATCTTCGATCCGGCTAAAGTAAATGACCTGGCCACCTATGATAAGCCGCAACAATTCGCTACCGGAATGATAGACGTTTTGGTAAACGGAAAATTGATTTTAAAAGACGGAGACCCAACGAATGCCACTCCAGGTCAATTTGTAAAGGGCCCGGGTTACAGCAAGAAATAGTTTTGATAATTATATCTGGAGGCTTTAACGGCAATTCGTGGCGTTGTGTAAGGGATATAAATAAGGCAAAAGTAAAACCAGGCATTGATGCAGTATTACAATCAAAAAATACAGGTGATTGGCTTTTGCATTCTATTAATAATGGCAATGGCTTGTTCATGCAACCGAAACCCATACTCAGCTATTCAAGTCCAGCCAGGCAATTTCAAATTTTCTACGCTCTTTTTAACTGCGCAACAAGGTATCCTGGTTAACACTTATTGGGGACCAATGAAAAAGCGCCATGTTTTATTAGTTGACAATTTTTCCCCGTCCTGGATAAAGAAATCAGTGACTGAATCTCATCCTTCGCTGTTAACAAAAACTGACTTTCATTTTAACACGCAAACTGCAAGCGGACGACCTGCGACCGGTCCGGTAGGTATTTGCAATACCTTGATTTTTGGCAATGTTATATTTGAGCAATGTCCGTTTTATGTAATGAAAGATGAAGCCACCCCTTCGGACTTCGATGGTGTATTAGGCAGCGAACTGATGAACAAGGGAATCTGGGAGATTAATTTTTCTAAAGACGAACTCACCTTTACTTCATCTTTTGATTCACTGCCGGACGCCGCCGGTTGCGAACCGTTACAGGCGGCTTTTCGGGAAAACTCAGTAACGTTAAATGTTAAGTTTTCAAATGGCCTCACAAAGCGAATGTCTATTGATTTAGGTTTTAATCAGGGAATGATGCTTCCTCCTAAGGACTATAAAGCTATTGGCAAAAAGAACGTCTACGTTTTAAGTGATGCAAAATTGACTACCGCATCCGACAGTCAGCATGTAACCGCATTCGCCACAGTTGATACAATTAAAATTGGTGATAACAGGTTTGTAACTTCGGTATTGGCAGCGGAAAATAATGAAGAAAGCCTGGTTGGCCTGCAGTTTTTTAAACGCTTTAAATTTATCATACTGGATTTTAAAAACAAAAAACTGTTGATACCTGAGATAATAAGATAAGTTTAATCGCTTCCTAATTACAGTCTATAACTGCTATATTGCTTAAAACAACCGTTCATGAGAAAATTCCTGTTTGTCTTTACACTGCTGGCACTCGTTTGCCTGCAGCTGACCGCTCAAAAAAAATCAATAAAAATGAATGGCGATCCTTCCGCCGGCTTTGATAAATACATTCAGCAATCGATGGCCTTATGGAAAACCCCTGGCCTTTCCATTGCTGTTGTAAAGGATGGTAAAGTTGTTTTTAAAAAAGCCTATGGCGTTACAGAGGTTGGTAAACCGCAGCCATTTACAACTTCCACTTTATCCATCTGTGCTTCTACCACAAAGGCTATGACGGCAGTTTGTATGGGCATGCTGGTAGATGAAGGCAAAATAAAATGGACGGATAAAGTAAGTGAAATATATCCCGCCTTCAAACTCTATGACAATTATGCCAATGCAGAAGTAACCATCCGGGATTTATTTTCGCACAATGCAGGCCTCGGTAATGCAGACTGGCTGTGGGTTACAGGCACACCGGTTGATACCATTATAAATAAAATGCGGCTCATGAAGCCTGCTTATTCCATGCGGTCTTCTTTCATTTATCAAAACCTCATGTATGTAGTGGCTGGCGAAGTAATCCATAAAGTGTCCGGAAAAACCTACGATGATTTTATCAGGGAACGTTTGTTTACACCAATTGGTATGACGCATACCTATCCAAATTATAGCCTCAGTTTGCAGGAGCCATCCCATATACAACCGCATTACCTGGTAGGAGATTCTGTTGTAAGGCCGATTGTATTTGAAGAACCAAAAGGTATTGATGCAGCCGGTGGGGTGTGGTCAAGTGCGGATGATATTGGTAAATGGCTGGTGTTTATATTAGACAGCACAAAATTGAACGGTAAAGCCTTGCTGAAACCCGATACTTACGCAGCTTTGTTTGCACCAACTTCCTTTTCAGATAATGATTTCTATCCAACGGCCCGCCTTACCAAACCGCACTGGACTACTTACGGGCTCGGCTGGTTCCAGGAAGATTACCAGGGTAAAATGGTCAACTTTCATACTGGTAGCCTGGATGGGGCAGTGGCGATTTGCGGGCTTATCAATGACGCGCATTTTGGCGTATATCTTTTCAGCAATATGGATCACACGGAAATCAGGCATGCCCTCATGTATAAGGCAATGGATTACTGGGTTTTTAACAACGATAAAAACGACTGGAGCCCTGACTTTTATAATCTTTACAAAGGGCTGCATGCTGATGCAAAAAAGGCCGAAAGCGAATTCGAAGCAAAGCGTGTCTTGGGCACAGTTCCATCGCTTGCAATAAAAGCATACGCTGGTAAATACAGCAATGAATTATACGGCGATGCAGAAATTGTAAATAACCGCGATTCCCTGTTGCTGAAGTTTGCCAACAATATTAATATGCATTTAACCCACTGGCATTACAATACATTTCTCTGCCAGCCAGATCCGCAGTGGTGGTTCGGCAAATCATGGATGACTTTTACATTGAATGATGCCGGGGAAGTCAGCGCTTTTAATATGGATGGAATGGTCTATACCAAACAGAAAAAGTAAATGACAATTTTTATTAAATACAATTTTTGTCGGGTCTGAGAAGCTATTTTGATCATCATTGCATCGCCCTCTTGTATTGAATACTGTTGATGAACTTTTATAAAAGCGGAGTTGATAAATAGTATGGAATTGTTGGCCAGAACTTAGAACAGACTAAAATCTTAAATACGAGTTTATTATTTAAAGAAGCAACGGGATCTGCTGAAAAAAATACAACTATTTTATTGACTTTCTGAATGGAGCTCGGCTACTATATTCACTGCTTCTTCAAATCTTTTCAACTGCAAATGTTGCTTTACTCTTTCCAGGTGAACAAATGCATATTGTTGCTGCGAATGATGATTTAATAAATTGACTTCACCTTTCCATAAACGATTATGTAATTCAGAAAATCCGGGTATTGTCAAATCTACATTAACCAGGTTATCACCGGCTGTACCTAATGACATAAAGAAACTGAAATAAATGATATGCATTAGCTGGCACGCCAGGAAAAACCGGGCCTGCTGGCAGGCCGTTACTTCTTTGCCAAAATAAATTTTCAAATATTCCTTTTCATCATCTTCATTTTTCAGTATAAAATTGGAGACAACCGCCAGTTCGGTATAACGGTCATTTAAAAATGCCCCTTCCCAGTCCACCAACCAAACCTGCTTTCCGTCGAAAAGTAAATTGTCTGGTTTCAGATCGTTGTGACATGATACCAGGTCTTCTTCTTTATGCGGATACACTTTGATAATTTGTTCGTATTGTTGAAAGACATTGTTTGTTACGCTTTCAGGTAGAATTTTTGACGCCTGGAATTTCCTGACACTGCTGTTTGCAAAATCAAAATAATTTAAGCGGAAAGGAAAACGGGGCAGCGCATGCAATCGCCTCAGCACATCCGGCATCAGCACTTTCGCCTGCTCCTGTGGAAAAGGCTTAGCTTCAATAAAGTCCGTGATAGAAATTCTGTCTGCTACACCTGCGTACCAAACATGTGGTGCAATTCCAGCGTCAGCAGCCGCCTTCATGCAGCCATAGTAGTGCGAAGGATCACCGGGGGCATCTGCACGGGTAATAATACGCAACAGGTATGGTTGTCCCTTCACCACTATGCGAAAAATCAGCGCTGATGAAAGACCAGCAGTTAATTGACTGATCGCCTCAAAATCACTGACTCCAAACGTTACCTGCAGCGCATTTGCTACGGCTGTTATTTTTGCCTCCGGGATCATAAAGGGCAGTTGAAAATTGGATGAGGAAAAGTCAAAATTACATAGACATGTCTTCTTTTTGCATGCCGGAAAAATATATTTTTTGGGCTGAACAATGTTGTGGGCGGTCTGTTAACGAATATGGTACTACTTCTCTTCAAGCATTTCTTATATCTCCGGGTTGTCTTATCAAAACCAGTCTTAGCGCTTCAATTATTACAGTTATAAGGCAATGTTGTTAAGTAAAAGTTTTACGACACTTAAAAAAATCAAATCACACCCGTCAGACTGAGCATTTTTTCCAGCATGTCACTACCAAAATATGCTTCCAATATTTGCGCAATAGATTTAATTTCATCTCATGAAAAAATCCCTCTTACTTTTTGTTTTCAGTTTGATAATTCAGCAGGTGATATCAGCCCAGTCAACCGATGTCCTTGCCATCAGAAAATACACAACTGCCAATAGCGGCAAAATTATAAGCGAATTTGCTGAATTACTTTCCACTCCCAATGTAGCAGCTAACCCTGCCGGTCAGCAAAAAACTGCAGCCTTTATTATGGCCATGATGAACAAAAGAGGGATTCGAAAAGTGCAGCTGTTGGCAGCTTCCACACCGGGCACGCCGCCGGCGGTATATGGCGAAGTATTGGTACCTGGTGCAAAACAAACTTTAATATTTTATGCGCACTATGATGGCCAGCCGGTGAATCCTGCTCAATGGGCCAAAGGACTTGACCCTTTTCAGGCTACCTTATTTACTGATGCCATTGATAAAGGCGGCGCCCTTATTCCTTTTCCCGTTGATAACAATTACAAAAGCGATTGGAGGATATACTCCCGCAGTGCATCTGACGACAAGGCCGGTGTCGACGCCATTTTAAATGGCTATGATGCCCTTGTTAAAACTGGCGCTACGCCTGGTTGCAATCTGAAATTTTTCTTTGAGGGAGAAGAGGAAGCTGGTTCACCACACCTGCATGAAATATTGGATAAATACCGGTCATTACTCCAGTCTGATCTGTGGATCATGTGTGACGGGCCTGTACATCAGTCCGGAAAAAAGCAGATTGTATTTGGTGTTCGCGGCGATGCACACCTTGATCTTACAGTGTATGCATCCAAACGGCCCCTGCACAGCGGACACTATGGAAACTGGGCGCCTAACCCTGCCATGATGCTTGCTAAATTGTTGGCTACTATGAAAGACGAAAATGGGAGAGTGGCCGTTAGAGGATTTTACGATGATGTGACGCCTTTAACCGGTTCAGAAAAAAAGGCACTTGCAGAAGTGCCTTCCGTTGATGAACAAATGGAAAATGAACTGGGCATCAGCACCGTTGAAATGGAGGGACTATCATTAAGCGAATCTATCAACCAGCCTTCGCTAAACGTCAACGGCATGCAAAGTGGTAATGTTGGCAAAATGGCGTCCAATCAGATACCTACCTATGCAACGGCTGTAATCGACCTCAGGCTGGTGATGGGGAATGACTGGAAACGGCAGCAGCAAAAAGTAATAGATCATATCAAATCAAAAGGCTATTTCGTAACTACCAATGAGCCTTCGGATGAAGAAAGAAAAAAGTACGCAAAGATCATTAAAATAATACCCGGGGAAGATGGAATGAATGCGCAACGTACGTCTATGGACCTCCCCGTGCTTCAAAAAGTAATTGCGGCAGTTAAATCAACTTCCGGTGAACAGGTTGTATTGCAGCCTACGTCCGGCGGTACCCTTCCACTTTTCTTGTTTGAAAAATTGCTGAACGCCCATACTGTTACCGTTCCTATAGCCAATCATGATAACAACCAGCATGCAGAGAATGAAAATATCCGCATCGGTAATTTGTTTGATGGAATAGAAACGATGGGAGCGTTGATGATGGTTAAATAAATGCGGCAAAGTGATACAGGTACAAGGCAGCTGTTCTGTGGATATGTACGTCTGCTGGTTTTGCCGGGCTCAATTGCATTGGTATGTTTCATAAAAGCAAATGACAGTGATCATTGTTTATTGCATTGCGCATCCTTTCCTTTGCGTTGTTTATTCAGCGGCATAACGTCTGTATTACAACGCTATGAATACTTCCCAAAACAATTCTGTAAATAAAGCTGGTTTCATAGCCGGGGTGGGCGCATTTTGCTTTACAATTGCGTATGTGCTGGTACAAATACTGCAGGTACTTAAAATGATTGCTTTTCCCTGGGATGAAGTACTGATTTATGGCACTTCTCTTGGCATTGTAATTCCCTTTACGCTTGAAATGCTCGCACTGCACTATATAACCCCTCCGGATAAAAAATTCTGGAGTCATGCGGCATTGATTTTTACAATGATGTATGCGGTATTTGTTACTGCAAATTACATCGTTCAGCTGGCTACCGTGCTGCCCAATAAGTTAAAGGGCACTTATGAGCTGGTAAAAATACTGGACCAAACACCACACTCACTTTTTTGGGACTTTGACGCCGTTGGTTATATTTTTATGGGAATAGCAATGCTTGCGGCGTTGCAGGTGTTTTGCAAAACAGGATTTGAAAAATGGGTAAGGTTTGCATTTTTAGCGAACGGCTTAGTTACGCCATTAATTGCCGTGGTTTACTTTTACCCTGATTTTTCTGACCGGCTTTTGTTACTTGGTTTTCCCTGGGGTATTACAGCACCATCGGCCATGTTAATGCTGGCAATTTTCTTTAAAAAATCTGAAAACAAGGTTAAGGATAGTTATCATTAAATCCCGTATTAAGTATCCCGGGACAAAGGTGGAAACTGCTATGAAATAAAGTGTTCTGGAGATAATGGTGTAGAATATGTGGCCGTTAGCGTCCTGCCTGCAGTTGAGCTTGCAGTTCCGCCCAAAAAAATGGTCCACCCTATGGGTTTGCCAGGTTACAAACAATGTGTTACAAAGACATACGTAATTTATTTGCAAAAAAATCGCAGTAAAAACTCCGGGGCCATGCCCTGGAGCTTTTATTGCAGGATGCTGAAATGTTATTTAACGTAGCGCCTTAACGTCCATGCCAGCGTTTCGTGTTGCTGCATCAGCCCGGTTAAAAAGTCGGCTGTTCCCTTGTCTTTAAATTTATCTTCACAGTCATCAATTCCCTTACGTAAACCAACAATAACGCTTTCATGATCTTTCAATAATTCTTTAATCATACCAGCCTGGTCGGGGTTTTTGCCGGGCGTTTCTTTAATGGAAGTCATCTGTAAAAATTCATTCAGTGTTGCAGGAACTATAAAACCGAGTTTACTGATCCGCTCAGCAATCAGGTCCATCGCCTCGTCCAATTCTTCATAGTGTTTTTCAAACAGTTTATGCAACTCCATAAAACTGTTGCCGCTAACGTTCCAGTGAAATTTTCTTGCTTTCATGTACAACAATACGGTATCTGAAAGTACTGCAGTCAAAACGTCGTTTACACCTTTCAGGTTTTTTTGCGAAATTCCAATGTTTGCATTCATGGTATTTATTTTAAGGGCTAATTATGGGTGAGCTAAAATATTTCAGGCATTATTTTTACGATCCATTACCAGTACAACTACGCCTGCCAGCAGGGCAATGCCGCCCGCATAATCCGGCCAGTTCAGGGTCTTTTTTTCTTGCTTGTTAATTTCAATCGGTCCGAGATCTACTACTTTGTCTTTTTTGGTAAAGCTTACTTTTCCAAACACGAACATAAGGATGCCCGCAACAATTAATATAATTCCGAATACTTTCATTTTAAATTATTTTATGCATCATGTTAAAATACCATGCCATATCGAAAGCACGCAGAATAAGGTACGTTTTTATAGTAATGAAAAATTAATGGGCAAAAAAATCTACACTTACCAGGGCACATACCAAGACATGACAAAACCGGTCGATTGAAATGAGCAGCCTGTGCTGCAACGGAAGCTTTCTGGTCGCAGTTAATTACTGCTTAGGTGGTTCAACCGCAATCTGGCAAATATTCATTACAACTTTTTTCTTAAAATTGAGCTTGTGCATACACCAGGTATTGCGGTTAAACTGCACAGCGTTTTAAATTTGCATAAACTAACAATACAATGGCGGCTTATAAAAACATAAACCCTTTCTCCAAAAAAAACAATGATACCGGTTTTGCAAGTAACAGCAATGATACCGGTGGCCGCTTTATCAATAAAGATGGCAGCTATAACCTGATAAAAGAAGGCATGCCGTTCCATAAACGGTTTAGCATCTTTAACGATATGCTTAACCTGCCTTTATGGAAGTTTATCTCTGTCATCTTTATTTTTTTTCTGCTGATTAATTGCTTGTTTACAGCTCTTTATTTGTTAATTGGCTATGAACAGCTTGACGGACTGATCAGGGGCAGTAACTGGAAAATATTCAGGGAGATATTTTATTTCAGTACCCAAACTTTTACCACCGTTGGGTATGGCCATGTAAATCCCGCAGGGGATGGCGCCAATATGGTTGCTGGTATTGAAGCGCTTACCGGTTTTCTTTCACTTGCTATTGCAACGGGTTTAATCTATGGCCGTTTCTCCAGGCCGAGAAGTTATCTGATCTTCAGCGACAACGCATTGGTGTCGCCGTATAAAGATGGCAAAGCGTTGATGTTTCGCTTTGCGGCATTCAAAGACAAACATGCCCTGACCGATGTGGAAATAAGGGTGAACGCGGGTTTATTGGTGGCAGAAGAGGGTAAAGCGGATTATAAATATTTCAGCCTTAACCTGGAACGTAACCGTGTGGAAAGTATGCCGATGAGTTGGACGGTGGTACATCCTATTGATGAAAATAGTCCGCTGCACGGGTTTACGGAAGAAGATATGAAAACTGCCGACCTGGAGTTGTATGTAATGCTGCGTGGGTTTGATGATGTGTTTAGCAATTATGTACAGCAACGCACATCCTATACGTTTAGTGAAATTCACCATAACCGCAAATTTGCACCCATGTACAGGGAAAGTGAGGATGGTAAAACCACGATCCTGGAACTGCACAAAATAAATGTGCACCACGCAGTCGACAATTAGACAGGCGGCCAACCGCAGCGTAAAGTCTTACTGTTTTTTATGTGCCAATTCTTTCCAGTCTTTTTCATTTACCTCTACACCAAAACGTTTGGCAGCTTTTTTTATATTGTCAAAAGCCGCTTTCCGTTCTTCATCGGTTACGCCTTTTACCTGGTCAAAACGGGCCATAGCGTTCCGAACGTGGGTGGCATTATTAAGTGGTTCTTTTCTTTTTGCTGGAAACGCATAGGCACTATCCTTCAATGTTTTTTTGTCGGCAGCATCTAATTTACCACCAGATTTTGTGGCTGATTTTGTTGTCATGGTTTATTCGTTTAAATAATAAAAAGATTACGAATTCCAATACATATTGTATGCCGCAAACAACATTACAAATGCTTTTTTTTCGAACCCCGGGGGACAAATATCTCCCGGCGTTTTCAAAATACCAGCCGCTTTACTGAAACTATTATTGTACCCGGCTCAAAAATAATCAGCCAATTTTGAGGGCAACCCTGTTATTTTTTGTTTTTAATACATGCCTGGCCGTACCGCATATGTTCAATTAAACAAATCATCCCCGATATTGAGCCGGGGATGAAAATTGATGATGTATGCTTTTCTACCTATAAACTAACATTTAAGGGATCAGTCTCTGTATGGTTGTAAATTTCTGCAACAGTGGTTAAGTCTTTCAGTGTTTGCTTTCCATTATCTGTTGGTATTGAGCCCGAAGGAAACAACTCTTTCAATTTATTTAGTGCCGTTCTGTTGTCTTTTACTGCTTTCAAAAACGCTTTGTAATCCAGAGGAACAGGCCTGCCATTTTCTTTCTGAAAAACATAGTTCTGTGCAAGGTGTTTGGTTTGATAACTGTGGCTGACAGGCAATACAGATTCATAATGATACAAACTGATTTTACCGAATCTTAACCTGTTAATGTATATTCCTTTGCATATTTCACCCTTGTCTTCGGGGAAATATAAAATCTTAAAAGCCTTTGCGGTTTGGATGGCCTCATACTGACCGGGATTGATTTTTTTTCCATCTGCAATCACAGCTTTATCAACCAGTGCTGCACTTTTAAATAACGGTGACCTGTGTTGGTAGCTTATTTTTTTTGCTTCCACTACTTCACCGTCAGTCTTAATAATAAATAGTCCTGAACTAATGTCCCTGCCTTTTTTAAGTTCCTCTTTCATCTGGCTGGCCATTTGTTTAGGGGCCATACATGATACGGTCATTAAGGCAAGAACAAGAGGTAAAACAAGTTGTTGAAACGTTTTCATTGTGGTGTACATTTTTAAGGTTACAACTCATCATACAGTTTCATGCCAACTGTATTAATGTTTGATAACCAAACGGTTATAGTTAACTTCTCTGTACCATTTTCTATGTGGCGGAGCCATTTTCCAAATCAGGGAAAGTAAATGTCATTATTTTAATGTAAAGCATTCGACACTTTACTACAGGTTTCCCGGCCTGTAATTAGTCGGGGTGACTGCCGGACGATGGAAAATTGGATGACTGGTTTTTATTGTAGACGGGTTATCGATAGCTTTACTGCAATTCAATTTTTATAATGAAACATGTTTTGACATTACTGGCTTTTGTTGCCACATTACAAGCCCTCGCACAATCTGATGACAAAATGGATTTTGAATCCTATGATCCGGTTTCAACTTTGATTGTTCCGGGCCACCAGGTTACCAGGGCAAAATTCCCTTTTATAGATGTTCACAATCATCAATGGGGCAATGCGATGTCGCCCTCCAATTTAAAAACGTTGGCTGCAGATATGGACAAATTGAATATGCAGGTAATGGTTAACCTGAGCGGAGGCAGTGGCAATGGATTGAAAAAAATGGCAGGCGATGTAAAGGCTAATTATCCAAACCGCTTTATCATTTTTGCAAACATCAGTTTTGATAATGTGGGTGCACCCGGGTGGACGGAGAAAGCAGTGCGCCAACTGGAAACGGATGTACAAAACGGGGCCAATGGTTTGAAAATATTTAAAGATCTGGGTTTAAATGTAAAGGATGTGAATGGGAAGAGGGTAACTGTAGATGATGCCAGGCTCGATCCTATCTGGGACAAAGCCGGTGAGCTTAAAATACCGGTCATCATTCATACCGCTGATCCAAAACCGTTTTGGGACGCCGAAGATGAACACAATGAACGCTGGCTGGAAATTAAGACACATCCCGGCCGCAAGCGCAGTGCCACCGACCCAGCTCCCTGGGAAACGTTGATAGAAGAACAGCACCGCTTGTTTATGAAACATCCGAACACAACTTTTATCGCGGCGCATTTTGGATGGTATGCCAATAATTTGAATAAGCTCGATAGCCTGCTTACCCGAATGCCCAATGTAGTTGTTGAGTTTGGTGCGGTGATTGTAGAATTGGGAAGACAACCCAAAACTGCCAAAAAATTCTTTGAAAAATACCAGGACAGGATTTTGTTTGGTAAAGACAGTTGGGCACCGGAAGAATATACCACCTATTTCAGGGTGCTGGAAACGGAAGATGAATACTTTCCTTATCATAAAAAGTACCATGCCTTCTGGCGCATGTATGGTATGGGGCTGCAGGATTCGATTCTGAAAAAAGTATATTACAAAAATGCCCTGCGTATCATCCCGAATATAGACCGGGCAGGGTTCCCGGATTAAAATAGGTTTAGTGCAATGTAAAGTGTGCAGGTATTCCGGGTACTGTTGAAATCCGTTTTCTCCCTGTTTCACCAATGGGAATTTTTATATTTTAGCCCATATTAAAAAAGCTGGCTTGCAATCGCAAACCAGCTTTTTTAATATATAAAATGGCAGGTGTAAATTATTTTTCCAGTGTGCCCGCTTTTTTCCAGTCAGCAATAACGGCAATTGTTGCGTCGGGTAATTTATCATGCATGGCAGGCATAAATCCTTTTTCTGTTGGATTTTTTTGAATGCGTGCCAGAATTTCATCCACATTGTCTTTGGCGGCTAAATAATTATCCAGCGATTTTTTGTTGCCCTTACCAGCGATATGACAGGGAGTACAACTTGTCTGAATGATTGGTAGTACGTTAGTTTGGTAATTAACGGCAACCGGAGCGGCGAGTTTTTTTGAATGGGAACAAAACTGAAAAAATAATACCGCAGTTAGCAGCAGCAAGGTTGTTACAATTTTTCGCATGAGTGAATGTTTTAGTAATGAAAAAGTATTGACATACTGAAAATAGCATCTTTTATTTTATGTACAAAAAAAAGAGATGAAAATCAGAAATGATGCGACGAATCCCGCAATACTGCATCGCATTTGAAAATGTCAGGTAGCATTATTGAAACATTGCAGGCATTCCACATGGCCATATATGATCTGTATCATTCGTGGTAGTGATTCATAAGAACGTATGGGGTTAATAATTTCGGGGATCTTTGCTGTGAATAATTTTAAAAAAAGCAGCCTGCGCAGGCAATCGAGTGCCGGATGTTTAACCGTGGTAAAGCTTTGCCATTTTATACAATTTTTTGAATGAACCATCCGCATGAAAAGGATATAAATGAATTGGGAGGTGTATTGCTGGAAGCAGGTGTCAAACTGTTAAGTTCCGGCGCCAGTTGTGCCAGGATACGACTTACGATGAAAAGGCTGGCAGCCTCTTTTAAGTACACAGCACACATTTCCATAGCGCCCAAATCAGTTTCCCTTACACTGAATAATGAAGCAGATGTCTTGGTATTTAACGGCATGCGGAGCATTACCGCACAAGGTGTAAATTTTAAAACTATATCCGGTATCAGCAGGCTTAGCTGGGATGTACTTGAAAATCAATATTCCATTCAGCAGGTAAGGGATGAACTGGACAGACTGATGGCCCTGCCACACTATCCGCGGTTGGTAATACTGTTTTTTGTAAGTCTTGCCGGTTCAGGGTTTTGCTTTTCATTTGGCGGCAAGCTGCCTGAAATGGTGATTGCTTTTGGCGCAACATGCTGTGGCTTATTTGTTCGCCAGGAAGCTGTAAAGCACCGCTTTAATCCCTTTATCTGTGTATACATTGGTTCGCTGGTGGCGTCGTTGTTTGCCGGCGCTTTTATTAAGGCTGGCCTTAATATTAATTTTGAACATGCCTTTGCGACCTCCGTTTTATTTTTAATCCCCGGCGTACCGCTGATTAATTGTTTTACCGATTTGATTGATGGCAATACACTCAATGGAATTGTACGGGGCATCAATGCTGTGATGTTTGCATTGGCTATTGCGCTGGGCTTGCTGACAACAATGTTTATTTATAATCTTAAATAAAACGTGGAATGGACTGGATAACTATATTGGCTAAAGCTTTTTGGTGTGGCTGGGGCGCTGTGGGTTTTGGCATTTTATTTAATGTACCACTAAGAACTTTATTTGCCATCTGGATATGTGGCGCACTCGGTGGCTTCCTGAAATTTAATCTGCTGCTACTGGGGGCGGGCGTTGTATCTGCTTCATTTGCCGGTGCGCTGGCAATTGGTATTTCAAGTATTCCTACAGCTCATTTCAGGCATGCGCCACCGATGGTATTTGCTATTCCATCTGTAATACCACTTATCCCGGGAGTATTCGCCTCCGTACCATGCTGGGGTTAATCAAACTAACAGGAGCCATCGGCCCCGATTACCAGGCGATCATTTCTGACACCGTAAACAATGGCGCAAAAACACTGTTCGTCATTATGTCCCTCGCCATGGGTGTGGCCGTGCCAATGCATTTGATGCGCAAAGAATCTGTAAAGAACATTCGCCTGCGGTAAACAGCCGGTTGATAGTGCCCACCCGGGGTTAAAACCAAATAAGTCCGGGAGTATTACAATGTGACAAACCTGCCCTACTTTCTTTACATCAACTGAATGGCCGTCCATTTTTGATGAGCCTATTGATGCTCCAGCAGAACCCGTGCAATTTTTTCCAGTTTGCTAAAATTATCGTGCACATAAGTAAGCCCGGCCTGGTAAAGGTTGCTGATGTTTTCAGGTGTGGCAATATCCATTTCCGAACAGGCTTCTTTTAATCCCGGCTCCACGCGGTAATAATTATCCTGGTTCTCTTTATCCAGGGTTAGAAACATTTGTGTTAACTGGTAAGAGACGGTTTCAGAATTGCCCGACATAAGGATATCGATCACAGGTTCCAGCCATTGAATTTCTCCCGCATGTTCAAAATGTTTGTAGCTGTATTTTTTCTTTACAGAACCTGTTCCCAGCGAGAGGATGATCATGTCTTTGGCAGAAGGCTTGTCTGTTTTTTCAGGATCATTTAAAAATTTTGAGAATTCAATTTTACGGGCTTCTGCGTAAGCGCACAGTGCAGGGTTGTTGGCATACATGCCGCCATCTACCAGAGTGAACGACTGGCCTGAAACAGATTCAATATGTGCCGGCGGAAAATAAGTAGGCGCTGCGGAAGTGGCTCTTGCCACATCAGCTACCTTAAAATTGTACAGCGCATTTTCGCGTGCATCGGTACTGGTAAAAAAAATGGCGTTGCGGTCTGTGATCTCGTAGGAGGTGATAAGGCTGGGTTTTATAAAATTGTCCAGGGTTTCTTCGCCAAAATAATGTTTTAGTAAACCGTACAAAGGCCCGGCAGAATAGCGCTCATGTATAATGCCGCCGGCACTGGTTATTTTTTCTATCAGCGGCCGGTCAAAGATGACATGCCCTTTCTTTAAATAGAGATCAAGCGCTTCCTGTGCGGAGTAGCGGGCCTTGCCATTTTCACCGGGTACTAAATACAGGCATGATAAAATGCCGCCGGTGCTGGTGCCGGCAATCATATCGAAATAGTCCCCGAGTTTGCAGGAGCTGTTGTTATCCATCTTTTGTAAAATCTTTTCCAGCTGCATCAGGATAGTGCCTGGTATAATGCCCCTGATGCCGCCACCATCAATTGATAAGATCCTTATTTTTTTCATACGCCGTAACTGATTAGACTAAAAAATACGTTTACTAAATATACTTTTTTATGGGTGCAATTACAAGTGTTCTTTTTAATTTATCAGGAGGAAAAATAACTGCAAAAACAAGAATGTTATGTAGCAGTGCAAAATGCCGGTAGCTGCAATCAGGAGTTTTAAAAGCTAAAAAAAACGCAGTCAAATACCATACTTCTCCAATCTTCTGTACAATGAAGCCCTCGTTAAACCCAGTTCCCGTGCGGTCTCTGTGATATTGCCATTAAATTTTTGCAGGGCTTTTTTTATCAGTAACACTTCCATATCTTCCAGCTGCAGCGTTTCAATTACCGGCGCATCTTCATTGGCCATGCGGAACCCTTTAAAATCTTCTGGCTGCAATGTATCACCCTGAGAAAGGATTACCGCTCTTTCAATGGCATGCTGCAATTCCCGTACGTTACCAGGCCAGTGATGTTTTTGTAATTGTTTTACCACGGTGGCATTCAGAGAGGCAACGGTACGGTTGTATTTTTTTGCATACACGTGTACAAAATAATCTGCCAGCAGGGGAATATCATCCTTCCGTTCCCGAAGCGGCGGCAACTGAATTTCAATGGTGTTGATGCGGTACAATAAATCCTGCCGGAACTGCTGATCGTTTACCATTTTATACACCGCTTTATTGGTAGCACACACAAGCCTTACATCAATGGGCTTTGCTTTATTGCTGCCTACTTTTGTTATGGTGCGGTTTTGTAAAACGGTAAGTAACTTAGCCTGCATCGGCAGAGAAATATTACCTATTTCATCTAAAAAAATGGTGCCGCCATCAGCTTCTTCCAGCTTGCCGGTACGGTCTTCTTTAGCATCGGTAAAGGAACCTTTTACATGACCAAACAATTCACTTTCAAACAGCGATTCAGAAATGGCGCCAAGATCTACCGTTACAAAAGGTTTGTCTTTTCTTTTGGATTGCTGGTGAATGTTTTTAGCCACCAGGTCTTTACCGGTTCCGTTTTCACCCAGTATTAAAATGTTGGCATCTGTTGCCGCAACCCGTTCGATGGTTGTAAGAATTTGCAGTATGCCTTCGCTGTTACCGATAAAGGGATGTTCGGCAAAAGAGGAGGTGTTTCTTTGATTGCGGTCGCCGGTAACTTTTGTTTTGGAAGCCCTTTTTTCTCTCGCCGCTTCCATTGCGTTTTTTAAGGTAGCTACCAGTTTATCATTTTGCCAGGGTTTTAAAACAAAATCCTTCGCACCCGATTTGATGGCCCGTACAGCCATTTCAACATCGCCATATGCAGTAAATAATACAACCGAAACCGAAGGATCAAGATCGAGTATTTTGTCCAGCCATTCAAAGCCTTCCTTTCCGCTGCTGAGGTCACGGGTAAAATTCATATCCAGGAGTATTACATCATACCCGCCACTGTTCACCCAATATGGAATCCGCAAGGGATTTTTTTCTGTATCCACTTGCCTGAAATGCCGTTTCAATAGTAAATTGGCGGCACTCAATACGCCGGCATCATCATCTACAATTAATATTTTTCCTTCAATGTTTGCTGTCATGTTGCCTGTAATTTTTAGCCGGTAACTTTTGGGTTCAAAAATATTGATATGCGGTTAAAAGTATTGCAAAAATTTTCCAATCAGGCAAGTTTTTATTGCTGTTCGCTGCTGTACAACAAGGTGTCCGATAGCGGACACTTTAAAGGGCTGTAAAAAGCATATTCCTTGCCTGTAAAGGGTTATATGGTTTGGCATAGCTATTGGCACAGGTGAACCAGAAAATAATCAACAATAGCAATGGACAAAAAAATTGAAAAGAAATTCTGGAATTCTAAACGGATTGTTTGGATCAGCGGCGGTACCCTGGTGGTGGCTTTGCTGGTGTATCAATTAATTTTTGCAGACAGAAGATCGAGTTTAAATGTAGACAAGGAAAAGATTACCGTATCCGATGTTACCCAGGGAATTTTTGATGAATTTATCGTGGTGAGCGGAGTAGTGAACCCAATTAAAACGTACCGCATCGATGCTATTGAAGGCGGTTATGTAAAGGAAAAAGTGATTGAAGGTGGCAACACTGTAAAAGCCGGCGATGTGATTTTGAAACTGGAAAATAACCGCCTGCAAATGGAATTTGTACAGCAGGAAACTGAGATCAACAGGCTGATCAATGAACTGCAAAATACCCGCCTGAAATTAAAAACGGATAAGTTTGGATTGCAACGCACCATGAACGATGTAGACTATCAGTTATCGCAGGCAAAGGATTACAACGACCGTAATGAAAAACTTTTTAAGGATAAAGTAATCAGTGAGCAGGAATACCTGAAAACAAAAAGAGACTACGAAAAATTGAAGGCGCAGCAAACCATTGAAGTAGAATCGCAGACCTATCAAAACGACAACAGTAAATTACAGGTGCAGCAGCTGACAGGAACGCTGCAGCACTCTCAGAAAAACCTGGAACTGATGAAGGAAAATTTAAGCAACCTGGTAGTAAAAGCACCGGTGAGCGGGTTGTTATCTTCTATCGAAGCTGAAGTAGGCAGCAGCATTACAGCAGGACAGAACATTGGCCAGATTGATGACCTGAATGGTTTTAAAATGCGTGCCGGTGTAGATGAACATTATATCAACAGAATTTTTGTAGGCCTGAAGGGCACAATGGAATTTAATAACCAGAACTACGATTTAGTAATAGCAAAAGTGTACCCCGAAGTAAAGGCAGGCCGTTTTGAAGTAGACATGACGTTCGCTGGAAAAACACCGGATGGCATCCGCCGCGGACAATCTGCTTCTATCCGTATGGAGCTGGGTAAATCATCCAAGTCCATACTGATTCCGGTAGGTGGATTCTTTTCTGAAACCGGCGGCAACTGGATATATGTGATGGATGCCAGTGGCAAAAAAGCCGTTAAACGAAACATTACGCTTGGAATGCGCAACCCCGAATTTTTCCAGGTGCTGGAAGGATTGAAACCGGGCGAAAAAGTAATCACCAGCAGCTATGAAAATTATGGCAAAAATGATGTACTCCAATTTTAGCAACCGACTGTTAATTTATTATAAAATGATGGTTATGAAAAAATACCTTTTACTATCTGCGATGCTGGCATTTGTATCTGTTGGAACAGCGACCGAGTGCGCCATTAAAACAACCAAATCAGCCTGCTGCGTAAAAAAGCAAAGCATAGCTGCTGCAGATGACTATTACGAAAATCACAATCTTATTTTCATTAAATATTTCTACTAACAACATACCCTGACGGGGCCGACAAAAACGAAACAATATGATTCAGATTAAAGAACTGCAGAAATTATTTTCAACCGAAGAAGTGGAGACCACCGCCCTTAACGGCATCAACCTGGAAATTAAAGAAGGTGAATTTGTTGCTATCATGGGGCCCAGCGGTTGCGGTAAGTCAACCCTGCTTAATATTGTCGGGTTGCTGGATAATCCATCCGGCGGCGATTACAATTTTTTTGGAACCGAAGTGGCCAAAATGACGGAACGTAAAAGAGCCCAGTTGCGGAAAGGCAATATAGGCTTCGTTTTTCAGAGTTTTAACCTGATTGATGAACTAACCGTTTTTGAAAATGTGGAACTGCCTTTAATCTACATGAACATGCCTGCCAAAGAGCGAAAAGCAAAAGTGGAAACCGTGCTGGAACGCATGAACATCATGCACCGCCGCAATCACTTTCCGCAGCAATTAAGTGGTGGTCAGCAGCAACGTGTAGCGATTGCGAGGGCCGTTGTAGCAAAACCAAAACTGATTTTAGCGGATGAGCCTACCGGTAACCTCGACAGTAAAAACGGGGAAGAAGTAATGAAGTTATTGCAGCAGTTAAATGAAGAAGGTACTACCATCATCATGGTAACGCACAGTCCTTATGATGCTGGATTTTCTCACCGCATTGTGAATTTGTTTGATGGTAAGGTGGTAACAGAAAACTTTCATGTATAAATTAATTTTCCAAACAATACAGATCAGGTAACATGTATTTTAAACTGGCGATACGCAATCTTAAAAAAAATAAACTGTTTACGGCCGTAAACATCATCGGTTTATCAGTTGGTATTGCCAGTGTAATGGCCTTGTCCTTTTCGGTTTACCAGTACATTACTACTGACAGGGTTTTTAAGGGAAAGGCAGATTTGTATTACCTTAAAACGTCCCTGCCTTCTGGTGACAATTATATGCAGACAACCTTTCCGCTTCTGGATGAAGTTGTCAGATCTTGCCCCGAGGTGGAAGCGGCCACCCATACACAAACATGGAATACTCCCTGGTTGAAGTATGGTGAAAAGGAAGCGCAGGAAAGAACAATGTATGTAGAAAGAGACTTTTTTAAAGTGTTTACTTTTCCATTAACGGCTGGCAACGCTGCCAATGCATTGGATGATAAATTTTCGGCGGTGATATCCTATAAAATTGCACGGCAATTATTTGGCACCGAAAATCCAATGGGCAAAACCATTACTGCCGACGACTCCCTGCAATTAACTGTTACCGGCGTGTTGGCGCCACAGGCCAATAATAACACCGTAAAAGCCGATGTTTTATTATCTATCGCACTACTGAAGGATAATAAAGATTTTATTGGGGGAGCCAACTGGTATAACACTTTTGCCAGCAATTTTTTGCGGTTAAAAAAGGGTACCAGTATACCAGCTTTTGAAGCCAAACTTGCAAAAATTGTAGCTGCCAATTATGCGCCGGAAAACAAGCAGAGTATCATAAAAGCAGTCTCTTATAGTAACATAAAAGAGGAGTCAGGGCCATTGATTGGTATCATCATTAAGGGTTCTGTTGGTGCTGCTATTTTTATCCTGCTCATCATTGTGGTTAACCTGGTTAACCTGAATGCTGCCACGATGTACACCCGCTCTAAAGAAGTGGGCGTACGGCAGATGATGGGAAGCGGAAAGAAAAATATCATCCTGCAATTTTGTGTGGAGAACGGCCTGCTGGTACTGTTTTCACTCGTATGTGGCGGGTTATTATTTATGTACCTGCTGCTGCCGCAGATGAACAAATTTACCGGTGACAACTTAGGCGAAAGCGTACTGAATATAAAACAGGATTATCCTTTTTTATTGCTTTTTATTTTGATTGGTGCAGTCATCACGATGGTAGCAGGTAGCCTGCCTGCCTCAAGGCTTACGGCCTTTAAAATAAGCGATGTTGTAAAAGGTAAACTGGGTAATATTAACAGCGGTCACGGTATGCGTAATGTTTTCATTACCGTTCAGTTTACACTGGCCATTGTATTTATTGGTATTACGGTCATTCTTAACCGGCAGATCAATTATATGCGGTCGGTATCTATCGGCTTCAACAAGGAAAATGTGGTGGTGGTAAAAACAGACCTGGCATTCAAAAATCCTGCTGCCGCCGGAGTTCACTTTGAAAGTTTGCTAAACCAGTTGAAAGCAGATGCGAATGTAAAATCATTTTCAACTACTAGTACAATACCCACAGCCTATTGGGATAATTACAATACCTATATTGAAACGGCGAGTGGCAAAGAAGTAAAATTAAAACACGCCGGTACGGACGCAGGTTACCTGAAGACTTTTGAAATACCATTGGTAGAAGGCCGCGATTTTGATGATGCCCTGGCTGCCACAGAAGGCAGTTCGATCATCATCAATAAAACAGCAATGAAGGCTTTTGGCTGGACTTCAGCCATTGGCAAAAAACTAACCTCTAAAGGCAGTAATGAAACAGCTACCGTTGTTGGAGTGATGGAAGATTTTAATTATCAGAATACGCAGGGAGCCATTGAACCATTATTACACTGGTACACAGGCAAACAAAAGCTGGCAGGTAATAATTACTTAAGTATTAATACAACTTCCGGTTATCAGCAGCAATTACTGCAACGGCTGCAGAAAGACTTTGCCGCGATGCCCGGCCGGAGACCGTTTAAATACGATTACATGAGCGATTTGGTGAATCAGCAATATACGCTGTTGAACGGCATTTTGTCTACCACCAACTTTATCGCCTTTTTGACAATATTGGTGGCAAGCATGGGTATGTTTGGACTGATTGCTTTGCTGGCAAAACAAAAAATAAAAGAGATCGGCGTACGGAAAGTGCTGGGGGCAAGCATACAAAATATTGTAGCGATGCTGTCGAAGGATTTTTTAAAACTGGTATTAGTGGCGAGCATCATCGCTTTGCCTGTTGCCTGGTACGCCATGCACAACTGGCTGAATGATTTTGCTTACCGCATTGAAATAAAATGGTGGATGCTCGTGTTGACCAGCGGGATCGCTGTTTTAATTGTACTGTTTACTGTAGGTTTTCAAAGTGTAAAAGCGGCATTGATGAACCCGGTAAAGAGTTTGAGAAGCGAGTGAGGCTTCCCGAATCCCCCGGGGGAACTTTGAATAGTTCAATGATATAAGCTCTTTACAGATACAGGTGATTAAAGAGCGAAAGTCTTAAGACCAAAATATATACCGGAAATAAAAGTATAAATAAAATATAAGGGAAACGCTTCAGCTTTATGCTTTTGCTTTCAGCTTATTAAAAACGCCTTAACGGCATAATACCATGTTTAAAAACTATCTCACAATTGCCTGGCGCAATCTTAAAAAACACAAAGCGTATACTGCCATCAATTTAGTGGGGCTGGTGGTGGCCTTCAGCAGTAGTATACTCGTTTTTTTAGCGGCTTATTTTGATCTGTCTTTTGATCGTTTTCATGCCAACAGTAACCATATTTTTCGTACTTATAGCAAAGTGCAGACACCCGAAGGGGTCCGCTACGGTAATTCAAGTGCCTATCCGTTGGCTCCGGCATTAAAACAAGCATTTCCTGAAGTAAAGTATGCTGCAAGGCTTAAATACGGAGGCAGTGCCGTACGGTATAAAGGGAAAGATTACAACAAATCCATCCGCACAACTGATCCTGATTTTTTGAAGATGTTTTCGTTTCCGGTAATTAAGGGCGATGCCAACACAGCGTTAAACGAACTGAGCAATGTTGTTTTAAGTAAGTCTTTTGCAAAAAGCATTTTTGGTGACGAAGAACCAATTAACAAAACCATCCAGTTAAAGCTGAATAACAAGTGGACTGATTTTATTGTAACGGCCATTATTGACGACTTTCCGCAAAATTCTTCCATTGAATATGATGGGCTTATCCGCATTGAAAATGCGGGTGATTATGTTGCCAATAAAAACGAATGGAATATGCAGAATCACAACGTTTTTATTCAACTGGCTGATAATGTAGACCAGGCGCAATTTGAAAAAAAAGCGCTCCATTTTTTATTAAAAAATAATCCGCCGAGTGTGGATGATATTCAAAAGGCGCATCTTAAGCCCGACGCCAACGGCAATTACGCAACGCTTTTACTAACGCCCCTGAAAGACGTTCACTTTTATGACGATAGTACCGGCGGTACAAAAAAAGGCTACGTGTATACGTTGTTTTTACTGGCATTTTTTATTATGCTGATAGCCAGTATTAATTTTATCAACTTGTCCATCGCCCGCTCTTTTACAAGGGCCAAAGAAGTCGGCGTTCGCAAATCCATTGGCGCCAACAAGGGGCAGATGTTTTTACAAATATGGGGCGAGTCGCTGCTGATTTGTTCCATCGCTTTTATTATTGGTTTGGCGGTTGCTTACTTTTTGCTGCCAGGTTTCCGTTCACTGTTTAACACAGTATTACCTTTTTCATTTATTGCGCAACCACTCACGTTGTTATGCATCCTGGCTTGTTTTGTAATGGTGTCGTTGATATCCGGCGGCTACCCGGCGTTGGTAATGTCGGGTTTTAATACAATTGAAATTTTAAAAGGAAAACTTACTTTAAGAAAAAGAGGCAGCCTGCGCAACAGCCTGATCGTTGTGCAGTTTTCCATCGCTGTTTTATTGATCTGCAGCACCGTGATTGTATTACAGCAACTGAATTATTTACGCAATTTGCCCCTGGGCTATAACAAACAGGAGGTAATCAGCGTGCCCGTTAATAATACGGTAGATGCCGGCACATTTATTCAAAGGATGCGAAATGAATTTTTAATGGATCCCAATGTGGTAGCCGTTTCTGGTACAAATATCAATATTGGCGACGGGCTGGACAACAGTGGCACCAGGCAGAGTTACGGATTTAATTACGGAGATAAAAATGTGCAAACTGATTGGCTGTACGTTGATTACGATTATTTGAAGACCCTTGATATTCCATTAAAAGCAGGACGGGATTTTGATAGAAATTTTGCAACAGATTCCATTACATCAGTAGTGGTAAATGAAAGCATGGCGAAGCAAATGGGGGATAAAGATGTAGTGGGAAAATTTTTGTGGCCTGATACTGCGCAACCAAAAATGCAGGTAATTGGCGTAATCCCTGATTTTCATTTGTATTCGCTGCATGAAAAAGTAGACCCGCTTACAATGCAAATTGGCAGAGGCTCATCAATGAGTTATGCATTACTGAGGATTAAGCCCGGCAATATGGTCACTATGATGGATAAGGTGAAAAAGTTTTGGAAAAGCGAACTGCCCGATAAAGAATTCCTCGGCTCTTTCCTGGATGAAAATACGGAGCGCTGGTTCAGGAAAGAACAGCAGCTATCGACTATTTACAGTATCGCTGCCGGCATTGCCATCATCATTTCCTGCATGGGTTTATTTGCCATTGCCTTGCTGATGATAGAACAGCGTATTAAAGAAATTGGCGTTCGCAAATCGTTGGGTGCAAGCGTGCAGGCCATCGTAACCATGCTTAGTAAAGACTTTATAAAACTCGTGCTGGTATCTATCATCATCGCTTCACCCATTGCCTGGTATGCCATGAATAATTGGTTGAAAGATTTTGCATATCACATCAGTATTCAATGGTGGGTGTTCGTGTTAACCGGTCTGCTGGCCATTGCTATTGCCGTGCTAACGGTAAGCTATCAAAGTATTCGTGCGGCGCTGATGAATCCGGTGAAGAGTTTGAGGAGTGAGTAAAAAGCTGCTCCCTGCCGCCATGGGGGCCGGCAGCCGCTGTATCGGGGGCTCTGTAGAAAATAGAAAAGTTTAAAATTCAAACTCCGCTATCTCTGCCAAGACCTTGACGTCGTGCCGGTAAACCAACAACTGAAAACATGTAAATATCATATCTATGTTCAGGAATTATTTTAAAACAGCCTGGCGAAATCTTTGGAAGAACCGCACGTTCAGCCTGCTGAATATTTCAGGGTTGGCGGTTGGTATATCCTGTGCCGCATTGATATTTTTATGGGTGGAAGATGAGTATACTTACAATGATTATTTTACCAACAGGGATCACCTGTACCAGGTAATGGATAACCAGGTGTACGATGGAAAAACCTATACGTTTGCATCCTTGCCCGGACCGTTTGCAAAGGCTGCTAAAGAAGAAATTCCTGGTATTAAAAATATTGTTAGAACTAACTGGGGCAACCGGGCACTCTTTAACTACCAGGAAAAAGGTGTGTATGCCAATGGCATGTATACAGATTCAGCTTTTCTTAAAATGTTTAACTATGAATTCATCCAGGGCAATGCTGCCAATGCATTCAGCCAGTTGTACTCGCTGGTGGTTACCGAATCAATGGCGAAAAAAATATTCAATAGCACGGATGTAATTGGCAGGCAATTGAAAATGGAAAACCAGCAGGACTATACCATTACTGCCGTTGTAAAGGATATGCCTTTAAACACCCGCTTTGCCAGGCAGGAATGGCTGGCGCCATTTGAAATTTTTGAAAAGCAAAACAACTGGCTGACAAGCTGGGGCAACAACGGCATTCAGAATTTTATTGAACTGGAACCTACCGCTAATGAAGCCGCGGTCAACAGCAAAATGTATGGCTTTATAAAAGCAAAAGATAAAGATGCCAGCGCCATGCCCTTTTTGCTGGCCGTTAAAGACTGGCGGCTGCGCAGCAATTTTGTAGATGGTAAACAAAGCGGTGGCAAAATAAAAATAGTGAAACTGTTTACCATTATTGCCTGGATCATCTTAATAATTGCCTGCATCAATTTTATGAATTTGTCCACCGCCAAAAGCGGCCCGAGGGCAAAGGAAGTGGGCGTACGCAAAGTAATGGGTTCGGCTAAAAGCATGCTGGTATGGCAGTTTATTTGCGAGGCAATACTCATGGCTTTTATAGGTGTAGTGATTGCCGTCGGCATTGTTGCATTGCTGTTGCCTGCATTTAATCTGCTGGTGGAAAAACAATTGTCTCCTGGATTGTTGCAACCGGCGCATCTTATTTCATTGGTTGTAATCGGGCTGTTGTGCGGTTTCATTGCGGGCAGTTATCCTGCCTTTTATCTTTCTTCGTTTCAACCGCTGGCTGTTTTAAAAGGCCTGAAGCTACAGGGCAATGGAGCCGGCTTTATCCGCAAGGGCCTGGTGATTACACAGTTTGTTATTTCCGTAGCACTGATCATTTGTACTATCATTATTTATGAGCAGGTAATGCATACCAAAAACCGCGAGCTTGGCATGAACAAGGATAACCTGGTAATGCTGAACCAGCAAATCATCAGTACTTCCGGTAAGGGTGACATCGGTTCACATTTTGAAAACATCAAAAATGACTTGGTGCAGACCGGGGTAGTAGAGCAGGCCGCACTCAGCAGCAGCGGGGCGTTTTCTGTCGGCAGCAATTCATCCAGTTTTAACTGGAAAGGAAAGGAAGCCACAAAAGACGTATTGATTTCTATGAACTGGGTTACGCCAGGTTACATTAATACCATGGGCATGCAGGTGCTTGCCGGACGTGACTTTCACCAGGATGGCTTTGCTGACAGCAATACGGTGATCATCAATGAAACACTTGCAAAGATGATAACACCTAAACAGTCGGCTGTGGTAGGTACGCAGATTGAAAGGGATAGTACAAACTTTGAAGTAGTAGGTGTAATAAAAGATTATGTATACAATAATGTGTATGGCGGTGTAGCGCCATTAATTATTTTTAACGATAAAAAAGCAGCCAATACCAGCAACCTGCTCATCCGTTTTAAACCCCGGCAGGATTATAAAACCGCACTTGCCAAAGTGGAAAGCGTTATTAAAACCTACAACCCAACTTACCCTTTTGAATACGAATTTGCCAGTGACAGTTTTAAAGAATTATTTATCAACGAAAATTTAATCGGAAAGCTCGCAGGCCTTTTTGCCGTGCTGGCGATTTTCATTTCCTGTCTTGGTTTGTTTGGTCTTTCGGCTTACACAGCAGAAAGAAGAGTGAAGGAGATTGGTATACGCAAAGTATTGGGCGCATCTGTGCAAAGCCTGGGTTCACTATTATCAAAAGAATTTGTAAGGTTGGTCGGTATTTCCTGCCTGCTGGCATTTCCGCTGGCCTGGTATTTTATGCATAAATGGTTACTCGATTATGAATACCGCATCACTATCAGTTGGTGGATGTTTGTGTTACCCGCGGTGATGGCTATGCTCATCACCATTATAACTGTAAGTTTCCAGGCAGCTAAGGCAGCTTTGATGAACCCGGTGAAAAGTTTGAGGAGTGAGTAGGAAGCCTGGCCCCCCTGCCCCCAAGGGGGGTGTGAAATGCATAGTTCACTTTTGGATGGACAAAAAGAAAATTGAATAAAAGAAAAAATAAAAGCCAAAATATAGTAACTAAAACAGCACCCTGACGTATTACCGGCAAAAACCAAAAAGTAAAGAATTCAAACATCTTAACAGCTTAAGCTATGATAAAGAATTATTTTAAAATTGCGTGGCGCAACCTGATGAAATATAAATTTATTTCTTTCATCAACCTGTTTGGGTTAACTGTGGGTTTAACCTGTTGCCTGTTAATTTCAACCTATATTTTAGATGAACTGAGTTATGATAGGTATAACAAAAACGCAGACAATATTTACCGCGTAACCAGGACTTTTAATAATGGCAATGGCGCTGTATCGCTCAAGCTGAGCACCGTGGCGCCTGCTTTTGGTTATTATTTCCCGACCGATTTTCCGGAGATACAAAAGATGACCAGGTTGCTGGACAATGGCCTTACACCGGTGCGATATGGTGAAAAAAAATTCAATGAAAAGAGCATCTTTTTTGCGGATGAAAACCTGTTTGATGTTTTTACAGTGAAGGTGGTAAAAGGCAGTCCGAAGAAAGCGTTGACAGATCCTTTTTCAATGATGCTGTCAGAAGAAGAAGCAACAAAATATTTTGGCAATGAAGACCCGATCGATAAACTGGTAAGGGTTAACAGCCAGTTCGATTTTAAAGTAACCGGCGTTTACGAAGCCTTTCCTTCCAATGCCCATATGCATCCGGGTATGCTGCTGTCGTTTAGTTCCCTGCGGGATTCTGTATTGTATGGCGAAGAAGCGCTGCGTACCAGCTGGGGCAACAATGCATTTTTTACTTACCTGCTGTTGCCGGATAAATTCAGCGCCCAACGCATAGAGGCGCAGTTTCCGGCGTTTGTTGACAAGCACATGGATCATAAAGATTACCAGGGCAAAAATCCATCCCTGTTTACAAAACTGGAACTGCAAAAATTAACAGATATCCACCTGCACTCGCATACAGATTATGAAGCAGAACAAAATAGCGACATCAGCCGCGTGTATATTTTTTCCATCATCGCCTTGTTTATCCTGCTCATTGCTTGTATCAATTACGTCAATTTATCTACCGCCCGCTCTGCGTTACGTGCCCGTGAAATCGGCATCCGTAAAGTAATCGGTGCCAACAAGAAAGAACTGATTCTGCAGTTCCTTGGTGAGTCTGTATTAATTTGCTGGGTGGCAACGTTGCTAGCTTTCGCATTCACTTACTTTAGTTTGCCGCTGCTGAATACAGTCTCTGGTAAATCCATTTCATTATCGGTGCTTTTCAAATGGCAGGTGATTGTGCCTTTGTTGTTAACGCCATTTTTCATTGGCATCGTCTCAGGTATTTATCCTGCGCTCTTCATGTCTTCTTACCAGCCTATTAAAACACTTAAAGGTTTATTTAAAGTAAATGGCGGAAGTATTTCGTTTAGAAAGGCATTGGTGGTTACACAATTTGCTGTAAGCATTATACTTATCATCACAACCATTGTAGTGTTTCAGCAGCTGCACTACATGCAAAAAAAATCGCTGGGTTTTGATAAAGACCGCATCGTTACCATGTCATATACCAATGCCATCAGCAAGCAATATGAACCATTCAGAAATGAGCTGCTGCAGGATGTGGCCTTTAAAGATGTAACCCGCTCTTCCAGGATACCAACCGGCCGCTTGCTGGATAATATGGGGGCATTTTTGTTTGCCAGTGATTCAGCCATGCCCATCACCACCGACATTAAATTCGTGAGTGTCGATCATGATTTTGTATCCACTTTTGGTATACCCGTTAAACAGGGCCGCTTCTTCTCACGAAACTATGGTACCGATACCTCCAGCTTTGTAGTGAATGAATCTGCAGTAAAGGCAATGGGTTTTAAAGATGCCGGTGAAGCAGTCAATAAAGAGTTTAAATACGGCAATACAAAGGGTCATATTATTGGTGTCATCAACGACTTTCATTTTGAATCCATGCACCAGCCCATTGTTCCCATGGTGTTGTTATTGCTGCCACCCAGCCAGGTGTACTTCAATAATTTTTCTGTAAAAATTGCCAGCAGTAACCTGACTGCATCACTCAATCATTTAAGCAGTATATGGACAAAATATTTTCCTGAAACACCTTTTGAGTACCATTTTTTAGACGACCAGTTTGATAAGCTATACGATTCAGAACAGCGCCAGGCCACGCTCTTCATCTCTTTCGCCTGCATCGCCATATTCATTGCCTGTCTTGGTTTATTTGGCCTTTCAGCCTTTGCCATCACGCAACGCATCAAGGAAATTGGTGTAAGAAAGGTATTGGGTGCCAACGTCAACAGCATTGTCGGGCTGCTGTCGAAAGATTTCCTGGTACTGGTAGCAGTGGCAGCCATACTGGCCTTCCCGGTGGCATGGTACGCCATGCACAATTGGTTGAAAGATTTTGCCTACCGCATCGATATACAATGGTGGGTATTTATTGTTGCCGGCGTGCTGGCGGCATTAGTTGCATTCTTTACGGTGAGCGCACAGGCATTAAGAGCAGCGGTTGCAGATCCTGTAAAAAGTTTACGAAGCGAATAATTCTATTCATTTCCTGAAGCGAAAAAATGTGGTGTTCATAAATTAAAAATATTTGTCCGGGCCGGGAAGCAATGTTCATCATCCTTGCGTCGCCCTCTTGTACAAAAACAGCTTTGTTGAACCTTTATTAAAGGGTAGCAAAAAACCGAATTAAAAAAATAAAGAACAGGTATGCTGAAAAATTATTTCAAAATAGCCTGGCGCAACTTAGGTCGCAATAAAGGCTTTTCCTTCATCAACATTTTAGGACTTGCCATTGGTATGGCCAGTGCCATTCTTATTCTTTTGTGGATTGGCAATGAGGTAAGCCATGACCGGTTTCATGCAAAAAAAGATCGTTTGTATGTTGCCAATAACAGGGATAAATTTAATGGCGAGGTATGGGCATGGGGTACTACATCAAAACCCCTCGGTCCTGCCTTAAAACAGGGCTATCCGGAAGTGGAAGATGCCGTACGGGTGCGGAATGCTGATTTTTTATTAACCCTGGGCGAAAAGCACCTGAACGTTTCCGGCATCTTCAGCGACACCGGATTTCTACACATGTTTAGCTTTCCGTTGATCAAGGGTAATCCGGATGCGTTGAAGGGCAATTACAACATTGTGCTTACGCAAAAGCTGGCAAAAAAATTATTCGGTGATGAGGAAGCCATGGGCAAATCTATCAGGGTTGATAGTTCGGATTATTTTACCGTGGCCGGTATTCTGAAGGATTTACCAAACAACACTTCCTTTAATTTTGAATACATCATTCCCTGGCCTTACCTCAGTAAAATTGGTGGCGATGATAGCAGCTGGACGAATAACGGGATCAGGACTTTTGTATCACTGAAGCCATATGCAACGCAGGCAGCCTTTGATGCAAAGATCCGGAACATCACCATCGATCACACCAAAAGCACGGAGAAATCAACCACACAGGTATTTACACAATTGTTCAGCGATGCCTGGTTGTATTCACGTTCGGAGAATGGAAGGTATGTCGGAGGTCGCATAGAGAGAGTCAGATTGTTCTCCATCATTGCTGTATTTATTTTGCTGATAGCCTGCATTAATTTTATGAACCTAAGTACAGCCCGGAGTGAAAAAAGAGCCAGGGAAGTAGGTGTGCGAAAGGCAGTAGGCGCAAATAAAAGCTCGCTCATCGGGCAGTTCATCGGCGAAAGTATTTTGCTTTCGTTTTTTGCCGGTATCATCGCCGTTGTAATCGTACAACTAACATTGGGTAGTTTCAATAAGCTGGTCGATAAACAATTGTTCATCGATTTCCTGAATCCATGGTACTGGTTGTTTGCCATCAGTTTTATTTTAATTACAGGCCTGCTTGCCGGCAGTTATCCTGCATTCTGCCTATCTGCTTATCAACCGGTTAAAGTGTTGAAGGGCACATTTAAGGCAGAGAACGCATTGGTTACGCCACGTAAAATTTTGGTAGTATTGCAATTTACATTTGCCATTGCGCTCATCATTTGCACAATTATTGTCCGCAATCAAATCAGGTATGCACAGCAGCGGGATAGCGGCTACTCCCGCAGTAACCTGGTATACACTTCGCTGCAGGGCGAAGCCGATAAAAATTATCATTTGATAAAGACGGAATTGCTCAGCACGGGCGCCGCAGTGGCCGTCACCAAATCTATGAGCCCCATCACGCAACACTACAGCGATGGGTGGGGTTTTAAATGGCCGGGCAGTAACGAAGAAGATGAAAAAACTGATTTTATCAGGATGTCTTCAGACGCGGATTTTGTAAAAACAATGGGGGTGCAGCTGGTGCAGGGAAGAGATATTGATGTCAACAGTAATGTAGCTGATTCCACTGCTATCCTGCTAAACGAAACTGCGGTAAAAATTATGCGGTTAAAGGATCCGCTTGGGCAAATCATCAGAGCAGATGGTCAGGAATGGCATGTAGTAGGTGTTTTAAAAGACTTCATTTATCAGTCGCCGTATGAGAAGATTTCGCAGCTGGTAGTCATGGGGCCAAAGTCATGGTTCAATACAATTCATGTAAAACTGAATCCTGCAAAACCCGTTACGGAAGATATAGCATTGATGGAAAATACTTTTAAAAAGTATAATACACAATATCCCTTTGAATACAAATTTGTGGATGATAGTTACGCCAAAAAGTTTGACGATGAAAAACGGATTGGAATGCTGGCGGCGCTGTTTGCCGGTCTCACCATTTTTATTTCCTGCCTCGGTTTGTTTGGGCTTGCCACTTACATGGCAGAAAACCGCATCAAGGAAATCGGAGTTCGTAAAGCACTGGGCGCAAGTGTTTCCAGTATCACCACACTTTTATCTAAAGATTTTTTAAAGCTGGTGATTATATCCTTTGTCATCGCATCACCGATAGCCTGGTGGGCAATGACAAAATGGTTAAAGGCATTTACCTACCACATAAGTGTAGAGTGGTGGGTGTTTATAGCTACCGGGTTGTTATCAGTCTTTATAGCCCTGAGTACGGTCAGTTACCAGGCAATAAGAGCGGCACTTGTAAACCCGGTAAAAAGTTTAAGAGCGGAATAGTATTTAAACAACAACAAAACCCTTTAATATATGAAAAAGATACATTTTTTTGCCGCAGCCTTGCTGATGATGACTTCATCTGCCCTGCAGGCGGAGGTTACAAGCGTTAAGCATTTTGAAAAGATTATTGTAAGTCCGTACATACGGGTAACATTTGTGGAGGGCGATAAGGAAGAAGTAAATGTTGAAAACTGTTCGGTAGACAAGCGTAAACTGCACATGGAAGTCAATAATAAAACACTTTGGGTATACCTCGATGGCGCCAAGCAAATTCCAAAAAATGAAACCTCTTATGAAAATGGATACAAGGAGAAACATTCTATTTACAATGGTACGGTGGTAACAGCAACCATCACGTATAAAACGCTGAACAGCCTTTCTATCCGCGGAGATGAAACGCAATTGTTTAAAAGCCCGGTTGCTGCTGATGAGTTTGACCTGAAGCTATATGGTGAAACAAAACTTACTATGAACGAAGTCAATTTTGGCGAACTGCATACCAAATTATACGGCGAAAATACGCTTGAAATAAAAGCCGGCACCATTAAGGAACAGCACTATACATCTTATGGCGAAAGCAAAATAAACACGATTGCTGTTAACGGCCGCAGTAGTTATGTCGTGAGTTATGGTGAATCGGATTTTACATTGAACGCAGCTGATAAAATTAAAGTGACCGCATTCGGCGATGCAAAATTGCATTACAAAGGCGATCCCGAGATAGTAAAGGGAATACACATCGGCGATATGCTGATTGATAAAATAAATTAACCGGAAGGCCGGGCATAATGCAGATTAATAGGAGGATAACAACAGAAATGAAATACGATGTTTAAAAATTTTATAAAAATTGCTTTCAGAAATATCTTCCGTAACAAAGTGTATGCGGCCATCAACATTGCCGGACTTGCCATGGGCATTGCAGCTTTTTTATTGCTGGCGGAATACATCAGCCTGGAGAAAAGTGTTAACCAGTTTCATAAAAGTCTGTCTGGCATGTACCGGCTTATTAATGAAGATGCAGCCGGTAAAACATGGCCTGAACAGGAGCCTGGCTGGGCCTTGCAGGCCAGGCAGCGTTTTCCGGAATTAAAAGAATATTGCCGCTTTGCTGATGATGTTGCCAAAGGCATTGTAAGTAAAAACGACAACAGCAAGCAGGCTTACCGGGAAAACCAAATTGGTTATGCAGAAGGTAATTTTTTCAATTTTTTCAGCTTTCCTTTAAAGCAGGGATCGCCTGCGGACTTCAATAAAACCAATACCTGTTTTATGTCTGCATCAGCTGCCAAAAAATATTTTGGAGATACAGACCCAATTGGCAAAACGCTTACTTTAAACAACCAGTTTGGCGCTGCACTTTATACAGTGGAAGGTGTATATGCTGATATGGGCAACAACAGCGACATCCATTACGATATGGTGTTTTCGCTGGAAACCTTAAAAAATCCAGCCAATTTAAATGATAACGATTGGGCCAGACTAGACAATCTTTCATCGCAATACATCAACACCTATTTTGAATTGAATGAAGGCGTAAACGCAGCCAGCTTTGAAAAAAAGCTTACTGCCATGCGCAATGAATTAAAGAAAGATAAAGACGGTGTGCAGTTTCATTTGCAGGCTTTCTCTGCAGTACATTTGGGTTCTTCTTTAAGCGACCGCTACCTTACCTACGGCAACCTGAAATATGTGTATATGTTAGGCGCTATCGCATTCTTAATCCTGCTGATTGCCTGGTTCAATTATATCAATTTATCTACTGCCAACTCTATCAAACGGGCTGGTGAAGTAGGCATCAGGAAAGCAATTGGTGCCAGCAGGCAAAGCCTTGTAGCACAATTTATGGGCGAGTCTGTACTGATCAATTTAATTGGATTTACCGTTGCGATTGCGCTGGTAATACTGATACAACCTTTGTTTAATCAACTTATCAACAAAACCATTTCACTGCAAACATTGGGTACCACAAAAACATGGTTGTTTGCATTGGCATTACTGGTGGCTGGTTCTGTTTTTTCCGGTGCCTACACCGCGTTTTCTTTATCCAGGTATAATCCGATTGACACATTAAAAGGGAAAATAGGTTCTACCGCCAAAGGTATTTTTTTACGCAAGTCGCTGGTGGTAGCGCAGTTTGTTATTTCCATTGTGCTCATCATTGCGACCATACTTATTTACACCCAGCTCAGCTACATGAAGAATCAGCAACTGGGCATCAATACCAGCCAGCTGCTGGTGATACAAGGCCCTGAAACCGGCAAGGACAGTACATTTAAAAACCGCCGTTCTGCTTTCTGGGATGAATTGTCGCAGCAAAGTTTCATAAAAGATTATGCCACTTCCGGCGCCGTACCCAGCAAAGGCTACAACTTTGCCACCAGTGGATTTACGCAGCCAAACTCAAAAAAAGGAGATGAATTAAAAACCTATGCCTTTGCTATCATTGGCGACCGGTTTTTAAAGGCGTATGATATTGGCCTGGTTGCCGGCAGAAATTTTACCGCAGCAGAATGTAATGTGGAATGGAATTCCAACAGCAAAGTGCTGATGAATGAAACGGCAGTAAAACAACTGGGCTTTCAAAACCCGGAAGACATTTTACACACCAAAATTCAATGGGACGAACGGGCGCTGGATGTAGTAGGCGTGGTAAAAGACTATCACCATAAAAGCCTGCAAAATGCCATCGATCCGATCATCTTTTATCCGCAAAACAACAGCACTTATTTTACTGTCCGTTTAACGGCGGATAAGATGCAGGATAAAATGGCCTTCCTGGAAAAACTCTACAAAAAAAGTTTCAGCGGTAATCCTTTTGAATTCTTTTTTGTAGATGATAATTATAACAAAAGTTACCTGTCTGAAAAGCAATATGGCGACATGTTTTCCTCTGCCGCTATCTGGGCCATCTTTATCGCTTGCCTGGGTTTGTTTGGTCTCACCACTTTTACGGTGGAAAGCCGCATTAAAGAAATTGGTGTACGAAAAGTATTGGGCGCCAGTGTACAAAGCATTGTATCACTATTGTCAAAAGATTTTTTACTGCTGGTGTTAATTGCCTTGCTGATTGCTACGCCGGTAGCCTGGTACTTCATGCACCAGTGGCTGCAGGATTTTGCATATCGTATCGATATCGGTTGGTGGGTATTTGCACTGGCGGGCTGCATTGCAGTAGCCATTGCACTCTCTACCGTTTTTTACCAGGCAGTAAAAGCGGCGATCACTAATCCTGTGAAGAGTTTGAAGGCGGATTAGGTGATGGATAATTCTATAGTGAATGATTTATAATAAAAATTGATTGTTATGTTTAGAAACTACGTAAAAATCGCCTGGAGAAATTTATTCAGGAATAAGGGTTTCTCCCTTACCAATTTGCTTGGCCTAACCATTGGCATCACTTGTGCCATACTCATCCTGTTATGGGTGAAGGATGAGGTGAATTACGATAAGTCGCAAAAGAACTACAGCGAAGTGTACAAGGTAATGGGCCATCGCAATTTCAACAATACCATTTTTACAGATGAGGCCATGGTGCTGCCGTTGGCCGCATCTTTAGAGCAACAGATACCACAGGTAAAACACGCAGTTGTTACTACCTTTCGTCAGCCTTATATACTGACCAATGGTGAAGCCAAATTGAAGAAAGATGGTTATACGGTAAGTGAACATTTTTTTGATGTGTTCTCTTATAAATTTATCAGGGGAAATGCGATCAATGCCATCCGGGAGCCAGCTTCTATTGTGCTCACGGAATCTGCGGCAAAAGCTTTATTTGGTGACGCCGACCCAATCAACAAAACAGTGAAGGTAGATAATGAACGGGATGCTAAAGTAACTGCTGTTGTCGCAGACGTGCCCGGTAATTCGAGCATACAATTCGATTGCATTATGCCGTTCAATTATGCAGACGAAAGCCTGAAGCGATCCATGGCCAACTGGCAAAATTCATCCTGGCAGGTGTACCTGCAAACCTTACCCGGCGCTGGTATAGCTGCTATAGAAAAAAAGATCAACGAGATAAAAGTGTTGCATGATCCCGGTGATAAAAAGATCACATCTTACTTTGCTTTCCCTATGAGCAAGTGGCGGCTGTACAGTGATTTTAAAGACGGAAAAAATGTAGGCGGCATGATAGAGTATGTGCGGTTGTTTACCATCATCGCCATCATAATATTGCTGATAGCCTGCATCAATTTTATGAACCTGTCAACCGCCCGCTCAGAAAAAAGAGCGAAAGAAGTCGGCATTCGTAAAACACTGGGTTCAGAAAAAAAGCAGCTCGTGATACAATTCTTTTTTGAATCCATCATACTGGCGCTTATCTCTTTTGTGTTTTCAATTTTGGCGGTATACCTTTTGTTACCGGCATTTAATACCCTCGTTGAGAAGCAACTGTTTCTTGATTTTACACAACCTCAATTCTGGCTGGCAGCATTTGCCATCATCGTATTTACCGGTGTGGTAGCGGGCAGTTATCCTGCAATATACCTGTCTTCTTTCAGCCCCATCAAAGTGTTGAAGGGCACCTTCAATCCCGGCAAAAATGCAGTATTGCCAAGGCATTTTTTGATCGTCGGTCAGTTCGTAATTTCTATCTTGCTCATCTCTGCCACCATCATCGTATACCAGCAAATCAACCTCGTAAAAAACAGGGCAACGGGATACAACCCCAATAACCTGATCTCCATTCCAGGCTCACCCGAAACGCAAAAAAATTATACAGTTATTAAAAATGAACTGTTACAGACTGGCCTGATTAGTTCGGTAACAAGAACCATGTCGCCCATTACTGAAATTTACTGGAAGTCGCCTGCACCAGACTGGACGGGCAAACCGGCCAATCTCAATCTTATTTTTACAGGCCTTACAACTGACAATGATTTTACAAAAACGATGGGTATTAAGGTATTGCAGGGCAAAGATTTTTCAGGCGCCGCGGTTGACAGTTCTTCCGTTTTGTTGAATGCGGCGGCTGTACAAGCTATGAATATAAAAGATCCGGTTGGCATGCAGATACGTAACGGCAATAAGGAGTTTACGGTGATTGGGGTAGTAAACAATATCGTGATGGAATCTCCTTTTACTCCCGTAGATCCGATGATGGCTTTTTATAACCCTGACAATTCCAACTGGATCAGTATGCGGTTGAATAGGGATGTACAACCACAGCAAGCGCTTACGGCCATAGAAACGGTTTTCAAAAAGTACAATCCTGCAGTACCATTTGAGTACCGGTTTGTTGATAAAGAATTTCAGCGCAAGTTTTTAACGGAAGATCTCATCAGTAAGCTGGCGAACATTTTTGCGCTGCTCGCCATTTTTATTTGTTGTATTGGTTTGGCTGGCTTGGCTTCTTTCACCATTATTAAACGCCTTCGTGAAATTGGCGTAAGAAAAGTATTGGGTGCTACTATTCAGCAATTGCTGCTCCTCATCTCCAAAGAATTTTTAAAGCTGGTTGCTATAGCATTCATCATAGCAGTTCCGCTTACATGGTGGTGTATGCACAACTGGTTGTTGAAATACGATTACCGGGTAAATATCAGTATTTGGGTATTTGCAATCGTCGGCATTTTAATGTTGCTGTTAACGATGGCGGTGGTAGGCCTCAATACGATCAGTGCAGCCATGCGCAACCCGGTGAAGAGTTTGAAAGCAGACTGATTGAATGAATAACTTTTTAATGGATAATTGATAATGACAGCAACGCAGGTAAGGGGGATAG
>NZ_JAQBNR010000020.1 GCF_028288465.1 Ferruginibacter sp. | reverse complement strand
TTTGTCCGGATGCTTTAACAGCTGATTGTGCAATGATTTCAGTTCCTTCCGCAATGTTAAGCGGGTGGCTGATTCTGCCTGTGTGCATCATCTTAACAGCTATTTTTCCGCCATTGCCATGCACGGCATCCGTAACTTTTTTCCATCCGGCTATCTGCGCTGTATTGAATATGCCCGGTATTCTTGCATAGCCCAACCCGTTCGGCGAAGGAGAAGTACCTTCTGTAATTATTAAACCGGCCTGCGAGCGTTGCTGGTAATACTGCACCATTAAATCGTTGGGAACATTGCCAATTGCCCTGCACCTGGTCATCGGCGCCATTACAATGTGGTTTAATAATGTGGTTGATCCGGTTTTGGTGGCCTGGAATAATTTGTATTCTTTCATGTTTGGTGTTTATGATGATAACTGTAATAATTTTGTCTTTTCAATTTTTACTTCGTTCAACGATGGAATACCATTTTCAAAATCGGTAAAGTTTTTAATGGTGGTCAGCGCAATTTGTTCAACTGCTTCTTTGGTAAAAAATGCCTGGTGAGGTGTAATCAGTACATTGTTAAAAGACATCAGCCTTTCAATCAAATCATCCTGTATAATGCTTCCGGATAAATCTTTAAAGAATAAGTTTTCTTCACCTTCGTACACATCAATTCCCAGGTAGCCCAGCTGTGCTCTTTTTAATGCTTCAACGGCATGCGAGGTTTGTATAACAGCTCCACGACTGGTATTGATCAGCATTGCGCCTACTTTCATTTTGGCAAAAGCAAAGCTGTTAAACAAATGACGTGTATCGGCAGTAAGCGGGCAATGAATAGAAATGATGTCTGACACCTGCAGCAGTTCTTCAAAGTTTTTGTATTCAACACCTTTTTCTTTCAGCAGATCTGATTCTTTAATGTCATAGGCAATTACTTTACATCCAAAGCCCAGCATGATGGCTGTAAATGCCCTGCCTATTTTGCCGGTACCGACAACACCCACCGTTTTGCCCGAAAGATTAAAACCCATCAGGTTGTTCAGTGAAAAATTATTTTCTCTTACCCTGTTGTAGGCCTTGTAGGTTTTTCTGTCGAGCGCCAGGATAAGTGACACAGCATGCTCTGCGATGGCCTGGGGCGAATAGGCCGGCACCCGCATTACTTTTATATTTCGTTTGGCAGCGGCTTCAATATCTACATTGTCGAATCCTGCGCTGCGCAGATCAATCAATTTAATGTTGTTGGCAGATAACTTATCAATCCCTGTCTTGCTGATTTTATCAGACGATAAAACGCAAACTGCTTCATGGCTGTTAGTGAGATTGATGCTATCTTCATTAAGGATGGCATCATAAAAAGTCAGCTGATGTTTGCCTCCGGCATTGGCGTTATTAAGGTATTTCCGTTCATAATATTTTGTACTGAAAATGGCTACTTTCATTATTTGCTCTTTTGTTTGTGTATGGTTAAACCTGTATGCTAAGTTGGCTTTAATACTGCAGCCGCCGTTACACAATTGCAGAAAACAATTGCATCATTCACACATCGGGACAATAAAAAGTTGTAAATGATTAATTTTAGCAGACCATGTTTTTATTTTCAACAATGTCCATTTTATCTCAAAAAATAAATCACCTGAAATGTCATTAACAATCATCCGTCACGGGCAATCCACTTATAATCTTGCCAACCTGTTTACAGGTAACCTGGATGTACCGCTGACCGCCTTGGGCGAAGAAGAGGCGGCGGCTGCGGGGAAAAAATAAAAAATTTTGCTTACCATGTCGCCTTTACTTCCATGCTGGTAAGAGCACAGGACACCCTGCGGATCATACTCGAAACAATTGAACAAACAACTATACCCGTAATAAAAAATGCAGCGCTGGATGAACGCAGGTATGGCGATTTACAGGGGCTGAATAAAGCAGACACGATAGCAAAGTATGGAGAAGCTCAGGTGGAAATATGGAGAAGAAGTTATGCTGTCCGGCCTCCCGGTGGTGAAAGCCTGGAAGATACTTTTAACAGAACGGTACCTTATTACAAGGCGGTAATTGAGCCCAGGGTACATGCGGGAGAAAATGTATTGATAGTGGCTCATGGCAACAGTTTGAGGGCCCTGATGATGTACCTGGAAAACATCAGCCCCGAAGCCGTGGTGCAGGTGAATATCCCAACAGGTGTGCCGAGGTTGTATACTTTTGACAAGAATTTAAAGCTTATCAATGCGGAATATTTATAGAAACTATTTCTTTTGTTACACTCCGGTGTTAAGAAATGATTTTTTTAATCGTTGCTCAGTGCGGCTGTGATAATAGACATACTGTTTTAGTTTACAACTTAACTGCATTAACCACCTGTACTTTTGTGGGCGCTTTTTCAATAATGAAAAATTTATTTGCCATCATCAATACTATTGACATCATCAGCGCAATAGTCGCTAACCTGATACCATTGGCATAGCGCTTATTTCCCTTTTCAGTTGTAATCATATTGATTGTATAAGAGCGTGTGTTGGCTTCTATTTCATACAGCAATATTTCTTTAAAGGTTTTGGTCAATAAATTTTTGTATTTCGTTACGCCGAATGCCTGGTCAAGCGGTTTTTGTTCTGAAAATACTCAATAGCAAAAGAATGGACCAGATGAATAATGTGATGGGGACTACCAGGCAGAATTGTATTACCCGGAATGTTTCATTCAGGCTGCTTAAGAAAAAAGGAATGAACAACGCAGTTGCTCCGATGATGGTACCGGCATACGAATGTTGCTGGCGGTAGGAATCTACCTGCTTTTCAATAATCTCTTTTGAGTTCACTGCCAGAAATTCCAAATGTTGTACATCTTCCATAATATTGCTGCTGTACTTTTTCAGGTGACCTATTGCTTTTTTTAACCGCTTTTAAGTCACATTGAATGAGTGGAATTCAACGGCGTCGCGGCTTTAATGCTTCATTGGAATTACTGTTGATTTTTTGCCGGATGATCATGGCGTAAAGGTGCGTTTATATCGTTGGGGGAGTGTTACACTATTGCAGGAAAGAGTTGCATCATTCACACTTTTGCATACCGGCGAAGATTTTAAGTGGTAGCTTACAGTAAAAAAAGCGACCCGGACAAATCAGCAATGCATCTCCTGACGTCCAGTTTGCATTATAAATTGTTGTCCAAATTGGCTGGTTGCTTTTAGGCAAAAATGATTCTGAAATACAAAATTAAAAGAGTATGATCATTATAATAGCGATTGTAAGCCTGCTGATAATTGTATTTATTGCGGGTACCATCAGTTTATCCAGGCGGTTTAATCAACAGGTGAAAACACTTTTTTCATTGTCTCAAAATATTTCAGCCAGCACATTTTCCTACCCTCAGCTTGATGGCCTGCCTGCTCCGGTGCAGCGGTATTTTAAACATGTTTTAAAAGAAGGGCAGGCATACGTCAGTTATGTAAGTCTTAAACACGACGGGCAATTTAAAACCGGTTTAGATAAGGGCTGGATTGATATAAAAGGGGAACAATATTTTACAGCGCAAAAGCCCGGCTTTATATGGAAAGGAACTACCAGTATGTTCACAGCACGCGATATGTACATTGCAGACCAGGGGCGGCTTGTGGTGTTGCTCTTCAATGTGTTTAAAGTAGCAGATGGTAAGGGAGTAAATTTTAATGAAGGGGAACTACAGCGCTGGCTTGGGGAAAATGTTTGGTTTCCCACTAATTTATTGCCTGGTGAACATATCAGCTGGGCGGCAATCAACGACTCGGCTGCACAATTATCATTCAACTATAAGGGCATTGCGTTTGCTTACCGGGTAAGCTTTAATGCTGCAGACGAAATAGCCACCATGGAAACTACAAGGTTTATGGAAGCAGGTGTTCGTGAGACATGGATTATCAGGCTCAATGACTATAAGGCATTCAACGGAATACTTGTTCCAACTGTATGTGAAGTGTTGTGGCGGTTGAAAAAAGGTGACTATCCTTATGCCAGGTTTCATGTAAGGGAAATTATGTACGATGAGCCAAATTATTTTAAAGCCTCGAAATAACCGGGGATATGCCTGGGCGTAGTTCTAATTTTATTCAGTGGGCTTTTTTGGAAACATGTGAATGATGTAACTTTTAGCAAGAGTTATGTAACAATTGTGAACAAATGCTTCCTCACCTTTATGGAATCAATTACTATCAAAAAAAATTTAACCATGTTATACAACCAAACCGGCGCTGTTGCTACTGTTCTGTTACCAGTAAAAGACAATTACAGCCTGAACGTTGTTTGGAAAGCGCCTGAAAAAATAAAGGAACTGCCGCCGCAGTTTGCCTCTATCCTGGCGCACGAGGTTAGAAACCCGCTTACCAATATCAACCTGTCTGTCGACATCCTGGAAGCGCTGATGACGGATGACAGCCAGAAAATATACCTGGATATTATTAAAAGAAGCTATACACGCATCAATGATTTAATCAGTATACTGCTGAAAAAAGAAGCGGAGGATACTGCCGATACAAGGAAACAATCCGTTCAGCAATTGCTGGAGGATGTGCTGGTAACCGCCGGTGACCGCATCATACTAAAAAATATTGAAGTGCGTAAAAGCTATGCCCCTGCTGATTATAAAATAACAATGGATGAACCAAAAATGAAAATTGCGCTGACCAATATGATTGTAAATGCGGTGGATGCGATGGCTTCTGAAGGCGGAATGCTAACACTGGTTACGGAATATGTGGATAATAAATTTGTGATAAGGATTGAAGACAACGGATGCGGCATTAAGAAAGAAAATTTAAAAAATATTTTTCAACCTTACTATACAACCAAGCCAAATGGTTTGGGTGTTGGCCTTGCACTAAGTTATACTATTTTAAAAGCCAACGGGGCAAATATTGCTATTGATTCCGCAGAAGGTAAAGGCACCACTTTTATTCTCTCGTTTAATAATAATTAAGTACTGGCTGCGTGCATATTTAATATAAAATGTAAGCCATTTCAACATTTTCAACAGACTAAAAAAATTAATCTGCCAGTAACCTGACCCCGGCACACTTACCAATTAAGTTATTTCACTTAAAATAAAAGTGCATTCTTCAAACCAATGATTGCTGGCCGCTAACTCACCTTTATAAGTCAGTATTTTTTGCAAAAGTAAAATTGTTTGTAATCTATTCGTCATAACCGTGAATTATACAACTATTTCATAAAATTTTAAAAGACTTTACTATTCAAAGCCCGGCATCTTTGTGTGTAATAACCTTTAAATTAAATATAGTTGAAACTATACATCAAATACATGGTGAGTAACCGGTGCAAAACGGCAGTTAAGGAAGAGCTTAAAAAATTAGGACTGCATTTTATTATGGTTGATTTGGGGGAAGTAGAGGTCATGGAAAATATCACCGAACAGCAGCGGGAATTATTGCAAGCTGCGCTGCTTGATACCGGGCTTCAGTTAATGGATGATAAAAGAGCGATATTGATTGAACGGATAAAAACAATCATCATTGAGATGGTGCATTATTCAGAAGAAATAGAAAGAGTTAATTTTTCAACCTTGCTGAGCGAAAAATTGCATCATGATTATACTTACCTCGCCAATTTATTTTCCGAAGTGCAGGGCACCACGATTGAACAATTTATCATTTCGCATAAAGTGCAACGCATCAAGGAGCTAATCATGTATGACGAACTTACCATTTCTGAAATAGCCTGGAAAATGAATTACAGCAGCGTTGCTCATTTGTCACACCAGTTTAAAAAAGTAACCGGCCTTTCGCCATCGCATTTTAAACAATTAAAAGATAAAAAGCGCACTCCGCTGGAAGAAATTTAAGACACGATTGTTCCAAAATAATACAATGAATAAACAAGAAAGCCTCCGGGCTGAACTGGTTGAAAATACAATGGAAATGGATATTTATGCCGCAATGATGCAGTCGCCGGTGGCTATTGTTATTTTAAAGGGGAAAAACTATACCATCGATTTTGTAAATACACTTTATTTACAATTAGTGGGTAAAGACAACACCATTATTGGCAAACCGATGTTTGAAGTTTTTCCTGAACTGCAATCAACCGGGATAAGAGAATTGATGGATACTGTAACGCAAAGCGGTGAAACTAAATGCATCATTGATCAGGAATTTTACATACTCCGGAATAATAAAAAAGAACAACTTTTTTTTACCTGCAGTTATCAGCCCTTTAAAGAAAAAGAAGGTAGTATTACGGGTGTAATTATCATCTTTACCGAAGTCACTGAGCTGGTGAATATTAAAAATTTGAATCTCCTTAACCAGCAAAAATTAGCCGGTGAACTGGATATTGCATGGACAAAACTTAGTTTTAAAAAAGCAGAAAAAGACAGGCTGGCAGCCGCACTGAATAGAGCCAATAATGAGCTGGCGTTCCAGGGAAACGAAAAAGGAAAGCGGGCTGCAGAATTGGGTATTGCTAACATAGAATTGGCTTATCAGGATGATGAAAAGGAAAAGCGGGCGGCAGAACTGATTATCGCCAATAAAGAGCTCGCCTTTCAAAACGATGAAAAAGAAAAGCGGGCACAGGAACTTAGCATTGCCAATAAAGAATTGATTTTTCAAAATAACGAAAAAGAAAAACGTGCCGCGGAACTAATCATCGCCAATAAAGAGCTGGCCTTTCAAAACGATGAAAAAGAAAAGCGGGCACAGGAACTTAGCATTGCCAATAAAGAATTGATTTTTCAAAACAACGAAAAAGAAAAGCGGGCAGCAGAACTCGTGATCGCCAATAAAGAACTGGCTTTTCAAAATGACGAAAAAGAAAAGCGGGCAGCCGAATTGCGGATTGCCAATTATGCCCGAAGTCTCATCGAAGCAAGTCAGGATCCGTTGTTTACAATCAGCACCAACGGAAAAATTACGGATATGAACAACGCCTCTGTAAATATTACGGGTGCCAGCAGGGAACTATTGACCGGCAGCAATTTTTTCGATTATTTCACCGAACCTGAAAAAGCGCGGGAAGCTTACGAGCGGATATTTGCCGTAGGCTTTGTTGCCGATTACCCGCTTACCATCCGCGACCACAAATTAACGGATGTATTATTCAATGGATCGGTTTACAAAGATGAACAGGGCCATGTGCAGGGAGTTGTAATTGTAGCAAGGGATGTAACCGCCCAAAAGAGAATTGAAGAAGAATTGATAGCAGCAAAAGTAGTTGCGGAATTGGCAACTTCCACCGCACGGGAAGCCCAGGGCAATGCAGAAGCGGCTACCAAAATAGCTGAAAACGCAGTAAAGGCAAAGCAGCAGTTTTTATCGAACATGAGTCACGAAATACGCACTCCAATGAATGCCATCATTGGTTTTACAAAAGTGGTTCTAAAAACGGATTTATCAGAAAAGCAAAAGGAATACCTGAACGCCATTAAGATAAGCGGCGATGCACTGATTGTACTCATCAACGATATCCTTGACCTGGCAAAAGTAGATGCCGGTAAAATGTCTTTTGAGCAAATACCTTTCAAACTATCCGTGTCAATAGCCGCCATGCTGCATTTATTCGAAATAAAAATCCAGGAAAAAAATTTAAAGCTCATTAGAGAATACGATAGCAATATTCCGGAAGTGCTGATGGGCGACCCCGTACGCCTGCACCAGATTATTTTAAACCTGGTTAGCAATGCCGTAAAATTTACCACCACAGGAAGTATTACAGTCGGCGTACGCCTGTTGCAGGAAGACTATGATACCGCCAGTGTTGAATTTTTTGTAAAAGATACCGGTATTGGCATAAGGGAAGATAAAATGGAAAAGATTTTTGAGAACTTTCAGCAAGCCTCAAGCGGCACTTCCCGTTTGTACGGCGGTACCGGCCTGGGCCTTGCCATAGTGAAGCAGCTGGTAGAACCGCAGGGAGGTAGTATCACGGTTAAAAGTGTAATGGGTGAAGGCACCACGTTTAGTTTTATATTGCCTTTTAAAAAAACAAAAGAAGTAGCAGAGCCTTTGAATGAGATTGCTGAATTCGATGATAAGATTAAAAACATCCGGGTACTGGTAGTGGAAGATATAGCGTTGAACCAATTACTGATGAGGACACTGCTGGATGATTTTGGATTTGAATGTGATATAGCCGCGGATGGGAAAATTGCCATCGAAAAACTGGAAAACGGGGTGTATGATATTATCCTGATGGATTTGCAAATGCCGGAAATGAATGGCTTTGAAGCAACAGATTATATCCGGAAAAAAATGAAGCTCACACTTCCTATCATTGCTTTAACCGCAGATGTTACAACAGTGGATGTGGCAAAATGCAGGGAAGTAGGTATGAACGACTACATAGCCAAACCTGTGAACGAACGACTGTTGTATAGCAAATTGATTGAGCAGGTAAAGCGCAACAAAGTAGTGAGTGAAGAAAAGGTAACATCCGCCTTGCATTACGAAAAATGTATCGACCTGGAATATTTAAACCGGCGCACAAAATCGAACCCGGCACTGATGACCGAAATGATCTTGCTGTACCTGGAACAAACACCTCCGTTGATCAATGCCATGAAACAAAGTTTTCATGATAAGGACTGGCAATTGTTACATTCAGCTGTGCACAAAATGATTCCATCTTTTTCAATTATGGGCATCAGCACCGATTTTGAAAACATGGCAAGAGTGATAAAGGAATATGCGCATACGCAGCAATTCAGGGCAGGACTTCCGGATATGGTGTTACAGCTGGAAAGCGTGTGCGTGCAAGCCTGTATGGAATTGAGGGAAGAATTGATCAGCATTAAAACCAAAAGTGATGAATGCACAAAATGAAGTAAAAATATTTTTAGTGGATGATGATGCATTGCTGTTAAAATCGCTGGAGATTGATTTTGCCATGCATACAAAGTATACTGTTGAAACATTTGCTACAGGCGAATTATGCATCGCTAATTTATCCTTCAAGCCTGATGTGATCATTTTGGATTATCACCTGGATGGGATTGAAGTAGCTGTGATGAACGGACTGGAAACCTTGCAAAAAATTAAACTGTTTAACCCAGATCTGCCGGTGGTAATGTTATCATCGCAGGATAAAATAGAAGTGGCGGTAAATTGTATGCACCACAAAGCTTTTGATTATGTCGTAAAAAGCGAAACTGCTTTTATTCGTTTGCAACGAATCATTGAAACCATTCTCCTGCATCAAAAAGTGAAAAAGGAATTGAACTGGTATATGGAGCATATGTGACGCGGTATAAAACAAAACATACCGTTCATTTTACAGCACGGTACAAACCTGAATAGAAGATTCAGAATAGATGCATGTTTAAATATCGGACATAAAAAAGTGAGGTATTTAACACCTGTATCTCACCCACTTTTCTTTATCTATAAGTCAATCGCTTTCTACAGACATCCATTAACCATTCGCCAGACAAGGTATGGCCATCACGAACCAACCACTTTGGAATAATCTGCTGCTTGAGATGACAAAGTGCCGTGTCACAAACATATAATCACTGCAGGGCGTTGCTTTTTGCTTTTGCATTTGGGCTATCATATATTTTTTCGCTATTATTCATTGGTGAAAAATAAATAAAAAATCAATTGTATAAAAACCCGGCATCAGGCAATCAGTTTGCAAAGTTCCTGCCATTGCAAAACCAGCTGTACAATAAGCACTGCGAAAGTGTGAAGAAGAGTTGAAATATTTGCCAGCCATGAACCTCGATCAGTAAATTATGTAAATCAATTCCATAATTGTGTAACAAAAAGTATTGAAAATTGGTGAACTTTATCAGGCAGTAAACAAATTGTACTGCACCCATGGTTACCCACTCAATTGAACGCCATGCAATAAGCATAGTATTATTGCAACCCGGTCAAACTTTCATTTGTGAAAGATGCATATTTGGTCAGCAGACAATTACAGGTTGAATGGGTGTTTTATAAATTGATTATTATCATCCAGACAGGATGACAATAATTTGCTATACGATATGCAAACAGGCTTACCTTTGATAGACTTCGTCAGATGCTGGTTAATCATTCGTTCCCTTCCAGATCTTTCCTGTTAGGTTTAATTTTTCATCGTTTAATTTTTATTATGTCCACTGTCCAACCACACCACATTATTGCAATTGGTGCTTCCGCAGGCGGTTTAGATGAGATAAACGCCTTTTTTGATCACACACCAATGGATGGTGTTTCCTACGTAATCGTGCAGCATTTGTCGCCCGATTTTAAAAGCAGGATGAGTGAATTACTTGCCCGCCACAGTAAACTGGTAGTAAAAGAAGCGGGCAATGAAATGGCTGTAGAATGCAACCAGGTTTACCTGATTCCCAACAATAAGTTCATGACAATTCATGAAAACAAATTGTATTTGACTGATAAGGAAAATATAAAAGGGCCGCATCTTACCGTCAATGCGTTTTTTAATTCACTGGCGGCAGATTATGGAAAAAAGGCCATTGCGGTAGTGCTTTCCGGCCTGGGTTCTGATGGAACAGAAGGAGTAAAAGCGATTAAGAAAGCGGGGGGAATGGTGATTGCACGCAATCCGGAAACAGCGGAATTTGGCAGCATGCCCGCCAATGCCATTGCAACCGGTTTGGTAGATTTTATTCTGGAACCGGCACTGATGCCGGCCACTATTGAGGATTACGTTAAACAGGACGGCTTGTTGCTGACAGATGATAAAGACGACGAAAAAAATCTGACCGCTATCATCAGTTTGATTAATGAAAAATTACCGCTCGATTTTTCTGAATATAAACAACCCACCATTCTGCGCCGCATAAAAAGAAGGGCTGCGTATAATAATTTTAGCAGCCTCGAAAAGTACCTTGAATTTTTAACAACTTCGCCCGAAGAAGTAAAAATATTGGCGCAGGATTTCCTGATAAGCGTTACCACATTTTTCCGCGACGCAAAGGCTTTTGATTTTATACAAACGGATGTTTTACCGGTTGTACTCAAGGGTCTTGCCAAGGGTGAAGAATTAAAAATATGGGTTGCCGGTTGCGCTACCGGGGAGGAAGCTTATTCGCTGGCCATACTGATACATGAGCAGTTAAAGGATAATTTAAAAGAGGTGGTAGTAAAAATATTTGCTACCGACATTGATGCCGTTGCACTCGTGCATGCAGGCAAAGGAATTTATGCAGCAGGCATTGCCAAGGACATAACGCCCGAACGGCTTGAAAAATATTTTATTACAGAAGGAGACAGCTACAAGGTAAAGCCTGAAATACGCAGCATGCTGATTTTCGCCCAGCACAACATTGTAAAAAATCCACCTTACTGCAATATGCATTTTATCAGCTGCCGCAACCTGCTGATTTATATGACGCCGGTTTTACAAAAGAAAATATTTTTAATGCTGCTTTTCGGGCTTAAACGGGATGGGTATTTATTTTTAGGCAGCAGTGAAAACCCCATGCCTATTTTGCAGCACCTGGAAGTGGTAAATAAAAAATGGAAAATCTATAAGAACCTGGAAACAAAACGCACTGTAAACTTTGATGGTTTTTCTTTGCCGCAAATGGCGGATGTAAAAGACATGCGGACTGTATCAGCCCTTGGGGATATAAACGAAATTATGCACACTAACCTGGCAGAGGCCGTGAATACGGCATTTTTTAAAGAACTCGACTACCTGGTAGTTTGTGTAGATGAAAACGGCCAGGTGGTAAAAACCTATGGCGATACTACCCAATACCTGCTGCAAAAAAACTTTAATTTAAACCTGGTTGAATTACTGCCAAGGCCACTTGCAGTTGCTTATAATACGCTTAGCATCCAGGTGAAAAAAACGGGTAAAAAAGCGGCGATCTCAGCGATTAAAATGCCACAAGGTGAAGCGGAAATAAATGTAACGATAGCTGTAAAGCCGCTGGTAATAAAAACGCCACTACAGCGCTTGCTGATGGTAACTTTTAGTGAAGACAAGCTTGTTAAGGAGACCACAGATACTGGCATTGTGTACGATGAAAAGAAATATTTTGATCAGTACACACTGATTTTAGAGGAAGAGCTGAATGAGCTGAAAGAGAAACTGAACAATACATACGAACAGCTGGATGCTTCCAATGATAATATGCAGTCGTATAACGAAGAGTTGCTTTCAGCCAATGAAGAAATGCAAAGTACCAATGAAGAAATGCAATCGGTAAACGAAGAACTGCATACCATCAATGCAGACTACCAGCTAAAAAATAAAGAACTGCAGGAAGTAAATGACGACCTCGATAATTATTTTAAGAGCAATATTAACGGGCAGTTGTTTGTAAACAATAATTTGATACTGATGAAATTTTCGCCGGGCACCGTAAAACAGATCAACCTGCAGCCGGGTGATATCGGAAGGCCGCTGAGTGATATTTCTACCAATATTAAATTTGAAACTATAGCAAATGATATTAAGCAGGTTATTAAGGATGGTACGGTAATTTCAAAAGAAATTGAAACCAACAACGGCAAATGGTACCAGGTAATGACAATGCCCTATACGCAACAAGCCGACCGAAAAAATACCGGCGCCATACTCACCTTTAATGATATTACAACACTGAAACAAGCACAGCTTGAACTGGACGAAAAAAATGAAAGCTTGTCCCGTATTAATGCTGACCTTGAAAATTTTGTAAACACTGCTTCGCATGATTTGTTGGGGCCGCTCAGCAGTATTGAAATGAGCATTGATGTAATGAACGCAGTAAAAGTGGTAGACCCGGAGCTGAATAATTTTTTAGCCATCATCAATACATCCGTAAAAAAATTCCGCACACTCATCAGCGAGATTGCCAATATTGCAAAAATAGAAGGCGATATGAAGACGCTGGAAATGGTAGACCTGGATGAGATAATGAATAATATTGAATGGAGCCTTGATAATAAAATAGCGGCATCAAAAGCAGTCATTCACCGTCAACTGGAAGTAAAGCAAATTTTATTTTCGAAAAAGAATCTTCGCAGTATTTTATACAATCTTATCTCCAACAGCATCAAGTTTAAAGGCGAACAGCCACCTGTGGTTCACCTGCATACAAAAAAGCTGGGGAATCATGTCGTGCTGTCAGTACAGGATAACGGCATTGGCATCGATACGGCTCACGTCACTAAAATCTTCGACATGTACGGCAGAATTCATCATGATGTAGAAGGGCAGGGCATTGGTCTGTATCTTGCAAAAAAAATAGTAGACGCTGCAAAAGGAAATATCGTTGTAGAAAGCGAATTGGGGAAAGGAAGTAAGTTTATTATTTACTTGCCGGGATAAATTAAGTTACCTGTCGGAATAAAGTCACAACGCTAAAGGCTACTGCGGTTAGTTGAATAATAGCTATTTTATTCATATCCACTTTGTATTACCGTCAGAATTATTTTACCCCTGTCACAGAGTTGGGTATTGCCGGCTGTTGTAAAGGGATCTGTATTCCCTGTCCGGTTTGTGGTATGCTGAAATTTTTCATTGAGCTCTCCCCGCTTGCAAATGAGAGCAAAATATTTTTCGGGAGTTCAGTCAGGCATACCTGTTACAGCAGAACTTATTTGAGCAAGGTAAAGCAAGCTGCATTTCGCATAAAAAGCAGTTTGCAAACATGTAATAATGGTGGAAAATAATATACCAGGTTAGCTACTCCAAGCCTCTTGCAAATCCCACTGTATCCCTGTACAATTGTGGCGATACATCCGCATTGACCTTAAAGAAACGGCTGAAATAAAATTCATCTTCGTAGCCCAGTTCATAAGCTATTTGCTTTACTGTTTTATCGGTAAGATATAGTTCTCTTTTAGCTTCAATAATTATCCGCTCATTTATCAAACTAGATAATGTTTTATTAAAATGCGTTTTGGTGATTTTTGCCAACGCTTTTGGAGAAATGTACAACAGCTCAGCATACTCGCTGGCTGTGTGCTTTGTTTTAAAATTTTCTTCGATGGCATCTTTTAACTTCTGCAATATAAAAGGCTCTTTACTGTCTTTAACCATTTCTGCGACTTTTGGTTGTTGTTCAATTTTTAAACGGGATGCGGTTATCAAAAATATTTTCAGGTAAGATACCAGGAGCTCGTGCTGAGCCAGCGCAGCATGCTGCATTTCAGCTTGAATTTGTTGACAAAGCATTCTAAAAGTTGCAGCTGAATTTTCATCGACTTTAACAAAAGGCGGCTGGTAAACATTGTTGTACAAAACACCATTTAACTCCAGTTCTTTTTGGTGTTTATGAATACAAAAAAAATCGAAATGAAAGTATATAGCGATGCCTTTAATGGGCTTCGTAGTCGTGAATACGTAAGGCTGATAAGGCGCAAAAGTAAACAGGCTATTGGCCTCAAAATCATACCCCTCAAAATTGGCGTTTACCGTGCCTGCACCTTCCGTAACCCAGATAAGGGTGAAAAAATTATTGCGTTGTAAATGATCAAAAAATTCATTTCCTTCAAATGAAAATAATTTGAAGGCGGGGTTGCCGTTTTGCTGATTGATGAGTGTAAAATTCGACTGATTAAGCATAACTGATTTTTATTCTTCAATTATTAAGGATCATATTTTTTAAAAATGGTGGTAGCGATATGGCCGCCAAAGCCAAAGGTATTGCTCATTGCATAATTAATTTCTTTTGCCTGGGCTTTACCCAGGGTCAAATTAAACCTGCCTGCAAATGCCGCTTCCACTTCTTCAGTATTTGTTGTTGGTGGAACTGTTTTTTCACCAATTGCCTTAATACAAATAATAGCTTCAACTGCTCCGGCAGCTCCCAATAAATGCCCGGTCATTGATTTTGTAGCACTGATATTTAAACCACTGTTTTCACCAAATACCCTGCTGATTGCTTTTAGCTCGCTTTCATCACCCATATGCGTTGACGTGGCGTGAGCATTTACATAATCAATTTGAGTAGCCTCTATTGCTGCATCTTCCAAAGCATCCAGCATGCCTAAATAGGCCCCCTCTCCTTCCGGATGCGTACCTGTTAAATGATAAGCGTCAGCCGCCATACCTGTACCAACAATTTCAGCCAAAATGGGTGCGCCTCTTTTCAGTGCAGATTCTAAACTTTCTACAATCAATGCACCTGCACCTTCGCCAATTATAAAGCCATCTCTTTTTACATCAAAAGGCCTGGAGGCTGCTTGTGGATTTTTGTTGTTTGTTGACAATGCTTTGGACGCATTAAACCCACCAACAGAACTTTCGTTAATGGGTGCTTCAGAACCACCGGTAATAATCATATCCGCTTTTCCCAAACGAATATAATTGCAGGCATCAATAATGGCGTTGTTGGAGGAAGCACAAGCTGAAACAGTAGAAAAATTAAGCCCCCGTAATCCATGCCTGATAGAAATAACCCCGGAAGGAATATCTGCAATCATTTTCGGAATAAAGTAAGGATTAAACCGTGGTTGCCTGTTTCCCTTTACAAAGTCTTCCACCTGTTCCTGGAAGGTTTGTATACCGCCATTACCGGATCCCCAGATAACACCAATTTTATTTCTGTTTAATTTTTCAAAATCGATACCGGCATTTTTAATTGCTTCATCGGCGGCGGCTACTGCATATTGTGTGAACAAATCGTATTTACGGGCTTCGTTCTTTTCAAAATAATCGGCGGAATTAAATCCTTTAACCTCTGCAGCAAATTTTGTTTTAAAATAGGTTGTATCAAACTTTGTAATCATGCCAACCCCACTATGTCCCGCAATTATCTTTTGCCAGAATGTATCAACTGTATTTCCCAAAGGTGTTATTGCACCTATTCCTGTTACCACCACTCTTTTTAATTCTTTTATCATCTTATCCCCTTTTTATTTTTTACTTGCCACCATAACCAGCATCAATGCCTGCTTCTTTTATCCTTGTCTTTAATACTTTAACTTCTTCTTCCAGCTGCGCCATGCGCTTACGTTGCGGGGCAAATGCCTGCTCAATTTCTTCCGCTGAATATCTTGGAATAATATGCTGCGGACAGTTCCAGTCATACGCTTCAATATTCAGTACCATCATCCGCTCGGGCCTAAACTTATAATCACCTAAATCCAGCAAATCGTACAATTCGTGATTATTTTTTAGTTCGATAATCTCCGCCTTAGCATAAATCTTCAATCTTGCTCTTGCAGGATAATCAACCATTATCAGCGCAACATTATTATTGGTGGCAATGTTGCCGACAGTTATGTATTGCATGTTACCCTTGAAATCAATAAAGCCAATCCGCTTCGAATCCAATACTTTTAAAAAACCCTTCGGTCCGCCACGATGCTGTATGTAAGGAAACCCGTTCTCTCCAATACTTGCCATATAAAAGCTATCACGCTGACCTATAAAATCAACTTCGTTATCCGTTAACCCATCAACGTAGGTATCCCTTTCCATCCTGGCGTACGTAGACCTGCTACCCAATTTTTCCTGCATTTCTTTTACTGCATCAGAATATGCAATTGCTCCAAAATTTTTTGCCATAGTATTTATTCTTTTAGCCCAACAGTTGAAATGCTATTTTGCTTCATTGGCAGCCAGTCCCGATGAAATCGGGATCGCCGCTTGTACCTTTTCAGTTCTATTCAGCAACGTTTCCAATTTGCTGGCACCTTCAATTATTTGGCAGGCTTTAACCTCCTGCCCCAACACTGCATCCCACATACTATCTCCACATTCATCTGCAATAACAATTGGTTCTTCTGCCTGTTTTTCTATTTTGTTTTCTGCATCATTTTTCATAACAATAATTTTTATGCGTTATAACTTTCTTTCCGATTCAAATATGGGCAAATCATTAATGCTGGCATAGCGTTTTCTCATTAATCCGTTTTCATCAAACTCCCAGTTTTCATTTCCATAAGCCCTGAACCACTGCCCTTCCACATCCTGGTATTCGTACTCAAACCTAACTGCCATGCGGTTTTCACGAAAGCCCCACAGCTCCTTCTTGAGTTTATAATTTAATTCCCTATCCCACTTGCCTTTTAAAAATTCTTTTACAGCCTCCCGTCCATTAATAAAGTCTGTACGGTTGCGCCATTCGGTGTCAATCGTATAGGCCATGCAAACCCTTTCCGGGTCTTTACTGTTCCAGGCATCTTCTGCCAGTTGTACTTTCTGCAATGCTGTTTCCATTGTAAATGGAGGTAGAGGAAGTTTTTGTTCCATGGTTGTATTTTTATAATTATGATAAACAATCAGGGCAAAATAAATTAGCCCGATATATAAGTTTTGCTATTTCAGATTCAAGCGATTGTTGCTTGTCTTTTGCATACCACAAATGCAATTCATTTGCATAAGTGGCAGATGTTGCCGGATTAGATTTTAATTGTTTTACCAATTGCTGCGCAACCGAAGGTCTCGGGCCCCAAAAAGCAGTCACATTAAAGTGTTCATCCAACTGAATCAGTTTCGGAATGGACCTGGTTTCATTGGTAAGATAAGCATCCATCAGTTCAGGGTTTTGATCCCGATATACCAATTTCATTTCAATTTTGCCGTTACTCATTTCAGCTATGGCGTTAAAAACCGGCAGCGTTTGCGATGCATCTCCACACCAGTGTTCTGTCAATATCAACCAATAAGTTTTATGTTTCAGGTTTTTAATTTGCTCGATCAGCTGCGCAGAAATCTCAAAAGTTTTTTCAACCCGGTACATACGGCGTTGGTTCAGGTTGATGTATTCTTTAATTTTAAAGTCGGCGTTCACGGCCAGATCTTCTGCCATTTGCTGCTTGTATTGATTATACCCAACGCCTTTTTGTAAGTACCTTTCGTAATCCGCTTTCTTTAGTGTTGTTATCTCAGCTCCTGTTTCCATTGTATAAATTTTATCATTTTTCTTTTTTTTGATAGTACAAAGTTGCCACTAAACAATCGGAAATAGAATGGAGGATTAACGCAATGGCATGGACAATTTTCCCTTTTTGGTATTAACACGTAATTATCCAATTCTTAATGTACAACAGCTTTGTAAATTTTTAAGCTGCATATTTTGCAAGTCGTTCTAAATAAAAAAACCGCCCCGCAATTGCTTTTGGGACGGGCTTTTTGGCTTTTCATTTTATCAGTTGTCACTAACAAAAATGTAGCAAACCCACGATTTATAATACTGGTGCTAAAGGAAAATCGACAGGCACTTTGGTAAGGTTATGCAAATAGTTCATAGCGGTTTTATCACTCACCTGGAGGATAAGATCAACCAGGTTTTCATTGGTGTAGCCATGTGCATAAAAGTTGTCAACTAAAAACGCATCTGCATTGCCACGTTTTTTTGTAATGCTTTCAGCTAACTGTACCAGCGCATTCAATTTAGCGTCTGTTGCTTTTCCTTTGCGGATATCCAGCAACTGTTCGTCTGAAAAACCGTTCATTTTACCAATTACGGTATGTGCACTTTGGCAATACACACAGTTGTTCACCTGGCTAACTACAAGATTTACTGCTTCTTTTTCTTTGTTACTTAAACTGGTTTTTGAATTTTGATAGGCCAGGTATTTGGCCAACCCATTTTCTGAATAAGCGATGGTTGCATACAAATTTGGAACAAAACCCAAAGCCTTTTGTAAAGTGTCGAAAATACCCTGATTGATTGTACCTACCTGTTCTCTTGATGGAACTGTGAAATTTTTCATTTTGTATTTTTTTAATTTTATTGATGTCGTTATTGACAATGCAAAGATGCCCCGGATAATGTCGCTGTAAAATGGAGGATGTACGTAATAGGATGGATAATTTTCAACGGGATAATTCCACCAAAAGCAACGATGGCAGTGGTAATAAATACTTCAGTATGGAGGATTTACCCTAACCAATAAAATATAACGGATAGAAAAATTAAAGACGAGACAGGTGATAATATGCTATGAATATATGCATGTAAATCCCATAGCTTATTGATCTGGTAAAGCCAATGATAGTCATATAAATGTACACTTTGTTTATATTCCTTTTCCAACTTCCTGGTATCCTTAAATGATTTAAAAGACATAAAGGGAATGCCAGCCTGTTTATTAATCAATGCTGCCTGGTACATCATATTGTAATGGTTTGCAATAACCTTTTGTGCTTTAAAAAATGAAAAGCGGGGATCATAGATATGCGATAGTTCTGCCCCTGCACCATTTAGTTCAACCTCTCTCTCCCCTGCCAAGTCTGGCTATTAGCGGAAATTCAATGCCAGCTTCTTTTATCTTTACTAAGATCATGCTAACATCATCTTCTTTATTTATCAATACAGTGGATAGATAATATTCCTTTAGTATGAGTTTAAAAATACTCCGTTTGCTTTCGAAAAACATTCCGCCTGTTTCAATTGAAGGATTTGATGCAGAAAAGAAAAAGAATGACCTGGCTTTTAATGCCAGGCAGATATAATAAAAACTAACGGGGAAATAAACAAGCCACATGGGCTAATACTCCCGGCTAAATGTTTTTATATAAAATTAGACGATGTGATGTTCAATTCCCTACAGATAAATTCTGATTCGTCATCATCCAAAAACTTTGCTACAAAACAGGCACCAGTTTGGTTGGTATTTTCTGAATACAGTACTGTATTATCTTATTAAATTCATCCGGTTAACTTTTGCATCCGCTAATTTCTTCCAGGCCGCCGGTGCAGGCTCACTCAACCAGTGTCCGTCATGCTCGTTAAAAAAAATGCTCACCGAACCCTTTTTCCTTATCAGAAATATAACTGGTAACATCCTTTAAAACATCCCTTTTACGGTATTGATCTATGATTTTATTTTTAAGGATAGCAGTAAGTCATGTTTTTTTCTGAACTCCCATTCTTAAAAGACGCTCTGGCATTAAATGCAGATAAAAATGTTTCCTGCACAAGGTCTTCTGCAGTCTCCTTATGATTCACTTTTATCAATGCAAGCGAATACAGGTAATCGGCATAAGTTTTCACCCAATTTTCAGGCTTCAATATTTCTTCCGTTGTATTCATTGGCAAAAATGCTTCCCTAAATTTTAAAGGATAATAAATTGACTCAAAATAGCAGGTTAAGATTAACTTCTCTTAATCATAAAATACCAGCTTTTCAGACTCGGCTAAAATAACAACAAGGGATTAATAAGCCTCAAAATATATCTTGGATTAGAAACGAGCTTTAAATCTACGGCGACAAAATATTTGCTAAAGATGCGATGATATTAAGTTTTAATCAATGGACAATTGACGCAAAATAATGGATGAATTTTTAGTTAAGTAGTCTAATGTGCAAACTAGCTTAATAAACCACAAGGATAATATGGGAATGAGCCAGGCAACAACCCAAAAAAGGGATATAACAGTGTGAGGACATTCGAACTATATAAATAATTCAAATTATACTTATTAAGCTCTATGAGGAAAAGTCATCCAAATTGTGCAAACTAAAAAACCCGCTCTCGGAGCGGGTTTTAGCATTTAGAAAAACTGTCGGGATGGCAAGATTCGAACTTGCGACCTCCTGGTCCCAAACCAGGCGCGATAACCGGGCTACGCTACATCCCGAACTACTCAACTTATATTATACCATTTTAGCTTTGATGCAGGCATCTTGTCTATTGGGAATGATGTAATAAATTGTAAGAACTTGTTGCGGAGAGAGTGGGATTCGAACCCACGGTACAGTGTTACCCGTACGACGATTTAGCAAACCGTTCCTTTCGGCCACTCAGGCATCTCTCCTACCTGCCCTTAACTTTTATAAGGGGTTGCAAAAATACACTTCAACATTGTAATACCCAAAACTAAATGGAAATATGTTGAAATAATTTGAAAATAATTTTTAATCCCGAATTAAAGTCAGTCATTTTTACCGATGCGCACATGCCGGTAGCGGATATAACCACTATTTCTCGCTGCATGCTTATCTCATAAAAAAAAACGGGTTCGTTTAAGAACCCGTTTTAAATATTTTATGGTTACGATCTGGCTACATAGCGGCGAGTTGAACCTTTTGCTGCAATTCCATTACACTTTCTTTAAATAGGCTGTCAGTATCCATTAAATCTTTTACTGTTTGGCAGCTATGAATTACAGTCGTGTGATCTCTTCCTCCAAAATGCTCGCCAATTGTTTTTAAGGAGTTTTTGGTAAAGGCCTTTGCGAGGAACATGGTGATCTGTCTTGCCTGCACAATTTCTCTTTTGCGGGTTTTCTGTAAAAGTTTGTCATACGGAACATCAAAGTACTCGCACACCATTTTTTGGATGGCGTCTATCGTTATCTCCTTGCTGGAAGATTTTACAAAATTTCGTAGTACTTTTTTTGCCAATTCAAGATCTATTTCCCTCTTATTTAGCGAAGATTGTGCCAACAATGATATCAATGCGCCTTCCAGTTCCCGAACGTTACTGCTGATATTGTAGGCTATATATTTTACCACTTCCTTAGGCATTTCAAGCCCGTCGTTCTTCATTTTCTTTTCTAATATCTCAATCTTGGTATCATAATCCGGCACCTGCAAGTCGGCGCTTAATCCCCACCGGAAACGGCTTAATAACCGCTCCTGTACCCCTTCCAGATCTTTGGGTGGTTTATCGCTGGTGAGTATCAGTTGTTTTCCACTTTGATGCAAATGATTGAAAATTGAAAAGAATGCATCCTGCGATTTTTCTGCCCTGTTAAAAAATTGCACATCATCAATAATCAGAACATCAATCAACTGGTAAAAATGTATAAAATCATTGATGGCGCCATTGCGGCCGTGATCTATAAACTGGTTAATGAATTTTTCTGAACTTACATACAACACCACTTTATTGTTGTGAATGCGTTTTACTTCGTTACCTATTGCCTGTGCCAAATGCGTTTTACCCAGGCCTACACCACCATAAATTACCAGCGGGTTAAAAGAGGTTGTACCAGGTTTTTCTGCAACTGTTTTACCAGCCCTTCTTGCTACCCTGTTACAATCACCCTCGATAAAACTATCGAATGTATACGCATGATTTAACTGCGGATCTATCTGCATCTTTTTCAGACCAGGAATTACAAACGGGTTTTTAACCGGGTTATTTATCACAAGTGGAAAATCCATTTCGTTATTTGAATATGATTTAAAACCATGACCGGGAACATCCATTGTAAGCGGCTTATTTTTACTGTTACCGCTATCTACCATTATCCTGTATTCTAAACGGGCATCCTTACCTAATTCTCTCTTTAAAGTTTTTGCCAGTAAACTAATGTAATGCTCTTCAAGGTATTCAAAAAAGAATTGACTGGGTACTTGTATCGTTAATACTTTTTCTTTGAGGGCTACGGGCTTAATAGGTTCGAACCATGTTTTAAAATGCTGCCATTCTACAATGTCTTTGATTATCTCTAAACAATTAGACCATACCTTATCAAAAACTTTATCCATTATTCCTTAAGCAATTTACGAATTTATAAAATTATCCACAGTCAAAATATTCCAGAACCGTCTGTTTATAGTAAAATGTGAACCTATATTTGATGGGGAGAGCGAATATCAAAATAATTTGTTGAAAAAAAAATTTTTTATTCCCTTGTTTTTTACCGTATTACCACAGTATGGTAGTTTATGAAATTTTATTTTCCTTTTTTTATTATTAACGAAGAAGTGTTTGCGCTGTAATCCTTTACCATACTGCGTTTCATTACAAAACATGATTCTTCAACGTACTTTTACGCTAATTTTGATTTTGAAAAAAAATACTTGTTTTTGTCTCTTAAAAAAGTATGCAAATTTGCTCAACTTTTGAGCATTCATTCAGTTGTTTAAACATGAATACAATTAACAGAAACTGCCTGGTTATGAAGAAAATATTTTACGGCGTATTGATTTAGTACCTGCGCAAGTAACATAGTTGTTATCTTAAAAAATAAGACTGCAATTTTTTTTATGAAAATTTTTACCAAGTTACCCTGAAAGATTTTGATAAGGAAATCAAAAGAAAGATTTTTGTTCAATAAAAGTTATGAATCAAAAAGTCAAAAAAAATTATTGGTAAATAAGTTTACTTTTACAATATAAACATTACAAACATGAGTTACGAATTAACCGGCAAACTGGTTGCAAAATATGATACTGTTCAACGTACAGGAACGTTCAAAACAAGAGAATTTGCAGTTGAAAAAACAGAAGATATTGGAGGCCGCACAATTACCAACTATGTGAAATTTCAGTCGGTACAGGATAAAACCACTATGATTGATAAAGTAAACATCGGTGATGAAATAAAAGTATCTTTTAACATCAAAGGAAGTAAATGGGAAAAAGATGGCAAGGTAAATTACATCACCAATTTGGATGCATGGCGCATTGAGCAAATATTATCTCCGGGCACTGACAAGGGTGTTACTGATACCGAATATATGGAGCCTCTGGATACTTTTTCATCTACCTCACCTGATGCAATTGATGATCTGCCTTTCTAAAAAAGACGCTAACGTAAAGTTATTTAAATAACACCTCCCATACAATCAATGGTTTTGATAAAGAGTTGCCCTTAATGCTCTTTTTCATCTTTCTAACGGAATTCAGGAGTATGCAACAAAAAATTTCGCTCAAATTACTTCCTGAGCAGGCTGCCGATCATGAAGGAATTATGCATGCGCTTGCAAACGCCACCGGAAAAACTGCAGGCGGAATAACGGGTTTTCAGATTCTCAAAAAATCAATTGATGCAAGGGGGAAAACTATCTGGGTAAATCTTACTGTTAACGCTTTTATTGACGAGCCTTTTCACAATAGAACAATTGAAACCTTCAATTTTAACGCGGTACGCCCCGGAACAAAAAAAGTGGTGATAATTGGCGCAGGCCCTGCTGGTTTATTTGCGGCACTACAGCTGATAGAAATGGGTATTCAACCAGTATTGCTTGAAAGAGGTAAAGATGTAAGGGCAAGAAGAAGAGACCTCGCCATGCTTAATAAAGCAGGCACTTTAAACCCCGACAGCAATTATTGTTTTGGAGAGGGTGGTGCAGGCACCTACAGCGATGGTAAATTGTATACCCGCAGTAATAAACGTGGAAATATTGACAGAATCTTACACCTCTTTGTACATTTTGGTGCCGAAGAAAAAATATTATACGAAGCTCATCCGCATATTGGTACCAATAAATTGCCTTCCATTATCACAGCCATGCGGCAAACAATTGAAGACTGCGGAGGGGAATTCTTATTCAATAAAAGGGTGACAGACTTTGTAATCAGCAACGAGAAATTAAGTGCTGTTAAAACAGCTGATGGAAATGTATTTAACGGCGACGCTTTTATTTTGGCAACAGGTCATTCCGCCCGCGATATTTTTGAATTGCTGCATCAAAAAAAAATACAGATTGAAGCCAAACCTTTTGCCCTGGGTGTAAGGGTAGAACATCCGCAAAGTTTAATTGATACTGTACAATATCACTGTGCCACCAGGGCCGGCTATTTACCTCCGGCGGCCTATACCCTCGTACAACAGGTAAATGGCCGTGGCGTATTTTCATTTTGCATGTGCCCGGGAGGTATTATAGCCCCGGCAGCAACTTCGCCCGGGCAATTAGTAGTAAATGGATGGAGCCCTTCTAAGCGCAACAATCCATATGCAAACAGCGGCATCGTAGTACAGGTGGAATTAAAAGATGTCATCAGCAAAAAAATAATTAATACCAGCAGTGATCTAGCCATGTTGCAATTTCAGCAAAACGTAGAAGAAAAAGCTTTTGCTGCCGGTGGCGGGAAATTTGTGGCGCCCGCCCAGCGCATGGTTGATTTTTCAAACAAAAAGCTATCTGCAAATTTACCGGAATGCTCTTATCAGCCCGGCCTAAATGCGGCACCGCTGAACGAAGTGTTACCAGATTTTATTTATGATGCACTTGCAAAAGGGTTTGTTGCATTCGGAAAAAAAATGAAAGGATATTTTACAAATGATGCCGTTGTAGTTGCTACTGAAAGCCGTACTTCTTCGCCCGTAAGAATTCCCAGGGATGCAGAACGCCTGGCGCATCCCCAACTTAGTAACTTATACCCTTGTGCTGAAGGCGCTGGCTATGCAGGTGGAATTGTGAGTGCTGCTATGGATGGCGAACGCGTTGCCCTGCAAATTGCAGCCGTGCTGACGAAGTAAAATATTGTCACCACCCAACCGCTGGCATTGCGTAATAGCACAACTTTGATTTCTTGAGGTGTTAAGTTTACCACTCATAAAACTTTGATGTACTTTGTATAATTCTCTATTAAATTTTTAGTAATCTTACACCTCAATAAAATAACCCAATGAATATCCTGGAGCTAAAAAATGTACAAAAATATTTTTCTACACAGAAGGCCGTTGATGACATAAGTTTTACTATTGAACAGGGCAGTATATTTGGCTTGCTCGGTCCGAATGGTGCAGGCAAAACTACTTTGTTAAGAATGATCACTGGCATCTTTTATCCCGATAACGGCGAAATATTTTTAAAGAACAGGCATTTTGACCCGGTGAATGATGTGCGCTACATTGGCTATATGCCTGAAGAAAGAGGCCTGTATAAGAAAATGAAAATCGGCGAACAGGCCCTGTATCTTGCGCAGTTAAAGGGCTTAAGCAGAAGTGATGCGATGAAAAAAATAAAAGCCTGGTTTATAAAATTTGAAATGGAAAGCTGGTGGAACAAGAAGGTAGAAGACTTAAGCAAGGGTATGAGCCAAAAACTACAATTTGTTACCACTGTTTTACATGAACCTGAATTGATTATACTGGATGAGCCTTTCAGTGGATTAGACCCTGTAAATGCCAACCTGATAAAGGATGAAATTTTTAATCTGGCTAAAAATGGCAGCACAGTTATATTCAGCACCCACCGCATGGAACAGGTAGAAGAAATTTGCGACCACATTGTATTGGTGAATAAAGGTAAAAAGATTTTAGATGGTAGTGTGGCAGA
>NZ_JAQBNR010000005.1 GCF_028288465.1 Ferruginibacter sp. | reverse complement strand
CAAATGCTTTTTATTGAGCTGATGACGGGTGCAAGGCAGGATGTTGTATGCAAAATTTTTGGAGAAGACCTGGATACGCTGGCTGCGTATGCTGCCAAACTCGGAGGCATTGTAAGCAGCGTGAAAGGAGCAAAAAATTTATATGTGGAAGCTGTGTCTGGCATGCCCCAAATCATCATCAATTACAATCGCAACATCATTGCGCAATACAATCTCAATATTGCTGATATTAACCGGGTTGTAAATACCGCATTCGCAGGCCAAAGCACGGGGATGTTGTTTGAAGGCGAAAAGCGTTTTGACGTAGTGGTACGTTTAAAAGGTGATTTAAAAAAAGATTTGAAAGATGTACAGAACCTGCTGATACCAACACCACAAGGCACCCAGATACCATTGTACCAGTTGGCTGATGTACAGATTAAGGAAGGCCCTAACCAGATACAACGGGAGGATGCCAAAAGAAGAATTGTAGTGGGTTTTAATGTGCGGGGCAGAGATGTACAAAGCATTGTTACAGAACTGCAGCAAAAGGTAGAAAAACAATTAAAATTCCCGGCGGGGTACTACATAACCTATGGTGGAGCTTTTGAAAACCTCAATGCCGCCAAACAACGTTTGATGGTTGCCGTTCCGGTATCCCTTTTATTGATATTCCTGTTGTTGTATTTTGCCTTTACCTCTGTAAGACAGGGCCTGCTTATCTATTCGGCTATTCCGTTATCTGCAATCGGGGGTATTCTGTTTTTGGCCATCAGGGGCATGCCTTTCAGTATCAGTGCAGGGGTTGGATTTATTGCATTATTTGGTGTGGCCGTGTTAAATGGTATTGTATTAATTGCTGAATTCAACCGGCTGAAAAAAGAAGGATTGACTGATCTAAAACGAATCGTACTGATGGGCACAAAGGTTAGATTACGACCTGTATTGATGACGGCCTGTGTGGCGTCATTGGGTTTTTTGCCGATGGCCATAAGCAACGGTGCAGGTGCAGAAGTACAGCGGCCACTTGCCACAGTGGTAATTGGCGGCTTATTGATTGCGACATTTCTAACCCTGTTCGTATTGCCGGTTTTGTACATGATTTTTGAGAAGGGAGGAATGAAAAAAAAGAAGCAACCGAAATAGACTATATGCGGGAGAAAAGTATTCCCTGATCCCGCCGTCTTTTTCAGGTAAGCATGTCCACATTATCACCAAACAATTTTTATAAAAAGCAAACCATTCATGAAACAACTAATAATATCTGCGGTCATCTGCGCTATCTGCGGGATATCCGAAGCCCAGGTGCCGGTTAGCCTGAAAGCCGCTGTTGATACTGCGCTGAAGAATAATCTGCTGGTAAAAAATGAACAGTTGAAAGCCCAGTACCAGCAGTTACTGATCAATACAGCTACGGCTTTACCAAAGACAAACATTTTGGCCGACGCGGGGCAGATAAACAGTATTTACACCGATACAAAATTTGGCATCACACAAAATTTTAGTCTTCCAAAAGTTTATTCCAGCCAAAAAGAATTGTTGCAGCAGGAATGGAAAAGCAGCCTGCTCAACGTTGCTGTAAAAAAAGCGGTACTTAAAAAACAAGTAGCACAGCTATTTTATACAATGGTGTATGTTGAGCAAAAAAAACAGCTGCTTCAATATTTAGACAGCCTGTACACAGCGTTTTACAAAAAGGCAGCTTTACGTTTGGAAAAAGGCGAAAGTAATTTGCTGGAAAAAGTAAGTGCTGAAACACAATTGGGACAAATCCATATACAGCAGCAACAATTACAACAGGATGTTGCCGTATTGCAATTACAGTTTCAATTGCTCCTGAACACCACTACCCTGTTTGTTCCGGAGCCAGAACCTGTAAAAATGGAGCTGGCCGCTACTGCAGACACCACGAAGTTGAGAGAACACGCCTCCATGCAACTGATACAACAACAGGAGCAAATAGCCCTCGCATCTATTGACGTCGAAAAAAGCAAACTGTTGCCTGATTTGCTTGCCGGTTACAGTAACACAAGTATAAAGGGCACAGGTGCCGATAATAAAATTTATGGAAGTGGCAAACGCTTTAATGCTATACAAATCGGCATTGGTATTCCCCTGTTTGCCAAAGCGCAAAAAGAAAAAATAAACAGCGCTAAATTCAGCAGGCAAATAGCAGCACACAATTATACTGCCGGCATGCAAAATATTCAGTCGGAGTATGCTGCTGCTGTTGCGCAGTATAATAAATACAAACAAACAGTGCAGTATTTCGAAACAGCTGCCTTAAAAAATGCTTCGCTTATTACCAGTACTGCCAACCTGCAACTGGCAAATGGCAGCATCAATTACCTTGAGTGGGTGCAGCTCATCAACCAATCGGTGGTTGTAAAAAGCGACTACACGGAAGCCATTAAAAATCTGAACGAATCCATTATTCAGCTCAATTATTTTAACAACCAATAATCATTTAATAATGAAACACATCATAGTTTTTGCATCGGTAATCATCGTCCTTTCAGCCTGCGGCGCAAAGAACGACAGCGAAGAAAAAACAGCGGCCGCCGGAGAAGAAAAAGGCGTTGCATTAACATCGCAGCAACTCAAAAATGCCGGCATCGCAACGGGCAAAATGGAACAACGTGAAATTTCATCTGTGCTGAAATTAAACGGTAAAATAGATGTACCTCCACAAAACATGGTATCCATCAGCGTTCCTTTGGGAGGATATTTAAAAACTACGCAATTGCTCCCAGGTATGCATGTAAATAAAGGCCAGGTAATAGCAGTGATGCAGGACCAGCAGTACATTCAGCTGCAGCAGGATTATTTAACCGCCAAAGCAAAAATCGGCTTTTTAGAAAATGAATACAAGCGGCAGAAAGAACTAAACCAAAGCCAGTCCAGCAGCGACAAAGTTTACCAGCAGGCAGAAGCGGATTATAAAAGTCAACAGGTATTGATGACCTCGCTGGCGGCGAAATTACAGCTGGCAGGTATTAACATCAGCAAAATAAATGAAACAACCATTTCTCCAAGTATTAACATTTATTCTCCCATCAATGGCTACGTTTCCAAAGTGAATGTAAACATCGGCAAGTATGTTTCTTCAACCGAAGTGCTGTTTGAGCTGATCAATGTATCTGATATTCACCTGGCATTAAAAGTGTTTGAAAAAAATGTCAACAAATTATACATCGGTCAAAAATTGATCGCATATACCAACAATAATCCTGAAAAAAAATACGCCTGCGAAATCTTATTGATTGGCAAAGATCTTTCCATGGAAGGCAATACAGAAGTGCATTGTCATTTTGAACAATACGATAAGACGCTGGTTCCGGGGACCTACATGAATGCAGAAATTGAAGTAAAAAATAACCAGGCTTTTGCGCTGCCGACAGATGCCATTGTGCGCTTTGAAAGCAAACAATATGTGTATAAAGTGAAAGGCAATAATCAGTTTGAAATGACAGAAATAACTACGGGCGAAAGTGAAAATGGATTCACCGAGATTACCATACCTGCAAACAGCGATTTGGCCACGGCCGAATTTGTAACCAAAGGTGCCTATTCATTATTGATGATGATGAAAAATAAAGCGGAGTAACAAGAACTATTTAATTTCCGCTTTTATCAACACAGGCCCCAGCAAACCCGAGGGCTCCAGCGGAGAATCAACTGTGTAAGGGTTTACATTTGTCCATGTTGTACGTTCTTTTTCCGGCAGATGCAAATCTCCAATCAGCCGGTTAACCCAGGTATTCACCACGGCTATATCCAGTGTGTTGTTGCCTTGTTTAATGAACTTCGTGACGTCAAGCTGGTAAGGTGCAGTCCATACTCCGCCTGCTTCAACGCCGTTGATTTTTATGGTAGCCATGGCATTCATGGCTCCCACGTCAAGCCATATGCGTTGATTATTTTTCGGGTTAGCAACAGTAAAATTATTGTGGTAGATGGCGGTACCGGAGTAATATTTTATCTTGTGGTTGTCGCTTTTTGTCCAGTCGGTCAGCGTGTCAAAAGTAACCGGCTTTGCAGGCCCCCAGTGGCTTGCATCAAAACTTACCTGCCATGGATTTTTTATTTCAGTGACGATAGTTTGTGCGGGGAAATTTGCTGCCGTATTTGCTTCAGTAGTTTCTAGCACTGGTGTTCGGAAAACAATAAATAAACTTTCGTTTTCGTACAGCTTTAATGGGATGGTAGTTTCATTTTTATCAATGGAGTAAGCGGGCAACACACGATGCTCTCCTGTTACCGGGTTCCACAACTCAGGCTGTTTGCCGGTTACCTGCAAGGCCGCATTAAAACTGATGGCTTTATTTTTTTGATTGGAAAGAAAGTAGACATCATCAGTATTAATTTTTCTATGGATAAACAACACCGAATCATCACCATTTATTTTACAATCCGGCGCAGCATTGATCATCGTCAGCGCCTCCTGCAAATCCATGCCACTGATCACCATCCCCTTTCCGTAATGATTTGCTTTTACAGATGTGCTGTCAATATTACCCCACATTTCTTTAGCCATTTTTGATACCTGTTCGTCTGCCGTTGCAAAATCTTGCAGACTTGGCGAACTTTTGGGTGCAGGTCCAAATACTACCGCTCCTTGCTTTACCATCTGCTGAATCGTTGCCAGCAACTCAGGCCGCATGGTTGTTAGTTTAGGCAATACCAACATGCGGTAAGTAATACCGTTGGGTAAAACCAGCCGGCCATTTTTTACTCTAATGCGTTCTTTCAGCACATCGGCGTTGATGTAGTCAAATGAATATCCCTTGGGTAAAGCCGGGACGCACACACCGGTCATTTTGGGCGCATCTTCTCCAATAAAATAGGCCACATCTGCCACATACCTTCCCTGCTGCAACATAAAATTGCAGCGCTTCAAATAATCAGTAAACAAAGGCATATCATTAAACCAGGTATTATTGCGGTTAAATTCATTGCTGAAACCGGCATTCACCCCGGGTAGTTTATCGTTATAAGGTTGCCCGATATACACATGCATCACGGTGTTGTTAATCCCTTCGGTAAAAAAGCGGTCACCCCGCTGTTTCATCTTTGCAGGATATCTTGAATAGGCGGCACCTCCGCAGGTAAACGATTCTGCGGAAACTTTTGTTTTACCATAAATATGTGCCGAAGAAGAAGCTGCCCTGTTTTCAATATTACCCAAATCTCCCTCGCTCCAAAACTCACCCCCTATCTCATCCGACTGTCCGCCATATTGCAAAAATTCGCCCGGAAAGCCCCAGTGGCCGTAGTTTTCAAGCCATGTGGTTAACCCATGTTTATGGCTAATTTCTCTTAACCCTCCCACATACTCAAACGAAACTTTGTCGGCTATAAAACGCCGCAGGTCCCACAAAAAACGGTTCGACATTTCTTCACTACCCACCACGCTACCATATAACACGGGAATGTAAGGCGCAGGGTCATACCCATACACTTTTTTAAATTTTCCGATCATGTTGTCGGTCCAGTTTTGGCCGCCGGTTTCATAACTATCCTGTACAACTATTTTAAAAGTTTTGCGGTCTTCAGCGGGAATACGTTTTATTATCCCGCCAAGAAACGCATCAAAATGCCAGGCCAAGTAATCCTTGTTCATCTTATCTACTTCCAGCCCGGTGCCATTGGGTGGTGCAGGCGAATTGGTAACGCCGGTTGGCGCCATGCCAGAGCGAACAATGATCCACTCCCCTGCTGGTGCATCCCAATTCAGTTCACCATCAGCCGACATCAGGTTGGAAATATCTTTTACTGCTGCAGGGTCAATCGCCAGTTGCTTATCTGTTGTATTATTTTGATCAGGCCATAAATATTGTCCCCATAAAGGGAACGGAGTTTGACTCATTTTAGCGAGCGTTTTTTCAATATAGTTTTCCACTTTTGGTGAAGATAAAATCTGCAGTTCCTGGATGCCGGAGGTGGAATCGGGTGCAGGTCCCCATGACGTGGTATAGTTGGTTTTAAGATTGCTGACAACTAACCGGAATGATTTTGCACTGGTCGAAGGCAACGCTACGGCTATGCGCCCATAAGGATCAAAGCCAACATTCAAAGCACTATTACTCCGGTCAATGGTAAATTCCTTAACGGTTTTAAAACTGTCGCCGGCATTTACCTGCAATTGTATATGGACGATAATTGGGCGGTGTGAAGGATACAACACCATGCTTCTTGCTTCAAAATCTTTGTCAGTTTGTATGTTGATAGTTACAACGCTGTCCAACGGAATGGCTACTTCTGTAGCCGTATCCTTATCCATCAAAGCCTGCACATTTTTTAGAGACGGGCTTGTAAGCCTGGGCGAGTTGTCTGCTATGTTTGCATCGTAATCTTTTGGCTTAGGAAAAGCAATCACCCTTACATCCTGAAACTGCTCTGTTGGCTTTTTTAGTTTGATAGAGACATGGCTACCTCCCTTCACACTCGTTTCTGAACTTGCCAGGTAGCGCATCGATTGTTGGGGCTTTATCCACGGGCCGCCGGACTGGCTCCAGCCCGGGCTGTTAAAAATACCTATTTCGATATTTAATTTGGTGGCGGTCTTCAATGCAGTATGCATAACATCCCACCATTCGGGTGATAAAAATTTCACCCTTCCCTGTGCCACATCTGGCTGTTCTATATTTCCTATAAATGCCCGGTTAATGCCTACTTTTTTCATCGCCACCAAATCTTTTACAACACCTTCTTTAGAAATATTGCCCGACAACCAGTACCAGTAAACGCCTGTCTGCACAGCATCTTTTGGATGAAGAAATATTTTTTCCATGTTGGCATAACGTGCAAATGCATTGCTGTTTTTAACAGGCGCATGTTGCGCAAAAACATTCGCAGAAGAGAGTAACAAGCTTGCGCCGAACAATACTTTTTTTGTGTGGTTCAGGCAAAAAAACAAAGAGTTGAACATAAAGCGTAATCTTATTTTTTAGGAATATTTAAATCATTATTAAAAAAGTATGCTGACTTTCTGCAAATGGAAAATTATCATATATCGATACATTTCATCCTCAGCATAACCCCGTCAGCGGTTATAAACCCTGACGGAGGTTGAATAAAAACTTTCATGCCCAGGATTATTATTTAACCGCCGACGGGGCTGAAAGCCGCCGTCGGGGTAGGTTAAGACTTCCTAATCTTAGAACTCAGCCTGCTGAATCGTAACCGGTCCAATCAATCCCGATTTAAACAACGGCGCTCCTTTTTCATAATGCTTAAACGTGGTAAACGTAAACCTGCCACTCGTTCTTGGCTGGCCTTTCAATAACCAATCCGGCCATTGCTCATTTTTAATGCCATCGTCCGGAAACTGCTCATCGCCTATCAGCCTGTTGGGCCATAAGTTAGCGACTTCAATTTCCAAATGATTATTTTTTTCTTTTACTGCTGACGTAATCTCTACCTTCCAGGGAGCGGTCCAAACCACGCCAAGATCTTTGCCATTCAACTTTACCCGGGCAATATTTTTTACTTCTCCAAGGTCCAGGTAAAGTCGGTTGTTTTTTGTTTTAACAACACCATCCACATCAAATGCTTGCTTGTAGGTAGCAATGCCAGAATAGTATTTAATTCCCTGTTCCGGATGTTTGGTCCAGTCAATAAGTGAATCGAATGTGATTTTTTTCGGGCCTCCCCAATCAGGATCAAAAGACACCGTCCATGCTGCATTTAAGGTGGTTATATTTTTACTGACAGGAAAATTTGTCTTTTCAGGAACTGCTGATTGAGTGGTATCATTTTTAAAAACAATGAAAAAACTTTGGTAAGCATCAAAGTGCAATGGTATACTTGTTTGACCATTGGCTTTCGAAAACTCAGGCAATATTTTTATTTCGCCAGTCAATGGATCCCACAACTCTGGTCTGCCTTTTTGTGATCTGAAAAGACAAGTTGTATTAACTAACTGGCTGGCTTTATTGGATACAAAATAAATATCCTGGTCAGCGGTAATACGGTGCGTATAACGCAATGAGGCAGCTGATTCAAAATCATTGACCACCTGCATGTCTTTTAATAAAGCTGCGGTAAAATCATAATTGGGATAGAATCCTTCGAGTTGAGCTGCCGCAGCCTTTCCCCATACCACTTTGCCTTTTCCGTAAGTATGGATGGATTGATTATCCGGAACTACTGTTGTACCCCAGATGGTTTGCGCCAGTTGCTTTACCTGTTCATCACATGCGGGATAGCCTGATAACCCCGGTGATTTCATTGGTGGTGAACCAACGACTATCGCACCTTCATAAACCAATGTTTTTATTTTTTCAAGTAAAGCGGGCGTCATGGTTTGTACAGCCGGCAACACGAGTATTTTATAAGCAGCGCCTCCCGGAAAAACTACCTGGTTATCCTTTACACTTGCAGACAATAATTGACCCGGAGAACATCCGTCAAAATTAAAGCCCCGGCGATCACGGATTGGCTCTTCACCAATAAGTGCCGAATGGGGCGGACGAAACACATGCGGTGCGCCTTCCGGTGTGAGGTACAAAATATCTGCAACGGCCCTGCCTTGCTGCAGCACAAACTGGCAACGGGAAATATAGTTGTGATATCCGCCTACCATCGGCCACCAGGTTTGACTCCTGTTCCAGTGAACGCCATACGGCCCCATCGTCATGCCGGGTTTTAAATTATCCGGCAAGGTTTGGCTTTGAAATGTATGATACACAAACCGGTTGATGCCGGCTGCAAAAGCCCAGTCGCCCTGCTCCTTCATCGAGCCCGGGTATTGCTTCCAACCTTCCCGGTCATCTGCCGTAAAGGCTTCTGCAGGCACCAGCGGTATGCCATTTACATGCGCAATGGAAGTAGCTTCTGCGCAACTAAAAGAAGAATTAAAACCGAAGGCCTTGCTCCAGAATTCGCACATAGGAATATCAGCAACAGCACCGAGTTCAAGGTCTGCAGCAGGATTCATATCATACGGTTCAATGGATAATTTCCAGCCATGGCGGTGTGCGTAGGTCTTTAAATATTGCGCATGATTTTCCAGTACCAGTTCCTGCGAAGTTTGCCGCAGGTCCCATAGAAAGCGTTCACTTATCTCCAGGCTTCCCACGATGTTGCCATCATACACCGGGTAAAAAGGCAAGGGATCGTAGCCCCTTCTTTTAATGAACTGTTGCCTGAATTGTGCCGTCCAGTTTTGAGCGCCCATCTCCCAACTATCCATGTGTATTTTCTTCAAACCGCCTCCTGACAATGTATCCAGCTGACCAATTTTTTTAAGCAGCTTTCCTATGTATTGGTTAAGATGTGCCTCCAGCGCAATGGTATCAAATTTATCGGCTTCAAAACCCAGCCCGGGTATAGGTGCCGGTCTTGTAACGGCCCCGTTGTTGCGGCTTCCAAAACGCATGATGGTCCATTTGCCTTGTGGCGCTTTCCAGTCAAGCGTTCCGTCTGGTAATAATTTATTGGTAAGATCAATAATGGTATTGGATGTGATTACAGCGTCCTTTGGTACTGCTTCGTAATTTGCCAGGGAAGGCAAAAATTCTTTGGTGCCCGGCGCAGAAGAATAAGGTGCCCGGTAATACAATGCCTTCTCTTCTCCATCTGTAATTTTTTTATTTACAGCCGGTGTTGGAAAGGCGAGCACGGCTACGTCTTTATAAAAATCATCCCACTGTTTTTTTAACCCAGGCGTAAAACCGCCCTCACCAAAATAAGGTTTCTTTGGCAGTGGCAAAGGCAATTTAATTGGTTGCCTGCTGGTGTCAGAGATCAATAGCGTGCTGCTAACGAGGTGCTGCATCGATTGTGACGCAGGTACCCATGGGCCACCGCTGCCAGTCCATCCCGGACCAACACCCAGCGTAATTTCTATTCCCAGTCTTTCTGCTTCTCTAACTGCATGCTTAAAAAGGTCCTGCCATTCCTCACTTAAAAAATCAACCTTGCCTCTCGGCACACCAACATTTACTTCTAAAAAAACCAGGTTTCCAATGCCTGCTTTTTTCATCGATTCAAGATCTTTGGTCATGGATTCTTTGGTGCGGTTTCCATCCATAAAATACCAGTACACGCCCGGCCTTGCAGATTCAGGAGGGTTCATAAAACCGGCTTTTATTGGATCGCTTGTTGCAACCCTTGATTTTTGTAAACTGCTGAAATGCTTGCTGCAACTATACAGCAACACAATGATTACAAAGCTTAGCAGCTGAAAGAAAAAACCATGTTTGTTATGTATTGTCATCTTATTATTTTGAACTGATTACAGTCTTGATTTAATAGATATTTCTCCTTTCCCAAATAATTATTTTTAATCAGTACTATCAAAAAAAATTCCGCTCACAGCCGCATTTTGTCCCCTCACATGGTTCACCCTTATCCTTACTGATCTGTCAAAAATAAAGCTGATATACTTTCCCTTTTCGTAATGATTGATCAATTGAACGGGTGCGATAATATTGAGTGTTTCAGCATCAAAAATTTCAATAGCACTTCTCCTGTCTTTCTTATCCCAATCTAAAAAATACATGGTTAACTTGTAGGGATGATTGCCTTTCACTGCAACATCAATCGTCATAGTTTGATTGGTTGCTTCAGGATCTCTTGTAATAATGGCTGCAGCCATTTGCTTTTTCGAATTCGGATTTTCAAGCACCGCTTCATCAGGAGAAATTGAATCCCAAATTACGATGGCATTTTTTTTAAGCGTTACACTATCAATATACGATGATATTTTTTTTGAACCGGTTGAATCAGGATAGCCAAATAATACATACCCGTCTTTTCCAAACTTCCTTGTCCAGTTACCGCCTGTTGTGCTGTCCTGCGCAAATGATTGGATTATATAGTTGAATGGTTCAAGCGGCAAAACACGCGACGCATTTAAGGCCTTGTAAGTAATTGTAATTTTGTAATTACCCGCTTGTACATTTTTCAGATAAATATAATTGCTGTCTTCATCTGTATTACCAATGGTTTCTATCCGATAGCCTACGGAATTGCCTGGCAGTTTTTTACTAACGGTGATTTTATCAATCGGCCTGCCGCCTTTTGGCAAACCCACTCTCTCCGCAATAGTTCCGGGTGGTATTGTTATTTCGCAGTCGCCGGATTGGATGTTGAAACTGGCAGCAATATTTCCGAAAGGTGTGGGCATTGTGCCTTTCACCTGCGTTAAACTGTCTTTTAAAAAAGGGATGATGGTAAACCTTTTAAAACCGGGCTTTACAGGTTGTATACCGAGCACATTTTCTGTGAGCCATTTGGTAACGCCTGCACCCCATGGATGCGCCAGGCTTGTGTACCCACACTGGTTATTGGGCGGCGCATCATTCGCATTTAATATGGCATTCCAGGAAGGCCTGTACACTTCAAAAAAGCTGGTGCCGCCATAAGCAATTTGTCCGCCCCAGCAATCTTTTATTGTAGTAAGTGCAACATCATCCTGACCTGCCAATGCCATCGCCTGGATAATAAAATATTGGTTAAAGGGCGAATAAGAAAGCCGGTTCAACCGGTCGCCAAATAAAGAGGCTGACAAAGGATGAATAACAGATTCATTGATAAGTTCCGCATTGATTGCTTCGGAAACAGCATGTATTCCAAACTGATCCGCTATCTTTTTATCTGCCAGCAGTTGCTTTATTTTTTCTGCTGCGTATTGCTGGTATTTTTTTGCAAGATTGTTTTCGTTGATAGATAACATGGCTTTGGCAAACTGGCGCCAGCCGTTGATGCAAAGCATGCGATATGTATTTTGTGCTTCCCTGATCTGTGGATTTTCAAAGCCTGCGCCGAGTCTTTCATCCCAGCCCATAAAGCCGAGATTTGGTAAGGTATCGTATTCACGAAAAGCTCTTTCCAGTCTTCGGTCTGCATTGGCTGCATAGGCTTTTAAAAATTCTGCGTCGCCCGTGTAATTGTAATAATCTATCAAACTCAATACCCAGTACACAGAATAAGCAGCAATGCCATTATCCTGTCCGGATGTAAAAGCAATATTTTTTTTAACCACATCATAGTTGCCGAAAGCAGCCAGGGCAGAGGCTTGCGCAGGATAAGCATCTCCAGTCCAGGAATGACGGTCGCTTCTTTCCATCAGTATCGCACCAAAATAATCCTGCAGCATATTCAGTTTTACCACGCAGGCTCCTGTATACCAAATTCGGTTCAGCATGGTGTCATTGGTATAAAAACTACCTTTATAATTGACCGGTTTTACCTGACAAACCAACTGCACGTTTTTTATGTGCCAGGGCTTTGAAAACTGTTTTACATGTATCCACGCAAAGCGAACACCTTCATACAACTCTTCATTTAATTGAAGCCTGTAGCGGTTACCATACTTCACAGGCCGTTTTGTCTTCACTGCATTTTGTGCGCCTGCATTTACAATAGCCGGTTCATTGTATTCACTGATGCTCATCTCCACACTATCCGCCAAATCATCGGATTTAAACTCAATCCAGCCGGCACTTTCCATTCCAAAATCAAATAACAGGTCGCCCTTTCCGTTTACAGTTATGGAGTTTGCATTTTGAACAAATGACTGAACAGGAATGCCCGTTATTTTTTTTGGCTGAAGAAAATATAGTTGCAAGGAATCCGCTGCCTTTGGGTTTTTCCATTGGTAACGTATTAACGGATCTGGCGAAGCCTGCACAGCCTTACCGGAATAGCTTCCACCGTGCAGCGGTTTGTATGGCTCTTTTAGCTGGGCATCAACCTCGCGATAAAAAAATAAACAACAAAGTAAAACGGTACCTATTCGCATCATGCGGCTTTTATTTTCCTGTAAGCATTGCATTTATTCACCTGTGAGATAAAAATAATTGTACAATCCATTTTATAATTAAGAAGCTAAACTTCATTCACTTTAGTGTAATAATATATCGGGCTAAAGCCCATCTAAAAAATTACTTTTTTTCCCCACGCCCTGAAGGGCGTGGCAATTGAAACTGCAATTAAGACTGCCAATTGAATCCATTTAATAATTCGCTGTTTGCTGTATGCTGTCCCCTCCAAATTTCTCCTTCAGCAAATCTTTCATAAATACATTGATGTCCCATTGGCTGGCAACTGGTTCATTGGTTGCTGTGTCCGTCCACATATAGGGTGGCGGACCAAACTCGGGTGTCATCGTAAATGTTTTTGTGCCGGTTGATTTTTGATGCTCCCATATCTGTTCCCATATTTTTAAAAAGAATTGCAGCTGCTCCTGCCAGAAGGGTTGCCGCGGATCGGGCACCTGCGGACCTTCTGTAAACCCTACCCTTGCATGAATGTACTCCGCTCTTACAATGGCTGCTGCCAGCGCTTCCCGGAAGTTTTCCAAATAACTTTCTGTAACACAAACCCAATGTGAAAGATCAGCCGTTATCTTCATATCTGGTCTAAGCTTAAATAATTCCTTGGCATTGCCCGGACTAAAACCGATGCGACCGCGATGGGTTTCATGGGCTATCCTGATATTATTTTTTACCGAAAAATTTTCCGCCACATCTATCACCCGCAGTTGCTCCTCCAATGTAAAATAATCCCTGCCTGAATGTGAGTTGATGAGTATCGGCCCACATTCCATCGACATGTTTAGATAATATTCATAAGACTGGCAATATTCATCTATCGTATTTCCTTTTGCCTGGTGCTGGTGACTCACGATTGCCAGATCATATTGTTGTAACAGGCGGATGTACTGTTTACGTTCCTGTTCATCTTCGGGCATCCACGTATCAACACCGTCGTAGCCAGCTGCTTTTACTTTTATAAAAAAATCTTCCGCCGGCAAATGTTCATGCCCCCATTGCGGGCAAAGTATTTTTAAGTGCATACATTTTTTAGTCTAAAGAGCTTATCAAAAAATTTACCGGGCCCAGCAACCCTGCATCCAGTAGTGGTGTGTTTTGTTGAATCATATCAAACCGAAACCTTTCATGTGTTTTAGTAAAACGTTTTTCTTTGGGCAGTCTTAAATCTCCGATAACCCGGTTTGCCCAAAGATTAATTACATCCACTTCAAGCCGGTTGCCACTTTGCCTTACATACTCTGTAATATCTACTCTCCATGGCGCACACCAAAGTATCCCCAGATTTTTTCCATTCAAACGAACTGCCGCTACATTTTTAACATTGCCTAAATCAAGCAACAGCCTGCCGCTTTTATTTCCTGTTTTCAGACTTTCAATTGTTTCCCTGCTTAAGTCGAATGATTTGCGATAGACAGCTTTGCCCGAATAATACTTGATGCCTTCTTCCGACCGTTCAGTCCAATTTATAAGTTTGGCAAACTCCACTTCTTTCGGGCCTCCCCAAACCGTATCGAATGCAACTTTCCATGGACCGCTGAGTTCATTTAGCAATTTGAATTTCGGAAAATTCAATTTCGATTGACCGGCAGTATTAACAGGAACAGGTTTCCTGAAGATGATAAAATATGAACCAAAGGGATACAATTCCAGCGGCAATGTTGTACTGCCACCTTCCTGGCTAAAGGCTTTTGCATGCTGCATTTCACCGCTGACAGCATTCCATATTTCAGGTTGTTTACCCGAAACGCGGAAAGTAAAATCGGATGTTGCTTTTTGACTGGTGCGGTTAACAACAAAATATATTTCCGTTTCAGCATTTGTGCGATGGATATAATCAAATTTATCCGGCTGAGTTGCCTGGTCTGTGTAAGTAAAATCAGGCTTCACCCCATCGGCTAAAAGAACCTCCCGTGGCGTTTTACCCCAAATCACCCTACCCTTACCATACTGTCTTTCAACCTTTGTTTTTCCATCCAAGTCGCCCCATACCTCAGCTGCAATCTTGCGAACGGTCTCATCGTCGGTCGTGTAATTTTTCAGTTCGGCAGACATCACCGGTGGCGGACCAAGAACAGTTGCACCATTGAGCACTAATGCACGAATTTTTTGAATTACTTCAACAGACATGGCTTTGGATGGAACCGGAGAAATAGTCAGCTGCTGGTAATCTCCCACCTGCTTACTTATTTCTGCTGATGGCGAAGTGCAATTTTGCAGCACCAGCAGCCGGTAGCTCATACCATCAGGAAGTACGATGCGCCCGTTTTTAACAGACATCCGCGTAAGCAATACTTCTGCATTGGTATAGTCGCAATCATAACCAGATCCAAGTGAAGCTACCAGGTATTTCGGCGGCGCCAGGGTGGGCGTACGCTCACCAAGATAGAAACAAACATCCCCCACAAACTTACCCTGTTGCAGCATGTACTGGCAACGCGACAGGTAAGAAAAGAATGCCGGCGATTGCTGCCACCAGGTAATATTTGGAGTAAAATGCTGACCAGCACAAAATTCATAACCAGGCTTGCCATCGGATGGTGGCTGGCTTGTAGCCTGGTGCAACATAATCCGGTTGACCCCTTCACAAAATGCATCGTTGGCATAAGGTTTCAGGTCGGATGGACCAAGCGACCAGTGGGTACGGTCTGCTTCCTGCTGCGTGAACGATTCGGCCATCGCTTCCCGTTTTCCATAAATATGTGCCGCTGTGGCAGTTTGTTTAAGATTAAGCCGCAGCCTCCTGTCCTGGTTATAACCGCCCGGGGCTTTGTAATGACCGTTTACCCAAAATTCTCCTGCAGGGATATCACTGCGGCCAAGATTTTTCAATGCATCCTGCGGTGGAATGTCGTTTGGACCACCAGCCTCGTTGCCTGCTTTGATTCCATATTTATGACATAATTCTGCGAAATGCCCATAATAATTTACTGCGATGCAATCCTGGATAGTTCTGTTAAAATCGTCCAGAAATCTTGCGGAAATTATTGAATCGACAACAGTATACCCTGCAAGTACGGGCAGCCAGGGCATTAAATTATAGCCCCGAAATTTATAGAATTGGTTGGGAAAATCCTGTGTCCAGGTGAGCTTTCCACATTCCCAGCTATCCGACCAAAAATAATTGATTTTACCACCCGCTTTACGGGCTTCTTCAATAAGCGGTTTTCCCAAATGATTAAAATGATCCTCCAATGAAGCCTTGCTCAAATAATCAATTTCGTACCCTTCTCCTCCTTCAAAAGTATCAGCTTGCGGAGCCGTGGGATAAGCCCACCACTTACTCCACGGATGGCCTGTCAATGTATAACCTGTACGCAATATCACCCATTCGCCTTCCGGCACGTCCCATTCGAACAAACCTCCCGCTTTCATTTTATCGGTTACATCAATTACGGTATTGGGTTCAATTTGTTTTTTATTGGCTTGTATCCGAAATGCCTGTACACATATATCGTGGTAATAATTATCGACAATAACAGGGGTTGGAATTTTATCAGCCGTTCTCTTAGGCCCGGATATTTTCAATTCTGTTTGCACCACCTTTTTCATTGCATTATCCTGGCTAACCCAGGGCCCTTCCATCGTCCAGCCGCCTGCAGAAAGGTTGAAGCCCAATTCAATATTGTTTCGTTTAGCTTCTCTGACAGCATGACGAAAAAGCTCCCACCAATCGCTGCCCTGGTACTTCACACCCAACATGGCTCCGGTGCCCCCATACCCTCCCGTGCAAATAATATTGACGCCGCTGATTCCTTTGGCTTTAAACTCTTCAAGATCACGTGTTATACTTTGCTTATTCAACCGGTTGAATAACCAGAACCAGTACACTCTTGGCTTTGCGTTGGCTGGTGGAGATATAAATGATTTGCTAAATGAATTTAAGTTCTGCCCACTGGATGAAATACCACATAAAAGAATTAACCCAACAAAAAAAATGATCCTTAATTTATTCTCACCAATCATCGTTTTTAAATTTTGGATATTTTAATCTCTTCTGTGTTGGTACTGGTTTTATAAGGTAGTACGAGCTGGCCTTTACTATTACTTGTCATACGTTTGATAATGCTGTTGTTTATTGAGAAGCTGTAGGTGCTGTTCGGGTTAAGATCATTCACCTGGTAAATAAGTTGGTGTGAAGCAATATCTTTTGAAGATTGGGTCCATATCATCTCATTTTTGTCCCATTCTTTTATTTCAACGGAAAGGTTTGCCGCCGTTGCTATTTTTAAAGTAGCCACTTCACTGTTTCCATGAAAATACAGCAGCTCATTTTTACTTCCATAAAAACCAAAATCGCTTTTATCTAAAAGTTTAAATTGGTTGTTTGATACTGCATATTTATCCATAGCCAGATCAATCGTCAATTTTTGATTTCTGTAATTGTATTTTACTTCCGTTCCTTCGAGGTCCTTGGTGATATGTGGATCCAGATAGAAACGGTTGTACAATGGATTGATACCATAAATTCCCTGGTATAAACCAACTACTGACAAACTGTTGCCCGACAAGATATCATCTCCCTGCCCGTCTTGCTTTGCCCGTGCATATCGTTGAAAAGCCAGCCCATCTTTTGCATATTGTGCCAACACATTTTTTACATATTTCAACGCCAACTCAGGTTTGTATGCAGCATATGCTTTCACTGCAACCGATCCCCATGATAAAAAAATGTCTCCGTTTTCATAATTTGGAAAAGGAAATTGCCAGTCGTTGCCTTCACCCGGCGCATACGTATACAAACATAGCGGCCAAAAGAAAAGGTTCTCTTTCTGCATCTGCACTTCTATATCATCCAGGATAGTTTTTGTCCTCGCGTCATCATCACAAATGCCATACGCAATGGCCATAAAATTTACCGGCGTAACCATGTTGTTTCCATGTGCCGAACCATCTTTATCCAGCCAGTGGATGTAACATTTTTTTTGTTCGTCCCAAAAACCACCGGCCGTTGTTGGCTTGTTAAAACTGGTTTTTAATTTGGTTGCAAACTGCTCATAGTAGTTTTGTTTACCCGCATTGCCCAGTTGTTTTTCTATGGCCGCCCATAACACCAGCGCATGATACAGCTTGGCATTTACAAAAGCATTTTCATACGAAGCCCAGATGATATCTATCCAGTCGCTGCCTCTTTTTTGCGTATGACTATCGGTGATCATTTCAACCAAACCATTGTGATTACTGTCTCTTTTGATGATCCAGTCTAACGCTTTTTCGCAGGCCTGTTGCTGTGTTTTTACCCACGCTGCGTCACCGGTCTGGTCAAACAGTTCCGCCACGTTGGTAACAAAGTCGGGGTTTGAATCCAACAGGTAGCCCCACTGCGCTTCATAAAAACCTTTATTGGTAAATCCTTTCGGCATGGCGTCCTCGTTGCTATAAGCCCATCTCGGCCATACACGTCCATCTGGTTTAAAAGCATTATCGCGGTAAAAATCCAGGCACTGCTGATAGCCCTTTAAATATTTTTTATCGTTGATGGCAAGGCCCATTTGCGCAATATATTGTTCATGTAAACAAATAGGTCCGTACGGTGTGTGCCAGCTATTACCACCAAAATGCTCCTTGTCAATAACGCCAATCCGGGCGATGGTATTCAACACTGCATTTACCTGGTCTTCGTTTACACCAACCAGTTTTCCGCGGCCATATTGTTCTTTAAAATCAAAGTACCCAAGTGTAACAGACTGACTGGTTTTGCCGGCGCTCATTTTTACAGGCGCCCACACATCTGCCCTGTCACGAATGAAACGTCTGCGGTGCGTACCGGAATCAAAACGTGGTTCCAGTTCTTTTTGAGCAACTGCTATTGTATAGGATAATTTATCCTCCGCAGTACGGCTGTAATCCATTCCCACTTGTTTGCCTGGCGCAGATACCGACACGCTCAAACCATTGCCCGTCTTGCTGTTCCAGAATTGTGAAGAACTGCTGTGTACGCCATAAGTATCCAGCTTTTTATTAAAAAGATAGAACCATGCAAGCCCGCCATAATCCTGGTAAGCGCCTTCCCATGTCTCCATATTGGTAAAAATAAAAACGGGCAATGCTACCTGTTCAGCAACGATGGCTTTTGACAGGCTTCTGTCCATTGACAATTTTATATTAGCACTGCTGATGGTAAAAGTCCAGGTTTCATTTATTGTAAGCGCTTTGTCACCGTAAGTGATACCTGAAATTTTAATGGTGTTACTGGTAGTGCTGACTGAAGGCTGTGATAAAAGTTGTAAAGTTGAATAGCTTCGGTTGCTTGTTTTGATGGCTGAGTAAATGCCTGCATCGCCTTCAATCACCTGCTGCCCGTTTATCAGCAATGAGGATACATTTACCTTCTTATCATAATCAAGTGTGACAGTCATTTTTTCATTCCCAAATTCAATCTTTTTTCCTTTTGTATCATTGCTGATTTTTATGGATTGTGCCAGACTGTTACTGGTTGAAACAATACAATAACAGGCAAAGAAAAAAATTAAAGGCAATCGTGTCTTGATGATCATTGAACTTATTTTCATTTTCAAAATAATTACCGGTTAACATTTAAAGAAAAGAATTTGAGTATGTGAATCCAATAACTCTTATTCACGAGTTCCTCCTTTAAATGATTATGTTACTTCATGTTGCTCACTTCTATCATCAACGGCCCCATTAATCCTGATGGCCGCAAGGGTGCGCTTTTGCCAGGGCCATCAATCGTCCATGTCTTACGCTTGCCGGCTGGTTGCCCTGCATCGAACACGAGGCGATTGAACCAGGTACTGGTTACCTGTACCGAAATGGTATTCTGCCCCTGCTTCACCAGGTTCTTTAAATGTATGCGGTATGGTGGCGCTAATATCGAACCGACCTGTGTACCATTGATAGCTATAGCCGCAACCATATCAACATTGCCCAGATCAAGCAGGTATTCCAGCGAAGTTGCTGCATCGCTCACATTAAAAGTGGTGGTATAGGTTGCGGTACCTGAAAATGCTTTTCCTTCCGGTGAAAGATCCAGGTCTTTCCATGGTATTAAACCAGGTAATTGTAAAGAGTCCGGTGCTCCCCAACCTGCCGGAAAACTGAGTGTCCAGGGACCCGCAATTTGTATAGTTGATTTATCCTTATTACTTACAAGTGTTGATGAAGTTGATGGCGAGCCATTTTTTCTAAACACGATAAAACAGGCGTTGGATTTCACCAGGTCGAGTTTGATCAACGTACGATCACCACTTTGATGAGTCTCAATTCCCTGATATGTTCCGGTAACAGGATCCCAAAGTTCGGCAGTGCCGTTGGTACGAAAACTCAATTCACCGGTAAATCCTTTGCCCCTTGGTGCACTGATAAAATACCAGTTAGCACCATCTGCCCTGCGGTGCAACCACAGCGCATCGCCACCGGTAACATCGGGTGCTATCTTTAATGCAATTAATGCCTCATCCAATTGAATACCCGATACAATATATCCCTTACCATTTTTCCTGATTCCCTTTTTGCCTGTACCCCAGATAGCTTTCACTGCAGCATCAAATCTTTGCCTGGCCGCAGCTCCACCGGAAAGCGTTGCGAGGCCAACAGGCGCTTCGCCCACCACGTTTGCACCTTGCTGAATTAATGAATGAATTTTTTCCAGTGTCTCCGGCAACATGAGCGGCGCATCCGGTAACCAAAGTACGCGGTATTGAATTCCTTCGGGTGTAACCAGGTTTCCATTGTCTACCTTCAACCGGTTCAGCAATACATCAGGGTTGCAATAGTCATATTTAAATCCTTCAGGAAAAGGCGCTTTCTGGTCTGGCTTGTGGTTAAGCTCATCTCCCAAATACCACAACACATCACTTAACGGCTTGCCTCTTTCCAGCATATAAGTGCAGCGTGATAAATAATCGGTAAAGCCGGGCATGTGTTGCCACCAGGTTTGTCCACGCAGAAATGGTGTACCAATACCTGCACCGAACGATGTGCCCGGTGGAAGAAAAGGCATTTCAGGATTGTGTGTATACGTATGAAAAACATAGTGTGTTACGCCCTCTGCCGTGTTGCAGTTGGCCACTTCCCGCAGCATTTCAAAATGCTCATCCCATGTCAATGCAAAGGATGTGAAAGCCTCCGCAGCCACACGGGGCTTGCCATACATTCTTGCAGCAGAAGCAGTAGGCTTGATGGGTTTAAAATTGATTGAGCCTACATAATCGTCGCTCATCGGTTGCCAGAATTCTGCCATCGGTACATCTGCATATTTAAAATATTCCATGATGTCGCCGGGCAATACATCCCCCGCAGCTGTTTCATAAGTAACATGCAGCCCGTTGTTTCTTGCCAGCGAAGCCATGCGTCCGTAATAGTTGTTGGTAAAAAGATGATTGATGGTTTTACGCCAGTCGGTTAAAAAACGGCCGGTTGTTGCATGATCTTTTATAACATAACCCAGCAATGCAGGAAGCCACTTGCGCAGCGGATAGCTGGAAACATCTTTAAAGTCTTTTTCCATATCCTGTGTCCATGTTTGGGTGTGGCATTCCCAACTGTCTATCAGCATGGCATCCAGCAACCCGCCGGCGAGAGGACCGTTAGCCCCGGATAACCTACCTACATAGCCTGCGAAATGTGCATCTGCTCCGGTGGTGGATAGTTTGTTGGCCTCCCAACCCGTACCCTCTTTTGGAGCCGGACCGTTTTGTTTGCCGGAATTTACATGGCCAATACGAAGAATGGTCCATTGGCCTTTTGGCGCTGTCCAATGCAGTTTTCCATCCTTGTCCATCTTATCCGAAATATCCAGGATATTATCCGGATTGATAAATGCCTTAGGTGATTGTTTCGGATGCTGCCCAACACGTTCAATGCTCCTCAATGTCCACGCAGCTTCCGACTCCCAGCTATTTTTTCTTGCAGCAGAAAACAGGCGCAGAGAACCCAACGCCATATTGTATTTATTGAAAATGGAAATGCGGTATTTTTTTGCACCGGCAATTTCAGAACAGGCCAGTGTGATTGGCTTATCATCCTGCCAGCTTGACTGCGGCATGTCCATTATAAGAATGTCTTTTGTATTTCCGTTATCCAGCACAGCCTGTATGGTGACTTTGACGCCGGGCTCATAATTTCTGCGGTGGTTAAACCCCTGCACGCTTGAAAACTCGACGCTGCGGATTGCTGTAGGATTACGAAAATTTACTTCAACCCAATAAGGCTTGCCGGGATCAGCCGGTAATAAATCAATATCTTTTTTTGCCTGTCCACTTAAATAAGGTTTCCAGTCAACATCTTTTACATTGCTTGTTATGGACTGTGGCACAAGCGGCTTTCCTGAGTCGCCCAATGGTGTGGGAAACGCAAGCACAGTAACATCTTTGTAATCCCGCCAGGGCTCTGCACTGGGTTGTGGTACCGATAATATGTTGGTAGCAAGATTTCCTCCGTCGATATCGGTGCGACTCCAAACAATATTTCGCATTGCGTTGGAAGGTGTAATCCACGGGCCTCCCGATGTTGCCCATCCGGGACAATTGTTCATTGAAAAGACCAACCCCAGCCGGTGACATTCTGATGCGGTATGTTTTACAGCATCGTCCCAATTGGCACTAAGACTCGTGATTTGTGTTTCAACACCGGGCCACTGTCCGCCAAACTGGCCATGAAAAAGCATGATGCCTGCAAAGCCCGCTTTGGCTATTGCTTCCAGGTCTTTTGTGATCCCTTCTTTGGAAACATTGCCGCCGATATAATGAAACCAGGTTTGCGGATGAAACACTTTCGGTGGCGCCAGGAATGATGCCTCATCCAACTTGCTGAAAGGTTGGTTCAGTTCCTGCATCGTGGGCATAAAAGGCAGCTTTGCAGTTTGAGCTATTGCTGAAGAATAAAAGAGCAGGCAACACGTACACAAAAAAAATGACAGGGGCGTCCGGGCTATGCCTTTTAAATAGTTGAATTTGCTCAAATGCATAATTGTATTACAATTGGGATGCTAATGTACCACTATAAATCAATGGATTTTGCTGATCATCATTTAATAAATCTCCCACTTTTAGTTTAGCCACCTGTTCATCACTCAGTATATTTTTTATACCATTGAACGTGGCGCCGTCGGGCATGTAAGCGCAGGTCATCGCCCTTCTGAAACCATTGGTCATATTGGGGCCAGCACCATGTATGGTAAGCCCGTTGTGAAAGGAGCAACTACCGGCTTTCATCGGAACTGCCTTTGATTTGGATTGTTTAAACTGCGGATAAAAATCAAATACGGCATCCATGTTTTTTCCGATGCCGGGATTCTCAAAAGTTGTTTGGTGAAAAGAACCGGGTATAAAATACAGGCAACCATTTTCATAAGTCGCATCATCCAGCGCTACCCAAATAGATAGAGCAGTTCTGTCGCTGAACGACCAGAAAGGGGTATCCAAATGCCAGGAAGTTGGGTTGGCCCATGGCCTTTTAATCAATGCCTGGTCATGCCATATTCTTGTCCCCTTCCAGCCCGCCAATGTGGCTACCATCTTACCTATTTTTTCATCCAGCATAATCTGCTTTACCTTATCATTTGTTTGCCACAGGTTCAGCATCTGGTCAAACACTTTTCCATAATAATCGCTCTCTTTATTGATGCCATCATCTTCTCCGACTTTGGTATCGCTGTTAGGCATTTTTCTGCCTGCCCTTTGCTCAATTGCTTCGGTAACTGCGGTACGCCAGAAGGATAATTCTTCTTCTGTTAAAAAATTTTCAACCAACAAATAACCATCCGTTTGATAATTGTTTATCTGTTCTTGTGTTAATGAAGTATTCATACATGTATGTTTAGCAAAACAATCTTTAACTGCATTGGATAAATAAATCTGGCAATGGCAATTATGCTAAAGCCATGCTTAAAAATAAACCAATCGGCTTTCAATAAAAAAATCATTTTATGGTCAGTTGTTGATAGATAACCTCCGCATGAAAAAAACACCTAGAAGCGAGCCTGCAAAAAACGCATTGCAACGGGTGAAATGCATGGCCTTAAAGATTGAAGCGATTTATAAAGTGATAAATTATAAGATGGTTTATAAACTGCTGTACCGCCAAGGCTGACAGCATTAGATATTTCAATCTTCTATGAAAAAATCACCTGATCTCAACCTCAATACCATCGGCCGAATTAATAAATTGTAGCAGGATGGTACGAGAATCTTCATCCCATTCGCTTTTGTTGTCGATTTTTTTTCCATCCTTATCTTTTGTGATAACAGATGTTGGCTTGCCCTGCAAAAGGATGCGCATTACATTATTGGTGTTGGATGGACTTTTGGTTATAAATGAATATTCATTGCCATTGCGCTTTTCATCATATACCCTGGATGCTGCGCACAAAACCTGGGCTATATTTTTTTCTTTTACCCTTTTCAAATCATACAACAAAGATTGCTGACCGGGCGGAACAATTTTTTCTTTTAAAACCGGCAATGCCGGATCAAACATATCAATCACCGGACCCTGGATGTGCAATGGTTCTGTACTCACGCTTTCTTCCATCACAGAAGCAATGTCGTAAGGCCCACGTTCCAGGTAAAAATAATTGTTGGTTTGCAGGCTGCCTTTTGATGTTGCCGATTCATAATTCGTTTTTATAATGCGCATAAAATTTTCGTCGCCACCGGCTGTTAATACCAGCTCTTTCGGATCCTGCTTTACAATTGTTACCACACCTTTTCCATACGTATAACTTTCTTTACCTGTCGGTGAAATATGCAGTTGTTCAAACAAATGAGCAGATGGTGTTGTGTAATTTTTTCCATTGGTATTCCACCATTCTTTTACTGTTTGAAAAGGATCCGTATCTGTTCCATAATAAATTAACCTGCCACCATTCTTAACCCATTGCGCCAGCTGTTCGTTTACTATGGCGGCTTGTGGCTTCATGTTGGCATAACTCATCACCAGCACTTTAATATTTTTTAATGTACCCGCAAAGCCCAGGTTTTCCATGTGCACGGTTTCAACAGGTATGCCTCTTTTCAATAATGGCATTACCATTCCATAAAAATTGGAGAGCTGCGGATCGTCATAATTATTGTGCACCGGAAAACGCTGAAACATCATCGAATTGCCCACCAGCACACCAATACCTTTACTGCCATTGATGGTATTTGCAGAGGCCGGCATTTCGTTTAATGCATTTACCATCACCTGCATTTGTGTTGCATACGCCGGTGATATCGGTTGCTTTTCGGTACTGTTGGCCAGCTTAAATTTTCCCTGGTAAATTCTGTTGGGCCAGGGCATAACTTCAAAATTATCTACTGAAGGATACATCAATTCGGCTGTATAAGTGGCCTGGTAATTTTGTTTGTAATCATCCCAGGTACGCGGATAATCTTCTATCGGGTCTGTCAAAAAATAAATTTTACGACCGGTGGGCGCCGTCATAGATAACATAGATCCATACTCTAAAAAAGCATTTTCAAAAACGCGTTCTTTTTTAATACCATTGTAATAAACCGGCTCCCTTGAAGTGCCCGTCCACACCTGGGCGATATAGCCATCCATCCCTGGCAGCGCCGCCAAACTTGCTTCGGGGCTTACTATTTGCCATGAAGAATAATTCAATAGTGAATGAGTAGGCACATAACATTTTACTTTTAGCCCCTTGCTTTCACTATAGGTTTTGGCATATTGAAATACTTCTTTCAGCGCATGAAAATAAAGCTGGTACTTTAGTTTGGATGACAGGTAAGTTGCTTCCGGTGATTCATGTTGTGGCATCCAGGCAAAGCCATACATTTTTTGCCACTCCTTTTTAAACGACTCGCTGTAACCGCCTCTTGCCCAAAATTCAGGCTCTTCCAAATAGATAGATGTTACTCCGGCATCAATCACTTTTTTTATCAGTGTTTTAAAATAGGCGATGTATCCATCGGTTGGTACGATGTAAGGAATTCCTTTACCATGGCCAATTTCACGGCCGTTTCTTTCTACCTGCCCATCTTCAAAATGAGTTTTGCCATCAAACCTGCCTTCAAAATAATCCTGGTAATTGCCCCAGGCAATGCCGGTCATAAACTGTACATTGTAGCCGCGGTCACGATAGCTTTTTACCCGATCGGTAAACGTACTATCCATGCCATACACCATCGCAATATCACTCCGCACATCGTATGCTGCATTCCATGGCGCCGATGCCTGGAAAGAAGTTTTTTCAGCGGCATTATTTTTTTGTGAATAGCCCTGGGTACACAACAAGGCAATGACGGGTAAAGCAATCAGCTGTTTAAGTATTTGCATTTAGCTGGTGAATTTTATGAAAGATGAATTTGCACAAAACTATTTCATTCCGCTTGTAGAAAATATTTTAAATGCCGGCTGACATTCAACCGGCATTTTGGTTTTCGGAGTTGTTATTTAAAAACACTCAAATAGCTTCAGAGTTCAACAATTTTACTACTAAATTTTTTTATACATTTTCTTTATTTAAGGAAAAGTAATCAGCCGCCACTCACTTACCTGTATCAGGTTGCTGCCGTTATTGGCCAGCACATTTATCCTGTACTGCGTGTACGCAGTGGTGTTAGTAAACTCGTATCGCTTAGTCTGGTTGCGGCCACTGAATGTTTCTCCCGTGTGCGTATCCAGTATTGTCCATGTTGTTCCATCGTTGGAGCCTTCCAGGTTCCAGTCTTTCATATCCCTGTCGGGCGCATCATTGCCGGATGTAATGGTGTACGCACCGATGATTTGGGGCAATGAAAAAGTAAGGTCTACCCAAAAGCTCTGCGGAAATCCGTCTGTCAAAAACTTGCTGTTGTAATCACCATCTACCAGTTTGGGGGAACCTTCGCCTGCACCTGAACCACCGCCGTTTTCGCGGCTCACACTCAATGTGGCCATTGATGTAATATCCTTTTCCAGCCGTTGAATGGTATCTACTCTTATAAAAGTCGTACCAAGCGCACTGTCAATAAAACCTGATGAAACACTGGTGATTGAAACAGGAATAATGTATTTGATCGTTTTATCAAGATCCGTAGTTACAATTTGTATTGGCAATGTATTGGAACTTGTTTCACCAGCTTTTATAACACTGGTGAGCGTGGGCACCTGGTAGCTGGATGCCGGCATCATAACATAAGCCGTACCATGTTGCGCATTGTAACTGCTGATTAAAGTTGAATCTACTTTAAAACCCACAGTGATATCTTGCCCGGGATAGGCAAGACCACCGTAGGCTGCACCAAAACCAATCGTTTGTGCCGTATCAGCCAATAACAAGGCATAGCTGCTGTTACCGGCGGCGATGGGCATATAAATATTTCCTTCTTTTGCGGAAATAACAACATCGGGTTTATTGCAGGAAGACATTGCAAGGCCAACGCACAAGGCACTTACAAATACTGCCGTCATTTTTATATTCATTTTCATTGTAGCATTTTTTAATGTTTACCTGCAAATTGCAGGTGTTTTACAATTGCATTTTATGTTTACCATCCGGTGTTTTGCACCAGGTTTTTATCTACATCCAGCTCCTGCTGCGGTATAGGCCACAGGTAATGTTTCTTCTGAAAAACGCGGTTTTCAAAAACGGTTCTTTTATAAAAAGTCGGGTCCTGCAAATCATTGCCTGCATTGATGTCCATGCTGTAAAAAGGTCCGCCATCAGTCTGTTCTGCAATCTTCCACCTGCGGGTATCAAAATAACGGGCATTCTCAAAAGCCAGTTCTACCCTTCTTTCCTTGCGTATCGCCGTGCGCATCTGGTCCTGTGATAGAGCGGATGAAATGTCCGGAACTCCGGCACGTTGGCGTATAAGATTTACATACTTAGCTATATCGGCATTACCGGGTGAAGCTTCATTCAATGCTTCTGCATAATCGAGATAAATATTGGCCAGCCTTAACATTACCCATGCCCTGTTGCCTGAGCGCCAGTCGCCCGGTGGAATATTTTTACGACCGATATAACCGGTAGGCGAATAATCATTTCCACCAACTCTTTTACCGGAATTGCCGTTATAAAATGTTTCGGTTGTTACGGTGCCTGAACTGGTGGTTGTATTTAACCACTTGCTGCCGTTGTAAGTAATGCCGACATAAAAACGGGGTTCCCTGTTGGTCCACATGTTGTAGGTGCCTGCCGTGGTGTATTTTCCATCAGATGAAGAGAAACCATTTTCAACATAGCCAGAACCGGGATCATTAATAGATAAACCGTTGTTCATAAAATAAGCATCTACCATTTGCTGTGTTACACCGAGGCCACCACTGCCGCGGATAGCGCCGTCAGAGCCTGCATGATACGGTGTCTCTTCATATTGCCTGGTGGTTGGATCGGCTCCTACTTTTGCAAAGATCCATTCCTTGTTCCAGTCAGTAAACATCACATTGCGGCAGGATAAATAAGGATCCAGGTTACCTGAGGCGTCATTTTCCCTGTACAAATCAAATGTACCCGGCACGTATTTATCAATAAATGCTTTTGCGGCAGCGGCAGCTGTTACCCATTTGGCCGGATCTTTTTGCTGGCTGATCAACTGTCCGCCCTCCTGGTTTTTAAGCGATGCATAATCCGGGTTACCATTGAAAAGATCACTTGCAGCCGTCAGCAACATTTCCGTTTTATAAGCCATCATTACTGACCTGGTCATTCTGCCTGCGTCAACGCTGGGGTTTGCCGGCACATCAGGCAAGTCTGCTGCAGCTTTATCCATCTCGCTGGAAATATACAACACACAACTATCATAAGGGGTACGTGCACGCTGAACATCTGCAAGGCCTGCGTTGGGTGCAATGTTTTCATCACCGGTGATCACCACCGGCCCAAAAATTTTGATTAAATTATAATAATAGTAAGCACGCAGGCCCCTTGCTTCTGCAATGTACCGTGCAAGCAACTGTGCTCCGTTTGCCTGGTTGGTGATTTCTTTACACTCGCCCACGTGCGCCATAAAATAATTGGCAGAGCGGATGGCGGTATAATAATTACTCCAGAAATCATTTACCACACCGGTTGTTGGACCCCAGGCACCTACGTTGATATAATTGCTAAACACAAAACTCCAGTCATATTCTGCTTCATCGGATGCACCCGTCCACGGGCCACCACTTGTTGAGCCACCAATGTAGCGCTGACTGGCCTCATCTCTAACGTAGGAATAGACGTTGGCTAGAAAATTATCGACCGTATTTTTATGGGCGAACACTTGCTCAATGGTGGTTCTATCCTGCGGAAGCTGATCAAGATATCCCTTTTTACAAGCCGGTATATTGATGAGCAAAAATGATGCGATTGTTATATAAATCAGTTTTTTCATGATCGTTAGTTGTTGTAATTAAAAATCAAAATGTAATCCCAGTGAATAGGCAGCTACCTGCGGATACCGCACACCGTTGGAAGTATTCAGTTCCACATCCCACAATTTAAATTTGCTGAAGGATAAAATATTTTCGCCGAGCGCATAGATGTAGGCACGCTTAATGCCTATTTTTTTAAACGCATCTTTTGAAAAAGTATAGGAAGCTTTCAGTGTTCGCAGTTTGATAAAACTGGCATCTTTTTGCCACCAGGTACTTACCTGGTTGTTGTTGCCATTCTTGGGACCGCCAAAACCAAGCCTTGGATAAAACGCATGCTGGTTGGGATTTTCAGGTGTCCACCGGTCGGTAATTACGCTGTACGCATTGCCTTCTCCACCATCACCGGAAAAGGGCTGAATACTGTTGCCACTCAGAATAATATTTGCCTGCGCCTGTCCCTGGAAGAAAGCACCCAGGCTTAATTTACCATAGGTGAGATCAAAACCAAAACCATATAAAATGAACGGTACGTCACCGGTACCGATGGCAGTTTGATCGTAGGCATCAATTACGCCATCGCCATTCAAATCTTTAAATTTAATATCACCGGGCCTTACCTCGCCAAATGACTGCACGGGAGAATTGATGATTTCTGCAGAGTCCTTAAACAGCCCCTGAGCTACCAGGCCAAACCTCGTCAGCACGCCCTGACCTTTCCTGTTAAGCCATGGATATTTCTGATCCGGCTGATCATTACTGATTACTTTATTACGGGCATAAGTGAAGTTGCCCTGCAGACTTAAAAACCAGCCGTCACCAATTCTTACATGATTTTGTTGTAAAGAGATATCGATACCGGCATTGTTTACTATGCCAAGATTACCAATCGGACGTGATGTTAAACCCACAAATTCTGGTACTGTACCACGGGTAAGAAAGATGCCTGTTCTGTGTTCTTTAAAAAGATCAACTTGTACCGTAGTTGCTTTTAACAACGTCATCTCCATGCCGATATTTGTTTTACGACTGGTTTCCCAGGTAAGGTCTGCGCCGTAACTGCTGATGGCATAGCCGCCCGTTCCCTGCCGGCTGGTACCAAATGTGTACCCGTTGGCATTGGTGTTAACCTGGTCAAGGTACGCAAAACGCGTGCTGCCGATATCACTGTTACCCACGGTGCCGGACGAAAACCGGAACTTTAAAAAGCTGATAATATTCTTAACCGGCTTAAAGAATTTTTCGTTGGATGCTACCCAGCCTACACCAAAAGAAGGAAAAAAGCCATAGCGTTTTTTGGGTGCAAAATTTTCAGAACCGTTGTATCCGAAGTTGCCTTCAACAAAATATTTATCATCGAAACTATAAGTCACTCTTCCTGCAAGGCCTCTGGTACGGAAAGGAATTGAGCTGGTAAAATCGCCTGCAAAAGCATTTACATATTCACTCTGGTTATACAACAGCAAGCCACTTACACGATGCTTGCCAAAAGCAGAATCATAGTTTAAAGCAGACTCCGTATACACTCTTCTGTTGCCACCATTGTAACGATCATAACCCAGCGAGTTACTACCGCCATATGTTAGCTGCAGGTTCAATGTACCATCCGGGTTTCTGCCGTTTGCTATGTATGCGTTTTCTCTTTTGCCATGATTAATGTCCAGCTCACTGTAGTTATCAAAGGCATACATGGTTGTAAAAGAAAGCCCTTTCACCAGCATACTTAAATTCTGCCGCAGGCGGATATTGGTATACAATTGTGTTTTGTATTGATTGGAATATCCGGATTTTGCAGCCTGGTCGAACGGGTTGCGAAAACCTCCGTTGGGATTTCTCCCGGAAGTGGTATCACCGGGATAAGTAAATGGCAACTCTACCGGCGGCATATCCATTACCGCCTGGAAAATAGAATTTACCTGGCCTGCATCAGCCGGATTATTACCTCCGCCAATACCGGGATAATTACCATTGCTGTAATAGCCCTGTAACCCGAGTTCAAAAGTGGTAGATGGCGTAACCTTTAACGTTAAGTTACTGGTGAAGTTAAATCTTGAATAACCTACACCACTGTGATAAGGTTCACTTGGATCTGATTTTATAAATCCGTCTTCATCATAATAACCAAGCGATACATAGTAAAAAGCAGAAGGTGCACCACCATCAATGTTAACGGTGGCTTTGCGGTTAAGGCCATTTTTCTTAAATACTTTATCAATCCAGTTTACATTGGGATATAAATAGGGGTCTGTGTTGGCTTTTGTTTTGGCAATATAATCGGCCGAATATTTTGGTGCATCACCTCTTGTGGTAAGCGCTTCGTTGGCCATATCCATGTAAGTAAGGCCATCAGTCATGGAAGGCAATTTTGTGAACGTAGTGATCGATTGCAGGTAATCAACCGCAAATTCCGGCTTACCGGGTTTACCTCTTTTTGTTGTGATCAATACTACCCCGTTCGCACCTCTTACACCATACACTGCAGTGGCCGAAGCATCTTTCAAAATACTGAAGGAAGCGATATCATCGTAGTTAAGATTGCTCAGTGAACGCTCCACGCCGTCAACCAAAATAAGTGGTTTGGAATTGTTAAGTGTTGCTATACCCCGTATCCAGATATCCGCATCATCATGACCTGGTTCTCCGGTACGCTGAACTGCCACAAGACCCGAAAGACGCCCCGCCAAACCTGCTCCCACATTCGCTATTGGCTGTTTTAAATCTTCCAGGTTTACGATGGACTGTGCACCGATCTGGCTGATTTTCCTTTGCCTGCCATAGCCCACTACCACTACTTCATTCATGTTGCCTTCGTTCGCATCCAGCACAATTTCCAGGTCGAGTGTATTGTTCATGGCTACCGTTTGTGTCTTGTAGCCAACATGCGAAAATTCAAGTGAACCTTTTGGATCTACATTGATGGAGAAACGGCCACTGGCATCGGTTGAAGTAGCCGTGGTTGAACCCACTACTTTTACTGTTGCGTCTGCAATTGGTTTACCCAGCTTGTCTTTTACAACCCCGGTAATGGTAACCGTTTTGGCTAAAAGGCCCCGGCCAGTAAGCCTTCCGGGCGGCGCATTGGTGGCTGCTACCCGGCCGGGTATGCCCACCGTTACAACCAGCATAAAGGCAATCATCCACACCGGACGACGCAAGTGCTTAGTTTTTTTTAAGAAATAGTCTGTCATCATAAACAATGGTTTTGGAGTATGAAAGTATTAGTAAAACGTTTTAGCAAGGAAACTTTAAAAAAACAGGAAGGAAAAGACATTAATTTGCCTTAGGATAAAAACGGGGTTGGTATGTTCACCGGTAATAGCTGCGAAAATAATGACGGTGTGTTTGTTATGGTGTATAGCTATGCACCTATGATCTCTGTTAAGATATCTCATATGTCAGGCATTTGGGGTTTTCGTTAATTGCAGGCTGAATAAAGTGTATTGAATTATTTATTTCAACTTGTTAAAATAAAGATAATAAGAAAAACGTTTTAGCAAGATGCTTGTTACAAATTGAATATAAAATGATACAACCGGCTAAAAGATCTACAGTTTGTTATTTATTACTTAGATACCTGGTATAGACCACTTGCCATGTAATTCAGCAGCAGCAGCAGTTTCAATATTGACAGCTATCTCATTTTAAAACAAACATCACCACTGCCTGCAGTAATTATAGCTAATTGTACTCTTGAAACACCTTGAATCTGATAACAAGAAAGAAAAAACGTTATAGCAAAGCAGGCTATTTTTTCCGGCGTGCAATTTTAGGAGAAGATTCCCTGATAATGAGCTTGCCGGGAAGTGTTACTTTGTGATTAATACTATTTTTTGAAGCCAGCTTGTCGAGCAAAATATTAATCAGCTGCTCCGACATTTCCTGTATGGGCTGTGCGATGGAAGTGATTCGTGGCGTGTGTAATTCAAACAATTCAAGGTCATCATAACATACCACGGCGAGGTTATCCGGGATGGAGAGACCTGCTTTTTTAATTGCTTTCAGCCCACTTACGCCGAGATAATTGGTAGCAAAAATAACAGCGTCCAGCTTTTTTTTGCGAAGTATGAAATCGACAATGTAGTCTACCACTGTATTTGTGTCAAGATAAAATCCAACTTCTTTAACATAGTGCTGCAAGCTATGATCATCCAGCGCTTTTTCATAACCCGCCAAACGTTGCTGCATTTGCGATTGCAGCGAACTGATGCTTACAAAACCGATGTGTTTATATCCCTGGTCAATCAGATGTTTTGTTGCATTATAGGTACTGTTGAAGTTGTCGAGCACTACGTAATCTATTGCATCGCCTTCAAAACATCTGTCAAAAAGAATGACCGAAGCACCGCCGGCAGCCAATTTATTAACGTCGTCCCTGATACCCTCTGTTGGGATAATAATATAACCGTCTACGTGACGATCTTTAAACATGTGGATTAACTCCCGCGCCTTGGCGGAATCATTTTCTGTGCTGCAGTATAAAATTTTATACCCGTTTTTGTAAGCATTCTCTTCTATCAGCCGGGCCAGATTCGCAAAGAAGGGATTGGCAATACTTTCAACCATCAGGCCGATGATATTGGTTTTTCCGGTACGAAAACTGCGGGCCAGGAGGTTGGGTTTATAGCCTACTTCCTCCACAAATTTCAGTACCCGCTGCGTTGTTGCATCGCTGATTCTTCTCTCTTTTGCCTTTCCATTTAAAATAAAAGAAACGGTGGATTGAGAGATTCCCAATTGCCTCGCTATGTCGATGATGGATAACACTTTCTTTTTCAAAATGGACAAAAACGTTTTTACGAAGGTAATGGTTGTTATAATTGAAAGGCAATACAATTTATTCATTTGTGATGAAAACCAGTGATACTGCGGGTTAGGCAAACCGCATCAAAAATTGCTACCATAAGAAATGACGCAGTTGTAATAGTTATGCATCCATTTAAGAAATAGTTTAACAGACATTTATTATCGACAGGCAGCATTCTATTTTACATTTGGTATGACCTGGATCATGCGTTCCATTGACGGGGGGCTGCAAACAGTTTTAAAAATGAGCCTACTTTTGTGTTATAAAATGAAAAAGATTGCGCTGATAGTATTGCTTTTTGTTTACACATCCTCAACAATGGGCATTGGTATTACACAGTTTTACTGCTGTGGCCATTTGCAATCTACCAGCTTAAGCTTTGCTGAATTTGCCAAAAGTAAATCCTCAAAAAATAATACGATCAGTTGTTGTAAAACCACGTTTGAAAGTCTGAAACTAAAAGACAATTACATTGGCGCTGATTATATAAACAGCCCGGTTAACAATTTTACTTTCGCTCTTCTGTTTACGTCATGCAGCGCTGAAAAGCATTGGCTGACTTTGGAACCGCAACTTTTAAATACAACTTTCTCGCCTCCTCCAGACCGCGGTGTTCCCATCTACATTTTCGATTGTGTTTATCGAATATGATCAGCATAAACGCCAGCGGCAACAATGTAAATATCCTGTTGTTACTGCTACCTCATTCTTACATTATCAAATCACTTTACAAACATTCATTTAGTAAAATATCAATCAACTAATTTGAGGAGGTGGTGATTCAAATACACTCAAAAAAATTACAAATTCTAAAACAAAATAAAATGAAAAAGATATTATTTATTGCAATCGCTGTAGCCGCCACTTTTACCTGCTTCGCACAAAAAGATGCGCTGAATAAACCAAACAAAGATGCTTCTGTAAAACTATTATACAGTTGCCCGATGCACCCGGATGTAACCAGTGACAAACCTGGCAAATGCACCAAGTGCGGTATGGACCTGGGGCTTTCAAAAAAAGAACAAATGAAAACAGCTGTGACCAACCAATATGCCTGCCCGATGCATGCAGATGTAGTCAGCAGCAAGGCTGGCAAATGTCCCAAATGCGGTTCAGCACTGGTGGCTTCTAAAAAAGAACAAATGAAAATGGAAACAATGAAAATGTTTACCTGCCCCATGCACCCCGACCAGGCAAGCGATAAAGCCGGCAAGTGCCCAAAATGCGGAATGAAAATGGCCAAAGCGAAATCGTAGTATTTACTCTTAGTTTTTCTCATAACGGCATTGAAGCAAAAAAAGCTTCAGTGCCGCTTTATTTTCAGGCATAAGTAGGGGCAATAGAAAGACCCCGGCAATGAAAAATAACACGATAACAATTATTCCGATACATTTGAGTTGTTGCTAACTAATTTCTGTTTCCAATTCAATTAAAAAAAGGCAATTCAATCCGAATAATGAAAACCCTCCTGTTTCTTCTGTTTACTACCGCTCTCACTGCCGGTTGCAATTTGGCCGAAGCCCAATCACCACCCCACGGCAAAGTCATTCATATTATTGATGGCGATACCTATGATATTTTGCTGGACAATCACACAACAAAAAGAATCAGAATGGAAGGCATTGATGCGCCTGAACGTGGGATGCCTTTTTACAAATTATCGAAGAATTATTTAAGCCGCTTGTGTTTTGGTGCGGCTGTATCAATCGAATCAACCGGTAAGGACAGGTACGGCAGAACACTTGCGAAAACCTGGCTGGCAACCGGAAAAGAAGCAGGACTATTGATGGTGGAAGCTGGCTATGCGTGGCATTTTAAAAAATATTCGACGGACATACAGCTGGCCAATGCAGAACTAAAAGCAAGAAAAAACAAGCTGGGTTTATGGACTGAAAAATCAGCCATGGCACCATGGGCCTGGCGCAAAAATAAAATCAATATCAACCGTGGTAAAATGAAATTGAATAAATCTCACGCGGCATAAATAGTAAGGAATGAAAGGCACTTTTAGAATTCAGTCCTCTGCCCCGGGGCATAAAAAAATGCCCCCGTTTAAAAGAGCATTCTTTAATATATTGTTGTTGGTTTTTTGATCCGTTTTTACTTCACACATTTCTTACCATGCGTTTTTCAAGGCGGGACTCATTGGTCTTTTCACGAAGGATATTCAATTCGTTGGTTATTTTTAATCAGGGTATCGGATAATCGGTGTACTTGGTTTTTTAGTCTAATCGGATTGGTCTTTTAATCAGGATATTGTTATTTATTTGTTGGTTACAGGATTTGGCTCTTTTCTTTAAAATAATTGGATGTTGATTGGTTGTTCGGATTTGGTCTTTTGGTTAGGATATTAAAATTGGAACCGGTTGCTGAAAGCTTTTACCTTGCTTGCTTTCTGATGTAAAGGTGCATCAAATATGTTCTGCATTTTTTGCTTTTCGATCAGGGAGTATTTTTTTTCGGCGAATGGTTCAAAATGATCGTTTTCGTGTATTTGCAAGGTGGCTTTAAAAACTGCGTCAAGGAGTTGTATCAACCTGCTCATGCAATCAGCACTGATAGCCGATTTACGGGAACGAAGGGAAATAGCAACAGTTTTTTTTTCAAAAAAATAAGCGGATGTATAGTTGGGTATTTACCTGGATTGCCGTTTGGATGAAAAGGATTTTGGTGAAATAGCAAAGGGTATCGCGTACCCGCGTGGAGAATGCGTTCCAAATGCCCCGACTATGATACGGATGTATTTTCCTTCGCGTCAATAGCAGATTTAAGCATTCGTATAATTTTCTTTTCCACTGCAATGGTCGCCTCCTCAATGTCATACCAATTACCATCTTTTGTTTTGTATAAATTGCAGGAAAACGCCTCACCTGCTGGTTCCTTTTGCGTAAATGAATATTCCTGTAAGCTAGCAATCACCGTTCCCAGCGCATTGATAAGCTCATAAGGCTTTATAGTGTAAAAAAATTGGCGTTTATCTTCCAAAATAACCTGGTTGCTGAAAAGATGCTTTAGGGATTCTCTCATACTACAATAATAGTTGTTTTTTTATATGTTGCAAAACTGACTTTTTATTACGGGTGGAACTCATTGTAAGCGGCATCTTGGCCACAGTAAATGCTCCATTTCGCCAAATTGGTATAAAATGTCTGCTTTAAACATTCATGCAATTAATCAAATAAAAATTTAAGCAGAAAAATCCCGTTTGGCCATTACCCCTTCTGGTCCATATCTTTCACTGGAAAATTATGACATAGGGAAACGTTACACGTCCACGTTAAGAAGGATTGGAAGCAAGCTGAAATGGGTTAAGCAGACTATCAGGCGGCGAAGGGCCATTTTACTGCTACACGGTTCGGTAAATTGAGTGAGTCATCCACAGCCAGCCAGCGTTTAGTATTTTTATAGAAACAGCATGGCATTGAGATGGTTCAGCCAGCCTACATATTTACGGAGCGCAATGTTGAAGAAAAACACCACAGAAAAAATGTCGTTGAAATGTGCAAGCCGTAGCAGCCTGGAGAGCAGATTTCCAACACCACCGGTAACACGTCACCTGGCCAGTCTACCAGTTTAAAGAAATATAAAAAACTTAACATTGTTAGCAATTTTCTTATATTAAGTTTGTGTTATCATTTATAAAAAATAGTAGAATGTCAACAACGGAAAACATAAAGAAGAGTATAACGGAGAGCGATTCTGCCCTGCAAACTGTTACCAGACAATTGCAAACGGCCCTCACAGATCTGAAAGATCAGCTGGGAGAAAAAAAATTTGAAAAAAGAATTAAGAAGGCTGCAAAACTGCTTACTGCCGGATTGAAAAAGACGGTAGCAAAGAAAACAAAAGATGTAGTAAAAAAAGTCATCCCCATCTCTAAAAAAGCTGCACCTGCTGATAAAAAAACGACTCCTCCGGTAAAAAAAGCGGCGAAAGCTCTTCCAAATAAAAAGGCCTCATCCGCCGGTGTTTCAGTTAAAAAATAGCATCGTATTTTAAAATGGCTGTGGGAAACTATTTTCCGGTTTACACTCATCCAATTGTTGCAGTTTATGCCGCACCCTTATGTCGGCTGTAGATAATCCCTGGTACGTTTATCTCCATACAGCCGGTTGTTCTTTCCGAAATGGATTAAAAACTCCCGGTTAAAAAATAGTATGTATTGTTTTTGTAACCTCCAGTTGCAGTGGATGAATAGATCCTGCAACGGAATAAACAATCAACTTTTATTTATAAATTTATCTGCGGTTACGGCTGCAGATTTTCAACAAACAACCTGCCCGTCAATTCCAGAACGTTAGCAGCCATTGCAGATCCGCCTGTTAAAAAATGACAGAACTTGAAATTTACATAAAACTTACTTTGGGATCAGTAATGATGACTTAGCCAAAATCAGCTCGCTTTTTAAACCGGAAAAGTTAAACAGAGGTGACTGCTTTCTTAAAACAGGCAGACACAATGACCGGCTTGGCTTTCTCCAACAGTTATTTTAAGAGAGTTTGTACACATCGGCGACAAAGAAGTGACTAAATGGATTTTTATAAAAGGTTTTTTCGCTATGAATGTATACAACTTCAACTGTGTTACTTCAAAACGAATTCACCGGACACATTTATTGAAAGCCTTTGCAACAACAGGTTTACAGCCGCATTTAGTTATACAGGCTTGTTAAAATGATGAATTATTCACCGACTTTAACACATGACAAACCGGGCGTTGAATATGCTAAGCTTTATGAAATGCCGCAATTAAAAATTATCATGGCTGCCTGGTTGATTACCTGGATTTCAATACAATCAGTGCTGCCGGAAATTAGCCAGGGCATAATATTATCATCCAAAATAAATCCGGCCATTTTCTTTATGCATTGTTATACACTTTTATTACCGGCTCTCTTATTGTTGCTGCTGCAGGAGTGCAATAATAATAGATGGCATCCGCAATAGATTCGGGCCTAACCCAATTCTCAAACTTGGCATCCGGCATAGCTTTGCGATTTTGAGGAGTATCAATTGTGCTGGGTACAACAACAGTAGTAACCACGTTATGTCCTTTGGCCTCCTCATTCATCAGTTCTGCCAGGCGGAATATCAGTGATTTTCCCAATCCGTATGCCACCATCCCCTTCCCTTCTTTGGCACTCATGCCCGGTCTTGAGCCGATAATGAATATCCTGCCGCTGCCCTGTTGCATCATCTGTACAAATGCCGGACGGGCAACATTATAAGCTGTTTCAAAGTTCAGTTTGTATTGCTTATAAATGTCAGCCGTTTGCGTATCCGCAATTGTACCCATCGCAAAACCACCAACGGTTAATATGGCGGCATCAATATTTTCATATTTGGCAATTACCGTCTTAATAAATTTACCCGAGTCTTCTTCATTCATCAGGTCAACAAGCACCTTCTCCAGTTTGGCGTCAACAATTTCAAAGGGGGTAGGATCGTTGGGTACAATCGTTGCAACCACATGGTATCCTTCTGCCAAAAATTTTCTTACAACGCACTGTCCCATATTTCCGGAAGCGCCGGTAACGATTGCTGTTTTCATTTCTTTTAATTTTAGCACTAAGGTATTTTAATACAAATTTCATTGCGTCATCTATCGCACTTTTTTTTGCAGCCTGCTCAAATAAATACAATTATTAACCCGGTATTTATCTTTTGTACGTACCCTCTGCCCGGTAAATCACCGGAAAAGTAAATGAAAAAATACAGCTATGCATGCATTGCCTTCCGGGAATACGGATTTTCTATCATCTCCAGTTTTAACTTCTTTAATGCCTCATGCATTTTATTATATACTGTGCGGGGCGCAAGGCCTGTTTGCTGCACAATTTCTTCATAGGATAATCCTTCATAAAACTTAAGAATAATCAGCTCTTTCTGGCGGGCGGGAAGGTGGTTTAAATGATGTATTAGAAGTTGAAATAAATGATATTGCAGATCGTTAGTTATTAGCTTCTCTGAAGCAGGTTGTCCACTTGAACGGACCGCCGTGTGTTTACCGGAATTGTATTTGCCACTCGCATTTTTTTCACTACGGTTTTTGCCATATTTACTACTCTGCGAGTGAAATATTAACCGCTGCACCGCGCTTTTCAGCAGATACATAGGCGGTATAAATTGTTGTAATTACATCTGCAGCCAGTTGACTGTTACTTTCGATGGCATCGCCAAAAGCTGCGCTGCGATAAAATGATTCCATTTCATGTTGATAGCCGTTGAACCAGGCTTCATCAGGAGATATAAAGGACCAGCCTTGCTTGCTGCCGGTTTTTTCAACTACATACACTTCATCAAAATTGGCTTCAACCGGGTTGTACGTTTGCATGGCATTGTTGGGAGCAATATTGCAGATGGTGCGATGGTTATTGGCATGTACTTCTACATAATTTTTTACGCCACCATGCAATAGTTCACTGGCAATAATATCGGCAACAGTACCATCTTCAAATACAATATGTACCGATGCAAAATCTTCTACATCCTTATAGCCAGTTCTTAAATGTCCTTCATTAATATAGCCGGGCATCCTGGTTAAGGCATGCGTTACTGCCGATACCTTCCTGGGGCGAATGGCAACACCTTTTCTTTTTAATCCTTCCACTTGTTTTAAATACAAGGCTGCCGTTATCGGATGAGCGCCTTTGCCCATTAATGAACCACCGCCCGACAAACGCCATTGCCCATAATCCAGCGAATGAGAACCGGAGTGCGATTGCTGCGCCTGTATCCATAAAATTTGAGCACCGGTTTTTTCAATTACCTCCTTTTCTTTTTGAATGGCGGGTGCATACACCCAGTTCTCTGCATACATGATAGCACCGGTACTCTCTTTTTCTGCCTGCAACATCCGTTGCACACTTTCCTTTGCCATATGTAACCCTTCTATACGGGAAAAAGTGTCACCGTTAAAATCTGCCGACCCATCTCCAAAATAACCGGTAAACGGCTTTTCAATTATTACATGCTTTCCCTGTTTTAAAACTTCCACGGCAATTTGCTCATGCGTTACCGGCGGTGTGCAAACATGCAGCACATCGGCCGCTTCAATTAAGGCCTGCAGACTTCCAAAACTTTGGATGCCCCGGGCGGTAGTAAACTCATCCAGCTTTTTTGAGTTGCCGGAAAAAGCCCCGACAACTTCCAGGTTCACCGAATACACGCGCTTTAGCGCATCAAAGTGAAATCTTGCTGCAAACCCTGATCCTATAATACCTGCTTTTATATTTTTCATTTTGAGGGAATTAATGCATCTAAAATATCCTGCTTCCATTCGTCTTTATCCATATCAAACACAACAAAATCGGAATCGAACTGCCAATAACTTCAGCTCCAGTTTATTTATGATTTCTAATATTGCAGCACTGCCTTTACATTTTTTCAGGGCCAAAGCTGCAGCCAACAATACAATCGCAACAAAAAACGCGGGTTGTTTACCCTTTATTTTAATAAAGGAAATGCCCATATACTTTGTTTTCCCATTAAAAATTAAAAAATGCCGTTACTTACAAAAGCTATTTTCTTACTATCCGGCGACCAACTTGGCACATTCATTGTTCCCTGCCCTCCGTATAAATAAGCAATTGTTTTCGACTCACCGCCACCAACGGGTATAGTGCGCAAAAACACTCTATGGTAAAATGGGTGTTTATCTGCAGGCACATCTTTTGGAAATGAAATAAATACCAGCGTCTTGTTATCCGGAGAAACATGCGGAAACCAGTTATTCAATTCATCAAAAGTTAACTGCGTTTGATTTTTCCCGTCGGCATCCATCCGCCAAAGTTGCATTTTGCCGGTACGGGTAGAATTGAAATAAATATATTTTCCATCGGGAGAATATTCCGGTCCGTCATCCAACCCTTTGGTATTGGTAAGTTGAGTTTCCTTTCCCCCATCTTTTGAAATTCTGTAAATATCGTAATCGCCATTGCGTTCTGCTGTGTAAACTAAATATTGATTATCGGGCGACCAGCCATGAAAATACGATGGTGTTTTTTCTGTTATAAGTTTTGGAGTGCCGCCGGTTGCAGGCAGGGTATAAACAGCAGATTGCCCTTTTGTTTCTGTGCCCTGGTTGCTAATGCCTATTTGTTTACCGTCAAAAGTGAGCACATGATCATTGTTATTGTTAATGGCAGTACCTGTGTTTAATACCGTGGCCGTTCTGCTGGCTAAATCGAAATTATAAAGCCTGCCGCTTTCATTATAAATGAGCGTTTTGCCATCAGGTGTCCAGTTAGGTGCCTGGAAGGAACCTTTGTTACTGGCCAATACCTGCCGGTGGCCACTGGCAACATCCATTATTTCCAATGCGCTGCCAATGTAACTTTTGTACTGAATCAACGTATCCGGTGCAGTATTAAAAATCCGGGTATTGGTAAAGTCAGCTTCTTCGGAAAATAAAGTGGTGTGCGAACAAACAAATAAACCGGCCAGTAAATCAGTACCTAAATCAATATTTTCCAGCTTTTCCATAACATACACTTCTCCAAAATGTGCTACAGACATGGTATAGGTGTTCCCTTTTTTTTCTAACTGCAAAACATCCGGCGCCTTGATGGTTAATTTTATTTCTTTCATATCTGCACCGGCCACTGTTCTGTATTGTAAAGCTGTTAATCCATCTCCATGAACCGTGCAGGTAATTACCGGCGAATTGGTTGCGGTGGAACTTCGTATCATCAAGCCGGCCTTGCGATGAGCTTCATGACCTTCGCCTAAAAAACGAACCTGCGTTTGTAAAATAAAATCGCCATTCATTTTTTTTGACAGAAAAGCAAAACTGTCCTGCCCAAACCAAATGTTTCTGCCCGATCCTGTGATGCGGTAGGTTTGAGAAGGTTCGTGGTAACTGGCAGCACCCGCTATTGCAGGAGCACCAACATCAGAAAAAATATCGAAGGAACCAATCTTTGCTCCGGGCACCTGTGCACAAAGCGGTGTGCAAACAGCAGCGGCACCGATTGTTAAAAGCAGCATTTGTTTTATTATTAACATGAGATGTTATTTTTGATGGTTGTTAAACTTAAACGACTGGGATACCTAGTACTTACTGGTACTTAATTGAGGTTACGCTAAAATTTTATTGATGCGTTCCTGTTCTTCTTTTGTAAAAGAATAATTTTCCAAACAACGGATAGAATCCAGCACCTGTTCCGGTTTACTAACACCCAGTAATACCGACGTGATACGTTTATCTTTTAATACCCAGGCCAATGCCATTTGCGCAAGGTTTTGTCCACGTTCAATTGCCAATGTATTTAGTTGTTGCACTTTTGCAATTTTTTCATCAGAGATGGCATCTTCTTCAATTGCACCGTTGCCTCTGTGGCTTGCAGCCCTTGAGTTTGCAGGAATGCCATTTAAATATTTATTGGAAAGCAATCCCTGCGCCAGCGGCGAAAATGCGATACATCCAACCTGGTTTTGCTCCAGCACATCTAATAACCCATCTTCTACCCAACGATCGAACATGGAATATTTTGGCTGATGAATTAAGCAAGGTGTACCTAACTGTTTTAAAATGCTGATCGCTTTAGCCGCTTCTTCGGGCTGGTAACTTGATATACCCACATATAATGCTTTACCCTGGCGCACCATCAGGTCAAGTGTACCCATGGTTTCTTCCAAAGGCGTACTGGGGTCTGGACGGTGGTGATAAAAAATATCTACATAATCCAGCTGCATTCTCTTTAAACTCTGATCAAGACTGGCAACCAAATATTTTTTTGAGCCCCAGTCTCCATAAGGGCCCGGCCACATGCCCCAGCCAGCTTTGCTGGAGATGATCAGTTCATCGCGGTAAGGAACAAAATCATCCTTGTATAATCTGCCGAAATTTTCTTCTGCAGATCCCGCAGGCGGACCATAATTATTTGCCAGGTCAAAATGCGTAATGCCATTGTCGAAAGCAGTGCGCAAAATATTGCGGGCATTTTCCAGGTTATCAATATGGCCGAAATTGTGCCACAGCCCAAGTGAAAGAGCAGGTAAAAGTAAACCGCTGTTACCGCAACGGCGATATTCCATTGATTGGTATCGGTTGTCATTTGGCAAGTATTGCATCGTGTATAGTTTTATACTTTAAATATAGTGTAGTTGATCAAAATGACCGCAGTTGTCCTAAAAACCCGTGGTCCAACAGGTAGTTTTGCCGTTAAATTCAATAAAAAAAGAAAGCCGGAAGCAATTTGGGAAGCATTTATTTGCTACAACATTGTTGCTTCTTTTCGTTGAAGCCACAGTATATTTCCCTTGCTTTTAATAGCATCTTTATTGACAACAGAAATATGGTGCGATGAATCTGAAAATACTTGCCAAAAACTCAATTCTCGCTCCTCAACCGTATCAAAAGCCTTGCGTGACAGTCATGAAGTAAGTGCCGTTACCAAAAAGAAAGTACTTAAAAAGCAAAAGAGGTTAATTACCAGGTAAAGCCATCGGCCAGCAGCCAGCGAAAACAAAAAAGTAAAACCATCGCTGTAATGATTCCATAGGTGATCAATGATTTTTTTGAGCCGGTTATCAATGGCATAGAATCCATCGCCCAGGAAAAAGGCTACCATGTTTTGATTCATCTTAACCATGAGGATATGCAAAAAGTTAGGTAACCCATGAGATCGCCTGCAGCAGCCGATCCTACATCCAAATCATTTTCGCCGCACACTTCCGTTTTAATACCAGCCTGGTCAAATAATTTTCTGCCTCCACTCTCAATGTACCTTTTACAGGTACTACTTTATGCAGATGCAATGCGGTAACACCGGTATTACCCGATATTACATTTACGTTATCAATCCAATTGTTTTTAAATACAGGTAAGAGCGAATCGGGGTTGTTGATCCTGCAGTCGTCCAACGGCCGGAGTTTGATTTTGCCACATTTAAATAAGAGAACCCCTGGGTATTTCTCAAACAGCACTTATTAACAGACAAATATGCGGTGTAAGTAACAGTCTTTTTTCTCCAAGAAGTCAATTAATAAAAGCAGCTCCAAGAATGTCCGGCACCCCCGTTATTCCCAGATACTTTTCAATTCATACACATCAAGATTAGTAATTTTTGCTGTACCGCCCTTTGCTGATAAAGACAATGTGCGGTTGCTATCAGCAAGATTGATATTGATGGGCATAAATACCAGGCCTTTGTTTGCAAATATTTCCAGGCCTGTACGGTCTGCGTAAACAACCAAACTCAACCTGCCATTTATTAAAGCTACGGACGCTTTTACACCATCCACTTGTAGCTCTTTACCGGCAACATTATAAACAACCGGTACGCCTCTTATATCCAGCACCACTTCACTTGCTTTGCCCGGTTCAACATCTATGTGTAGTTCAGCCAGTTCAATATTTATATTTTTCAAAGGATTGCTTCCGTTTTCTTTTACGGAAAGCTTCCCAAGCTTGTAAGCCTTGCTGCGCAGGCCTTCTACCTCTTTCACCGGCATGCGGGTCAGGCGAACTCCTTCCGGCGTTTGCACCAGTTTATGTTCCAGCGGCAGACTCATAGACTGGTTGAAAGTCATGTCGTCTTTTTCTGTGTTGGTACGCCACCAGCCGATTTCAATGCGACGGCCATCCGGTACGTTGCTAAAGGTTTGTGGTGCATAAAAATCGCGGCCGTGCTGTTCCTGCAGGCGTTGCTGTTCCGGTGTAAAAGTAGTGCCATCAAAAGTACCTATTGCGTATTGTGTATTAGCGCCGGTTAATATCCATTTTTTTACGCCGGGCATACCTTCTACCGGCAACTCATAAAATTCAGGACATTCAAACAGGTAGCGATCGTTGCCAACGCCCCCCATTACCGTGCTTGCCTTTGTCCAGTTTTTAAGATCGGGTGAAGTGAGGAACTGCATGCTATGCTGTTCATTGTTTCCTCTTTCAACCCATATCACCATTACCCATTTTTTTGTTGGTTCATACCAGACAACTTTGGGATCCCTGTTGTCTTTATTGATACGGGGCACCACTGCCCTATCAAAGGTTTGAAAGTTGCGGCCATCCGTGCTCCAGCTCATATACTGCCCCCATCCCCTGGCACCTGTATGAAACATTACCATGGCTGGTTTACCATCTTTGCTGAAGCCAATTGTATTGTTACTGTCCACCACGGCGCCACCGCTAAAAACCGGACCTCCCTGGTCGGGATGCAGTGCATCACCCAAGTCTTTCCAGTGAATTAAATCTTTTGTTACGGCATGACCCCAGGTCATATTTCCCCAGCCACGGCCATAAGGATTGTGCTGGTAAAACAAATGGTATTCGCCATTATAATACACCATACCATTTGGATCATTGGTCCAGCCACGCTTTGGTGAGAAATGAAACTGGGCCCTTAATTTTTCTTTGTAGGTATTGGCATTGGTATCTACATCGCTTTGCACAATGGGCGTAAAAACTTTTGAGCCATTGCTGACCTTATCAACTCTTAATTCTACTTCTTTTCCTTTCCATTGATCTATCTGCAAATAGGCATACCAGTCAGGAGTTCCTTCCGCAAGTTCGATGTCAAAAAAACGGGTGTTCACGCCATCCACCCATATCTCAATATTTCTTTTTGAAGCACCATTTTTAACCGGCAAAACGAGGTACTTTTTTTCAGCGGTAAAATAGCTTGCAAAATTATGTGTGGCAGCGTTGTTTTCCTGTGCTATAACCGCCTGGAAAAAGGCAACACATAAAAAAACCTGCAGCAATCTTTTCATCATGATTAAGTTATTAAACCGATATTAAAAATGTTAAACCAAAAAAGGGAACTTCAATTTAAGTCAATTACCAAATACTTTTAACCTGGGTATATTTTAGTTTGGGGAAAGTGTTTTTTCCCTTCCCTTGCAAATGAATAAACTTGTATGGTGTAGTTGGAAAAAAAACAGAGGTCATCACCGTTAATCCGTCATCTGCAAATAATTCAACAGAACTTTTATCCACCAGTATAGAAATATTCATAGCCGCATTATTCGTTAGCCTGGGTGCCCAATGTTTGGCAGCAAAGTCCTTATTAAAATCAACTTTTCCCGAAGCCGAACGATCAATAAAATATTGATTTGAATTTTTGTCGTAACCAATAATCAGTTTCTCATTGACGTCATTTGACAAATCCAATGAGAAGTCATTGTTTGTATTCATTGAAATATCCAGCCTGCAGGGAAGTATTATTTTGGCGCCGCCGTCTGCGACTGACACCGGCTTTGATTGAATAGCAGCCAGTTCTGCCACAGGTTTTGATGTTAAAAAAACGCTTTCCCCAACCTGTTTTAATTGCAGTTCCCGGGGAATGGTCATTGCATTTCGCCATTTTTCAGTTGGTACCTGGTTTGCATACAACCAGTTCGTCATCCAGCCGATTAATATTTTTCTTTTACCAGTATTCGACCAGGTTACACCGGCATAATTATCTGGCCCATAATCCATCCACCGGGTATCTTTTTGATCAGTCGTAAAAGTTGTACCATCAAAATTGCCAATAAAATATTGCGTGCCTGATCCACCGTTGGGCGCTCCCGGGTTCAGGTTAACTATTAACACCCAACGTTTGCTTAAGTGTCCTGTTTTGTTATCGCTATACTCCAACTCTATTAAATCCGGGCACTCCCAGCCACCTCCATGTGCGCCAAGGTCTTTTCCAAAATCACTTTCCTTTTTCCAGTTTTTTAAATCAGGTGATGAATAAAAACTAACGATATCCCTTGCCGCAAGTACCATAATCCACTTTTTTTGTGGCTCAAACCACATCACTTTCGGATCCCGGAAATCTTTGATGCCAGGGTTTTTGATCACGGGGTTGCCAGCATATTTAATCCACGTTTTTCCTTCATCGAGGCTATAGGCGATACTCTGATTTTGGAAATTATTTCTACCTGCTTTTTCTCCAATCGTATCATGCTGGGTAAAAATAGCTACCAGGGGTTGCTGGCCTTTCTTACCAAAATCTGCTGTGTTATTTTTATCTACTACCGCACTGCCCGAAAAAATAGTTCCCAAACTATCCGGGTAAATTGCGATGGGTTGTTGTTGCCAGTGAATTAAATCCTTACTGGTGGCGTGCCCCCAATGCATTGGCCCCCATAGCGAACTGTACGGATTGTACTGGAAAAATAAATGGTAGACCCCATTATGATAAACCATTCCGTTGGGATCATTCATCCAGTTTTTCTGAGGCGAAAAATGAACCTGGGGGCGGTATTGCTCTTTCATTTGTACAGCGTGCTGCGCCGATAAATTCCCCGTACCCAAAAGAAAGAAACAACAAATCAAGATCGCAATTTTTTTTATTTTCATGTCATCAGTTTAATGATTACTCAATTTAATATCTGGTAAATTAACGACTCTTATCCTATTATTGATTAACTAAAAAATTTTATTATTATCAATGCTGTTTAGTCAAACTGCAAAAAATTTCTTTGGTTGCAAAAAAGGAGGAAGTAGAAACTTCCCCCGTGCATTGTAAAAAAACGACTGCCTGCTATAGGAAGCACTCAAATTAAAAATTTGTTATGCCTTAATAAGTATTCATTAACCCTTATCAATAGCCTGGATTTTGCTTGTACAAACCATTGGTAAATGTAATCTCTGATTGTGGAATGGGTAAGTATTCATCGCGGCCTGCTGTGAATTTAGCTGTTGCTAAAAATGTCCTCCTCACTTTTTCAATGTTTATATATGCATTTAACGTTGGCTCAGCAATGCCCCATCTTACCAGGTCAAAAAAACGTGATCCTTCGGTTGCAAACTCCAGTCTCCGCTCCCATTGTAATGCTTTAAAGGCATAATCTTTGGTCCAGCCTGCTGCAGGGTATTGCCCCACATTGTAATGCGATGCAAACGTTCCATCTGCTTTTTTTAACCGGCCTGTACTGGCCGCTGCCCTTGCCCGTATTTGATTAATCAGTGGCAACGCTTTTTCCTGTTGACCCAATTGAATGTATGCCTCGGCCTGCATCAGCAAAACATCGTCGTACCGGATGATATCATAATTTTTAGCAACTCCCATAAAAGGGCCGTTTTTAAAATAAGATGAACTGCTGGCCAATTGCTGATTGCGCATGGTATGAAAATTTCCATATACACCAGGATCTCTTACCCAACTGTTGCTAAATGGTAAGGCGTTATTGTATTTATACGGATGACCTTCAATGCCTACTGTATGGTCAATGCGAACGTCCACTGTAGCAGTATTTAAATCTGCAATACCATTGTTGAAAGTTTCAAAATTAGGCAGGCCATTGGCATCTGTAGTAAAAGCGTTTACCAAGTTCTGACTGCTGGCATGAAAGCCGCAGCAACCATATTGCGGAGCGCCGTGTGGATAGTTTAGGCCATCTTCATAGTTCAATCTTCCGGATGTAGTACCATCGTTGATAGAAAATTGAATTGCAAAAACAGACTCCGGGCCATTCTCAGTTTCAGGTAAAAAGTTATTGGCAATGTCAGCACTCAATGCATATTTTCCAGAAGAAATAACTGCCTGTGTTAAAGTAACCACTTGTTGCAACAAGGGCTGGTCAATACTTGTAACATGGTGCGTTGCATCCTGCTTATAAGCCTGGTATAACCTTACTTTTGCAAGATAAGCCTCTGCGGCATGTTTGTTTGCTCTTGCAAGTTCTGGCTGCGTTTCCGGCAAATTATCAATTGCAAATTGAAAATCATCTGCAATCTTATTCCATGACGCGTCATTGTCTAAATCGTTGGCTACTTTTAATATATCAACATCAGATGCGGTTTCATCGAAAATCGGGATATTCTTGTACAGTTTTTTCATGATGAAATAACTGTGCGCCCTTAAAAACCGCAGTTCTGCCTGTCTTGTTTTTTTCTGTGGATAATCTGCATCAGCCAGGGAGTTTACTGCACGCAATGCGACGTTTGCCCTGCCGATTGATTTAAACAAATTTTTCCAGGTGCGAAAAATGAATGCATCAATGGTAGGCGTTACCAGGTTGTAATGTTCCATGGCATCTATTTCGCCCACATCACCTGTTCCTCCGCCACCTTTATATGCGTCATCCGATCGTACACTGCCATATACCCAATCGCTATAGATGGGACCAATCATGTCGCCGTTTCCTATAGCTGCATACGCTGCTGTTACCAAGCCTTCCACCTGCGAAGGCGTAGGGGCCGCTAAATCTGCAGATGATAATAAACCTGTCGGTTTGTAATCCAATTCCTTTTTACAAGAACTAAAAAACAATAGTCCGGATGTTATAAAAGTTGCTATAATTATCTTTTTCATGTTGTTTTAGTTTTTACTTTAAAATGATGCGTTAATACCAAAAGTGAATGTTCTTGGAATGGGTACCGGATCCAAATCAATCCTTTCAGGATCCGGACTTATATAGCTCTTGCTTTTGAACCAGAAAAGGTTTTCAGCCATGGCAAAAAAGCGCAGTCTTGAAAAAACAGATTTGGGTTGAATGTTGTATCCCAACTGGATATTACGCATTTTGAAATAAGATGCATTTACAAAGAAATAATCTGAAGTACGGGTTTCATTATTATTATCTTTCAGCGTTAAGGCAGGCACTTTGGTATTGGTGTGCGTCGGTGTCCAACCATCAAAAACGCCTGGTCCTACATTCTCACGACTTCTCATTAACTGGTTAAACATGGAGTAAACATCAAAGCCTGTTTTGCCTGCTACACCTGATCCAAAAATGGATAAATCAAATTGTTTGTAAGACAGATCTACCCTTAAACCATATTCAAGTTTGGGCAACGTTGAACCAAGCCATGTTCTGTCGAGGTCATCAATTTTTCCATCACCATTAATATCTACATAGCGAATTCTGCCCGGACCGGCACCAATTTGTGTAGGTGCTTTGTCCACTTCTGCCTGTGATTGAAAAAGACCATTCGTTTTATAACCAAACACATCAAACTGAGAGTGGCCGATAATTGTATTGACAAGATTACCTGCGTAAGCCGGCCGTACATTTTCAGGAAGCTCTGTAATCTTGTCTCTGAAGTGCGCAAAATTGAATTGAACATTGTATTTCAGATCGCCGGTTTGGTTACCGCGGTAACCCAATACAAGTTCCCAGCCTTTATTACTTTTTGAAGCGCCATTTACTGCTTTGGTTTGTCCTTCACCCAGTGCAGAAGCAACAGGAGGTGTAATTAATATACCAGTTGTTTTCCGGGTAAAATAATCGAATGAACCGAAGATTTTATTATTCAGTATGGTGAAGTCTACCCCTGTGTTTATTTCATCTGTTGTTTCCCATTTCAACGCAGTATTGGCTGCCTGTGTCTGCACAAAACCTGAAGGCAGGTTGCCTGTATTTGCACCCGACAATGAGTAAGCTGTTCCGATATTCATATACTGCTCCCAAAAACCGCCAACCAATTGTGATAACACGGTACCATATCTTGTATCAAATAATCCAAAGCGTGCCAGGTCACCAATTTGCTGATTACCCACACGTCCTACTCCAGCCCTCAATTTTAATTCGGAGAAAATTTTATTATCCGCCATAAATGATTCTTTGTCTATCTTCCAACCTACTGATGCGGCAGGAAAAACGCCATAGCGGTTATCGGCACCAAACCTTGAAGATCCATCCCGGCGAACAGTGATGGCCGCAAGATATTTATCTGACAAATTGTAGTCAACACGTCCAAATAAAGAGAACAGCCTGTTACCTGTTGAGCCCCCGGTTACAGTTGTGTTACCAGTACCGGCACTCAGGGTAAAATAATCTTCTGTTTGCAGCGCATAGCCTTCTTTTTTTGTTGACTGGTAATTAAGATCAGTCTTGATATATTCTGTACCTGCCAACACTTTAAAATGATTTTTTTCACCTAAATCAAAATTGTACCGCACCGTATTGGAGAGTGTAAGACTTAAATAATGATTTTCATCAAATGATAAACTGTTAGTTGTCCGGGCCAATGCGCCTTCAGCAAATGTTGGCGTAATTACTTTATTTAAAAACCTGGCATCATCTGCACCAATACTTGTTTTGAAGAATAGATTTTTAACCGGCTGAACTTCTGCAAAAATATTTCCGAATGAACTCAGGCGATTTGCATTATTCCATTTGGCCAAATCCTGCATGTGCAACGGATTATTTCTGTCGGAATAACCAGCGCCCAATTCACCAGCATAGGTTACCCCATCTTTTTGATACACCGGAATTGTTGGTACTAAAGAGACAGCAAGATTAGTAGTTGCTGCTCCGCCCAAGTCTCTTGCCGTCAATGTTTCATTGGAATTGGCGATGTTTAAATTGATGCCGAATAACAACTTATTATTAAAAGCATGTGTTAATGCATTGATACCGCCGCTCAACCTGTTGTAGCCAGTGAACCTTAACATGCCCGTGTTTTTGAGGTAGCCGAGGTTAATTTCCAGCGAGGAATTTTTATTGCCTGCAGAAACTGTTAAATTGTTATTGGTTACCAGGCCGGTTTTATACATAACACTTTGCCAGTCGGTATTGCCGGCAGGAGTATTTTGATCGCCACCTACAAAAGGCTTCACTGTTACTCCGTTTAATACCGGACTATTGTAATCGTTGTTCCAGTCGAAACCATAAATTTCTCCGTATCCGGCTGCCGGGTCCTGCTTGTCATTTACGGAGGCCTGCCACAATGCTTTTCCCCTGTCAAGTGAATTCAGCATTTTAAACCGCATTGCCTTTTCTGACTGACTTGATACGCTGCTGTTCAATTGAAAATTTACTTTACCATCTGTGTTACCGCCATTTTTTGTGGTAACGATAATAACACCATTGGATGCACGGGATCCATAAATGGATTCAGCTGATGCATCTTTCAACACCTGCACCGATGCAATGGATGCTGCAGGTATATTTTGAAATACTTCCGGTCTTGTGGTAGGGACACCATCAATGATATACAACGGATCGGTATTGCCTAAAGTGTTGGCACCACGGATCAGTATTCTTCCATTTGAACCATTAGGCGAGCCATCCTTTTCGATGTACAATCCTGCAACTCTTCCCTGCAAAGCCTGCATGGTATTGCCTGATGTATTGTTTTTAACGGGTGTTAAATCCACTACCGCCACTGCCCCGGTTAAATCTTTCTTTTTCTGCGACGTATAACCTACTACAACAACCTGATCAAGGCTGTTGGCAGCAGCTTCCAATTCAACAGAAGGATTTTTTGTATCAGCGGTAACTTTCAGGTCAACCGACTTCAGTCCCACGTAAGAAAAAACCAGCGTTTCGCCGATAGCAGCTTCTATGGAATATTCCCCCGCGTTATTGGTAATAACAGTTTTGGTTTTTGAACGCACTGTTACGCCAGACAAAGGTGTTTTATCGGCCTTGCTGGTAACCACCCCCGTAATGGTCTTTTGCTGTGCAAAAGAAAACATCGCCAGTAATAATAATGGCAATAAGAAAAACACTTTTCTCATAAATGAAATTTTAATTGTTAAATAATTAGTAGCAGTAAAATCGTATTGTTAGTAAAAAAATCCATGGTAGTTTTTAAACAACTTCCTTTACTTTTCCTTCAAAACTCTTGCGCTCTGTCATAAGTGTGGCTTCCAGTTCTTCAAGCGAAACCCCTTTTGTTTCAGGCATTTTCGTAAGCACCCATATCAATTGCAACATCATCATCACCGCAAAAAAGGCAAAAATTGGCCAGGGGTTATCTTTAAATATTCCGTTGTTACTATCTAAAAAAACTGGTGTTATCAGTGTTATAATAGCTGCAAAAATCCAGTGAACGCTGGCACCAAATGACTGACCGGTAGCCCGTATTTTGTTGGGGAAAATTTCTGAAATAAAGACCCAGATCACTGCGCCCTGCCCTATGGCATGGGCCGCTATAAAAAGCAGTAAAAAGCTCATTAAAAGTACAGGGCTTGCATGCGAGGCAAAACAGCCTGCCACCATTGCCAGACTTATGATGTAACCAATTGACCCAATCAGCAACAATTTTTTTCTGCCCAGTCTGTCAATAAGATAAAGACCCACAAAAGTGAAAATTAAATTGGTGCCGCCAATAGCAATTGAATTAAGCAGGGAGTCTTTTGCGCCTAATCCTATTTTAGACAATATCTCCGGTGCATAGTAGAGGATAAAATTGATACCAGAAAGCTGGTTAAAAAAGGCAATTAAAAATGCCAGCGAAATAATGACTTTGTGTTTAGAACTGAAGAAACCACTATTTTTTTCAAGCAAAGATTCATGCTGGTTGCTTTTTATTATGGCGGCTATTTCCGCGTCTGCATCTGCAACACCAATCAGTAACAATGTTTGTTTTGCTTTAACCAGGTCGTTCTTTTTTGTAATCAGCCAACGGGGGCTTTCAGGCACGCCCAAAACCATCACTGTATAAATAACCGAAGGGATTGCCAGCACACCCAACATCCAGCGCCAGTCGTTGACACCGCCAACACCTTGTAAAAAATAATTGGAAAGAAAGGCGACCAATATGCCAAATACAATATTAAACTGGTACATCGCACCCAGTTTACCACGGGTAGCCGGAGTTGAAATTTCAGAAATATAGGTTGGTGCCACCACTGAGGAAACACCAATACCAATACCGCCTATAAAACGAAAAAATGAAAAGGTGTAAGGATCCTGTGCCAGTGCTGAACCAACAGCGGAAAGTGCGAATAGAATCCCGATCCAGAACAACACTTTTTTACGGCCATATTTTTCGGTGGGGATGCCACCAAATATGGATCCAACCAGTGTACCCCACAAGGCCATCGACATTATAAAAAATCCATGAAATAAAGGAGAAGTATGCCACAATTCTTTGATGGGAAGATTGGCTCCTGAGATTACAACCGTATCAAATCCAAAAATAAAACCAGCCAGTGCGGCTACAATAGACCATTGAAATAGTTTGCTTTTATTCATACAGCAGCTCGTTTATGCCGGTAAAAGTAGCTGCCGCATTGTGCGAAGTTGTACGTTATCGTCTCAACTTGTTTCAAAATTGTATTTAGCAAAAGAAATAAGGCAATAGATTATAAATCAACTCTTTAAAAAAAACATCCGATAGCCAGGCAAACAATATTGTTCAAATTTGTAGCATGGTTTTATAAATTAATACCATGAGGGTACCATCAAAAAAAAGTAATTTTAGTAAAAGAAACAGGATCGAAACAATTGAAATGATTTTATCTGTTGAATTGAAAAAAAATAACTCAACTTGCCGCTATGTTTGTTTCGCCACCGCTTAAAAAAAATCAATCCTTCATTAATTGTATCAGGGAAAAACCCATCTTTCTTTTGGTATCGCTTGCTATTATTTTCTTCTCTTCCTGCAGTGATCAAAAATCACCCAAAAAGTTCCGGATTGGTTTTTCGCAATGTCAAAGTGGTGATGCGTGGAGAAAAAAAATGATGGACGAAATGAAGCGGGAACTTTCTTTTCACAATAATATTCAGTTTATTTTTAAGGATGCCGAAGCCAATACCCAAAAACAAATTCAACAGATCAATGAACTGGTAAAACAAGGAATAGACCTGCTAATTGTTTCTCCGAATGAAGCGCAGCCTTTAACCCCCGTAATTGAAAATGTGTATACGTCGGGTATTCCGGTAGTTTTAATAGACCGGGGTATCAATTCAACAAAATATACCGCTTTTGTAGGTGCATCCAATTTTGAGGTAGGTCAAAATGCAGGAAGGTATACCGTATCACTTTTAAAAGGGAAAGGAGATATACTTGAGGTAATGGGGCTGTCGGATGCAACTCCATTTATCGACAGACATAAGGGCTTTATGGATGTGATTGCCAATAACCCCGGCATACATCTGCTGAAGACAATCCAGGACCATGCAGTTAATTATGAAAGTGACCTGGAAAACACGCTGGTAACCAATCAAAATATCAGTCTAATTTTTGCCCAAACTGATTACATTGCCCTGACAGTATACCGCATCTGTAAAAAAACAAGTACTGATAAAAAGATAAAAATTATTGGTGTTGACGGACTGCCTATTGACAGTTTGGGAATGGGAATGGTTGCTTCAAAAATGCTGGCTGCTACTGTATTATATCCGACCGGCGGGCAGGAAGCCATTGTTACCGCCCTGAAAATTTTAGACCACCAACCCTATTCCAAAGAGAATACCCTCGCTACTACCATCATTGATTCTTCCAACGTTCGCATTATGCAACTTCAAAATGATAAGGTAACGGAACAGCAGGCTGATATTGATAAAAGACAAAAAAAGATTGAAGAACAGATTATCATCTCAAAAAACCAAACTAATATAATACTTGGTATATCAATAACGCTCGCCCTGGCATTAATATTTGGAGGTGTGCTGTTTTATTATTTGCAGGAAAATAAAAAGATTAATAAAAAACTGGAGCAGCAAAAAGAAGAAATTTCCGGGCAGCGTAACCAGCTGGTAGAGTTGATGCAAAAGGTAAAAGACGCCAATGATGCCCGGGTTAATTTTTTTACAAACATCTCTCATGAACTGCGTACACCGCTCACTTTGATCATGGCTCCCCTGGAAGATGCCATGGCTTCTCCCAAGCTGCATTTCGCGGTAAAAAATAACCTGGAATTTATACGCCGCAATACAATGCGGTTGCTGCGCCTGATCAATCAATTAATGGATTTCAGAAAAATGGAAGAAGGGAAAATGAAATTTAGTGCGTCTGAAAATAACATCACCTCTTTTGTAAATGATATAACAAGCGCATTCACGGAAACAGCAAAGAAAAAACACATCTCGTTTAATGTAACCAGCAAAGTGAAAGACTTGCAGTTATGGTTTGACACGACTATGCTGGATAAGGTATTGTTTAATTTACTTTCTAATGCATTTAAATTTACTGCTGATCATGGCAACATCAATGTTACGATTGATACAACCGCTGACGGAAAAACAGCCATCATAAAAGTAGCAGATGATGGTGTGGGCATGAGTGAGGAAGATGCAGTCCATGCATTTGAAATGTTTTACCAGGGGCATAGCAGTACATTTAAAGGAACAGGTCTTGGGTTATCTCTGTCAAAACAATTGATTGGATTGCATCACGGTGACATTACACTTACAAGCGAAAAAGGAAAAGGCACCTGTTTTGAAATCAATCTACCTATCGGAAAATCACATTTACAGGCACAGGAGATATTGGCGGAGAAACCCGCTCCATCCAATATTTATGAAGATGAAAAAATATACATTACAGATATTGAAAAAGTAAATTTACAACATGATTCAACTACTGCGGTTCAAAAAGAAAATTCAATTTTAATTATTGAAGACAATGATGACCTGCGGGCATTTTTAAAAGAAAGGCTTGCCAGTCATTATGAACTGCATGAGGCCGCCACGGGGGAAAGTGGCGCCAGTATTGCGTTTGACATTGTTCCAGACCTGATCATTTCAGATATTGTTTTGCCCGGTCAAAATGGTTTGCAATTAACCGAAATACTTAAACACGATTTGCGAACATCGCATATACCCGTGATACTATTAACCGCCAAAGGCAGTATTGAAGAACAGATAGAAGGTATTAAATCGCAGGCGGACGCTTTTATTGTTAAGCCTTTTAATGTGGCCTACCTGGAAGAAACCATTAAAACAGTGTTGAAAAACAGGGCTGTACTGAGAGAACATTATACAAGTGAACTGCCGGCAGAAACCAGGTCGAATTCCTCCAGCAAGATTGACCGGAAATTCATTAATGAGTTTACCGCAGTTGTAGAAAATAATATTGCCAACGAACATTTTTCTGTAGATGAAATTGGCAGACAGATTGGTATTTCCAGGGTACAGCTGTACAGAAAAGTAAAGGCCTTGTTAGGTTACAATGTAAATGATTATATTCTTACCATTCGCCTGCAAAAGGCAAAATATTTATTGCTGAATGAAGAGCTGAATATAGCAGAAATTGCCTTTAAAGTGGGCTTTGCATCACAGGCCTATTTCTCTACCGTTTTCAAATCAAAATTTGGCGTAACGCCCAAGGCTTTTAAAGAAGGTAAGACCAGCCAGTCTCAATAATTTATTGTTCCAAAAATAATGTTGGATACCTCCTTTTCTCATAATTGGTAAAGAAATTTAATAATGGCAAACAAAAAATGGTGTGAAAGGAAATATGTCCGAAATGTGTACGAAAAATAGATCATTAACTGATCACATATTCTTACTATTAAGGTTACAAGATCCGAACTTCATAGACCACTCTTCCCCTCTTTAGAAGTTAGATTGAAAAGATAAAATTTACGAACTAAACAAATCCGGTGTAAACGGATTCGAACAAATTATCTCTTTTATTTTTACGCCAGTAACCACGATGGCGAGCGCTCTGTCCCTGCAGATTTTACTCCGGCTGCAACACATTCCTTAAGATTTTCTGCTGCAGAGCCTGCATTACCTGTTGGTATAACAAAGTGAAACCAACCCAACCTTTAAACAAATCATGTCAACGGGTTCGTTTAGTAAACATATAATCAACCACAACACCATTCACCAGCATTTTAGTGCCATCGTAAGTTATCTTACCGCCAGCAGGAACACAAATGATGATCGCTGCATTTTGTTGCGGCAGTTGTATTGAAGCAGATGAAGTAATATTTTTTGCAATGAATTTACCAGTAACGGTATTGTACAAATCAACTTTTTTATTGCCCATCGTTTTCATCACAACTGTTTTAGCAGTGGTGTATGGATTGTAATATAAAAAAGAGGGGTAAGCTTTATCATGGTAAAAATCGGTAGCCAGTAAATTTAATTGCAGCACACCCGCAATATTTGTTGTACGGATAATGCTGCCAAAAATTCCTGCATGGCCACTTCCATACACACTGAATTGTGATTCTTCCGGATTCTTCCCCGGCACCCATAACGGGCCATCACCCTGTGCTACCGGGCCTTTCAACTTTTCAGGTTGCTTATAGGATGATTGTTTAATCATCCCTTCATATCCAATCACGCCTTTGGTAACCGCTGCCAGTTGTGGAATGGTTTCATGATCATCCGGCATGTATTGCGGATAAAAAAACCGGGCAGCGTTGGCCGCATTCAACATCCATTTACCAATGGCAACAGCATAAGACTGATCATACCGAACCATGGGAACAAGCGGCCAGGCTGCATCGTACGTGTTCATCAAAAAACCATACCCGCCATGATCTACCGTACTGCCAACAATACCTGATATATCAAAGCCATTCCATTTACCAACCAATACGCCCCAGCCTTCCCTGCAAACCGCCGTGCCATCAAAACTCCAGCCCAGCATTTTATCGAGGTCATAATTTTTTCCCTGCTCTGCGTTTATTCTTGCAGCCAGGTAAGCGCCGAAAGGCATCAGCAATTCATAAGTAGGATTTATTTTTTGTGATTGCAATGCAGACAATGCACTCAATGCACCTTTTAAATATCGTACGTCACCAAACTTTTTAAATGCGGCATACAATACATAAGCATGACCAGCAGCTGCATCCGGTTGGGCACAAATCTGGTTTTTCATTGGCTTCATTTTACCGTAGTCAAAATAAGAATAATCGTAATTGCCATTTAATATTGAATCAGCAGCATAAAATTGTTCGGCAATGGTTTTGGCTATTTCAGTAAAGCCGGGTTCGTTGGGGTATTGGTCACAGATGGCATAAAACAACACATTGGGATACACGTCATACCACCAGTCGCGACCGTAACCGCCGCCGAGCAGTGCTACTTCGGGGCACGTGTTATTCATCATGATATTCCAGCCTGTTTCTTTATTAAAATAATTTTTTACCATGCCAACATAATCAAGACCCTGTTGGTTTGTCTTGTCAATGCCTACCAAACTTGCGCCGAGCGTTGCACCCATTGTTGCCAGCGCTTCATGAAACATGCCTTTATTATTCGTGCCCTGCCTTACATCTGCCAAAGCAGTATACAGGCCTACTACATTCTGAGGAAAATTCTTTTTACTGCTGTCAATCCATACCAATGGCCAGAATTTTCCTTTGGCATTAAAATCAAACACTGTTTTATCAAACTGAAGTGCCAGTTTTTTATAATCGATTATTTGTAACGGTGCAGGCAAAAAGGCCATCTGGTCTACCCGTTGTAACTGTTGTTGTTTTACCTGTGCCTTTAAAGAATTGGCGACGCAAATAAATAAAAGCGCAACTGTTATGCTTTTTAAACTATTCTTCATTGTAACTCCATTTTTTAGTATTGTATTATTTTGAAGGTTGCCAGGCTTTTTATTAAACTAAAGCAATCCTTCATTTGCTGATTTGATTTCTACCGACCATTAAACAATTGCCTCTGCTACTTCACCCATCGCCTTCATATCTATTCCGGGTTCATCCGGCGACAGTATTTTGCCCTGTGCTATAATTTTTTTTGCTACAAAGATGGAGCATAATTGTAAAGCAGCAATAATGATAACAGCATACCTCAACGCGATTTCATTTGAAATGCCATAAGCCAATGCTAAAAAGGTACCTGCTCCAATGAGCCTGCCGGCATATAATCCCCATTCATGATTGAGTATGTATGCGTACTCTCCACGATTTTCCACTTTATTCACAATATCTATTACCTGGAACTGGATGGGGAAATAAGCAAGATCGATGAGCGGTTTTGCAATCAACAGTAACAGGATAAAAATGATTACCCCCAGTCCACTGAATAAAGCGCCATTGACTACCGCCCCTAAAGCAAACAAGCCGAGGCCCACTGCAAATATTTTAATGCGGTCTCCTGGTTTAGACAATCTCCCTAAAACATACATGATAACAGCTGCAATAATGGCCCCGATAGATTGTGCAGTTCCCAGTGCACCTTCCTTACCGAGTAATGTCATAATAAGCATGGCCGGAGCCGTTACCAAAAAACCCTGTGCAAGGCCTTTTAATAAAGCCAGGGAAAGCAGCTTGTACCACAAAGGATGAAATTTAAAGAATACATACTTCTTATGTTCCGGGTTTGGGAAAGTGCCCCGGAAGCAAACAATGGAGGCTATCACCGTAATGAGGAAAACGATACCGGTGATGACTTTATATGCTGTATGGATCGAAGCGTCATCGTGTGTTGCACCACCTCTTGTTTCTATAAACCAGCCGATGGTTACGGGAACAACCACGGCGATGATGGTATAAAAAAAAGTTTCCAGCCCATAATAATAATTCCTGTTTCCATCATTGGTAATGGCTAAGGCAAGCACATCCCTGTTGGCCCAGTAAAACCCGAACGACAGGCCCATGATAATACCAGCAACTCCAAGGCCCACATTATTCAGGTTATGCAGGCTCATCATGTATATCATGGAAACCGCACTCAGCATCATACCTGCAGAATAGAGTTTCCTGATATTAAAGTGCTTTAATAAAAATCCATTCAGTAAAAATGTCAGCGGTATACCCGTATACACGGTCAGCTGGTAGATCACCACCTTTGTTGGATCGTTTGAATTACGCATTACATATGCCGCCACAAAAGTGTCAATCACCGGTAGTACAAATGCATAAGTTAAATTGGTTAAGATCAGTATCCGGAAATTACGTGGTTGACTTTTAAAATGACCGATCTCCGTTTTGAGTTTATTAAACATGATTGAATTTTAAAAGTGAGAGAATTTCTTTCAAAGAAAAATGTGCAGCACAAACAAATTCATCAGCAGCACCGTAATAAACAGTGATGGTATCTCCATCCACAATATGACCATTGGTAAATACTACGTTACCAAAAAAACCACTCGTTTCATAAGTCGCCGTTGGCACCATTACCGGCTCCTCCGTTCTTGCAATTACTTTGGACGGATCATTGATGTCCATTAAAAAAGCACCTAAACAATATTGATGTTTTTCATTTGCCCCATGATAAATTGCTAGCCAGCCTTGATCGGTTTTAATGGGCGCTGCGCCGGCTCCTACTCTTTTACTATCCCATGCACCGTCTCTTGTTTTAATAATGCATTGATGATTGCCCCAGTGCACCCCGTCTGGTGAAGAAGTGATCCAGATATAATTACCGCCGATATCTACACTGCTTGGCCGGTGCAAAGCATAAAATAAACCATTGATTTTTTCTTCAAAAATTGCACAGTCTTTATTGTGCGGCGGCAGCATCATCCCATGACTTGTAAAGTCTTTCCAGTTAACGGTAGTGCGTAACCCCACGCCTACACCGTTGCCAGATACTGCTGTAAATGTGAGGTAATAAATATTTTCCAATAGTGCCACCCTGCAATCTTCTATACCGAATGTTTGTAACATACCTTCTCCCACCAATGGCTTATATCCTTCCGGTTCATAAAATTGTATGCCATCATCTGAACAAAGCAAGCGCAGGTGAGACAAGGTGGTTAAATAATCAACCCCTTTATAATTAATCACCCTTGCATCCGATGCGTCCAGTTCCGGATCATCTTTTTTAATTTCTATTATTTGTGTGCCACCCGTTTCTGTTAATACAGGAAACGAAATAACGTTCTCTTTTTGTGCTGGTCTTTCTGCTACCCTTACAATCAGCCATGTTTTATTTTGAAACCTGAATACACCGGGATTTAACAGGCAGGTAATTTCCAGTCCTTCAGCACTTGCCTTCAGATCTTTGGGAGATAAAAGCGGGTTTGCAGGGAATCGTTTTGCTATATCATTCATAAAAAAAATTAAAGTGGTGAATGGTCAATCGTGAATCAATGTCGTTTACTTAAGCAGTTTATTTGATAAAATAAAAGGGCCATTTTACAATCGTTGCTACTTTTCAATTTGTAGGTTTCGCCTCCACAGCCGGCGGGCTGCGTAACTGGAACACCGCTGCTTTTTCCCCTTTGAAAAAATATGCTGCGCATTTTTTCAATCCCGACTGCGTCGGAACCGGAGAAAAAGAGGCGGTTTATCCAGTTACTGTGTTCAACTCGAAGAACGATTTGAATAGTTCAATTTTATTCAAAACTTTCCAATGAACTGTTAGAATAATGCATGTCTTCAAACGGCCTCGAATAAAAAGTGCTAGAAATTTTCAGCATAATCCGTTAAGCAATCAAGGCTGTCTGAGCCGGCATAAGCCACAAAGCAATGAACTCTTCCGGCGAGTTCCTTGATTGTAGGATTGTGCTGAAAATTTCAGCCTTTTTATTCGCAGCCTTGATTTTTCTTGTTACTTCTTTGCATCAAGGCAAAGAAGTAAGTAAAAACTACCTGGTTTGTAAATCTTTTACCAGACAAGACCCGTTGAACAATCGAAGGATGATTTGTGCACTTCATGCTTCTTTGCAAAGTATTACTAGCGATATAAGGTTTTAATAGCTTAAGTAAACAACATTGAATCGTGAATAGTCATGATTGATAGATTTTTAATTATTATAATTTATACCGGTCCATTGCAGCTTTTACTGTTGCATAATTGTTTACCCGTTGCATCGTCAACAGGGCTTCAATGGTTGATTCTGCTCCTGAATTTTTATTGATGTTATTGCCGGTATTGATGGCATCATAACAGCGGCCGTTACTGACTGAAAACATATTGGCACCCGCCGTATTTTTTCCAAGAAACCATGCGGCTAAATGGCCCGCCATATCTGCATATCGCTCATCACTGGTAATTACATACGCATCAATGGCAGCAAAAACCATTGGGCGTATGCCATAAGCGATCTGTTCAAATTCTTTTGTATTCTCCTGCGCGAAAACGCCATTGGCAAAGCTTACATCGAAAGCGTTTTTAAATCCGTTGTTCAATAACCAGGGATAAAAATTATTTACCTCTGCCATTGCCTTGGTGGTATAGCTGGTATCATTAAAAAAAATGCCTGCTTTAAAAATGGCAGCCGCCTGGTCGCTGCCGTATGCATGCCAGCTGTTACCGGAACTTAAAAAACAGGAAAAAGGAAAATGAGCAGCGTCTCCAAACTGTGTCATTACAATTCCATCTGCCAGTTTGCGGATATACTTTTTTATTACAACGTCACCAGTTGTCTGGCAATATGAAATCAAACCGAGGATCAATGTCGCAGCCTGGTCTGCGCCTTCTGGTAACCATTGTGGTACACCAACGCCATTTATCTGAACAGTCGTGAGGGGGAGATCTGCCAACTCCTTTTTAATTACAGCGATCAGTTTAAGAACCACTGCATCCACCCTGTCTGACAATAAAATATTTTTCGATTTGACAACAGGACCTGCTTCAGTAAGCGCCTGTAAAGCACGCCAGCTCCACCATTTAGGCTGATTGATACTGGTGATACCCGTCTTGTTGATCACATTGCCCTGTTGCAAAAAATTATAGAAGTATCCATTGTCAGCTTGCATGTTGATAATAAAACTCAACAGGCCATATACTTTATTTTGAATTACTGTATCGGTAGAGAATGCACTGCTTCTCAAATAAAACAATACTTCGCGGGCCACATCGTCTACGCAGGTAAAACCTTCACCGCCTGCAACTACAGGATTGTAAGAAGGAGCATCCGCATAAATATAAATGCCTTCTGCTTTTTCCCCATTGGGAAAAACAACAGGAACGGCTAATCTTTCAAGATGTGCCGTATTTAAAATAGAAGAAACTATAACTGGTGCAGGCGTTACAGGAACTACAACAGGCGCTGCACTTGCAGCCTGCTTTTTACAGGCTGATGAGCAAACAATAGCAGCAACTATCAAAGCAGTCCAACTTATTTTAATATTTGTATGCATTATAGCAGCACTTTGTTTTTAGTAATTCTACCGAAGGGGGAATAGCAGTAAAAAAAGGAGTTATTCAAATGTTTGAATCAAACTTCAAATAACTCCCTATCGTTTACCAAATAATTTAATACCCTGTATTTTGTGTGATGCTGCCACCGGATTTATCGATCTCTCCCTGTGGAATTGGATAGAGATAATTTTTATCCTGGAAATTTTTACCCAACCCTGTTAAAAAAGTTTTGGCGATTCCCCAACGTTTCAGGTCATTGAATCTTTGTGATTCAAAACCCAACTCTACCCTTCTTTCCTGAATCAACCATGTTCTGATCTGGTCTTTGCTGACAGACGTAACATCCCTGTCTGGTAAAGTTCCTGCAGGAGGCATGGTTCCGTCAGCATTAGGACTGGTTCTTGCACGCTGTCTTATGCTATTGATAATTGCAATGGCAGCCGGGTAATTACCTGTTTCATTTAAGGCTTCTGCTTTCCATAATTGTACATCTGCCCAGCGGATATATATTTTGTTGCTGGGTGCATCATCATTGCCCTTGTTATTGCTGTTTAATTCACCAAATATTTTGTACACGTTTTGTCCTGCTACATCAACTGTCAATCCCAATCTCGGATCGTTGGGTTCAAATGCTGCTATAAAACTGGGAGAAGGAGCTATAAATCCCCAACCTGCCAATGCACACAGGCCATTGCCTGTTCTTGGTGTTGTTAACGACTTGTGATCATAGGCAAATACCACTTCGTTTTCTGCAAATTCTTTTGCTACGCTGAAGTTGTCGAAATAGTCGTGATCTAAACTATAGTAGTTTAATGATTCCATTTCAGTAACAGCGGTTATAACGTCTGCCCATTGCTGATTGTACAATGCAACCTTTGCCTGCATTGCCATCACTGCCCCTTTGGATACTCTCCATTTTTCATCAGCAGCTGCATATTTACCATCTGGCAATAACGACTTTGCATCAGCCAAGTCTTTACTTATTTGCACGTACACATTCGCTTTTGTTTCTCTTTTTGCAACGCTGTAAGCATCAGCAAAATTTTTCAACGGCGCTGTTAACAATGGCACATCACCATATAAATTCACCAGGTCGAAATAATAAAAAGCTCTTAAAAAATATACCTGACCCAACAAACTTTTCCTTAACGTTTCATCAATACCAAGGCTTGCTGTTAAGGTTGCATCAGTTAAATAACTAATGGCCAGATTGGTTCTTGCAATACCTGCATAATCATAACTCCACTGGCCTTTTACACCGCTGTTGCTGGAGGTAAAACTAAAATCAGCAAACTGGTCCATCCAGGCTTGGTCACCATCTGGGTTCCATTTTTTCAGCATATCACCGGAGGCAATATCCTGCATAATAAAATCATTGCGGAGTACCGTACCATCATCCCAGCCCCAGTTGCCAATAATATTCAGTGTACTGGAAAGAAGTTGGTAAGAAGAAGTGACAGAATAAATAACCGACTCATGTGTAGGCGGTATCCCCTCTGTTATTATTCCAATGGGCGTTTTATGTAACTCTTTTGAACAACCAGCTGTGCAGAAGATGACAAGAGCAGCCAGTATTTTATATATTGATTTCATGTTGTTGATTTTTAGTGTATGAATTATAATTTAACATTGATACCAAATAAAAATGCTTTTGATTGCGGGTAAGTGCCCTGGTCAAACATGTTGTACGCTTCCGGATCCAACCCTGTGTACTTGGTTACGGTAAACAGGTTTTGAGCAGATACAAACAGGCGTACATCCTGGAAAACAGTTTTTATTTTACCGCCCAGGTTTACTGTGTAGCCAAGCTCAATATTCTTCAGCCTGAAGTAAGAAGCGTCTTCTACAAAAATGCTGGATACCTTGCTGCTGCCATTGTCTGTAAAGGTGGAACGGGGTATGGTGTTGCTTGTTCCTTCGCCATGCCACGCACCTAATGTAGCAGTGGTGTGGTTAAACGGACGGGTATCGTAGTCAATGATTTTTTTAAGGTCATTGTATTTTTCAACACCGCTTACACCCTGAAATAAAACACTCAGGTCGAAGCCAAGATAACTGGCTGACAAATTAGTACCATAACTCAATCTTGGATTTGGATTACCAATGTAAGCACGGTCAACATCATTGATGATACCATCGCCATTGATGTCCTGGAATTTGATATCTCCCGGGTGAACATCAGCATGAGATGAACCTGTCAGGTAATCATCTATTTCTTTTTGACTTTGATAGATACCTGTCATTTTAAATCCATAAAAAGAATTCAGTGGATGGCCGGCTTCTGTCTTGGAAACCTGTCCATAGATGTTGGGCAAATTTGGATCAAGCTTGTCTACGTTGTTTGTTACCGTCGCAAGATTTGCATTAATAGCATACCTGAATTTGTGACCGCTATTCCTGTAGCCAAGTGAAAACTCAAACCCTTTATTGGTTACTGCTCCTGCATTTACGATGGTTGGTTTTACATCACCCACTACACTTGGTAGTCCCAATGGAAGCAACAGATCAGAGGTTTTCTTTTGAAAGTACTCAGCAGAAAAACTAATTGCGTTCTTAAGCAAACCAACATCTATCCCGATATTATTCTGTGTGGTAGTTTCCCATTTCAAATCCGGGTTACCATAACGAAGTAATGTACCCTGCGAATTATAAATAGATAAAGAGTTGTAATTATTCAACCCGGACTGGTTGCCTAATTTACCAGTGCTGGCTCTTAATTTAAGATCAGATAACCAGCTTACATCCTGCAGAAATTTTTCCTGGGATATTCTCCAGCCTGCAGAAAAAGAAGGGAAAAACGCCTGTTGATTATTGATAGCAAACTGGCTTGACTTATCCAATCTTGCACTTGCAGTTGCAAAAAAACGATTATCGTAACTGTAATTAACAGAGCCAAATAAAGAGAACAATGCCCACTGTGATGCGCTTCCGCCATTCCATAAATCCTGTGGAAAAGCGCCGAAATCTATGTACTGGAATGCTGAATCTGTATTACCATACCTTGCCCTTGATGCACTGATACCGGAAGCATAGTTGGTAATAAATTCACTGCCCGCCAAAGCACTGATCGTATGCCTGTCAATTTTTTTATTATAGCTTACTGTATTTGTCCAGGTGATGGTTGTTTCCTGTCCTCTTTCCTCACTTAAATTGCTGGGCCTGTTTTGACGCCCGGTTCCCTGGTCAATGGAAGAACCTCCGCCATCATTGTCACCATAGTTTTGATAAAATGCTTTATTGTGCAGCATGTTCAAATCAACACCCAGGTTACTTCTCAGCTTTAATTCTTTGTTTTGCAACAAAGCCAGTTCAGCATACACGTTACCAAAGGTTCTGAAATTGGTGCGTTTATCATTGGTAAAATGAGCAATGGCAAGTGGATTGGAAGCAAACTCATACTTATTTGCGCCGGCATTCCAGGTACCGCCATTTGCAGCTACATTAGCTGAGTAAAAAGGCAAGTCTGTGTAAGGATCCGCAACACTGTAAGTAGGATCAGTTGGATCTTTGAACACACCAATTACCGGCGGACGTAAAAAAGCATGACGGATCACTCCGGGTGCATCACCACTGGAAGATATTTTATCCTGTATGCTGTTAGAAATCTGCAGGTTGGTACCTATTGTAAAACGGTCTGTAATATTTGCATTTACATTTGCCCTGAAACTAAAACGTTTAAACTGGTCATTATCATAAATCACAATTCCGTTTTGTCCGTAATAGCCACCGGAGAGCAGGTATTGAACTTTATCTGAACCACCACTTGCAGAAACCTGCAGGTTTTGTGATTTACCCAATACAAACAATTCTTTCAGCCAGTTGGTGTTAGCAAGGTCTGGTCTTGATTTATCTGCTGTGTAAGGATTTGTTCCGGAATAACCGGAATTGTTCCAGCTTTCCTCCATCTTGTTCATATACTGTGTAGCATTGAGCATGGTTGGAAGATTGGCTACTTTTTGAATACCATTGTAATAACTGATATCCAGATTTGATCTTCCCTTTTTACCACTCTTGGTAACAAGAACGATTACACCACCAGAAGCCCTGGCGCCATAAATTGCAGCTGCAGCGGCATCTTTCAATACGGTGATTGATTGTATATCGGCAGGATTAATAAAGGAGATACTGGTAGTCGGCTGTCCATCCACAATGTAAAGCGGATCGCTGCTGCTGCCAATGGTTCCTACACCACGGATGGTAATATTGATGCCATCGCCGGGAGCACCGGTGCTTTGTGTTACCGTTACGCAAGCCACCTGGCCCTGTAACAACTGAGCCACATCTGCCACCCTGCGCTTATCTGCATCAGCCATGTTTACAGTTGATACAGCGCCTGTGATACTACCTTTGCGCTGGCTGCTGTAACCAACCACAACCACATCACCCAACGTATTGGTCTCTGCTGCCAGGCTCACCGTCAATGCAGTTCTGCCAGACACAGATACTTCCTGCATTTTGTATCCAACATAACTTATCTGCAATATTGCATTGTCCGGCGCAGTAATGGAGAAGTTACCGGCACCATCTGTTGTTGTAGTAGTAGCAGCGTTTTTTACTTTAACTGTTACACCCACCAATGCTTCGCCTGCAGTGGAGTTTATTTTACCCGTAACAGTAACATCTTTTGCCTGTGCAAAGGATGCAGAATGGATAAACTGTAGACAGGTAAAGCAAATTGCAAGCTTTAATCCTGTACGCAATTGTTTTGGAATGGAACGAATAATGTCCTTAAGATTTTTTTTCATACCAGCATCGTTTTAATATTTGAAAAATAAAAGTCTTTGAATGTGATCATGTGTCAGCAGTTTCGTTTTGATTCATTACAGGGTCTTTTCTCTGCTCACCTGCTTTGGCTGAACAGCCATTTTGGTATTTTAATTTGTCATGTGTGCCTGATAATTTTTTAGTGGTTAATAATTGGGGTTGAATAGTGGCTGATGATTTAAGATATCAGTGGTTATTTATTTTGCTTTTAATTTTTTATAATCAGGATCCATTACCGGTGTACGTAATCCTGCCACTTCATCCGCCATCAGGATAAATACATTCCAACACAGGCCTTTGGTAGAAGGCCACCAGCTGTCGGTCGTCGTCCATTTTGTTGGTATAAATTCTTTACTGAACGGCCATTTGGGATTCAGGTAAATTTCTGCCCATACCCTGTTTTCCATCAGCGGCAAAGCTTTTTTCCAGCCATGTTTTAATCCAACTACATAGGCACAATATTCAGCCCTGAACCAGCTGCCACCATTGTAATAAAAACCGTCGTTCTTTCCGTCACTATAGTTTTCTTCACCAAATTTTTCAAAGGGTTGATAATCGCCGCTGAGATACGCAAATCCTTTTGCATCTTTTGTAACCCGCACACAGATGGGTGCCGTGGTCCCCAATTCAGGATGCGGAGAGTTGGCTACTTTATTTAAAACAGGAATCAGGTCCAATTGATTTTTGACCATTTCATCTGTCAGCATTGGCCTGTTGAATAGCCACAGCGAAAAGAATTCCGGTTCCAGGTCAGTCAGTGAAATGATATCAGGAAAATTGCGGTCGAACAAAATGTGTTTGCGTTTTACATCATAAAAATCCCGGTATGCTTTTTCAGCTTTCTGTATATGCGTTTCTGTTACATTAAAACCTAACTCCTTAATTGTTCTCAATGCAATCGCCAGCATACCCTGGTTCACTCCCAGCCGGTCTGTTTTTGGGTTGTAATCAATCACATCTACCTGGCTTAAAGGAAAGTGCGACCGGCATATACCATCGCCGGTACTGTCAAATTCGTTCAGTACATAATCAACTGCTTTTTTTATTTTATCCTGCGGAAGCGTAACACCGAAGCGGCGTTTGTTCATCATGGCCCATATCAGCCATTCAATGGTGGCTTCATTGTCTTTTGCTTCCACCGAGCCCATCAATGGCGTGATGATGGTACCAATACCACCTTTGACTGTTTGCGTTTTACCCCATTGCTCCCAGATGGAAAGATTTAATTCTTTATTGTAAGAAGCTACCGTAGAAAAATAAGAATCCCTGTTGTACATATCCGGTGCATAGTTCATGTTCGGTACGTTGAACGGCGTAAAATCATTTACATCGGTGATCCAGGTAAGCATATTAAAATTGGCGTACAGCATTTTTTCCATCTGCGATCCTTTAAAACCTTTGGCTTCAGCCAACCGTGATTGCGAAGCAATCATGAATTGCTGGTGCGATTTCCATGGCTCAACAAAAATGTAAGTGGTCTTGGTTACTTTTTCTCCTAGCGGAAGAATATTATAAGGTTCCCTTTGCGGTTGCTGTTCTGCAAACTGAAGGTCTTTGATTTGGAGTGTACATTCTTTGCCTGATTGTGTACCAATGAACATGGCTACGCTGTCATTTTCAATATAGGGCACCAGGATGCTTCCTTTAAAAAGGGTCCATTCATTTTCTACTGCCGGAAAATTATCTATGTACTTCACGCCATCTTCCAGTTCAATCGTTTTTACCCCGTTCTTAACCCTGAAAAGTTTTAATGCCAACGGCGTATTGCCTTTGCACGAAAATGACATGGTATAAACTTGCTGGTCTTTTAAAGGTGCAATGAATTCTATGCCCGCCCTGCCGCCAGCATGACCGGTAATTGAAATAAGTCCATCCTGATTCTGTACTTCGGCATTACCTTCTTTTTGATAAGCTGCAGGCGCTTTTAAGATAGTTGCTGAACCCGCATCTAAATTGTACAGTTCACCAAATGTTTGCCTGATATAATTATTATTGGCGGACCGCTCGGTTAAATTGGCAACAGAAAATAAATTCACATCCGGCAAGCGGCGCATGCCAACAAATCCGCCCCCGCGTCCGCTAAACCTGCGGCGGGTGTTACGGGTGTACTGATTTTTATACCCGGCATCTGTTAAAAATCCAACTACCATATTATCCGGAGTAACAAAACCAGCTGAAGGAAACATTTCATGCACAAAGCCGCCGGGGAAACTATCGTACTCAAATGTTGTATACCGTTTGGGAGTTTCTGCAGGTCGTGCTGTTTGCTGTAATATATATAACATGCCGGGCATGGATGGCTGCATCAAGTCAATCGTCTTTTTTACGATGGTATCATTCAACACCTGGTAGGTTACGGATACAGACAGATTGGCATCAAATTCTTTTATATAAGCATCTCTTGATAAAGTGATTTGCTTTGCGGTGCCCTTCCAGCTTTGTCCTTTCCATTGAGGAAAATTGGCTGTTGTGCTGAGGTCATTATTAAATAATTGCAAGGAAAATTCTTCTGTATTGGTAACCAGCAGGTGTCCCTCATTGTATATATCAACATGGTATCCTGCCGTTTCATCACCGGCAACCTTCAGGCTCAGTTGCTGACAAACGGCCACGGAGTGAATGACTAATACAGACAGGCAAAGTAAAAAAAACGTAGGTTGGCTTTTATATTGTAACATACAGGCAGCAATTGATAGTCAAAACTATCTTTAATGCCTGCCACCCTTATGCACTATGCTAACATTTTACTGTACTATGGTTACATTTTAGCTATAAAACAGCGATTTTTCGTTGAAGATTTTTTTAAGGTAAGAAAGATGGAAAGAAATCGCAAAGTAATTTCATTCTGATTTTTATTTTAAAGTGAGAGAAAAAATATTAATTTCATATTAATCTATTTTAAATAATTGGGGCAAATATTTGATCCGGTCTTTAAACCTTAGTAGAAAGTAAATTTTAAAAAGACTCTAACCTTATTACGGACTAAAATGAAAATAGAGTATAATAATTTATATACACATTTTATTTTCACTACTATGCACCGCTTACCGGTTATTGCTGAAAAACACCGGGAACGAATTGAAAAATACATTACTGGCATAGTGAACAATAATGATTCTCAATTATATGCCATATACGCCAATCCTGAACATGTTCATTTTTTAGTTTCCCGTTCCCCCAAATTATCAGAGGAAACACTGGCTTCAATAGTCGCAGAAAGTTCTCAAAAATTTATTAACCAGAATAAGCTATGTGACAGTTCGTTTGACTGGCAGGAATCTTCCTCAGCCTTTTCAGTATCTAAGTCTGATGTTGATAAGGTATGTAAATACATACTTAATCAATCAGAACATCACCGAAAAATAAGCTTTATGGAAGAGTATGAAACGTTTATTAAATTCTATCAAAAGACACTTGAGCCTGTCGGAAAGTATGGACCAAAATAAGGTAATAAGGTCATAGAAATTAGATATTTTCCTTTCTACTAAGGTTAAAAAAATCACGAGATACCCGCGCCTTCTTTTTTCTGCCGAATAAATACCAAAAATATAATATGGCTTTTACAAATACTGATTGCAAATCCACTTGAGCTCCAAAATCAGAATTAGTCATTCTAATTCAACCCCTTCACTGATTGCTGCTCCCTGTATTCATTTGGCGCAGAGTTATACCGCTTCCTGAACTCCCTGAAGAAATAAGACTGATTATTGAAACCGGTTCGGTAGAAAATTTCTGTTACATTTAACTGGGATGTTGCCAGTAAATGAGCAGCCTCTTTTAAGCGGATGTTTTTTATAAATTCGCCCGGCGTCATACCGGTCAGCGTTTTCAATTTGCGGTACAATTGCATTTTACTCATGTTAAAAGCCTTTTCAAGAAACACGGCATTCAGCTCTGTTTCACCCAGGTTTTCATCGATCAGTTTTACCATTTTGGTCAGAAACTCTTTGTCCCCCGCATTTAAGTCAGATTCTACCAGCATGTCAGTGCCTTTCTCATTGTTGAAAAGGTCCAGTAATTTTTGGCGGTATTCCAGCAGTTTCCTTATACGCAATTTTAAATGGGCGGTTTGAAAAGGCTTGGCGATGTATGCATCAGCGCCCACTTCATACCCTTCCATATGGTGATCTTCGCTGCCCCGGGATGATAAGATGATAAAAGGTACGTGGCAGGTGGCAGGTGCAGTCTTCATTTTATTGCATAACTCAAGGCCACTCATATTGGGCATCATGACATCGCAGATCACGATATCCGGCATTACTTTTTCAATCAGCTCCAATGCTTTTCGCCCATCTGCCGCTTCATATACAATGTATTCATCTTTCAAAATATCATTTAATAAAAAACGGATGTCCGCATCATCTTCCACAATAAGAATATTTTTTCTTTTTGTATCCTGCAGGTTTTCAATGATGGCCTGCTTGTTTTTATCGGCCGTTGAAATGGGTTGCATGGTTTCGGCATAAGCAGTAATGGTACGGTATAAATAGGAAGGCTGATCGCTGACGGTGGTTGCATTTTCCGCAGGAAGGTCTGCGGGTTTTTCTTTTACCATGGGCAGGCAAACTTTAAAACTTATCCTGTCGTTTTCACTACTGGCACTGATACGGCCATTAAGCATGGCGACTAATTGCCTTGTAAACGCAAGGCCAATGCCTGTTCCAAATTTTCCGGTATCTGCAGCAGCATTGGGATTGACCACATAAAATTGTTCAAACAATTGGTCAAGCTTTCCTGCTGGTAATTGTGTTCCGGAATTGACCACTATTATTTCCAGTTCTTGATTGTCATTTTCCCTGGCAGAAAATATCACCTGTTCATTTTTTTCTGAATGTTTAAACGCATTGGATAATAAATTGAAAATAATTTTCTCGATCTTATCCTTATCTGCCAACCCCGTCATTCCCGGCGCAATATTAATTTCATATTCCATTTTATTTTGTTCACTCAATGGAATAAAAGGTTCGCCAAGGTTCAGCAATAATTCTGAAATATTCAGGTGACTAAACTGGTTCTTAAAAAATCCGGCTTCCACTTTCCTGAATTCCAGTAACTGGTGAACGAGGTAAGTAAGCCTTGATGCCTGCTGATGAATCAATGATAAAAAATAGGGCTTTTCCTTCTGATCTTTATCGGTAGTTGTTTTATGCAAAAAACGTTCTGAGCTTCCCATGATCAGTGTAAGCGGTGTTTGAAGTTCATGAGCAATATTGGTGAAAAACCCAAGACGGTTCTGGTGAATCTCTTCTTCCTTTTCACGGAGCACATGCTCCACCGCCAGTTGATGTTTTATCTCCAGTTTATTTTTACGGTACCGGTAAAAAACAAATATGATGGCTGATAACAGTGCTGCATAAGCTAAATAAGCCCAGGCGGTCAACCAAAAATACTGTTTCACTTCCAGCGACATCAATGCTATTTCTTTTGACCATAAACCTTCTCCATTGCTCCATTTTATTTTTAGGGTATAGTTGCCTGGCAACATATTGCTGTACACAATTTTTCCATTGGTGCCTGCATAATGCCATATTTTATCATAGCTTTCCAGGTAATAGGCATACTCACATTTTTCTGCATTTAAAAAACTTACCGCCTTAATATCGAGTTCAAAAAAGTTATCCCTCCTGCTCACCGTAAAATCAAGTGGCTTGTTGGCTGAATCTTCCATCACCGCAAAGCCATTTTCACTAACCGCTTTTCCACCGATAGAAATACCTGATAGCAGCAGATTAGGTTGCCAAACTGATTTACGAATGTTTTGGGGAAGAAAATGATTGAAGCCATAAGTGCCTCCAAAAAAAATATTGCCGGCATTGTCTTTCCACACTGCCCCATCACAAAACTCGTTGCTCTGCAAGCCATCCAGTTGCTGGTAATAAGAAATCTGCTGATCTGCCTGGTTCACTTTTGCCAGGCCCTTATTGGTACTTACCCATATGTGACCGGTACCATCCTCTTCAATTGCGTGAATGGTGTTATTGGGTAAACCTTCGGCAGTTGTTAATTTTTGAAATACAGGTTCTTCTTTATTTGCGTCTGCATTATTGATCCAGTTCAATCCGTAACTGGTGCCGATCCATATCCTGTTGCGGCTATCTTTAAACAAGGATAACACATCATTGTTAGACAGGCTTCCTTCATAGGTAAATGCCTTAAAAGTGCTGAATACCTTCGTGGTTTTATCCATTAAACTCAAGCCGCCATATCTGCAGCCTATCCACAAATGATTGTCATCTGCATCCGCCAATGCATAGATAATATCATTAGCAGGGCCGGAATTATTATTGTTGTACGTGAACCGTTCCTGGAAAGCCACTGATAATTTACCGGCTTTATCCCTGGTTATCTTCAGGTGTATCAAACCATAACCACTGGTGCCAAGCCATAATGAATGATCTGCATCCTGCTTTATCGCATATACCGAACCAAATTCAGGATACAGGTCATGCCCGGCGATGGACGCCCATTTGGTAAATTGTTTTGTTTTAAGATCGTATACCCCGACACCTTTTCCATCAGTGCCTATATAGATCAGTTCATCATTTCCCTTTTTTAAAACATACACAGCATTATTATCCAGCTCGGAAGCTGACAAAAAATGTCTCTTATGGAATGATGCAGTCGTATCAGACCAAAAATTTTCAATACTGATGATGCCACTGCCTTTTGTTCCCACCCATAAATTTCCATTGGCTTCACAAAATGCCCTTACCGATTTATTGTAAGGCATCCCGTTATCCGAAGTAGAAACCGTACCAAATGATTTTGTTTTTGGATAAACTTTTATGATGCCGTTGCCATCCGTACCATACCATAAAATATCTTCACTGCCCAAGGCCCAGGATGTTACCTTGATATCCTGCATCTGCCGCATTTCTTCCTGTAAAAAAGAGGAAGATTGAAAATTGGCATCGTACACGTCATAGCCTTTGGAAGCCCAGGCAAGCAGGTAATGTTCTTTATAAAAAATAACAGCAGTAAGTGTATGCTTCAACTGCATCACTCGTTTTTGATTTAAGGTGCCGTTATGAATGCTGAATAATTGGTCGGCACCGTTGCTAAAAAAAAACTGGTGATTTACATTGAAAAAATTACTGATACCTTTTTGATCCCGGTAAGTGCGTACACTTTTAAACTGCCTTCCGTTTAATGCATACACATCCAGCTCACCTTTTGCATTTAGTAACCACAAGCGGTTGGCTTCATCAAAAGCTATTTTCGTAATAACAGCCTGTTGCCTTGGTATATTGCAAAGCCGGAAAGTATCAGCCACTTCATCGTAAGAGCTGAGCCCGGCTTTCTGATTGAGGGAAAAAACTTTGCCAGCCGTATCGATCGCCAGTACATATTCCTGTTCGCTAACCCTGCTGCGTTGATATTGATTGTAAAAATAATTATAGAATTTGCCCGTCTTTTTTTCATACCTCGATATGCCTTCAATGGTGGTTATCCAGATATTGCCTCTTTTATCTTCCGTTACCTGTTGAATAACATTGCTGCCAATACTTTTGAAATCATTTTCCTTGCTGTAGTTGAATACGTGAAAAACATTTCCATCGTACATGTTAAGTCCATCCCATGTAGCCACCCACAACAAATTGCCGGCATCTTTAAAAATGTAATTGATCGAACTGTTGGAAAGGCCATTTCGGTTATCATAGTGCTGAATGAAAAACGGGTCGTCCGGGCTGGCAACAGCATCCAGCCTGAAAAAAAAAGCAAGCAAAAAAATATAACAAGGGTGAAGTATACGCTTCATTATTTTCTTAATTAATTAAAAAGTTGCGTCCAAATCTCAGCAGTTTAAATTACTGGTTCATTTTAAATCAAATGCATAATTGAAGCAGGCTGCTATGATCTGCCACTATGTTATTGAAATAAGTATTGCAAGTTAAGCTAATTAAAAAAATAGTCTCTTTGCTCTGTATGCGTACAAAAACTGGCGGAGCTGGCGGTTTATCATAGTTGTTAGCGGCAGCTTTATATTTTAGCAACCAGGGCAAATTTTCTACTTGCAGCGCGAAGGTTGCAGATTCTGTTATTAAAGTATTTTTCTTATTTTTTTACTGGTCAGCATTCAAATGAAGAAAGAACAGATTCACTTTCAAGATTGTATTATACATCTCCGGCATACAGGAGAGAAATATGTCCTGATTGAAATTTACTTTTAGTTGTACTTATTTCAGTGAGATCGCCGGTCAAAATCCTCCGCTGCTTAATGCTGAAAAAAACTGAGCCACCTTCGAAAAATATTCGTGCAACCTTCAGGGCTGCCCGTAATCATATGTACAAATGACCGGTAATATTAAAAAAGCTAACGCTAAGAAGTATTTTTACCCGTTGAGCTTACTTTTGCCCAGGATCATTTTAAGCCAAAAATAAAAATGATGCAGGCTGAAGTTCAAAATAAAGAGTGGGTGAAAAAAGACTAATTGAAAGTATAAGCCGCTACTTCCTGTGATGTCATAAAGACTGATATCATAAAGACTGACATCATAAATGAAGAACCTTAATGATATTAATATAGCAATATGAAATCGATCCTGCTGATAGAAGACAATAACGATGTACGCAGCAATATAGTAGAAATACTAGCGTTGGCTGGCTACAATGTTATATCAGCAGAGAATGGAAAGGTGGGGCTGGAGAAAGCAATAAAATATTCTCCTGATCTTATTTTGTGTGATATCGTAATGCCTGCACTTGATGGATACGAAGTGTTGAAGGCCATTCAAGCAAACATATCAATAAAACATATTCCCTTTATTTTTTTAACGGCAAAAGCAAACAATGATGATATAAAAAAGGGTTTAGAGTTTGGTGCCGATGCATATATAACAAAACCATTCAGGGGTATTGAATTATTAAATTCAGTAAGCTGCCAGTTAAATAAGTAACATTTTTAATTTTACTTATTTCGTAACAAGCCCGTTTTAAAGAATAAACAACAAACTCAATAAATGGCAGTATTGTTACAGGTAAATACTGAAGCAAAATGATAAGCTAGTAAAATTGACTGCATTGCTGTATCTGTTTTACCGGGTATGAATATTGAGATTAATCGGTTATAAAATTGAACACTGCTAAATTAATTCCCATGCCGTGGACAAAATACAATTACCCGGTTTCGATGAAAAATTTACCTGGGCCAGTCAAATACAAGGCTATTGAAATTGCCAATGTTTTGCTCACAGAAAAAAATATGGATGAAGGACTTGCCATTGCTATTGCCATAAACCGTGCAAAAAAATGGGCAATAAAACAGCTATCCTCTGATACGAAATAGTAGATTTTTCAAGTTACAGCCTGCTTTACAGAGCCCCGCAATTCAAGATGCATATTTTTTACTACGATACGCAAGATTCTTTTTGTTAATCAAATATTTGAAAAGCCTTTTTCTATTTTAGCCGATATATCAGGAAGGAATGATTAATATCGCCATAACCTGCAATAAAAAAATCAGCAATTTTATCGATGTCAATTATTCAGCCGGCAGAAATATTATTTAGTTACACTAATCCAAATCAAAAAGAAAATATGTGCTCACACAAACGTTGAATTTTTTCATTGCTCATTATTTTTTTTGTTATCAAACCAACTGCTCTAAATGCCGGGAACAAACTATCGCCGTTATGACATCTGAATTATTTCCTGTAGCAGCATCTTCTTAAAAAATCTGTTCGGCGATGCAAGTGCAATATTTTCTGTGAATAAGGTGGAAGAGTTGGATAAATTGTTTTAAATAAATTATAGTCATGCCGGGTAATGTAGCCAATGTAAGTCAGCAATAATTACAGTCAGGAAAACAATTGATAACCATCATTGCAAGCGCCCATAATCAAGAATATTTTTGATCCCTGATGTAAAAATATTTACAAACTTCTAAATGTTTAAATTATGAAAAGTGATAACCAAATTCAAAAGGATGTGATGGATGAACTTAAATGGGAGCCCTTTTTAAATTCCAGTGAAATTGGAGTAGCGGTTAAAAATGGCATAGTAACACTTTCTGGAACAGTTGATACTTATCCAAAGAAATTAGCAGCAGAGAAAGCCGCCAAAAGAGTGTCCGGCGTAAAGGCAGTGGCGGAGGAAATTCAGGTAGGCATTTCTCCCAGTTTTAGTAAAACGGATACGGAAATCGCAGAGGCTGTTGTGAACGCGTTAAAATGGCATTCAGCAGTACAGGAAGAAAAAATTAAAATTAAAGTAGAGAATGGCGTTGTAAGGCTTGAGGGCGAAACTGAGTGGGAGTATCAACGCACAAATGCAAAATCAGCCATTGAAAATATGACCGGGGTGCGTGGTGTAATTAATTTAATAACAGTAAAACCAAAAGTTACCCCTACGGAAATTAAGCAAAAAATTAGTTCTGCCTTCATTCGCAGCGCCACTGTTGATGCCGAAAAAATAGTTGTTGATGTTGATGGAAGTAAAATTACCCTGCGTGGAACTGTTCGCTCATTCGCAGAAAAGGAAGAGGCAGCAAATGCTGCATGGTCTGCACCAGGTGTATTGAGTATTGAAAACAAACTGGACATAAAAGTTCCTGAATATGATTACGCAGTTTAAGAAACCGACGGTATTCATACGCTGCAATTGATAGTTCAACTTCAATTTCAATAAGCTGTCTTAATCATGTAGTGGGAGGGGCAGCTTTTTTAGTTCCTCAATACATCTATGTTATAGTAAAGTTGATCGGACAGGAAAACTAATTGCCGGGGTTATGCGGAAGTCAGGTAACGTAGGTGTGATTATAATTGGAGAGACCAAGGGTGTTGAGACCTATATGGGAATAGCAGAAGAAATGCATTTTGACCGTGGCTATTTATTTCCTTTTAAACATTGTTGTGATGCTGTTTTTCATTTCTTAACGATAATAGAAATTTTAAAATTGATCCCGAATGAAATTATTCGCATTGAACCGTTCGGCCACTTTTGGTGAATTGGTTGCCAAACAACTTGGCGTGCAACTGAGCGCCCATGAAGAAAGGGAATTTGAAGACGGCGAACATAAAAGCAGGCCGCTGGAAAATGTACGCAACCAGGAAGTTTTTGTACTTCATTCTCTGTACAGCGATCCCGTGCAAAGTGTAAACGATAAACTTTGCCGGCTGCTGTTTTTTATTGGAGCACTTAAAGACGCCGCTGCAAAAAAGGTTACGGCAATCATTCCATTTTTATGTTATGCCCGCAAAGACCGTAAAACAAAAGCACGGGATCCGGTGACTACCCGATATGTAGCCCGTGTACTGGAAGCCTGCGGCGCTGATGCGGTTGTAACAATGGATGTGCACAACCTGCAGGCTTTTCAAAATGCTTTTACTATACCAACAGAAAACCTGGAAGCGAGAAAATTATTTGCGGATCATTTGACCCCCTTTTTGACAAACGAAGAAGCGGTAATCATGTCGCCGGATTTTGGGGGTGTTAAGCGGGCGGAACAATTACTGCAAACACTGGAAAAGCAATTGAAACGGGAATTGCCAATGGTATTGATGGAAAAATACCGCAGCAGCGGTATGGTATGGGGAGAACGGATTGCCGGCGATGTAAAAGATAAAATTGTTGTCATTGTGGATGATTTGATTAGCACAGGTGGCACCATTGCCAGGGCCGCCGCCGCATGTAAAAAGTCAGGTGCTAAAAAAGTTGTGGCGTTGGCTACCCATGGTATGTTTACCGGCAACACCGATGATACCCTTGGGGAAGAAGCTTTACAGCAGATCATTACCACCAATACCATCCCTCCCTTCAGGCTGGAGCATACAAGAGTAATAGAGAAAGTGACAACATTAAATGCAGCACCACTGTTTGCTGAAGCCATTAAAAGACTTTATGAAGGTGGCTCTATTGTTGAACTACTGGAAGATTAAACCATGTTTATCAAGATGTATAAAGAAGCTGATACAACAGCATCAATTACAACGGAAGAAAAGATTGCTTTTTTACTGCAACCCTCCAGCTACCCGTATAGCGTAAGCTCAGTCAAATCAATAGAAACACATATGTCCTGGGTTTTTCTGGCAGGTGATCTTGTGTATAAAATGAAAAAGCCGGTTAGCTATCGTTTGTTTGATCACCGTACGCTGGAATCAAGGTTTACAAACAGTCTTGAAGAAGTACGCATTAATAAAAAACTGGCTGAAGATATTTATATTGGCGTAGTTCCGCTTGTTATTAATAAAGAAGGCAAATTACAGTTGGAAGGCAAAGGTGAAATTAAAGATTGGCTGGTAAAAATGAAACGTATTCCCGAAAGAAATATGCTAGGCTATGCCATTGAACACGATTGCATTGATGACACGCAATTGCACGAGGCAGCTACCCTTCTTGCTGGGTTTTATATAACATCCCTTCCTGTTCCGGTTACGCTTACCGGATATGCCGGTAAGCTGGAATCAGAAATACTTTTTATCCATGATGAATTGCTGGCCCCCTTATTTGCATTACCCCACCTCTTAATAAAAGAATTAACAGCTGGGCAAAGAGCATTTATTGCCGCTCGCCAAGACTTATTCGAACAAAGAATTGCCGCCGGCAAAATTATTGATGCGCACGGCGACCTGCGTCCGGAACATATTTGCCTGGGGCCGCAGGTTGCCTTTATAGACAGGCTTGAATTTAGCAGGGAGCTTCGTATTATGGATCCCGCCCAGGAGTTATCTCTGCTTTCCGTGGAATGCGAAATGTTGGGTAACAGCCACATCGGCCACGTGTTTATTGATGTTTACCGTAAAAAAAGTAACGATATTATTCCTTTACCCCTGATCAATTTTTTCAAAATAAAAGCAGCCTGTCTGCGGGCTTATCTTGTTGCGAGACACATTGAGGAGCCCCGTTATAAAGATGACCCAAAATGGCTGACCAAGGCCCGTGTGTATCTTCAACTGGCGGAACGCTACCATCAGCAATTGCCTGTATAAGTATATTATTTCCTATTGGGCACATGGGATTCGCTCCTGGGATTATTTTGCTGCTTTTGCCATTTTTCCAGCAATCCCAGCGCTTCATCATCCGTTACTTGCCCAAATGATTCATAGGCCTGCGAAACCGCATGATAAAAAGCTGGTGTTTCCAATATTACTACTTCATCTGCTTCTTTCCTTAATTGCCTTAAAATAGCATTACCCGAAACCGGCGCTGCCACAACTATTTTAGCGGCTTCCTTTTTTTTACACATTTTAATGGCTGCGAAAATAGTGGCGCCGGTAGCTATCCCGTCATCAACAATCAATACAATCCTGTTTTTAATTTCCGGCAACGGCTGCCCTTGTCGCAACACATTAATACGCCGCTCAATTTCCTTTTTCTGTTGAGCTACAGCTGTATCAATCTCTTCCTGCGATACCTCCCGTACCACTGTATCATTTAAGTGTATCGTTCCATCTTCGGCAATTGCGCCAACGGCATACTCCGGGTTATTCGGATGACCCAGCTTTCTTGATACCAGTAAAGAAAATACTGCATTTAAATGCAGCGCCACATAATACCCTGTTACAGCTCCTCCCCTTGGTATGCCCAGCACAACAGCCTGTTGATCTTTGTATTTCTCCAGCGCTTTTGCCAATTGCAGCGCTGCATCTTTTCTATCGTAGAACATAACATTTCATTTTTAAAATAAATTAAATTTTCCGCATATTTTAATTTGGCTATAGCGGTATTAATTTGGTTTTCATTTGGCTATAGACATTGTTTGTAACCGTTCAAAGTCTTCCGCTTTTAACCATCACTTCCCCTGTATCGCTCACCGTTGTTCCGAATCGAACTGATAATTGCTGCATCCGCTTTATGCTCCATTCATAGTTTTTTCCTGTTGCCTGGTTTACCTGGTAATTGCCTATCAATGCAGGCGTCAGCGTCAATTTTTCAATTCCTTCCCCGGTCATTTCTATCCTGAAAAGAAAAGAAAGATTGTTCTTCAATATTGGATCTGCTACATAATCATCTACAAAATCCCCGGTATCATACAACACCAGTTTGTTATGATATACTTCTACTCCCTGGAAAATATGAGCACTATGCCCGTGGATAATGTCTGCTCCCATTTCAACCATGTCATGTGCAAAGGCAATAAACTCATCCGAAGGTTCCTGCCGCATATTGGGTCCCCAATGCATACTGACAACAACAATATCCGTTTCCATTCTTACCCGTACAATCGCTTCCAGCACTTTTTGCCGGTATTTTTTTGCTGATATGTTGATGTAATTGATACCGCTTTTACTAACGCCGGCACTCCAACCCGGCTCATTATCGGTATAGCCAAGTAATCCTAACCGCAAATTATTTTTTGTAAGGAAGCAGGGCCTTTCCGCTTCCTGCTGGTTCATTCCTGCACCAGTATACTGTATATCCGCATTGTGTAATACTTGTAAAGTTTCTTTGAGGCCTTCTTCTGAATAATCAAGTATGTGGTTATTAGCCAGGTTGGCAAAAGTAATATGGGCTTCTGTTAAAGATTTTACTTTGTCAGGCGCCGCTTTAAAATTAAAAACTTTTGAAACTTTTTTTTCGCTGCTGGTCAGTGTTGTTTCCAGGTTAATAATGTTAAGGTCTGTACCGCGGAGCAGGGGAAGCATATTTCCCCAAACATATGAATATCCTTCCGTTGAAATTACGGGATCAACGCTTCTGCCAATCATTACGTCGCCTGCAAGCCCGATAATCAGCTTATCATTCATCATCAGCAAGGTTAGCAAAATGCGGCGCAAAAATGAATGACGAAGCATGGTAAAGGGATTGATTCCAATCAGTACTACAGGTTTTGCTTTCGTTATTTTTATTGAACACTCCTTACTATTTCTTCAATTAAGCAAAAAGGAAAATCACCGAAGGCAATTTCACTTTCAGCCCCCATGCAGGCTGCCTTCAATCAGCAAAAAAGATGATCCGGGTCATGCAACCAGCCTGATTACTCTTTTAATTTTAATCTTTAAAACATACTGATTATGGAACTCACTATAGAATCTCCCGGCTTACAAACAGGTGCCAATTTAGAATCACTGATACAATCAAAATTCAACGACCTGAAAAATATATACAGCCGTATTACGAACAGCCTTGTAGTATTGAGGAAAGAAAACGATGATCGTAAAAAATATTTTCATGTTGAGGCACAAGTGGCTGTTCCACAAAAAACATTATTTGCAAATGATAAAGCAGAAACATTCGAAATAGCGCTCCACAAAGTGATGGAGGATTTGGAACATCAGTTGCACCGGTACAAGGAAGAAAGAAACCATTTTCGCTAGGCAATAATGGGCCTTTCACATGGAGCCATCTCAATTTAAACGTGTTAAAAAAGAGGAAGCAAAAATGGCTGATGTCCCGCATTTATTGGAAATAGCAAAAAGCTCAGCAGTTGAAGCTGGCAAAGCTATTATGGAAGTATACCGGTCCGGAGATTTTTCTGCCAGCATTAAAAGCGATCATTCTCCGCTGACAAAAGCAGATCGGTGTGCTCACAGTATTATCCTGGATCATCTGAACAAAACAGGATTGCCTGTTCTTTCGGAAGAAGGAAAGAACATTGTGTACAGCGAACGAAAGTTATGGGAATATTTCTGGCTGACAGACCCGCTGGACGGAACTAAAGAGTTCATCAGTAAAAATGACGAGTTTACGGTTAACATTGCATTGATGCACAAAAATTCGCCGTCAGGAGGTGTTATTTATGGGCCCTGTTCTGAGACGCTGTATGTTGGTTCAAAAGAAACCGGTGCTTATAAAAATGAAAAAGGTAAGCTGACTCAATTTTCAGCATTACAAAACAGGAGACAATACAATGATCTGCTGCATATTGAACACCTGGCAATAGTAGCATCCAGATCGCACCAGTCGCCCGAAACAACAACTTTTATAAACAGGTTTACAAACGCTACGGTTACATCAATGGGCAGCTCCCTTAAGTTTATGCTGCTGCTTGAAAACCGGGCGGACATTTATCCGAGATGGGGTACAACGATGGAATGGGATACGGCTGCAGCCCATGCCATTCTAAATGCCTGTAATCGCGGTGTGTATCATACCAATTTAAAATCAGAGCTTATGTATAATAAACCAGATCTCAGAAACCCACCCTTTGTAGCTTTCTGATACTGTTAAGTGGTTTTCAATGACCTTATTTCTTGCAGCATAAAACAGTTAAACATGTTAACCATGGCTTCGGATAATTTAATAAAACGAACGATCACTGGAATAGCCTTGGCTGCAATTATTATGGTTGCAATAAGTTTAAGCTTTGCCACTTTTATTTTATTAATAATGGTAATCAACCTGCTTGGTTTACTGGAGTTCTATTGCTTATTTCATTCTTCAGCAGTTATCCCGGGAAAAATTCAGGGTATTGTTTTATCAGTTTGCATGCTGGTTACTTCAGCCTTGTTTATCACTGGAAAAAGTAATCAGACGGTGCTGTTGATAAATATCCCCGTTGCGTTTGGCGTTTTTATTGCAGAACTTTTTTTAAAGGCTGAAAATCCTTTCCACAATATCGCCTTTACTTTTCTTGGCATTATTTGCATCACTGTTCCCCTTTGTTTTTTTACCGCAGTTACATGTTTACCCTTGGGGCAATATCAATCTCCAATTGCTCTTGGATACTTTTTTCTGCTATGGGCAAGCGATACCGGCGCTTACTTTGCCGGAAAATATTTTGGCAGGCATCATTTATTTGAACGCATTTCACCCGGAAAAACATGGGAAGGCAGCTTTGGAGGAACTGCCTCGGCCTTGCTGGTGGCGTGCATTGCTGCACATTTTTTTAAAACTATCAGTCTTTCGGGCTGGATAATGATGGCTGTTATAATTATTGTGACAGGCACCTTTGGTGATCTTATAAAATCACTTATGAAAAGAAGTCTGCACCTTAAAGATTCCGGCACCATTTTACCAGGCCACGGCGGTATGCTTGACCGCTTTGATTCATTACTGGGCTCAGCACCTTTTGTGTTTTGCTATTTAATTGTACTGCCTTACCTGGAAACGCACTTCATTAAACTATGAAAAATTACCGGTAGTTGTCAAGCTGCAACTGACAAGTTTTTCTGTGTGATAAAATCTTGAACGGCTTTTTAAAACGTCCGCCACTGAAGATAATATGGATCATTCATTCTATTGCCCGTAATCATTTTCCAGCAATCACTACAGTGTTATCTTAGCTATCAAAATCACTACTTATGTTGCGCTTTAAAATTATCATGGTTGTAAGTTTTGTTTTTTTATTATTCAGCCCCGGTAAGGCCGACTCGCAAACCAAGCCACCTTTTTTATTTGATGTTTTGCCAACGGCCAATCATACCGTGCTTACTCAATGGAGCGTGCCGCCCGGAATGGATTCGCTTCCTTTTGAATTGGAAAGAAGCAGGGACAACAGCACCTGGAAAAAAATTGCGTCTGTACCGGTGCAACCATCGCACCGCTATTCAAGCACAGATGAGCAACCGGGAGAAGGTTTGATTTACTATCGTATCCGGCAGGTGGGCGGCAAAGGCAAGCTTTTATATTCATGGGTAAACTGGGTGCAGTTCAGTGAAACCGGCAAATTGTTTATCTGGCCCAACCCGGCAAAAAATATGCTGCATGTTAAAACTCCCTACATTAACGGACGCATGGATATTATAAATACCGAAGGTAGGGAAATACTAAAAATTACCATCACCAATCTCATTACAGATGTACCCACCATTCGTTTGTCCAAAGGAATATATGTACTGCACGTACGACACGAAAATGAAATGTTGGTTGGTAAATTTGTAAAAGACTAAGGTACGCCTGAACACATGCAGTGTCAGATTTTTATTGGGCCCACCGGCTAAAAACTTTTACGACATGCCTCACAGCGTTGACAAAATAGTAATACCTGAAACAATGCAGAGCATGGTATTGGAAAGAACCGGCCAGCCTTTGGTCATGCGAACACTTCCTGTCCCCCAGCCCTCTGCCAGACAAGTGCTGGCAAAAGTAATCGCCTGCGGAGTTTGCCGGACGGATCTGCATATAGTTGATGGTGAACTTACAGCTCCAAAGCTCCCCCTGATTCCCGGACATGAAATAATTGCAACGGTTGTAAAAACGGGTAAAGAAGTAACCCGTACACAAAATGGAGCAATAATTGGCATTCCATGGCTGGGTTATACCTGCGGAACATGTAAGTATTGCCGCAATGGCCAGGAAAACCTCTGCGAAAAAGCATTGTTTACAGGTTACACCATCAATGGAGGTTATGCCGGGTTTACTGTAGCCGATGAACGGTTTTGTTTCCCTCTGTCACCACAGTACGCCAACGCATCAGGTGCGCCGCTGATGTGCGCAGGGCTAATTGGTTACCGATCGTATACGATGATTGGCGAACATGCCACTAAGATTGGCATTTACGGTTTTGGAGCCGCAGCACACATCCTGGTTCAATTGGCAAAATACCAGCACAAGCAAGTGTTTGCTTTTACCCGGGAAGGCGATATGGATGCACAAAAATTTGCATTAAAATTGGGTGCCGTATGGGCAGGCGATTCTGAACAATCTCCTCCCGAAAAGCTGGATGCGGCAATTATTTTTGCTCCGGCAGGAAACCTGGTTCCAAAGGCGTTGCTTGCTGTAGACAAAGGTGGTGTTGTAGTATGTGGCGGCATTCACATGAGTGATATTCCATCGTTCCCATACAGGCTGTTGTGGGAAGAAAGAGTGATCCGGTCAGTAGCAAACCTTACCCGCAGCGATGGAGACAATTTTTTGAAAATGGCTGCACAGGTACCAATACAAACTGAAACTCAGGCATATCCTTTACATCTTGCAAACGAAGCATTGAATGATCTCAGGAATGGAAAAATTCACGGGGCTGCCGTTCTGGTAATGGATCCAAGTCACTAAAAAACCAACGGTAACAGGCATTACGGGTAAAGTATGCATATCAACAATATCATCTTTATCATTTACTATTCACTTCGCAGAAGGTTACTGTTGCCCGGCTGCCCATCTTTTTAAATTCGGCAAACTGCTCACCGCCATATCAATTATTTTTGAATCCACATTCATTTTTTCCATCTGCGTAATCACCAGTGATGTCATGTCTTTCAATGTCATGTTGGGATTGATGAATGCACCCTGCTGATAGCAGTATTTACAATACTCATTACTTTTACTGCCATCTTTTTCTGTGCCCTGCAGATCCGGATTATCCAACGGCATACTGCAACTCTGGCAATAGGTTTCTGTTTCCATACTTATCATTTTAAATTTGACAAATTTCAGGCAAGGGTGTGCTTGTCATGCTTTTTATCATACGCCTCCTGTATCCACTCCATTAACTCATTATCAATATCATCCTCGCTCACAATATCTATTACCAATAAGTACCGCTGCGCCGATATTTGAACACATTGTTTAACCCGTTTTCTTTTGATATTCCGGTCCAGGGCAAAATCTACCCGTATCCTGTCTTTATCAATTTTTACCGCTGCAAAAGTGAACGTGCTCACAAAATGAATACAGCATTCCAGCGATTCTGTTTTAAAAGCCCCTACCTGTTTCTTAACCGCCCGCTTAAATTTTTCATACAACAACTTTCCGGCAGGTTTTCCTTCAAAATGCATTTCTAAAGCATAAAGCCTGCAGGAATGCATTTGTCCTTTACGTTCAAATTGCCGCTTACATTTCGGGCATGTCCATAAATGAACTGTCTCATGTTTCACTTTCACTGTATACATATTTTGTAAGATCATTGGCCTGTTCCCATGTAGCTGCTTCCGCAAAGTCAATCTCCGGCTGTATTTCTGCCTCTGCGTTATTGCCCACCTTTTATTATTCCTGTATTCATGCGTTACCGGCCATCAGCCGGTAATTGCTATTGCATCCTGATGATGGAATCACGTTTTCGTCATCCGTTCCACTTCCGCAACGGCAGTTTTAACACCTGTATTTCATATCATTTCAGCTGCCAACTGCGTTGCATATCTCTCAATATTTTTTTAATGTTGCCGATAAAAATCCAGAGCAGGAATACTTAGCATCGATATATTCCCTTTCCGCTTGTTGCATGTAGAGGCGTAGTTCGTTCTGCTTATTTGCTGTCTCAGTATTTATGCGGGTATTATCAATGAAGGTGCTGTCAGTTTTAAGTGCAGCTACCTGCTTTTGTATTTGTCTCCTCAGCCCTTTAAACTTCTTCCATACTATGTTCAACTTATCCTGTTGTTCTTCTACTTTTGCGGCAATGTTGGGGATAGAGTTTCGCTGGATCACCTCTTCCAGTTTAGTTTCAAATTCTGTTGCCTCCTGATCATAAAAAGCAATCAGGCGTGCCCAGTCAACCAGTTCATCTGTGTAGTGCTCTGCAATACTTGTTGCCATTGTTTTTCATTTTAAATTGTCTGCTGGCGCCAGATCGTTCCGGTTGGTCAGCTTAATATATTTCCCTAAAATTCCAAGTCATCCCGTACATCTTCATTCATTATAAATTCGTCGGATGAATTACGTCCCAGTTCGTTCAGTTCTTTTAAAGTAAAATCATCCATACCAGTTGTTTGCTCCCAGCCTTTTTTTTCTTTGCGAAGCACCTGCACAGACAGACCAAAACGTTGCTGAAATTCTTTTTCCACGTCAGCCACTTTATATAAGGGCAGCATTTCAATTACACCTGACACATGCGTTGCCTTTATTTCTCCGATGAGCGTATTCGGTTCTATTTCCCCGGCTTCATTTGATGCCTGGTATTTTTTATGGCCCTTTCCATAAAACGCCAGTTTCAGGTAAGGGTAAAAGTCAGAAAAGACTTCCTGTATCTGACGGAGCGATGTAGTATCATTTACTTCTATGAACAATGGTTAATTTTTTAATTAAAAATCACCTCCCCATTTTTGCCAGCGAATATTTTTTGCATCAAACTTATCCAGTGCTTTTTCATCTCCCGTAGGGTGACCAACCGGAATGAGATTCAACGGAATTACGTGCTGAGGAATATCCAATTCCTTTCTTACAAAATCCATCAGTTCTTTATTGGGATAAACCGCCGTCCACACGGCGCCTAAACCCAATGCTTCCGCAGCCAATAAAATATTTTCACTGGCGCAGGTACAATCGAGTATCGCAAATTCTTCGCTACTTCCTGCCGCTTCGGTCGCAACTGCGCATACCACAATACCTGTTCCCGCCTTGACCAGCATCTTTGCAAATGGCAAACCGCCAGCTAATTTTTCTAACTTTTTTATATCCGTTACCACTATAAATTTCCAGGGCATCATATGAACCGCAGAAGGAGCCGCCATTGCCGCCCGAAGCAATTTATCTATTGCTTCTTTACCCGCCGGCTCACCTGTATAATTGCGCACACTTTTCCTTTCCTGAATGACGGTCAACGCATCCTTATCTGTTAGTGTTTCCATATAATTCGCTTTGAAATAGTAATCAATATTTTTCAAACCCTGCCCGCATCCGGCCAAATGTTGATTGAATGGCAATGCGTGCATCATAAAACCACTTTCGGAGTGAGTACTATTCAAAGTTATTATTCTGTATTACCGATAGCTATGACAACAGTTAGCCATAATCCTGATGATAATCAAATACGGCTTTCTGCAGAACGATGAGGTCCATCATTATGGGCTTTGCCAGAGGTCATTTTTTTTGAAACGTCTGAAATATAATTTGCAGCTATAAAAGGTACTGATTGCGGACCGGGGGAATCAAATACAATACAGAAAGATGTAGTAAAGAATCTTAAAAAAAATGACATGAAATACTTAAAAAAATTGACTCTTGTTGCCATGTCAGCCATTTTATCAGGTGGTTGCAGTACGCCTTCTTATATAGCTGCCGGCGTACAATATTCTAATCCGTCATGGGCTCCGCCTTATTCTGATGGAGTACGATACTATTACCTGCCGGATATTGAAGTGTACTACGATTTATCTGACCAGGAATTTATATACCTTGATAATGGTCAATGGTCATTTTCGCCGGTATTGCCTCCCATTTATGCCGGATATGATTTATTCAACAGTTTTGTCATTTCCCTTCAATGGAATGTTTACCAGCCGTGGATGCATCATCAATATTATGTAGCTCATTATCCACGGTACTATTATCATAACATCTACCTAACAATTTTTCCACCATGCGGGGATTTAACGAGAACGACCGGCATCCCGTTTACCGGAGACCGGAAGATAGAGACAAAATGAATGACCTGCGAAAAATTGAAATACCCCGAAGAAATGCACCAGTTCCCAGGCAACCGCAGGCACCCCATTATTACGGAAAGGACATCGGGCGGCCCGTAAAGGTTAGACCGCAAATGAAAGAGAATAAACAGGAAAGAAAAAAAATTGTGCGCCCCCAATGATAACCTGTAAAGATGTGTCTGTTGATGATGGTTTTGAAGTGTATTAATGCGACACCTATTGTGTTGTGTTAATCCAGCAATTAAGGCAGATTTGTTTATTCAATACATACTTTGCATGCTTTGCTGCCTGATCTTATCCCCTGGTACATTACCTGCTTATCTTTTGAATTGTAACGAAAAATAGTAATGCCTTTTGCTTTCTGCAACCAGGCTGTTTTATAAACATCGGCTACCTCTTTTATTGTCGCCGTTTCTGCAAGGTTGATGGTTTTAGATACGGCATTATCTGTAAATTTCTGAAATGCAAGCTGGTGTTTCAAATGCCACTCCGGCGATATTTCCAATGCCGTTTTGAATATATTTTTTACATCTGCCGGTAATGCTTCTATTCTTCCTGCAACACCCTGCTTTTTCACTTCATCAATTATTTCCATTGAATGCAGATGGTGTTTTTTTAAATAAGTTATAAACAATTGATTCAATGAAAAAAGGCTTTCTTCATTTAGCACGTGCTGCCTCTGAAAAGCCAGGGCAAACAACGGTTCAATGGATGAACAAGTGCCGGCAATAATTGAGATGGTTCCGGTTGGGGCAATGCTGGTGCGTGTTGCATTGCGTATTGGTTTTACAGGATAATAAATACTTTTTTCCCAATTAGGAAAAACACCCCGCTCACCAGCCAGCGCAACGGAAGCCTCCATGCTCTTTTCCTGCACAAAACGCATCAGTTGTTCTGCAAGGCGCACAGCCTGCTCAGAATCATAGGATATCTCCAGTAAAATCAATAGTTCAGCCCATCCCATCACGCCCAGGCCAATTTTTCTGTTGCCCAATGCCAGTGCTTTTATTTCAGGAATAATATAGTTGTTGACTTCAACAACATTGTCCAGAAAACGAACAGCAATTTTCACCACTTCCTCCAGCCCCTTCCAGTCAAGTTCGCTGCATCCTTTGTTGATTTTCACAAATTTGGAGAGATTAACAGAACCAAGATTACAGGGTTCATAAGGCAACAGCGGCACTTCGCCACAGGGATTGGTAGACTCTATTTTTCCCAATGCCGGCGTAGGATTGGCGGCATTGATGGTATCGAGAAAAACCAAACCCGGATCGCCTGTTTGCCACGCATTTGCAACAATATCTGTCCATAACTTTTTTGCACTAATTCTTCTTACAACTTGCCTTGTATTAGGATGCACCAGGGACCATTCTTCATTTAGTTTTACAGCATTCATGTATGCATCGCTGATACCGACTGAAATATTAAAATTGGACAGGTTATTTATTTCTTTCTTTGATTGAATGAATTCTTCAATGTCCGGGTGGTCGATATTGAGTATGCCCATGTTAGCGCCCCTTCTCTTTCCCCCATGCCGGATATTTTCTGTGGCTGCATTAAATACTTTCTGAAAGATACCGGGCCTGAAGCAGTTCCCTGTGTTATTGTCAAAGGATCATCTTTGGGCCGCAGGTGTGAAAAATTAAATCCGGTTCCGCCACCACTTTGCTGAATGATGGCAGCATTTTTCAGGCTTGTAAATATCTGGTCAAGACTATCTTCAACAGGTAATACAAAGCAGGCGCTGAGCTGATTCAATGGCGTGCCTGCATTCATCAGTGTGGGTGAATTAGGGAGAAACAACAGGTTTGCTATTATTTTAAAAAAATCATTTTCCCATCGTGCAGCATCCTGGTTCGTACCCCATTTTAGTTCTGCCGATGCCACTGCTTTTGCAACTCTTCTGAATAATTGTTCCGGAGTTTCCTCCAGTCCATGTTGGTGTAAAAGATACCGGCTTTGTAACACCTTTAGTGCATTACCGGAAAGTTTCAATGACTTAATAGTGTTCATAATCTAAAGCGAATAGTAAGGTAAATATCAGCCGGCACCGGTAAACTGACGCATATCAGCATTTACTTTGATACTTCTCATTTGACGGCAGCAGCAGGTTATATTGTTTTGACTATGCAACAAACCCTCATGGGCTTCGGTGGAAGCATTTAAGAAAAAGAAAGCTGACAATCAAATAAAAAAGCAACCTGTTGATCCCGCCAATATTTATTAAAAAGAAACAACAATCAAAGTAAATGGTGACGCCCGTCATTGGTAACAATAATATCCGCGAAGTATCTTTACACCAGTTCAATCCGGGTTCGGTCGGTTAAGAAGGAGGACAGATATACCTGTTTAAACGACAGTAAACTGTGCGACTGAAAGGCAGAATAAAAACTGTTACTTAACAAGGACGATGGCCGCATTGGATAGACTGATGCAGAATAAAAGTTGTAAAAGACTATACCCTGCACCGGTTGCTTGCAAGGCAGGTTTTAGCGAGCTTGCCTTGTTTTTTTATGATACGCTTATCTGTACGTACAATGAATTTCCCCTCCTGTAAAAAGAAATCTCCTCTGAATATGTCCTGTATAAAACCTATACTACTTAATCTATTGCACGATTTGACGCTACCGTCTATTTTAGTACACTTGTTTTATAAAGAATCAGCATCATGACAAAAGAAGAATTGAAAGATCTCACAATCAGTTACTATTCCACATACAACCAGGAAATTGAACAAACAAAAACATTGCTTGAAATAAGACTTGCCCAACAATGCCTGGCCTATACTTCAGCTCATGGCCTGCCAAAGGAGGCATTGGTTGTGAAGGCCAGAATAAAACCACTTGACAGTTTTTTAAAAAAGTTAGAAAAAAAAGGCTGGCCCGTATTCAATCATCCTGCAGAAGTAATCAATGATTTTATTGGCGCCAGAATTATATGCTGGTTTTTGGATGATTGTACCGGCATTTTAAAATCAATTATGCAAAGCACGGAAATTGAAATAATCAGCAGTTCAATTGAAAATTATATTTTAAACCCCAAGTCGTCGGGCTACCGTGCACTACATGTGCTGGCTGACGTCAATTATAACGGTGCATTGCCAAAAGAATCAATGACAAATAAAATAATTTGCGAAATTCAGATAAGAACAAGACTCCAGGATGCATGGGGTGATATTACCCACGACTTGTACTACCGGGCCAAGCATGTCAAACAAGCGGACAGGATGTACTATAGTTTTTTAAATGCCATTTCAAAAAGACTTTTACAGGAAGACAATGAGCTGCTTCAGCTAAGAAATGTATATACATTACCAGGTAAGAGTTAGTACAAATGAATCAGCATTCACCGAATCCGATCAATCAATGATCATGACTATTATTATCTCTTACCAGGAATTTTCAGGAATGCTGCTTCTGATATAATTTTTACTGATCCGATATTTTTTGCTTTTTCCAATTTGTTGCCTGCATCTATTCCTGCTACCAGGTAATGCAGGTTAGTGCTCGCGGCACTGAGAATCTGCCCGCCCTTTTCTTCTACCATCGCTTCCGCCTCATCTTTTTCTACAATGGCAAGCGTACCGGTAAATACGAACATAGGCCTCGCAAAACTTCCTCCTGTTGGCTGGTCTTCTTTGTCATTCCTCATTTTCACTGCCACTTGTTCCAGTTGCTGAATCATCTTAATGTTATTCCTGTTCATTCGGTCAACGGCAAATATATTAACCGGGTACTCCGGCAGCCGTGGCATAACGAAAGAACATAGAAAGCAATGGTATAAAAACAACAAGGTTATGTGTTAACAAACAGCATATAAAGCTATAGCAGCTGGCACACAACGTACCGGCATGCCGTATAATTCAACAACCGACTTGTTTTAAACCCCTGCACTCATTCAATAAAGCACCGATTGTATAAGCAATTGCAAAATATTAAAAAAGATGAAGCAGTTACTTCATCTTTTGCCAGTTACATCATTTTTGGAATCAGCTATTCACTCAATAACGCTTCACAATCCTGAATAAAAAACGGTCCGGCGTGCCAATCACACCACCAGCCTCCCTTCTCTTTTTCAATGCGTCTGATTTATAATAGGTAAATGCTTTTGCTGTATCACTTATAGCCGTTACCAGGGATACTTTTTTAGTATCGTCTGCATCGTGGCTAATGATCCTGTCTGTAATTGAATTATCCATTCGTTCCTGCTTGCCAGTTTCAAACTCCTTTTGCCAGGCATTAAAATCCTTTACTGAAAAAGTGGCGATAGAGCGAATGACAGAACTTATGCTGGCAGTATCCTGCCAGGTAGCGGTAACAATAGACATAATGGGCGTACCGGTAACACCGCCTTTCTGCATAGCTGTCTTAAGCCCGGGGGCTTTGATAAATGCCTTTGCTTTCACGATGTCATCGGCCTTTAGAGCTACCAACACCATGTTAGTATCCGGAAAACTACGGCCGATTACATATTTGTGTAAACCATTTGCTGTGCGGGCTGAATCGTCTGCTTCAAATATCCCCAGCCATTTTGCGAAATTCTGCACCTTATGTCTCACTACCAGCATATTTTGCGGTATGGTAATAATAGTGTTTGCTGGTGTTGCTGTAGCAGGAGTGGTTGCAGTTGCAGCGATTGCAGCGCTGGTTGTGTCAACGCCGGTTTTTTCTTTACTTCCACCACCACTACAGGAAATTAGCAAATACACTAAGGCTGTACCAAACAGCATGGTAATAAATTTCGATCGTTTCATACATTTTATTTTAGAGATGAATAGATGCATAGGAAAGCGCGGAAGAAAATGGCAAACGAAACAGTTTTTAAATGTTTACATAAAGAATCGCTGGCGGGAAGCCATCATGTAAATATCTGCACCGAATCGAAATGATTGCTTATCAGTAGTTACAAAAAATCGCCTTTATCATTTATGCTTACCCGTATTCGCTTACTACCATTCTCTAATAAAAGTTTGTAAACTTTGGCATCCTCCGTGTCTGAATAATGTTCCAGATAAACATCCTTTGCAACCCCCATTTCGGAAATCTGCTATCTAACGCTTTTTTTACAGCCGGAGGTAACGCAACATTTTTAAATTTTTCCGCTGTACGTAAAAACTTTCCACTCGGATCATAAACAGCCAATACTTCCCCGTCGGGAATAAAAAAGAAATAAAATAATTTTCATACTCGTCTTCATAGAATTCGGAATTTTTTACATCGAATGCCGCCGCCCTTCGTTGCAACAGGTTTACAGGCTGGGCTGCGTTGGTATCCCCAACTGCCTTAATATACTTATAATTTAATGAAACCCTAACCTCCGGCAATAAACCCTGAGCAAAGCACTTGCCGCCAAATACACCAATAAATATAAAAATACCCAGCTTTATTACCTGTTTCTTATTTCTTATTTTTAGATTATTTAAAAAATTTTCACTCTTTTAAACGCGACATTTTAAGAACAAAAATATACTGATACCGGGCGTAGTAAAATGACAGCGGTCAGCGGATAAATTGATTGTAATTATATTTTCTCCCAGAATAACAAACCTGGAATACACGCACCAGTTTCAGCACCGCCTGGAGTTGCTTTTTCTTCGCTGCAAGTAAACCTGCCAATGGTATTGCTGGCCAGTAATTCCGAAAAGGAACAACCGATTTCCAAAAAACCGTTTAATACCGGATATAGAATGAGCGGAAAATTACAACAGACGGACTTTTCGCCCGAGCCTCTTCGAGGTAACTGTTTAATAATATCAGCGCCTCTGTTTTTGGTTTCGCAAATCCTCGTCCGTTATTCCAGTCGCTTGCATATACAGGAACTTTACCATCATTTTGTTTGTACTGGCAGATGGCGAAATGAACGCCAAATGTGTTTATTTTTTATTTTATATCTTTTTAATATTTTTTGCGGTGACCTCACCTAAAAGGTCACCAGTCTACATAATAAAATCAACCTAAAATGCAGCAAAACATACTAAATTAGATTTTAGTAAAAGATTGGTATTGAATTACTTATAGAGTTTGCGATACCTCTAGATTAGCGCACCGCTCGGGTCACTTTCCAGTTCACACGCCAGATGCCATTATTTGAATTAAATTGATATGAAAAAAATAAAACGGCTCGCAAACATTGATATTTACGAGCCTTTGGCTTCGATTGAAACCCGAATTGTCGGGACGACAAGATTCGAACTTGCGACCCCCAGACCCCCAGCCTGGTGCGCTACCGGCCTGCGCTACGTCCCGAAAAAGAATTTTAATACCCAGGAGGTGTAATAATGGGATTGCAAATGTAGTAGAAATTTTCAATTTTAAAAACACAACATATTGTACCTTAGCGCAACTTTTTAATTCATGAAGGTTTTAATCAAGCAAACTACCATCGTCCATTCTTCTTCGCCGTTTAACGGAACACAGCAAGATATTTTTATTGAAGATGGCATTATTCAGTCGATTTCAGACAACATCAATCAGCCGGCGGATATTATAATTGAACAGCCCAACCTGCATACCAGCATTGGTTGGATGGATATGTACAGTCATTTTTGTGACCCCGGGTACGAATACAGGGAAACGCTGGAAACGGGCGCCCTTGCGGCAGCAACCGGTGGCTTTACAGACGTGATGGTGGTACCCAATACCAACCCGGTGGTACATACCAAATCGCAGGTGGAGTATATTGTTCAAAAATCAAATCAGCTGGTAGCCAATGTTCACCCGATGGGTGCGGTTACTAAAAATGCAGCGGGTACAGAACTGGCTGAAATGTATGATATGTACCAATCCGGCGCCGTGGCTTTCACGGATGGCACCAGCAGCATTCAATCCCCCGGACTGTTATTAAAAGCACTCCAATATGTGCTGGCATTTGACGGCACCATTTTACAGGTGGCAGATGATAAAACAATCAATCCGCAGGGATTGATGAACGAAGGCATTACCAGTACGCAACTGGGCTTACCCGGCAAACCTGCTATTGCAGAAGAGCTGATGATTGCCCGGGACATTGACCTGGTGAAATATACCGGCTCAAAAATTCATTTTACGGGCGTATCAACAAAAAAGGGAATTGAGTTAATTACGGCAGCAAAAGCAGCTGGTTTAAACATAAGTTTTTCAGTCACTCCTTACCACGCTATTTATTGTGATGAAGACCTGACTGAATACGATACTAATTTAAAAGTGAATCCACCGCTGAGAACAAGAGAAGATATGCTGGCAGTGAGATCAGCCATTTTAAATGGAGCAGCTGATGCTATTGCAAGCCATCATATTCCGCAGAATTATGATAGTAAGATATGTGAATTTGAATATGCCAAAAATGGTATGATTGGGCTGGAGACTTTGTTTGGCGCACTCAGCCATATTTTACCTGCCAACGAAAATGGCTGGACTGTCGAAAAATTAATTACTTTATTAAGTGTTGCACCCAGAAATATTTTTAACCTGCCGGTGCCTGAAATAAAAGAAGGCGCCAGCGCTTCGCTTACCTTATTCAATCCTTCTGCCAGCTATACTTTTGATGAAACAATGATTGCTTCCAAATCGAAAAACACACCTTTTATTGGCAGGCCTTTAACTGGTAAAGTGATCGGCATTGTAAACGGCAATAAAAATTATTTTAATTAAAATGAAGCAAACAACTCCTGCACAAAAAGGCCTGCTTACCGGCGGGCTCATGATTGTTGCTTCGCTGTTTTCGTTGTACATTTTAAAGAACCCGGTTGAAAGTGAGTTTCAGTTTTTGGTGTACTGTATTTTTTGTTTTGGCATTGTGTGGAGTTTGGTGAGTTATTTCAGATCGGAAAATGAGAAGAAAAATTTTGGCACTTATTTTTCCATCGGCTTTCAAACTTTTGTGGTGGTGTCTTTACTGATGGCAGTATTTGCTTTTATTTATTTTAGTTTGCATCCGGAATTCAGAGATAGCAAGATTGCAGAAAACAGCAAATTGCTATTGCAACAAGGCAATCATTTACCGAAGGAAATTGAAGAGAATGCTGTGCAATTAAAAAAGATGTTTATGCCGATGATGATATCTGCCGCCATTTTCAGGTATCTGATTATTGGTGCGCTGGTTACCGTAATTGCAGCTGGCTTTTTAAGCAAAAAGAATAATGCTTCATGATTAGAATGCCTGTTGTTCTTTATCAGCATATGTTTTCAATCGGTCGTCGTTGTGTCAGCCGATAGCTATCGGCTCCCTTGTACTTTTACAGCAATGGGCAACAACAAAAACGAAGATTGAACAAATTAAAAACGGACAAATAAACAGGCTGCATCCTTTCATATTAGTTTTGGTGTAACAAATTTGAAAGCGATTCCTTAAAGCTGAAAAAGTACAAGAGGGCGATGCAACGATGTTCCACATTGCTTTGTAGCCCGGACCAAAAAAAAATAGAATACGCAATCATTTATTTTAGAAAGCTTATTGCAAACAAAAAAGACAACCATGGATCTGTCAGTGATAGTGCCACTTTTTAACGAAGACGAATCTTTGCCGGAGTTAACTGCCTGGATTGAAAGGGTGATGCGTGCCAACAACTTCAGTTATGAAGTGATTATGGTGGATGATGGCAGCAGCGATAACTCCTGGCAGGTAATAGAGTTGCTGCGTAAACAAAATGATTGTATAAGGGGCATCCGGTTTCAAAGAAATTATGGTAAAAGCGCCGCTTTAAATGAAGGCTTTAAGGCCGCGAAAGGGGATGTAATAATTACCATGGATGCGGATATGCAAGACAGTCCGGATGAAATACCGGAGCTGCGCAGCATGATAATAAACGATGGTTTTGATATGGTAAGCGGCTGGAAAAAAAAACGGTTTGATAACAAACTCACCAAAAATATTCCTTCCAAATTATTCAATGCCGCAGCCAGCAGATCGAGCGGTATTGAACTACACGACTTTAACTGCGGACTGAAAGCATATAAAAACAAACTGGTAAAAAGTATAGAAGTATATGGCGAAATGCACCGCTATATTCCGGTACTTGCAAAGTGGGCGGGCTTTAAAAAAATTGGGGAAAAAGTGGTGGAACACCGACCTAGAAAATACGGTGTTACCAAGTTTGGCTGGAGCCGTTTTGTAAATGGATTCCTGGACCTTGCCACCATCATGTTTATGGGCAAGTTTGGTAAAAGGCCCATGCATATTTTTGGATTGTGGGGCAGCATTGTTTTTTTTATTGGTACCATTATCTGGATTTGGTTGTTTGTTGCAAAAATATTTTTCGACCAGTTTAATATGACCGACAGGCCGCTGTTTTATGTAGGCATTATCTCCATCGTAATTGGTACGCAATTATTTTTAGCCGGTTTTTTGGGCGAACTGATAGCAAGGAATTCAAGCGACAGAAATACGTATTTGATTGAAGAAAAACTGGGCGTTTGATAGAACGCTGATGACACAGATCGGGCGGATTTTTCACGGATTTTTTTTAAAAGATGGGCTGATAAGCAGGTTTGATTTGGGCCGGGAGGAATTGACACAACTGATTTTAAACAGATTTTATAAAATAATTTATATGCTGCTTCATCAGGAAACAACCGATCTGATTATAAAATGCTTTTATAAGGTTTACAACGAGCTTGGCTTTGGATTTTTAGAAAAAGTGTTTGAAAATGCCATGCTGATTGAACTACGGGCTAACGGATTGATTGCATCAAAGCAGGTTCCTGTAGAAGTATTTTACGAAGGCATTTTAGTGGGCAGTTATTTCGCCGACATCATCGTTGAAGATAAAATAATTTATTGAACTGAAAGCAGGCGAAGGCCTGTTAGTTGAGGAGCATGAGTTGCAATTGATAAACTATTTAAAAGCAACAAAAATGGAAGTAGGCCTGTTGCTTTTCTTTGGAAAAAAGCCGCAGTTCAAAAGAAAAATATTTACAAATAACAATAAAAATCAGTTTTAAATCCATGCCTTTAATATCATCTGCGTTCCATAAAATCAGTGTTAAATCAGCCTAATCAGTGTCATCAGCGTTCCATAAAAATATCGTCATCATTGGCCCGGCGCATCCTTTGCGGGGCGGGTTGGCATCTTACGATGAAAGGCTTGCAAAGGAATTTCAACAGCAAGGCCATACCGTTAACATTTATACATTTTCATTGCAATACCCCGGTTTTTTATTTCCGGGCACCACGCAATTTTCTACTGAGCCTGCGCCTGCCGACCTGGATATTCATGTACGCATCAACTCAGTTAACCCGCTTAACTGGATAAGCGTGGGAATGGAACTAAAAAGGCAACAACCTGATTTAATTGTGGTGCGTTACTGGCTGCCGTTTATGGGGCCTTGCCTGGGCAGCATCTTGCGTATTGTAAAACAAAACAAGCATACCAGGATAGTCTGCATAGCCGATAACATTATCCCACACGAAAAACGGATTGGCGATGTTGCTTTTACAAAATATTTTGTACCGCCCATTGATGCGTTTATCACCATGAGCGAAAAAGTATTAAGTGATCTACCCCTGTTTGCGAAGGGCAAACCAGCCAAATTTGTGGCGCATCCGTTATACGATAATTTTGGAGAAAAGCTAAGTCTGCAGGAAGCACGGCAACATTTAAATATTCCGGAGAATGAAAAAATAATGTTGTTTTTTGGCTTCATAAGAAAGTACAAAGGGCTTGACATTTTGTTAGATGCCATAAAAATATTGAAAGCTTCAAAGTACCCGCCTTTAGGGGATGGGGGCAAACTCTTAATAGCCGGCGAATTTTACGAAGACAGAAAACCTTACGACGAGCAGATAGCAAAACTCGGCATTGAGGACCGGCTGATATTAAGAACAGAATTTATTGCCGACAGCGAAGTAAAATATTATTTAAGTGCCGCAGACGTAGTGATTCAGCCCTACAGAAGCGCCACCCAGAGCGGCGTTACTCCCCTCGCCTACCATTTTGAAAAACCCATGATTGTAACCAACGTCGGAGGCTTGCCCAGCCTTGTTCCGGACGATAAAGTGGGACTGATTGCGGAGCCGACTGCTGAATCCATTGCAGCAAAAATTACCGAGTTTTTTCAAAAAGGTGCCGCACATTTTTTGCCACATTTAATTGAAGAAAAGAAGAAATACAGCTGGTCAAAAATGGTGGAAACCATATTTGATGTGGCTAGCTTGTAAAACACTGCAATTTTTTTGATTGTTATAATATTCGCCTTCTATTATTTCCTTCCGCATATTCGTTAATTTGCAGCCATGATTTACAGAAGCAAAGCGCCTTTACGTATTGGTTTGGCCGGCGGCGGCACCGATGTTAGTCCTTATAGCGATGAATATGGCGGTGCCATTTTAAATGCAACGGTATCCCTTTCTGCCTACGCCAGCATTGAACCACTGCAGGAAAAAACAATTATTGTAGAAGCGCTTGACAGAAAAGAAAGCGAACGTTTTGACTGGGCGCCCAGCCTGCCCATCAACGGGCACCTGGATTTGTTGAAAGGCGTTTACAACCGTATCAATTCCATGTACGGCCTGCCTTCAACTGGCTTTCGTTTATCTACATTTGTTGATGCCCCTGCAGGCTCCGGTTTGGGCACTTCCTCTACACTCGTTGTAGCCATTTTAGGAGCATTTGTTGAAATGTTGAAACTGCCTTTAGGCGACTATGATATTGCGCATTTAGCCTACTCCATCGAAAGGGAAGACCTGCAACTGGCCGGGGGCAAGCAAGACCAGTATGCCGCCACTTTTGGTGGTGTTAATTTCATGGAGTTTTATGGGGATGATAAAGTGATTGTAAACCCACTGCGCATTCGCCCGGAATATTTGCACGAGCTGGGTAATAACCTGGTACTGTATTTTACAGCCACTTCCAGGGAAAGCGCTCATATTATAAAAGAGCAGGTAAAAAATGTAAACAACAAAGATGAAAAAAGCATTGAAGCCATGCACCAGTTAAAGGAGCAGGCCAGGATGATGAAAGAAGCGTTGTTAAAAGGAAGACTGCATGAAATTGGCGAAATACTCGATTTTGGTTTTGAACAAAAACGCAGGATGGCGCACAACATCAGCAACGACAAAATTGAACTGATTTACAATGCCGCAAAAAAAGCAGGTGCTACAGGTGGCAAAATAAGCGGTGCCGGTGGCGGCGGTTTTATGATTTTTTATTGCCCGAACAATACCCGTTATGCAGTGATAGAAACTTTAAATAGTTTTGGTGGCGAAATAAGGGATTATTCTTTCACCAAATATGGGCTGACAACCTGGACGATATAACCAATGTGGCTTAAATTTTTCTTAATACAAAAAACAAAAGCGCTTTTCAGCCTTTTTAAATTACATGTACTGGTAGAGCCTTTCAGCGGTTTTTTGCTAAACCTGGCTTACCTGTCCAAACAATCCAAGTGGATTAATCAACAAAAAGGCCTGGCATACAATGATTTTTTTAGTGGCGACCGCTCCCGCGAAAAACGATTTGGCTTGTATGAATTTCTAAACAAGCAATTCATTAAAGATCAGCCGATGAATTACCTGGAATTTGGTGTAGCCAATGGCGGTTCTTTTTACTGGTGGTTAAAAAATCATTCCAACATACAATCAACGTTTTCGGGCTTTGATACCTTCTCCGGACTGCCGGAAGATTATGGTCCTTTTAAAAAAGGAGATATGAGCAATGGCAATGAAGTGTTAAAAACCGATGATACCAGGGCTGCTTTTTATCAGGGATTGTTTCAGCAAACCTTGCCCGGATTTTTAAAAACCTTTAACAACGATAAGCTGACGGTGATCCATATGGATGCTGATTTATATTCCTCCACCTTATATACCTTAACTTCTTTTGCACCCTATTTAAAAAAAGGTGATATCATTTTATTTGATGAATTTTGCGTACCGACCCATGAGTTTTTAGCAGTTAAAAATTTCACGGAATCGTACTATATCAACCTTACACCAATTGCCGCATCCAACAATTTTTTGTTTACGGCTTTGCAGGTAAATTAATTAAACATATGAACCAAAAAATAGCAGACCGCGTCAATGCATCCATCGCTGTAAAACAGCAGTTACTGGCAGATGAAAAAATCATCAGCACCGTTGCCACTTGTGTAGATATTATAGTGACCGCTTTTAACAATGGTAACAAAGTATTGTTTTGCGGCAACGGCGGCAGCGCTGCAGATGCACAGCATTTAGCAGCAGAATTCAGCGGCCGTTTTTATATCGATCGCGATGCATTGCCTGCTGAAGCGTTGCATTGCAACACCAGCTATTTAACTGCGGTAGCAAACGATTATAGTTTTGACTTGATTTATGCACGGCTGATTAAAGGCCTCGGTAAAAAAGGTGATGTGCTGGTTGGCTTAAGTACATCTGGCAACAGCGCCAATATTGTAAATGCTTTTGAGACCGCCAAAGAAAAGGAAATGATCACCATTGGTTTTACAGGTTTTACCGGTGGCGCCATGAAAGAAATTTCGGATTATTTACTAAATGTTCCATCAACGGATACGCCGAGGATTCAGGAAAGTCATATCTTACTGGGCCATATTATTTGCGAGTTAGTGGAAGAAAGATTGTTTGGCCAAACAACGACAGCCAGCTAAGCGCTGCATTAAAGGGCTTTCTATATAGTGTACAGTAGAATTCTAAACTCTTTGCTTAGCATTTATGAAAAATATCTACCTTTTACTTGTTAGTTTTCTTTTGTTAACTGGCGTGAAAGGGCAACAGGGTAGTAATACAAGTCTATTATCCAAAACGGATATGAATTACCTGGAAGGACTCACCAGGGATGTGATGGAAAGTTCAAGAATCTACCCGGGGCAAAAGATCTCGGACGATTTTGGTAACAACAACACCGGCATTGTGTTAATAAGGCCAGGCGGCCGCAGCAGCTATCCGGCCTACTGGATAAGGGATTATGTGATGTCACTTGAAAGCGGTTTTGTAACAGCCGAAGAACAAAAACAATTGCTGCTGTTAACGGCAAAAACGCAGTGTGATCAAACCTGGATTTCCAATACCGGCAGTATGATACCGGTTGGTGCCATTGCTGATCACATCAGGATTGACGACAGCAAGCCCATCTTTTTTCCGGGCACTTACGACTATCGTGAGCAGGGCGGAAAAATCTGGGGAATGACACCACCCTATTGCGATCAGTACTTTTTCATTCACATGGCCCATTACTATGTCACCACTGCTGCAGCTCCCAAATTTCTGTTTCAGCAAATCAACGACATACCATTAATCGACCGGTTGGAAATGGCTTATAAAGTGCCACCCACCCGTCAGGATAGCGCGTTGGTTTATACAACAGACGACTTCAGAGGTGTTGATTTTGGATTCAGGGATGTGATTACAATGACCGGTGATCTTTGCTTACCATCTTTATTAAAATACCGGGCATCGTTAGAAATGGCTGACTTATTTGAATTGATTCACCTGAAAGACAAAGCAAAATCGTACAGAAATATTGCCGCCAAATTGAAACAAACTATTCCTCAAATCTTTTACGACTCACGGGGGATGTTGGTGGCTTCAACGGGTAAGAGCAGGCAGGCTGATGTATGGAGTACGGCGCTGGCCGTGTATTTTGGCGTACTTGAAGATGATCGGCTCATCAAGACCAGCCAGCTTCTACGCAAAGCCTATAAAAATGGAACCTTGTCTTTCAGAGGAAATATACGGCATATACTTACCACGGATGATTACAATGATTCAACCGCATGGGAGCATAGTTTAGCAGAAAAGAATACTTACCAGAACGGCGCTTATTGGGGCACGCCAACCGGCTGGGTTTGTTACGCAATTGCCAAAACAGATATAGCCGCAGCCAAACAGCTTGCTAAAGAATACATGGATGATCTGCGTGCAGGAGATTATAGGAAGGGACCTCAATTTGGTGCTCCCTGGGAATGCTATAACAAGAATACTCCGCAAAATTCAGTCTACCTGGCATCTGTAAGCGGCCCTTACATTGCTTTTAAAAGACAATCATCCGAAGGCATTAAAACGTCTTCAAAAGCGGTAAAAAAGACTAAGAAAAACAATCAATAAACTCAACACTTTTAACAGCTCAGTCATAAAAAATTGCTTCATGATAAAAAAAATTATTGCTCTTTTTATTTGTATTGTATTGCGTGATGTAACGGCCTCGGGACAAGTTGCTGCCGCTCCACCGCAAGAAAACCTTAAAACAAAATGGTTCCGTGAAGCCAGGTTTGGGATGTTCATACATTGGGGTTTGTTTGCGGGGCATGCAGGCACTTACAAAGGAAAGAAATACTATGGCATCAGTGAATGGTTGCAGGAAAGGGCAAAAATTCCGGCAAAAGAATATGAACAATTTGCAGCGGAATTTAACCCGGTAGATTTTAATGCAGAGCAATGGGTAAGCCTGGCAAAAGCCTCGGGCATAAAATACATCGTTATCACCGCCAAACACCACGAAGGTTTTGCGATGTTTAAATCGATGGTATCCGCCTTTAATATTGTAGATGCCACACCATATAAAAAAGACCCCATGAAAGCATTAGCGACAGCCTGCAAAAAGGCGGGCATCAAGCTGGGTTTTTACTATTCTCAGTTCCAGGATTGGCACGAGCCAAATGGAGGAGGCAACAATTGGGATTTTGATGACACAAAAAAGGATTACCCCGTTTATTATGCTGCTAAAGCAATCCCGCAAATAAAAGAACTGCTGACCAATTACGGTGACCTTGGACTGATATGGTTTGATACACCCGGAGATATGACACCCGAACAATCAGCAGAATTTTTAAAAAAAGTGAAGGGCTGGCAACCCAATTGTTTGGTGAGCAGCCGGGTTGGTAACGGCCTGGGAGATTATACCGATTTTGGTGACGGAGAAGTGCCGGCGGGCGTGGTAAAAGGCCCGTGGGAAGCTATTTTTACACACAATGATTCCTGGGGCTATTCGTCGTTTGACAATAATTTTAAAACGCCGAAAGAGATCATCCGGCTACTTTCCACCATTGCTTCAAAAGGTGGCAACCTGTTATTGAATATCGGCCCCATGGCCAATGGCAAAATTCCGGAGCCATCACAAAAATATTTTTTAGAAACAGGGAATTGGCTGCATCAAAACGGGGAGAGTATTTATGGTACTACCAGTTCACTTATTAAGCCTCAACCATGGGGCGTTACCACCAACAAGCCAGGTAAACTTTTTATACATATTTTTCAATCACCGCTCAATGGAAAAATCAGTGTGCCGGTAAACGGAATAAACATCCGAAGGGTTTATTGGCTTTCCAATAAAAAACAGGTAGCTGCTGCAATGACCGCTACGGGCCTGGAAATACGGTTACCGGCCGTATTGCCAGATTTAAGAGACGCTGTGGTAGCCGTTGAATACAGTGGCACAATGACTGAAAATTATGACACACCCGAAACATGGAGCATGCAATACCCTGAATTTTCACTACTTCCGGATTTTGCATCGGTGAAGGGAAAGGCATCCATCAGCACTGTAACCTACTCGCATTATTTTGGCGACTGGAAGCATGCGGTCTGCATCAAAAATTTGCAATCGCCAACAGATGAAGTGAGTTTCAATATCCAGGTAAAAGAAAAGGGCGATTATAAAATAACCCTGGAATATGCAGCCGGTAAAGACAGTGAAGGCGAAGAAGGAATACTGGAAATAGGGGGACAACAATTTCCCTTCCAGGTACTTAAAACAGGTGAGCATGATGAATGGAAACCATTGACATGGATCAGGCAGACAATAACTATTTTACCTGTTACAGACCCCGGCTCTTACACGCTAAAAATAAGGCCAGTCCAGGCTGGCAAAGAATTGTTTAATTTGAAAAGAATAATTGCAGAACCTGTCGAATAATGGTTGGTTCAGTAAAGAGTACATTGAATCATATTAATTTCGCAGTATAATTTATCTTGCGGGCCTTACAACTTTTTTTAGAATAGTACACAAAGGATAATGATTAAAACAGCAATCATATTAGCGGGAGGTTTGGGTACCCGCCTGCGCAGTGCAGTAGGGGATTTACCAAAATGCATGGCCCCTGTCGAAGGACTTCCTTTCATTCATTTTGTAATCGCAGCCTTACAAAAAGAAGGCATCGAAAACTTTATTTTTTCGCTGGGTTATAAAAGCGAGGTCATCATTGATTATGCAGATACGCATTACTCCGACTTGAAAAAAAAATACGTTGTTGAAACGACGCCCCTTGGCACAGGCGGCGCAATAAAAGCTGCCTGTAAAGAGGCGACTGAAAAGAATGTGATTATAGTAAACGGTGACACTTTGTTTCTTGCAGACATTGCAGCCCTCTCTTCCTTTCATGAAAAGCATCGTGCCGTTTGTACCATTGCCCTGAAAGAAATGACCGCATTTGACCGATATGGCGCAGTAGAAATCAACAGCGATCAATCTATCAAAGCATTTAAAGAAAAACAGTTTTGTGAACACGGAACTATCAATGGCGGCGTTTATGCGCTAACGGTAACCACCTTGCTGAACGAAACTTATCCCGAAGTTTTTTCATTTGAAAAAGAATACCTCGAAAAAAATACCGGTACCGGAAAGTTATATGGCGTAATCAACAACCATTATTTTATTGATATTGGCATACCCGAAGATTACCAGCGTTTCCAGGACGAATACAAAATGATTTCAACAGCAAACAACCTGGCCAATACCCCGGATGGCACAAACAAATTTTTAAACTTATTAACCGCATGAGCCAGTTTTTAATTGACAATAGCTGGACTCTTTTTTTAGACAGGGATGGCGTAATCAACCACGAACAAGTGGACGGATATGTGAATACCTGGGAAGATTTTACATTTTATGCAGGCGTAAAAGAAGCGTTAAAAATATTCGCCTGCCGTTTTAAATATATCATCGTTATCACTAACCAGCGGGGCGTTGGCCGCGGTATTACCAAACCTGAAAACTTGCAAATCGTCCACCAGCAGATGGTAAAAGAAATTGAAGCAGCGGGCGGCAGAATTGACAGCATCTATTTTTGCATTGATGTAAATGCAGACAGTATCAACCGAAAACCCAATACCGGCATGGCTTTACAGGCAAAGCGAGATTTTACAGATATTGATTTTTTGAAATCCATCATGGTGGGCAACAATTTCAGCGATATGGAATTTGGCCGCGGCATAGGTGCTAAAACTATTTTTTTACCCACTACTCAACCCAAAGTAACCGGCCCGGATAAACGGATTGATGCTATCTATCCTTCCCTGATTGATTTTGCAAAAAGCCTGTAAGCTTTCGTTAATTTTACAGCACAGGAGCCCTTGTTATCCTGTTTGTTAAAGTATTGTTTTACATTTATTGTATGAAGAAATTGTTTGTATTGGCTGGTTGTATTGTTTTTGTTCAATTGTGTTTTTCGCAGGGACTGCATAAAACTGATGCTGTTTTTTTGCAGCAAAAAGAAGACTCTTTAAAGACGTATGCGAAAGATATGATACAGGCCATCAACCCGCAAAACCGTTTTAAGGCGGACAGTCTTTTTACAAAAATGTTTGTACGGGCATTGAAAACAACCGGTTCATTCAGCTACCCGTTTGATAGCCTGGAAACAATTTCAAAATTATATCCGCCCGACAGCAGCTTCCGCATTTTTACCTGGCAAATGGTGATCAGCGACAATGTGATCCGCCAGCATGGTGCCATCCAGATGAAGACCACGGATGGCTCTCTAAAATTATTTCCACTCATTGATAAGTCAGATGTTACAGACAATATCAGTGATACGGTAGGTGACAACAGGGGCTGGATTGGCGCTGTATATTACCGGATGATTGAAACAAGAAGCGCTAACCAAAATTTTTATACCCTATTGGGATACGATGAAAACAACATTCGCAGTAACCGTAAAATAATTGAAGTATTGAGTTTTAAAGATGGTGAACCCGTTTTTGGTGGCCGCTATTTTAGTTTTGACAATGATGCGGTGAAACAGCCGGCCGTAAGCCGTTACATCATGGAGTATAAAAAATCCACCGGTCCACGGCTGACTTACGATGCTGACCTTGACATGATTGTTTTTGAGCATTTGGAAAGCGAAAGCAATGAACCAAAAAAGAAGTGGACGCTGATACCTGACGGAGATTACGAGGGGTTTAAATGGAAGAACGGACAATGGATACATGTAGAAAAAGTATTCAACCAGATTACGCCAGAAGGCAAGGAACCCGTACCAAGCCCGTTGAGGGAAACGCAGGGTAACCTGGAAGAAGATAAATTACAGGATTCGCCTGGTGAAAAAGCAGCTGCAACAGGAACGCCCGCCTCTGTTAAAAAAACAAAAGTGGTAAAGAAGAAAGTGAAACCGGAGAATTAAAATGCAGCGGCTTACCTGTAAGTTGTTTTCATTTCACTAAAAAGATTGCTGCGATAGCTGGTTAAAAGAATGAATTATGAAAACCGTTCTGACATTTTTTTACCTCCTGTTTCTTAATGTTGTTTCATCAGCTCAAACACCATCGAAGCCATTTCCCCAACACGTTCATTATTCTGAAGACGTCATTACTCCCAGCCATATTTCACAACAACAAGCCGACGAATCTGTAACATCTTTCTACTATAACTGGAAGCACCGCTACCTCCGCAGCAACGCCAGCAAGAACCAGTATTATATTTGGACGGGAGATGCAACGGGTAAATACAAAAGCGTTTCTGAAGGCCAGGGTTATGGTATGATCATCATTGCCCTGATTGCCGGGCAGGATACTGCAGCACAAACAATATATGATGGATTGTATAATTACTACCGCAGCCATCCAAGTACCAACAGTAAATATTTGATGGCATGGGCACAAACCAATTCATTCGCCGATGCAGATGGTAGTTCCGCTTCTGATGGCGATTTGGACATTGCTTATTCCTTGCTGCTTGCGGATGCACAATGGGGAAGCAAGGGAAGCATTCCTTATTTAAGCGAAGCAAAGGCAATGCTGGGCGCTATCATGCAGCACGAAATTAACCCAATCACCTTCTCAGTATTATTGAGCAATGCGATAGAGCCGGGCAGCAGGGATTATTTTGATATGCGTTCCTCAGATTTTATGCCTGCGCATTTTAAGGCATTCAAAAAAGTGATTGATAGTGAATTCTGGGATAAAGTGATTGACAAAAATTACAAGTTGTTTTCTCTGTTACAAAAACAATACAGTCCCGATGCCGGGCTGGTGCCGGATTTTATTCAACACATCCATTCGAGGCCGGGACCGGCAAGAGCCAGCTATCTGGAGTCGAGACATGATGGTAGTTATAATTACAATGCCTGCCGGGTTCCCTGGCGTATTGCTACCGACTATATTGTAAACGGCGACAAACGTTCAAAAGCATTCGCAGCAAAAATCAATGCCTGGATACGCAGCACAACGGAAGACAATCCGGATAATATTTCTGCAGGGTATACACTGCAGGGCGATGATATGCGAAAGCGCAACTTCGAAGCGTTGAGTTTCATCAGTTCGTTTGCTGTCGCGGCTATGGTAGACGCTAAAAACCAGGCCTGGCTTAATAAGCTGTGGGATTACATTGTTGGTTTTAAACTGGAGCAATTCGATTACTACGATAACACCATTAAACTATTTAACCTGATTATTTTATCTGGAAATTACTGGACGCCATCAATTAGCAACTAGCTGCATTTAATTTATCTGTTTCAACCAAAAGAATTTGTGATAATTATGCAATAGAAAAAAATATTGCATCCAGTTTGAGTAAAACGTTAACATGCTCAAGATAAGTATTCCCAAACCCTGCAACCAATCCTGGATGGATATGGCGCCAAATCAAAACGGACGATATTGCGATGTATGTGGGAAATCAGTAATTGACTTTTCGGGTTTGACTGATGACGAAGTACAGCATTACTTCACTGATAAAAAGGAAGAAAAAGTTTGTGGCAGATTTAGAACCGGCCAGGTACAACCATTTGCCATCCACTTACCCGAAACTATTTTTAGCATGTCGCTGCCCTTATGGAAATGCTTTTTAGCAGCCAGCTTACTCGCTTTCGGCACTATTTTATTTTCCTGTTGTACAACAAAAGGAGAACCCGACTTAGCAAACATGAGCACGAATGAAAAAAATACTTTGATTGGCGACACTGTTATGATTTCGCAACCAGCCGGGCAGGATAGCTTGCAAAAAAATCCGCAACTGAGCGGATCGATAAAAAATGCCTGGATGACGGGAAAAATTAATCAGGCATCAATCAAATAAGTTCCCAAATCAACTACTTCTCCTTCTCCTTTTTTATATTGCTGAATGGTTTCAAGATCAATATCCTGCATTACCTGGCTTTGAAAAACAGGCACATCGTTTTTGTACACTACAAAGTAAAAATCAGGGAAGGTTTCTATGTTCGCCAGGTCGCCAAATGCCTGGTGGCGAAAGGCAATTTTAGCATATCCATTGCTATCAATTCCGCTTTCACCAATAAAATCGTTGTCGAATATATCCTTGTCGAAAAGCCTTACCCTGTAAGGATCCCCGGTTACAGGCGCATCACTGCCCTTTGCAATAAAGCGGGCAGTAATTTCGAACATCATGTCGGAGTCTAAAGAGAGCTTGCTCATTGTGGAAGATATTTAAAGTGAAAAGTAAAAAATTTAAATTAAAAAATGAACCTGCTGATTGGAGTTACCACATCTGCATGACACCCGCTCTAATAAAAAGTTCATCAAAGCTGTCTTTGTACAAGAGGGCGATGCAACAATGATTCACAAAGCTTCTTAGCCCGGACCAAAATTTTTTTCGCTCAAACACCATGTCAAGAAAATTACTCCAAAACTGCGAACTCCAAAATGCCAATCTGGGGGATTTAGGGGTCCAGACTACTTCTTAATCATTCAACTTCAATACCGCCAAAAACGCTTCCTGCGGTACTTCTACGTTGCCTATCTGCTTCATTCTTTTTTTACCTTCTTTCTGTTTTTCCAGCAGTTTGCGTTTACGGCTGATATCACCACCGTAACATTTGGCGGTAACATCTTTTCGGATGGCGCTGATGTTTTCGCGGGCCACTACTTTGGCGCCTATGCTGGCCTGTATGGCAATCTGGAACTGCTGACGCGGCAACAGTTCTTTTAATTTTTCACATAATTTACGGCCAAATTCATGCGCTCTCGCACGGTGAATCAGGGCGCTCAACGCATCCAGTTTATCGCCATTTAATAAAATATCCATCTTCACAATATCACTCGGGCGATATTCAATCGGATGATAATCAAAAGAGGCATAACCACGGGTGATACTTTTTAAGCGGTCGTAAAAATCAAAAACGATTTCCGTTAAAGGCATATCAAAACTCAGTTCTACCCTTGTTGGTGTAAGGTAACCCTGGCTTACCAGCACGCCGCGTTTGCTGATGCATAACGTCATGATGTTGCCAATGTATTCCGGCTTGCTGATCATTTGTGCCCGGATAAAAGGTTCTTCAATCTTTTCTATGCGGCTCGGGTCGGGCATTTGCGTAGGATTGTTTACGGTAATCACTTCGCCCTTGGTGGTGGTGGCAATAAAACTTACGTTGGGTACAGTGGTGATTACGGTTTGGTTAAACTCCCTTTCCAGACGCTCCTGGATAATTTCCATGTGCAGCATGCCTAAAAATCCGCAGCGAAAACCGAAGCCCAAAGCCTGGGATGTTTCCAGTTCAAACGTAAGCGAGGCATCGTTCAATTGCAGCTTGTCCATACAATCCCGCAGCTCTTCAAAAGCATCTGTCTCAACCGGAAAAATACCTGCAAATACCATCGGTTTTACATCCTGAAAACCCTTGATGGACTCCGTTGCACCATTGATCATGGTGGTGATGGTATCGCCCACTTTTACTTCACGGGCATTTTTTATCCCTGTAATAATGTAGCCCACATCGCCGGCCCGCACTTCATTTTTGGGTGCAAGGCCCATTTTTAAAATGCCTACCTCATCGGCTCCATATTCCAGCCCGGTATTGCTGAATTTAATTTTATCGTTCTTTTTTAATGTGCCATTGAACACGCGGTAATAAACAATTATTCCGCGAAAGGAATTGTACACGCTGTCAAAAATTAAGGCTTGTAGTGGTGCTTCCGGATCGCCTTTTGGCGGTGGAATGCGTTCGATAATAGCGGTCAATATCTCTTCAATACCAATACCACTTTTGCCGCTGGCCAGCAAAATATCTTCTGCCTTGCAGCCAATCAATTCTACAATCTGGTCGGTTACCTCGGGTATCATGGCGCCGTCCATGTCAATTTTGTTGATCACGGGAATGATCTCCAGGTTATTGTCTATCGCCAGGTATAAATTGCTGATGGTTTGCGCCTGTATTCCCTGGCTGGCATCCACCAGCAACAGGGCACCTTCGCAGGCAGCCAGGGCACGGCTCACTTCATAGCTAAAATCCACGTGGCCGGGTGTATCGATCAGGTTAAACACGTATTCTTCGCCCTTCCATTTGTAATTAATTTGTATGGCGTGACTTTTTATGGTAATACCTTTTTCCCTTTCAAGATCCATATCGTCCAGCACCTGCGCCTGCATATCCCTTTCGCCGATGGTATGGGTAAATTCCAGTAAACGGTCTGCCAGCGTGCTTTTTCCGTGATCGATATGTGCAATAATGCAAAAATTTCTAATATTCTTCATTCCCTTGTTCGTCTGTTTTTAGAGCCGCAAAGATAGCCGCTTTTGGCGGATTTGGAACAGGAGGAAAAATTGAAAAAACAGGCCGTAAAATAGCCACACTTTCCAGTACAGGCTGGGCTTTCAGCGGAGGCATGCCAATCGGCTTTGGTTCCGGCTATCCGTTGCAAGCCCTCCGTAACCGCTGGCGGGGTTTGCAACCGCCGCCAGGGTTACTCCGGTCTTTCCACTCCTATCCTGCAGCCATTGGGCAAGCGGAGCTTTGTTGAACAGGTTAAAATGCAGTGCGTCCAGTTCGAAAAGAATCGTACGTCAGTAGTGAAACAATAAAAAAAGAGGAATTTTTTCAGGCAAGTCTGTACAACAGTTTAAAACATGCGTCAACCACATTCGCCTGACTGGCTCAATCAAGAATTGGTTCATATAGGCACATAAAAAAAGCACCAAATTTGTTTTCCCACTTTCCAATTGCTTGTTCCGTAGTACTTCCTAAACCTGATGCTCCTGCTTTGAGTTGATCCATCTTTTTACAGATTCTTTCTTCTCAATTCATGGTGTAAATATACAAATCCAGTTGGCACTTATGCAACTTTTTAGACGGGTATTTTTCGAAGTTACCAGTCTAGTTTTGCACAGCTTTCGCCCCGCAAATTGCATTCTGCATAAATAAAAATCCGTATTAAAAATGAGGATGATTTAAAACTATTTTTTCTTACACACAACGACGGCTAAGGAGACAAAGGAAACGGCGAAATATAGAACTTTGTACCGGTTGTATTCTTTGTTCCTTTGTGTAGAATACTTTGTATTTTTATCTAAACGATTATAAATCATCAATAACTGCCGAATGAATACAACCAGGTTTTCCCGCTATATTTTTATATTACTTTTTATTGCTGTTAACAGCATAGCCGTTTTGCCGGCTCATGCCCAGTCAACCAGTACAGCACCGCTTCGGGTAGCCGTTGCCGGTATTACGCATGGCCACGTGGCCTGGCTGTTAAGCAGGAAGAAGCCCGACATGGTATTGATTGGCATTTACGAACCCAACGATGAATTAGCGCAGCGATACGCCAAACAATATGGTCTGGATTCAAAATTAATTTACCACGACTTGGGTAAAATGCTGGATGCGGTAAAACCCGAAGCTGTTGTGGCTTTTGGCTCCATATTGCAGCACATGGAAGTTGTGGAAGCCTGTGCTCCGCGGCACATTCATGTAATGGTTGAAAAGCCCCTGGCAACGACCTTGGCGCAGGCCGTAAAGATGCAGGAGCTGGCTACAAAAAACAATATTCAACTACTGACCGATTTTGAAACTTCCTGGTATCCATCTACAGTGAAAGCTTATGAACTGACGAACGACAGCAATTATATTGGCCCAATTAAAAAGGTCGTAATACACGATGGTCACCAGGGACCAAAAGAAATTAATGTAAACAAAGAATTTTTTGACTGGCTTACTGATCCGGTACAAAACGGTGGCGGTGCGCTGATAGATTTTGGTTGCTATGGCGCCAACCTGATGACTTATTTAATGAAGGGCGAACAACCCATTTCCGTTACTGCGGTAACACAACAATTTAAACCCGCCATCTATCCAAAGGTAGATGATGAAGCGACTATTGTGGTGAGCTATCCAACAGCACAATGTATTATACAAGCTTCCTGGAACTGGCCCTTTGGCAGAAAAGACATGGAGGTGTACGGGCAAACCGGGTATGTAATTACGGTAAATAATACCGACATGCGATTGAGGGCAGAGAAGGATGCCAAAGAACACAGCCGCGTGGTAACTGCCGCCGAAGTACCGGTGTATGAAGACCCGTTTAGTTATTTTGCCGACGTGGTGCATAACAAAATAAAAGTTCCTGAAAATGGCGTTTATGCGTTGAAAACAAATGTAACCGTGGTGAGGATTTTAGAAGCCGCAAGGGAATCTGCGAAGACGGGGAAAACGGTTTATTTGAAGAAATAGTTTCTGACCAATAAGTATAGACATATTGCGCTTTTAAAAACGTTTTTTAATTTTTTCAAGTAAATAAAATGCTGGAATTTTGAAAATAAATTATCAGCCATGCAATCCGTACAACAGGCGATTATCGCATTAAACACCAACTTTTAAAAGCTAAATTTTGAAAACAATTCGAAATTTTTCTCAGATATTTTACCTAAAAAAATTGATGAGATAGTTAATCTTATTAATCAGGCACATTATAAATATCCTTTGCCAAATGAGGTAGATAAATTCACGGCTCTAACAAATGATGAAAAGAAATGTATTGACGAGTATGTTGTTAGAAAAGATTTAAATTACTGGCAAAAGGATTTTCAGTTAAACGCTTGTAAAATCAAAATGGCAGAATGCTTGCTGCAATTCCACAATGATTGTTATTATCCTGGCATTTTAAGCTCCATAATCTAGCTGTTCGAAGAAGTTTATGGGCTATTCCTGAAGACTTCTATGGCATAAGTGATTGGGTCACTTCGTCCCCGGATACTTCTCCTCTCCCTTTGCATAAAACCAAAGAATGCGGTTCATCGCATCATCTTCTCCCCCATCCACTTCATTAAACACTTCTTCCTGCGATTGCAATGCGTATTTTCTTGCCTTTCCCTGTAAGGTTTTAAGGTCTTTATTCATCTGGTTCAAGGGAATATTGTTAGGTAAATAAGTATAAGCTGAGGTATCTTTTTGAGTGGTAAAACAATCCATCATCAGGCGGGCCGTACCATCCATAATATTCATGGGCGGCACGCCCAGTATTTGCTCTATCGTTCTCAGCATAGAGGTTTGATTGTAGTTGGCAGTCACGAGTTTTCCACTGCTGTAAGGGCTGATGGTTAAACCAATGGTTCGGTAGGCAGAGATATGATCCCAGCCACTTTGCGAATCATCCTGCGTAATAAAAATAACAGTTGAATCCCAGAATTTGCTTTTGCTAACCATATCAACAATGCGGCCGACAGCCAGGTCATTATCGGCCACCATGGCGCTGGGCGTGGGAAAAGAAGGAGATGTGCCGGCGCTGTGGTCGTTGGGTAAACTCAACACCATCAGGTTGGGCAACTGGCCTGCCGAGTCAAATTGTTTCCACTCCTCCATAAATAAATCCGCCCGCTGCTGATCAGTAAAATTAATATTGTCGCAATCGGGATAAGTTGGATGAATTACCGGGCGAACTCTCGCAATGGTGCTACCGTTGTGCCAGTTGGGTTTATTGCCGGCTGTGTAATCCGTATACAAACTAAGCCAGTCTCTCTTTTCATCATATTCTGTTTTACAGGCTTCGCCATAAATACGCACCGTCTTTCCATGATCAAGTGCCTGGTTCCAAATGAAACCATTTTTATTGTACACCAGCGCATCTTCCTGGCGGTGAGGATAGCTTCTTATCCATGCCCTCACATTCTTCTCCACATAATCAGATACCATCCCAGCATCCGTCCATTGGTGCCCTTCGGCAGATGATTTACCGGAGGCGTAATAATCATCCATCCAGCCATATTTTTTTGCCAGTGCATGCATGTTGGGTGTTACTCTTTCACCAAAAATACACAGCGAGGAATCATTTTTCCCGGCAGGCATGTCACCAAAAACCTGGTCGTACGTTTTATTTTCCTTGATAATATAAATAACATGTTTAAACACCGAAGGCTCGCCAAGCCGCTCCGGTACCGGCACCGAAGCAATGCCTTCTCTCGGCATTAACTGTAGTTGTTCCGTTCTGCTTAACAGACTGAGCTGTGCCACTTCCTGGGTATATCTTGCCAATACAGTTTTATCCGGCAACGGAATTATGCTGACAGAAGCCAGTTGGTTATGAATTTGTCTTGCGCCTTTTGTGGCGCTAATTACATTAGATCCATCAGATTCCAGGTTGGTGACGATTAGTTTGTTTCCTGATAAAGCCAAACCGCCGGGATAAGCTTCTGTTGGAATGTAGCCAGTCACATGACCGTTGCCCTTGCCGTAAGTGGACAATTTAGCTCCAAGCGCAACAACTGCCACGGCGTTATCAAAACCATTGGCAACATATAAAATCGTATTGTCATTACTTAAAGCCAGTGCATTGGGACTGCTGCCCTGCAGACTGTTTTTACCTTTCAGCAATCCCACATCAATTTTACCGATGACTGTATTTGTCTTTGTGCTGATTACGCTGACAACATCGCTGGATGCATTGGACACATACACAAACCGTCCGTCTTTTGAAGCAATAATTGCATTGGGATGCAGGTCCACCGTAATGTCCTGCACCTTTTTTCCGCCAGCATCAAATACCGAAACACTTCCCCCGGCGGTGGCGCCGGTACGTGGATCCGTATACGCCAACCCCCATGGAACGCCCGCTCTTTCCTTCAAACTATCTGTTGCTGTATTACCCGCCCAGTTGGAAACATAAAGTTTGTTACCGGCCATTACAACTCCGTACGGAGCTACGCCGGTTGGGCTTCTCCAAATAATACTTTTATCGCTCCAGCGAAATTTCAGTAGTTCATTGTTACCGTTTAATACGGTATAAAAATATGGTTCGCCTTTTTCTATGGATACAATTACCTGGTTGGGTATGGCCGTTGCTGCAGGTGCTGCTTTATCGATTGAAACAGCCGATATATCCTGTAATCCATTTTTCCATTCTGCCATCATGATGGCAGAGTTGCCATTGTCTGTTTCCGTTGCACTCCATAAAATCCATGTTTGCCCTTTCCACATAAATGACGTGATGCCGGAATAAGTGCTGATATAATTTTTATACGCAGGCAGGTCTGAATAACTCCAGCGTTGAACAATTTTCTTGTTAACAGCATCCAGCACTACAACGCCATAGCGGTCTTCAATAACCAGTTTACCATCGCTGGTAATGGTGGCCGCATCCAGCGCATGATTTTCCTGGTTTGGATCGCCGAAACGAATGACTTCTCCTGCAGAATGGAGTATGCGGTTAAAAGGCATTAACCGTAAGGAATCATTGCGCCGCCTTAAAAAATCACCCAATGCTTCAATGTGATCTGTGTTGAGATAATCCACTTTCAGTTGCTCCATTGTTTTCCACGCTGCGGCAAAATCAGGACAGGCATAAAAGCGAATTGGCTTATGTGCTGCATGGGCTCTTGCAATCATTTCATTCAGCGCTGTGCGGGCGGTATCAGGCAGTTCACCCATCCCTCTCCATTTGGTGTGGTCTTCAAAATCTTCACTCAGCATGGCGATTTTTGCCAGTGCATCTTTACTATAAGTTTTATTGGCATCCCCATCAAACCAAATAAAAGAAGGATAATTTTTATATGTTTTTACATCCGGTCTGTTGCCCGTAATTACAATGCGCACAGTTTTATTGCGAATAATGCCAGGATATTTTTGAAGCAATTCAACCAATGCTTTTAAGGTTGGTTCAGGTTGTGTTTTGATGTCAATGAGCAATTGCAGTTTGCGGTTGATATCTTTATAAACAGTGCCACTATTGGCTGCAATACTTTTTACCAATGGATCGAGATACAATAACTCAAGTGTATTTGCCAGCACCAGTTTATCAGAATCATGGCCCACTACAAGACTGCCGTTTCTTAAATGGATATCTGCTTCTATTGAACCAAATTGCTCAGCATATGCCTGGAAGAAAGGACTGCGCTGGTGGTAATCGTTGTGCGAATGTGCATTGGCTGCCGTGTAGATAACGGGCTGCGCAAACACACCCATAAAAAAACTGCTGATTAAAAACAATAGAGAAGCAAAAAGTAATTTCATAATGAAGTTTATCAAAATTAAAAAAGATGACCTGTATTACAACAGATCATCTTTTAATAATAATTTTTTAATGGCGAATGAACAAAAAACGTTAGGCTCGGGGGTTGGTGATACCTCTTTAATTGATACTGCTGCTTGATTTTAAACAGCCCTGGTAGGCACCCGGAGTAATGCCTTCTATCTTTTTAAAAATCCGGACAAAATAATTCACATCTGTAAAACCGCACAGTGAACTTACGGAGGTGATGCTTTTCTGTTGTTCGGCCAGTAATTGTTTGGCCAGCTTAATGCGTTCCTGGTTGATGTATTCTACCGGCGTAACACCAAACTGTTCCTTAAACCACCTGAAAAAATGATTCCGGCTCAGGTAGGCTTTCCGGCACAGGTTATTGATCAAAATTTTATCCGTCAGATTTTCATGAATAAAATGCATCACATACTGTAAACGGGTCTGGTTGCCGTTGTGAGTAATTTCTGTTTTTACCTGCTGCAGGTGCTGACTCTGCACCAGTCTTATCAACAGTTCTTTTAAATTAAGATCGGCATAAATATTTTTAGTAGTTTCTGCACTGCTGCAAATCCTTATCAGTTTATTGATCAGGTCGCTTACTTCGTTGTCATTGTCAAAATGATATTGATTAAACTGCAGTTTCCATTCATGCAAATCCTGCTTGTTGTTGTAAAAATTATTCAGATAATCAAGTGTGCCGGTTATGTATTCAGCATCCACTGCCAGTGCTATACATTGCGAAGGTGTTGCTGCCGACGCTTCCGGAAAATCAATTACCATGGTTTGGTGTGCAGGCACAATCACCGTTTCACCGGGCAAATAAACGAAGGCGGGCTCATCAAACAGGTGCATTATTTTTTTTCCGCGGATCATACTGGTAATTACAAAATCACTAAAAGTCAAAGGCACCCTGTAGGCTTGCTGGTAACTTTCAAAAACATTCAGTTCGCAATTATTGAGGTTGAAAATACGGCGGTTTTCTACCAGCGTTTGCAGGTATCTGGGTTGGGTAAGGTCAATATGGTGCAGGTTATTTTTTGCTGCCATGGCATTCGTTTGATTGTAAGTTAATGTGCTTTGGGCATTCTTTAAAATGTTAGGTACAATTGTGCTATTTAAAGACACGATCGTACAGCAGGTTGTACCGAATTAGTTCCACATTTAGTTATTAATTAACGAAAAAAAAACGCTTCCATTATGAGTACAACTACAACCGCAGCACCGGTTAGTAATGTGGCTGCACGCCCTACTTTTAAACAACAATACGAGCATTACATCGGTGGCAAATGGGTTGCCCCCTCCAGCGGTGAATATTTTGACAATTCTTCTCCCATTGACGGGAAAGTTTTTACCAAAGCGGCACGTGGCAATGCAAAGGATATTGACCTGGCCATTGATGCAGCGCAGACCGCTTTTGAAACATGGGGAAAGAGTTCCGCCACTTTCCGCAGCAATCTTCTAATTAAAATTGCACAGGTAATTGAAGATAACCTGGAATACCTCGCCGTGGTGGAAACCATTGATAACGGTAAAGCCATCCGCGAAACAAGGCTGGCAGATTTGCCGCTCGTAATTGATCATTTCCGGTATTTTGGTAGTGTAATCCGTGCAGAAGAAGGCAGCATGAGTGAACATGACGACACCACCGTTTGCCTGAATGTTCATGAACCCATTGGTGTGGTGGGCCAGATCATCCCATGGAATTTTCCTTTGCTGATGGCTACCTGGAAAATTGCACCCGCACTGGCTGCAGGCTGTTGCGTGGTGGTAAAACCGGCAGAACAAACGCCTACCAGCATCATGTGTTTAATGGAACTGATTGGTGATTTATTGCCGCCCGGCGTATTAAATATTGTAACAGGCTTTGGCCCGGAAGCAGGTAAACCCCTGGCCAGCTCACCCAGGATCAATAAAGTATCTTTCACCGGAGAAACTACTACCGGCCGTTTGATTATGCAATACGCTTCCGAAAATTTGATTCCTGTAACCATGGAACTGGGAGGCAAAAGCCCGAACATATTTTTTGAAAGTGTGGCTGAAGCTGACGATGAATTTTTCGACAAAGCAATAGAAGGCGCCGTGATGTTTGCATTGAACCAGGGCGAAGTCTGCACCTGCCCAAGCCGGATATTGGTACACGAAAATATCTACCAGAAATTTATGGATCGTGTGGTGCAGCGCACCCGTTCCATTAAGCTTGGCAATCCCCTGGCGGCTGATACCATGATGGGTGCACAGGCCTCCGAAGACCAGTACAATAAAATTTTAAGTTACCTGGATATCGGCAAACAAGAAGGTGCCGAAGTGCTATGTGGTGGTGAAGCCTTTCATCAAAACAGCGGGCTGGAACATGGCTTCTACATTAAGCCGACGATTTTTAAAGGCCATAATAAGATGCGCATTTTCCAGGAAGAAATTTTTGGGCCGGTTGTATCAGTTACCACTTTTAAATCAACCGAAGAAGCTATTGCTATTGCCAACGATACTTTATACGGTCTGGGTGCCGGTGTTTGGACAAGAGATGCCCATGAAGTATACCAGGTACCAAGAGCCATTAAAGCTGGCCGTGTTTGGGTAAACTGCTATCATGCGTATCCTGCCCATGCTCCTTTTGGCGGTTACAAAAAATCTGGTTTCGGAAGAGAAAATCATTTGATGATGCTGAGCCACTACCGTCAAACTAAAAATATGCTTATCAGTTACAGTAAAAGTAAACTGGGCTTCTTTTAATATTTGGAAAACCTAAAGAAAAAAGGCGGCGTATTTATTGCCGCCTTTTTTTCTACAAATAGTATAACGATATGATACCAAGAATAACGGCAACAGACAAGGCGCTTGCGTTAATAGAACAATTAAAACAATTGCATGGCCCGCTGATGTTTCATCAAAGTGGTGGTTGCTGTGATGGCAGCCAGCCCATGTGTTTCAACGCAGGCGAATTTAAAGTCGGCGGCAGCGATGTATGGATGGGTACTATCAGTGATTGCAAATTTTATATGGGCGCCGATCAGTTTGAATACTGGAAACACACGCAACTGATTCTGGATGTTACGCCGGGCCGTGGCAGCAGTTTCTCGCTCGAAATCCCACTCGGCGTTCGTTTCTATATTCAGTCAAGAATGTTTACGGATGAAGAACTGGAGCTGCTGGAACCTTTGAAGGAGATACAGGATGCTTAAGGCTGGATACCGGATACTAAATACTTGATACTGATGGATAAGCCAGTCTATTTGAAACTTGATATTTTTTAAATTTTGAATTTTTACTTTTTTAATTTTTACTTCCTCTTCCCGGCTGATGCATCATTAAATCTTCTATCACTATCGCAATCTGGGCAGGTGTTTGTCTAAAGGTCAGATAAGTGAATTTTTCTCCCGGTATCAGTACATTCTTTCCATCGGCCTCCACGTCAAAATTTAATTTCCGGCTGCCAAACCAGGGCGAAATACCACGCACTGCTACCAGCACGGCTGTTTCATCCCAGCTGTTGCGGCCAACCGTATTGCTGTCTTTTGCAAGCGCCACACTAAATGCATCTTTTACAGGGCTGTTTTGTATCTTTTCATTATGAATCAGGCCTATGCCGGTTAATATTTTTTCTCCAATTTCAAAGCCACTGATAATTACTGGCGTGGGCCATTCTGCAAATACTTTTTTAGTGGCTGCCGCATCTACCATCACATTAAATTCATAACCTGTTTTACCATCCTCGCCTATTCTTGCTGCCATTGAGACCAACTGCTTCACCTTCTTTTTAACCAATGATTTTCCATCAAGCAATGAATACCCGTCTGCGGTGGAATTAAGTAAACCGGCGAGGTTGGTAAAGAAACCTACACTTACAATCGTCACACTTTTATCAGGCTGGGCCGCCAATATTTTGCGGTACAATTTCACTGCATCAACCGCCTGATCATTTGATTGTAATGCATGCGGATATTTGGCAATAATTGCCTGAGCCCATTGTTGCGAACAATCCTTGTCAGGCTTGTCAGCTTTTACAACTCCTACCGGAATATCGGGTCTTTTAAAATAAGCATTGAGTACGCTCAATGTAGGTACCGTAGTTTCAAAGGCGTTGCTTGAAATTGTTGCCAAAATCCGGGCCTCTCCCTTGTCGGCAAAAGCATGCAGCAAAGCCATCGCACCAACATCGTCATAGTCAGGGGCTATATCAGTATCGAAAATGATGGGTACGGCTGTACGCTGCTGGGCAGTACCTGTAAAACTAAAAAACAGTAACAGGAGAATACTTAGTTTTTTCATTCAGCATTTTTTGTAGTAACAGTTGCAATTCGCTTATGGCTTAAACAGTGAAGTTAACCACTGCAAACCATACAAACCAAAATCATATTATGGACAGGCCGGGATCATATTTATTGATTGTCATCTGCGCTATTTTGTTAATCAAATCATCTTTCATTATAAAATTAAAGATCATGAAAAAGTTACTGGTTATACTGTTTGTTTTACCTGCGCTGAGTTGCGTAGCCCAGAAATGGGAGAAAAAATATGATTACGTAGACAATTGCACCTGTGGACTTTCGAAAGTAAAAAAAGATGGAAAAATTGGCTATGTCAACAAGGAAGGTGTAGAAGTAATTAAACCCCAATTTGAAGACGGATTGACGTTCAACGAAGGATATGCGGCTGTAAAAGATGGGCCAAAATGGCGCTACTTCGACAGCACCGGAAAAGCTATTACTGACGCCATTTTTGATGATGCGCTGAACTTTTCCAACGGTATTGCACCTGCATCTAAAAATGGAAAGTACGGCTACATCAACATCAAAGGGGAAACGGAGATACCGTTTGAATTTTCCAATGCAAGAGGCTTTGCAGATGGCCTTGCTCCGGCTGCCAACGCCAAAGGTTTTTGGGGATATATAGATCTGAAAGGGAATTGGGTAGTTAAGCCGATGTACGATTTTACTGATAATTTTGAAAACGGGGAGGCCAGGGTTATCAAAGGAGAAAAGGTATTCTATATCGATAAACAAAATAAAGTATTACATGATTAGGCTTAGCAGTTTGCGGCAGCCTTTTATTCAATCAGTTTCATGGCGTGTGCCCGGTAAAAGCCACGCCTTTTCCTGTTTTTTACATCTCAACTTATTTTAATAGAATAAAATCTACAATTAAACGTTCATAAGGCAGATTTAATCTCCAGGAAAAAGACTGCAGACAAGTGAGATCACCCGGACCACCTATAAAGCTCTTTTGATTTGGAGTGTTGATGAAATTTATTTTTATGAGCACAATTTTTTACCCGCAGAGTCATGGATGTAGTTCGAGACTTCAAAACGCAGGCAGGCTTTTTAGGGCTGGCTTTTTGCTGGTTTTGCTGGTTAATATTAAAGCGGCTGCAGTTGCCCAAAATAAAAGAACAACCGGTAAAAGTAGTATTGCCAAAATAAGGCAAACAGCCTTACATACCCTTAAAACAAGCCGGAATACCATCTGGTTTCAAAAAAATGCGGGGCAATTTGGAAGCAATGACATTTTATACGGTTTTCTCACATCTTTTGGATCAATGGGTGTGTACAACAATAAGCTAAGAGTGGTTACCCGTCAAGTGGCTGATTCAAAAGAAAAAGGTAAGCAAATCGTTGACATTACTTTTCCAGGGTCATTGCCAGCCTGGACAGTGCAACCAGGAATGATTTCAGCTGTAAAAGGTTCGTACAACACAAAAGACTCCACCATTGTTGCACCCATATTCAATGAAATAACATTGAAAAATGTGTACCCGGGTATCAACCTTCGGTTATACGCCGGCGAAAAAGGTGCCCTTGAATTTGACTGGCTGATTTCCCGGGCGGACGATTATAAAAAAATAAAACTACATTTTACGGGGCAAGACAGCGTTACATTGAATGAACATGGCAGTGTTGTACTGAATATGAAATACGAAGACATGACCATCCTGGTGCCTGAAACTTACCAGGTAACTAACGGGCATAAAGCTGTTTTTGAAACGGGCATGGTGGAGGCAAAAGAAGCGAATACTTTTCAGTATGATATCGCAGGTAAGATTAACACTGCTTTGCCGCTGGTTATCGACCCGGTGATGATGTGGTCTACTTACATGCACAATAACACCAGTACTTTTGATGAATACCTTTATACCATTGCAGTAAATACGGCGAGTGAAGTATATGCCTGCGGCCTTACCAGCGAGACAATGAACAACAGTTATTTAAGCGGCGTAGCACCTGGATTTTTAAGTACCTATAACTATGCAGCGAAACCCTCCGGTGCACAACAATCCGGAATTCTGTATAAATTAAATGCGAAAGGAACGCTTATTACCGCATGGACCTATACCGGAATGACCAACAATGTACCTGTAGACATGGGAATTTTTCCGAACAACAGGGTATTGATTGTTTACCAGACGGACACGGTACAGATATATTCCGGCGACTTAACCACACGCTACTACAATGGTGACATTTCGGCCGATGTAGCAAACAATGTAACTTCCTACCAGTCGCAAACCATCATCGACAACGATGTATTTTACCTGGGGGGAGTTGCAGGCACTGCGCTGCCGCTTTCCATTGTACCTTCCAATGCACCGGATAACACCCTGTTACAGGATGAAGGAATAATATTACGCATTACTGGCGCTACAGGCACCCCTGTTGCAGCCTGGGGTACCTATGCAGGGGGGTCTACCAATGAAACCTTTACGGCTATTGCCGCAACACCCGATAAAACAAAAATAGCTTTTGCCGTACATATCGACGGGGGAGGCAACAGCTTTCCATCGCTGGTAAAACCTATAGATAATATTATAGCGGGAAGTGAATTATTGATAGGAAATTTTGATGTTGCTGCGGCTCCTACCAAATTCAACATGTTATCATTCCTCGGGGGTAGTTCCAACGAGGGTAAATTGGCCACAGGCACCAATGCCGCACTGGTCACAGCAGACAATAACTTCTTTTACGTTGCTGGTAATACCACTTCCACAGATTTTCCCGGCAAAGCTTCCGGAGTTCAAAGTGTACACGGTACAAATGCAACATTGTATGATCAGTTTCTTTCGCAAATTCCGCTGCCTGGCAGTGCCAGCACAGGTTTTATTTCTACTTACAACGGGGGTGATGCCAATGATATTGTCGGTGGGCTTGTGCTTGATCTGCGCACCAAAGATGTATTGCTGTTTGGTTCCACCGAATCCACAGATTTTCCCGTATTCAATACGTCACTGTACAGTCCGTTCTACCAGGATATTCATGGAGCAACAACGGATGGGTTACTGGATATCAGCTATACCGTTTTTGCCAATGGTTTAACCACCCGGAAATTTTCCAGCTTTATAGGTGGCGCTCAAAATGACTACCTGGGGAGCACTGGAAAATTAAAGGGAGCCGGTCATTTTCAGTATAACCCCACAAACGGTCTAACCTATATAGGTACCACCATACACTCAGATGAAACCACGCTTCCCACTCAATGGATGAGTGACATACCCGGCTTTGACAAATCAATACCAGCAGCAACTAAGAGTAAGGACAGCCATTTTATTTTTTCAATGAATCCAAATACGGATGATTTTGGAGATGCCCCGCTCAGTTATGACGGAGCTTCTGCCGCAAGCTCGGCAGTGTCGTTTTTTAATATCCGTATCGGTGCAGAAACAGATGCGGAGCATGAAGCCAACAATTCCGTTTTGGCCAATGGAGATGACCTGCAAAATTACGGCTCCGATGACGATGAAGACGGAATCAGTTTTGTTCCTCCTATCGCCACCGGCGCAACAACTTATTCGGTAACCGTGTCTGTATTTAATAATACGGGGTCTCCGGTGTACCTGGCTGGCTGGATAGATACGGACGGTAACGGAATTTTCGATACCAACGAATATGCATCCGTAACTGTTGCCAGTAGTACTGTGCAACAAACATTGGTGTTAAATTTTACAGGTTTACCAGCCTTTACAACAACAACCGGCCTTACCTATTTACGTGTACGTATTGCCAATGTACCCCTGGCATCGTCGGCAGCTACAGGCTCTTTTGGTAAAGGGGAAGTGGAAGATTATGTTGCTTTACAAACCCTGCTGTTGCCGGTTTTTTTGCAAAAGTTTACTGCAACTCCGCAGGATGAAAACGTACTACTGAACTGGCTGGTGAGCTCCGGAAACGATGTTGCGCAATACGAAATACAAAGGGGAACCGGCATAACTGATTTTAAAAAAATTGGCACCCTTTCAGCAAATGATAAGTTACGGTATAGCTGGCTTGATGTAAACCCTTTTACGGGTGTTAATTATTACCGTTTAAAAATTACCGGTAAGGACAAAACAATCCGCTACAGCGCCCTGCAAATCATCAACTTTAGTAAAAATATACCGGTAACAATCTACCCGAACCCGGCAAACAGCCTGGTGAATGTTTTAACGGGCAGCTTTTTTACCAGGCAGGGCACCATCAGCTTTTTGAGCATGGATGGAAAACTATTAACGCAAAAGAAAATCAACAATTTTACCAGGGTAGAAAACATCGATGTAAGTCATTACCCGTCGGGGCAATATCTTTTAAGAATAACTTGCGGCGATACCATAACAGTTAAAAAAATCAAGTTGGCTGAACATTAGTCATTTGTATATTGCGCTGCCTCCAGATGTGCAAATAAGCAGTCAGCTTCAGCCGGCGTTTAGGTTTTGTAAGAATCTACCTGGTACAAAACTGCAGTAACGCTTTCAGGTCAGCCGGGCGGTTAAAATTGATGCTATTCTCTTTCAGGTAGGTTTTAAGATCTTTGTCAGGAAAAAGCAGGTGAAAATTTTTACGGCTGGCCTTAACAAAAGAGTTGCCGGATGTGCCGAGATAGTAGGCAAACTGTTGCTGAAACAATACATCCGTTCTAACCTGCAGCTTATAATTCTGGTTACTAAGAATCACAGAGTTGAAGGTTTTAATAGCGCCGGTCTCTGAGGTGGCATCGTATCCTCCCCTTTTTTGATTGACTACCTGCAACGTTTGACGCTTTACTGCAAGGATATAATTTCCTGCTTTCAATATCTCCTGTACATATCCTTTTTCATAATAAAAGACGTTTGAATCAATTACGATCGATTTCAACAAGACGGGGTCAGCTATGGCAAGGGTATCACCGGCAGCGCCAATAAAATGCATTTCATCCAGCAGGAAATTATAATTAAACTTTTGTTCAGATGCTGTACCGTCCCTGAAAAAGGCTGTGCCACGGGTGAAGGCAGGCATGGCATACATCGCCTCATTGGGGAGCACCCGGGTAGGAATTTCGCCCATTTTTACCGGGTAAAAATCTGACTGCTGGGCAATAGCAACATTAAAACAGCTAACAAAAATAAACAGGAATAATTTCATATTTTCAATTAAAGCAATGGCAGTAATGCTGCGATAATAACCGCCTCCATATCAAACAAACAATAATCATTGTAAGGTAATATAAAATTCAGCTTTGATCACCTTTCGTTTATATTACCATTTCATTTGTACAATCTGCCGATTTTTTGAAAAGGGTTTTGTTGGCTACATTTATAAAAGTTACCTGTTGACACGGACACCGGAAAAATGATTAACTTACCATAATAATTGTATTGTATGAAAAGTTGTATCTGCCTTCTTATTTCTTCGTTATTTCTTTTACCGTTGCTGGCCCAACATACTAACAGCATTATTGGTAAACCCGATCCGTCAAAAAAAACAATGCTTGTTGAAACCGCCTGCGGCGAATGCCAGCTTGGACTACACGGTAAAAGTTGTGACCTCGCAATACGCATTAATGGAAAGGCTTATTTTGTTGATGGCGCCCACATAGATTCTTTTGGCGATGCACATGCAAAGGATGGCTTTTGCGAAGCAGTACGCACTGCAGAGGTGCAGGGACAAATTACAGGCAATAGGTTTAAGGCTACCTATTTTAAACTGATGCCTTCTGGTAGTAAAAAATGAAGGCTAACCTAATGCCGGATAAGAAATATGCTTCGTTTAAGTGCTATATACTGCACCCAGGCTGATCACTATCAGCCGTAGTTTAGGCAAACGTTATTCTGTTGAGCTTTTGTTCGTTCCATTCATCTTTTGTATTTTTATCGGCCTGCGGTCAAGGGCGGACTATTTTAAATTCCACCACATCGCCAAAGCCTTCATCGTTTCAATCATTTTTTAATAAATTATTTATGCAATCACGTCGCGACTTTTTACAAAAGCTTACCGGCTCAGTTATCGCTTTACAAATATCTCCCGCCATTATTGCTGCCAGTTGCAGTAATGCTACCTCTTATTACGATGGTCCTGTTTTGCGTGTTGCTATTATGGGGCTTGGCAGCTACGGCACACGGGTAGCAGAAGCTATGAAAGATTGCAAGAAAGCAAAGCTGGTGGGCGTTATCAGCGGCACACCCTCTAAGATAAAAGACTGGCAGGCGAAGTATAACATACCAGAAAAAAACTGTTATAATTATGAAACATTCGACCAGGTAAAAAGCAATCCGGACATTGATGCGGTGTATGTTATCACCCCCAATGCCCTGCACCACGACCAGGTGATACGTGTTGCAAAGGCAGGCAAACATGTGATTTGTGAAAAGCCAATGTCAATCAATGCGAAGGACGGACAGGAAATGGTAGATGCCTGTAAAAAAGCCAATGTAAAATTACTGGTAGGTTATCGCATGCATTTTGAACCAAAAACACTGGAGATTATCCGCATGCGCAAAGCCGGCGAGTTGGGTAAAGTATTGTTTTTTCAGGGGCTGTGTGGCTTTACCATCGGCGACCCAAAACAATGGCGTTTAAATAAACAGCTGGCTGGCGGTGGTGCGATGATGGATATTGGTATTTATGCGATCAATGGTGCACGTTATATGGTAGGCGAAGAACCCATTTGGGTAACCGCCCAGGAAACAAAAACAAATCCTGAAAAATTCAAAGAAGGTGTAGATGAAACGATCCAGTTTCAATTTGGTTTTCCAGGCGGCGCAGTTGCCTCTTGTTTATCTACCTACAGCATGAATAATTTAGATCGTTTTTTCCTGGATGCTGAAAAAGGATATGCAGAATTGTATCCTTCAACCGGCTACGGCCCCATACAGGGGCGCACCAGCAAAGGCGAATTAACCCAGCCACATGTTACGCATCAAACAGTACAAATGGATGAAATGGCGGGTATTATTTTGGAAGGAAAACAACCTCCCGTGCCTGTGGATGGCGAGGAAGGCGTAAAAGATTTAAAAATTATTGATGCTATTTTTCTTGCTGCCAAAACAGGACAGAAAGTTGACATTAAACTGTAATACACAAATAAGCTAAAGCCCCGGCTGCATTGGCCTATAGGGCATTTCAAAAGGGTTGATGCCACGGGTTTTCAGCTTACGGCGGTAAATTTTATCTCGGCTGCTGACGTACAAAACGTCAAAGCCCGGGCCACCAAAACATACATTACTGGCCTGTCCGCCGGGTATGGGGATAATGGCATTTACCCGGCCGAGCTGATCCATTACCTGTATCCCCAAACGGGAGGTAACATACACTCTTCCGGCTGTATCTGATTTTAATCCGTCGCTCCATGCATTCCCAGCATCATCCGGTACATGCAGCCAGCCATAGCGTTGCTTATTCGTTAGTGTTCCATCTGCATTGATACTATAAATCCATACCCATTTCGAAGCTGATTCTGTAACATACAATTGCGTTTGATCCGGTGTGAGCGCAACCCCGTTCGGATATTTGATCCCTTCATCCACAATCACTTTTTCGCCATTGGGACGAATCAAAATAAGTTTACCAGGTTTTTCCGATCCGTCAGGAGCTGTGACATATATGTTGCCATTCTTCGCCACTACCAGGTCGTTGCCATCAATATCATTGGCAACAACGGTTGCTTTACCATTGGCATCATAGCGAATGATTTGTTTGGTTGCAGCGGCAGTAGTGTATCGTTTACCATCCGCATCAAAGCAGTTGACGCTGGCTTTCTTCGCATCCAGCGGCAGCATTGTTACTTTTCCGTCTAAGCCAATTTTATACGTTTTTGATCCGGGAATATCCTGAAAAAAAACTTCTCCTTTTGCGTTAGCAGCAGTGCCCTCCGTAAATCCATATCCCTCACCAACGAGTTCCCAATCCTGTCCCGGTATCAGCAATTCGCTGAGGTATTTATTTTTAGATGCCCCTGTGGTAATTGGTTTCGGCCAGTCTTTCCATAACCAACGCATGGCTGCCGGAAAAATGGATGTGCCGTGATTGCCATTGTGCCCGTCTTCTCCCCAAACATGCGTTACTTCATACCCGCTAAAAGTGAGCGCCCGTTCCATTGTTTGGTTGGCCATCCACCAGTCACCGGCATAAATATTTAAATCGTTGCTGCCATCCTGTAAAAAAAACCGGAGTGGTTTAGGCTCGTATTTTCTAATTAAAGTTGGATAGTCATCAGTACCGCGAAGACCAATATAAGTACCGATGGCGCTGAATACCCGCGAAAATTCAGCAGGTTTTTCCCATGCCGCTGTAAAGGCACAAACCGCCCCGCTGCTCAATCCGCCGATCGCACGGTCATTACCATTTTTGGATAAATGTATCGCACGCCCATCAGTTGTTTTCTGCTTTTCAACGGCAGGTAAAATTTCTTCTAAAATAAAACGGGCGTAGGCATCGCCCAAACCATCATACTCAAAACTTCTGTTGAAGCGGTCGTTGGCAACTGTGCCATTGGCTGCCCGAACCCTGCCGTGCATTACAAAAACACCAATGGTAACAGGCATTTCGTTACGATAAATCAGGTTGTCAAAAACGGTGGGCGCCTTCCATTGAATACCATCCTGGCCCACATACACACAGGCAGGTTTGTCTGCACGGTATTGTGCCGGTACATATACCCAATACTCCCGCCAGGTACCGGGAAAAATTGCTGAGTTTTCAAAAGTAAATTTCAATACCTCGCCTTTAGGTACACCAGGTTGTTCTATGGAAGCCGAATCAACAGGATATGAAATGGCGGCAGGTTGTGCGAAAATTTGACTAGCTGAAATAAGCAGCAGCAAAGCAATCAGTAGTTTGTTCATACACGAGGCAGTTTTAGATATTCGTTGATGCAATATCAGCATAAATAGTATTGCCTTGATAATATATTTTTCCTATTCATCTTGTTTAAGTGTTCGTGAACGACAATGATATCACCACTCAAAAATTATTCACATTGCCGGCAATACATCCCGGGCACTCTAAATCAATTAAAAAAGCTTGCTGAAAATAAATAACAATCCTTAATTTACGGTGCAGGACTTACGAATGGTATTTATCTAAAATCAGCTTAATGAAATCAACAATAAGAGTGCAGCTTTCGGTAATGATGTTCCTTGAATATTTTGTATGGGGCGCATGGTATGTAACGATGGCAACATACATGGGCGAACATCTCCACGCAACAGGCGTCCAGATAGGTGCGGCCTACAGTGCCCTGGCAATCGCCACCATGATATCACCTTTTTTTGTGGGCATGATAGCTGATAAATACTTCGCCGCACAGCGCATTATGGGTATGCTGCATATTGTTGGTGGTGCCCTTTTGTTACTGGCAACAACAATCGAAAACAGTGCGACTTTTTATTGGGTTATTTTATTTTACTCATTGTTATACATGCCCACCATTGCGTTAAGCAACAGTATTGCCTTTCATCAAATGACAGACCCTGGTAAACAATTTCCATGGGTACGTGTATTTGGCACATTGGGCTGGATAGTGGCCGGAGTGCTTATTGGTACACTTGGAATAGAAAAAACTTCGTCTACATTTTATATGGCCGCAGCGGTTTCGGTAGTATTGGGTTTAATGAGCTTTATTTTACCTGATACGCCGCCGCAAAAAAATGCTGATGTTACCGCATCAAAGGCACTTGGCACCGATGCCTTTGTATTGTTTAAGGAAAAACCCTATCTCATATTTTTTATCGCCGCCATCCTGGTGTGTATACCGTTGTCGTTTTATTATGGATTTGCCAATAAGTTTTTAAATGAATTAAATTTTGATAATGCTGCCGGCAAAATGACGCTGGGACAGGTTTCGGAAGCCGTATTTATTTTAGCCATTCCATTTTTATTCAACAGTATCGGGGTAAAAAATATGTTGCTGATGGGTATGGCCGCCTGGATATTGCGCTACGTTTGTTTTGCCTATGGTGATACCGGCGCCAATGCATGGATGTTGTATGCCGGCATTATTTTACATGGCGTGTGTTACGATTTCTTTTTTGTAACTGGTTATATGTACACAGAAAAAAAAGCTGGCGAAAAAATAAAAAACTCTGCGCAGGGCCTCTTCACTTTTGCAACCTATGGTGTGGGCATGTTCATCGGCACCTGGTTCTCTGGCCGTATAGTTGACCTGTACCAGGTGGGAGAAAACCACAACTGGTTAAAAATATGGTTTGTACCAGCCTATATTGCGGCAGCTGTAGTAGTATATTTTATTTTATTTTTCAGGGAGAAAAAGCAAATAGCCGCAGCCGGGTAAACAACAAACTATTTTTTTGTCCGGGCAGTTGAATAACTATTAAACATCGTTGCGTCGCACACTTGTACTGCAAAATATATTTCAACAACAAAAACACAGTAAACAACAACCATGAAAAAGATTGCTATGCTTGGCTCCGGTTTTATCGGGAGATTTTATGCAGATTCATTACACGGACAAAGAAGTAAAGACAAAATTATTACCGTGTATTCCCGCAGGGAGGAAGCGGCCAAAAAATTTAAAGAAGATTACGGCTGCGAGCGTTTTACAACAGATATGGAAGAAGCCATCGCCGGTGCAGATGTAGATGTAGTCTGTATTTCGCTGCCTAATAATTTACATGAAGCAGCTGTTATGCTTTGCTGCAAACATAAAAAAGCGGTCATTACTACCAAACCTTTGGGCCGCAACGCAGCCGAAGCAAAACGCATGCTTTTGGCTGTGGAAGAGGCAGGTATTTTTAACGGCTACCTGGAAGATCTTGTTTATACACCTAAGTTTTTAAAGGCTTATGAAAGTGTAAAGAATGGTGCATTGGGCCGAATTTTATGGGCCAAATCAAGGGAGACACATCCTGGTCCGCACAGTGATTGGTTTTGGGATATTGAACAGGCCGGCGGCGGTTGTATTTTAGATTTAGGTTGCCATTGTATTGAAATTACCCGGACATTTATTGGTAAAGATATTAAGCCCATTGAAGTGATGTGCTGGGCCGATACACAGGTAAAACCCATTGATGCAGAAGACCATTCGATTGGCCTCGTGAAGTATGAAAATGGCGCCATAGCCCAGTTTGAAGTAAGCTGGACTTTTCGTGGCGGCCTTGATTTAAGGGATGAAGTAATGGGCACCGAAGGCACCATCTGGATCAATAATTTTTTACGCACCGGCCTGGAAATGTTTACTACCGGAAAAGCAACGGACTATGTTGCCGAAAAATCTGAAAGCAATGCCGGCTGGCTGTTCCCGGTAGGTGATGAAATAAATGACCTGGGTTACAACCACATGTTTGCCGAGATGTTTAATTGCATGGAAAACGGCACTGAACCAAGAGAAACTTTCTATGATGGCTATGTGGTAAATGCGGTAATTGATGCCGCCTATAAATCTGCCAAAACAAAATTATGGGAACCGGTACAACTGGATATCTGGCGTGGGCAAAGCGGTCTTAGCAAAGAAAGCCATTTGGTAGAATACGATGCGGATCATTATTTAATAAAAGAAGAAACAACGCACTACGGTGCCAAAAAAGTGATTTTAAAAAATAAGGCGACCGGTAAAATTGAGGAGAAGGTAATTGAATAGAATAAATTAAACAATTAATAAAAAGAAAAGATGCATTTAAACCAATGCATCTTTTCTTTTTATACAACTTTTGATGCTGCAAGACTATTTCCATGTTATAACCTATGCAAGCCCAGCCCAGCCTCATCACTACAATACATCACACCATCTTTTAAAATAAAACCGCCCTTAACCAAATCACTGCTCAGGTCAAAGCTTCCATCCAAATCAAGGTATTTGGTGTTGCTGCAACTGAAGGCCGCATGCAACGCTGCGGTTATGCTTACAATGCTTTCATCATTGCATCCCCAAAACAAATCAATACCGGCTGCGGCTGCGATGGTAGCGATTTCCCTGGCGCCTCTTATACCGCCGCATTTCATCAGTTTGATATTGAAAATAACAAACGGTGCTGGCGGGTGCGACAGTTGCAAAGCTGATGTTGCATCCAGCAGGGATTCATCCGCAGCCAGCTTTTTCCTATCAGCTGAATCGAGTCCGGCCAAATCACTTTCCTTGCCCGCCTTCATTGGCTGTTCAATCAGCTCTATGGAAAGGTCTTTTGTTTTATGTATAAACTGTTGCAGTTGCTTCAAATCATAGCCCTGGTTGGCATCTACTCTTATCAGCATGTTGTTGCCAAATTGCTCCGTAAGTTTTGTTACCCTTTCAATATCTTCCTCCACATCCAGCCCGGTTTTTATTTTGATTACTTTAAAGCCAGCAGCATAGTTTGCTTTGGCTTCTTCCAGCATAGCGGCAGTATCTTTTATACCAATGGTGATGGATGTTGGCAATGCATTCATCTTGCGTCCATATAAATCAACCACAGGAATACCGATCAGCTGGCAGAAGGCATCATGCAATGCAATGTCAATAGCTGCAATGGTACCGGGCAAATGCGGGAACTTCACCAGTGCTTCGTCAATCAGCTGATTGAAATGGCGTATATCCCTGCCTGTTAGTTGCTGTACAAAATCGCTTTGCAGGTTGGCCAGTGCCATGGCAGGCGTCTCTCCTACTACTTCTGCAAAAGGGTTGGATGCACCAAGACCAACAATGCCATTTTCCAAAACAATTTCCAGAAAAATAATTTCAGTATCCGCTATTGTTTTGTAGGCAATGGTATAAGGCTTTGTGAGCGACAAGTGTTGCAGCCACGCTTTTACTGATTTAATTTTCATGATTAGTTTTTTATAAGGGTTTTGATGATGGGAATTATTTTTCCAACGCCTTGCTGTAAAGGCAGCAGCACAGGCAATTGTAATTCTGCTTCATACTTTTTTTGAAATTCCAATGCTTCTTCGGTTGTGCAATGCTCTGTATTAATAGCCACGGCAATTACAGCAGAACCGTACAATTTGATAAGTTCAATTTCAGAAGCGAGTGAATGTATTGTACCCCATTCTGGTATCCCATCATAATATTTTCTCTTGGGTGCATGTACCAGTATCACATTTTTTGCATTGCCCGAAACCAACAGCTCAGAGCCGCAAGGCCCACTAGGGTTGCGTAAGGCGGATTGCCCTTCTACCAACAACACTTCTGGATGTGTATTTTCAGCGCAGGAAAGAATGGCATGTTCCAGTTCACCCGAAATAAAATCATTTAAAGTGCTGTCGAAAATAAATCCATATTGACCGCCCTGCAGCCAGCCCGTTTGCCCGGTATAAATCATTTGTGCATTGATGCCTGCTTCTAAACATGCATGCTTCACCATTCGGCAAGTGGTGCGTTTTCCCAGCGCACAATCGGTTCCTATCACAGCAATCACCGGAGCCTTCAAATTAAATATGTCGCCTTTCCAAAAGTGCAGGTCTTTTCTTTCTTTGGGCTTTCTTACATCGGTAAGTGTAACGCCAAATTCATTTGCCATTTTTACCAATTCCGGCATGCCGGTTAAAAAATCGTGCAGGCCATTGACCATTGAGATTTTATTTTGTATGCAGGATTGTATGATGGGCATAAAATGCGCCGGCAGTTTTCCGCCTACTGTTGCAATGCCAATAATACAAAATTGTATATCCTGTATTGATTGTATTGCTGCTTCCACACTGGCCAGCACCGGAATGTTGCGGTGAATGCCATCCAGCACTTCGCCTGCATCCCGTCCTTCAAACTGGCTATCGATTACACCCACGATTTCGTACCGTTCTGTGCCACGGATAAGGCCATGAGCTGTTTTAGCATCTGCGGTTTGTAACAGGCCATCTGTTAATACAATGGCTTTAGGTTTTGTTTCAGTCATCATTTATTAAATCTGTTTTTTATTAAACAATAATTCTTTTTGCAAACCCTTCGGTAAACCTATGGGATTTTCTTCGCTCAGTCGGCTTTCAAAAAATCCCATAGGTTGATCATCTCACCTGCCCACAAACTCACCCGGGTATTTATTTAAAAATGTTTTATCAATGTATACCAGCACACCATTTACCCATACTTTTTTTATGCCATCACTCAATGCTTTTGAATTTTGAATTGTCGAATTATCCTTTACAGTATCGGGATCGATTAACACCAGGTCTGCATAGTAACCGGGCGCAATTATACCGCGGTTAGTGATGCCTGTATGTTCTGCAGCAAGCCCGGTCATTTTATTAATGGCGGCTTCCCAACTCATGATTTTTTGTTGCTTTACATATTGGTTTAACAACTTTGTAAAACTGCCATATCCCCGCGGATGGCCGCCGTTGGCGCCGTCTGAGCACAAATTGGTATGCGGCCATGCAAGCAAAGTCCGGATGTCTTCGTCAGCCATCGACTTCCCCATGATATCTTCTCCCGATTCGCCGGGATGCTGCCGCTGGTAAGCTTCTGCAGTGCCCACCAGGTACAGCAGCGTTTGAGCTGCCGTCTCCTTCCTGATCCTGGCAATGGCGCCAAACGTTTTTCCATTGTAGGATGTATCAGCTGCAAAATGTACCAGCACCGATCCATCTGCATCAAACAAATGATCCGTTGCATAGGTAGCACTTGCCAGGCTCGTAAAATCTTTTTTGGGAAACAGCACCCGCATAGTGCTATGCCAGGCATCGTAAGGATAGCAGTCAGCAGTAATGTCTATGCCTTCCGCCCTTGCATGTTGCAAAGTTGCCAATAATTTATTGGCGGTACCCCAGTCATCTTTTAATGCGATTTTCATGTGTGAAATCTGCACTGGTAATTTCGCCTCTTTGCCAATCTGGATGATCTCATCAATGGCATCAGTCATATTAATATCTTCGCTCCGGATATGACTGATGTATCTTCCTTTTTCTGCCGCTGCAGTTTTAGCGAGTTCAATCACTTCAAAGCGGTTGCTGTAAAATCCTTCTTCATATTCCAGGCCTGTAGATAAACCAAGTGAGCCTTTTTGTAATTCTGCTTTTAAGATTTGTTTTATTTTTTCCAACTCTTCCGGCTTCGCTGGTCTTGATAAATTGGCGGCGCCCATCACCTGTTGCCGGATGGTTGCGTGCCCTGTATAAGTAGCCAGGTTAATGGCAATGGGCGTAGCTTTTATTTCAGCTTTCAGGCTGTCTACCGGATCACTTTCGCCGTCTTGTCCGCCAACGATGGTAGTAATACCCTGGTTCAAAGCTGCAATCCCTTCAGGGTAGTTTTTCAATGAACTTTCTACATGGCTGTGACTGTCTATAAAACCCGGCGATAAAATCTTTCCTTCGCCATCGATGATTTCTTCGCCTTCAAAAGGCTGCAAATTTCCAACGGCAATAATTTTTTTCCCTTGTATCCTCACCGATTCATTCTTTGCAGGTGCACCCGTACCATCCATTACGGCTACATTTTTTATCAGCATTGTTGGTGCGATATCCAGTGGCTTTCCCTGTATAAAATTTCTTGCTGTGCGAATGCCCCAGCCATTGCTGCCACTGCTTAGCTGAATGATGGTGCGCTTACTTTTTGTATCCCTGTAAATTAAATTGGCAAAGCCAACCCAGCCGCCGGTATGTGAATAAGCACCTTCTTTATCTTTTTCGATGAACCATCCAAAGCCATATGGATAGGTAGTACCATCTTTCAATTTGACTGGCAAAAGTGCTTCTGTAAAAGTTTCTTTCTTTACCAATTTACCGGTACCTAAGCTTTGTTCCCATTTATACAAATCTTCCACAGATGAATAGATGTTGCCATCTCCTACCACGCCGTCAAACGGAGTCAGGTCATTTAATTTTTTCTTCTCCCCTGTTTCCTCAAACCCATACACATGATTGGCTGGTACTGCAGGCATCAATACATGATACACGTAGGTGTCTTTCAGGCCCAGTGGAGCAGTGATATTCTTTTTTACAAACACGTCAATGGTTTGTTTACTGATGCGCTCAATAATACTTACCAGCAAAACATAGTTAGTGTTACAGTAATTCCATTTGCTGCCGGTAGCAAAGTCGAGTACCGGCTTATAAGTACCATAAAGACTAATCAGTTTTTCATTGGTAAGTGTATCCAGCGGCGTTTTATACATTTTAAACAGATCAAAATATTCCGGGATACCCGAAGTATGTGTCATCAGGTTGCGGATCGTAATGCCATCATATGGTAATTCAGGAATGTATTTTTTGCAATCGTCATCAAACTGCAGTTGCCCCCTTTCTTTCAATATCATAATACCCATGCCAATAAACTGCTTGGTAACAGAGGCCAGGTTAAACGAAGATGTAGTTTTAAGCGGCTCATTCGTGCGGCAGTCGGTTACGCCAAAAGCCTTGCTGTATAACACTTTCCCTTTTTCTGCATATAACACCGTACCATTGAAACGATGCGTTTTATTTAACCCTGTAAATGCGCTGTCCAGTTTTTTTACGTCCAGTTGCTGTGCCTGTGTTGTGGAAGCGATCGCAATAAAAAATAAAAAAATTACCTGCTTTGCCATGTTGAAAGGTTTGCGTTAAAGTTAGGGGAATATTGCATCAATTTACTTTTGATCCCTCCCGGTTTCAGTAAAATTGTTTGTTTCAACAGCCGTTGTATTTTGATATCTTTATGCAACATTCATTCAACATTTTTTTCAAATGAAACTATTACTGCCTGCACTTTTACTCCTGATTTCATGCAACACCAAAAGCCAGTGGATAAAGGATTCTGTTTTAATAGAAGGTCATTACAGAACCTTTACTTTTCATCAGCCTGAAACGGACATAAAAGGTGGCAGCCTGCTGTTTCTGATGCACGGATCTGGCGGCAACAGCAGTGACATCATCTCCAAAACAGGCCAACTCGAAGCCATTGCAGGTAAAGACAAATTACTGGTAGTTTATCCTGAAGGTTACCAGCATTTCTGGAATGAATGCCGTAAGTATTCTACCGCCGCCGCCAATAAGGAGAACATTAATGAAGAAGCTTTTTTCAAAGCAATGATCGGATACTTCGTGAAAAAATATGGCATCAGTAAGGAAAATGTTTTTGCTGCCGGGTTTTCCGGAGGCGGTCAAATGTCATACAAATTAGCCATGACCATGCCGGATCAAATAAAAGCCATCACGGCCATCGTTGCCAATATGCCCGACTCAGCAAGCTGCGATTGTACCCTAGCAAACAAGGCTTTGCCGGTAATGATCATCAACGGCACCGATGATAAAACAAATCCTTACAACGGTGGTGAGATGTTTGTAAACAATGCTAGTTTTGGAGTGGTACGCAGTTCGGGAAATTCATTCGCATACTGGGCTTCGCTGGCGGGTTATAAAGGTGAACCAACTAAAACACTATTGCCCGACACAGATACCGCAGATCATAAAACGATTGAGCGTTATTCTTACAATGCTCCGAATAAACCACCTGTCGCCTTGCTGAAAGTTGTCGGCGGCCATCACGATTATCCCGGCGATATAGATGTATATCTGTATGCCTGGGAGTTTTTTAAGAGCGTACTATAAAATAGGAACAATGATGCGAAGCAGAGGTAAGTTGTTGTGATGGTTTTTTTTGTTTCACTTCCTGGTAATTTTTTTTTATTTTAACAGACTAAAACTTACCAGATGCTTTTTATACAAGTATTGTTACTGCTGATTTCATTACTGCTAATTTTCTTCTTTATTATAAAACCTTTATTTATGTCACACAATGCGATCAGTCGTTACCATTTTAGTGTACAATGGGGCGGTACAAGAATTGGCTTTACAGAAGTAAGCGGACTGGATATTGAGATTGAAGCTGTTTCATTCAGAGATGGCGCTGATCCTGACAATAGTTTCCGCAAAATCCCCGGCTTGAGAAAGTTTACAGATATCACGCTGAAACGGGCTATTGTAAAAGGCGACAATGAATTGTTTGAATGGCTGAATACAGAAAAGATTGGCACAGTTGAGAGAAGGGATGTAACCATTTCTTTATTGGATGAAAGCCACGCCCAGATAGTTGTCTGGCGATTAAAAAACGCCTTTCCTGTTAAATACCAGGGACCTGTGCTGAATGCAGCCGATAGTGGCGTTGCCATGGAAACACTGGTGCTAACCCATGAGGGAATAACGGTAGAAAAAACCTGATTAACTTTAAAGGTTTATTTTTTAACCGGCTTCGCACTCATAAAAAATTCAAGCTTACCTCCCTTCATAATTTCATCATGCGTAATATAGCGACGGTTGAGTAACTGACCGTTCAGCAGCACTTTTTTTACATACACATTTTTATCGCTTTGATCAATGGCGGTTACTGAAAAAGTATTTCCATTTTCCAAATGAACACTGGCTGTTTGTATAGCGGGACTACCTAACCAATATTGCCCTGATGCAGGTGCTACAGGGTAAAACCCAAGCGCACTAAAAATATACCAGGCACTCATTTGACCGCAGTCATCATTGCCACCGAGGCCAGAAGATCCACTGTGGTATTGGTTTTTAAGAATCATACGCACCCGCTCCTGTGTTTTCCATGGTGCATCAGTCCAGTTGTATAAATAAGCTACGTGATGCGCCGGCTCATTGCCATGTACATAATTTCCTATGATTCCGTCACGGGTTATATCTTCTGTTTCTGCAAAAAATTCATCGGGTAAATGCATGGTGAATAATGAATCCAAATGTGCTGTAAATCTTTTTTTACCTCCCATTAATTGTATCATGGCTACAGGGTCCTGCGGCACATATAAACTGTAGTTCCAGGTGTTGCCTTCAATGAACCCCTGGCCATCTGTTTTCAATACATCAAATTCTTTTTTGAAACTGCCGTCACTTAAGCGTGGTCGCATAAAACCAATGGAAGAATCATATACATTGCGCCAGTTTTGCGCACGCCTGCTGAAAGTTTCAAACACATCCTGCCGGTTTAATTTTTTTGCCAGTTGTGCAATGCTCCAGTCATCAAACGCGTATTCCAGCGTTGAAGAAACAGAGACACCATTTTTATCCTGTGGTATGTAACCCTTGTCTATAAAATAACCGATACCATCATACTCTTTATGATTGGCTGTTGCAATACATGCATCCAGTGCCTTATCTAAATCTGTCGTAACAGTGCCTTTTATAATTGCTTCAGCAATCACTGAAACACTGTGGTAGCCACTCATACACCAGTTATCATTTGCATAATGCGACCAGATGGGCAGCATGTGCAAAGCACTCTGATCATAATGCGCCAGCATAGATTTTACCATATCCGCATTGCGGGTTGGATTAACTATGTTTTGATAAGGATGAAAGGCACGATAAGTATCCCATAAAGAAAAAGAAGTGTAGTTGGTAAAGCCTGTTGCTTTATGTACATTCTGATCAAGACCTTTGTATTCACCATTTACATCCATGTACACGGTTGGCATTAAAGCTGCATGATACATGGCGGTATAAAAATTAATTTTTTCTTCATTGCTGGTTGAAGTAATCACAATTTTGCCAAGCTCTGAATTCCAGGCTTGTTTTGCCTGTTGCTTTGTTTTTTCAAAATCCCAATGCGGTAATTCGGTACGCATGTTTTCCAGTGCATTGATGGTACTTACCGGAGACAAGGCAAACTTTACTTTCATCGTTTCATTGGCTGCGGTTGCAAAATCAAAATACATACGCAATTGCTTGCCGGCTAAATCAGGGAAATTTTTTGACTGGTTGAATTTACCCCAGAAGCCACGGTAAACCTGTCTTTTAGAATAATCTTTACAACCATAAGCAGCCATTGGCTTTGAAAAAGACATGGCAAAATAAACCGTTCTGGTGCGCCCCCACCCGTTGGTTTGGCGATAACCGGTAACTAACGTATCGTTCTCTACGCGAACAAATGTCCAGACATTTTTATCATCATAATTATAGATACCAGCCATCAGGTCCAGTATAATATGCGACTGGTCTGATTTAGGAAAAGTATATTGATGAAAGCCTACCCGCGTGGTGGCTGTCATTTCAGCAAGGATATTATCATCTTCTAATTTTACTTTATAATAGCCAGGTTCTGCTACTTCTGTTTCATGATGAAAAACCGACCGGTAGCCACTTTCAGGATGATCAGCTGTACCGGGATTTAATTGCAATGCACCAACAGTTGGCATAATTAAAAAGTCGCCCAGGTCACTGTGGCCGGTACCGCTGAAGTGTGTATGACTGAAGCCAACAATCGTTTTATCATCATACTGGTAGCCGGCGCAATACTTATATACGTCTTTATTGTAACGGTTGTTATATTCATAGGGTAATGTGTCTGTATCAGGACTTAACTGCACGGCACCAAAAGGTACAGTGGCGCCCGGAAAAGTGTGCCCCATTTTTTGAGTGCCGATAATGGGTTTGGCATATTGTGCAAGGTCAGGCTGCGACTGGGCTTTAGCTGCAAAATAATTAAATGATAAAAAAGAAAGTGTAACAACACAGTTAGCTATTTTCAAATAAATGTTCATGTATTTTTTACAAATTTAGTATGGTGAATGCTGTCCTTAAAAGGATCGTTTATACAAATTAAGCCTGCAAAAATAAGTCGTAAAAAACAGGTCTGTCATTTTCTTTCTGATATCACATTTGCAATTTAAGTGTGGTAATGTTTATACGATGCATGTTAATAATATATGATCGTAACTTAATAGATACAGGGAACGATCTCTACAGAATTACCAAAGACGCAAAACTTCATTTTTGTATGTGAGGAAAATTATTCCCGACCATGGTTAAGTAATAACGTAAAACACATTGGCACAGTTATTACAACTAGATGAATAGGTTTTTCATAGGATATTGGACAAAAAACGAAGCTGGATTTTTATCCTGGCTTCTCTTTTTAAAATTTGTCTTAAACCTTTTCTAAAAAACTCACTATAAACATCTTTCCCTGGTAACATTGAGATGGTCTAGATGATGGCCATACAAATGATTAATTAATAATCTTTAGGTTAAAGCAAAACCATTTGCAGTTCCTATAGTATCCAGCACTTAATCTTACAATAAAAAAACGCCAGCTGTTCGGTACAAGTGTAATTGTTCCATAACATTTTTTGGGTAGTTCTGCTACCGCTACTGGTAGTTGAAACAAAAAGATTTTCATCAAATCCAGGCAGATTGGTGTCATAGCTTCTGGCAATTCTTAATGCACGATAGATAATGATTCTTTCACAATCGGAGTGGTGCAGAACAATATCTTTAAGGATCCACGTACCTTGACTGTACCAGTGATTAAATTTTCTTCGGAAAGGTTTACTACCATGCTGGGGGTCTCTTCCACTATATTCTTTAAAGGCTGCAACCGGTTTCCATCTTGCAGCATACTGTTTATATAAGGCTGATAAAATACATCATAGCCATCATCGGGGTTATAAATTTTATTCATCGCATTTGTTTTTTTCTGAATAAATAAAATTCGGCTGACGCGACGTAAATTGTAAACAAGATTACGGAGTTATACCTTTATAAATATTATTACCACTTATGTAAAATAAATAGTTGGTACATTGCCGCTTCTTATTTTCATTAAAAAATATAGTATGAACAAAGTCTTTTTGGCGGCCTGCCTGATCGCAGCAACCAATATTGTATATGCACAGCAGCCTGTATATATGCCACAAAATATAAAAAAGGCATACACCAATGAAACACGCAGCATGGACGGCAGACCCGGAAAAAAATACTGGCAAAACTATGGCCGGTATACCATTAATGTTGCAGTTGCACCGCCTGCAAAAACCGTTACCGGTGATGAAACCATTACCTATATCAACAACAGCCCAAAGCCAATCAGCAGCATTGTAATTAAACTGATCATGAACATTCATAATCCGGGAGCAGAAAGGCAAAGCGCAACCGGAGCAGACTATTTAACTACCGGTATTCATATTGATCAGTTTACTCAAAACGGCACGGTTACCAATTTTGGCGATGCCCGTGGCGAAACATGGAAACGGGTAAGCCTTACCAAACCTGTTGCCACAGGCGACAGCGTACAATTAAGTTTTAAATGGCATTATGATTTAAGTGACCGTAGTGGCCGGGAAGGCAAACTCGACAGCACCAGTTTTTTCCTGGCTTATTTTTACCCAAGAGTTGCGGTAATGGACGATGTGTTTGGCTGGGACAGAATGGACTTTACAGATGCTCAGGAGTTTTATAATGATTTTAATGACTACACCGTTGCCGTTACCGTTCCTAAAAACTTTTTGGTTTGGGGCTCCGGTGATTTATTAAATGCTGCGGAAGTATTACAACCTGTTTATCTCGAAAAATTCAATAAAAGTTTTACGAGTGATGATGTGATAAATGTTGCTACCCAAAAAGATATTGAAGCAAAGAATATAACCACACAAAATGCAACCAACACATGGAAATGGAAAGCAACTGATATCAGTGACATGGCATATTGCATAAGCGACCATTATGTATGGGATGCTGCAAGTGTTTTGGTGGATAAAAAAACCGGTCGCAGGGCGAGTTGTCAGTCCGCCTATTTAAATAGCGCCACTAATTTTCATAACCAGGTAAAGCACATTCAGCATTCACTTGACTGGTACAGTAATAACTGGCCAGGGGTAGCATATCCTTTTCCCAAAAGCACAATCATAGAAGGATTTGCGGATATGGAGTATCCGATGATGGCCAACGACAGCCGCCAGGATGACGACATTATGCAACGCTTTATTGCTGAGCATGAAGTAGGACATTCTTATTTTCCTTTTTACATGGGCATCAACGAACACCGCTATGGTTTTATGGATGAAGGCTGGACAACAGCATTCGAAAACCTGATAGGCCAAGTGGATCTTGGGAAAGAAAAAGCGAATAATTTTTTCAAACAATTCAGGGTTGCAGGCTGGGCTCTAAATCCATCAGATGAAACACAGGTGCCCATCATTACACCGGTAAATATTTTAAGCGGACAAGCCATGGGACATAATGAATATGGTAAACCTGCACTTGCTTACCTGGCGTTAAAAGATATGCTCGGCGATGAATTATTCAAAAAGTCTTTGCATGGATTTATGGATAGCTGGCATGGCAAGCACCCAATTCCATGGGATATGTTTAATAGCTTTTCAACTTTCTCCGGAAAAAATCTGAACTGGTTTTTCAGTAACTGGTTTTTGAGTACTTATTACATGGATATTGCGGTAGATAAATTGGCTCCTGTGGCCGGAGGTTATTCTCTTACCATAAAAAACATTGGCGGCTTTGCAATACCAACAGACGTATTGGTAGAGTATACTGATAGTACAAAAGAAACCATTCATGCAACGGCCGGCATTTGGGAAAAGAACCTGCAAGCCGCTATCATTAACATTAAAACTAAAAAGAAAATTGCTTTTTTAAAACTGGATGGCGGTATTTACATGGATGCAGATGAGAGCAATAATAAATGGGGTGTAAAGAAGATAAATACTGTTGCAACAATAAATTTTGATAAATACACCGGGGTATATTCAAACAAAAATATCCCGATTAAACTGACTTTTACAAATGAAGATAACAGCCTTCAACTGGAAGCTACAGGTCAGGAGAAAATAGCTCTTAATAATACAGGCAAAGACAGCTTTAGTTTTGAAGCCGCGGGGTTGGTTATTGTTTTCGATTTAGTTAAAAACGAACTTTCCCTGTCGCAGGGCGGTGGCAGTTATATTTTTACAAAGGACAAATAGCAAATAACTTCTTATCAAAAAATGCGGAATGGAAACAGTCAACAAACTATAACATCCCGTATTTTTTTGAACTGGTAATTTTTTTATTTTGATCAAGTGCTTTTTGCTTTCTAGAATCATCTGGGATAATGACAACTATCATTATATATTATAAATTGCTTAGTACTTTTAATAAGGCAAATTTGCACGGTTTTGGATACAAAGATTGCTGACTTGTAACCCATAAAAAACAATCATGAAAAAGTATGCTGTATTTATTCTTTATTTGTTGCCGGTAATTTTTTCCTGCCATAGTAAAGAATCTGAGAAGAATCAACCAGTGGTCGACACTACCTCCACTGTTGTAACTACTGACACCGCCAATATTTATAAAGACACGCACTATTTTTGGTTTGCTGACTTTTCCGGTAAAAAAGGTTTTACGATGGTTAGAAACAGGCCGATTCCTGCAGACTCTTTAACAGCAGAGCATATTATTCAATCCTTCAACGAAATTTATCCTGAGATGAAACTCAGTCTAAACAAGGTTTCCAACGACAGCATTTTTATAAAAGTCGGTAACGCTAATTATTTAACCAGCCAAACAGGATCCAGTGGCGCAGAGGCCTATATGGCAGAAGTCACTTATAATCTCACCGAACTAAAAGGCATCAACTTTGTGCACTTTAGTTTTCAAAAAGGTGAGCATGCTTCGCCCGGCACCTATTCAAGAACTGATTTCATACACGAATAAATCATAAGGAATTTAACAGCTTTGCCTGCAACCTAAAAATATATACTTAACAAAAAAGCTTCCGTAAAGGAAGCTTTTTTGTTAAGTTATTAAAATGAATTAATCCCTGTAATTCAAAGCTGGTTTGATATCCCCAAGCAAAGCTTTGTACTGGTAATCGCCTTTATCCTGTATAAATTCCTGTTTTGCTTTTGCAATCAGTGCAGGATTCAAAAAGAGATCAATGGCAGTCAGCGTCATTGTTTTGGCCGCCACCATCATACCTTTTGTTCCTATTTCAGTTCCCCCGCAGGCAACGGCCTGCCAGCTGTGTGCCGGAGTGCCCGGTATCCATGTGGCGGCCTGCATACCAACCGTAGGCACAGCATAACTCACGTCGCCAACATCTGTAGAACCACCACCTGAGGTATCTCCCGCCTTTAACGGTTTTACAATGGCAGCGGTAGCAATTTCAGGTGGCGCTGGACCAAAGCTGATCTGCAATTTTTTCCCGAATTCAATTTCATCAGCACTTAAATGCACGCCTCCTACTTTTTCCAGGTTTAGTTGCATGTCTTCGGCCAGTGTTTTATTTAAAAGCAGGTCGTGTGTTCCGCCGATAATTTCGTAGTCAACAGTAGTTTCAGTTCCCATTGCCGCTCCGTTGGCAGCTTTCACTACACGATCAAATATTTTCACTACATCCTCTCTCTTAGGATGGCGTACATAATAATACACCTCTGCAAAATCCGGTACCACGTTAGGGGCTTTACCTCCATTGGTAATTACATAATGAATCCGGGTTTCCTGCGGAATATGTTCCCGCATCATATTAACCATATTATCCATTGCTTCTACTGCATCCAGGGCAGACCTGCCTTTTTCAGGCGAAGCCGCAGCATGTGCTGATATACCATGAAAACGGAATTTAGCTGACTTGTTTGCCAATGCGCTCATCATGGTAACACTATTGTTATCGCCCGGGTGCCAATGTATGGCCACATCCACATCATTAAACAAACCTGCCCGCACCATAAATACTTTTCCGGAACCGCCCTCCTCCGCGGGGCAACCATAAACCCTGATTGTACCGGTGAGCTTTTTTTGTTCAATCAGTTTTTTTATTTCAATGCCGGCAGCTACTGAAGCAGTTCCAAATAAATGATGGCCGCATGCCTGGCCGGCAGCTTTGCCGGGTATACTCTTTTTTTCCGGAATGGCTTCCTGGGACAAGCCGGGCAAAGCGTCAAACTCTGCCAGGATAGCGATTACCGGTTGCCCGGTGCCATAGCTTGCAACAAAGGCGGTTGGTATTGACGCGACGCCTTTTTGAATGGTAAAGCCATTATCACTTAATACCTGTTGCAGTAATGCCGTGCTTTTTTCTTCCTTGTAACCAACCTCAGCAAAGTTCCATATCTGCATGGCAGTCTGACGGTAGTCCTGGTATTTCGCCTGTATGTCGGCTATCGCCTGGCTCTTAAATGATTCCGCACCTGAAGCCTTTTTCTGACCTGTACAAAAATTGGTGAGTAAAACAGCTGGAAGTAAAAATATTGTCCGGTAATTCAATTTCATGCTACATATTTAGCACAATTTAAGCGAAAGCCTTTAGCCTTGCCAGATTTACGGTAATAAAAAAACTGAGGCAGTTACAAAATTGATTCACTTTTCAAAAAAAGACTTTAACCACAGTTTTTATAACCTGATAAACCATGTGCCTTTTTTTCAATTTTACAGAAATAATGGGATGCCCTTTTTTATGTTGAGGTACTTGTTTTTGTAGAAGTTCTATTACAGCAGTACTAAAAAAATATTTTTGTTTCGTTCCGTTTTTTAGAAATTCAGTTCCATAATCAGGAAAGGAGTATGACAAATATAGTTGTAACTCAATGATTATAAATACCTTATAAACACGGCATGGTTATGCGCTATGTGTGACAAACGTAAACCTACCATGAAAACAAATTCTTCAAATAACTGCACCAACAACACAGGCACAATTTCAAAAGTAGAATTGCGTTTTACAATACAAATTTTAGTTTTTGTGGAAATTTAACTACAAGCTGTTAGAAAAAATGCCAGCAAATTAAAAAACAGACTACAACCCATTACCTCCGGAAAACTGTACCCAAATTATGAAACCATTTTTAACCATAAGCAGACCTTCATTAAAAAATTATTCATTCTTTGTCACGTTTGTTATTGTTGTAGGGTTATGTGATACTGTCAATGCTCAAAAACTAACCATCAACACGGGCGGCAGTCTTGTTTTAAATGGCACGGTGTCACTGGTGATCAATAATGCAGCATTTCAAAATAATGGCACTTTTGCTGCCGGTGCCAGTACAGTTGTTTTCGCTGGTAGTACTGATACTACCACTGCATACGTTGGTGGAAATACAACTTCAACATTTAATAATTTATCTGTTATAAAATCCGCTTACGGGGTTGCTTTAAAATCAAAGGCAATTGTTGCGAACGTCCTTACGGTAAATGGGGGCAATTTATATGCAGACAGTAACCTAACATTAAGATCGGATGTCAACCTTACTGCAAGAGTAGCGCCTGTTGCAGCAACAAGTCAGATTATAGGTAAAGCAACTGTAGAAAGATATATTCCCGGAAAAAGAGCCTGGAGGTTGATGACCGCACCTGTTACCAGTTCAAATACGATATACAATACTTGGCAGGATCGTGGCGCCGATAATCCTGGTATAGGGCTGTTAGTAACAGGACCAAATCCTACCGGGGCTTCTGGAAATGGGTTGGATGTAAGTGCTCAAAATTCAGTTTCAATGAAAACCTGGAATTACAGTACGCAGGCTTTAGTAAATGTCTTAAATACCAAAGTGCCTATTTCTGCCGGTAACACCGGCAGTGCCGACAATACCGGGTATTTTATATTCATAAGGGGTGACCGTAACCCTGCCAATACGTGTACCTGCACTTTTACAAACACAACAGTTAGCAGCATTGGTGCACTACAAACAGGCACGCAGACTTTCCCTGCTTCTTCTGTATCTGGTAAATATACACTGATCGGCAATCCGTATGCTTCTCCGGTAAATTTTGCGAACCTTTCGTTAAACAATCTCGTAAACCGCTTTTATGTATGGGATCCGGCGCTAAACCTTACAGGCGGTTATGTAATGATGGATGACCCGCTTTTTACAGGAACCTGGAGTCAGTCCGTACCAAGTGCCCAAACAACAGATATCCAATCTGGTCAGGCGTTTTTTGTAGAAACAAAAAATAACAACCAGGCATCTGTCACTTTTAACGAATCAAGCAAATCTTCAAATAGAAGTAACGTTGGATTCAGGCCATATGGCGTTCCGTCAGGGATACTAAAAGTGAAGTTGAATTTGTTAAATGCAGATAATACTACAACGCTTGCCGACGGTACTTTTGCAGAATTCAATAATATATTCAGTAGTGGAATAGACCGGGACGATGCAGTAAAATTTGGCAATACAAACGAAAATTTAAGCATCGTAAGAAATACGATTTCTCTCGCTGCAGAAAGAAGACCGGCACTTCATTCAAACGATACCATATATCTTAAGCTCACAACAACAACCCAAAGAGCCTACCAGTTTGTTTTTGACGCAGCCAACCTGCAACACCCGGATATGATTGGTTATTTGGTGGACAACTATCTCGGCACCGTTAAAACGATCAGCCTTGACGGCTCAACTACTGTAAATTTTTCAGTCGGCACAGCTGCTGCCTCTGCCGCACCAACTCGTTTTAAAATCGTATTTAAGCCGGCCGTAGTATTACCGGTAACAGTTACAACAGTAAAGGCATATCATCAAAATGGCGATATAGCGGTTGAGTGGACTGTAGAAAACGAGATCAATATTGTGAAATATGATGTTGAAAAATCAACTGATGGAAGGGTTTTTAGGTCTGTGAATACCACAATGGCAACAGCTGATAGAAATGCTGCAAACGTCTACAAGTGGATCGATACCAAAGTAACCGAGGGAAATAATTTTTATAGAATTAAATGGTACGATTTGAACGATACCGTGAAATACAGCCAGTTGGTACATTTAGTAATGGAGCGCAAAATGATTCCGTTTACTATATATCCGAATCCTGTAAAGGGAAATAACATCCACCTTGAGTTCGCCAACCAGCCGGCCGGTAATTATAAATTTAGTTTAATTAGCAGCAATGGTCAGTTAATCCGGAGCACAGAATTATTCGTAGGCAGCGGCAGTACAGCGCTGGAATTAACGACAGGAAAGCAATTGCCGGCGGGACAGTATACCTTACAAATTGCCGTCGATTCTTCAAAGCCAATTGAAACACGATCCTTAATTCTAGAACAATAAGCAGTTTAAATTTCCCTTACATGTTTTCAAAATATGCCAGTATCTAAATTTAAATACATGAAACATTTTATCCTTGGTTTGCTGTGTGGAACTTCCTGCATGATTCATTCAGTGCAGGCACAGAACATGGCAGTTAACGCAGATGGTTCAACACCAGATGCCAGCGCTATGGTGGATATTGCAAGTACTACCAAGGGTTTTTTGTTACCCAGGATGACTACAACGCAGCAGAATGCCATCCCGTTACCGGCAACGGGCTTGCTGGTATTCAATACAACTGATAATGGATTTAAAGTAAATACAGGTACTCCGGCAGCACCGGTATGGACGCCTTTAATATACAGTGGCAATGCTATTACATCTATCAATGGTTTAACGGGTACTATTCAAACATTTGCAACGGGCGCTACGGGAACAGATTTTACCATCACCAGCTCGGGCAGTACTCATACGTTCAATATACCTACCGCGTCTGCAACCAACAGGGGAGCGTTGTCTGCCGCGGACTGGAGCATTTTTAACGGCAAGCAGACTGCGTTGGGGTTTACACCTTACAGCGCCACTAATCCATCCGGTTACATTTCCTCATCCAGTTTAGCGGGTGCAACAGATGCGACTATCAGTTCCCCGGCCAATGGCCAGATATTGCAATATAATATCGTTACTGGCAAATGGGTAAATACAACCCCCGGCTTTTTGAGTTCTTACACAGAAACTGATCCGATAGTAAGAGCGATTAATGGCATAGTAAAAAGCAATGGAACAACCATTAGTGCCGCTGTCGCTGGAACAGATTATGTAATTCCGTCGGGAAATATAACAGGAAGCGCCGGTTCTTTTACTGGAAGCCTTGCAGGTGATGTGACCGGTATACAAAGTGCAACCATTGTGAAAAAAATAAACGGCACTTCATTGGCAGGACTTGGGACCGGTATTCTTAAAAATACCACCGGTACAGGTGTTCCATCTATTGCAGTAGCCGCTGATTTTCCAACCTTAAATCAAAATACAACTGGAACTGCTGCAGGATTATCAGTGAACATTGATGAAAGTCAGGTCAATAATTTGATAACGGATTTGGCAGCCAAGGCTCCGCTTGCTTCACCCGCGCTAACAGGTGTGCCTGTAGCGCCGACAGCAGCCACTGGTAACAATACAACTCAAATTGCTACTACTGCTTTTGTAAAAGCAGCAATTAGTGCAGGCAGTTCAGCATCTTTTTCAGGCAGCCTGGCAGGAGAAGTTACCGGTACACAAGGAGCAACCGTTGTAGGTAACGCAGCCGTTATTGGAAAGGTATTGACGGGCTATACATCCGGATCAGGAACGGTTGTTGCGACAGATAATATATTACAAGCTATCCAAAAAATAAATGGAAATGACGCTTTAAAAGCACCACTTGCTTCACCAACGCTAACTGGTACTCCGGCAGCGCCGACGGCGATCGCAGGTACCAATACTACGCAAATTGCCACAACGGCTTTTGTTAATACCGCGGTTAACGGTGGCGCAGCTTTTGCCTGGGGTTTAACAGGAAACTCCGTTACCGCTGGTTCACAATTTGTTGGCTCCACAAATAATGTATCACTGAGAATGAGAACGAATAATCTTGAAAGAATGATGATTGATAGCGTAGGAAATGTTGGTATTGGCAGTTCAATTTTTAACAGCACCAATCCTGAAAAATTATTAGTAGATGCAGGTACCACTTCTTCTGTAAATGCCATAGTAGGTAAGGGTTCTGTCAATAATTATCTTCAACTAAATATTCAAAATAATTCTTCAGGTACCAATGCTTCCTCTGACGTGGTGGCTACAGCCGACAATGGAGATGAAACTACCAACTATATTGATATGGGAATCAATGGCAGTGGTAATACCAGCAGCGTAATGGGAGGCGCTAACGATGGTTATCTATACACAAAGGGTAATAATTTCTTATTGGGTACAGCTAATGCTTCGAAGTCTTTAGTGTTTATGACGGGAGGCCAGATACAGTCAACCTATGAAAGGATGCGCATAGATGGTAACGGAAACGTAGGTATTGGTGTCACCAGCCCTTCATACAAATTACAAGTAAGTGCTGCTTCTAATCCATTGCAGCTTACAGGACTTCAAACGGGTGCCAATACCGATAGTGTTTTAACAGTTTCTAATGGTGTAGTTAAAAGATTAAGTCCGGCTTCATTGACTACTTCGTCCTCTAATGCGTGGGCTTTGGTTGGTAATACAGGGAGTGCCACTACAAAACTCGGTACCACTGGAAATTATGACCTTCCTCTTATAACAAATAATACCACCCAAATGACAGTTACTGCGGATGGAAATATTGGTATTGGCAGCACCAGTTTTGATGCTAGTCAACCGGAAAAATTACTGGTAGATGGAGGCACTACTTCCACCAGCAATCTTATTGGTGCTTATGCTGATATCAATAATTATGTTCAGATTGGTGTTCAAAACAGAAACAGTGGTAATTCAGCCAGTTCTGATATTGTTGCTACCGCAGATAATGGAACTAATACAACCAACTATATTGATATGGGTATCAATAGTTCATCTTATGCCAATAACAATTCCAATCTTTTAAACAGGGTTAACGTCGGTTATTTATATTCCAACGCCACAGCAGATTTTTTTATTGGTAATGGTGCCACCAATCAGGACATGATATTTTTTACCAACAATGGTTCTGCAGGTACTGTTACTGCTAACGGAAATGAAGCAATGAGGATTGACGCAAATGGTAATGTGGGTATTGGCGGTACCTTCCGAAATGTTAGTGGTACAGCTACAACCAATCCGGAAAAATTAGTAGTATCAGGTAATATCATTCCAAGAACTTCCGGCAGTGGCACCATAGGTACATCTACTTACAAATGGAATGCGGTATACGCCACCAATGGAACAATACAAACATCCGACAGAAGAATGAAAACAAATATCCTGGATTTAAAGTATGGATTAAAAGAAGTGCTGGCTATGCGGCCCGTAAGCTTTAATTGGAAAACAACGCCTGGCAGTAATAACAAAGTTGGCCTGATAGCGCAGGAAGTAAAGGCCATCGTACCTGAAGTGGTAAGCGGAGATGAAACAAAGGAAACATTGGGATTAAACTATGCAGAACTGGTACCTGTATTGATCAATGCAGTTAAAGAACAACAAAAGGAAATAGAAGCGTTGAAGAAAATGATTGAAAAATCAGCGGAAAAAAAGTGACGGGTTTTCCGCAGATGAATTGAAATTTAAAACGGCATTGATAAAACAAATAAAAAGAAGATTCCGGCTGATTAAATCAAAAAGAAAGAAAATGTACAAAACATAAAACACAAATCCTTACATCCAAACATTCGATATTACCATGAAACAATTCCTTACCTCCGTTATTTTTGTGTTTGCATTTGCAACCCTTTCACACACTGCTGGCGCCCAGAATATGGCAATTAACACAGATGGTTCAACACCGGATGCCAGTGCCATGGTAGATATCGCAAGTACTACCAAAGGTTTTTTGTTACCGAGGATGACGACTACGCAGCAAAATGCCATTCCCTCACCGGCAACCGGCCTGCTTATATTCAATACAACTGACAATGTTTTTAAAGTGAATACGGGCACTCCTGAAGCACCGGTGTGGACGCCTTTATCATACAGCGGAAATGCCATTACCTCTATTAACGGTTTAACAGGTACTAATCAAACATTTGCAACCGGTACAAGTGGAAGTGATTTTGGAATCAGCAGCTCAGGTAATATACATACGTTCAATATACCCACCGCCTCTGCAACCAACAGGGGCGCTTTATCTGCCGCGGACTGGAGCATTTTTAACGGCAAGCAGGCTGCGTTAGGCTTTACCCCATACAATGCAACTAACCCATCAGGATATATTTCCTCATCCAGTTTATCCGCTGCAACAGATGCGGCTATCAGCTCCCCCGCAAATGGCCAGATATTGCAATACAATATCGTTACCGGCAAATGGGTAAATACAACACCTGGTTTCCTGAGTTCTTATACGGAAACAGATCCGATTGTAAGGGCCATTAGTGGTATTGTTAAGAGCAACGGAACTACAATCAGTGCCGCTGTTGCGGGTACCGATTATGTAACTCCTTCAGGAAATATCACAGGTAGTGCAGGCTCTTTTACAGGAAGCCTGGCAGGTGAAGTTACAGGTACGCAAAGTGCTACCGTTGTAGGAAATGCAGCAGTAATTGGAAAGGTACTGACAGGGTATACCTCTGGATCAGGAACAGTTGCAGCAACGGATAATATTTTACAAGCCATCCAGAAATTAAATGGCAATAATGCCTTAAAGGCACCACTTGCCTCGCCGTCATTAACAGGAACTCCGCTAGCACCAACAGCAACGGCAGGTACAAACACCACACAAATTGCGACGACAGCTTTTGTAACTACTGCAGTAAGCAGTGGTACAGCAGCAAATTTTACCGGCAGTCTTGCAGGAGATGTTACAGGCACACAAAGTGCTACCGTTGTAGGAAAAATAAATGGTACAGCTTTAGCCGGATTGGCCACCGGAATATTAAAAAATACTACAACAACAGGCATACCCTCTATTGCTGTAGCCGCTGATTTTCCTACCCTCAATCAAAATACAACAGGAAATGCCGCAACGGTTACTACTAATGCCAATTTAACCGGGGAAGTCACAAGTATTGGTAATGCTGCAACAGTAACCAATGCTGCAGTAATCGCAAAAGTATTGACAGGCTATACTTCCGGTGCAGGTACAGTTGCCGCAACGGATAATATTTTACAGGCCATCCAGAAACTAAGTGGAAATGATGCTTTAAAGGCACCGCTTGTCTCGCCATCATTAACCGGAACTCCGCTTGCACCAACAGCAACAGCGGGCACCAATACCACGCAAATTGCAACAACGGCTTTTGTTACAGCCGCCGTCAGCGGTGGTACAACTACCAATTTTACAGGCAACCTTGCAGGAGATGTTACTGGCACGCAAAGTGCAACTGTAGTTGGAAAAATAAATGGTACAGCTTTATCCGGATTAGCGACCGGTATTTTAAAAAATACAACAACAACCGGCGTGCCCTCCATTGCTGTAGCTGCAGATTTTCCTACATTGAATCAAAACACCACAGGAACCGCAGCGGGATTATCAGCGAATATTGCTGAAAGCCAGGTAACCAATTTAACTACCGACTTAGCAGCTAAAGCTCCCGTAGCCTCACCAACGCTAACAGGAATACCGGCGGCACCAACCGCTACGGCGGGTACTAACACTACTCAAATTGCAACTACAGCGTTTGTAACTGCCGCAGTTAACAGCGGTACTGCTACAGCATGGAGTTTAACGGGCAATGCAGTTACTGCAGGATCACAGTTTCTGGGCTCAACAAATAATGTTTCGCTTAGAATGAGAACCAATAATGTTGAAAGGATGGTGGTCGACAGCACAGGTAAAGTAGGCGTGGGAACAGCTAGTCCGGCACAAATTCTTCATGTTGCGGGAGAAAGCGATAACGCGGGGGTTGGCCCTTTATTAATAAAATCTCTGGCCGGGCAAGGCGCTGTCGGAACGTCATTGACTATTGATAACACAGCTGCTTCTGGCGGCTATAAATACTCTATAATCTCAACAGGATCATCCGCTGGCGGTGGTGCTGGTCAGTTGGGCATCTATGGTGGAGCTGGCCCTGGATATGTTTTTAGATTAAATACAAATGGGCAATCTATAGCAGGATTAAATAGTTATACTTACCTGGGTCAATTGACTGCTTACCCTTATGCCGCAACAATACCTGGCATAGTTGTTCAGGGATTTACAAGCCAATCCGCCAATTTACAGGAATGGCGCAATTCATCCTCTACTGTTTTAGCTGAAATTTCAGCAAATGGTAAGCTCGGCATTAATCAAACAACACCGACATCACTATTGCACCTCGGGGCAGGTACTGCAACTGCAAACACAGCTCCCTTGAAATTTACAACAGGCACAAACCTTACCACTCCTGAAGATGGAGCAGTAGAATACAATGGCACCCACTTTTACGGAACAATAGGATCTACCAGATACCAGCTGGATCAGCAAGGCGGTGGTACTGTGACCAGCGTTGCTGCATTATCGCTCGGCACAACCGGAACAGACATATCTTCTTCTGTTGCCACAGGAACAACCACACCTGTTATTACCCTGAATATACCAACCGCATCGGCGGCAAACCGCGGTGCTTTGTCAGCCGCAGACTGGACTGCTTTTAATGCAAAACAAGGGGCCCTTACGCTTACCACAACGGGAAGCAGTGGTGCTGCTACCCTGGTAGGTAACACACTGAATATCCCTTCCTATACACTTGCAGGTTCGGCCTGGAGTTTAACGGGCAATGCTGCAACCGCAGGATCAAATTTTTTAGGTACAACCAATAATGTTTCGTTAAGAATGAGAAGTGCCAATGCTGAAAGAATGGTGATAGACAGCGTAGGTAATGTAGGCCTTGGCGTAACCAATCCGGGGGCCAGGTTTGTACTTAAAGACAGTATGGAAATCAGACGGGTTGGTTCCGTAGCTCAGTTGCTTTTTACCAATACTGCTGGCTCCGGTGACTTTAGAATTGGCGGCGATGGAAATGATATCTACTGGCAGGGTGGTGGCGGAAGATCTTTGCAGATGGGATCTTACTGGGCAACCATCATCGGTGGCGACAGGCAATTAGGAACACTGCCGGCTTTCGTTAACGGAATTTCCGGAACCAGTGTAATAGCTCAATCGTACCGGGATGCAAGTGTTCCTTTAGCCGTGCAGGGTAACAGCGCTACCCAGTCTGCCAACCTGATGGAATGGAGAAACTCCAGTGGCGCTGTACTTGATTTTATAGATAAAAATGGCAATGCCAGTTTAGGTGGAACTACTTTAAATACCACCAACCCTGAGCAATTGCTGGTGGATGCCGGAACTACTACTTCTGTAAATGCCATCGTAGGCAAAGGTTCTATTAACAGTTATCTGCAATTAAATATCCAAAATAATTCCTCAGGCACCGCCGCATCATCCGACGTGGTAGCTACAGCCAACAATGGCGATGAAACCACCAACTACGTGGACATGGGTATCAACGGCAGCGGCAATACAAGTAATATAATGGGTGGCGCGGATGACGGATACCTGTATACCATGGGCAATAATTTTTTAATTGGCACGGGTAATGTTTCAAAATCATTGATATTTATGACAGGAGGTACATCGCAGTCAACCAACGAAAGGATGCGCATTGATGGTAGTGGTAATGTTGGCATAGGCAATACCAGTCCAAATTCTACTTTATCTGTTACAGGCTCACAGAGTGTAAGCTACAGGAGTGGTACCGGTGCCTATACTATTTTAAATACGGATTATGTAATTATTAATACCGGTGGAAGCACGCCTACCTGGACCTTACCTGCAGCCAGCAGTTATGCCGGCAGAGTGTACCGGTTAATAAACCACGGTACTACCAGCGTTACCTTATCGCAGGCGGTTACCACAGCCAATGGAACAACATCTACAACACTTGCAAATACAGCAGGGAGCAATACGTATGAAATAATATCAGACGGCTCTGTGTGGAGAAAAATCAATTGAAAATGCTATCTGTCATTGGTTTTGGTAAAGGGTATTCATTTTTTTAATGGGACTCTTTCTTAAATAATCCGGCATAAAATGAAAAGTCTTTAGCACTGCTCGGGTATTATATGAGGTATTGCAACTCCTGCTCAAAGCCATGGATAAACGCACTCCAAAAAACACAAAATACCCGCTAAAGTCCACACCTTTCAAAGCTTTGTTTTACATTTAAAGATGGAACATATACTTCACCTTAATAAAGACAAAAAGCTTAAAAAAATAATCGCCTTGCAGGAACCATATGTACTGGTAAAAAGAAAAAATGTGTACCTGCACTTGTGTAGTTCCATCATGAGCCAACAGCTAAGCACCAAAGTAGCTGCTGTTATTTACGACCGCTTTTTAAATTTATACAAAAACAAAAAGCCCACACCGCGACAAATTATTGACACGCCGGTTGAAACACTGCGCAGCATTGGCCTGTCCAATGCCAAGGCGCAGTATGTCCAGAATGTATGCAGGTTTTTTATTGAGGAAAAAATAACGGATACAAAGCTGTACAAAATGAGTAATGAAGATCTGATACAATATCTTTCCTCAATAAAAGGTGTCGGCCAATGGACCGTTGAAATGATACTGATGTTTACCTTGGGAAGAGAAGATGTTTTTGCATTAGATGACCTGGGTATTCAACAAGGAGTTGCCCGGTTATACCAGCTGGATATGACTGATAAAAAAGCACTAAAAGAAAAAATGCGGGAGATTTCAGCAAAATGGAGTCCTTACAGAACTTACGCCTGCCGCTACTTGTGGGGCTGGAAAGATAATGAGCCAAAAGTTTAAAAAACGATGGAAGCAACAATTTCTTCCAGGTACTGCTGATCTGTTTTATCAAACCAGTTTTTCTTTTCGCTATCTGCATCCAGTACGCCAATTACTTCATTGTTACGTACAACCGGTACTACAATTTCTGACACAGATAAGCTGCTGCAGGCAATGTGGCCGGGAAATTTTTCAACATCAGGAACAATAATAGTTTGCGCTTGCTGCCAGCTGGCACCGCAAACACCACGGCCTTTTTTTATCCTGGTACAGGCAACCGGTCCCTGGAAGGGCCCAAGCACCAGCTCTTCTTTTTTAACCAAATAAAAGCCAACCCACAGCCAGTTGAATTGTTCCTTTAATGCAGCTGTAATATTGGCCATGTTTGCTACAAGATCTTCTTCTCCTTCAATCAGGGCTTTTATTTGTGGTAACAAGGTTTCATACATTTCCTGTTTGGAACCGGTTGATAATTGTAAATCTTCTGCCATATCGCAAAGTTAATAAAGCAAAATGGCAACGGTTAAACCATTGCCATTTTACCAGTCTGTCAAAAAAATAAATGCTCGTTATTCATTATTCACCACAGACCACTCACTAAAATATTGTTTTAAAAAAATCCTTCATATCGTTCCATGATTTTTTATCTGCCGCCTCATTGTAGGCAATTGGCATATTGAACTTTTTGCCGTTGGCCGTAGCATCCGGGTTACTGAATGCATGCGTAGCATCGGGATAAGAAATAAAAGTGTAGGGCACTTTTAAAGAATCAAGATTGCTTTTAAAGTTTTTTATATCCGCATCGCTGATAAATTTGTCAGCTGCACCATGGCAAACCAAAATTTTTGCCTTTGTAGAACCGGCCGTTGCAGGTACTGTTGCCAACCCGCCATGAAAACTTACCACGCCTTTAAAATCCATTCCCAGCTTGGCCGCATTCAATACCATCGATCCTCCAAAACAATAACCAATCGCCGCCATTTTTGTAGCGTCTGTCTCCGGGTATTCTTTTAATTTATTCACTGCTGCAGTAATTCTTTCCTCACCCAATTTTGGATCTTTATAAAAAGGTGTGGCGTAATCCTGCGCCTGTTTTGGATCAGCCGCTATTTTATCCTCCCCATACATGTCAACCGCAATGGCAATATATCCCAGCTCTGCCAGTTGCCGGGCTCTCCATTTTGAATAATCATTGTTACCCCACCATTCCGGTATAACAACAATGGCCGGTCTTTTTCCTTTTTGACTGCCATCATATGCTACAAAGCTTTTGCAATTAACACCGCCCGAAGTATAGGATACTTCTTCTGTTTTTATTCCCGGTTTATTTTGTGCTGAAAGTGACAATACAGTGCTCATAAAAATGGCTGTTACAATTATCTGAATTTTTTTCATTGTTGTGTTAGTTTTATTATTGGATGTTAAAACATTAATTGTGCCGGATTGTTTTGGGCTAGAATAAAAATCTTAGTTTTCGACGCAACGATTTTGCTTTTACTTAATCAACTTTAGCTCACTGATGATATTTTTTGCACCACCAAGCTTGTCAATACACCACAGTACATAACGTACATCCACACAGATAGTACGATTTAAATCCTTGTCAAACGCAATTTTATGGCTAAGTGCCTCGTAGTTGCCGTCAAATGCAAGGCCTATCAAATTTCCGCTGCCATCAATCACCGGGCTACCGCTGTTACCGCCGGTAATATCATTGGTAGTTATAAAATCTACCACCAGGTCGTTCCTGCCCTTATCAATATACTGGCCAAAATCTTTTTTCTTCATCAGCTCAATTTGTTTGGCAGGTAAATCAAATTCATAATCGCCTGCTTTGTATTTTTCTATCACGCCTCTACCCGTAGTAACATAATCATAATGCACGGCATCCCGCGGATTGTAGCTTTTTACATTGCCAAAACTTACCCGCATGCTAAAGTTGGCGTCAGGATACATTTTGCTGGCTGCTGCCGGATTCATTTCCATAATACCCTTCATATAACTTTTACCCAGTGCCGCATTGTTACTGTTAAACGCAGCATACAAGGGCGCATATTTCAGATTGTAGTTTTTTATAAAGGCAGATGCATATGCAAAAGCGGGGTCCGCCTGTAAAACAGTAGCATCGGGGTTAGCAACAAAAGCGGCCCATTTGGCATCATCTAAAATCATTGTTCTATCAAACACATTGCCGGCCCATTTTTTAAATGTAAGCTCCTCTTTTAAATCGCCAAATCCATTTTTAATGCCATCATAAAAACCAATCGGGTGCTGGCTTTTATCTATGTCTGTATAAAAGAGCCGGGCTGTTTGAGCCATAATTTTTTCATCGCTTGGCCTGTCTTCAGCAGCCAAAAAAATTTTCCGTGCAGCAGTCGCAGCATCAACCGATTTTTTGATATCGGCAGAAGAAATACCCTGCTTTACAAGGTTGGTTTCGACCCCGATTAATGAAGCTGCAAAAGCTGCAAGTGGTGAGCCCATGATACCTTCGTTAATGTACTGCCGTTGTTTGCTATAAGGTGTCCATGCCGCATAGTTTTTTGCATAGTCTGCAAAAATATTTTCATATTCGGGTTTGGCTTTTGCCCATGCGGCAAACTTATTTTCATACTCCTGTTTTTGCTCCTGGGTATGAAACTTAATCAGCTGTTTTGTTTCGCCATCAAAAAATTTCCAGTAATTGGCAATGCTGGCATAACTGCTTGCCAGCTTCAATTTTACGGCCGGATCTTTCAGCATCTGTTCGTGCATAATTTTTAAACGCACATCCCTCAAATTAACCAGCGAAGGATTTTCAATTTCATTTTTTAATTTAATGCCATAGCTTGTTTCGTACCGGTTGGTACCGCCGGGGTATCCGTAAATCATTGCATAGTCACCATCTTTAATGCCTTTGATACTTACCGGCAAAAAGTATTTGGGTTTTAACGGAGTATTGTCTTTGCTGTAATCTGCGGGCTTGCCGTCTTTTGTTGCATATACCCTGAAGATAGAAAAATCGCCTGTGTGGCGGGGCCATTCCCAGTTATCTGTATCACCTCCAAATTTACCAACTGTTTCCGGAGGTGCGCCTACCAGCCGGATATCCCGGTATGTTTTGTACACGTACATAATGTACTGGTTGCCTTTAAACATCGGGTATATTCTTCCCGCCAGCGCATTCTCTTTATCCAATACTTTATCGGTAATGGATTTATATACTTCCGGCATTTTTGCAACCCTGTCTGCCCAGGCCAGTCCTTTTACTGCAGCTTCCACATCGGCGGTTACATCCACAATCCTGTCTAAAAACTGCACTGTCAATTCACTTTTTATTTCCTGGTCTTTATTAAATGCGTAAAAGCCATCCTGCAGGTAATTGTGCTCTACTGTACTGGCATTGGCGATGGCAGAATAACCACAATGGTGATTGGTAAAAATCAACCCTTCGCTGCTGACTATTTCACCCGTACAACCGCCGCCAAAAATTAAAATCGCATCTTTTAAAGATGATTTATTAACTGAGTACAATTGCTCTTTTGTTAATTTCAATCCTTTCTTTACCATGTCATTGTATACCTGCTGGCCTAACAACATGGGTAACCACATTCCTTCATCAGCACTTGCTTTTAACAGGGAGAAGGATAACAGCATTAACACCAAAATTTTCTTCATATCGTTTAAATTTAATGAACAAACCTACGCCATATTGATGGATGAAACATCAGTTATTTGTATTATTTAACCCCGGTTTTTATGATATCTATTGATAGTACTTTTGCATATTTCTCCGGCAAGGGTTACCATTGTCCGGCACTATTTTCCGTTTGTAAATTATTACCCGTAAGCCAATTGTAAACAGTAAATTTGTTGTATCATCAAGCACGATATGCATGGCAATTATTGATTTAAAACTTCCGGCAAGTATTGCAAGGGCGCTCAACCTGCCCATCAGTACGCCGCGGAGTCAGCAATTACGGGTTCTTAAAAAGTTGTTGCGCAAGGCCAGGTTCACACAGTTTGGGCAGGCATACAGGTTTGATGAAATTTTAATGAGCAGGCACAGCGGTAAGAAGTTTCAGCAACTGGTACCTACTTACAATTACAGCAAAATATACAAGGAGTGGTGGCATAAGGCCGTGGAAGGAACTTCCGATGTTTGCTGGCCCGGCGTGGTAAAATATTTTGCGCTCAGCAGCGGTACCAGCGAAGCCGCCAGTAAATATATCCCCATTACAAAAGAGTTAATCCGCAGCAACACCATAACAAGTTTCAAACAATTATTGAGTTTAGCCAAATACCAGGATGTTCCCAAAAGTGCCATCGGCAAAGGTTGGTTGTTACTCGGTGGCAGTACACAATTACAAAAAGGCGCCACCTATTACGCAGGCGACCTGAGCGGTATTCAGCAAAAAAATATTCCTTTCTGGTTCCAGGGGTTGGGCTTATATAAACCCGGGAAAAAAATTGCGAGGGAAAAGGACTGGGAAAAGAAACTGGAAGAAATAGTAGAGAATGCCCCTAACTGGGATATAGGTTTTATAGTAGGCGTACCTGCATGGCTGCAGCTCTGCATGGAAAAAATTATTGAAAGGTACCAGCTAAAAAATATTCACGAAGTGTGGCCCAACCTTGCCTTTTATGTGCATGGCGGCGTGGCGATGGAGCCATATAAAAAAGGATTCGTAAAACTACTGGGCAAACCAATCACCTACATTGAAACCTATCTTGCCAGCGAGGGCTTTTTAGCATATCAAAACCGTCAGGATTCAACCGGAATGCACCTGGCGCTGAATAACAATATCTTTTTTGAATTCGTTCCTTTTGATGAAAATAACTTTGACAGTGAAGGAAACATGCTCGACAATCCGGAAGTATTGATGATACATGAGATTGAAGAAAACAAAGATTATTCTATCTTAATCAGTACCAACGCCGGAGCCTGGCGCTATGCCATTGGTGATACGGTAAAATTAATCAATAAAGAAAAAAGCGAAATCATCATCACTGGCAGAACCAAACACTTTTTAAGTTTGGTGGGCGAACATTTAAGTGTGGATAATATGAACAAAGCCATTGAAATGGTGAGTGATGAGTTGAATATTTCTATTCCCGAATTTACGGTGGCCGGCGTACCGCATGAATTATTTTTTGCTCACCACTGGTATGTTGCCACAGACGATGTGATTGATAAAGATGTATTACGGTTACGCATAGACGAAAAACTAAAAGAACTGAATGACGATTATGAAGTAGAGAGAAAGCATGCTTTGAAAGATGTACTGATAACAGTACTTTCAGAAAATACTTTTCTTGAGTTTATGCACTCCAAAGGCAAAGTGGGCGGCCAACATAAATTTCCCCGCGTATTGAAAGGCAAGATGCTGGAAGACTGGCAAAAGTTTTTGCAAAACAATATGTCTGCTGCGGCTTATGCCGAACTTGGCTGATGTAATTAAATTTGCATGGCGAAGGTTGGTACCGTATCCTTTTTATACAAATACCGGATGCAACTACAATTCCTGCAAGCCGCTTCTATTTAATCAATCTCCCAATTTGTAACGCATCCGTTGCTTCGCTCATCATCATTGTATTCCTTTGATGCTTATCTTTAAGCATAATAAAAATTCAATGGCGCAACAACCAATTACACCAAATGAAGGCTCGGCAACAGAACTAAAAAGAACACTTGGCCCGGTAATGTTATGGGGGCTGGGCGTTGGTTACGTTATCTCCGGAATGTATTTTGGCTGGAATCTCGGGCTGCCGGTTGGTGGCACTTTGGGATTGGCCATCGCCACTTTTTTTATCATCATAATGTATGTTACGTTTACCTTTTCCTACACAGAGCTGGCTTGTGCTATACCCAAGGCCGGGGGTGTATTTGATTATGCTACCAGGGCGATGGGAAAAGACATTGGCTTTGTAGCCGGCATGGCGCAGATCATAGAATTTGTTTTTGCACCACCCGCTATTGCCGCGGCCATCGGTGCTTATTTTCATATTTTTTTACCACAGTTTTCTGTTACCAGCATAGCCGTAGTTGCCTACTTTATTTTTACCGGCCTTAACATGTATGGTGTAAAAGCAGCGGCTACTTTTGAGCTGATCATTACCGCCTTTGCTGTTTTTGAACTGGTACTATTTAGCGGCGTTACCCTTCCGCATTTTCATTGGACCAATCTTACCCAAAATGCTTTTCCCAATGGATGGGAAGGTGTTTGGGCTGCAACCCCTTTTGCCGTTTGGTTTTTTTTGGGGCTGGAAGGCGTGGCGAATGTAGCAGAAGAAACAGTGAATCCGCAGAAGAATGTACTAAAAGGTTTTGGCTCTGCATTATTGACGCTGATCATTTTATGTGCGCTGGTATTTATCTCCTCTGTTGGTGTTGGGGGATGGGAAAAAATAGTCTATACAACTCCCGGAGCAGATGCTTCTGATTCACCGCTACCACTGGCTTTGGGACAAATTACCGGTAACAGCGGATGGTTATATCATTTACTGATTACGATTGGTTTAATGGGGCTGGTTGCTTCCTTTCATGGACTGATACTGGCTGCAAGCCGTGCCACTTATGAGTTTGGTAAAACCGGTTGTATTCCTGTTGTGTTTGGTAAAATTCATCCCAAATTTAAAACACCTGTCAATGCGCTGTTGCTGAATATGGCCATCGGTATCATTGCCCTGTTCACGGGCAAAACCGGCGACATTATTACCATCGCCTGCTTTGGCGCCATTGTGTTATACATATTTGCCATGATAGCGGTGTTGGTGTTGCGTAAAAAAGAGCCCCAAATGCCAAGGCCTTTTAAAGTTCCCTTGTATCCCTGGTTTCCTGTACTAGCACTGATCATTGCTGTTATTTCTCTTATAGCAATGACAAGTCTCAACATAAAACTGGCCGTGATCTTTTTTGCTATACTTGCACTTGCTTATATTTGGTTTCATTTTATCGTAAAAAGAAAAACAGATGTCCAATCAACCACAGTTAATAGATAAAGTGTTGCGGCTGTTAGCTGAACAAAATACCGAAAAAGTAAAGCTCGCCATCACCGATATGGATGGCATACTCCGCGGCAAGCTGATGAGCTTTGAAAAATTCAGCGGCATTGTTGAAAAAGGATTTGGCTTTTGCAATGTGGTGTTTGGCTGGGATTCGGCAGATGTGGCATACGATAACAGTCAGTATACCGGCTGGCACTCGGGTTATCCTGATGCTACCGCAGTGGTTGACCTTAATACTTTTCGCCAGGTTCCCTGGGATAATGAAACGCCTTTTTTCCTGGCAGATTTTTGCGACAGTAAAGGCAAAGGGTTGGAAGTTTGTCCCCGCAGTTTATTAAAGAAAATTATCGGGCAGGCTAACAGCAACGGCTACACGCCGTATTTTTCACAGGAGTTTGAATGGTTCAACCTGCAGGATAATACAGAAGAATTATATAACGGAAAATTCCGCGACATAAGGCCGATGACGCCTGGTATGTTTGGTTATTCGTTACAAAGGGTGGCACAAAAAAATGATTATTTTAACGACCTCTTCGATTTGCTCAAAAAGTTTGGTGTTCCCATCGAAGGCCTGCATACAGAAACCGGCCCGGGTGTATATGAAGCAGCCATCACTTATTCAGAAGTCCTGGAGGCTGCAGACAGGGCCGTACTTTTTAAAAGTGGGGTAAAACAGATAGCACATCTGCATGGCGTAATCGCCACATTCATGGCCAAGTTCAACGAAAATTTACCCGGTTGCAGCGGGCATGTGCACCAGAGTTTGTGGAGCACTGCAAAAAAACAAAACCTCTTTTACGATAATAAAAAAGCAACAGGCATAAGCAATTTAATGGAAAGTTATATGGCGGGTCAGCTGGCCTGCCTGCCGTTTATACTCCCCATGTTTGCACCTACTGTTAACAGTTATAAGCGTTTGGTAGAAGGAGCCTGGGCGCCCACAACCTTAACCTGGGCCATCGACAATCGTACCACGGCTTTGAGGGCTTTACCCGGAAGCAGCAGCAGCACGCGGCTGGAAACAAGGGTGGTAGGTTCCGACAGCAATCCTTATCTCGCAATGGCAGCTTGTCTTGCGGCTGGTTTGTATGGCATTAACAATAAACTGAAATTAAAAACACAACCAACAGTTGGTAACGGTTACGCAGACACGAAGAATGGTACATTGCCCAGGAATTTATGGGAAGCAACACAGGCAATGAAAACTTCACCCATTGCAACTGAATTATTCGGTGCCACTTTCGTTGAGCATTTTACCGCAACAAGAGAATGGGAGTGGAGACAATTTTCTAAAGTAGTCACCGATTGGGAACTGAAACGATACCTGGAAATTATTTAAAAAAATTTCGCTATTAAGTGTCAAGTTTTTTGTCCGGGCAAATACAACTGTGTGAATCTTTGGTTGCGTCGCACACTTTTACTTTTTCAGCTTTATGGTACACTTCCTAACTTTGAGGTTTTACCTGGCTTTCGAAAAATTCAAAAACTAAAAATTCGCGGTGATCCGTCCAAATCAGTATCATCAGCGTTACTATCAAAAAAATAATTTGTATGACAGATTTTAATGTAGTAAGACAATTTAATTTTCCCACGATTGTCCGATTTGGCGCCGGTGCCATCAAAGAATTACCGGATCATTTATTGGCCAACGGCTTAAGCAGGCCGTTGCTTGTTACCGACCCAATGGTAAGCGGACTGGACTTTTTCAAAGAGATAAAAGATAGTCTTGCTGCAAAAGGAATTTCTGTAGAAGTGTTTGCCGATATTCATAAAAACCCGGTTAAGAGTGATGTATTAAAAGGGGGAGAAGCATACAACGAAACGGGGAGAGATTGTATCATTGGCATCGGGGGTGGTGCAGCAATGGATGTGGCCAGGGCCATTGTATTACGCATCAACCATCACCGCGATTTATTTGATTACGATGACCTGATTGGCGGCGATCAATATGTTACTGAAGACGTTCCCTATTTTATAACAGTGCCCACAACTAGTGGTACCGGAAGCGAAGTAGGCAGAAGCGCCATCATTTCAGAAGATGATACACACCGCAAAAGAATTTTATTTGCGCCTAAACTAATGGCCAAAATAGTTTTTGCAGATCCGTTGCTTACAATGGAATTACCGCCGTTTGTTACCGCAGCTACCGGCATGGATGCACTGACACATAATATGGAGGCATTCATCGCCAAAAATTTTCATCCAATGGCAGCAGGCATCGGGCTGGAAGGAATATTACTCATCAACCAATCTATCGCCGAAGCCGTTAATAAACCCAGCCTGGAATCAAGAAGTAAAATGATGATTGCCTCGTTAATGGGGGCCGTTGCTTTTCAAAAAGGATTGGGTGTGGTGCACTCCCTGGCGCATCCATTGTCTTCTTTGCTAGATACACATCATGGTTTGGCCAATGCTGTCAACTTGCCGTTCGGTATGCGTTTTAACGCCCCGGGTTTGGAAACTGAATTTAAAAGAATGGCTTTGGCAATGGACCTGGAAAAAACAACAGGCGAAGCTGTGGTCAATCATCTGTTTGAACTAAACCAACGGGTCGGCTTGCCGGTAAGACTGCGTGATATTGGAGTTAAAGAAGAACATATCGAAACATTGAGCGATTTAGCGCTGGCAGATTTTTGTCATCCCAATAACCCTAAGCCCGTCTCAAGAGCGGATTTTAAACAATTGTATACCGAAGCTTTGTAATGATGCATCCAGCAATAAAAATTGGCGTCACCTATACCGGGTCAGATGAAAAGCATAGCAACTATGTACAATGGTTAAAAGGCAGCGACCCGATAGAAATAATTACGCTGCAGCCGCAGCATACCGACTTAAGTTGCATCAAAGATTTTGATGCCATCGTTTTATCCGGCGGCGTAGATATGCATCCCAGGTTTTATAATAATCCCAATATTATATATCCAAACGCACCGTTGCATTTTCATGAAAAAAGGGATGAGTTTGAAATTGCTGTTTTTCACGAAAGCCAGCAATGCCAGTTGCCCTTATTGGGCATCTGCCGCGGTATGCAGTTAATCAATTGCATACAGGGTGGCACTTTGCGGCAAGACATTGGCACAATTTCTAATGCGATTCATCGTTTTGAAGAACACGATAAGGCGCACGGTATTAATATCGTTAAAGGCACTTTGCTAAGCGAAATTACCGGTGTTACCAGAACCATCACCAATAGTGCCCACCACCAGTGCATTGATTTACTCGGCGAAGGACTTACTATTAATTGCGGTTCTGATGATGGCATTATCGAAGGAGTTGAATGGACTGAGAAAGAAAACAAATCGTTTTTCCTGGCAATACAGTGGCATCCTGAACGGATGTATAAATTTCATTTGAGTGAATTGCCATCTGCCAAAAACATCCGCGATCGTTTTTTGAAAGAGATTAAAAAAGTTGCCTGATAAGAGTGATAAGAAGGCTGTGATTGTAAGCTGAGGGCTATCCTGAGATGGCCGGTTAAATACCCCTGATAAATTTTTGTCCCTTTATATTTAAACCAGCTTAAATGAAAAAAATCACCCTGATTATTTGTTGTACATTTTTATGTGCCTTCGGCACATTTGCCAAAGGCGGCGAAGATTCTGCGGTGAAAGAAATGATTCGCCAGGAAAAACTCATCGACTCTGTAGAAAACGCCTTAAAGTGGGAAACAAATTCGGTAACCATTGCCAACGGTATCGCAAAAATAAACCTCTCCAAAGGCTTTAAGTTTTTAAACGCAGAACAAAGCAAATATATCTTACATGATTTGTGGGGCAATCCACCAAAGCCCGATGTACTGGGAATGATCTTTCCTGCCAGTGGTGGCCCGTATGCAGATAGCAGTTTTGCATTTATTGTAACGTACGAAGAGGAGGGCTTTGTAAAAGACGATGACGCTGATAAAATAAATTACGATGACATGCTCGCCGAGATGAAAAAGGGTGAAGCTGATGTAAATAAAGAAAGGGCAAAATCAGGATACGAACCTATTTACGTGATCGGTTGGGCTGCAAAACCTTACTATGATAAAAACAATAAAGTATTGCACTGGGCAAAGGAGTTTAAGTTTGGAACTGCTGATTACAATACCCTTAATTACGAAGTAAGGGTACTGGGAAGAAAAGGTGTTTTATCATTAAACGCTGTAGCAACTATGGCAGAACTGCCGTTGGTGAAAGCCAGCATCGACGACGTGTTAAAAATGCCCGGCTTTACCGAAGGCAATAAGTACAGCGACTTTAATTCAAGCACAGATAAGGTGGCAGAATATGGCATTGGTGCATTGGTAGCCGGTGGAATACTGGCCAAAACGGGCGCCTTTGCAGTGATTGGAAAGTTTTTACTTGCAGGCTGGAAATTTATAGCAATCGGCGCTGTTGCTGCATTTGGCGCAGTGAAGAGGTTTATCACCGGCAGTCGTAAAGAGGAAGATGCTGTTTGATAAAATAAAAGCTTTGTCGAAATGATTTTTACACAAGAGTTGTAAATAAAATGCAGCATTTAAAACAGCTGACAGAATAATAATTTATAGCCAACTTTTCAGCTAAAATAAATAACTTGGTGAGCCCTCCCGGAATGGAGGGCTTATCAATTATTAAAGAGCACTAAAACACTATCATGAAAGTAATTAACCCGGCAACAGAAACCGTTATAACAGAAATCGCCGAGGATACCAATCAATCTATCCTTGAAAAATTTGATTTACTAACAAAAGGACAGCAGGCCTGGTCCAAAGTAAATATTGCTGACCGCATTGCTGCTATTCAAAAATTTTACGACTTGCTGGATGAAAATAAGGATGAACTGGCAGCAACGCTTACCAGCGAAATGGGCAAGCCCTTGCAACAATCTTACAACGAATTGAATGGTGCCCGTGGCCGCATTAAATATTTTATTGACAATGCCGCCAAATATTTGGCAGAAGAATGGGTTACAACAGAGGGCGCTACCAAAGAAAAAATTGTATTTGAACCGCTGGGTGTGATTGCAAATATATCTGCATGGAATTATCCATTTCTTGTAGGCGTAAATGTTTTTATTCCGGCGCTCATCAGCGGCAATGCTGTTTTTTATAAACCGTCGGAGTATGCCACGTTAACCGGGTTGCACATACAGTCGCTCTTATATAAAGCCGGAGTTCCTGAAAATTGTTTTCAAATGGCCATCGGCAAAGGCTCTGTTGGTGAGCAGTTACTGTTGTTGCCGCTGAATGGTTATTTTTTTACCGGCAGCTACCGCACAGGAAAATACATTGCTGAAAAAGTAGCAGGCAAGATGGTTCCCTGCCAGCTGGAGCTGGGAGGAAAAGATCCTTTGTATGTAGCTGACGATGTAGACAATATTCAAAAAGCTGCGGCAGATGCGTTGGAAGGCGTTGTCTATAACAGCGGTCAAAGCTGTTGCGCCGTGGAAAGAATTTATGTTCAGGAAAATATTTACGATGATTTTGTAAACGCCTATGCTGAAGAGTGTAAAAAATTAAAAATCGGTGATCCGCTGGATAAGGATACAGATATTGGTCCGTTGAGCAGAAAAGAACAGCAAGCCTTTTTGGAAACACAGGTAGATGATGCCGTTATTTTGGGTGCCCAAATAGTATGTGGTGGAAAAATACCGGATCGTAAAGGCTACTATTTTGAACCGACAGTGCTGGTGAATGTAAATCACAACATGAAGGTGATGATGGAAGAGTCTTTCGGACCGGTGGTTGGTATACAAAAAGTAAAAGATGACGCTGAGGCTATTGCGTTGATGCAGGATACCAGCTACGGGCTTACCGCAGCAGTATTTTCAAAAAGCTTTGAACGGGCGGAAAACATCATGCAGCAAATGAACACCGGCAGCGTGTACTGGAACTGCTGCGACAGGGTTAGCGCCTCTCTACCATGGTCGGGCAGAAAACATTCCGGTTTAGGTGCTACTTTATCTTACCAGGGTATCAGGGCATTTGTTCAGCCAAAGGCATACCATATCAGGGGATAGCTTCTCCATTACTGGAAAATTGATCAATATAAAAGGCAGCATAGAAAGCAACGTTATTGGCTTGTTTTGCGATTGAATGTTTTGTAAGGGCATTTCAATTTTTAAACAATTAAATAACTTGCGTATGAAACGTTTTTTAATCAATCAATCATTATTTGTAAAGAATGTTGCAGTCATTTTTATTGCAGCAGCAGCTGCATCCGGCTGTCAAAAAAATCCCAACAATTTAAAAAAGCAGGATGGCCTTTCGGAGGCATCTTCAAAACATGTAAAATCCAAAAAGAATTTTACACAGGTCAACCTGGTTGCTTCCTCCGCTGAATATAGCCCCGGGAGGATAGACCCTTTGTTGCTAAATGCCTGGGGGCTTTCGTGGAGCACTACGGGTGTTGCGTGGGTGGCCGCACAGGCTGGCCACGTGAGCACGGTATATAGCAGCGAAGGTTTGCAGGTACGGCCGGCCGTAAATATCCCTTCTCCCGGCGGACCAACTGGTGGCAACCCGACTGGTACTGTTTTTAACGGAGGTACTGGTTTTGTACTTCCGGCACCCAATAATCAACCGGCACGTTTTCTTTTTGTTGGTGTTGATGGTGTGCTTTCCGGGTGGAATGGAGCCGCAGGTAATAATGCGGTGCTGATCAAAAACAATGTGGCTACTTCCGCCTATACTGGTCTTGCAATAGCGGCAAGTAATGGCGCCACTTATTTATACGCTGCTGATTTCAGGGCGGGCAAAATTGCTGTTTTTGATAATGCTTTCAATACTGTATCCATGAGCTTTACCGACCCGGGTCTTCCGGCCGGTTATTCTCCTTTTAATATTCAGAACGTAGGCGACAAATTATACGTGATGTACGCAAAAGTAGGATCCAACGGACGGGATGAAGCCGGAATGGGCAATGGTTACGTGAGTATTTTCACCAACGACGGCTCATTCGTAAAAAGGTTTGTTTCCGGCGGCCAGCTAAATGCACCCTGGGGTATAGCGCAGGCACCGGCAGGCTTTTTTGAAGATGACGACGATGAGCTGGAAGCATCGGAACATACTGTTTTGCTTGTGGGTAACTTTGGCAACGGGCATATCAACGCATACAGAAATGACGGCAAGTTTATAGGTGAACTGGCGCTTCATAAAGCACCGTTGGTAATTGATGGTCTTTGGGCGCTTTCTTTTCCACCGGTTACAGCCACCACGATTGACCCTAACAGGCTTTATTTTACAGCTGGTCCTGACGAAGAAAGCCAGGGTATTTTCGGCTACATTCAGAAAAAAACAGATGATTAGCTGTTGGATCTAATTGCGTAATTATACCATACAAAAAGCTTCCTGCTACAGTCAGCAGGGAGTTTTTTTGTATAAACAACGCTAGTAATTTACAGCTTGAAACATCTCAACAACATCGGAAATTACGGTTTATAATTTAAGCAAAATCACTCTAGGCTTGGCTTTGCCTATTTGCTATCTTTATAATTCAATCCTATCCTATGCAAAGTAAAACAAGCTCCCGGCCTGTTGCGCTCAGGCTTATTCAATTGCTGTCAACTTTTTTCGGTAACCTGTTTCTTTCCCGATCAGAAAAAAATTTTAAACGGCTAAAAGATTTTATCTGCTGATATAGTTTAATGGGAAAACCAATTGGTTCAGATCTTGTTTACGATAGATCTCACCAGGTCATTTTCGTACCCTTTCTGAAGCAAATGATCCTGTAGTTTCTTCTTTTTTATAAAGATGTTTTTTTCCCCTTTCAGGCTTTTTAGCTTCAGTTCTGCCAGCCTGTCCAGGGTTTTTAAGTATTCATCGGCATCAATAGAGCTCAATGCCTTTTTGATGCAATATGCGCTTACCTGCTTCTTTTTTAATTCATATTTTATTTTTACCCTGCCCCAGTTTTTGGTGCGAAAATGGCCCCCTGAATAGTGCACTGCAAAACGTTCCTCATTTAAATAATTATCAGTAATAAGCATACTGGTAATTTCTTCCACTTCATTTTTATTCAGTCCATAGCCATATAATTTATCCTGCACTTCGCTGTGGCAACGCTCCTGGTAGGCGCAATAATTTTTTGCCTTTGGCAATGCCTGTTGCGGCGTAAGGCGTTGCTGTACTTTATCTGTCATTCGTAGCCCGAAAATAATAAATTTAAAACCGATGTTGTTGGGAAAGGCTGGATATATTAAATCGCAATTAAATTATTAACTCAGTCCGATATTTCAATACGATCTTTTCCATTTGCCAAATGCCCGTCATCATATTGGCAGTAATTAAAGTGGTTCCAAGTTAAATGCATTCGTTTATTCCTGTAATTTAACCGGCTGTTCTTTTTTAGCTACTTTTAGCCGTTCGCTTGTGAATAACCGGTTACAAATAATATCTTGGTTTCATTACCGTCATTATTTTATCTTTGATTTTTAATAAAATATATTATGAAGTTTATTGTTTCTTCTTCCGCCTTGCTTAAACAACTGCAGCAGATCAGCGGTGTTATCAATGCCAATACCGTATTACCCATTCTGGAAGATTTTTTGTTTGAAATCGATAAAAGCCAGCTAACAGTTGTAGCCACCGACCTGGAAACAGTAATGAAAGTACACTTGGATATTGAGGCTAAAGACAGTGGAAGAGTTTGTATACCTGCAAAAATATTGCTGGATACGCTAAAAAATATCGCTGAACAACCGCTTACTTTTACCATTGATAAAAACTTTGGCGTAGAAATTACAAGTGATAATGGTAAGTACAAGGTAATGGGCGAAAACCCCGATAACTTTCCAAAAGAACCTTTGGCCGATGATGCCAACTCTTTTACCATGACCTCAACAGCACTCGTTACAGCCATCAACAAAAGTTTGTTTGCTGTAAGTAATGACGATTTGAGACCCGCCATGACCGGAGTTTTTTTCGAACTGGATAAGAAAGGATTGACCTGTGTAGCAACTGATGCCCACCGGTTGGTGAAATACAAAAGAAGCGATGTTAGTTGTCCTAAAACGGATACATTTATTGTTCCCAAAAAACCCTTGAATCTTTTAAAGAGCGCTTTGCCGGATAATGCAGATGAACTGACTTTATCTTATAACAGCAACCATCTTTTTGTAAAGCATGGCGGAACAGAACTGGTTTGCCGGTTGATTGATGCCCGTTTCCCCGATTATAAAGTGGTTATTCCTGTTGACAATCCTTATAAATTAACTGTTAATAAAAGTGATTTTCAAAGCGCCCTGCGCAGGGTAAGCGTATTCAGTAACAAAAGTACCAACCAGGTGGCGTTAAGTATCAGCGGCAGTGAATTGCAGCTTGCGGCACAGGATGTTGACTTTAGTTTTGAAGGCAATGAGCGTATGGCCTGCCAGTACGATGGCGAAGATTTGCAGATTGCATTCAATGCTAAATTTTTAATTGAAATGCTGAACGCTGCTGAAACACCGGAGATCGTTATTGAATTAAGCACCCCAACAAAAGCAGGTATCATTAAACCTACTGAAGTAGATGAAAACGAGGAACTGCTGATGCTGGTGATGCCCCTTATGTTGAATAATTAAGCGCTCAATCAAGTCTTTTGATATAACAGGATCTGCAAAGGCGCAGATCCTGTTTTCGTTTTGAGAAACGATAAAAAATGATTGCCTCAAAATGGATGCCGTGGTGAATTTCAGGCTGGGTGCAGTTCTTTACCTTACCTTGCGTAAAATAACTAACCATGCTATTAATCATTTTGGGATTCATCATCTTTATTGCCGTCAATGTGGTGGCAAAAACCAACCCGGTGGCTGCAAAATTTACGGGCGCCGGCCGGATTTTGGGACTGGTGTTTGTTTTGCTGGGCATCTCCTCTGCCTGTGTTAAACAGATAGATGCCGGAGAAATCGGTGTAAAGATTTTGTTCGGTAGTATTCAGAATGATGTCATGGGTAGTGGTTTGCATTTTATCAACCCTTTACTGGATGTAAAAAAACTGGATGTAAAAACACAGAACTATACCATGAGCGGCGTGAACGATGAAGGCAATAAAGCCGGCGACGATGCTATAAAGGTGCTGACAAGTGACGGGTTGGAAGTAACCATTGATTTGACGGTATTGTATCGGGTTGTCGGCGCAGATGGACCAAGGCTGTTGAGAGAGACTGGTGATGACTACAGGGACAAAATTGTTCGGCCCATTACAAGAACCAAGATCCGCGACAATGCCGTGTATTACCAGGCCGTCGATTTATTCGGTTCAAAAAGAGATGAATTTCAGCAGCGCATTTATAAAAGCATTGAAGATGATTTTAAAAAAAGAGGGCTCATGCTGGAACAATTACTGGTAAGAAATATAACATTACCCAACTCAGTAAAAGCATCTATTGAATCGAAAATAAATGCAGAGCAGGATGCAAAAAAAATGGAGTTTGTTTTATTAAAAGAAAAGCAGGAAGCAGAAAGAAAAAGAGTAGAAGCACAGGGCATTGCCGATTACCAAAAGATCATCAACACCGGCCTTACTGACCAGCAATTGCAATATGAACAAATCAAGGCAATGAAGGAACTGGCCCTGAGCGCTAACGCAAAAGTAATCGTAATGGGTAAAGGTAATACACCCTTGATCATTGATGGTAAGCAATAGCACCCTTTAGATGAAATTAAAACACCCATTTTGTTATTAATGCAATACACTATGCAAGTATATTAAATTTTAGTCTCCCATTTTCCTAATAACTGGCGGTAGAAAGCCGAATCATTACGCGGTTTAACAGTTTGTTTTGAAGACGCATGCTGCAGTATGCGCAAGCCTGATAACCATCCTTAGCAGCAAAGACCGGGAAAACCCCTATCTTTGCCGCCTACTCCACTTTAATGATGCGGCAAGTTGTAAGCCGGGTGGTACATAAATTTCCGCTGATTCAGAAAATGCAACGTCTTTCCAGCCTCAAAAAAATCAAAACCATTTAATGGCATTTAGAAAATTAGAATTAATTGAACCTATCCTTAAAGCATTGGCTGAAGAAGGATACACTACACCAACACCCATCCAGCAGCAATCCATCCCGTTGATACTGGAAAGAAGAGATTTGCTCGGTTGCGCACAAACCGGCACCGGTAAAACAGCGGCGTTCGCCATCCCGATACTGCAGATTTTACATGAAGAAAAATCTGCCGTTCGTGGACCAAAACATATTAAAACGCTGATATTAACGCCTACAAGAGAACTGGCTATACAAATTGGTGAAAGCTTTGCTGCATACGGAAAATATACCGGCTTAACACATACTGTGATTTTTGGTGGCGTATCTCAAACGCATCAAACCAACCAGCTGCAAAGAGGCGTGGATATTTTAATCGCTACACCCGGCCGCTTGCTCGACCTGATGAGCCAGGGTTATATTGGCTTGCAGCATTTAAAAATATTTGTACTGGATGAAGCAGACAGGATGCTTGACATGGGTTTTATCCATGATGTAAAAAGAGTGATAATAAAATTGCCTGCGAAAAGGCAAACTCTTTTCTTTTCAGCAACAATGCCGCCCGAAATTCAAACGCTCGCGAATGTACTGCTCACCAATCCGTCTAAAGTAGAAGTAACTCCGGTCTCGTCTACGGTTGACGCCATTGAACAAAGTTTGTATTTGGTTGACAAGGCCAACAAGCCGGGACTGTTGTTGTATCTTTTAAAAGATAAAGCAATTGTTACCGCATTGGTTTTTACCCGTACCAAACATGGTGCAGATAAAGTGGTAAAATTGCTGCAAAAAGAAAATATTACGGCTGCGGCCATACATGGCAATAAGTCACAGAACGCACGCCAGCATGCACTTACCAATTTTAAAAACGGCAACCTTCGCGTATTGGTGGCAACAGATATTGCTGCCAGGGGAATTGATATTGATGAACTCACCCATGTGATCAACTTTGAATTACCAAATGTTCCTGAAACCTATGTGCATCGTATAGGACGTACAGGCAGGGCTGGCAATACTGGTATTGCGATTTCTTTTTGCGATCATGAAGAGAAAACAGAATTAAAGGATATCCAGAAACTCATCGCTAAAAACTTACCGGTGGTGGATAGTCATCCTTATCCCTTAAGTGCGGCAACGTTTATACCACAAGTAGCGGGTCCAAAATTAAAACCTTTTAACCGCAGCGGACGCAGTATGCATTCCAGCGACAGGGGTGGCAGAAAAGGATATGGCACCCAGCGCACGGGTAATAAATAAATCTTTTCTTATTAAATAATTACAACGCTGTTTAGAAATAAACGGCGTTTTTTGTTGTACGAACAGCCCGGGGCCTATTCATTAAAAAGCAAGCAAACATTATATATTCAGTTTTAATTTATTGTAATTTTGATTATATAAAAATTTACTTCATGTCTTCTCTTACACTCACTATCATTCAGACAGATCTTAGTTGGGAAAACAAAGCTGCCAACCTTCAGCGGTTGAAAGAAAAAATTGAAAGGATGGAGCAAAGAACAGAAATTGTTGTACTGCCGGAAATGTTCAGCACCGGTTTTACAATGGTGCCTGAATTATTTGCCGAAACTATGGACGGGGAGACTGTAGCCTGGATGAAAGATATCGCAGAAACCAATAAGATAATTGTTACCGGTAGCCTGATTATAGAAGAGGATGGATTGTATTTTAACCGCTTAATCTGGATGCTGCCCAATGGTCAGTCGGGCCATTACGATAAAAGACATTTGTTTGGTTATGGCGAAGAAGATAAACACTATACTGCTGGCAACAAAAGGTTGATTGCTTCGGTAAAAGGCTGGAGAATTAACCTGCAGATTTGCTATGACTTGCGTTTCCCGGTGTGGAGCCGCCAGCAGCAGTCAGCAAGCGCAGAAAGTGAATACGATCTGTTGATTTATGTAGCGAACTGGCCGGAAAGAAGAAGTCACGCCTGGAAAACATTGTTGTGTGCAAGGGCAATAGAAAATCAATGTTTTGTTGCTGGCGTAAACCGCGTTGGCAATGATAATAAAAACGTGTATTACAGTGGCAATAGCCTGGTAATTGATCCGTTGGGCCAGGTCCTTTATCATATGGCCGACGAAGAAGATGTATTTACCATTACCCTACAAAAAGAAGATGTTGATAAAGTACGGGCTCAATATCCCTTTTGGAAAGACGCAGATGTTTTTACCATCCACTAAACTGCGTTTACCCGTAACCGTTAGGTTGTACTAATTTCTTTTTTAAAAGAAATTCATTCCTGTTTTATTTGTTGACTGGACTTGATAAGGCTTTTTACTATTTCCATTTTTCTGTCAGCAGATCTTCGAACACCGTCTACCGTTGGTGCAATAAAAAGATCCGGCGGTACGCCGCGGCCATTTTTTATAGTATGGTTAAACTGTACGATTTTAAAAAAAGGAAGCCGCACTTTTAATTTTGTATTCGGCAGGGTTATGTCCGGAATCAGCAAGCCGCTGTTGCCATACCACCCTCCGCCTGTTTCTTCTCCCGCAAGGGTAATATTGCTTTGACCTTTTACCGCATTGCAAAATATTGTGGTGGCCGAAAAACTGGGGCCGTTAATAAGTACGTATGTTTGGCCATCAAAATGGTTTTTTGTTTTTGGCTGAAACCAATGCCGCTCCCAGTAACCAAAATGTATATTACCATCTTTTTTCTTTTTGGAGATAAACAGTAACCCAATATTACTAAGCAAACCCTGGTGAATATACTTTGAATACGGGCCAAAAGATTTTGCAACAGCATAAGCCGTATCGACCACTTTAAACGGAGCGTTCCGCAAGTATTTTGTAAGCAGGGCAGACATGTTAATATCCCCGCCACCATTACTTCTAAGGTCGAGGATACAATTTTTTACCTGCTGTTTTTTTATTTTTTTAAACGATCGCCTCATAAATGAACGCAGGTGTCTTCCTCCGCCGTTGCTGAACGTATTTAATGTAATAACCGCCGTATTGATAGTACTGTCTATTTCCATTGACCGGTAACTCTCCCTACGCTCTTTATTCAACTGGCTGCGGGGTGGCTTGGGTTCCATGGGCGGTTTCCGGCGCCGGACAAATGTATCAATCACCGGGTTAAACATCGGCAGCAAAATTGTTTTCTCAACACCAGAACTGTCTGTATATCCAACACGATAATTTTTATAAATACCAAAAATATTCCGGTGGTAATATGGAAAATTACCGCTGATGCGTACATAATTTACATTGTCTGAATAACCATCCAATGGAAGATATTGAAACATCTGCCGGATCATCTCATGATTGCGGATGCCATTGATGGAATTGATCAGCATCCCTTTTTTTATGACAGAATCTTTGTGGTTCAAATTTCCGGTCACCACCATCGTATCTCCCATCACTTTTAAAAACAAGGGAAACGAAGGCGTGATTTTATCACTGATGTATTTATTCCAGTGGTTGCTCATACTAAAACTGGTATGGCCACAATGGATATTGTGCGTAAGCGGGGCCAGCACCTGCCAGCCAAACTGCAACTCGGTCATCGAATCGGCAATGGCATTGTAACAACTGTCGAAATAAAAATTCATGCTGTCTTTTGGTGTGTACCAATAAAGTGCGGGATGCTTTTTTTCTAAAATATTTCTAAGCAATGAATAATCTTCCTGTAATTCCTGGCGGGTGTATTTTTTATTGGGATTATAATTTTTATTGCTTACAGCACATCCTGTAAAGAAAATGAAAGCGGTTAAAAGAGGAAAGAAAAACTTTTTAATCATGTGAAGTATTGAATGCATTCGCTGGTTCAATAACAATAAACGCATCAATTTATTGCGGTGACTGATTCATATGGTTCCAGCCTTGTGCAACCAGCTGGTGCTTATTACCGCCCCTTGTTATTATATGGGTTCCCTCTTCTGCATCCGTCATGTAACCAATTACGCTAATTTGCTCATTCAGCACAATTTTATCATAATCGGTTTGAGAAAGCGTGAACAACAATTCATAATCCTCCCCGCCACTTAAAGCACAGGCTGTTGGATCCAGCTCTAAAGTATAGGCAAACTGGCGGGCATCTTCATGAATGGGTATTTTATCTTCATAAATGATACAACCTAAATTGCTTTGCTTACAGATATGAAGTGCTTCGCTGCTCAGTCCATCGCTTACGTCAATCATGGCCGTTGGCATAATTCCTTTTTCAGCAAAAAACTCAACGATATCTTTTCTTGCTTCCGGCTTCAGTAAGCGGCCAACAATATAAGCCTGGTTTTCCAGGTCGGGCTGGGCGCCGGTTTCAGCAAAAATTCTTTTTTCTCTTTCTAATATCGTCAGCCCCAAAAATGCGCCTCCTAAAAAACCACTCACACAAAGCAAATCTCCTTTTTTAGCCGTGCTTCTTTTTACAAAAGTATCTGGGGTTACTTCGCCTATGGCGGTAACAGAAATAACAAATCCTTTTTGAGAAGAGGTTGTATCTCCGCCGACTAAGTCTACTCCATATCTTTCGCAGGCCGCGTAAACGCCTTCGTAAAATTCATCCATTGCTTCCAGGCTGAAACGGTTGCTGAATGCAATGCTGAGCGTTATTTGCGTAGGCGTAGCGTTCATTGCATATACATCACTTAAATTGGCTATTACAGATTTATAACCCAAATGTTTTAAGGGTGTATACATCAGGTCGAAATGAATTCCTTCTATCAGCATATCTGTAGTTACCACAATTTGCTTACCGAAGTGATCCAGTACAGCCGCATCATCGCCAACACTTAAAACCGTGGAAGCATTTCTTGTTTCATTATTTTGAGTAAGATGATCTATTAATCCAAACTCGCCCAATGCATTTATTTCTGTTCTGTCGTTGCTCATATTTCTTTACTGTTTATTATCCCGCTTTTTTTATTGATCAGGCTTTCTTAAAAGCCCTGGTTTACAAACGGATCATACCTTGCGTATTCGTCAAAATTAACAAAACTGCCTGATACTTTCCGTTGAATGCATAACCATAGAGCCTTTTCATTGTTTACTGTTTTTTATTAAACTGTTGACGAATACTTTTTATAAGTCGTGTAAGTTTTTTATCTTGCTGCGAATGAAATTCCTCTCTCCTACGATATCAAGGCTTGCACGAATGCGTTTTTGGCGCATCAAAAACTGGAGTAATCATCCGGTGGCCAGCCAGCGGGAGGTTTTACAGGAACTGGTAACTGCAGCCCAATACACGGAGTTCGGAAAAAAATACAATTTCTCCCAGCTATTTACATTAAAAGATTTCAAACGCAATGTACCGATACAGGAGTACGACGATGTAAAACCATACATTGAGCGGATGATGAACGGGGAAGAAAATGTTTTGTGGAATACGCCTGTAAACTGGTTTGCAAAAAGCAGTGGCACCACGTCTGCAAAAAGTAAATTCATTCCCATCAGTGAAGAAAGCTTAACAGATAACCATTTTAAGGGCTCAAAAGATGTAATCACCACTTACTATGAAAATTTTCCTTCAAGCGATCTGTTAACAGGAAAAGCGCTTGTTATCGGCGGCTCACATCAACTCAGCAAAGTTAAAGACGATATCCAGTTTGGTGATTTAAGTGCCATCCTGATGCAAAATTCTCCCTTTTGGGGCCAATGGCTGCGTACCCCGGAATTAAGTATTGCCTTGCTGGATGAATGGGAAAACAAAATTGAAAAACTGGCCAGGGTTACGGCAGATGAAAATGTTACTTCTATTGCCGGCGTACCCACCTGGACCTTGTTGCTATTAAAGCGAATACTGGAAATTAAAGGAAAGCAGACAATTAAAGAGGTTTGGCCCAACCTGGAGTTATATATCAATGGCGGGGTTTCGTTTGTGCCTTACCGGGAACAGTTTGAAAAGGTTATCGGTGGCAAGGTTAATTACCTTGAAATTTACAATGCCAGCGAAGGTTTTTTTGCAGGTCAGCAAAAGCCGGATGATGATGGTATGCTGCTATTTACCGAGCATGGCATTTTTTACGAGTTTTTACCTGTGGAAGAATACGGCAAACCGAATCCTCAAACCATCGGATTAAAAAATGTAGTTCCCGGAAAGAATTATGCGCTGGTAATTAGCACTACCGGCGGCTTATGGCGATACCTGATTGGCGATACAATACAGTTTACTTCTATCAACCCATATAAAATAAAAGTTAGTGGCCGTCTAAAACATTATATGAACGCTTTCGGTGAAGAAGTAATTGTAGACAATAGCGACAAAGCCATTGCGATTGCGGCGGAAAAGACCAATTCGATTGTAAACGATTATACGGCCGCTCCTGTTTACTTTAGTGAACACAAAAACGGTGCCCATGAGTGGCTGATTGAATTTGATAAAGAACCAGCCAACCTGCACCAGTTTACCGTTGAGCTTGACACTGCGTTAAAAAATCACAACAGCGACTACGAAGCCAAGCGGCAAAAAGACATTGCATTGCGTCTACCAATAGTGCATGCTTTACGAAAAGGAATTTTTACAGAATGGTTGCGTAGCAAAGGCAAACTTGGCGGGCAAAACAAAGTGCCGCGGTTAAGCAATGAGCGCATAATGCTGGAAGAGATTTTGTTGCTTCGGTAATTCTTTTTCTTAATTTTCCCTTCTTCTTACTATCAAAAACCAATCATTTTCAAGTGGCAGGTATCCATACTCATAACAGAAAAAATAGGTGTTGCCCTTTTTGTTTACGTAAGTGTGTGTGATGTATTTAAACTGAAATTCTTTGTGCAACAATTTATCTTTTGTCGTCTTCACCATTTCTTCATTCTCCGGCAACAAGGCATCCAGTATGCGCCGGTTTTTGCGTAACGCATTATTGATATTGCGTACATAGTTATTATCAGTAGCTTTCAGCTGATTATTATATCCATTCCGGCAATAGTCATCACAAAATTTTTTGTCCGTTCTTCCTTTAAGGGGCTTCCCACAGGTTAAACAGTTTTTTGCAGCAGTATCAGTTGTCATAAGCCATGGTGTTGATTTATAAAGAAAAGATACAATTTGTTTTTTACAAGTACAAGCGTTTACAAACGGTTATATACAACTATAAACGACTAAACTACGATTAACGCGTTTAGTCAGCCGCATCTTTGTGTTGTCAATCGGTACGGCGCCTTCCGGTTGATTGAAATAACAAAATTTAAAAATTCTAAAATTTACAACCATGTACGCACTAAAAAACAAAGTTCAACTGATTGGTAATTTGGGTAACGCTCCTGAAATTAAAAATACCGAAAGCGGAAAAAAGCTTGCCCGCTTCAGCATCGCCACCAACGAAAATTACCGTAACGCAAAAGGAGAAAAGGTAACAGAAACAACCTGGCACAATTTGGTGGCCTGGGGCAAAGTGGCTGACCTGGCAGAAAAATTTTTACAGAAAGGAACGGAAGTAGTAATTGAAGGAAAACTGATCAACAGAAGTTACACTGATAAAGATGGTGTTAAAAAGTACATCAGCGAAGTACAGGTAAATGAGTTGTTGTTGCTAAATAATAAGGCCCAGGTATAACCCTTTACCTTTAAGGATTGCATGGTTTTCTGCAATTGGTATTGCGTCAAACTGTGCAATCCTTTTTTCTTTGTTATCGCTTTATCTTTATATTGTTAAACAGCGGTTTCTTTATAAAGAAGTCCAATAATTCTTTAACCGGTTTGGTCATCAGTAAACAATCAATTGAGTGGGCAACAACACAACAGATATCACCAACACGTCATTTCAACTGGCCTCAGATTTTGTCAATTATACAAATGCATCTGTCTTTTTAACCGGTAAAGCCGGTACGGGCAAAACCACTTTTTTAAAACACGTAAAAGAAGATGGAATAAAAAATACGGTAGTGGTAGCACCTACAGGTGTTGCTGCAATCAATGCAGGAGGCACAACAATTCATTCATTTTTTCAATTGCCCTTTACTCCATTTATTCCGGTTAGCAAGGGTTATGGCGCCAATGATACTATAAGCGATAAGCACAGTCTCATCGGAAGACTTCGCTTAACAAACGACCGCAAAGAAGTAATGCAAAAATTAGAGCTACTAATTATTGATGAGATAAGTATGGTGCGCTGCGATGTGCTGGATGCCATTGACACAGTATTACGCCATGTGCGTAGCCAGTATTCGGTGGCGTTTGGTGGCGTGCAGATATTATTGATTGGTGATATGTACCAGTTGCCGCCCGTAGTAAAATCGGAGGAATGGGAGTTGCTCTCTCCATATTACAAGAGCGAATATTTCTTTAACAGTCATGCTATAGAATCGCAACAACCTGTTTACATAGAACTTGACAAAATTTACCGCCAGAATGATGACGCATTTGTGCAGGTTCTAAACCAGGTACGAAATAATGAAATGGACCTGGATAGTGATCAATTGTTGCATACCCGTTATCTTCCAGGGTTTAATCCAGTAAGAGAAGAAAATTATATCACTCTCACAACACACAATAGCAAAGCGGATGCAATAAATTTTAGAGCACTGAATGAACTGGAGGGCAAAGTACAAAGTTTCGATGCTACCATTGAGGGAGAGTTCTATGAAAAGTCTTTTCCTGCGGATCTGAATTTAAAATTAAAGATTGGTACACAAGTGATGTTTCTTAAAAATGACATTGAAAAAGTACGCCGGTATTTTAACGGCAAAATTGGTATAGTTGACAAGATCGAGGATGACAAAATTTTTGTTCAATGCCAGGGAGAACCAACACCAATTGAAGTAAAAAAAGAAAAGTGGAGAAATATCCGTTACAACCTTGACAAAACAACTAACCAGATTGAGGAAAATGAAATCGGTTCTTTTACTCAATTTCCCTTGCGTCTTGCGTGGGCTATCACCATTCATAAAAGCCAGGGCCTTACATTTGAAAAAGCCATTATTGATGCGGGTGAAGCTTTTGCACCTGGCCAGGTGTATGTTGCTTTAAGCCGTTGCACAACATTGGCAGGCATGATATTGCACAGTCGCATTAATAATCATAGTTTGCGCAACGATAGGCGCATTGCTGAATTTGCTTCGGCGCAACGAACATCTGCTGCACAACTACAATTGTTGCAACAAGCAAAACACTTATTCCAGGAACAGATTTTAGTGCAACTATTTAATTTTGAAGAACAGCTTTTGCATGCAAAGGCATTGTTCCATTTTATAAATTCTCAAACTTCGGTTTTTAATAAAGAGGCCATTGACTGGGCTGATATGATAAAGTCGGCAACAGCAAACATGGAGCATACGGCAACAAAATTTCTCCCCCAGCTGAAAGAATTATTAGGTCACACGATACTGCCTGAAAATAATGAAGCCTTACACAAAAGAATTGCAGCTGCAAGCAATCATTTTTATACAGAACTTGAAAATTGCCTGCACAAAATAAATAAATGCAATGCTGTAACAGACAGTAAAGTCGTGGCCCTTGATGGTAATAAGTTATTGGCCGACCTGTACCAAAGCCTCTTCTTGCGTAAACATCTATTAGGTGTATGTAAAGACGGCTTTATTGTTTCCGGTTATCTGAATCAAAAAAAGACTTTTGTAAAGCCCTATGTGCAGGTGAATTTCTATGCCGGGAAATCTTCTTACCAAAAAAATGACAGCCCTCATCCGGATTTGTATAAGCAACTTCGTGCAAAACGGGACGAACTCTGTGACAAAAAAAACCTGGCCGTTTTTATGGTTGCCAACAGCACTACACTGGATGAAATGGCCCGCTATCTTCCGCAAACTTTCGACGAATTAACCATGATCAGCGGTTTTGGAAAAGTGAAAACACTGCAATTTGGAGAAGTTTTTTTAGCAATTATTAATTCCTATTGTGAAGAAAATAACCTGCACACAAACATAGAAGCGATGCCAGTAAAAGCAAAGCGAAAGGTGAAAACTGTGGAAGTAAAAACAGATACAAAAACAGCCAGCTTTCATTTGTTTAAAGAAGGCAAAACCGTTGCTGAAATTGCAGCAGAAAGAAATTTAGTTGCCGGAACCATTGAAGGACATCTTGCCTATTTTGTTGAATTGGGAGAAGTTGATGTAAACGGGTTGCTAAGTACAACTAAACAAGATTTAATAAATGAAGCCATCACAAAACATGGTACAGAAGGGCATAAAAAAATCATGGAAAATTTACCTGCTGGCATTAGCGATGGCGAAGTTAAAATTATGTTGGCTTCATTAAAAAAGCTCAACCGGTTTGATAGTAAACTGAACTAAGGTTAAATTGATTTGTACAAGGCGATTAATAACTTCCAGTATCTTCGCCAATCCTTCACGTTGTATGATAATTTGAGTAGCTTTCCTTTGTCTAATTGTGTTAAGACCATCAACATAAAAGATTTAATGTGAAGTAGTCAATATTTAATCTGACAATTGGGATTAATTTTAAGTTACCACACTTATTTAAATAACCCCAAAATGTCAGATTATGAAACAAGAATCGAAATTAATCAAAACCAAGTTAGGTCTGCTAAATCTTGCAGAACATTTAGGCAATGTCTCCCAGGCATGCAAAGTAATGGGCTACAGCCGGGATAGTTTTTACCGCATCAAAGAGATGTACGATACTGGTGGTGAAGCAGCCTTAAAGGAGGTTAGCCGCAGTAAACCAATCTTAAAAAACCGTGTTGATCCGGAAGTGGAAACAGCAGTTGTAAAAATGGCTTTTGAGTTTCCTGCATATGGTCAGTCAAGAGCCAGTAATGAACTTCGTAAACTAGGTATTTTTATTTCACCCGGCGGAGTTCGAAGTGTTTGGCTGCGCAACGATCTGGAGGTGTTTGATAAACGCCTAAAGGCTTTAGAAGCCCGTGTTGCACAGGATGGTATTATCCTGACCGAAGCCCAGGTTATTGCCATGGAACGAAAGAAAGAAAAGACAGAAGCCTTTGGTGAAATAGAAACCGAACATCCTGGTTATCTCGGTTCACAAGACACTTACTACGTGGGGAATATCAAAGGAGTTGGCCGTATCTATCAACAGACATTTATTGATACTTACAGTCGGGTTGCTTTTGCCAAACTCTACCAAAGCAAGCATGCCATCACCTCAGCAGACGTGCTCAATGACCGGGTATTGCCTTTCTTTGAAGAACAACAAATTCCACTGCTCAGAATCCTTACTGACCGTGGTACAGAATACAACGGTAAACCGGAGCACCATGAATACCTGTTGTACCTGCAGATTGAAGGCATTGATCACAGCAAAACAAAGGTCCGGCATCCACAGAGCAACGGCATTTGCGAACGTCTTCACCGAACTATGCAGGAAGAATTTTATGCCGTTGCTTTCAGAAAAAAACTGTACGATAACCTGGAAGATTTACAACAGGATCTTGATCACTGGATAAAGTTCTACAATCATCAGAGGCCACATAGCGGCAGGTATTGTTTTGGCAAAACGCCGATGGAAACTTTCAAGGATTCTATTACCTTAGCAAGGAAGAAGTTTTTAGGGCAGGTCACACCGGCAGCATAAAACAAAATATATCCTGACCCTATAAAACTAAAAATCCTTTATTGTCCGATTAAATACTGTCTATTACATTTAATGATTCAAATCCGTTATTATTTTTTATTGACGGACTTCATAAAAACAATGAGGTATAACTAATAATATAGTTATACCTCATTGTTAAAAAGTTGTTTTATCTTCCGAAGTCATCCTGTACTCTTACAATATCTTCTTCATCGCTCGGATTTTCCCGGTCTGTATGCCGCCAGATTTCTGCAACAACTCCCCAACCGTCCATACCTATAAGGCGATGACGTTCGCCCTGCTTCAATTGTATAATATCGCCGATTTTTAATTCTGTTATTTCTTTTTCCTCATCCGTATCACTGGTAATTACTCCCGCAACACCTCCAATTAATTTCCAGATTTCTGACCGCCGGTGATGGTATTGCCAGCTTAATCTTTTATGTGGTGCGACAATCAATATTTTGGGACTTAATTTTCCTGAGATGCTCAACTCTTCTTTTGTCAAATGGGGAAAGTATAGAGCTATAAACTTTCCAGCTTCACCTTCTTCTAACACAAAAAAACCTCCCCATGGACGGGAACTATCCTGGCTTGCTACTTTTAACTCTCTTTCATGCAGGTAGGCTGCTATTTTTTCAAAAATTAATTCTTTAGAGGTATCAGCAGAAAAATTCAATGCCATAATTGTTCATTTAATTATTATAAAATCGAGTGCAAATGTAGTTATAATCCGATTTTTAAACTTTTCCTCTTTATTTACCTGCCCATAAATACCATCAATATCTGCACGTCGCTGGGGTTAACACCAGATATGCGGGAGGCCTGACCAAGCGTGCGTGGTCTTATCTTGGTAAATTTTTGACGGGCTTCGTTACTAAGCGAAACCAGTTTTGTATAATTGAAATTATCGGGAATAATAAGATCTTCCAACGTACTCATTTTAGCTACCAGTTCCCGCTCCTTCTCAATGTAGGTATCGTATTTTGTTACGATCTCAACCTGTTCAAGTGTTTCAGTATCAAACTCTTCTAATGCCAATTTAATTCTTGCCACGGAAACTTGCATATCTGTCAGGCTTATGTTTGGTCTAAGTAGCAATTGCAAGATTTTCTGCTTATTTACCAATGGAGCGGATTGAACACTTCCTAAAAATTCGTTTATTTCTCCCGGTTCCACAGATAGCATGCCTAATAAGTCTGTTGCCTTCTTTACTCCCGCTATTTTGCCTTCTACTCTATCCATTCTTTCTTGGGAGGCAAGGCCTAATTTATAGCTTAATGGTGTCAGGCGCACATCCGCATTATCCTGTCTTAAGAGTGTTCTGAATTCTGCCCTGCTGGTAAACATCCGGTAAGGTTCATCAGTACCCTTATTAATCAAGTCATCAATCAAAACGCCTATGTAAGCTTCACTCCTCTTTAATACCAACGGCTCCAGATCTTTTACTTTTTGATGTGCGTTGATTCCCGCCATTAACCCCTGGCAGGCAGCTTCTTCATACCCGGTAGTACCGTTTATTTGACCTGCAAAGAATAGATTTTGAATCAGTTTGGTTTCCAGGCTGAACTGCAACTGGGTGGGTGGAAAAAAGTCGTATTCAATCGCATATCCCGGGCGAAACATTTTACAGTTTTCAAATCCGGGAACTAATTTAAGTGCCTGGTATTGAACATGCTCAGGCAAAGAAGAGGAAAATCCGTTTACATAAATCTCAACCGTATTGAAACCTTCTGGCTCTACAAACAATTGGTGCCTGTCTCTTTCTGCAAAACGGTTAATTTTATCCTCAATACTTGGACAATATCGTGGACCTGTACCTTTTATTCGTCCCTGGAACATCGGACTCTTTTCAAACCCTGTTTTCAATATATCATGAACCTGCTCGTTGGTATAGGTCATCCAGCAACTTCTCTGTTGTTCAGGCTTTATTCTGGGCACATTAAGAAAACTAAATCCTGTTATCTGCTCATCCCCCTTTTGTTCTTCCATCTTACTATAATCCAAACTGCGCCCATCGATTCTTGGAGGTGTTCCTGTTTTTAAACGCTGACTTTCAAATCCGAGACTAACAAGTTGTTCAGTAATACCAGTAGCTGCCTTTTCAGCCATTCTGCCCCCGCCCAATTGCTTTTCCCCAATATGAATTACCCCATTTAGGAAGGTTCCATTGGTTAATACCACAGCTTTACTTTTAATTTCATGACCAAGCCCGCTTATAACACCACTTACCCTGCCACCCTTGATAAGCAAGCCATTCACCATATCCTGGTAAAAATCAACATTTGGAGTTTGTTCCAGCATTTCCCGCCACTTACCCGCAAACAGCATCCGGTCGCTTTGAGCTCTTGGGCTCCACATTGCCGGGCCTTTTGATCTGTTCAGCATCCTGAACTGTATCATGCTTTGATCGGTTACAATACCGCTATATCCTCCCATAGCATCTATTTCCCTCACTATCTGTCCTTTAGCTATACCACCCATAGCCGGATTACAACTCATTTGAGCAATGGTTTGCATATTCATGGTAATTAACAGCACTTTACTGCCCAAGTTAGCTGCAGCTGCAGCTGCCTCACAACCGGCATGTCCGGCTCCTACTACTATAACATCATATTCTGGAAACATTTTACAAAGATACAATCGGTAAAATGGTTTTTAAAGGTCGTTTAAAGGATGAATCCCTCTTATCGAGGTGTTCCACGTGGAACACCTATAAATAAACTGAGCTTTAATGTTCCACGTGGAGCATTTAGCCAAAATATTCACTGAGCGTTCTATTCTCCATTCTAGTCATCAAAGCTTTATCTTTTGTCGCCTTATCTTTAAAACCACACAGGTGAAGTATTCCATGAAAGATAATCCTGTGTAATTCATTGTTGATAGTTACCTTATTAGTCATCGCGTTCTCTTTAATCCTATCCAGACTGATATAAATCTCGCCTTCTATAACTTGTGGATCCTCTGATAAATTGAAGGTTACTATATCTGTGTAATATTCATGCTGCAGGAAATCCCTGTTTATCTTAAAAAGATACTCGTCTGTACAGAAAATTATACTGAGACTATTGAGTGACCTCTTATTCGAAGCAAACAAATGCTGAATAAATTTTTTCAACCTACGCCTTTCTCTAAGCGCAATCCTTGCATCAATAAAAAAAAATTGTACTCCCATGATAATATATCGGATAACGAAATTATAGAACAATTACGAATGAATACTTTTGCATTAATAAACCACCAAGATGGATCGTAAATTATCGGAAATAAAAGTTGGTAAATCAGTTACCATAAAGTCTTTTGAAAAAGATGATATTTTTCTAAAGCTAATGGAAATGGGGTGTGTTCCTGGAGAAGTTATCATAGTAGATCAAATTGCGCCATTGGGTGACCCCATTTCTATATTGGTCTCCGGCTATCACTTAAGCCTAAGGCTTAATGAAGCTGAAAATATATGGGTAGAAGAAATCCAGGTTGCAAACAAAAAAAATGACCCAGCTCTATGAGGATAGGCCTTTACTTTGGATCGTTTAATCCTGTTCATATTGGCCACTTAATCATTGCAAATTGCGCCATAAACAGCACAGCTCTTCAACAAGTATGGATGGTGGTATCTCCACAAAATCCGTTAAAACTTTCAGCTACACTATTAAATGAGTATTCAAGGCTCCACCTTATTCAAACTGCACTGGAGGGCGAGTATAATATCAAAGCGTCTAAAATTGAATTCTCGCTGCCAAAACCGTCTTATACTATTGACACTTTAACCTATCTTAAAGAGCGGTATCCGCAACACCAATTTTCAGTTATTATGGGTAGCGACAGCCTATCAAATATAACGAAATGGAAAAACTACAAAATGCTTTTGGAGGAATATGAACTGTTTGTCTACAAAAGACCTCATTTTGATGTGCTTAAAGGAGTCGGCACAAAAATTAATATTTTAGATGCTCCGTTACTTGAAATCTCATCTACCTATATTCGTAATCTCATTAAAGAAGGAAAATCAATCCGGTATCTTCTGCCAGATGCTGTAAAGGATGAAATTGAAAAAAATAACTATTACCGGTAGTCTAACATATAAAGCCTAATAAGAGACAGAACAATACAATAACAGGTGCAGGAATTTTTGAAAATTTTAGAATAAGAAATGTACCTGCAATGACTGCGATATTTAACAATGCAACTCCATCAAATCCCAGAAGCGAAATATCCTTCAACAAAAACAAAGTTGATCCCGAAATCAAACCAACAACCACCGCATTAATACCTTCGAGTGCCCGGTAAACTACAATGAATTTTTTTAGATTTTGCCAGACCGGAAAAAAAAATAAAACCAACAAAGCACTGGGTAAAAAAATGCCAACTGATCCGATTACACAGCCTAAAAGCTGACTTATTGTACCCTCCTTTTTTAATGCAATTCCGCCTGTATAAGAAGCAATAGAAAATACGGGTCCCGGTATAGCCCGCACTATTCCCGCTCCTGTCAGTAATTCGCTCTTATCAATCTTTATAATATTTTGTGAACCATTGGCAAACTTAGGTGCCGTGGGCCTGACAACATATTGATCAAGCATCATGGGTATCAGCACATCGCCGCCTCCAAAAATAAAACTGCCGAACCTGTAAAAGTTTTCGAACAAGTTATAAGCCTTCCTGTTCTGCCACTCTTGCTTTCTCGCAGTTTCGCTTAAATAACCAGCTACCAGGAAAATCAGCACAAATAGCCAAATATTTGTCCACCGGATTTGCTTTGGCCTAATCTTCTCTTTTTCCGGGATACGGTTACTACTAAAATTTGTAGCAATTCCTCCTAAAATAATTAGTGCAGGAAATACCCACGGAGTTTTAAAAAGAAAAAATGTAAAAATGGTAGCGCTTACCATTATAATCCTGGTAATCAAATTATTTACTGAAATGCCAAACGTTTTAACTGCAGCATAAGCCAGAAAACCAATTGCCATAGGCTGGATAAATTGAAATAGTCCCGTCTGAAGATTCGCTGTTCCAATCTTGCTTACGACAAATGACAGCAGCCCCATTAAAATGCATGCTGGTAAAATCCAAATTATCAAAGTAGCAACCGCCAGTGAAATTCCTCCTCTTTTATAGCCAATTAAGGTTAGCGTTTGGGTAGAAGATGCTCCAGGCAACATCTGGCAAAAAGACACGTATTCCAGTAATTCTTCTTTTGTAACATCCCTTCGCTTTTCAACGAAAGTTTTCATCATCATACCCAGATGACCCTGCGGACCACCGAAAGCAGTAACGCTATGCAAAAGAACCGATTTCAGAAATGGAATATGCCGCAGAAACTTCAACTTAATATATTCTAATTAAAAATCACTTTCTAAGATGTTATAAAACAAAAATAGTTGGGTTATAAGATCAACGTACCCGTTGGTTTACTTTTTTAGACCAATCTCCCGTAAGCGTTCATCCAGATATTCCCCGGCGGTTATATCATCGTAAGCTTTCGGATTCTCTTTATCCACGCACTTATCAAGGCAACGCAAACTCATAGCTGATACCGGATGCAAAAAAAATGGTATCGAAAACCGGGATGTATGCCACAATTCTCTTGATGGGTTAACTACCCTGTGGGTAGTACTTCTTAGCTTGTTATTTGTAAATCTCTGCAACATATCACCAACATTTACAACTATTTGATCTGGTAATGATGTTACGGGAATCCATTTATTTTGACGGTTAAGAATCTCTAATCCATCCGCAGAAGCACCTACCAATAAAGTAATCAGGTTAATATCCTCATGCTGCTCAGCACGAATCGCAGATTTCGGTTCTTCTGTTATAGGTGGATAATGTATTGCACGTAAAATAGAATTGCCGTTTTTTATAAAGGGCTCAAAATAAAACTCCTCCAAGCCGAGATAAAGTGATATTGCCTGCAACAAAGCACCACCCGATTTCTCAAAAGCCCGGTATGCTTTCTCAAATATTTCATTAAAACCATCTACTTCTTTTACGGAAATATTTGGCGGGTATTCTTCAACGGAGAAACCGTCATGGGGAACCTGCCCATATTGGTAGAATTCCTTTAAATCTGCAGCTTCACTTCCCTTTGCATGCTCTTTACCGAATGATGTATATCCCCGCTGCCCTGCAAGTACAGGATCCTCATAGGTTACTTTCTGCAATGCGGGTAATGAAAAAAAATGCTGCACCCTCAAATAGAGTTCATTAATAAGCTCAGCTGAAACACCATGGTTCTTCACCGCTACAAAACCTACCTCTTCATACGCTTCCCCTAACGTCCTTACAAAGCGTTTTTTCGACTCCTTACTGCCTTTTACAAAATCATCCAGATCAACTGATGGTATATTCATAAACAACTTTATTGTGAATGTGCAGGTGAATTAAGCGCTAAATTGATAACAAACGAAATTAAGTGTGCTACAAACCATATTGCTTGCTTATTTCAAGCATCCTTTGTATAGGTCTTTTAGCGGCAACAATCAATTTTTCATCCATTGTAATTTCGGGCGTTTCATATTCCATGCACAAGTATAATTTCTCTAACGTATTCAATTTCATATGCGGACAGTCATTGCAGGCACAGCTGTTATTCGGCGGTGCCGGAATAAACGTCTTATCAGGGCTGCTTTTTTGCATCTGGTGTAAAATACCAGTTTCAGTAACTACAATAAATTCATTTGCATTGCTGTCAATAGAATATTTTAATAAACCTGTAGTACTACCTACATAGTCTGCAACCCGTAATACAGCATCTTCACACTCGGGATGTGCTATTACTTTAGCATTGGGATGGCGCACTTTCAACTTAATAATCTTTTCCAGGCTAAAAATCTCGTGAACCATACATGCACCATTCCAAAGTACCATATCCCTTCCTGTCTTCTTATTTAAATAAGCACCCAGGTTTTTATCAGGGGCAAAAATTATTTTTTGCTCATGTGGAAGACTCTCTATTATTTTTTCCGCATTGCTGCTGGTACAGATAATATCACTTAGTGCCTTCATACCTGCAGAACAATTAATGTAGCTGATTACAATATGATCAGGATATTTATCCCTGAATAACTTGAATAATTCCGGCGGAGCACTGTCACTCAATGAACAACCTGCTTTTAAATCCGGAAGCAATACTTTTTTATGGGGATTTAAAATCTTGGCTGTTTCTGCCATAAAATGAACGCCTGCAAAAACGATGATGTCTGCGCTTGTCTTCTCAGCCTGTTGCGCCAACCCAAGACTATCACCAATAAAATCCGCAACATCCTGTATATCCGGCTCCTGGTAATAATGTGCCAGCACAATTGCATTCTTTTCTTTCTTCAATTTTTCAATCTCAGCAAATAAATCTATACCCGGGTCAATATCAATATCTAAAAAACCTGCTGTTTCAATATTGGCTTTTGCAGTGTTAATATCTCGCATAATATGTTTTAGTATTTCTTATTTTTAAATTAACCTACTACTACTAGGGATGTTAACTTGTGGAAATAAATATTTCTGATTTTTTGTAAAATTAAATTAATCATCTTATCCACCATCATCCACACCTAATTAACATTTTATATTAACTACATGTTATAGTACATTTTCTAATCCACTCATCATTCCCAGCTTCTGCAATAATTTTTTCTCACACCGGTGCATAAAATTCAATGCTGAAAAATAAATTGATTTATTGAATTTCATCTATGTTAATGAACTACCTGATAAACTGTTATTGATGCACACCCTTTATAATTCTTCGTTGCTAACACCAAACTTTTGCTCCAACTCTCCCCTTTTTCTGAAGAAGAATAGCACGTTTATGCACAGTAATGCATGTTTATACACAGCCCCCTGTTAATATTAATAAGCATAAAAAATTTACAATAAAATTCATTTTTTAATAATGCTGGTGGTGCTGCAATTGCGGCTTGTTATCCACAGTTTGTTAATATGTATAATTACCCTATTTTTGCCGTCCATTTTAATATAAGTATAACAATGCAGATTATTCAGAATATTCGTGAAAAAGGATCAGCCATAGTAATCGGTGTGATTGCCCTGAGTTTAATTGGTTTTATAATGATGGATTCCAGAACTGCAAGCAGCCGAAGCAGTTCCAGTTCTTCCATTGGTAAAATTAACGGAGAGACAATAGACAGCAAAACTTTAGTTGATAAAGTAAAACAGCTGGAAGATCAGCGTGGTGGCCATGTTTCCGGATCTGAATTATACCAGTTGCGCCAAAGTGCATGGGACCAGTTGGTAGCCGAAAAAGTCTTAAGCAGCGAATTTGATAAATTGGGTCTTGTTTTTTCTCCAAAAGAATTAAGCAGTATACTTTTTAGTGAAGATGCACCGCAAACATTAAAGCAGGCATTTACTGATAAGACAACGGGACAATACGATATAAATAAAGCGAAAGAATGGTGGCTGCAGGCAAAAAAAGCAAAAGGTGAACAAAGAGATGCCATAGATGCACAAATTGTGGAACCTTTGATTTTACAAACGCTTGCCAATAAATACAGCAGTTTGATAGCAGCAAGTGCCTATTACCCAACTTGGATGCAGGAAAAAGAAAATGCTGAGACAAATAGTTTTGCCAACATTTCTTACGTTTCAGTTCCATATAACACCATCAGCGATAGCACCGTAAAAGTGAGTGACGATGAATTAACAGATTATATGGGTAAGCATAAAAATATTTATAAGCAGGATGGTGGAAGAATAATCTCTTATGTTAGTTTTAGTGCGCTTCCCAGCAATTCGGACACCGTTAAAACTTTTGAACTGGTAAGTAATTTAAAAAGCGCTTTTGCTGCGGACACCAATTCAAAGGCATTTGTTGCAAGAAATATGAGTGCCATCGCTTTTGATGACAGTTATACCTTGAAGTCAAAATTAACCATGTCTCAAAAAGATTCCGTTGCAGCTTTATCAAACGGAGCAGTATTCGGACCTTACCTGGATGGCAAAAATATTGTGCTGGCAAAAATGCTCGGCAGCCGCCAGTTACCTGATAGCGTTAAATGCCGTCACATATTAATAGCAACAAAAAATCAGCAAACTGGAGAACCAACATTAAGTGACAGTTTGGCTAAAGCAAGAATAGATAGTATTGCTTCTGCCATAAAAGGCGGAGCAGATTTTAATACAATGGTATTGAAGTATAGCGATGACCAGGGTAGTAAAGATAAAAAAGGAGAATACGATTTCAGTGCAGCACAATTAGCAGGCCCCAATTCACTTGCAAAAGAATTTGGAGAAACTATTTTCTATGGTGCAACCGGAGATAAAAAAGTAGTTAAGACTGAATTTGGCTATCACTATATTGAAGTGTTGAACCAGAAGAATTTTGAACCTGCTTATAAAATAGCCTACGTTGCCAAAGAGATTTTACCAAGCGACGAAACAATTAACGGTGCAAGTGCGCAGGCAACAAAAATGTACAATGAAGCCCGCGATGCAAAAGCAGTGGAAGCTTATGTTGCAAAGAACGGATTGAGAAAAATAGACATTCCGATATTGGTTAAAGAGAATGATTACCAGTTTGGTTCATTGCAGGATGCAAGACAATTAATTAAATGGGCATTTGAAGCGAAGCAGGGTGATGTGAGCGAACCCTTTAATATAGAAGACCAGTTTGTTGTTGCAGTACTCGATAAAATTCAGCCAGAAGGTTTGCCAGATGCTAAAACAGCCAGGCCAATGGTTGAACAAACAGTGCGTAACCTGAAGAAAGCAGATGAGATAATAAAAAAACTAGGCTCATCACCAACCCTGGAGGCAGCAGCAGCGGCATACAAGGTGCAGGTAAATACTGCAGGTGCAGATTCAACTATAACCTTTTCATCTCAGATAATTAATGGTGTGGGCCAGGAACCAAAAGTAATCGGTGCAGCTTTTAACAAGGCTAATCAAACAAAAGCATCCGAACCGATTGCCGGAACAAATGGCGTTTATGTGATAAAGGTGAACAGTATAGGAAATAAAGCTGCGGTTGCACCAGAACTTGCTACCACCCAGGTTGCAGAAAAAACCAGGACGATGGTGCAAACAACCTATAGCTTTTTTGAATCGCTAAAGAAAATCGCTGATATAAAAGATAACAGAAGCAAAATATTTTAGGTTAACAAACGTATTTTAACCGGGCATAAGCCCGGTTTTTTTATGTCCTGATTATAGCCTTGACAGTAAACTTTTTCGTCAATCGAAAGTGATAGTAAACAAAACAAATCCTATTAGCGTTAATTTTGTACTGATGGAAGAAACATTTGTAAATAAAGTAAGTGAGAGTGGAATTCTGTCATTAAATCTGGAAGAGTACTATCCAAAGGAGACAGAAATTGCATTGTTTGATATGAAGGACTATTTATTTATGGGCCTGATATTAAAAGAAAAGGAATTTAGGGAGAATCTTAAAACACTTGATCTGACAGCTTATACGGATAAAATTGTAGCTGTTACCTGCAGTGCCGATGCAGTTATACCCATGTGGGCATACATGCTCGTGGCGAGTAACCTTCAACCTGTTGCCAGGGAAGTAACATTTGGCACCGTTGACGAAATAAAAAAAATGACGTTGTTAAAAAATATTAACCAGTTGCCTGTTGACGAATATCGTGATAAACGAGTTGTAATAAAAGGCTGCGGTGAAATACCTGTTGGAGAAGCAGCTTATTTGCTGGCCACGCAAATTTTAAGGCCAGTCGCTAAAAGCATTATGTACGGGGAGCCCTGCAGTACCGTACCTATCTTCAAAAAAAAGCAATAAATTTCCTGCGTCGGCTTTATTTTTTATCTTCACTTCCTTTCTCTACACCTCATCATGCATAATGACTGAAGCATTGTTAAAAGGTTTTGCCATTAGCCTGTTGCTGATTTTTTCAGTTGGTCCGGTCGCTTTTACAATTCTTAAACAAAGTATCAATAATGGCCGTAGTGGAGGTTTTAGTTTTGTTGCTGGCGTTTGGCTAAGCGATCTTTTGCTGGTGTTGTTAAGCAACGTGTTTACAGAGTGGGTTGCCGAACTTATGGATTTTAAAAAAGTAATCGGCTTTACCGGAAGCTGTTTACTGATAGCAATGGGGATCTATTATTTGTTCTTTAAGAAAATACATATTAAGGAAGACGAAAACAAAATTGTTATAACCGCCCGAACACATGCGAAACTGGTTGTCTCCGGATTTTTTATAAACACGTTAAATCCGGCGCTGTTGCTTTTTTGGCTTACAACAGCTACAGCTCTTGCAGTAACGCACACCATTAATCAGCGTATAATAATTTTTGCTACCTGCCTTATAATAAACAGTGCCGCCGATATTTTAAAAGTAATATTAGCAGGCAAGCTCAGAAGCAAACTCAACGAAAAGAACATATCTCTCATCAATAAAATCTCCGGCTTAATACTCGTAATATTCGGGATTGTGATTATAGCGGGTGTATTTTATTCAACAGCCAAACATTAACCAATCAATTACGTGTAATCTGGCTCACTTGCACTTATTTTACAGTATGAAGCCACTGCTTTTCATTGTTGCTGCTTTTATTTCGCTGCAGGCTTTTTGCCAGAGTGCAGATTTCATCCTGCTAAAAAAGCACGACCGCACGATCGGCACATATTACAAGGGAAATAATATTGCTTTTACAAATCCACAAGGCAGTTATATTGAAGCCCTGATTACCGATATAAAAAACGACACCCTATTTTTAAGACAATTTATCATAAGGCAGGTACCCACAACACTGGGAGTATATATGCTGGATACTGTTGCGAGCTACCGCTATCAGTATAATTATAAAGACATAAAAGCCATAGGCCGGGATGGTGGTAAATTCAATGTGTCCGGCAGTGCGGCTGCGCTTATGGGCGGCGGCGCTTTACTAACAGTTGCCAGCGGTGTTGTTTATTTAGCCGATAGAAATAAATTTAGTCCGCAGTTAATGGTGAGCGCCATGGCTCTGGGAGGTATTGGATACCTGATGGCAAGGTTAACCGGAAAAGGAATGATCATAGGAAAAAAATATTCACTGGTATATGTGGAAGTAAGCAATAATAAAAAGCCATAAGCTATATTGCACAAAATTAACGGCCCATTCCTATGCAGAAAGCCTGGCGTATTTGTAAAAAAGTTTTTTTGTGGCTTTTTATTTTACAGTTTGTATACATCCTTTTTTGTAAATGGATCAATCCCCCCATCACGCTTACACAAACCGCAAGTCTTTTAACCGGCAATGGTTTACACAGAGATTATGTTTCCTTTAATGAAATGAGCCCTAATATAAAACTGGCTGTTATGGCGAGTGAAGACCAGCTGTTTCCAGAACACAATGGTTTTGACATTAAGGCGATAAAGAAAGCCATGACCTACAACAAAAAACATGCAACCAAAGTTCGTGGTGCCAGCACCATCAGCCAGCAGGTTGCTAAAAATGTTTTTTTATGGCAGGGCAGAACTTTTATCAGAAAGGGCCTGGAAGTGTATTTTACTTTTATGATTGAAAAAGTGTGGAGTAAAAAACGCATATTGGAAATGTATTTGAATGTAGCAGAAATGGGAAAAGGAATTTTTGGCGTACAGGCCGCAGCAAAAGCGTTTTTTAACAAAGACGCTAAAAACCTCACCAGGTCCGAAGCTGCCATGATAGCAGCAGCATTGCCTAACCCCAAAGTGTTTACGGTGAAACCGCTGAGTAATTATGTGGCCAGGCGTTATCCTGAAATAATGCGTCAAATGGATAACCTGGATGGTGACGAAGGAATTGAAGACCTTACAAAATAAATCAGGACTTTTTTCTGCAAAAAAACGTGTTTTATTTTGGTGCCTGGCAGCCTGGCTAATCTTACCCGGGCAATAACCTTAACAAAAATAGTTTGCTTTAATATAGCTGTTTTAGTAGAAATTTGCACAATGAATTTTAGAAACTTCAAAATGATTGGCTATGTTATTTACGGACGTGGCGCTTTAAATCAATTAGATGAAATTTTGCAACCCAACAGAAAGGGTGATGCACCCATGATATTTTTAGTAGATCATTTTTTTCAAAATAAAACGCTTGCCAATCGTGTTCCTTTGCGGGGAAAAGACAAAATCATTTTTGTAGACGTTACGAATGAACCGAAAACCACATACGTAGATAAACTGGCTGGTGATTTAAAAGATGAGTTTGGTACAGTGAGTGGCATCATTGGTTTAGGTGGAGGATCTGCAATGGACCTGGCGAAAGCTGTTTCACTGATGATGAATAACCCGGGCAGCAGCGCCGATTACCAGGGATGGGATTTGGTAAAAAATGCCGGCGTGTATAAAGTCGGTATTCCTACCTTAAGTGGCACGGGTGCTGAAGTAAGTCGTACGACTGTTTTAACGGGTCCAACAAAAAAACTGGGCATGAATTCGGACTTTACACCGTTTGATCAGATAGTACTTGATCCTGAATTAACCGCCGATGCACCTGCCAACCAGCGTTTTTATACCGGTATGGATTGCTATATACATTGCATCGAAAGTCTTACGGGTACTTATTTAAACGAGTTCAGCAAAAGTTATGGCGAAAAGGCATTGCAGCTTTGCCGCGAGGTATATGTAACAAAAAATGGCTGGGACGAAACAAGTGACGACAAATTAATGATGGCATCTTATGCCGGAGGAATGAGTATTGCTTATAGCCAGGTAGGTGTTGCCCACGCCGTAAGTTACGGATTAAGTTACCTGTTGGGAACGAAGCATGGTATTGGCAATTGTATTGTATTCAATCACCTCGAAGACTATTATCCCGAAGGTGTCAAAGAATTTAAGTACATGGTTGAAAAAAACCAGATAGATATTCCCCAAAACATCTGTGCTAATTTAACCAATGAAGAATTTGACAAAATGATTGACGTGTCGCTGGGCATGAAACCACTTTGGGAAAATGCCCTGGGTAAAAACTGGGAACAACAAATTACCCGGACAACCTTAAGAAAATTGTACGAAAAGTTATAAGCAGGCGTCAATAAAGCACAATTTTACAAGATGGATTTAGTAACCGTAAAAACATTCGACAGCTATTTTTTGGCGAATATTATCCTGGGTCGTTTACAGGCTGAGGGCATTGAATGTTATTTAAAAGATGAAACAACGGTTACCATGGACCCCATTTTAACCAATGCCATTGGTGGTATAAAGCTGGTTGTCAAAAGCGATCAGGTAGATGCCGTAAAAGCAATTTTAAAAGGTTACGATGAGGAATATCTTAACGCGGCAACCTGCCCCCGGTGCGGCGCCCACCAGTTTAGTTATGTTGCCAAACCTGGCGTAACCAATTTTTTAACTGCGGTTGTTACAACGATTTTTGGCAGTTACGCAGTTGCTCCGGACTATGTGTATCAATGTGGTAATTGTGGTTATGAGAGCGAGCGCTTGCCGGGCTTTGATACAGATTTGATGGAAAAATAGACCTTTCCTACTGCTGCTGCTGCATTTCCATATATTTCCGGTACGAATTATTGATAGTACCATCTTCATTTAGTTTTACCGTTACAACCTGTGGTGTTAAAACAGCCGAGATCTCTTTGGTTACCAGGCCATCTTCTGCAACGGAAACACCAACTTCCAGGCTTTGCTGGGCGGTACCTTTATAAGTGCCTTTAACTGGGGAGCAATCGCTAAAGTTTCGTCCGATCGCAAGGCGTACGTGCCGATCATTTACAATACAATTGTTGGTAGGATCAAGGCCAAGCCATCCGTAAAAAGGGATATAAGCTTCTACCCAGGCATGTGTTGCCCCTTCGCCGCGAAGATCATTATCATGCGGACAAACATAGCCGCTTACATACCTGGCGGGGATGCCCAGCAGGCGCAACATTACCAATAGCATATGTGCAAAGTCCTGGCAAACGCCGGCCCTTAATTTCCATATTTCATCCAGCGTAGTTTCAACTCCTGTAATTCCTTTGATGTATTTGAAATTCTGATACACATAAGTATTCAACTGCTGTACGGCTACGTACACAGAGACCGATTTATAAAAACCAGCATCGGCAATTTTTTTTACTTCACCCAGTGCAACAAAATTTTCCTGTTTTAAGAAATCAATAAAAGGCACAACATATCTTATCTGGTATAAATGATTCCATTGTTCTTCAATTGCAATATCATCTGCAGGAAATATCCTGAATTTTGTTACAACAGCAATAGTAGAATCAATTTTCAATTCCGTGTGTGGTTCAAGCGTCATAAACGTGCCGGCTTCGTTTCCATAATAATCTTTGAATACTTCTACAAAAGGTTCTCCTGTAATAACCAGTCGCTGGCTCTGTACTTCCTGATTCTCGTCTTTAACCGGAAACAACATAATCTGATTGGCGCTGTCTCTCACAGGTTCTTCATAAGTATATCTGGTTACATGATGTATAATAAATCTTGGCATAATTGTTATGTGCTTTAAATTTAGTGCTGGTAAAACGGTGTTTGCTGGTAAGTTGCTATGTATAAGAAAAATAGTTTTGACTCAGTGTTTTACCAATCACATAGAGATCATTTTTTGTTTCAGTTAAAAATTGGTGCAAGCCTTCCTGGAAAATGGTTTCAGGGGTAGAAAACTTCACTTTACTTTTCAGCTTTCCAATCATAAAATCCACCTGGTTAAAATCGTTTACGTTGCGTTCATTTTTTAAACGCTCGAAGTACCTGTGCAACCTGTTGACGGAATAAATGACTGACCTGGGAAAGTGATCATTTAAAATTACCTGCCCAACCACGTTGCGGGCCTCAAAGCCACCGCGGTAAGTTTTTAAATACAACTCATAACCGGAGATGGATAATAATAAATATTTCCAGTAAGTTGTATCCTTCGCCTCGTCCATATCATAGTTGCTGTCGCTGAACTTTACATCCAGGATATCTGCAGACTGAATGGCTCTTTCAATATACTTACCGATATTGATAAACGAATTACCTTCTCCCCTGGCCATTGTAATATCTGTTGTGCCAAAATATAAAACCCCGTGTTTTATCAGCATATCCAGGATAGTGATCGGGTCATCTTTTAGTAACCATTCCGCAAGTTTTTCCTGCCGCACGGTATGATAAAAATCGTTCAGGCATTGCCACATTTCCTTGGTGATATGATCCTGAACACTACGTCCATTTTCTCTCGCCAGTGTAACCATGTTCAACACAGAGTTGGGGTTATCCTTATCAATTACCATGTATTGTAACACGCCTCTTGTATTGTGCGCTAAAGCTGAAGCTTCTTCATCGTTTAAAAATGTAAAAATTTTCAGCACCGGTTTCCAGCTGAAGGCTTGTACATCATCCTGCGAAGATGCATAGTTGATTTTCAGCATCCGCAGAATGCCATCCGTTCTTTCCATATAACGGCTCATCCAGTATAAACTATCTGCAACTCTACTAAGCATAAATAAAAAACAAAGCCTCCGATCTTTCCCAAAAAGGTTATGACAGGAATCTTTTTTTAATAAGGTGAATAATTATTTTTCAATGATATTATCAGACAAATAGTTGAGAATGCTTTACTTTATCAACAGTATAGGTTTAACACCTTACTCAGCTAATACCCAGGTATCCTTACTGCCACCACCCTGCGACGAGTTAACAACAAGCGAGCCTTCTTTTAAGGCCACCCTTGTTAAACCGCCCGGCACAATTTCAATTCCGCCCGGTCCGCATAATGCATATGGTCTCAGGTCAATCCTGCGAGGTGTTAATTTGCCGTCCATGTAACACGGCGCAGAAGATAAACTAATGATAGGCTGTGCAATAAATTGCCTTGGATCCAGTAACACTTCGGCCTTGTATTTAGTAATCTCTTCTTCCGTTGCTGCACTGCCCATCAGCATGCCGTATCCACCACTTTCGTTGGTTTTTTTAATCACCATTTCGGTAATATTTTTAAACACATGTTCCCGTTCTTCATCTTTACCCAAATGATAGGTTGGCACATTCTTTAAAATAGGTTCTTCGTTTAGGTAGTATCGTATCATTGCCGGAACGAAGGTGTAAATGGCTTTATCATCTGCTACGCCATTACCCACCGCATTTACAATAGCCACATTGCCTTTTCGGTAGGCGCTCATTATACCAGCAACACCCAGTCTGCTGTTGGCATCAAAAACCAATGGGTCCAAAAAGTCATCATCTACCCTCCGGTAAATTACATCTACTTTCTGCAGCCCTGAAGTTGTTTTCATGTACACTTTGTGATTGTCAACCACCAGGTCACTTCCTTCTACCAACTCAACGCCCATTAGTCTTGCGAGGGTGGTATGTTCAAAATACGCAGAGTTATAAATGCCCGGCGTAAGTAAAACTACTGTAGGATTTTTTGTCTGCCTTGGCGAAAGAGATACCAGGTTTCTATGCAGTATAGTAGGGTATTCTGTTACACTGCGTACATTATTATTAGGCAGCAAATCTGGAAAAATACGCTTGGTAATTTCCCTGTTTTCCAGCATATAACTTACACCACTTGGTGTACGCAGGTTATCTTCCAGAATGTAAAATGAGCCATCATTATTACGTATTAAATCAATTCCGGAAATATGAATATAGATATCGTACGGCACAGGAAAATTATGCATTTCCCGCAGGTAATGCGGGCAGCTGTAAATCATTTCCGCCGGCATTACACCGTCTTTAATAATGAACTGGCTGCTGTAAATATCTTTTAAGAAAAGATTGAGCGCCCGAAGCCGTTGCTTAATGCCCTTTTCAATGAAGTCCCATTCTGACGCTGTGATAATCCGTGGAATAATATCGAAGGGAAATATCTTTTCGATGCCCTCACCGCTGCTGTAAACGGTAAAGGTGATGCCCTGGCTCATGAACAGGCGTTTCGCCAATTCTTCTTTTTTATTGAGTTCATCAACCGAAAGTTGCTGCATAAACTCAACCGCCTTTTTGTATTGTTCCCTTACAGATGCATTGGCGTACATCTCGTCCCAGGTGTTGGCATCTACTAAATAAGACTGCAGTAACTCGCTTGTGTGCATAATAAATCGTTTTAGAGATTAGCTGGCATGCAAATCACAAAACCGATTATACTCAAATATAGCAAATGAATGTTGTTTTTGACAATGTGCCAAATTTTTACCTTTAACTTTATCGCTGTTAAATTTTACTGATGATGAAAATAGCAATGATACCGGCCCGGTATGCGGCCTCCCGTTTTCCTGCCAAACTGATGCAGTTACTGGGAGGAAAAACAGTTATCAGGCACACCTACGACAATACAGTAGCCACCGGTTTATTTGACGAAGTAGTAGTGGTTACAGATAGTGATATTATTTATAAAGAGATTGCGAGTAATGGAGGAAAAGCCAAAATGAGCGTCCGGGAACACGAAAGTGGTAGCGACAGAATAGCGGAAGCTGTGGCACATATGGATGTTGAGATTATAGTGAATGTGCAGGGTGACGAACCTTTTGTACAAAGGGAGCCGTTGCAAAAATTGCTCGATGTATTTAATGGAATGGGCGGTGAAAAAGTTCAGGTTGCTTCATTAATGCAAGTATTAAAAGAACCGCAGTTTATTGCCGACCCCAATTACGTAAAAGTGGCGGTGGATAGAAACATGAATGCCTTGATGTTTAGCCGCAGCGCAATCCCTTATCACCGCGATCAGCAGGTTAATCCAGTTTATTACGAGCACATTGGCGTATATGCCTTCCGCAAACAAGCGCTTATGAATTTTACCAGCTGGCCGGTTACACCACTGGAAGCTGCGGAAAAAATTGAATGTCTTCGCTATCTTGAATATGGCGTTCCATTAAAGATGATCGTTACACAATACATGGGTATTGAGATTGATACACCGGAAGATTTGTTGAGAGCTGCTGAGTTATTGAAATAGTATATTGAAGTTTTATTTAGTCAGTAAAGTTGTAACAAGTAATTAAAACTCTCCAACTCATGCCTGTTAATAATAATTTTTTTAGAATATTGAAACACGCTACCAAAAAAACCGGGCATGTTACAAACCCTGGCCGTTGATAATCCCCAGTAATTCGTTATGTATTTTGCCGTTGGTTGCCAATATGTGCGGCTGATAAACAGAAAAATACTCACCTGCAAAATCAGTTATTTTTCCTCCCGCTTCCTCTACCATTAAAAAGCCGGCAGAGCTGTCCCAGGCTTGTAACTTATGTTCATAAAATCCATCAAAACGTCCACAGGCAACCCAGCACAAGTCGATGGCAGCGCTTCCAAGACGCCTCACAGGAACACCTTTACGTATTAATTTTTCGAATACCTGTAACGGTCCGTTGGGGGCATCAAGATATGTATATGGAAAGCCGGTAACAAGGCAACTGTTTACCACCGCTGTTTTATTGCTGACAGTAATTTTTTTATCATTTAATGTTGCGCCGGCACCTTTTTCGGCAATAAAAAATTCGTTCATCAAAGGATTATAAACTGCACCCATTATTATCTTTCCATTGTGCTCCAATCCTATACTCACACAACAAATAGGAATACCATTTGCAAAATTGATGGTACCATCAATGGGATCAATAATCCATTTATAGCTGCTGTCCATAATAATTTCGCCGGCTTCCTCGCTTAAAATAAAATGATCAGGGAAATCATTTTTAATGACTTCAAAAATGGCTTTTTCAGATGCATGATCTGCTTCTGTTACCGGGTTATTAATACCTTCTTTGTTGGTTATTTTAAAATCGCCGTTGAAAAAACGGACCAGCTCTTTTGCACCCGCTTCCGTTGCTTTTAGTAAAGTATTTTTTATCATGCAGCAAAGATAAAGATGGATTAGATCTTATCATAAATGGAATATTATGCGAATAACAGAGTTGTAATTCGGCAATTCAATGTTTTGATTAGAGCAATGCTATTTTTGAAAGGCGATCATGCTATATGATAAATAAAAGGAACAATTTTGAATACTGCCATAAAAAATCGTATTTCGTACACTTAAAAGAAATTTTTTGCAACTATCTGTTATCATAGTTAATTACAACGTCAAGTATTTTACAGAACAATGTTTGTATAGTGTTATAAAAGCCTGTAAAAACATTAAAGCCGAAATCATTGTAGTTGACAATCATTCATCAGATGGCAGCTATGAATATTTGATCAAACAATTTGCCAACATTCACTTTATCTGGAACCGAAAAAATACAGGCTTTGCCAAAGCAAACAATGCCGCACTGCAGAAAGCCTCTGGCGATTACGTTTTGTTTTTAAATCCTGATACCATTATGCCGGAAGATTGTCTTGAAAAATGCCTGGCATTTTATCGGTCGCAAAAAAATATTGGAGCCCTGGGTATAAGGATGATTGATGGCAAAGGCGAGTTTTTAAGAGAAAGTAAGCGGGGCGTTCCTTCCATTTCAACATCCTTTTTTAAATTAAGTGGTTTGGCCGCTCTCTTTCCCCGTTCCCGCACTTTTGCCCATTATTATCTTGGTCACGCACCAAACGATGTTAATCAACTTGCGCCAATATTATCAGGCGCTTTTATGATGACAGAAAGAAAAATAATCAATTCAATGCAAGGCTTTGATGAAACTTTTTTTATGTACGGGGAAGATATAGATTTAAGTTATCGCATAATAAAAGCAGGTTATAACAATTATTATTTTTCCGAGAGTACGATTATACATTTTAAAGGAGAAAGTACAAAAAAGGGAACGCTGTATGTCCGGCTATTTTACAATGCAATGAATGTTTTTGTTGGAAAGCATTACACAGGCATCAGGAAAACTGCATACAAGTTTTTTATAAACCTGGCAAAAGAACTAAAGATAATCAGTACCAGGCTTACCGGCATTTTTGTAACAGGCAAAAATACCGGCATAAAAAATATAAATTATCTAAAACCCGCGTTATTGTTTGGCTTGCCGGCGCATTGTGAAGAACTAAAGACGGCGCTGGAAAAAACGAAAGCAAATTTGCAGGTTGTAGGAATGGTTGATACTTCAAATATTTTATTGGCCAACCACGAACAAGTACAAGACTTAATAATCAAACATGGGGCAAAATCCATTGTTTTTTATATGGATGACATTTCTGCAAAAGAGGTGATTGGTGTGATTCAAAGTATAATACCTGCGGTCGATTATTTTTTTCATTATACCGGCTCTGGCAGTATTGTGAGCAGTAGTAACAAAAATCAAAGAGGCGATTGGACTATTTTAAATTGCGCGAAGGTGCCCGGGCATGAAAAATAAAAAAAGCCATTCTAAAAAGAATGGCACATATTTACTAACCCGGAAAAAACTTTTTAAGTGGCCTGCATTTCTGCAATCTTAGCCCTGATTTTTGTTTCTATTTCTTTCGCCATTTCAGGATTGTCATTCAACAATTGTTTTACTGAATCTCTTCCCTGTCCTAATTTATTGGTATCGTAACTAAACCAGCTACCACTTTTTTGTACAATGCCCAGCTCAACACCCATGTCAATAATTTCACCGGTTTTAGAAATACCTTCTCCGAAAACAATATCAAACTCAGCAGTTCTGAAAGGAGGTGCTACTTTATTTTTTACAACTTTTACTTTTACACGGTTTCCAATGGCTTCATCACCATCTTTTATCTGCGCCATGCGACGGATATCTAATCGTACAGAAGCATAAAACTTTAAAGCGTTACCACCCGTTGTAACTTCAGGGTTGCCAAACATAACACCAATTTTTTCTCTCAGCTGGTTGATAAAAATGCAACAGCAGTTTGTTTTGGAAATAGTTGCTGTTAATTTACGTAAAGCCTGGCTCATTAACCTTGCATGTAAACCCATTTTGCTGTCACCCATTTCTCCTTCCAGCTCACTTTTAGGTACCAGTGCCGCTACTGAATCAATCACCACCACATCTACCGCTCCGGATAAAATCAAACGGTCTGCAATTTCCAAAGCCTGTTCGCCGTAATCCGGCTGAGAAATCAGCAGGTTATCAATATCCACGCCCAGCTTTTGTGCATAAGCACTATCAAATGCATGTTCCGCATCTATAAATGCACACATGCCACCTTTTTTCTGCGATTCTGCAATTACATGCGTTGCAATGGTTGTTTTACCACTACTTTCCGGTCCATAAATTTCTATTACTCTTCCCTTAGGTAATCCACCAATTCCCAATGCCACATCCAGTCCCAACGATCCTGTGGATATCACTTCCTGCTCAACATGGGGTTTATCTCCCATTATCATAACCGACCCTTTACCAAAATCTTTATCGATTTTGTCCATTGTTAATTTAAGGGCTTTCAATTTTTCTACGTTCGTGTTGTTGCTCATTGTGATGTTTTTTTAAGTGATGTATCTTGTTTTGCGTTTATAAAAATATACCAGACTTCAAAGATAATAGGTTTCTTTTATTAACACTAATATATTTAGTATATTTAGTAAAAAAATTAGTTTTTTAATTTAGCGAAACAGTATAAAATCGTTTTTGGTGTATGAGGATGGATCTAAAAACCCGTTCAGGCCTGGGGCCGAAACGGGTTATGTTAAGTATGACAGAATTCGCGTTTTCAATTTACACGACGAAATAAATACGGATTGAAAACGGGCTTTAAAAATCTTCTCTGGAACAAATGGCAGTATTGGAACCAGAATACTACAAAGAGACAATAGTTATTTGACATGTCATATACCACAAAGTGGTAGTTTTTTGCAAATACTTGTTAATAACTGTTAATTTTTGTTTGGTTTCTGGAAAACCAGTTTAAAAATTGATTCTGATGATAGCTGTTTATTTTATAAAGCTTGGTCAACACATCTGTATCAAGAAGGGTTTAATGAAAAGTAACCGGGAGAGGCGATAAATATTTCCTAACAGGGACTTGCGCCCAAAACGCTATTCGTAACTTTGTGATATGCGCAATTATTTAGATGAATTAAATGAACCCCAAAGAGAGGCGGTATTGCATAAAGACGGGCCAATTATTATTATTGCCGGTGCAGGAAGTGGTAAAACCAAAGTGCTCACCACACGTATTGCGCACCTGATGGGTGCGCATGGAATTGACGCTTTTAATATTCTGGCGCTCACTTTTACAAATAAGGCGGCAAAGGAAATGAAAGAGCGGGTGGAAAAAGTATTGGGTAATTCTGAAGCCCGTAACTTATACATCGGTACTTTTCACAGCGTGTTTGCCAGAATTTTGAGGGCAGAAGCCAATAAAATTGGATACCCCAATAATTTTACTATTTACGATACAGATGATGCCAAAAGCGTAATTAAAACGGTATTGGCAGAATTGGAACTTGATCCCGCCTATTACAAGCCTAATACCGTGTACAACCGTATTTCCAGTGCAAAAAACAGTTTGATCGGCCCGGCGGAATATATCAACGACCCTACCATTCAGCAGGAAGATGCGAGGGCTAACCGGCCGATGATTGGCCAGATATACGCCGCTTACGCCAACCGTTGTTTTAAAAACGGCGCCATGGACTTTGATGACCTACTGTTCAAGATGTATATCCTGCTAAAAAATCACCCGGATGCCTTGAGCAAATACCAACGCAAGTTTAAATACATCATGGTAGATGAATACCAGGATACCAACACATCCCAGTACGAGATTATGAAATTGTTGGGTGCTATGCACGAAAATATTTGTGTAGTGGGAGATGATGCGCAAAGCATTTATAGTTTCAGGGGAGCCACCATTGAAAATATTCTGCAGTTTGAAAAAGATTACGATGATGTAAAAGTGGTCAAGCTGGAACAGAACTATCGCAGTACCAAAAGCATTTTAAGTGTAGCCAATGAAATTATTGGCAATAATAAAAACCAGATTCCCAAAAAACTGTGGACAGATAATACCCCCGGCGATAAAATAAAACTGGTACGTACCGCAACAGATAACGAAGAAGGAAAATATGTTGCCGATACCATACAGGAAGAGAAACTGCGCAATCATTATTTTAATAAGGAGTTTGCTATCTTATATCGTACCAATGCACAAAGCCGGGCTTATGAAGAAAGCCTGCGCCGGATGAATATTGCTTACCGCATTTATGGCGGCCTTTCATTCTATCAGCGAAAAGAAGTAAAAGATTTTATTGCGTATTTAAGGCTTGTCGTTAATCCGCAGGATGAGGAAGCTTTGAAAAGAATAATAAACTATCCCACAAGAGGCATTGGTAAAACCAGCATGGACAGAGCCGTACTATCTGCCAATGAAAACAATATTACGCTTTGGGAAGTGTTGACGAGTGCAGCAACGTTTGGTTATAAAGCCGGAACGCTTGAAGCCATTAACAATTTTGTATTGATGATAAAAATGTTCCAGAGCGAATTGCAGAAAAAAAATGCGTACGACCTGGCCATCATAGTCGGTAAAAGCACCGGTATTGTAAAAGAACTTTTCAATGATAAAACTACAGAAGGATTAGCCCGTTACGAGAATACACAGGAGTTGCTGAACTCTATCAAAGAATTTACCGAAACGCCCATGAATGAAGAAGATGGGGAAGTGGGCGATAAGAGTTTAGGCAGTTATTTACAGCAAATTACTTTGCTAACTGATACAGATAATGACAAAGAAGATGCGGACAGTGTGAAATTAATGACGATACATGCTGCAAAAGGGTTAGAATTCAGTTGCGTATTTGTAGGTGGTTTGGAAGAGACATTGTTTCCTAATGCGATGAGCATTAATACCCGCGAAGAGCTGGAGGAAGAGCGTCGCTTATTCTATGTTGCGATTACAAGGGCCAAGAAAAAACTGTGGCTTACTTATGCCAACGCACGATACCGGTTTGGCCAGTTGCAGCAAAACGAGCCCAGTCGTTTTATAGATGAAATGCCAGGCGATTTTATTGACAGAAGTTTTGCCGGAGGCGGTATCAGAAACCAGGGCGGTAACGGACATAGCAATAACTGGGGCGGCGGCGCTTTTGATAAAACGGGTGCAGGCGGAACCAGTTATAAAGCCGCAGATAATCCATTTAAGAAAGAAGAAAAGAGCCGGCCAGCCTATTTAATTCCTTCAAGGCCCCAAGCCAAAGAGCATACACCCACAGCAGATTTTGCGGCCAGCGATACCAGTAATTTACAGCCGGGCCAAAAAGTGGAACATCAAAAATTTGGTTTTGGAGATGTGATAAAAATGGAAGGGGCAGCGCATAATCCCATTGCTACAGTACAATTTGAGCTGAATGGTGAAAAAAAGATCATGCTCAACTATGCCAAATTAAGGATTGTGGAATAATGCCTACTAAGATTTAGTTTTCGAAATTGGAAATTATTAGCTTATGAGCGTGGTATAAGGCCCCGCCGGTAAACCATTGTGGCAGGATAATGTTAACTTTACATTGAAATTTTTAAATACATTTTTATGATTAAAACAGGCAATCCGGTTATCAGCATATATACAGAAATGACCCCTAACCCTGAAACGATGAAATTTGTTGCCAACAAGTTATTGTATCCGGGAAAAAGTATTGACTTTCAGGACGAGTTGACAGCCGCACCTTCTCCCCTGGCACAGGAGCTATTTACTTTTCCCTTTATTAAATCGGTTTTTATAGCCAGTAACTTCGTTACCCTTACAAAAACAACCGATACAGATGATTGGCAGGATGTAATTCCCACCATCAAATTATTTTTAAAGGAATACCTGGAAGAAGGAAAAGTGGTGGTAAATGAAGAAGCGGTTGCCAGCATGAAAAGTGAAAGCAGCAACGAAGTAAGTGCAGACGATGATGATGTTGTAAAGCGTATTAAGGAACTACTGGAAAATTATGTAAAGCCAGCCGTTGAAATGGATGGCGGTGCCATACAGTTTAAAAGCTATGAAGACGGTCGCGTAAACCTGATGTTGCAGGGAAGCTGCAGCGGTTGCCCATCCTCCATGATTACACTAAAAGCGGGTATTGAAGGAATGATGAAAAGGATGATTCCGGAAGTAAAAGAAGTAGTAGCTGAGGCAGAGTAATTTGATCAATAAAAAATAATATTGTAAGTCACAATAGCACCTCATTTGGGTGCTTTTTTATTTGGCGTGCCACCTGGCCCAGGAAATTAATAAAAATTGGCCGGGAAACAATCTTAACCAGGCAACCCACTCAGGCACGCAGATTTCGGGACCAACGCAACCCTTCAGTTGTATCATATAAATATGGGCAGGAATAAAAAGGATCAGCAAAAAAATGATTCCGAAAGCCCCAGGTTTTCGGGTACCCGGAAATACTAATAAAATACCAAGAAGAATTTCTAGTACTCCGCTTGCCATATTTATAAACTGATGAGCTGGTATATAGGGTGGAATGAGCCCATAGTAATCTTCCGGATGCCAAAAATGGTTAAAACCAGCCAGCAGGAAGAAAACAGTTAAAATTACCAAGCTTATCTTTTTTATCATCTCGCCTTTTTTAGGAATGTCTTTTTGTTTAAAGATAAAGTTATAAATTGATTGCCTTTAACAGTTAAGATGAACCCAACAGAAATATACCAGCAATTTATAACCGATATCAGCCATACAACCTGGTACGAATACGTTGCTGTATTTACGGGTATTGCCAGTGTTTGGTATAGCCGTAAAGAGAATATTTTGGTTTATCCAACAGGACTTATCAATACCATCATTTACGTTTATTTAAGTTTTAAAGGAGGCCTGCTTGGTGAAGCAAGCGTAAATATTTATTATACAGTAATGAGTTTTTATGGCTGGATGTTGTGGACAAAAAAAGACCAGCAACAACACCTTGTTGTAAAAATTACTTCAGCATCTGCCAAAGAATGGTTACAGCACCTTGCTTTTTTTACCTGTTTTTATGCTGCTATATATTTTGCGCTTACATACTTAAAAAAAGATTTTGCCCCTGGTGCTATTCCCTGGGCGGATGCTTTTGCATCGGCTACTGCATTTACCGGCATGTGGCTGATGACGAAAAAGAAGGTGGAAAGCTGGTATTGGTGGATAGCCACTGACCTTGCCTCTATACCTTTGTACTTTGTAAAACATTATGTTTTTACAAGCGTGTATTACCTGGTGTTACTAATATTGGCAATTGCCGGTCTGTTTGAATGGCTAAAAAGAAAGAGTACACGTTAAATTTGCAGCATAATTTCACCTGACATAAGTTGTTTGGCAAATCAGGCAAATTAATCCTGCAGATAAAACCATAAAAAATTGCAGGACAAAAGGCGTAATTTTTGAATATGAAAGAGGAGGGTAAAAATCCTGAGGAATAAAAATTAGCTATGCTCAAAAAGGTTGTCATTATTGGTCCGGAAAGTACAGGAAAAAGCACCTTGTGTGCAAAGCTGTCTGCGCATTTTAAAACAGAATGGGTAAAGGAATATGCCCGGGAATATTTAATCGCCAACGGCACATACTATACATTCGAGAATTTACTGGAAGTTGCCCAGGGGCAAATCGATAGGGAAGAATCTGCCATTCAGAAAATGCCACACTTTGAAGAAAAAAAATCATCCGGGATCTTGTTTATTGATACTGATATGTATGTTATGAAAGTGTGGTGTGAATTTGTTTTTAATCAATGCCACCATTGGATTTTAAACAAAATTGTTGAACGTAAATACGATCTTTACCTGCTTTGCAATATCGACCAGCCGTGGATCAAAGATGAGTTAAGGGAATACCCGGATCTTGTAACAAGAGAAAAATTGTATCATTACTATAAAGACATTATGATAAACCAGCAGGTTCCCTGGGTTGACATTAGTGGTAATTATGAAAAACGTTTAGAAAAAGCAATTGCTGCCGTCAATGAGTTGCATAATTAAAACCAGCCTTTTTTCCTGAACATAACAATCATCCATACCGGAATAATCAGCATAGCGCCCACAGCAGCATAAAATCCACGATCGTTGTGCAGCCAGGGAATTTTATCGAAGTTCATACCAAAGATGCCTCCAATTACGGTTGCCGGAGCCAGTAAACAAGTTACTACCGCCATAACTTTCATCACCTCGTTCATCCGGAGGTTTACGTTATTCAGGTAAAGATCCTGCAAGTTCATAGTGATATCCCGGTAGTTTTCAGAAAGATCATTTGCCTGGATAATATGGTCATACACATCCTTAAAATATTTCAGTGTTCTTTCCTCAATCAAATCACTCTCAGTTCTTATAAAACCATTGATCACTTCCCTCACCGGCGAAATACTTCTTTTAAGAATAATCATCTCTTTACGCAGTAAATTTATTTTGGCAAGCGCACTACTGCCCGCGCTGTTTTGTATTTCTTCTTCGATATTTTCAATGCGCTCTCCTAATTTTTCCATCACAACAAAATAATTATCTACAATCATATCCAGCATGGCATAGCATAAATAATCGGGGCCGCTTTGCCGCAATTTACTGGCCGCAATTTTTAATTTATCTCTTATCGGGTTAAATACATCTTTATTGGCTTCCTCCTGGAAAGTGAGTACAAAATTTTTGCCCAATACAATACTTACCTGTTCCTGCTCCACCTTAAAAAGTTCATCGTTATAAAAAAGCATGTTGCAAATACAGAATAAAATATTTTCAATCTCATCCATTTTCGGGCGCTGACCAATACTTTGGATATCTTCCTGTATCAATGGATGTACGTTGTAAAAGTTACATAGTGCCTCAACATCAGCTTTGCGAATTCCATCTACGTTTATCCAGGTTATTTTATCGTTATTTAAGTAAGGATAGCATTCTGCAATACTGTTCAGCTGCCTTTCTTCTACAGTTGCACTATTAAAATCATACACATAGATATTGATTGCTTTTGCTTCTTCCCGCTGCGGCACCTTTGTTGGATTAACCTTCACAATTTCCTGCGTACGGCTCAGGTTAAAGGGAGATACAATCTTCTGAATATATTTTTTACTACGGTTCATTTAAATATTATTAATCACGGTAAAAAAAGAGGCAGGGAAAATTAAGCAATAATAATGAGATCAATAAAAAAGCCGGAACGTTTGGTTCCGGCAGCAAATTTTTATTAAAAACTAATTTCCGTACACACACAAAAATTTGATACGCATTATTTTCAACTGCTCCCAGTTAAAGCTGCTATCGGCCAATTCTTCCTGTGCAATTTGCAGACTGCTTGTTTCACAGGCTTTAAAATAATCAATAATTTCTTCCTGCTCATATTCATCTACCATTTCATCAATGGCATAATCAAGGTTTAATTTTGTGCCACTGGCTACAATGGTTTCCATTTCTTCGAGTAACTCCTGAATTGAAAGGTCTTTTGTTTTAGCGATGGTTTCCAGGGGTATTTTTTTATCTACATTCTGGATAATAAAAATTTTGTTGTTGTTTCTGTTTACTACGCCCTTCATAACGAAATCATCCGGGCGCTCCACTTCATTCTCACCAATGTAGTCAACTATAAGATCAACAAAATGTTTGCCATACCGCATGGCTTTCCCCCTGCTTACTCCCTGGCATTTTTCAAGTTCTTCAATGGTGGTTGGGTACATGGTTGCCATATCTTCAAGGCTGGTCTCCAGGAATATTACAAAAGGTGGCAGGTTTTTTTCCCTGGCTACTTTTTTACGCAACTCTTTTAACAGTTCTAATAATTTTTGATCTGTCGTTATTGTTGATGTTGCAACAGGTGCTGCCTCATCATCATCCGCATCCGCATCTTCAAATAAATTATTCAATACAATTTTAAAAGATGATGGTTTTTTTATAAAAGCATGCCCCTTTTTGGTAATTTTCAATACACCATATTCTTCAATATCTTTCTGAATCAATCTTTCAAGAATCATCTGGCGCATTAAGGAGTTCCAGAAAAGCTCTTCCTTACTTTTACCAATACCAAAAAATTCACGTTCATCGTGCCGGAACATTTTTACTTTGGGGTTAGGTTTACCCCGCAAAATATGCATCAGGTAATCCATAGTAAACTGTTCGTCTAAACCTTTAATTACAGTCAATACCTGGCAGGCTTCTTTTTTGGCCTCCATCAATTCTTTCGGGTTGTTGCAGTTGTCGCACATTTTATCAGTGCACTGCAACGTATCATACTCTTCTCCGAAATAATTCAGTAAAATTTTTCTGCGGCAAACAGAACTTTCGCAATAAGCCACCGTTTCATTAATCAATTGTGCACCAACTTCCCTTTCACTTAAAGGCTTATCCCTCATCAGGTGTTCAAGCTTCGCAACGTCTTTATGACTGTAATACAGAATACATTTTCCTTCCAGGCCATCTCGTCCGGCACGGCCTGTTTCCTGGTAATAATTTTCTATCGATTTCGGTATATTGTAATGAATTACAAAACGAACATCTGGTTTATCAATGCCCATTCCAAAGGCAATGGTGGCCACGATTACCTGCACATCTTCATTCAAAAAAAGATCCTGGCGTTCTGCCCTTAACTTACTATCCAGCCCGGCATGATAAGCTACCGCTTTTATACCATTTGCCATCAACATATCAGCAAGCTCCTCCGTTGTTTTTCTGTTCAGCGTGTAGATAATCCCGCTTTTGCCCTTGTTTTGAGAAACAAAACGCACAATGCTTTTTACTGTTTGATCTTTATTAATCTTGGGTAAAATCTCGTAATATAAATTCGGTCTGTTAAAAGAGGAAATGAATATTTTGGGATTGCGTAATCCAAGATTTCGCAAAATATCGCTTTGTACTTTCGGAGTTGCTGTAGCCGTTAGCGCAATCATCGGAGCGTCAGCATTTATAAGTTCCATCATCTCTCTCAGGCGACGGTACTCAGGCCGGAAGTCATGCCCCCATTCTGAAATACAATGGGCCTCATCCACCGCAAAAAAAGAGATGTTAAGATCTTTAAAAAACTCAATATTTTCTTCCTTGGTGAGTGTTTCCGGAGCTACATACAGCATTTTTGTTTTGCCAGTTGTCAAATCATCTTTTACAATTTTTTGCTGGCCTTTATTAAGGGTACTGTTTAAAAAATGGGCTACGTCATCCTTACTGCTATAACTTCTTACAAGGTCAACCTGGTTTTTCATTAATGCTATCAACGGGGAAACAATAATTGCACAACCTTCACTGATAATGGCGGGTAGCTGGTAACACAAACTTTTGCCACCACCAGTGGGCATAATTATCAGGGCGTCGTTACCAGCCAATAAATTCTTTATGATTGCTTCCTGGGGTTCTTTAAAACCGTCAAAGCCAAATGAGCTTTGCAGTTGTGCTTTTAAATCAAGGTTTTTTTCTACATTAATTGCTTTGACTGCGGATTTTTTTTGAACCGGTTTTTCTTTATCAGAAATAGCTTTTCTAGGCTTTTTTACTGTGGTCATATAGATATCGTCTCTTTCACGCTTGGTTAATAATTTATAGGAAATCGAACAAAATAAATGGCTTAAAAGAAATCACTTTTACTGCTTAAATATTATAAAAGAGTGCAAAGTTACTTCAATACCTTCTATTTTCAAATTGCCAGAGGTGTTAACCATCGATTAAGATACTCAATTTTTTTTAAAGTATGTATAAAAAGGGTACTCCCTTTTGCACTGTGGGCTATTTAAAGTAGGTTTGCCGCAATAAAAAATGAAGCATAACAGTATTATAGCAACCGCAAAAAACACCATTGAGGTAGAAGCTGCTGCAATTAGAGAATTGGCAGCCTTTATTAATGATGATTTTGCCAACGCGGTGAATAAAATAGCCACTTCAACAGGAAGGCTTGTTGTGAGCGGCATTGGCAAAAGCGCCATCATTGCTCAAAAAATTGTTGCCACGCTTAACAGTACAGGCACTCCGGCTCTGTTTATGCATGCAGCTGATGCTGTACACGGCGACCTGGGCATGATACAGAAAGACGATGTTATCATTATTATCAGCAAAAGTGGTGATAGCCCGGAGATAAAAGTGCTGGCTCCATTGATAAAAAGTTTTGGAAATACACTGATTGCTATTGTGGGGAATACGGCTTCCTTTTTGGCAAAACAATGCGACATTGTTTTAAATACTACCGTTAGCCAGGAAGCTTGCCCCAATAACCTGGCGCCCACCACCAGCACCACAGCTCAAATGGTAATGGGCGATGCGCTCGCAGTTTGTTTGATGGAAGTAAAAGGTTTTGGCACGGCCGATTTTGCCAGGTTTCATCCCGGCGGCATGCTGGGGAAGAAACTCTATTTGAGAGTGGCAGATTTATCGGCACAAAATGAGCAGCCCGCAGTAACCGGCAATGCCACCATTAACGAGGTGATTGTTGAAATAACACGCAGGCGTTTAGGCGCAACTGCCGTAGTAAACAGCGACAATTCAATTGCCGGAATTATTACAGATGGCGATTTACGCCGCATGCTGGAAAAAACCACTGACTTTTCAGTGCTACAAGCCCATGATATAATGTCCGCAAATCCGGCCGTAATCGATGCAGCCAGGCTGGCAGCACATGCGTTGGAAATGATGAAAACAAGGGACATCAGCCAGTTACTTGTTGTAGAAAATGGTCTGTATGCCGGTATTATACATTTACATGATCTTATAAGAGAGGGGATAATTTAAAGTAAATGGATGATGCTAAAACATTTCGATACATTTGCGGTGCAAAAATTGAGATTTAGACGATGGATAACAACAACTACGTGGCCATTATGGCTGGCGGTATCGGCAGCAGATTCTGGCCACTGAGCCGAACAGACTATCCAAAACAATTTCTGGATATTTTGAATACGGGCCGAACCCTTATTCAGGCGACATATGACCGGTTTACCCTTTTTGTACCAAAGGAAAATATCTACATTGTAACCACCCATCAATACAAAGATATTGTTGCTGAACAATTGCCCGACATTCCGGTGGCAAACATTTTATGCGAACCGTCACGAAAAAATACTGCCCCCTGTATAGCCTATATTTCATACAAATTACATCAGTTAAACCCCGAAGCGAATTTGATTTGTGCCCCCGCAGATCATATCATTCTCGATCCGCATGGATTTAAAGAAACTTGCCTGCAGGCTCTGCATTTTACTGCACATATAAAGGCATTGGTTACATTGGGTATTAAACCAACCCATCCCAATACAGGTTATGGTTACATACAGTACGATCAGCAAAAAGTGAGTGAAAACGTTTTTAAAGTAAAAACATTTACGGAAAAGCCGGATAAGGATCTGGCCAGAACCTTTATATCCAGTGGCGATTTTTTATGGAACGCAGGTATTTTTGTTTGGCAGGTAAAAAATATACTAAAGGCATTTGAAACATTTTTACCGGAAATGCATGATGTGTTTGATGCTGAAAAAGATAACTTCTCTTCAGAAAAAGAAAAAGAAGCCATTGAAAGAATTTACCCGCAGTGTGTAAACATATCTATTGATTACGGCGTGATGGAAAAAGCCGATAATGTATATATCATACCCTCTTCTTTTGGATGGAGCGACCTGGGTACCTGGGCAAGCGCCTATGAGAATTTTGAGAAAGATTACCTGGACAACGCGGTATCCGGCAACAATGTTATGATTATTGACGCCACAAAAAATATGGTACATGCCGGCAATGATAAATTGGTATTAATTCAGGGCCTGGATGATTTTATTGTTGTTGATACGGACGACGTGTTGCTTATTTGTAAAAAGGAAAAAGAGCAGGAAATTAAAGAATATGTGGCGGAAGTGAAACGAAATAAAGGAGATAGATATATTTAATGCAGTTTCAGGAAATCATGAGTTTTCAATGAGGACTAAAATTTTTCTCCAGGGGTTTCAATTTTCGATACCTACGTCCACATGTCAATAAGTTAAAATGCAATTCAATGGCTTCTCCCACCATTCACAGCAAACTTCCAAAAGTAGGCACTACGATTTTTACAAAGATGAGTATGTTGGCAGCAGAATACAAAGCCATCAACCTCGGCCAGGGTTTTCCTGATTTCATGATGAATCCGGATTTAATTGCGTTGGTAAATAAGTCAATGCAGGATGGCAATAATCAGTACGTTCATATGAATGGTCTGTTATCGTTACGGGAACGGCTGGCAGAAAAGATGGCTGATTTATATGATGCCAATATCCATCCTGATTCAGAAATAACAATTACACCAGGCGGAACGTACGCTATTTATACTGCGCTTACCACAGTTCTCCGTCCGGGGGATGAAGTGATTGTTTTTGAACCTGCCTACGACAGTTATATCCCAAACATTATTATCAATGGTGCAATCCCGGTTTTGATTCCGTTAAGTTTTCCTTCTTATAGTATCAACTGGCAATTGGTTAAGGAAAGCATTACATCAAAAACAAAAATGATTGTGCTTAATTCACCCAATAACCCAACAGGAAGTGTATTGAGTAGTTATGACATTGAGCAACTACGAAGCGTTGTAAAAAACACGGGTATTTTTATTTTAAGCGATGAAGTGTACGAACACTTAATATTTGACGACCTGCGGCACGAAACTATGTTACGCTATCCCGATTTGCTGGAAAGAAGTTTTGTGTGTTTCTCATTTGGAAAAACATATCACTGCACCGGCTGGAAACTGGGTTATTGCGTTGCTCCGCAACCGCTGATGAATGAGTTTAGAAAAGTGCATCAGTTTAATTGTTTTAGCAGCCATAGTCCTGTTCAGTTTGCACTGTCAGAGTTTGTACAACAAAAAGAACAATACCTGCAACTGGGAAAAACAATACAGCAAAAAAGAGATTACTTCCAATCCCTTATGCAGCAGACAAAATTCACGGCATTACCGTCTCACGGCAGTTATTTTCAATTGTATAGATATGAAGGATTGAGCGAAGAAAAAGACATGGATTTGTCAGTAAGAATAACTAAACAATATGGCGTAGCCACTATACCAGTTTCAGCCTTTTATACAGGGCAAAAAGATGACCGTGTTATACGTTTCTGCTTTGCGAAAAAACAAACAACGTTGGAAGAAGCTGTAAACCGGCTGATAAAATGCGGTTGAAAAATTTGTAATAATCGTACTAAGGATCTTACCCAGGCTTTGCTCCGGCGAACATCACATCAACTATTATTCAGCACAATAATTATTAAAATCTGCCGTTACTAGTTGATAAAATTCAATGCAAATGGCAAATATTTCTAACAAAAATAGCGGATACCCTGTTATACAACTGGTGAAAAATATGCTGAATAAATTAACGCAGACACCTGATATCTACCCGATAAAATATTATAAAAAAGGCAAAAGGGCAGGCAGAAACAGAAACATGCTAATCATATAACTTTTGGTAACAAACCCCCAAATGATCAACCCTCCACTCAGGAGGGTTTTTTATTTATTTCTACTGAATGATAACTGGTCACTTGAAAGAATACCTGGCATTTCAAGAATTATAAAGTTTTCAAATCAGAATGCATTTTAAGTTTTTTTTAACAGTTTTGACACCTTTACAAAATATTGATTTTAAAGGATTTGTAAAAATTTCCTTTCTAAACTGTGATTTTCTCCTCTGCAATCGTTTGAAAAATGACCTCAGAAATTTTTATATAAAACCAATTTTTTAATTTTAGGTAGCAGTGTCAATTTACCCGAGTACTGCAATAGTTGATAAAACTCTCGACCTCTTTCACGGGCTTCCCGGCCCGGATTCTTGCCCAATTTCCAGCATAAAAATAGAGTTAGGATTAGTGTATCTAAAACTTAATTAAAACGACTGGTTATGAACGTAAAAAAATTCGAAAGAAGCATTTTTTGTTTTTGTCTGGTTCTTTTTTCTACTGTCACCTTGGCCCAAAACAAAATTTCCGGAACAGTAATTAATTCAAAGGACTCTACTCCCGTTTCAGGCATCTCTGTAGTCGCCAAATCCGCGAATGGCAAAACAGCAGGAACTGCAACGGGTACGGATGGATCGTTTCGTATTTCAATGGCAGAGAACATTACGGGTTTGACCGTATCTGGTGTCGGCTACCAAAATCAAACAATTGATGTAACGGGTAAAACTGATGTTTCCATTGCACTGGTGGCAACCAATACCAGTCTGAATGAAGTGGTGATCATCGGATACGGCACAGCAAGAAAAAAGGATTTAACGGGTGCCGTCTCTTCTGTAAAGGCCAAGGATTTCAACCAGGGTGTGATCGCATCACCCGACCAGCTATTGCAGGGCAAAGTGCCGGGGCTCGAAATTACAAGTAATAGTGGTCAACCGGGTGCCGCCACTACAATTAAAATACGCGGTAATAATTCAATAAGGGCGAGTAACAACCCTTTGTATGTTGTAGACGGAGTGCCACTGGATGGCAGAACGGCCAAGCCCAGCCTGAACTTCGGTGCTGGCTCAGGTTTGGACTTTGGAACAACACCTGAATCTAATCCTTTGCTATACATTAATCCCAACGATATTGCTCAGGTTGATGTACTGAAAGATGCTTCCTCTACTGCAATTTACGGTTCCCGTGGAGCGAATGGCATTGTGGTAATTACAACTAAAAAAGGAACCGGGGGAACTAAAATAGAATTCGGAACAAAGTTCGGCGTTTCTGCAGGCTACATGAAAAAGTATAAGGTACTAACAGCTGGAGATTTTAGAACAGCTTTGCATAAATACAGTCTGGACACCTTATCGCTTTCGCTGGATCATAAAGCATCCGTTGATGCACTCAAAGAAATTACCCAGACCAGTTTATCACAGGAGTATAGCCTGGCGTTAAGTGGCGGTGGCGAGTCCGGCCGGTTCAGCGCCTCTTTTTTGGGATCAAAAAATTATGGGTTTATAAAAAAGACTTCCCTGGATAAATACCTTGGTAATTTTTCCGGACAATATAAGTTTTTAGATAAGCGCTTGTCTATTGATTTCGGCTTGATCGCCGGGCATACAACCGAAAACATGGGTTTGGTAAGTAATACGGCCGGGGCCGGAGGTAATTTAATTTCTTATGCATTGAACTGGAATCCGACCGCTCCCTTCACAACCAGTACCGGATTGTACAGCCTGGCCACTAATTCTGTTCCCAATCCGCTTGCGGTAATTGAAGGATACAATGATGTTGCGAATGTGAATGTTTTTTTAGGCAATGTTTCTGCAACGGTAAAATTGATAAAAGGCCTGGAGTATAAATTTTTGTATGCCATCAATCACGGAACAGGAAAAAGAAATACTAATATCGATGGCTGGATTGATGGAATAAACGGTGTGTCTGGCATTGGCGATGCGGCTATATCACAGGCAGAACTCACTTCACAAACATTTACGCATACGCTTAACTACAGCACGTCGCTTTCGCAAGATTTAAAACTTGAAGCTTTGGCTGGATATGAATATTGGAAAACAAACTATTCCAACCTGTCGCTATTTGCCTCACAGTTTAATACCAACCTGGATCAAAAGAACCGCATCCCGGTTTTATATACCAGTTTTTTTCAAAATGCAAAAACGCAAACACCCCTGGTAACTTTCGTAGATCCGACGACCGAAATTCAATCTTATTTTGGTCGCGTAAATTTTAATTTATCTGATAAATATTTTTTAACGGGGACCATCCGGGCTGACGGCTCCAGTAAATTTGGTAAAAATAACAAGTACGGATATTTCCCATCCGTAGGTGCAAAGTGGTTACTCAGCAGTGAAGACTTTCTAAAATCCAGCAATGTTTTTTCAAGCCTTGGTTTGAGGGCGTCCTGGGGCATTACAGGTAACCAGGAGTTTCCAGCCGGAGCGTCATTGGAACAATTTAATTCCGGGGCCTACAATAGCATCGGCCAAAGCAATGTAGCTAACCCCGACTTGAAATGGGAAAAGACCACGCAGATTAATATTGGCCTTGATTACGCAATATTAAAAAACAGAATTTTTGGTTCTATTGATTATTACAAGAAAAATACGTCTGACCTGTTATTTCAAAGCACAGCGATTCAACCGGCACCTGCGTCAATATTTTTCATCAACCTGCCTGCTCATTTAATAAATGAAGGCTATGAATTTTCAGTTGGCGCAACCATCATTACAAATCCGAAATTTAGCTGGGAGGCTGGCGCCAATATAGCCCATAATAAAAACCTGTTGAAAGACTTTGCGCAGGCAGATATTCAGACAGCCCAGGTGAGTGGCCAGGGAGTGTCCGGTGCTTTAGCGCAGGTAATAGGAAATAACCATCCTGTAAACGTATATTACTTAAAACAATTTGGTGGCTTTGATCAAAATGGCCAGCAGATCATTGCAGATAATCCAACCTTTGTTGGGGATCCCAACCCGCATTGGTTATATGGTTTCAGCACCTCACTCCGATATGATAAATTTTCGCTTAGTTTAAATGCCAGCGGAGCTTCCGGCTACCTGATTTACAACAATACATTTAATTCAGTTACCAACATCAGCAACCTTCAAAATGGTAAAAATGTAGATGCTTCTGTATTGGGTTCTGTCGAAAATATCAACTCCAGTGTGGCTGCTTCGTCCCGATACCTGGAGAGCGGTAACTATTTAAAACTAAGAAATGCTACGATCAACTATGCAGTGGGTAACGCGGGAAAGTACATCAAAAATTTAAATGTTTTTGTAGGAGGTACCAACCTGTTTGTGATTACCAAATTTACAGGATTTGATCCTGAGGTAAATGTTGATAAAACCAATAATGGTTATCCTTCCAGGAATATTGAATATATACCTTATCCAACACCACGCATTATCAACTTTGGTTTTAATATGTCACTATAAAAACGCTAAGCTATGTATCCGTTAAAATATAAAACACATTTTTCAATTGCTCTAATTGCGCTTATTTTTTCAACAAGCTGTACCAAGCTTGACCAGGGACTAAACAGTACACTAACGAGCGACCAGGCAAAAAATGCGCTGGGTGTAAATGGAACACAATTGTTATTGCAAACGGCTTACAATGATGTGGGCAATCCATATTCTGACCCCGGAAATATTATGTCCATGGAGGAGGTAACTGCAGATCAATGTGTAGTACCAACGAGGGCGGGAGACTGGGATGATAATGGAAAATGGCGGGCACTAAAGCAACAAACTTTTAAGGCAGATGGTGTTGATGTCATAATCAATATGTTTAATGCCCTTAACAAATTAAATTTCGATGCTACCAATGTACTGGCATTTAATCCTTCCAAAGCACAAGCGGCAGAGGCAAGGTTTTTAAGGGCTTTTGCATTGTACCAGTTATTGGACTTATTCGGGCAGTTTCCCTTCCGCGACCCGGGTGACAATTTACTGAATGCTCCTAAAGTTTATACGGGCGATTCTGCAGTAAATTTTATCATCGACGAATTAAATACCATTATTCCGGATCTGGATCCCGCAAACGGCATTGCTAAAGCCAACAAGGATGCAGCAAATATGTTATTAATGAAACTGTATTTAAACCGTGGCGCATTTAATAACAGGGCTGCACCCACATTTAATGACGCAGATATGCAGCAGGTAATTACCCTTGGTAATGCTATTATAGCCAGCGGTAAATATGCTTATAATGCTAACTACTTTGATAATTTTAGTCCTTCCAATTCTGGTTCTAAAGAAGCAATATTTGCCTATCCAAATACATCTGGCGTAGCAACAAACAACTCTGGTATACACAACTATTGGTGGGCTACACTGCATTACAATTCTTACAGGCCATTGGCTCCTCAATCGGGCTGGAACGGATTTTCAACGGTGGCTGATTTTTATAATTCTTTCGGGGTTACCAGTACGCCGACAAAAACGCCTGCCGATACTTTGCTCGACCAGCGGATTGGCGGAAGGTTTTATAAAGGGTGCACTGATGTTTCCGGAATACGGCCCGGGTTGTTAATAGGTCAGCAATATTATGAAGATGGTACGGCTGAAAAAGACCGAAAAGGTAATCTGCTGAAATTTGATCCCAATATCAGCGCTGACTTAAAAGAAACAGGAAACGACCTGGAGATCAAAGGTATCAGGATTGTAAAATATGTTCCTGATTTCTCAGGCAATGGAAAAAATTATGGTGGTGGCGTATCTGGCAACTGGGCTATGATTTATCGGTATCCCGATGTAGTGTTGATGGTGGCTGAAGCAAAGATGCGGGCGACAGCTGCAGACAATGCAGGCGCACTTGCTTTGGTGAACGAATTGAGAACAGCAAGAAAGGCCGCACCCCTGGCATCAATGACACTGGTGAATCCATCCAACGTGGCAGACCCCGGTACATTACTGGCCGAAAGAGGCAGGGAATTATACTGGGAAAGTACCAGGCGAACAGACCTGATCAGGTTTGGTGTATTTATGAAACCCTGGGCACTAAAACCTGCGTCGGACGAAGCGCATTTATTGTTTCCCATTCCAACATCGGCCTTAGCCGCTAATCCTAATCTGAAACAAAATACCGGTTATTAAATGTTTTAAACACAGATATCATCTTAAAAAGGTCATTATTACAATGGCCTTTTATTTTTAAAATGCGTTACGGATGAGAAAAGAAATTTGTCTTTTTTTATTTTTTACCTACACATTATTTGTCTCCTGCAATAAAGGAAAAGACAAGGCTGCTCTCTTGTTTGAGCTGATGGAAAATACCGGAATCAATTTTGAAAATAAGGTAGAAGATGGCAAGACAGAAAACAGCTTTTTATTCAGAAACTTTTACAATGGTGGCGGAGTGGGCATTGGCGATATCAATAACGATGGGCTGCCCGACGTGTTTTTAACATCCAATACAGCAACTAATAAGCTATACCTGAATAAGGGTGATTTTAAGTTTGAAGACATCAGTAAAAAAGCAGGTATAATAGAAGATGATAAATGGAATACAGGTGTTGCTTTCGCAGATGTGAACAACGATGGCTGGCTTGATATTTACGTGAGCACATCCGGCCACATGGCAACGGGTAACAGAAAAAACAAACTATACATCAATAATCACGATCTTACTTTTAAAGAATCTGCAGCACTGTATGGTCTTGATATTGCTGCTTATACGACCCAGGTTTCCTTTTTCGACTATGATCTCGACGGCGACCTGGATTGTTTTATGATTAACAATAGTCCAATACCGGTAAACCAGTTGCAGTTTAGCAACCGCAGAGATTTACCGGATGCCCAATGGCCCGTGGCTGATTTTTTAAAAGGCGGCGGCGATCATTTATTTAGAAATGACAACGGGCATTTTACAGAAGTTACAAAGGATGCCGGCATACATGGTTCCCTTATTAGTTTCGGTTTAGGAGTTTCTGTAAGTGATATCAATAATGATGGATATCCCGATGTATATGTGTCAAACGACTCTTATGAAAGAGATTATTTATACATCAACCAAAGAAATGGCACATTTAAAGACGAACTGGAAAATTGTCTGCAACATACCAGCTTCTCCTCTATGGGCGCAGATATTGCTGATATCAACAATGATGGATACCAGGATATATTTACATCGGATATGTTACCACTGAACGATTACCGGCTAAAAACAATGGGCGCATTTGATAACATCGATTTATTCAATGCCAAGATAAAAGCAGGCTTTTATTATCAATACACCCAAAATTGTTTACAGTTAAACAATAAAAACAATCACTTTATTGACATTGCCAATTACAGCGGTGTTGCTGCAACAGACTGGAGCTGGGGTGCCCTGTTGTTTGACATGGATAATGACGGATGGAACGATTTATATGTTTGCAACGGTATTAATAAAGATGTTACCAACCTGGATTTTATGAATTTTTTTGCGGATGAAACCTACCACAAAATGGTGATGAACGGCGAAAAAAAAGATGTTGAAAAAGTACTGAAAGAGATTCCGAAAACACCTTTGGTAAATAAAGTATTTAGGAATGATCACAACCTTAAATTTACTGATATCGGAGAAAGCTGGGGCTTTACACAACCCAGTTATTCTAACGGTGCGGCTTATGCAGACCTGGATGGTGATGGAGACCTTGACCTGGTAGTAAATAATGAAAACCAGCAGGCCTTTGTATATAAAAATAAAGCCCGTGAATTAAATCATAATAATTATATCAGCATTCAACTTAAAGGAAACGGAAAAAATACATTCGCCATCGGCAGCACAATAAAACTCTTTGCAGGCAGGCAGCAATTCACAAGAGAGCTATATCCAAGCCGTGGTTTTCAGTCTTCAATGGATTACACAATCGTCATCGGAACAGGAACGATTACACAGGCAGACTCACTGATTGTTTATTGGCCAAACAGAACCAGCACCGTCATAAAAAATCCGGTAATGAATAAGACACATGTTATTCGCCAGGACGAAGCCAGCTCGCTATCGCCAATAATGCCGGCTGAAAAAAAAGAAACACCATTTTTTTCAACCATAGCCAGCAATTTTGATAAACATGAAGAGAATGACGTAATTGATTTTTACAATGAGCGCAATATTCCAAGAATGCTTTCACGTGAAGGTCCGAAAGCCGCGGTGGCTGATGTAAATGGGGATGGGTTGGAGGATGTTTTTATTGGAGGAACGCCGGGTCATCCGGGGCAGCTCTGTTTTCAGACCAATGAAGGAAATTTTATTAAGACGGATCAAAAGGGGTTTCAGCAGTACACGGATTTTGAAGATGTTGCTGTATTGTTTTTTGACTGTGACAAAGACGGCGACCAGGATTTGCTTATTTGCCCCGGCGGTAATGCAACCCCTCCTAATAGCAGGGAGCTGCAGCTACGATTATTTAAAAATGATGGAAAAGGCAATTTTTTGCTGGATGCAGCCAGTTTTACCAATGTCGGGATGAACATAGCTGTTGCAGTTGCAGATGATTTTAACCAGGATGGTTACCCCGATCTTTTTATTGGAGGCAGAAGTTTCCCCGGTATTTACGGAATGGACCCCGCCAGCTATTTATTTGTAAATGACGGCAACGGGCATTTTCACGACATTGCACCAGTGAAAAATCCGGATATTGCTAAAATTGGAATGGTGACGGGTGCAGTACGGGTTGATGTTACCGGCGACACACAAAAAGAGTTAGTGATTACCGGTGAATGGATGAGCCCAAGAATTTTTTCTTTTCAGCATGATCATTTCATAGAGATTTCCAGTAACCTCAATCAGCTTTTTGGATGGTGGCAAACAGTAACTGCGGCCGATTTAAATGGCGATGGAAGAGAAGATCTCATTTTAGGCAACATGGGCGAAAATTTTTATTTGCATCCCGATAGTAGCCATCCTGTAAAACTATGGATCAACGATTTTGACCAGAATGGCAGTATTGATAAAATACTAACCTATACAATCGACGGTGAGGATAAACCGGCGTTTTTAAAGTTTGACTTGGAAGAGCAAATTCCGGGGATAAAAAAGCAAAGCCTGAAAAATGAAGCCTATTCAAAAAAATCAATTCAGCAATTATTTTCTAAAGAGATTGTTGAAAAATGTAGTGTGAAGAAGGTTAATTATTCCAGTTCCTGCATTGCATTAAATGAGGGGAATGGCAACTTTATGATAAAAAAATTGCCCGCCAGGGTCCAGTTATCCTGCGTCAACGTTTGCCGCGTAATGGATGTAAACAAAGATGGCCACCCTGATCTTATTTTAGGAGGAAACCAGTTTGGTTTTTTACCGCAGTTTGAAAGGCTGGACGCAAGTTTTGGAGATGTGTTACTAAATGATGGCAAAGGCAATTTCAGCTGGCAGGAAGAAGCAAAAACAGGCTTGGGTCTAAAGGGCGAAGTAAGAGACATCCAGGCAGTAAACACCAAAAATCTGCATTGTTTATTAATTCTTCAAAACAATTTGTATCCCGTATTGACAAAAATTAACAATGAGATCAAGTAGTCTCGGAGTCAAATTTTACAAGTCTATTGATACAACATAACCGGGAAATAAACCCTGGTTATCCAGGTACTGGAATCTGTTTCCTTTCTGCGATCAGTTACCAGTGAATAAAAAGGAATTGCAGGCGATCTTAATTGCCTGTCATCTGCGTATTTCTGCAATTGATCCAGTGCACTAGCGCAGGTATAAGTCCCTCCTCTAACCTCACTAAACAAAATAACACTTTTGCCCGGCATTCTTTTTTGTTCAAAATTTTCGGACGACTTAATGAGCTTATCAGTAGGGAGCGCCACTTTTACATCATATTGTATGCTGTCATTTGTTGAAATATTAAGCATAGGAAATCCTGTCCTCCTGCCTTTATTAAAAGCAATATATGCACCCAATTTGTCTATCAAATCGTAGACATCTTTGGTAGTGGGATAGTGGCTGTAGCTTGCTGCTGTGGCAATCAGCAGGCTGTCAGAAATAAGGGCCTTTTTAACTGCGGAACCATAAATATTTACCGGGTCGCTATAAAAAGTGGTCATTTTTTGAAGAATTGCCGAAAAGTCCCTGTTAACTTGTTTCGCCTGCAGGTAATTTTGAAGACGTTTGACTGGATTATTGGAGTTAGCAGCTGAACCGACCCACTCCAATCTGGTGGAATCAGCCGATAGAGAAACCACGTATAAAGAACTGTTTAATTTCAGCTTGTCATTAACAACAGACACGGGAATAACCGTAATATTGCCATCCTTTATCTTGTACAATAAATCATTGTAAAACAAACTATCGCCGGTTTTTTTTCCCGGCCACCATTTAGCGAGACTGGCTTTATTGAGTAACATTCTGTGGATGGCAGGTGCCGGTGTTGACACAGAGGCACTGGCTTTTATCATTACAATATTTGGTATAAGGAAATATTCAGCAACGATGGCTAATGTTATTATACCCAGGACTGTAACAAATATTTTTTTCATGCCTTAATTTATTGTGGTACAAAACGGAAACAAATTTTCATCCAGCTTTAGTGCAAATGCAAAAGATGTACGGCTTCAAATCGTTTTTCTTTATAAACAACGCCGGCCTGGAAAATAAGAACTGCGTCTTAAGCATCTTCCCTGCGACTTTAAACAATTTTTTCTCAATCATTTAGTTGAATAATTGTTAAAAAGACTTTTTAAAAAATTTAAAATCTATTTTATCCTCTGCAAACGTTTGCGGAAACATTTGCAGGGCCTTCTGTTATTAATATAACTATCCATGTTAAAGCAAAGTTATAATTTCATTGCCGCGATTCGCTCTACCAACATATTGCTGTATGAAGAAATTTTAATTTTCTCCCTGTCAGGGTATCTCCCGGGCAAAACTTCATTATCAATTTCTCGGAAAAGTGTATTGTAACCTGTTATTAGTGCATTAAAAACTAAATTAAACGACTGATTATGAATTTAAAAAAACTAGCAAAAGGCATCCTATGCTTTTGTCTTGCCCTGTTTTCCACAATGGCTTACGCCCAAAACAAAGAAGTAACCGGTAAGGTAACCGACTCTAAAGATGGTTCACCTGTAGCCGGGATTTCTGTATTGGGAGTTACTACTTCAGGTAAAAAAGTAGGAACTGCCACAGCAAATGACGGATCCTTTAAATTATCCTCAACGGACGGGATTTCTAAAATTACATTTTCTGGTGTAGGCTTTGAAAAACAAGACCTGAACGTTGCGGGAAAAAGCGATGTTGCTGTTTCCATGAAAAGCAGTAATACGGCTTTGAACGAGGTTACGGTTGTAGGTTATGGTACACTAAAGAAGAGGGAAATTACCAGTGCGATTACCCGTGTAAATGCAGAGCAATTCAATAAAGGTAATATCAATGATGTTGCCCAATTGTTACAAGGTAAAGTGGCAGGACTTTCAATATCCCGTGCAGGCGGTGATGTGAACGGAGGTTTTGATATCAGGTTAAGAGGCCTCTCTACGATTGGTTCTGGTACTTCCCCACTGGTGGTAATTGATGGCCAGGTTGGTGCTGATTTAAACTCGGTAGATCCTAACGATATTAAAAGTATTGATGTATTAAAAGATGGTTCCTCTGCAGCAATTTACGGAACCCGCGGTTCTGCAGGTGTAATTATCGTAACAACAAAAACAGGGACTAAAGGAACGTCACAGGTTACCTATAATGGATCCGTTAGTATAGAAAATGCAGCGAGGCTTACCCAACATGCAAGTGCGGCAGAATATCGTAGTTTATTGAAAACCCTGGGAGCCGGCACAGATTATGGAGCCACAACTGATTGGTATAAAGAAATTACAAGAACAGCTATATCGCACCAGCATAATTTATCTTTTTCTGGTGGCAACGAACATACCACTTACAATGCTTCTGTGAATTATAGAGATGCGCAAGGTATCGCTATTACAACAGGCCTTAAACAGTTAAATGGTCGGTTGAATATAACACACAAAGCATTAAATGATAGATTGGTGTTTAATGTAGAAGTTAGTACAACTCGTAAAACTGCAGACCTGGGATTCTCTAATGCTTTTGAATATGCAACTATCTACAATCCAACGTCTCCGGTGTATGCTCAAAAGCCAGAACAGGATTTAGCAGGTGGCGGTTATTTTGAAGTGAGTGCTACAGAATACTCTAACCCCGTTGCCCTTTTGAGACAAAACTCTAATCACCAGCAGCTAAGTAGGTTAAACTTTGCAGGTTCTGCAGAATATGAAATAGTTAAAGGCCTCAAGTTCCTTACTAGATATGCTCAGCAACAAACCAGCACTTACCTTACCGCATATAGCCCAAGTACAGCGTTTATAGATCGTGGGTTTTATAATGGTGTAACCGGTGTTGGACGTCACGGATATTCTTATAAGAAAGATGATGAAGCGACAACCCAGTTATATGAAAATACATTATCGTACAATGGCAAAATTTCCAATCTGGAAGTAGCCGCTGTTGCAGGATATTCTTACCAGGATTTTATTTACCAGGGTTTTAATGCTGGTGCTGGTAACTTTATTACTGATTTATCTGGCCAGGATTTTTCAACAGCCCAAGATATACAAAATGGTCTGGCATCTATAAACAGCTATAAAAACGGCAACAGATTGGTAGCCTTTTTTGGCAGGGTCAATTTAAATTATAACAACTTTGCTTTCATATCAGCTTCCTTAAGAAGAGAAGGTTCTACAGAATTTGGTCCTAATAACAAATGGGGTTATTTTCCGGCGGTAAGTGCCGGTGTGGATTTAAATAAATTTTTAAACCTGCCAGGTTTCAATACCCTCAAATTAAGAGGAAGTTATGGTGTAACCGGCGCCCTACCACCTTCACCAGGTTTGGCTGCAATAACTTATACAAGTGGGGGAAATTACCTTATAAATGGTAATTGGATTTCAACTTTTGGACCAAATCAAAATGACAACCCTGACCTGAGATGGGAGAAAAAAGCCGAAACAGATATAGGATTAGATTTTGCTGCTTTCAATAACCGGTTGTCCGGAACAGTGGATTATTACAAGCGTAAAACATCGGATCTTATTTTTAATGTTGAGGTTCCTGCGCCGCCAGCACTTTTCCACAGGGCTTGGAAGAACATTGGCGACATGACAGGTAACGGTATTGAGGTGGCATTGAACTATGAAGTGATCAGAAAAACCAGTAAATTTAATTGGACAACCGGCGTCAACTTTGCTCACAATCATGTTGTATTAACAAGGCTTGATCCATCGGCTGGTTCATATATTGGCGAAACCAACCTGGGTTCTCCGGGTCAGGAGGCAACACAAATTACAAGGACATATGCGGGAGCAGAAATTGGAGCTTTTTATAATCAGGTATATATGGGACTTGATGCAAATGGTAAAATTTTGGCTGATGACGGAACTGGAAAAGCAGTTCCTGCAGGTCCTGGAACCTATAAAACTGTAATTGGCCATGGGTTGCCAAAATTTGAAATGGGCTGGACAAACACTTTTAATTATGGAAATTTTGATTTGAATTTCTTCTTAAGAGGTTCTTTCGGACATGATTTGATCAATACCAACAGGGCTTTTTATGAAAATCCATCTGTTGCAGCATTATATAACGTAGTAAAGACAAAATATTTTGATCCAAAATTGAAGGATGCTCAAATATTCACCAGCCTTTACGTTGAAAAAGGCGACTTTGTTAAATTGGATAACGCTACATTAGGATACAATTTTAATATTGTAAAGAAGGCTAACGGGGTTAAAAGTTTTCGAGCATTCCTGACTGGACACAATTTGTTCACCATTACAGGTTACACTGGTGCAGATCCAGAAGTACGGTATACGGATAACCTGAATGGTAATATTCTGGCTCCTGGAATTGACAGAAGAAGTACATGGGTATTAACACGTTCATTTACAGTAGGAGTTAACATTGTTCTTTAACAAATAAATTTTATTCATTTACATACTTAATATATGAAAAATAAATTAATTAAGAGTACTTTAATGGCCGGACTGCTTTTTACAGGATTTTCTTGTACCAAGTTGGATGAAGGACCGTACCTTTTTGATAAGGTGACAGGTGATAAGTTTGGTAAAACCGATTTGGAAGTGCAGTCTCTTGTTGGTGCAGCCTATGCGAATTTAGCAGGCGTGGGAGGTAACAATCATTATATCCCTTTAAATGAAGTAACTACTGATGAGATAGTCGTGCCAACCCGTGGTCCTGATTGGGGTGATGGTGGGCATTGGGTAAGATTAAAAAGACATACCTATGTTGCAACGGATCCTTTGCCAGCTAATGGATGGAATTTCTGTTATTCTGGTGTTTCAACCTGTAATCGCCTGATTTTTAATCTAACTAAAATTGGAACACCCTCCGCGTTGGAGTACATTCCTGAATTAAAAGCTTTACGTGCTATTTATTATTATTGGCTAATGGATTGGTATGGCAATGTGCCACTGAGTATTGATTATTCCGTTACAACACCAGTAGGAAATTCTCCGAGATTGGATGTGTATAAGTTTATTGAATCGGAATTAACTACCAATGCACCATTGTTAAAAAAACCAACTTCTGTTCCTGACGTTGCAACTTATGGCCGTGTAAATTACTATACTGCTGAAGCATGCCTTGCAAAATTATATTTAAACGCGGAATTGTATGGAGCTGGCAAACAATATGATAAAGCTATTGCGGCTTGTGATAATATTATTAATTCAGGTGTTTATAACTTAATGCCCAACTATGCTGATAATTTTTCCCAAAATGATCAGGGGTCTAAGGAATTTATCTGGGCTATACCTTTTGATCATATTAAGTTTGGGGGACTAAATATAAATATGATGACTTTAAGTTACCTGAATCAAAGGACATATAATATCAATGCACAACCATGGAATGGCTTTGCCTCTACAGCAGAGTTTTATAAATCTTATATCGATACAATAGCAAATCCTGGAACAACAGGAATGGTAGTCGGGTTGAGTCCTAAAGGAGATATGACAAGAGGTACACTGGATAAAAGGCTTGGAAATTTTATTGTAGGCCCGCAGTTTGCTGCTGACGGCACAAGGTTAGTAGATGATGGAGCAGATGCAACAGATCCTGATGGAACACCTTTCACTTTTACTCCATATATGAATGAGCTGGAGCCTGCAGCATGGCGTCAGTCTGGCGCGAGAATTGGTAAATGGCAGATGTATAATGGTATGACCAGTAATATGGATAATGATTTTGTTATCTTCCGTTATGCAGATATCCTCTTAACAAAGGCGGAATCCATTGCTAGGAATACCAGTAACTGGAATGATGCGACTACATTAGCTACAGTTAATCAGATTAGGACGCTGCATGGAGGGGTAACTCCTTTTGCCACATTAACTGCGGCGACTTTCTTGGCTGAGCGAAGCAGGGAGATGTTTTGCGAAGCATGGAAAAGACAGGATATGATTCGTTTTGGTACTTACAATGATGCATACGGATTTCATAATGCTGATGCACCAGATGCACTTGGTCCAAACGGAATCAATCACCTGAATATTTTCCCGATACCAGATGCTCAGATAAACGCTAATAAACTACTTAAACAAAACCCTGGCTATTAATATAAATACTTAGCAGGTTAATTATTAACAATTTTGAAAGGGAAAGCTTGTAATGCAAATTACCTGCTTTCCCTTTTAACATTCAGATAATTAAAGTGAGCCAAATATTGGGTAAATTTGATGTCCCTTCTTTTATTGTCAGAACTTATGGGATGCGCTGTAAATGATTGTTGATACCACTAAAAATTTCCTTTTGTTTCAAGATTTTATTTACTGTTTTTGGGAAAGAAAAATAATGCAGAGAAAGACAAAAGGTGTTTTTTTTCAAATGATATCTATCTGTACCATAGCCATGTTTTCCGGATGTCATTCATCCTATAGTGGGAACACGGTTAAATTATTTGATCTTATTCCTCCTGCTATCACGGGGATCGATTTTTCAAACGACGTTAAATACACAGAAGAATTGAACGCGTATACTTTCCGCAATTTTTATAATGGCGGCGGTGTTGGTATTGGCGATATCAACAACGATGGTTTACCTGACGTGTTTTTTTGTGGCAACCTGAAATCTAACAAGCTTTACCTGAATAAGGGCAATTTTAAATTTGAAGACATTACAGATAAAGCGGGGCTTAATTCAGCAGGCGTATGGTCGACCGGGGTTACTTTTGCAGACGTTAACGGCGATGGTTTATTGGACATTTATGTTTGTAAATCGGGCGATCTTAAAAGTAAAAACCGCAACAACAGTTTATACATAAATAATGGCAACAACACTTTTACAGAGCGGGCTGCGGAATATGGATTGAATAGTCTCGGGCTTTCAACACACGCAGAATTTTTTGATTATGACCATGATGGCGACCTGGATTGTTACCTGCTGAATAATTCCATGCGTTCAGTTGGAAATTATGATCTGGTCAAAGATCAGCGCAATATTCCAGATACACTTGGTGGTAATAAATTGTACCGAAACGATAATAATCATTTTATAGATGTAACTACAAAGGCCGGTATCTACAGCAGCAAGATCGGTTTTGGCCTTGGCGTCACCATTGCTGATGTCAATAAAGATGGCTGGCAGGATATCTATGTATCCAACGATTTTTTTGAAAAGGACTACCTGTACATCAACAACAAAAACGGCACATTTACAGAGTCGCTGGAAAACTGCATTCGTGAACTGAGTATGAATTCTATGGGTGCTGATATCGCCGATATCAACAATGATGGCTATCCCGATATTTATGTTACAGATATGCTGCCCGAAACCGAAGCGAGGGTTAAAACAAAAACCAATTTTGAAAACTGGGACAAATACCAATCAAATTTGGCGAACGGCTATTATCACCAGTTTGTAAGAAATGTGTTGCAGTTAAACCAGGGAATTTCACCAATTGATGCTACTAAAATTCCTGAAGTAAACTTTAGCGAGATTGGGCGCCTGGCCGGAGTGCAGGCCACCGACTGGAGCTGGGGCGCACTGATAACCGATTTAAACAATGATGGCTTTAAAGATATTTTTGTAGCCAATGCCATTTTTAAAGATCTGACGGATCAGGATTATATTCAGTATACAGCCAACCCCGATGAAGTAAGAAAAATCTTGAAACAGGAAAAAGATGGCGGCATAAAAAAGTTAATCGATTTAATGCCATCAAATCCTTTATCGAACTATGCATATAGCAACAATGGGGACTTAACATTTACGAACAAGGCAAAGGAATGGGGATTGGACCAACCGGGCTTTAGTAACGGTTCAGCGTATGCGGATCTTGACAATGATGGTGATTTAGATTTGGTTGTGAACAATGTCAACATGCCAGCCTTTGTGTACCGCAACCAGAGCGTACAACAACATCCGGAGAATAAATTTTTAAAAGTAATACTGGAAGGCGAAGGCAAGAACCGCTTTG
>NZ_JAQBNR010000027.1 GCF_028288465.1 Ferruginibacter sp. | reverse complement strand
GCTGTTTTGGGTTGATTTTTGCAATATAAGCGTCTATATTTGTAGACGGTAAAAAAACTGTGGCGCAAAGGTAAGGAAAAGCTTATCCTTGGTATATGTTGGCAATGCATAAAAGCAATAAGCTTACAATTTTTTTAGCAGGTATATAAACAACACAAAACAGCAGCATTTCGTTAGCATAAGAAAATTGTAAAATTTTGTACTAAAGCCCGGTGAGGGTAAGGCTTGCATGAAGAAAATAAAATATTACTATAACACCAATACGCTACGCTATGAAAAGCTGATTACTCCCTTCAGGGTAAAGTTGCTGCGCATATTCGGATTTCTTTCTGCTTTACTCGTAAGTTCCGTGCTGATCATCTGGTTGTATACTAAATTTATTCCTAAACCAACCGACCAGGAATCGAGGTTAAAGGAGGAGATCATGAAAGACAATTACAGGGTATTGAGCGAAAAGGTAAAAACCCTGCAGGAGCAAATGGCAGGGCTGGAAAAAAGGGATAATGAAGTGTACCGGTCTATTTTTGAAGCCAACCCGGTCCCGGATAGTGCAAGGGCAAAATTGCAGGAAAAATCAAAAGAGCTGGATAAAGTAAATGTGATAAGTGATGATGAACTGGGCAAAACAATTTCCCTCGATTTAAATAATATCAGTGCCCGGATTGCGTATCAGGAAAACAGTTATGCCGGCATTGAAAAATTAATCAATAACCAGGAGAGTAAACTGGCCTGTATTCCTGCTATTCAACCGATCAGTAATAAAGATCTTACTCGTATTGCAAGTGGTTTTGGGTTTAGAATTCATCCGATTTACGGTATTCCCAAAATGCACAATGGGCTTGACTTTACAGCTCCCCAGGGAACGCCCATTTACGCTACTGGCGATGGCACGGTCACAACAGCAGGAGAAGGAACAGGTACCGGTAACCACGTAGTGATCAATCATGGTTATGGATACGAAACAGTTTATATGCATATGGTACGTATCAAGGCAAGAGACGGACAACGGGTGAAACGCGGAGAGGTGATTGGATGGGTGGGAAGTACTGGCGCCAGTACAGGTCCGCATTGCCATTACGAAGTACATATAAATGGAAGGAAAGTAGACCCGGTTTACTTTTTCTATAACGACCTGAATGCAGAACAATACGACCGCGTGTTAAAACTGGCAGCAACAGGAAGTGCAAAAAGCTTCGACTAAAAAACTTTTATCTGCAAATACAAAACCAGCAAAAAAGGATATTTTTATATACCATTTAATACATGGCAGTACAAACACAAATAGCATTTGATTTTGATAATATCGAGCAACCGCCATTGCCTGAGAAGAAGCGTGTTGTAAAAAACGAGAAGGTAATTGTACTGCCCGCAGAAGTGTCTGTTGTAAAACAAAAATCAACCCGTGGAAGAAAGAGTTTAAAAGAAATGAGTGCAGGTGTTGACTTGCTGGATATCCCGGAAGATGAAATTCTGTTTCAGAAGATGTATTATTCCATCGGCAAAGTTGCGGCTATGTTTAAGGTAAACCAATCGCTCATTCGCCTTTGGGAAAATGAGTTTGATGTGCTGAAGCCGAAGAAGAATGGCAAGGGAGACAGGTTGTTCAGGCCGGAGGATATAAAAAATATTCAGCTGATTTACCACCTGATGCGGGAGCGTAAGTACACCATGGAAGGCGCCAAGGAGTTTATAAAAAACAATAAAAAGGCCGATGAAAAATTTACGGCCATCGCTGCACTTAAAAAGTTGAAAGATTTTTTGAATGAACTGAAGGCAAATTTATAAGGCATTGGTTGCCTGGTATTACTATTGTTTCCGGTCATTATTTATAACAATTGTACCTGGTTCTCCGGAAAACTCAACACCATTATCTTCCAACAATTTTTTTGTCTGCAGATTGATGGTTTGTTTTAGTGTATCAAACTCACTCAAAACAATGGCATCAGTAAAATATTCAGTGTTGATTGTAATTCCGTTTTTACTGAGGTCTCTAAAGAAAACGGAATAAGAAAGCAGCTGTGTTTTTTTGTCATCCAATATTTTCTTTATACCAGCAAGTATAATCTCCGCTTTTACCACGCTTGTTTTTACAGACAATTCCAGAATAATTTCTGCCCGTCGCTGGGTCCGCATACTCCAGTTGTCTACGATGGAATCTACCATTTGCTTGTTAGGCATTGTAACAATGGTTTTATCACCGGTTAATATTCTCGTGCTGCGCAATCCAATTTTTTCAACTCTGCCTATAATGTTGTTCACTTTAACGGTATCGCCGGTAAAAAAAGGTTTATCAAAAAAGATGATGAAAGATGCGATTAAATTTTCAAGACTTTCTTTGGCACCCAGCGCCAGTGCGGCACCTACGATACTTAGCCCGGTTAACAGGTTGCCTAAAGGCTGGTTGAAGCAAGCTTTTATAATCAGCAGTATGCCTATGATACCAACAATTACTTTTAAAAAATCCCTTAGAAAAACAACCAGCTGGTTATCCCTTGCATCGGGCGTAAGGTTGGCTCTTTCTTCCAGCACAAAAGCAATAAAATCTATCAGCCTCAATACAAGCAGTATGAACGATGCGATGATGATGCCGGTACCTATCCGGGCTATAATATCCGCTGTTGTGTGTCCGTACAAGGTGTACAACAGAATGTTGGGAAAATTTAATTTGTCGATCGCAAATACCGAAATGAGCAACAACAAAAACCATTCAAATGGCCCTACGACAAGGTTAACAAAACTTTCTTTACTCACCGTTTTCCAAACCCGTTTTACGAGCCGGAAAATTAAGGACACCAAATACCGCGATAAATAACGTTTTAAAAGCAACACCAGCAGGATGGCGCCGCCTACTACCAGGTAACTACGGAGCGTATTGTCGAAATAAACCTTGTCTAAAAAATCCATACTATAAAAATACTAAATGAGGGCTATTATTTTAGTGAAAATTGCTGCAGCCCGTCTTTTTGTAACACAAACAATTTGTTATTGCCGGCCTTAATTTGCAGCGCATTTTGAAAAGAAACAGGCAGGGTATAATCTTTTAAATTTAAAGAACCTGGTTTGTATTGGTGCAATAGATGATCGCTGAAACCATATAATGTATTGGCGATTACATCCGTACTGGTCCAGCCTAAAAACGGAATCCTGATTTTGAAAGAACCGTAGTAATCAAATGTATAAAACCCTTTTGCAGAGTCGTATAAGTAAAGAAATTTATCACGGTCGGTGATTTGATCCGGCGAGGGAACACTGTCGAATATATTTCTAAAATCTACCGAAGTCATCAATACTGATCCGTTATCGTCTATCTTTTTAAGTGTAGCATCGCCTTCATCAAACAGCCAGATATTGTTATCGTACGATGCTGCGATGGCTTTTACTTTAAATATATTTTGCTGCCGCAGGTTGATGGCGTTGCGCACATTCAGGAACCTGTCCAGCACAACTACCGTAGAAAAGTTTTTGTAATACAACAGCACTTTTAAAGGATTGGTAGCATCGATAGAAAATAATTTTCCGTACCGCCGCACATCGTTGAACAACGCAGAATCTCCGCTGGGGCTGATTTTTTTAAGTTGGTTAGTATTACTGAGCAGATAAATATTATCGAGGTTATCGATGGTAAAATAGGAGAATGCGCCGGGATAAGATTTGGTTAATGTAAACGAAGAATCATTTTGAGCAACAGCCGTTAAAGCCACAGTGGTGCAGAAAAAAAACAACATTAATTTTTTAGCCTGCATCATTTGTTGAAATATTTTAGTGTGGTAGTTGTTCCGTCAAAAACGGCGTAACTGTCAAAGTTGATCCATTCTCCTAAATTGATATAGCGGCTGTTGTCTTTTAACAAAAAATCGATCGGCAGGTGTCTGTGCCCAAAAATAAAATAATCTACATGTTCTTTCTGCAATACTTCTTTGGCATAAATAATCAGCCATTCATTCTCCTCACCTAAAAATACTTCTTCTTTTTTGTTTGCCTGCTCCCTGCTTTTTTGAGAAAAATAATTGGCGATGCCCAGCCCAAAAAATGGCGGCAAAACTCCAAACGCCCATTGGCAAAAAGGATTACGGAAAACTTTCTTTAAAAATTTATAGCCATGATCACCCGGGCCCTGACCGTCACCATGACCTACCAGGAATTTCTTTCCGTTAAATTCAAATTGCGCCGGTTCGTAATAAACAGGAATATTTAATTCGGTTTGAAAGTAATCCCGCATCCACATATCGTGGTTGCCAACAAAAAAATGAATCTTCATGCCCCCGTCGGTCAGCTCGGCCAGTTTACCTAATATCCTTGTATAGCCCCTGGGCACAACATATTTGTATTCAAACCAAAAATCAAACATATCTCCTACGATAAAGATTTCCTGCGCATCATGTTTTATGCTTTCTAAGAATTGAATAATTTTTTTTTCTCTTAGCAAACTTGCCGCAGGGTTGGGAGTACCCAAATGGAAATCGGACAGGAAGTATATTTTTTTATTGGGGAGTAAATTCATTGTTGTTCTTTATTAGTTCAATGGCCGCTTGATTAACGAAGATTATGGATTTACTGTTGTTGTATCTACCAAAAACAAATATACTTCTTTGGGCCCATGGACGCCTGTAACAAGGGTCTTTTCGATATCCGCCGTACGGCTTGGGCCGCTGGCAAAAGTTATTAATGAGGGGATGGTGGAATGTTTTTCTTTCACCACTTGCAACGCATCTTTTATATCATACACCAGCTGGCTTGTATATGCAATGCAAATATGTATGGGAGCATACACGCTGACTGTACGGCCGCTTTGCTGTGCCGCACTCATCACGATTGTTCCCGTCCTGGCCACCAGGCACTCGCAGCCGGTGATAGAAGCATCGCAGCTTTCAAGATTAATGGTGTTGCTGTAAAGTGCATTCCATTGGTTTTCGTTGCAGTAAATTTTCATCCATTCCCGGCTGCTGATTAAGTGATGTAACTGCAGATGCAGTTCTTTTTCATCGGCACAAAAAATGAATTTGCCTTGCAGTTTGGCAAAGTTTTCGGCAAAAATAATCTCCAGCTCTTCGACGGCAATTTCGTAAAGCGACGCATCAGGCTCATCTAATACAAAAGGCAAAGGCACTGGATGATCCAGTGCCTGCTTTATTTTATTTAAGATATTTTCTTTTGCTGTTGAATTAGCCATACCCTTTTTAAATTTGTGGCGGATTTTTTAATTCCTCAGGTAATGCTGTTGGCGGCTCTTCTGAAACGGTGTCTTCAGGTTTAATATCCAGCGCCTTTTTTTCTTCATAAGGCCTTTTGCCAATTAAAGCTTCCACATCACTTTTAAACAGCACTTCTTTTTTTAAGAGCTCTTTAGCCAGTAATTCTACCTCGGCTTTTTTAAGCAACAATAATTCTTTGGTCCTTACATACGCCAGCGTAATGAGGTTACGTACTTCTTCATCAATCATTTTACCTGTTTCTTCACTGAAGGGTTTGGTAAAAGTATTTTCCTGGTTTGGATCGTAGTAGCTGATGTTACCCACTTTATCATTCATACCATACACGGTAATCATGCTATAGGCAATCTTGGTAATTTGCTGCAGATCATTGCTTGCGCCGGTGCTGATTTTTCCAAAGAAAATATCTTCACTTGCACGTCCGCCCAGCGTCATACAAATCTGGTCCATTAACTGGTCTGTGTTATACAGATATTGTTCTTTAGGCGTGTACTGGGCATATCCCAATGCAGCAGAACCACGGGGAACTACCGTTACTTTTAATAAAGGATAAGCATGTTCCAGGAACCAGCCGCAAATAGCGTGGCCTGCTTCATGATAGGCTATAATTTCTTTTTCTTCCGGAGAGATAATTTTGTTTTTCTTTTCCAATCCGCCAATCACCCTGTCAATGGCATCCTGGAAATCACTCATGTCAACCGCTTCTTTATTTTTACGGGCGGCAATTAAAGCAGCTTCGTTACAAACATTGGCTATATCCGCACCGGCAAAGCCTGGTGTTTGTTCAGCCAGTTTATAAATATCCAAAGTGGTCGATATTTTGATTGGCGCCAGATGCACTTTAAAGATGGCTTCCCTGCCCACCATATCCGGTTTATCAATGGTTATCTGGCGATCGAAACGACCCGGACGAAGCAGGGCTGTATCCAATACATCCGGTCTGTTGGTAGCGGCTAAAATAATAATGCCTAAGTCTGTGCCAAAACCGTCCATTTCTACCAGCAACTGGTTCAGGGTATTTTCCCTTTCATCGTTGCTCATCATCATATTCTTGCCCCTTGCACGGCCAATGGCATCAATTTCATCAATAAAAATTATGCAGGGTGCTTTTTCTCTCGCCTGTTTAAATAAATCTCTTACGCGGCTTGCACCAACACCTACAAACATTTCCACAAAATCACTACCACTTAAGCTGAAGAAAGGCACCTGTGCCTCGCCTGCTACTGCTTTTGCCAGCAATGTTTTACCGGTACCGGGAGGGCCAATCAGCAAAGCGCCTTTCGGAATTTTACCACCTAAAGCAGTATATTTTTTAGGATTTTTTAAGAAGTCAACAATTTCCATTACTTCCACCTTAGCTTCATCTAAACCTGCCACATCACCAAAGTTGATATTTACTCTTGACGCCTTGTCGAACAAGGTAGCCTTTGACTTACCGATATTGAAAATACCACCTGGTCCGCCGCTGCCACCGCCTGGTCCGCCTACTTTACGCATCATCATTACAAATAATAATCCTATTAGTAAAATCGGTAAAAGCGTAGTCACCAGCTGGCCAAAAAATTCACCTTCATCATCCGGAGAATCAGGAATTTCCGAAATATTCGGATACTTTTTATAAAAATCCTGCATCTGCGATGCAAAGGTTTTTTCATCAACTATGGGAAAAAACAACTGTGGCCCGGCTACCTTAGCGGCATTATCCGCATCATACTGTTTACCCATGATAGGACGGTAAACATCCTGCTTTTTAAGCAAGCTGTCTTTCTTAATAAAAACCCGTACAATTTTTTTATTGCGGATGGTTTTAATGCTTTCTACATCCCCCTGCTTTACCAGTTCGGTAAATTTAATCTGGTTGGTTTCAGCTCCTAATATACCAAAGCCCCTGTAAGCATTGTAAGCCAAAATGCCGGCAAAAACAAGGCCGTACACCCAGTAAATATTAAAACGGTTTTTGTTTTTCTGCTGATCATCGCCAATTGGTGGTATATTATCCGGGTTGAATTTCCTCTTTGGTAAAGGTTTTTTATCTTCTGCCATGTTTTTATGCTTCAGTATTTATTTGATTGCTACCTGTAAAAATAGCCTTATGATGGTTTAATCGTTGTGTTCTGTTACTGCGGCATCGCTCCACATTTCTTCCAGCCGGTAAAATTTTCTTGGTTCGGGCAGCATTACATGCACTACTACATTTACATAGTCAATCAATATCCACTGCTGTGCCTGTCGCCCCTCGTGTTTGTAAGGCGGTTCGCCGCATTTTAATTTTACATCTTCTTCTATAAAGTCGGCAATAGCTTTTAATTGGGTGTTATTGGTAGCTTCGCAGATAATAAAAAAATCGGCAACAGCTTCGGGTATTTTACGAAGGTCCAGGCTTACAATATTTTCACCTTTTTTTTCCTGTATGGCGTGAATGATTGTTTTTAAAATTTTACTGTTTTTGGTAAGCCGGGTAACGGAGCTTTTTTTTCTGTTGGCCAATAATGTAAGATTGTTCAAATTATATGCTGTTTTAATTAACTATTACATGGATTACCATGTATAATATTTGTAGACGATTCTAAGAATGTTTTGTTTTACGGTTGCCTGCATGTAGCTTGCAATTATAACAAAAGTACTAATTGTTTACCAATCGTCGTATGATGCCAGTAACCAAACCTTCCTTTATTATTTTAGATTCGGTTGACAGCACCAACAACTATGCCATGGCAAAAGTTCACGCAGGTTTGGCGAAACACGGCGATGCGTACTTTTCATTTAACCAAACCGGCGGAAAAGGACAGCGTGGAAAAAAATGGCACACGGGTAACGGAGAAAACATCGCACTTAGTATCATAACCGACGCTTCTGAGCTGCATATTCATGAACAATTTAAGTTATCGGCCGCAATTGCATTGGCCTGTGTTGATTTTTTTGGTTCATTCGCCGGAGATGAAACGACTATTAAATGGCCAAATGATATTTACTGGCGTGACAGAAAGGCAGGGGGTATTTTAATCGAAAATGTGATCGGGCATGGCCTAACCAGTAAAAAAAATGAAACCAGTACACGTTCGGGTGCATACTGGAAATATTCGGTTGCAGGAATTGGCATTAATATCAACCAGGATATATTCGAAAATGACCTCAACAAAGCCATCTCATTAAAACAAATAACGGGGCAGGATTTTGATATAACTGTGTTAGCACAGCAATTGCACCTGGCAGTGTTGGATTCGTTCAAACAACTGCTGACAGAACCTTTTGAAAAAATTTTACAGCGCTATAATGAACGCCTTTTTAAAAGAAATCAAGCTGTGCAACTAAAAAAAGGAAACATTGTTTTCTCAACCACTATCAAAGAGGTAACAGAAAGCGGGCAACTGTTTACAGTAGACCTGATTGATAATTTATTTGGTTTTGGAGAAGTGGAATGGCTTTTATAACAAACGGGTTGCCATTTGACAACCCGTTTATAGATTTTATACTGATGTTATTTGTAAAGGTAATTTAGTCCGGTAACGTCAGCGGAATTAAATGTACGGTCACCTCCATTTGAGCAGGCCAGCATCCAGGATGCCGCGGCCAGGGTAGCTGTAGAAGGTGTCCCGGGTATCAAAATAGCGCCAACGGTAGATGCGCCTTCGTTGCTTGTAGCACCACCGCAACTAATACTCCTATCATAATAATCTGTATGGCGCATTCCTATACAATGTCCCAGTTCATGTTGCAGCACGCTGCCTACGTACTTAACATCTGGGTTGGTTCCATAGGCCTGGGCATTGGTGTTCATTTTTATGGTATTGTATGGAGCACCTGTTGAAGTGGGAAAACCTGAAGATCCGAGTGTAATATAACCTCCTCTTGGTCTTTGATTAAATCCAAGAACGGTAATATCCGGAGTACCTGATGTTATCCTCTGGAACGTAAATTTTAAACCCAATGCATTATAGCGGGCAATGGCCAAATCAGTTCCTTGCTCAAAGGCGCTTGTTAAATTGCTTACCAATATTGTATACACCCGGCCGGCGGCTGGCGTAATTAAATTTGTGGTGCGGTATTGCTCAGCATTACCAACTCTAACCAACATCTGACTCGGAGTGCTGTTTAAAAGCTCATCCGTCAGGTTGATGTCCCCTTCAACCAGGTATCCATCTTCTGTTTTTTTAACATCACTTGTTCCAAAACCAAGTTGGGCGATTTTTGCTTTTGTTTCAGCTGAAATCTCATCAGTAGCGGGCACATCAGTGGTTGCTGTTTTTTTACATGAACTTACGCTGAACGTAATTGCTGATACCAGCATCAGATGTAGTAAGACTTTCTTCATAAAAGAGTATTTTTTAATGAATAATTAATTTGAAGTTAAAAATTAGGTTAAAAATTTGATAAAAATTAAAAGAAGGCTTTTATTTTTTATCCCCGTTATTTATTGAACAAAAATTTTGAAAGTATTAGTGAGATTGGTTTCCGGGTTACTAACTGCAATAAAATATATTCCCTTTGAAAAGCTAACCGGCAACTGTACAATAGTGGAATTGGTCTGTTGATTATAAACTATTCTACCGGCAACATCCGTAATTTTTATCCATTGATTTTGCAAAGCGTTCATTCGAATTGTAATGTTGTGCCCCTGAGTAACGGGATTTGGATAAATTACAACTTCAGTATTGTTAAAATAGAAAATATCTGTTGCGGCGCTGTAAATAATTCTGCCATCTTTCAATTCAATCCGAACCCGATAAGTATTGACACCCTTATGCAGGCTGTTATCAGTGGCGGTAAAGGCCAATGCACCAATGTTATGTATTTCTTTAAAACCTGTAAACGCGCCGGACACTAATTTTTCAAACATAATTTTTTTTATCAGATAATCTGTTCCCAACACCAATTGAATGGTAGCTGTTTGATCGGGTTGCATATCAGCTAAGAAATTATTTATATAACAATCTACACCCTGCAACGTATAGTCTATCGTATAACTTTTTACACCTTCTTTACCGCCAATTATGGGCGCTACGGCAAACTGGTGCCGGGATAAATTTATTTTGTTGAACACGAATTGCGTATCGCTGGTAATAGCAACCGGTTGAAGCGTTTTGTCTTGCAGGCTAAATAACCGGTAGCTGTTTACGCCGGATAATTTGTTCCAGAAATACAAAACCGAATCAGCACAATTAAAGCCTGTTTTAAAATTTATTTTTTTACTTATGGTGAATGTATCGGTTAGAAAATCACCGGTATTGGTTTGCATTTTCAAAACGGCCAGCGCATTGGTATCCGGCACGGTCCAGTAAAAATATGGATTGCCGGTATTGACTGAACTGTCAATTGCAATCCAGTTACTTCCCTTATTCAAACTGTAAAATAACCGGGCGTTGGCAAAAGGAATATCGGTAGTCCAGCGAATGATATTTGCTGTGCCGGGAAAAAGATTATCTCCCGTCGATGGAAAATGCCACGAAAAATTATTGGTTGTATCCAATTCGTAAGCGATGTAAAAAGACTGGCCTGTTTCGTTTACAGCAAAGCCGTTTACAACAATTTTATAATCGCCTGCGGCTGGATTATCCAGGGTGATTTGTTCAACTGTGTTAAGACTATCTCTTTTGCGAATTGGTAATGCAGATAACGAATCAGCATTGGCAAAACTGTTTAAAACCCACGGTTTCCAGGACTGGCTGGTTGCCGGCAACTGCAGTTCCAAATCAAGATCATTTACAAGCGCTTTGTACGCATTTGGCAAGGCCGGAACATCATTCCATACAAGCATGAATTTGGCTTTGCTGATGCCGGGCGGCATGGTAATCGAAAATTCATTACTGCTGTTGTTAGTCACCGTGCCAGAAAAATACTTTGCACTGAGTAAATCCTGTGCCGCTTTCATTGCATTCAGGTTGCCATAACCAGCCGTGTAATCAATTCCCTTTTTGTCAACATCATCCGCACTGTTTAGTAAAACGGCTTTTATTAAGGCAGCTGAGGGAAGCTTGCCGTTGTGTGTGCTTGCATAAGCCTGTTGCAAAACAGCGGCTGTGCCCGATACCAGGGCAGCAGCACCTGATGTACCATCTTCTCCATAGGCCACCATTTCCGGTTTTATTCTTCCATCATACGCAGGTCCCCGGGAGCTGGCACTGGCTACATTTTCAAAAGAATCTACCGCTCCAACGGTAATAATATTCTTAGCCATTTTAAAACTGCCGGAAATATTTGCATAGCCTGGCAGACCAGCATAAGTGGCCGAAGCCGGAGCAGCAGCAGTACCAAAATTGCCGGCGGAAAAAACAAATAAAAGACTATCATTTTTAAGGGCACTGGCATCATACGCGGTAGCATCTGCGCCATAAAAATTTTCTATGCCAACGCCATAAGAATGGTTTTGTACAGTGATTTGTGATTTCCTGTAACTGGCATCGATATCAGGAAGCAGGTTGCTGAAGTCAGAGGAGGTAATTGTTGCTGCGTTGGCAACGCCTTTACCCAAATACCAGCTGTTACCGGCACCTGCAGCCATTGTAGCCATAATGGACGCATGAGATGACACAACTTTTGCAGCCAAAGGATTATACTGATACCTTGCCGAAAAATCAATATCAGTTGTATCCGGTAAATTCTCTTTGATGGAAATGGTGGTGCCCGCACCATCTAAAAAAGGCAACCTGCTATGCAATAAACTAATTTTATTCACACTTAAATCAAGATCATTAATCTGCAATTCTTCTTTTGGATGCCGGTTATTAAATCCTATAAAAATGATGCTGTTATCCTGTAGCATTTTATTAAAATCTGCCACGGTATTGATTGTTGAAATAAAAATGTTTTCATCCGGTGTACTTGTGAATGAAAGTTTCTTTTCTTTTTTAAAATTCAAGAGATCTGTACCAGCAGCAATGTTTACTACAAAAGAATTTGGAAAATTTAGCTGCTGACTTTTTTGCTGCCATAAAACAGCTGGCGACAATTTCCAATTTGCCGCAGCTTTTTTTATCCAGTTGAAATCAGATTTATCAACCGGTTTATCTGAACCAATAATATAAACGGAATCATTTAGCTGCCGTTGAATACGAACGGAACTGTGCTTAATTAATGCCTTTATTTTTCCCGATGGTACGCAAATTATGTAAAACTGTTGTTGCAGATTGTTGACTTTTGATGAAGAGTCTGCATCAATAAAATCTGTATAAGCCTTAAGAGATGCTTCGCCAGATTGCTGCGCCGTTGCTTTAATTCCGGCTGCAATAAGCGTAAGTAAAAAAAGGTATTTCAAAAAAGTAAGCATGAAAGAAAATGAACAATAAATATACAACTATTCATTTTCAGCTGATCTTGCTTCCACTTCAAAGCGGTTATTGTAATAACCCTTTTTCAGGCTCTCCCACAGGTATTTTACAATAAAGCCTGTCGTGCCATGCTGCTTGTATTGCCTGATATGGCATAGCTCGTGCTTTACCCACCGATGATCTTGTAAAAAATCACCGGCAGTGGTATTGTGTAAATGAATCGTATTGCCTATCACCATGGCTACAGCTGATGAGCGTAATTTTTTTGCGGCAATCTTCGCCAGCCACGAATTTTCTTTTATGATAAAACTGTCTTTAGCCAATTGCTTTCCAGGCGTTTAAAATTTCTTCGGTGTGTTGTTTGCTTTTGGGCTTTAAAAATACCTTTTTGATAATGCCGTTTTCATCAATTAAAAATGTGGTGCGTATTAAGCCCTGGTACTTTCTGCCAAACAGCTGCTTATCGCCCCAAACTCCATATCTATCTATGATGGCATGTTCAGGATCGGCGATCAATGTAAACGGCAGCTGGTACTTTGTTTCAAATTTTTTGTGCTTGGCTGCCTCATCCGGACTAATACCGATAACAGTAAAACCAGCGTTTTTTAAAGCACCAAAATTATCCCGCAGGTTACAAGCCTGTTCGGTACAGGTAGGTGTATCATCCTGTGGATAAAAATACAATACAACTTTTTGCCCTTTAAGGGATGCTAATGAAACCTTATTTCCGTTTTGATCTGTCCCGGTAAATGCCGGCGCTTTTTTTCCTTCTGCTGGTATGGCCATTTTTATTTTTTGATGGTTTTATCTCGTTCTGTTTATAAAAAATTATCTGCTGAAATGATACCATTTTTCTGTTGTGTTTCCTGCACAATCTGCAACACTAATCTTTAGTTCATGCTTACCGGGCCCGCAATGTTCATCCAGTTTATAAATGAAGGTTCTGCCTTTATCATTGCTGAACCGCAGCCATTTGCCATCCAGCATTGCTGAAAAATTTTGCAGCTCTTCTGTTGCATCTGTAATAACAAAAGCCAGCCGGTTTAGTTTAGCAACATTCATACCTTCCCTGAAACCAATAGGCGTTATAGCAGGCGGTACCGTATCCTGCAGCAATTGAAAATTACCGAATGCTTTAAATGAAGCAGTGTACCAGCCATCATTGTGAACGGCTTTTGCATAATCATTTTTACCATTCGCAAAACGGTGCATTACCATTTTATCCGGATAAAGAGCATTGCTGTTTTTTATCATCAGGGAAAATTTTGTTTGCAACGGAACGGAAGCATTGTGCACCTGGTACACCGGAAAGCCTGTCGCAGGAATAATTTCTTTGTAAGTAAACCGGAAGGAGTCATACAGGCAGGGCTCGGGCAGGTAAGCACAAATTTTTTCGTTTTCAAAAATATTCACAAATCCAGGTCTGAACGCTGTTTGCGAAGGAGCAGCCGCAATGCCGGACATTGTTTTTGGTTGTACTGAAGTACCTCTTTTTATATTAAATTTTAAGATAGAACTATTGCCAGCTGCATCTTTTACTTCTATTTTGATGGCGTGTGTACTATCGTCGGTAAGATCAATAACGCCATCACCACTCACTTGTTTATAAATACCTTCGGGATAACCGGGCAACCTGCTCAAATGCTGTAAAAAAGGCCCGCCATCACTGCGTAATTTATAATCGATTTGTGCATTCACGTACCGTGTTTCATCGTAACTGATGCTGTCTATCTGGAAACCAATTACAGGGCGTTCGTCATTGGATAACGAGGCTTCGTAAATGCCATATTTGTGAGGCGACCCACTAAAGCGATCCGTGGCTGCAATTGCGAAACTAACCTTATCTGTATTGGTAATGATTACCGCAGGAATGGTATATATGCCGTTCTCTTTTTTAAGATTGTAAAACTTTGGGCTCTGTTCATAGGTGCTGAGACAGCGGTCATACATGGCTACGCGGAAAATATCGGGTGGAATGTTATCGGGTAAACCCATGCCGAATAAAAACGGGTTAAGTACCTTGTCCGTTTTGGTATCCCTTATTTCAAAATGTGTGTGCGGTCCCTGGGATCCACCGGTATTGCCACTAAATGCAATTTGCTGACCTTTCTTAACAGGGAATAATCCTTCGGGTATATCGACAAATATTTTCCAGCTCTGCTGACTGTATTGCAGGCTGGTAATGTATTTCTCCAACGCAGGATAAAAATCATTCAGGTGAGCGTAGAGCGTTGTAAGGCCATTGGGATGGTTGATATAAATGCATCTGCCAAATCCAAAAGGTTCAATTTTTACTTTTGCGATATAGCCCTCTGCAGCCGCTACAACAGGAACATTTTCTCTTTGATCAGTTTTACAATCCAGCCCCATGTGGTAATGATTGGGCCTTAACTCACCAAAGTTGGCTGCCAATGCATGCCTTGCTATCACCGGCCATTGGAAATAACCCTGGGGGTAATTTTTTGCCGGAAAAATCTGTGCTGTGGCCGAAATAAATATTAGCAAAAAAATACATAACGCCGTTAGTTTGTGTACATTCATATTGTAAAATCAATATGCAAACTTAATTGTAAAATCACACTAAAAATTACTATCATGAGCGTAAATTCAAAACACATTGCAACTTTTTTGTTAGGCGCTGCAGCTGCTTTAGCCGGTGCAAAATATATGAGCATGACGCCGGAAGAAAAAGAAAAACTGGCTGCCGATCTAAAAGATAAAGCGCATAAAATGAAAGACGAAGCCGAAGGCGCATTTGACAAAGCCAAAGACTATTTTGATGAACTAAAAACAAAAGGCACCGAAGCTTTTAAAGAACATTTTGGTGAAGCTGAAAAAACAATCAGCGATTTGTTTGGCAAAAAGGACAGTACTGCAGGAACACCGTCTTAATGCTGTACAATATCCGTCGCTATTTTATTGCTATCTCAGGTAAGTTACCGCCAGCTTTTTCAAAAAGAAGAGCTGGCGTTTTTTTTGCGAGCCAACCAACAGGCATTAAAAAAACTTTTCTTAAAAAGGTTAAATTAATTGCTATTTTGTACCTGATTGTCCCTGGTTAATTGCCTGCTCCCCTCTCTGATAGTAAACCCCTGCTTAGTTACAAGCTAAGAATTCATTTCAGTTGCCAGTACAAAAACATAAGCCATAATAATTTATCAATCCCTAAACTAAACAGCCATGCGTTACAAAAAAGAAAGCAGCGATCTTAAAATTTATGCAGTTGCAGGAACACAAACTGTACTGTTGTCTTTTGATATTGCGAAGAGTAAAGTTGAAAATAAAAATTTCCTTGGGTTTAGTTTGGAAAGGAAAGATAAAAATGGCATCGTTAAATACCTGAATGGCACTAAATATTTTGCTTCGCTGCAAACAGTTACAGATCCTGAAATAAGGTACACTTCTTTGCTACAAACCTTTTACTGGCAGGATTATACGGCCGATCCGGGACAGACTTATACCTATACCGTCAAGCCAATGTTTGGCACGGCTATTAACCACCTGCCAAAATATGAAAACAGCATAGAAATTACCACGGAAAACCTGCAGGAAGGAAAACATTCTGTTTATTTCAATTACGGTGTTACGGGCTCGCAAGCCTATGCGCATAACAAAGAATATGGCAACAAACCCATCAGTGATTTAACGGGCGTAGCGCTGGAACATGCGCTGGCGTTTTTAGGAAGAGACTTATGGAGTGAAGGCTTGTTAAAGTTTGTGCAACAGGCCACCAACAACACGTTCAGCATTTATGGTTCGTTTTATGAACTGCAGTTTCCGGTTTTTTTAGATGAATTAAAAGCAGCTTCCGACAGGGGTGCAGATGTTCAGCTGATCGTGAGCGGCAAGCCCGACCAGTATGATGATAAAGTGTACAAAGACGGAACTGTTCGGCTGAACAACAAGTCGATGCTTAAAAAAGCTGGCCTGGAGCCAATGATAAAAACCCTGCGTACAAAGCCCAGTCAGCCGCACAATAAGTTTATGGTTTTATGCCAGGATGGAAAACCCAAACAGGTATGGACGGGTTCAACCAACATTACACTGGCGGGTATTTTTGGTCAGTGCAATACTGGTCACTGGATTGTGGATGATGCGATCGCTAAAAAATATCTTGATTACTGGACGGGTATTCAGGGTAACCCGTTTATGAGCGTACAGGCAAAATTATGTGAAGCCATACAACCAGATACCGACCTGGTAGGTCTTACAAAGGGAACTTATGTTTTTTTTAGTCCGAGGGATTTGCCTGACGTAAAAGATGTGGCGCCCGCACATTTGCAGCATTATGCCGATTTAATCGACAGTGCGACGGAGCTGGTTTGCATGGTTTTTCCTTTCAATATGGATGAAGTGTTTAATACCGTTTTTAAAAGAGATAAAGCATACTTGCGGCTATTGTTATTCGAATCTGCATCGGATGCCGCAGGTGTTAAAAGCAATGACATTGATGTGAAGGTAACTGCCGGTGCTGTGTATGAAGGCGGTGAAAAGCAATGGGCAAAAGAAATTACAACAAAAGCAATTACCGGGGCCGGCATATTGTATGTGCACAATAAATTCTTTTTGGTAGATCCCTTGTCTGATAAGCCCGTAGTGGTAATGGGCTCGGCAAATTTTAGCGCCAACTCCATTCAGAACAATGATGAAAACACCCTTGTAATAAAAGGGGATAGCAGGGTGGCCGATATTTACCTGACTGAGTTTGATCGGTTGTTCGTCCATTTTTGGCCAAGATATTTGAGTAGGCTACAGGCAAAAAATAACCAGCCGTTGCAGGGATTTTTAAAACCGCTGGATGAAACGTTCACCTGGCATAAAGATTACTTTGATGAAACCAAATATGTAATGAAACGAAAATTGTTGTTTAAGAAGATGAAGGGAGCAAAAAGGGTTAAATAATATCTGGGTAGTCTCTATAAGTTGCCCGAATATCTACGCTTTAATAAAAGCCAAATAGCAGCATTGCGGACGAACGGATTGCGACGCAAGGATGATGCTATGAAAATATTAGCTGGTATTATGTGTTTTAAAACCTGTTGCCATTACTGACCGGGATAAGTTTTAAATTTTCTCATTTCATTTTTTCCGCTCAGTCCCTTACTTTTGCACGCCTACAGAAGGCAACATATTATGCCAAAAGACAATTCCATCCACTCAGTATTAATTATCGGCTCTGGCCCAATCGTTATAGGACAAGCCTGCGAATTTGATTATTCGGGAACACAAGCTGCAAGAAGCTTACGTGAAGAAGGTATTAAAGTAACACTGATCAACAGTAACCCGGCCACTATCATGACTGACCCGATGATGGCCGACAGGGTTTACCTGCTGCCATTAACGGTTGAAAGTATTGAACAGATACTGGAAGAAAATGATATAGATGCAGTATTGCCAACCATGGGTGGACAAACTGCCCTGAACCTTTGTAAGGAAGCGGATGAATTGGGTATTTGGGAGAAATTTAACGTTAGGCTGATAGGTGTAGATATTAAGGCAATTGACAAAGCAGAAGACAGGGAAAAATTTCGCCAGTGGATGATTGAAATGGGCATTCCCGTTTGTCCTGCAAGAACTGCCAATTCTTTTTTAGAAGGAAAGGAGTTTGCTGCGGAAGTTGGATTTCCTTTGGTAATTCGTCCGTCTTTTACGCTGGGCGGCAGCGGTGGCGGTATTGTATTTAAAAAAGAAGAACTGGACGATGCGCTGAACAACGGTTTAACTGCATCGCCGATACACGAAGTACTGGTTGAAAAAGCCGTGCTGGGCTGGAAGGAATATGAACTGGAATTACTCAGGGATAATAACGACAACGTAGTGATTATTTGCGCCGTTGAAAACTTTGACCCGATGGGAGTCCACACCGGCGATAGTATAACAGTCGCACCAGCTATGACCTTGAGCGATACAGCCTACCAGCTGATGCGCAACACGGCCATCCGCATGATGCGTGCGCTGGGTAATTTTGCCGGCGGATGTAATGTGCAGTTTGCCCTCAATCCACAAACAGAAGAGCTGATTGTGGTAGAAATAAACCCTAGGGTTAGCCGCTCCTCTGCCTTGGCAAGTAAGGCCACTGGTTACCCGATTGCAAAGATTGCCGCTAAGCTGGCAATTGGTTATAACCTGGATGAATTGAAAAACCAGATCACCCAATCTACTTCCGCTTATTTTGAGCCGGCACTGGATTATGTGATTGTAAAAATACCGCGTTGGAACTTTGATAAATTCAAAGGCGCTAATGATACACTGGGCTTTCAAATGAAGAGCGTAGGTGAAGTAATGGCCATTGGCAGAAGCTTTGCAGAAGCGATACAAAAAGCTTGTCAGAGTTTGGAAAACGAAGCCGTTGGTTTGGGTTATTATGGCAAAAGTTTAATGCATGCCGATGAACTGATTGAATACATCAAGATACCTAAATGGGACCGGGTATTTCGCATTAAAGATGCGCTGATGGCGGGTGCCAGCGTAAAACGCATTTGTGAAAGTACAGGAATTGACCGCTGGTTTATTTACCAGATTCAGAAGATATGTGACTGCGAAAAAGAGATCGCTAAATACGATCTGAAAACATTGCCGGATGAACTGCTGACACAAGCTAAATTTTTAGGATTTAGTGATGAGCAGATTGTGCGGATAATGAAAGAAGATGATGCGGAAATTATTTATAACCGCAGAAAAGAAATGGGTTTAACAAGGGTGTTTAAAATGGTTGATACCTGCAGTGCTGAGTTTGAAGCCAAGACGCCTTACTTCTATTCTACCTTCGAAAAAGCACCTTTAAATTCCCCGGTTGACAAAGCGTTGGAATCCAACGAATCAAAAGTTTCGGCAAAGAAAAAAATAATTGTCTTAGGCAGCGGACCTAACAGAATTGGCCAGGGTATTGAGTTTGATTACTGTTGCGTACACGGATTGCTGGCGGTTAAAGAAGCCGGATATGAAGCCATTATGGTGAATTGCAACCCGGAGACTGTTTCTACTGATTTTGATATTGCCAATAAATTATATTTTGAACCCGTTTTCTGGGAACATCTTTGGGAAATTATAGAGCACGAAAAACCTGAAGGTGTAATTGTGCAATTAGGCGGGCAAACTGCCCTAAAGCTGGCAAAACAATTACATCAGAAAGGCATTAAAATTATCGGTACTTCTTTCGACAGCATGGATATTGCGGAAGACCGCGGCAGGTTTAGTGATACGCTGAAAGAACTTGGTATTCCTTATCCTAACTATGGTACAGCCTACAATACTGACGAAGCTATTGAGGTTGCAAAACACGTAGGTTACCCGGTGCTGATTCGTCCCAGCTATGTAATTGGGGGACAGCGCATGCGCATTGTATTGAATGATGAGGACCTTGAAAAAGGTATTCTAAGTTTGATCAAACATTTGCCCGGCAATAAAATTCTCATTGATCACTTCTTGGATCGCTGCCAGGAAGCTGAAATTGATGCCATTTTTGATGGCGAAGAATTTCACATCATGGGCGTGATGGAACATATAGAACCGGCTGGTATTCATAGTGGAGATAGTAATGCAGTTTTACCGCAATTCAACCTGTCTCCATTGATAGTTACCACTATGGAACATTATGCAGAAAAGATAGCCCGTAAGCTAAATATAAAAGGCCTTATCAATATCCAGTTTGCAATTAAAGACGGTAACGTGTTTGTGATTGAAGCCAACCCGAGAGCGAGCCGTACCACACCGTTTATCGCAAAAGCATACCAGATTCCTTACCTGAACATTGCTACTAAAATTATGCTGGGGGTAAATAAAATAAGCGATTTCACTTACGATAAAAAACTGCAGGGATTTGCCATTAAAGAACCTGTTTTTTCCTTTAATAAATTCCCGGGTGTTAGTAAAGAATTAGGGCCAGAAATGAAGAGCACGGGAGAAGCGATCCGCTTTATAAAAGACTTGCGTGATCCGTACTTCAGGCAGCTGTACAAAGAGCGCAGCATGCATTTAAGTAAGTAGTAAATACAAGCAGCTAGATAATTGTAATGGAACGGGTAACACTTTTTGAAAGTGTTACCCGTTCCGTTTTTTTCTTTTGCAATGCCACAAACCCGATTTTTCATCGGTACTTTCATATTCATTTATTTATAGTTATCTTGGAGTATGTCAAAACCATTTGATATACCCGTTTGGAAAAAGGCGCCGTTTATCAGGCTGCTGGTGCCTTTGATTGCAGGCATACTCCTTGAATGGTACCTGCAAATTCCGGTTGCTGCATGTTTAACCGGGGTGATGTGTTTCAGCATTGCTTACGGGCTGTTTTTTCTGTTTCCGATGGCTGTACAGTTTAAACTGCAGTCTTTGCAAGCCGTTATTCTGAACCTGCTAATTGTTTGTTTCGGTTTGCTGATAACCTGGCAAAAAGATATGCACCATAACAACAATTGGTTTGGCCAATATTACCAGGAGGATGATTATTTGGTGGTAAGGATTAATGAACCCCTGATTGAAAAACCAAAATCATATAAAGCAGATGGTTATGTGGAAGCGATCATTCATCACGATACGCTGGTGAAAACTGAAGGAAAAGTGTTATTGTATTTCGCAAAAGATTCGCTTCCTGCCGGGTTGCAATATGGCGATAAAATAATCATTAATAAAAAGCTGCAGGCGATAAAAAATTCAGGCAATCCCGGAGCATTTAATTACCAGCGTTATGCCGCCTTTCAATCAATTTTTCACAATGTTTTTCTGCAGCCAAAAGATTGGGTGCGACTGGATGAGAAAAATGTCAATGCTTTCAGGCAATTTATTTTTTCTTCCAGGGCAGCTATCCTGTCTGTATTGCAAAAAAATATTTCATCAGGCAAAGATGAATTAGGTATTGCAGAAGCCTTGCTGATTGGGTATACCAACGATTTGGATAAAGACCTGGTGCAGGCTTACAGCAATACCGGCGTAGTACACATTATTGCCATTTCCGGCATGCACCTGGCACTGATTTATGGATTACTGGTGTGGCTGTTTGCCAGGATTCCGCTGATAAATAAGTCAACAGTTACACAGATAATACTGATATTAGCCTGCCTTTGGATTTTTTCTTTATTAACTGGCGCTGCAGCCTCCGTATTACGATCAGCAGTGATGTTTACTTTTATTGCTGTAGGTAAAAAATTATCTAAGCAATCCTCCATTTATAATTCACTGGCCGGCTCTGCGCTTGTAATGCTTTGTTACAACCCCTATTTTTTATGGGATGTTGGATTTCAGTTATCCTACCTCGCCGTTGTAGGTATTATTATTTTTCAAAAAGCCATTTACAACTGGTTCTACATTAAAAATAAATTGCTCGACGAAATTTGGAAACTGATGGCTATTTCGCTGGCGGCACAGGTGCTTACTTTTCCTATCTGCATTTATTATTTTCACCAGTTCCCTAATCTTTTTCTCATCACAAATATTGTGGCAGTGCCATTGTCAGGCATTATATTATTTGTAGAAATTGGTTTGATCGCTTTTTCATGGGTACCGTTTGCAGGCAGTTTTCTTGGTATGCTGGCAGGTTGGATGGTTTGGTTAATGAATAGCATTATCCGCCTGGTAAGCGAAGTTTCTTTTGCAGTCTGGGACAATATTCCCTCTTCAGTTGCCAGTACATGGTTACTATATGCAGTTGTAATTGGGGTGGGCATGTGGTTGCTGAATCAAAGCAAAGCTTCTTTCAGGATGGCGATCATTTCTTTATTGGCATTTGTAATATTGCAGGCCTGGGAAAACTGGAAGATTAGACAACAGCAACAATTAATTGTATACAATGTACCGCAGCACCAGGCCATTGATTTTGTGGCTGGCAACGAGTTCCATTTCGTAGGAGACAGTATTTTGCTGGAGGATGGCGTACTGCAAAATTTTCATTTAAAGCCGGCGCGGATTGCATTGCAATTGCACAAACAGAGCGATTCCATGCAGACCGTTTTTCAGCGGCAGCAATTCTACCAGTTTGGGAATAAAAAAATATTACTTATTGATAAACCTATGAGGTTTGAACAGGGTCTGCAAAAAACAGATGTTGATTTGATTATCATTTCAAAAAATCCTTCACTCAGCATTTCCCGGCTGGCAGCTGTGTTTAATTGCGGCAAATATATTTTTGATGCCTCAAACAGTTTTCGAAAGATTGCCCAGTGGCAGAAAGATTGTGCGGAACTGCATTTGAATTTTTTTTCCATACCTGCCAGTGGTGCCTATGTTTGTAACATTAAGATTTAAGTTATTAACTTGCGGCTTGATTTTTCGTTGGAATTTTTTTAAATAATCAGTTATCAAAAAGCCATTATCTCTATACTACGCTGCTATCCGCCTGTGCAAAATAAACCTGTCAGGACTGTTGTTTTTTGGCATTTTTTGTTGTGTTAAAGCTGATGCCGGGGCTTTTAAAAAATGGCCCGAAATGATCGATCATCATTTTCCCTTTAAAATAAATTGCTTATCGGCCTGTAACAACTCAAATTATTTCCTCAATGACAGCTTACCAAAGTACAGTGTTGATACGGTGGTGATTCCCTTTGAGTATAAGCAATCCGCCTTATTTCAGCCATTTACTTTTAAAGCCATCGACAGTGTAATTGGCATATTACTCGAGCGGGACGATGTATTGCTTTCCATCAACGGCTATGCACATGTAGATGAGGCCGGTGATTCTATTTGTTATTATCTGTCACTTAACAGAGCGCTGGTAATTAAAGATTATGTGCTTGGGCGGGGCGTTGACAGCATGCGGATTACTTCCTTAAAAGGCTGGGGCAATGTACGTTCAAGAAACCGCAAAACCAATGCAGACATATTACGGTATAATTGCCGTGCCGAGATCATGCTAAGTTATCCCTTGCCACCGCCACCATTGGCTGTAAATGACCGGGATGAAGATGGCGTTGCTGATGAAGTGGATGAATGCCCGGATGAGTACGGAGAAATTTTAAAATACGGATGCCCGGATAAAAGCGCCATCATCGTTCCTTTTGAACCGGAGCAATTCTCCCTGTTTTCTGTTTCTTATGCCGTATTGGATAGTGTAAAAGCAATATTATTAAGGGATCCGACCGTTTCAATTACGATTGCAGGATACGCATATAAAACTGAAGGAGTAGATGCTGTTTGCAAAAAATTGGCCAGCGAACGGGCTGATATTGTGAGGCGTTACTTACTAAGCCGGGGTATTGATGCCGAAAGAATTTTATTTTCCAAAGGGCTGGGGAAATCAAAATCTATAAATGCCGGTAGAAATCCGCTGGAAATTATCCGTAACGCAAGGGCAGAAATATCATTGATCAGGCGCTGATATTTACAATCAAACTTTTGGTTGCCTTGTTTCTTCACGACCTGTTTACAATTTGAGGGTAATATAATTTTCCATCGATATTTACCACGGCCAAAAATCCTAATTTTGCGCCATTATTAAAAAGCCGGGCTAAACATCCCGGAAATCCACAATTATCAGGCAATGAACAAAAAAATTCAGTCGGCACTAATTTCCGTTTTTTATAAAGATGGCTTAGAAAATATTATTAAAGAATTGCACCAGCTCGGCATAACGATTTATTCAACCGGTGGTACGCAACAGTTTATTGAAGCTTTGAATGTGCCGTGCGTTCCGGTAGAGTCGTTAACCAGTTACCCATCTATCTTAGGCGGGCGGGTTAAAACGCTGCATCCTTCTGTATTTGGCGGTATCCTGGGTAAACGGAATGATGAGACGCACGTGCAGGAAATGAAGCAATACAATATCCCTGAGCTTGACCTGGTAATTGTTGATTTGTACCCTTTTGAAGAAACCGTTAAATCAACAACAGACGAAAAATTAATCATAGAAAAGATTGATATTGGCGGGCCGTCAATGATCAGGGGCGCCGCAAAAAATCATGCAGATGTAGTGGTGATTGCTGCTAAAAAAGATTATGCCTTGCTGGAGCAAATTTTAAAAGATCAACAAGGTGAAACCACACTGGAACAACGACGTGCTTTTGCCATCAAGGCTTTTAATGTTTGCACCGGTTATGACCTGGCCATATCCAATTATTTCAACCAGACAGATTTTGCCAATCCATTTGACAAAACAAAAACTGTGTTGCGTTACGGCGAAAACCCGCACCAGCAGGGCATTTTCTACGGTAACCAGGAAGAAATTTTTGATAAACTCCATGGCAAAGAATTATCGTATAACAACCTGGTAGATGTAGATGCCGCTGTTCAATTGATACAAGATTGCAACACAGCTAACTCTCCTTCAGCGGATGGGGGCAGCGAGGTCACCTTCGCCATCATCAAACATACTAACCCCTGTGGCATCGCAGCAAGAGCAACTGTAAAAGAAGCATGGGATGCGGCGCTGGCAGGCGATCCCGAGAGTGCTTTTGGCGGTGTATTGGTTTGCAACGCAGCCATCGATAAAGCAACAGCGGAAGCCATCAACGAGATATTTTTTGAAGTGCTGATTGCACCTTCTTTCGATGCAGATGCACTGGAAATTTTGCAGACAAAAAAGAACCGCATATTGCTTGTTCAGAAAACAGCCTTAACAGCAACACATCAATTTAAATCTGTTTTAAACGGCACGCTTACACAACAAAATGACGTGGGCAATTTTACAGAATGGAAAGAAGCCGGAGGTAGAGAAACAACTGCAGTTGAAAAAGAAGACCTGGCTTTTGCAAACCTGGTTGCCAAACATTTAAAGAGTAATTCTATAGCGCTTGTAAAAAATAAGCAACTCATTGGCAAGGGTTGCGGACAAACTTCCCGTATTGATTCTTTGCGCCAGTCGATTGAAAAAGCAAAGCAATTTAATTTTGATTTAGCAGGGGCGGCACTGGCCAGTGATGCATTTTTTCCTTTTGATGATTGCGTAAAAATTGCGCATGCAGCGGGCATCGCTTCCTTTATACAGCCTGGCGGTTCTATCCGCGATAAAGACTCAATCGAATACTGCAAACAAAACAACCTCGCCATGGTAATAACGGGACTGCGTCATTTTAAACATTAAGCTTAAGCGCCTGCAAGTATAAGGCGGTCAATGAAAGAGCTCGCCAATAATATCATCGCTAAAACGCCCTTCAACCGCCCCGGCGGAAGAGCCATACTGGCGTTGATTTGGGTATGCTTTTTTTGGGGCACCACCTGGATTGCTTCCAAACAGGGTGTACAATATATTCCGGCAATACAGATGTGTGGTATCCGCCAGTTGTGCGGTGGTACGCTTTACTTATTGTATTTTTTGTACAAAAAACAACCCTGGCCAAAAGGCAGGCAATGGGTAACCATTTTAATTTTAAGCGCCCTTAATTTTATGCTCACCAATACGCTCAGCACCTGGGGTGTAAAATATATTTCCAGCGGTCTCGGCGCCATTATCGCAGCCATTGTTCCTCTTTGGATTGTCATCATTACCCTGTTTGAAGGAGCACGCCTTCCCTCAAAAGCTATCACAGGACTCATTCTTGGCTTCGGTGGTATTTGTATTATTTTTTACGATCACCTCAAAGATTTCTTAAACGCCGATTTTCGCCTTGGTATTTTCTTATCACTTGCGGCAAGTATTTCATGGGCTTTTGGAGGCGTATATACCAAAAAACATGCGGCCAATTTCAATCCCTATTTCAGTATGGGTTTGCAAATGCTGATCTCCTGTGTGGCATTGTTCAGCATTACCTATACTACGGGCGACTCCATCAATATCGCCGACATTCCGCTGAATGGCTGGCTGGCAGTAAGCTATCTCGTAATTGTAGGTTCTGTGTTAACTTTTATTGCATACGTATATATGCTGCAGCGCTTGCCCACTTCACAAGGTTCAATTTATGCCTATATAAACCCAGTGGTGGCGGTTCTTTTGGGTGCCATTCTTTTCAATGAAAAATTAAATATGTATGTTGCTATTGGTGGTGCGGTAACTATTTTTGGTGTTTACCTTGTAAACGACAGTTTCAGAAAAAAGCTGATGTAGAAAAGTAAAAAAATATTGGTCCGGGCCAGGAAGCCCTGGGTATCATCGTTGCATCGCCCTCTTTTACCATATACCTTTTTGGTACTTTAGCCTTCTTACCGTTACCGAGTGCTCTGTTACAGACAACAATAAAAATCGATAATCAAAATGCATCCACTTTAATACTCACATAATCTTCTTAAGAAAATTTTCATACATCCTTCCCCAGCCTTTATATAAGTTATCTTCCCCCACCATGTGATTATGCCAGATGGTAATCAGTTCTCCGTTCACTTCTTTGCACGCAGTATAATACTGCATCAATTCTTCAAAAGCCGAATCAGCCGACAATTTTTGTTCGTAATAACTGTTGGCTTCCATAAAACAAAAAGGATGAATGCGCAGCGAAGTAGTTTCATTATTTTCTAAATCAAACCAGTAAAAAGAGGAAGTAACAGAAGCCCTGAACCCATTGATGCTGCCATAGCCCATGCTGTAATCATCACTGATATTTTCTTTCAAAAGTCTGCGGTAACCAGCGGGCAAATTAAAGCGGATATAATGCTGACGTGATTTGGTGATTTCCTGCTGGCTCATCAATCTTAACTGCGCTATTTCCTTAGTCAACAAATTATCATCATCCCCACTTTGCCAGGAAGGATGAATGCCAATCGCACATTTATCAGCATGCTTTTTAGCCAGTTGATACATGGCCTTTTTAGCAGGTAAAATATTTTTATCATACAAGCCATTTTTTGCCGCCACTAAAAAAAAGTAAACCGGATATAACTTATACTGCTCATGAAGATCAATCAGCCAATCATATGTATCAAACGGGTCTTTACGCAACCCCAATAAAATCTGTATTCTATCCAGCGAAGGCGATTTTAAAAAACCACCAACATTCCGCATCAAACCTTTGTGTTTAAAAGAGTAAGCAATATCAACATCGTAAGTAGGAATGAATTTAAAAACCGGAACATGAATAACAAGCGATGGAAATTTATTTTGAAGTGCAACCGCAAAATCCTTCACCCAAATATTTATCAATGGCAGGTGTAAAAAATCTTCCCTAAAAGCCAGAGAATTTTCATGTGCATACCGGCCATACATATCTTTTTGATGCTGTAGGTATTCTTCGTAACGGCTCAGTAAATAAAAAGCAGTGGAAAAAATATCAAAGGCAAAATCACTGTTTTCTGTTTTAAAAAAGGCTTTGTAATTATTTATTTTAAAGCAATCAATTGTTTGAGGAGTTATTGTTTGCTCAGCCAGCAAGCCGGTAGGTGACAGATGAAATTCATTGCTGCAAACAGGACTGTTGCTGTAGTTGATTTTTATTCCCTCATAGGTTTTAAATACTTCGCAGCCGGTGGTTACTATACATTCGATGCCCAGCAATTCCTCAAAAATAAAAGAACAGATATACTGTAAACGGGGCAAATGATTTTGAGTGTATAAAAGTACCTTCATTAAACTTCTAAATATATTTGAAGGTAATACTGTTGCTGTGCTTTGGCAAATCAATCAACTAAAAGTAATAGCGACTTCTTACTAAACTTATTTTTTTACTGTATCAATTTAGCAATCTGCTGAAATGGGATGGTATTTGCCATGTCAAGTATCTGCGTATCTGTACAGTCATCCACTTTAAAAGTAATCAGTGCATTGCCCAGTGGCATTTGCAACTGATAATCATTTTTATCATCTGTGCTGCCCGGCTGTTTTTCAAGCCTTGCTTTGTAGCCCTGTACCTTCACTGTTTTTGTTTTGCCATCGCTCATCATCCCGCCCAGCAAAGGCGAATTTAAAAATGAATTGATCATCGCAACCATTGGCGAATTGCTGATAATCGAAAGGTCCGCCTGCTTACCTGGCTTTCCATAAACGCGGTGAATGGTGCAACCAATAAAACCAACATTGGAAGTTACATTGTCGTCTTTGGCATTGTTTGTTAACGAGTCCATTTTTGGCGGGAGTAGTTTCAATACTTCTTTGCCAACAATCAAATCCACTTCCTGCATTGCCTGCTGTAAAGCAAAATGCGTGTCTTCCAGTTTGCCTGCACTGTAGGCGGTTTTGGCATTGGTCATTGCTTTGGCAAAGTCCTGCGCCATGCAATTAATGCTGTATATTAAAACGGCGCTTATTGTTATAATGAATTTCATAATTATTTTTATTGCAAATTAAAATTATTGTTCACCCAGCATTTTTTTGATGCCATCAATATCAAAGCTATTGGCGGCTGCCATTACTTCCTGCTCATTGGCAAAGTTGATGCATTCCCACACGATCATGGAAGTTTGGCCAATCGGTACAATCAACGTATAGCCTTTACTGTCTTCATATTGAATGATGGCCTTATTGCCTTTTACCCTTACCTGTTTAAAATTTTGTTTTTCTCCATTGGCTTCCATCATGGTGGCATTGGCGAAATACATATTGGCAAGGCCTGAATAAATGCCTGCATTTCCAATGCTCACCGTCAGCTGTTTATCAGCACCATTTTTGTACACCCGCTGAATGTTCAGGTTGCTCCAGCCCCATTGTGTGCTCATCACTTTATCCTGCATTGTATCTGCCGGTAAAGCAACAATCGTTGCTGGCAGCGACTTAAGGATTTGCCTGCCCAGTTGAATCTCAACGCCCATCAAAGCCTGTTGCAAAGAGTAACGGGCATCGTTGTAATTTTTGGCGCCATGGGCTGTTTCTGCTTCCGCCATTTGTGCCTTTACATCAGGCGGCTCCGTATTACTTAATCCGCCGCCACCTTTATTGGCAGGCTTGCCTGAAGATGAATTGGAATTGCTATTGTTGCTTCCCTGGTCCGTTGGAATACCAGTTTTCTTTTCTACTTCGTTGCCAAGCGCTTTGTCAACAGTTTTATTCACTTTGTCTTTCATTTTTTTGAGAAAGCTTTGGGAATAGCAGTCATTTGAAAGTGTTAGCACCGTTACAAAACAAACCGGAAAAAAGATCCGTTTCATGATATATAGTTTTGAGTGATGGACATTTTGAAGCCTTTAAAGTAAGGAGTTAAATTTGTTTTTGCAATATCGGCCGTCAGTAAGATCAAAAATTTCTCCCGCCAGGCTTATTGAAGCGAACAAAAATTAATTTCAAGATAAGAGGCTCTGATGTTAAATTTTTTCGGGAGGATATAAGGTTGTAGCAGCACAACAAATTTATTAAGATAAATTGTTTGCAGGCAAAATAATTTTAGGCTTCAGAAATTGAAAGACAAAAATGAAAGTCAGAATTTGTTTGGATGGAATTGTTTACAAGGTCACTTATCTTTTCTTTCCTTCCACATTTCATTGAAAGTTTTTTTACTAAATTCAAGATGGCTGCGGTTTTTGCTCCATCCTTTAAAGAGGCCATTTACCACTTTATTTTTTAAATCACCATTACCCATATTCATGAGCCGCCTGTTCAGGCTGGAGAGTTTCCAGAGTTTCCAGGCCATTTTTTCAGCTATTGGAGCAAACCCTTCTTCTACAGATTCGTGCCGGTTTTCCAGCAATAATTCGTGCAGGCTTATTTTTACCGGGCATACTTCGGTACAGGCGCCGCAGAGGGAAGATGCATAACTTAAATGCTTAAAATCCTGCATGCCCTGCAGGTTGGGCGTAATCACACTTCCTATCGGACCGCTATAAGTAGTGCCATATGCATGACCACCAATATTTTTATACACCGGGCAAACATTCAGGCAAGCCCCGCAGCGAATGCAATACAAGCTTTGGCGCTGTGCCGGATTTTTTAAAATGTTGGTTCGTCCGTTGTCCAGTAATATCACATACATTTCTTCTGGTCCATCAGTTTCATTGGCTTGCCTCGGACCGGCAATAATGGTGTTGTAAACAGTCACCATCTGCCCTGTACCAAAAGTAGAAAGCAGCGGCCAAAACAACGCCAGGTCTGTCATGGAAGGAATCATTTTTTCAATGCCCACAATCACGATATGCGTTTTTGGAAAAGCACAACTTAGCCGTGCATTCCCTTCATTTTCTGTAACGGCTACAGCCCCGATATCGCCGATGATAAAATTGGCACCGGTAATACCAATTTCCGCCTGCGTATATTTTTCACGCAAAATTTTTCGTGCTACCTGCGTTAATTCTTCAGGAGTATAATTTGGGGGCGTACCCAGTTTTTGATTGAACAACCTGGCCACATCTTCCTTGCTTTTGTGCATGGCAGGCGTTACAATATGGTAAGGCGGTTCACCGTCCAGTTGCTGTATGTATTCGCCCAGGTCGGTTTCCACACTTTCAATTCCATTTTCTTCCAGCGCATGGTTCAGGTGAATTTCTTCAGTTACCATGCTCTTACTTTTTACAACGGTCTTGCAGTGTTTGGCTCTGCAAATGGCCAATATTTCTTCAATAGCCTGCCCTGCAGTTTCTGCCCAAATAACTTTACCACCCCGTTGGGTAAAATTTGTTTCAAATGCCAGCAGGTGCTGATCCAGGTTTTCTATAGCCTGCCACTTAATATTTTTAGCAGTTTTTTTTGCCAGCTCAATATTGGTAAACTGCTCTTTGCCCTTTGGCACTACGGCATTGTACCTGCCTATATTAAAATTTATTTTGCGGCGATGGTCAAGGTCGGCAGCTTTGATGGTGCTTTTGGCAATGAATGTTGCTGATTGTTCGGACATGTTTAAATTTTGTAACCGGCTAATTGCAAAAAGCAACGGCAGATGGCGACGCTCCGTTCAGCAGTTGTAATTGCTATGGTTTTTTATTGAAGCGAAATTACCGCATAAAATTCGTTTATTTAATCCTTGTTAAAGTGCCCGTTTGGTAGCTGTTAATAAGGTAACTATCTACAGAAGGCGTTTCTGCTGTTCCTTTGCCCGATGCCTTTTTCTCATTCAGATTAATGCTTAAAAATTCCACCGCCAACTGATCATTTTCTACCCGGTAATTATCTACAATTGTATTACCCTGCACCGTAAAAGCACCGTGAACAGCATTGCCGTGCACATAGCAATCAAGCAATATTCCATCTCTTTCATCTACTACCCAATGCCCTTTGGCTGTATCAACAGGTTTTAAAATATAAGGCCGGTTGTCTTTCAAAGAATCTCCATAAATAATTTGCCAGGTATATTGCCCGGCTGTATCCGTAGGTTGTATGCGTAGTTGCATAGTGAATTGCCGGGTGGGTTTTCCAGCCCTTAGCCATTGCAGTGTACCTTTCCAGTTACCGGTAAATGACTGCGGAAAGGCTTGAGTTGTAATATTTTTAATTGTTGCAGTTTGTGCAAATAATGTCAGCTGTATCAGCCACACTATGGCAGCCAGAAATAATTTCTTCATAGATTAATTTCTTTCTCATCAGGAGTGCTTAAAGCGTTGAAGTCAACACCCCTAAAACTTTACCCACTTTTGTAAATGCGGCAATAGCTTTATCCAAATGTTCCTGTTCATGTGCAGCACTTAGTTGTACCCTTATCCTGGCCTGGCCTTTGGCTACCACCGGAAAGAAAAATCCAATCACATAAATGCCTTCTTCCAGTAAATGGGCTGCGAAGTTTTGTGCCACTACCGCATCGTATAACATGATAGGCACTATAGGATGTTCGCCCGGTTTAATTTCAAAACCGGCCTCGGCCATTTTACTTCTGAAGTATTTTGTGTTGTAGGCTAATTTATCTCTTAACTCAGTTGTTTCACTCAGCATATCCAGAACTGCAATGGAAGCGCCCACAATACTGGGTGCAAGCGTATTGCTAAACAAATAAGGACGGCTGCGCTGGCGTAACATTTCAATGATTTCTTTTCTGCCACTGGTGAAACCTCCGCTGGCGCCGCCCAGTGCTTTGCCTAATGTACCGGTAATAATATCCACCCGCCCCATTACGCCACGGTACTCATGTGTACCCCTGCCCGTTTTGCCCAAAAAACCACTGCTGTGGCATTCATCCGTCATCACAATGGCATCATAGCGGTTAGCCAGGTCACAAATTTTATCCAGTTGTGCAATGGTACCGTCCATACTGAAAGAACCATCAGTAACAATAATGCGGCTGCGCAGGTGTGCACTTGCTTTTAACTGTTCTTCCAGACTTTCCATATTGTTGTGTTCGTAACGAAAACGCTGTGCTTTGCATAAACGAACGCCATCAATGATGGAGGCATGGTTCAATGCATCGCTGATAATGGCATCTTCTTCACCAAACAAGGGCTCAAAAACGCCGCCATTAGCGTCAAAAGCTGCCGCGTACAAAATGGTATCTTCTGTACCCAAAAAATCTGCAATCTTTTTTTCCAGTTCTTTATGAATGTCTTGCGTACCGCAGATAAACCGTACGCTGCTCATGCCATAGCCGCGGGTATCAATGTATTTCTTGGCGGCTTCCGTCACTTTGGGGTGATCCGACAAACCCAGGTAATTATTGGCACAAAAGTTAAGCACCTTGTTGCCATTTACAATAATTTCTGCACCCTGGGGGCTGGCAATGATGCGTTCTTTTTTTAATAAACCAGCTGTTTCAATTGCTGAGAGTTCGGTTGCTATTCTTTGTACAAATTGTTGGTTCATCTGTTGTCAATTTTCTTATAAATAAAAATTTGCAGTTTGCTACGAGAGTTATGGATTTATACAACCCGGTATTCATCATCTGCAGGACAAATTTAGTGTAAGCCGCCTCTGAATTTACAGCACACTTATAATAAGTTTAACAATTATTACTAAACACTGTAACTTTTTACTTTTATTTTCGTTACACCCCACAAAACAGCCGTTTATGCCACTAAAAAAATCTGCTATGTTACTGATTGCGCTGGCAATAAGCTCAATTTCAGTATTGGTGTACTCAGCAAATACAATAATGCCCGCAACTAAAACAATTAACTGTTGCAAACAGGTCAATCAAAAGGAACTTTTTGTTCCCTGGAATATGGTTGCGCATTCAATGTTGCTATCCAAAGCATAAATATTTTTTATTTTGTAACTTTTCTTTTAGCGAGCCGTATTTAATTTAACCAATCAACTAAATCAATTAACCCACGCACCAATTGTTTATGACGGAAAGAGAGTATAACCAATGTGTAAATCAGTATGCAGACAATGTGTACCGCTTTATACTGAAAAATCTGGGGCATGAAGCAGATGCGCAGGATGTGGTGCAGGGTGCATTTGAAAAAATGTGGGTTAACAGGCAACAGGTGGAGAATGAGCGGTGTAAAAGTTATTTATTTACGGTAGCCTATCATCAAATGATAGACCATATAAGAAAAAATAAAAGGATCACTTTAAAGGAAGAGTTTAAAGAGGAGGCAAAAGTAACCAACCGCCAGCAACACGATACAAAAAAAGTATTGAATGACGCGTTGAATAAATTAACCGATATACAGAAAAGTTTAGTGATGCTGAAAGATTATGAAGGGTACAGTTACCAGGAAATTGGTGAAATAACAGGGTTAAATGAAAGCCAGGTAAAAGTATATTTACACCGGGCACGGTTACTGCTGAGGGAATATATCGTTAACCCGGAAAACGTTATTTAGCAGTTGGAATTGTAAAGTAGAAAAGTGCCGGTGGGTTTTAAAAATTAAAGCAATGAACATTAACCGAAATAATTACGAATCATTTTTTTTACTGTATACCGATAATGAATTGTCTGCTGCGGAAAGGAAAGCTGTTGAGTTATTTGTAAAGGATAATGCAGATCTGAAACAGGAACTGGATATGTTGCAACAAACTGTTGTGCAGCCCGACAAATTTATTTTTTCAGCAAAAGGCAGCTTGTTTAAACCAGAAGCTATTTCAGCTGAAACAGAAGAAAGATTATTGCTGTATATCGACGGGGAGTTAAGCGCACCAATGACGAAAGAGCTCAAAGCAGTGGTTAGTGCAGATAATAAAGTAGCCGCCGAATTAAGTGTATTGCTACAAGCAAAATTATCGGCCGATACAATGATTGTTTTTCCTGAAAAAAATGTATTGTACAGAAAGGATGATAATAAAGTAATACCATTTGGTTGGTGGAAGCTGGCTGCCGCCGCCGTTTTTATTGGATTCGGTATCTGGGGTATGAAATGGTACGCCAACCAAACAAATGTTGATACAACAACCCAGGTTGCCAGTACAACAAACCCCCAGCCGGCCATTACCCTTTCAGATACCAATGCTAAAAAAACTGTTACGCAGCATGTAATTGCAGCTACGCAGGCCACGTCACCGAAAGAAGAAATCATGCTTAAAAAAATTAAGCCTGCTAATCAAATGAAGGCCCGGCAGATTATTGTTCATGAAGAGAAAATATTGGTAAAGGCAATAAAAGAAATTAAACCCAGTAACAATTTACCCAAGCCTTATTTTGAAAATATTAACAATATAAAAAGTAACCCAAATGATGTTGCCGGCGTAACACCACAAACGCAGAAAAGTAACTTACCTGCAACTAACAGTGAAGGTACCGATGGAATAAAAAGACAATCCACAGCAGACAATAACGTTTACACTGCTGCATTTTCTGAAACCAATAATGACAAACAAGATCAGTTTGCCTTTTCAGATGACGAACCCAAAAAATCGAGGATTGGCGGCCTTTTCCGCAAAGCAAAACGTTTACTTGAACGTAACACCAAAATGAAACAAGGCGATACCAATTTAAAAGTCGCCAACCTGGAATTTGCAATTCAATAAATTTAAAAAAGAAACGATGAAGAAGTTATTTACACTAATGGTGCTGGCATTAATATGCACTGCAGCCAATGCCCAAAACGACAGTACAAAAACAGATTCCACCAGGGGGCGAAGCGAAAGAAGTGACACCATCCGTATAGGAAATATTGTAATTATTACAAATGGAGCAAACCACCGAGAGTCTGGCAGTAACACCAGTATTTCCATGGAAAGAAGGCGTCATAAAAAATTATCCAACATCAGTACCAACTGGGGTATTGTTGATTTAGGTTTTGCCAATTATACCGATAAAACAAATTATATCGCAGCCACAGCAGCACAGAATTTGGTAAACGCACCCGGCAGCAGTTTTCCATTGGGTGCCGGTGATTTTAAATTAAGGGCGGCAAAAAGTGTGGATGTTAATTTATGGCTTTTTATGCAGCGGCTCAACCTGATTCAGCATCATGTTAATTTAAAATACGGGTTGGGGCTGGAATTAAATAATTATCGTTTTCGTTCCAATATTTCGTTTAAAGAACCAGGCATTTCTCCTTATTCTTCCAATGTGTCAATACCCAATGCTTACGTGATAAGGGACTCCATTAGTTTTTCTAAAAACAAACTGGCAGCTGACTATATTACTGTTCCGCTGATGCTCAATTTTGCCACTAACCCCGGTGATAATAAAAAAGGCGTTAGTTTAAGTGCAGGTATTAGTGCAGGTTATCTTTACGGACAGCGCAACAAGCAAATCAGTTCACAAAGAGGCAAGCAAAAAAACAAAGGAGATTATGATTTGGAACAATTTAAACTTTCCTATATCGCCGAAATTGGCCTCGGCCCGGTAAGATTATATGGCTCTTACAGCCCAAAATCAATATTTAAAAATCAAATGGATATGCGGCCTTATACATTAGGAATAAGGTTAAGCAACTGGTAAAAAAATTACTTTATTTTATATTTGCCATCCGGTTAAACGGGTGGCTTTTTTTTGCGTCTATTTATAAATTTGTTAATGTTCCACAGGTAAATGAAATAATATCAACCGGCATGTCGTTTGACTGTTGTTATCAAATTAAATAATTGTATGAATAAAAAGTGGGTGTTTATTTTCGGTGGTGGATGTACACTTGTTTCGTTGATGGCGTTTATGCCTGTCGCTAAAAATAAAATAACTGCTACCACAAGTCATATAAAAAAACATCGTACTACAGATACCACTGACAACCCTTATTACATAATTATTGATAAAAGTGATTATGAATTAAAAGTATTTGATGAAGATGGCTGGTATGCCACTTATCCTGTTGTTTTTGGTGGCAAAGATTTAGGTGATAAGATGAAAGAAGGAGACAGGAAAACACCCAACGGCAGTTTTAAAATAATCTTAAAAAAGATACATCCCAAATGGGGCCCCGAGCTTTTACTGGATTACCCTACCCCAATCAACTACCAGCGTTTTAATGAACGTAAACAAAAAGGGCTTATACCAAAAACTGCAAAGATTGGTGAAGGTATTGCGATACATGCAACCAGGCCCGAGGAAGAATGGACCATTGATAATTTTTACAACTGGACGGATGGTTGTATTTCTGTAAAGTACACTGAAATGAAAGATCTTTTCAGCTACATTCCGGTAGGTACTAAAGTTACCATTCAACCATAACATTCTAAAATTGATTTATAAAAATCAGGCTGCCATCTCCATAACTTAAAAACCTGAAATCGTTTTGTAACGCATAATCATATATGCTTTTCCAGTTGTTACCGATGGCTGCTGCAACCAGCAATAACAGCGTTGATTGCGGTTGATGGAAATTAGTTACCAGTGCTTTTATTATTTTAAATTTATAACCTGGTGCGATCAGTATCTGTGTTTTTGCAACGAGATTTTTATGATTGTTTTTATTCATCCATTGCAATAAAGATTGCAAAGCTGCTGAAGCTGTTATTGAAACGCCAGCCAGTGGATGTTCGTACACTTCCCATTGCCTAACGCCCAGCTCCTCTGCAGCAATTTCAGGAAATAAGATTGTTTTAACGCCCATCCAGTAAAGGCTTTCCAGCGTCCGCAAAGATGTGGTGCCCACCGCAATAATAGTATTATCAACATTTTTAATAAGCTCTTTTAGAAGGTCTGCCGTTACGTCCAGCCATTCAGCGTGCATTTCATGCTGTTGCATAGTACCGGCTTTAACGGGTTTAAAAGTACCTGCCCCTACATGCAGGGTTACAAAAGCCTTTTGAATATTCTTTTCTTTCAATGAAGTAAAAACATGGTCAGTAAAATGAAGACCGGCTGTGGGCGCTGCAACGGAGCCGTCGTGTGCTGCGTAAATAGTTTGGTATCTTTCTGTATCGCTGTTTTCTGCTTTTCTTTTTATATAGGGTGGCAGGGGAATTTCTCCCATGCAGGCGATCACCTCTGCAAAGCTCATACCGGCAGGTTGCCAGCTTAATTCAACAACATAAGCATCGCTTAATTTTTCCACCAGCCTTGCCAGTAGTTCTACCGCTATTCCACCAGCGGTGAATTTTTTTATCAATGATCCCTGTTTCCA
>NZ_JAQBNR010000091.1 GCF_028288465.1 Ferruginibacter sp. | reverse complement strand
TCCAACGCGACCATTCCTGAGGTGGGATGGTCGGTCGAGATGTGCAGCACCGAGTACTCGGCGGGTTCGAGCTGCCCCATCGCGAGGAATGCGGTCGTCGGTGGCGTATTGGTGGCGCGCGACAGCTCTTCGATCAGGTCGGGGATGACCGGACCGTGGCTGCACAGCACGACGGTGGTGCCTTTCCGTACGCGCTTGGCGATGACGGTCGCCGCGTCTGAGGTCCCGGCCTCCCAGAAGTCCTGGCTGATGGCATCCGACGGCGTGACGTCGAGGGCGGTGAGGCGCGCCAGCGGCGCGACGGTGGCCAGGCACCTCGCGGCCGTGCTGGAGATGATCTTGCGCGGACGGTAGGCGGCGAGCCCGAGGGCGACGCTGGCGGCCTGGGCGGTGCCGCGCTCGAGCAGGGGGCGGGTGGCATCCTGCCCGTCCCAGGATTCTGGCGGAACCGCCTTGCCGTGCCGCAGGACGATGACCGCGAACGTGCGTGCCCGCCCTTCGGCGTAGCGCTGGGCGAAGGCATCCACGATTTCGACGTCGTGTGGGTAGCTCAGCAGCTTGGCCGCCTTGTTGAGGGAGACCCACTCGAGGCTGGCGATCTCGGCGTTCGGCCGGAACGTCGATGCGGCTATCGCTTTCTTTCGCACCTCGGCCGACCAGTAGTAGACGATCTTCTGCCTACCGCTCGGGAGCGGGTACTCGACCGTTCCGATGGGCGCGCCGAGGCCCACGACGAGTCCGGTTTCTTCGGAGATTTCGCGGACGGCCGTCTCTGGCAGCGTTTCGCCCGGATCGACTTTGCCTTTCGGCAGGGAGACGTCTTTGTGCTGCGTGCGACGAACGAGCAGGATGCGCACCTTGCCGCCGACGACCCGCCAGACGACGGCGCCTGCGGCGAGGACCGGTTCGGATGCCAGCGTCGTCATCGCAGCTTGCTCGATCGTTTGCGGCCGGAAATCTCCAACGCGATGACCTCCTGGCTGTCTGCGAGCGGTTTGCCGTCCTCGCCCGTGGCGTGATGGGTCCAGACGCCCGTTCCGTCGAGCCACCATGAGGCGGTTGTCTCCGCGAGGGACAGCTCGAACATGCTGTCGATCTGCTCCAGGTGTTCCGGCAGAGTGAGTCGGACGAGCGCCTCGACCCGGCGGTCGAGGTTGCGGTGCATCATGTCGGCGCTGCCGATGAAGACCTGCGGGTCACCTCCGTTGACGAAGCTGAAGACCCGCGAGTGCTCGAGGAACCGCCCGAGGATGGAGCGCACGCGAATATTCTCGCTGTACCCCTCCTGTCCCGGTTTGAGCGAGCAGATGCCGCGAACCACGATGTCGATCGGCACCCCGGCGTTGCTCGCCCGGTAGAGCGCGTCGATGATCGCCTCGTCGACGATGGCGTTGACTTTGATGCGGATGCCCGATGGCAGCCCTTTGCGCGCGTTGCTGGCCTCCTGCTGGATGCGCTTGAGCAGGCCCTTGCGGAGGTGGAGCGGCGCGACGAGCAGCCGCTTGAACTTCTTCTCGATGGCGTACCCGGAGAGTTCGTTGAACAGCCGGGTGAGGTCTTTGCCGACGGTGTCGCTGTCGGTGAGCAGCCCGAAGTCTTCGTAGATCCGGCTGGTCTTCGGGTTGTAGTTGCCGGTTCCGATGTGGCTGTAGTGCTTGAGGGCGCCGTTCTTCTCCTGGCGCACCACGAGCGCGAGCTTGCAGTGCGTCTTCAGCCCGACGAGCCCGTAGACCACGTGGACGCCGGCCTTTTCGAGCTTGCGGGCCCAGCTGATGTTGGCGGTCTCGTCGAATCGCGCTTTGATCTCCACCAGCGCGAGCACCTGCTTGCCGGCTTCCGCAGCGTCAATGAGCGCTTCGACGATGGGGCTGTCGCCGCTGGTGCGGTACAGCGTCTGCTTGATGGCCAGCACGTTCGGGTCTGCGGCGGCCTGCTCGAGGAACGTCTGCACGCTGGTGGCGAATGACTCGTAGGGGTGGTGAAGCAGGATGTCGTTGCGCGTGATCGACGCGAAGATGTCCGGCACTTCGGTCGGGTCGGTCGGCACGAGCCCCGTGCTGGTCGACGGAAGGCGCTTGGGGTATTTCAGGGCGGGCCGGTCGATCTTGAAGACCTCGAAGAGTCCGCCGAGGTTGAGCGGCGCAGGGAGCTTGTAGACCTCCTGCTCGGTGATGTCGAGCTCCTGCATGAGCAGGTCGAGCGTCATGGCATCCATGTCGTCGCTGATTTCGAGACGGATGGGCGGCCCGAAGCGCCGACGGAGCAGGCCCTTCTCCAGCGCCTGAATGAGGTTCTCGGACTCGTCCTCTTCGATTTCGACGTCTTCGTTGCGGGTGACGCGGAACTCGTGGTGCTCGAGGATCTGCATTCCGGGGAACAGCTCTTCGAGGTGATTGGAGATGAGATCTTCGAGGGGGATGAAGCGCAGGCGGCCCGAGCCGTCATCCGGGAGCTGCACGAACCGGGGGAGCAGCGGCGGCACCTTGATGCGTGCGAACTCGACGCGCGACGTTTTGGGGTTACGCACCCGCACCGACAGGTTGAGCGACAGGCCAGAGATATAGGGGAAGGGATGGGCTGGGTCCACCGCGAGCGGCATGAGCACGGGGAAGATCTGCCGGGAGAAGATGTCGTCGAGCAACGCGCGGTCAGCCTCGACGAGGTCGGCCCAGGTCTCGATGTGGACGTCGGCCGCGTCCAGCAGCGGTTTTACGAGGTCTCGGAACGCGTGGGCGTGCCTGTCCTGGAGTTCGTGCGCCACCCGTCCGATGTCGGCCAGAACCTGGCCAGGGCTGCGACCGACGTTGGTCGGAACAGCCAGCCCGGTCGCAATGCGCCGCTTGAGCCCCGCAACCCGCACCATGAAGAACTCGTCGAGGTTGCTCGCAAAAATCGCCAGGAAGTTCACGCGCTCGAGCAGCGGAACGTTGTCGTCTTCAGCGAGCTCAAGCACCCGCTGGTTGAACGACAGCCAGCTCAGCTCGCGGTCGAGGTAGCGGTCGGGGGGCAGCGTGCCGTCGTCCTCAGACGACGACTCGTCG
>NZ_JAQBNR010000014.1 GCF_028288465.1 Ferruginibacter sp. | reverse complement strand
CCTTACAGCTAAGTGGGCGAAGTAAAAAATGCAAGCAAAAATGCAGCAATCAATCTTACGTTTAACTGCAAGCAGCTTGAGGTGAAATTGTATGTAACCATCCACTATGAACAACTTAGAATTTAATTGCAAAATGATGAGGATACGTTTTTTTCAGAAACTATTATCTGTTCGCCCGAACAAATTTATACAACACGACTTTATTTTAAAGGAGCAGCAGAAGACATCAAAGTAATTGTTACGGATAGCATTTCCGGAGAGGAACTGATCAGTTATCAAAAAGCAAAAACTGCGATACCGGCTATTCCTGCTCCTGCAATGGCCGCAAAGAAGCCAGCGGAAATTGATAACAATGAACAACTTTTTTTAACAGGCCTGCACATTGAACAATATCGCCATGCCACTTTTGATGCAAGAAATTATTATACCGAAGCGTTGCGCAGAGATGCCAGGGATGCCAGGTGCAATAACGCCATGGGCCTTTGGTATTTAAGAAGGGGAAAAAGCAAAACTGCCGAGAGCTATTTAAGGGCTGCGGTGGCAACATTGACAGAAAGAAATCCCAATCCGTATGATGGGGAAGTGTATTATAATTTAGGCTGCTGTTTGCAAATGCAGCAAAATTGGGCAGATGCATTTGATGCATTTTATAAAAGCGTTTGGAACGATGCCTGGCAGCATGCGGGCTATTTCAATCTTGCAAGGATTGCAGTCATTCAGCATAAATATGCAGATGCGCTAGGTTATATCAGGCAGTCACTTGTAAAAAATTACCACAGCCATTCTGTACGGCATGCAGTTGTTTTTATTTTAAGAAAACTTAACCGTAATGAAGAAGCACTAAAATTGATTGATGAGTCGCTGACGATAGATCCGTTTAATATCGGTTGCCTGTTTGAAAAAATGTTGTTACAAAAAAATAACAATAATGAAACTGAAGCGGGGAGGACGAAGGCATTAATACACGAACAGACCCATGGCTGGGTACATAACTATATAGAATACGCTTTTGACTATGCGCATGCAGGATTGTTTGATGAAGCGGCTGCGTTGTTGCTGCTGTATTGTAATTCCACACAGGATAAATATACCCTGGTGTATTACTACCTCGGATGGTTTGCCTTGCAATCGGGCAATCAAAACAAAGCGCATGATTATTTTAAAACAGGTGCTGAATCAAACCCTGCGTTTGTATTTCCAAACCGCGTAGAAGATCTAACTGTTTTGCAAGCTGCAGTCGCAATCAATCCAGCAGATGCCAATGCGTTGTATTACCTGGGCAATTACTGGTACGATAAACGCCAGTACGGGGATGCCATTGCTTGCTGGGAAAAATCTGCGCTTATCCAAAACACTTTCCCTACGGTACACCGCAATCTTTCACTCGCTTATTTTAATAAGGAAAGCGATAAAGACAAGGCGCTGGCCGCTATGGAACTGGCTTTTAGCCTGGATAGAAGGGATGCCCGTGTGTTGATGGAACTGGACCAGTTGTACAAGGCTCTAAACAAACCTTTAGAAGAAAGATTGACTTTGCTTGAAAAATATTTGCCGCTGGTTTGCAGCAGGGAAGACCTTTACCTGGAACGAATTACCATTTACAACCAGCTTGGTCAGCATGAGAAAGCGAAAGAATTAATCGCTGGTTTTAAATTTCATCCCTGGGAAGGTGGTGAAGGTAAAGTCATCAGCCAATATTTGTGTTGTCACCTGGAGCTCACTAAAATTGCTATATCAGCAGGAAGGTATAATGATGCGCTGGAATTATTGAATTCGCTTGAACAGTATCCAATTAATTTAGGAGAAGGAAAATTGCCCGGTACGCAGGAAAATGATATCGACTACTGGAAAGGAGTAGTATATGATTGCCTGGATAAAAAGGAACCGGCCCTTCACTTTTTTAAGAAAGCAACCCGGGGAATCAGTGAACCGGTGCAAGCCATTTTTTACAATGATCCGCAGCCGGATAAAATTTTTTACCAGGGGCTGGCCTGGCTTAAACTGGGTGAACATGATAAGGCCAATGATATATTTAACCGGTTGATCAACTTTGGCAAACTGCATATGCAGGATGAAATCAACATTGATTACTTTGCCGTGTCGCTGCCCGACTTGCTTGTTTTTGACGCAGATTTAAACCTGCTGAATAAAATACATTGCCTTTACCTGGCGGGGTTAGGCAGCCTGGGTTTGGGAAAAGAAAATACTGAAGCGGCCGCTAACTATTTTAATGAAGTATTGGCACTTAATAAAAGTCACCAGGGCGCATTGATTCACAAAAAAATGATCTCAAAACTATACGATGCAAAACTTGCCGGTTAAATTTAACAACACTTACATACTGCGGATATCCTTTATTTCGGCCCTGGGCGGTTATCTTTTTGGGTTTGATTTTGCCGTAATTTCAGGCGCCCTGCCTTTTCTCCAAAAGCAGTTTAACCTGGATGCCTACTGGGAAGGTTTCGCAACGGGCAGCCTTGCCTTAGGTGCTATTGTTGGTTGTTTAATTGCCGCTGAAGTTGCAGAGAAAAAAGGTCGAAGAAAAGGATTGCTGGTAGCCGCTGCCATCTTTGCCGTATCCTCTCTGGCAATGGCCTTTGCTGCATCACGCAATATTTTTATCGCCTCCAGGTTTGCTGCTGGTATTGGTGTGGGGATGGCATCCATGTTATCACCCATGTATATTTCAGAAGTGGCGCCGGCTCATTTAAGAGGCCGCATGGTAGCATTGAACCAGCTGACGATTGTAATCGGAATTTTAATTACCAACCTCGTTAATTATTCTTTTGCAAGTCACGGCGATGATGCGTGGAGATGGATGTTTGGACTGGGCGTTATCCCATCTGCCCTGTTTTTTTTGGGAAGCCTGGGTCTACCTGAAAGTCCGCGATGGCTGATAAAGGTGGGCAAAAAAGAAGCGGCGCTCAACATATTGAACAGGTTTGGAGGAACAGCATTTGCAAACCAATCGATGATTGAAATAGAAAACACATTGCACGATAACACGCAAAAAACAACCTACAGGGAATTGTTTTCAAAGGCAATATTTCCGGCTATATTGATTGGCATCGGGCTGGCCGTTTTTCAGCAACTGTCGGGTATTAATACCGTGTTTAATTATGCACCCAAAATTTTTGAAAGTATCGGCGCTTCGCAGGATGACCAGTTATTGCAGACTGTTTTTATAGGAGGTGTAAATTTATGTTTTACCATTGCCGCCATGTTACTGGTTGATAAAATAGGACGGAAGCCATTGATGCTGATTGGCTTTGGCGGGCTGGCGGTGCTCTATTTAATTATTGTACAATTACTGGCAGCTGCATCTCCTGTTGTGTCTTATTATTTGCTCGCTGCTATTGGCGTGTATGCCATGTCATTGGCACCTGTTACCTGGGTATTGATCTCCGAAATATTTCCCAACAAAGTACGGGGCAAAGCAACTTCAGTAGCAGTAATGTGTTTGTGGGCAGCTTATTTTATACTCGTATTTTCTTTCCCGGTTTTATTTGAAAAATTTAAAGATGCCACATTCTATTTTTATGCAGCTGTTTGTTTACTGGGATTTTTATTTGTGCTGTTTAAAGTAAAAGAAACCAAGGGACAAACACTGGAAGAGCTGGAAACAACAATGAATTTTCACTGAACATAACCGAACAATGGCTAAACCAACCATCACCTGTACACCAGCTGAAAACCGTATTAACGGAGAGGAAGTATTATCATTTGTGGTAAGCAATGATTCAGTAGAAGTAACTTTTACAAATTACGGTTGTACCATTATGAGTGTTCTTGCGCCGGATAAAAATGGCCATAAAAAAAATATTGTAAGTGGATTCGCCAGGCCGGCAGATTACCTTAATTCACATCCTTATTTTGGTTGTGTTGTCGGCCGGTTCGCCAACAGAATTGCGTTTGGAAAATTTACACTCAACAATCTGGAATACCAGTTACCTGTAAACAACGGCCCCAATCATTTACATGGTGGCATTGCAGGATTTGATAAAAAAGTATGGCGTGTTAAAAATGTAATCAGCGATGAAGACGCCGCCGGCGTTGCATTTAGCTATACAAGTGCTGACATGGAGGAAGGTTATCCGGGAAAATTGGAAGTTACAATAACTTACTCGCTGAATGCCAACAACGAATTGATTTTACAATACGAAGCAACCTGCGATCAGCCGACGATTATTAATTTAACCAATCATTCTTACTTTAATTTATCAGGCTTTAGCGATGCCACTGTTGATGAACACCTGCTTAAAATCAACGCGAAGAATTATACAAAAAAGAATGAGCACAATGTTCCTTCCGGAGAAATAGCACCGGTTGAAAATACGCCGCTCGATTTCCGGGAGTACAAAAGAATCGGGCAAAATATAAATGAATTGATTACCGACAAAGGCTATGATCACAACTTTGTGTTGCAGAATTCAACAGGGGCAATTTCATTAGTTGCGGAATTACAGGAGCCTGTTTCGGGCAGGTTGTTACAGGTGTTGACAAATCAGCCGGGCATACAGGTTTACACAGCTAACTGGTGGGATGGTTCCATCACAGGTGTCCAGGGCGTGCCCTATCTGCAACACGGCGCCATCGCTTTGGAAACGCAAAACTTTCCGGATGCACCGAATCATTCCAATTTTCCCAGTGCAGCACTTTCTCCAGGCGAGGTGTATAATACAACAACCACCTACCGGTTTACCGTCATCTAAAATATAATTTTTTCTTTTACCATTTTCATAATTGCCAGTAACTATTCATCCCTTATAGACAAATTAAACATTAAACAATCACTTTTCTTACAATAATATTTGTGTTGCAGCGGGACTGTTTTTACGCAAACCTTTGCATTACCAGCCACCCATCATTATCGTAAAATAATCCATTAAAATGAAGATTTACTCCATTTGTGACGAACCATATTAGCTTTTCCTTTGTACTAATGTTAACTAATTGTTATCCCTCGTGCCCTCTAACTAACTGTTCTCTTTAAGCTTGTGAATTTCTTTAAAAATTAAAACAATTGCTATGACGAAAAATCAAAAATGGTTGTTACTATTCTTGTTTACCCTTGCATTTGGCAACCTTACTTTGTTTGCCCAGGTAAAACGAACAGTAACAGGTGATGTTAAAGACAGCAAGGGAGCCGCCGTTCCAGCTGCAACGGTAAATGTAAAAGGCACCCGCCAGTCGGTAGTAACCGATGAAAACGGACATTATTCCATCAGCGTAGACAAGCCAAATGCAACACTGGTAATCAGTTCGCAGGGCTTTGCCACTAAAGAACTGAATACGCAAAATGCCAGCCAGCTGAACGTAACGCTTGACATTGCCACCGGCGACCTCAATGAAGTGGTCGTTACCGCCCTCGGTATTACCAAACAAAAACGGGAACTGGGTTACTCTGTAACTAACATCAAAGGATCTGAACTGGCTAAGACAAATGAAGTCAATCCCATCAACGCCTTGCAGGGCCGTGTGGCCGGTGTGCAGATCGACCAGGGTGCAGGTGGCTTGTTTGGAAATACAAAAATCATCATCCGCGGTAACTCAACCCTGGGAAAAAATAACCAACCCATATTTGTTATAGATGGCGTTATCATGGACAATGATATTTTCGCTGGTGAAGGCCGTGACTTTGGTAACGATCTGAAGAACCTGAACATGGAAGATTTTGAAACCGTATCCGTACTGAAAGGTTCTGCTGCTGCAGCTTTGTATGGAACAAGAGCCATCAATGGTGTGGTACTGATCACTACAAAAAAAGGAAGTCAGCGTAAAGGTATTGGTGTAAGTGTTAATCAAACCCTCAACCTGTCTCAGCCATACAAAGGGCCGGATTTTCAGAATGAATTTGGGGGCGGTAGTGTAGGTGCTTTTTTTACCGATAACAGGGATCCTAATTATACCGCTGATCAAAACTGGACCACCAAAATATTTCCGATTGATCCAGCTACCAATCAACCTTATATCGATCGCCAGATTCAAAGAGAAGGCGAAAACTGGGGTCCGAGAATGCTGGGCCAGGACGTAAGAAACTATGATGGCACCATGACCAAATACCTCCCACATCCCAATAACTATCTGGATGCATATCAGAACGGTGGTGGTACCAATACCAATGTAGCACTGGATGCTGCAACCGATCGCTCCACGTTTCGCTTCTCTTATAATTACAATGACGCCCGCGGTATTTACCTGAATAACACTTTAAAAAAGAACTCGTTTGATTTAAGGGTAACGCATAAAATTACCAACCGGTTAAACATTGATATCAGCACAGCCTATACCGATTTTGCCGGAAAAAACCCGCCCCGCTTAGGCGGTCTTGACGCCTTCGGTTCTTACAATATAGGCCACATGTATACCTGGGTGCTTCCAAGAAACTACGATACCAAATACTGGATGCAGCCTGATAAATATACCAGCATACTGGGTGGCACTCCCGACCCTACCAACAATGCGGAGCCAAACAAAGCGCCTGAGTCAAGATTCTGGTTTAATTTATACAACGATAATTATTTTCAGAACGAACAAATGTTGCGCAGCAGGATCGCTCTAACAGCCGATGTAACTAGTTGGGCAAAGCTGGTACTGGAAGGAAATATCAATAACATCTACCGCAAATCAGAAAATAAAGAACTGGGAGAATTGCCCAATTTTGCAGGAGGTTCTTATTCGCAGGGCTTTAATACCAAGGAATCCAAATTTTTAAAAGCGATGCTGATGATGAATAAAGAGTTCAATAAAGACCTCTCTATTTCAGGTTATATCGGTGCCGAATCGCAGGATTATAAAACAACGTATTCCACCGCCACAACAAGCGGCGGTTTAAATTACCCCGGTAATTTCTTTATCACGAATTCTGTAAATCCACCTACTGTTAACGGTGGTATTCTTAACAGGAGAAGACTAAACTCTGTATACGCCAGTGCTGATATCGCTTATAAAAATCAGCTCTTTTTGCAGGGTACATTCAGGGGTGACTGGTCTTCTGCATTGACTTATTCAGATGGTACAGGCAACAATTTTTATAAATATCCGGCAGTAAGTGCTTCATGGATATTTACAGAAACTTTTAAATTACCAGACTGGTTTTCTTTTGGTAAATTAAGAGCCAACGTAGCGGCATTGGGTGGTGATACAGATCCTTTTTCACTGAATGGCGGTTTTGCTTTAAATGGCTTCAGCAATTCCAACGGTGTAACAGTACCCACTTCTACCTACTCTTCCAGCAGGGTATTGCAACCAAATATACTTCCTGTTAGAAAGATCTCTAAAGAGATTGGTGTGGATCTTCGCTTCCTGAAAAGCCGTATCGGTCTGGATGTTAGTTTTTACCAGGATAACACCAAAAATCAAATCCTGGATATAACTGCCCCGGTTGAAACTGGAGTAAGTTCTATCCTGATCAATGCTGGTAATATTCAAAACAAGGGTATTGAAATTGCAATTGATGCAACGCCTGTAAGTACTAAAAATTTCTCCTGGACTACTACGTTGAATTATTCAAGAAACCGCAACCTGATTGTGTCTCTGTATCCTGGAAGAAGTGAATACAATCTTGGTGCAGACATTGCAGAAATAAGTACCTGGGCAGTGGTAGGAAAATCATACGGCACATTAAGATCTCAGATCAATTCCATCCCATCTTCTGTACCCGGTCAGCCTATTTTAAGATGGAGAGGTGATGCACGTGCAGCCTTTCCTCAAAGAAGTAATTACTGGCAGGATGTAGGTGATATCAATGCTAAATTCCGCACTGGTTGGGACAATACCTTCCGCTATAAAAACTTTACTTTAAATGTATTGCTGGATGCAAAAATAGGCGGCGACTTTGTACTGGCCAGTTACAGGTTTGGTACACATACCGGTGTTTTCCCCAACACGTTATTTGGACGTGATGCTGCGCACGGTGGCATTACCTGGACCAGCAAATACGATGGCATTACTTACGACGATGGCATTATTGTTAAAGGCGTATTTGATAAAGGACAAACCATTACACAAGCTGACGGCAGCAGTGTGGATGTAGGTGGAATGACCTTTGAAGAAGCTTACAACAAAGGTTTTGTAGAGCCTACCCATTTGCCTCAGTTTGGCTACCGGTATGGTTCTGCTTCTACCGGCGTGTCTGATTACTGGGTAGTTAAAAGTTCCTGGATATCGCTTCGCCAGGTTGCTTTGAGTTATGCTTTTACAGAAAAAGTGTTTAAAAAATTAAGGTTAAAAGGCATGAGCATGAGCCTTGCCGGCAGAGATTTGTTGTACCTGTACAATACACTGCCGTATAACTTCAACCCGGCTTCCAATAACTCAAACAATACCGCCTACTCCGGCGAAAACGGGTTTCTTCCAATGACAAGAAACCTGGTTTTCTCACTAAGGGCCAACTTTTAATTAAAAGGAAAATTTAAAATAATTATATGAAAAATTATAAATTAAGATTCAACCTTTTGGCGGCAACGGTGGGCGTATTGCTGCTGTGTGCCGGTTGTACAAAAGATTTTGGAACGATTAATACCAACCCGTCAAATGTAACAACGCCCGATCCTAAATTTCTCTTTACTTATGCGGAAGATCAGCTGGCGGTGAATGGTACAGAATGGGTTTGGGAAAGCTTTGAACAGCTGTTCCGTTTTACGCAGCATTTTACTTCCAGCCCGTACGAAATAACTTCCAACGCCAACAGCAGGTACAATGTTTTTTACTCACAGGTATTGCCTAATTTATTTGAAATAAGAAGGCAGATCAGTTTAAAAGCAGATTCGGCAGACTATGCAAAAATGGGCGCTACCACTTATATACTGCAGGTAATGCAGGGCATAAAAGTGACAGATTTAAATGGTTCTATTCCTTATTCCGAAGCAATCAAAGGCCGCTACGAAGGCGTGTTTAATCCCGTATTTGATACACAGGAGACCTTGTTTGCAACTTTTTTAAGTCAGCTAAACACAGCCATTACAACATTGTCTGAGCCCAGCACGGCAACAACAAAAACTTTCGGTACGTCAGATGTATATTATAAAGGCGACTGGAACAAATGGATAAAACTGGCCAATACATTAAAGCTGCGCATTGCAGCCCGTTACGAGAACCAGGATAAAACAAAAACAGCCGCCATTGCAGCTGAAGTAATGGCCAATGCAATTGGCCCGATACAAAGCGTGGAGGATAACCTTACTTATGTAAACGTTAATTATGATGCAGCCGGCGGCGCCATCAATTACCGTGATATTAAGTATGGCGGTATTGCCATTGTTGATTTTATGAAGAAGGTAAATGACCCAAGAATAGGGGTGTATTTTAATCCCAACAGCCTGGTGGGTTCTTTTAAAGATACCTTGACCAAGTATGGTAAAACACTCCCTTCTTTTATCAACATTAATGATCCCCTGATACAGTTCCAGGGTGGCCCGATTGACTGGACGACCAATACACCACAAAAAGCATATTTCGGCAGCAACGGTTTTGATGCAGGTGGTCTGAATAAATATTTCCTGATCTCCACCATTAACCGCCGCTTTTATGCACCCCGCTGGGATGGAAGTACTTCCGGCACTTTTACCGAATTACTTGCAAGTGCGGGAGAGTCTTGCCTGATGATAGCAGAGTTTATCAAGAAAGGCTATATCTCCGGCGATGCTGCGGCCTGGTACAATAAAGGCATTGAAGCATCCATCAAAACGATGAATGCCATTGCCATTACAGCAGGCTCTACAACGGCTTACTCCGGTAGCGGTGCAACAGAAATTGCGGCTTATCAAAATAACCCCAATATTGTTTTAAACGGAACAAATGACCTGGAGCGGATTTATATACAACAGCATCTTAACCTGATTCGTCAGCCAAATGAAGCCTATGTATTTGACCGCAGAACAGGCTATCCAAAAACAGGTTCTGCTTATTATCCAAGGGAGCCATTTGGAGAAAAAATCCCCCGCCGTTTCTGGATCAATGATCCGGGAGAAGTAAACCGTGTTAATTGGAGCGCAGCATATACAGCACAAGGATTTACACCCAATGTAATTGATGTATTAACCTTGTCGAATGAGCGGGTATGGTACGACAAGCCGGCTCCTGAATTTGGACAGGGACAATAAATTTTTTCATTACAGGTTGGCTTTTTCCTTCAATAAAAGTGCAATTGGTTTTGGTTATACAAAAAGAAAAGAGCAGACGAAAGTCTGCTTCTTTTTTGCATATACCTGACTTATAATAAGCAGGTCGGTTCCGCCAATTTATATTTAATTTTATTTGTAAAAATAGCAATACCGCCGGGTGCTGCTGATGAAAAATTCACTCACTTTAATTTGATTGTTGTTTATGCAGATGAAAGAATATTTACTGGACACTTTTAGTTACAATGATGTAACCAACAAAAAGCTACTTGCGAAAATAATGGAGCTGACCGATAAAGACGAAAGTATAAAACTCTTTAGCCACCTGATCAATTCGCAATATAAATGGATGGCCAGGATAATGCAGGATGCAAAGGCACCCGCTATGTCATGGTGGGAGCCGGTGTACAATATAACTGAGCTGGAAGAACAATGGAGCAAAAGTCTGCAGCTTTGGGTGGATTATATTGCTGAAAAGACAGAGACAGCATTAGCTACAGAAGTTGAGTTTGTTGGTTTTGATGGGGGCCGCTGGGCTGCAACGCCACTGGATATAGCGTTGCAATTAAATTACCATTCTATTCATCACCGGGCACAAATTCAAACCTTCATCCGGCAGCAGGGACTGGAGCCGGATTTTGTAGATTATATCGGCACAAAATACAGGAAGATCGGTTGAGACATTTTATCTAAGTCCCAATTTAAATAAAATGCCTGCTAATAACGGTGTTGTTGTAAAAATTGTATCACTTCTTTTGAAAATTCGCTGGTAGCCGACGCATGGTTATGATCGCCAGGTACGGTTGCCAGTGTACTGTTGGGCAGCAGTTTTGCCAGTTCGCCAGCTGAACCATTGTCTGCATCTTCGCTGCCGCTGATCACCAGTACGGGTTGTTTTACTTTATGTAATACCTCTTTCGGTGTAGATGGTTGTGAACGTTGCAGATACGCTAACGCCAGCTGATCCAGTTTTTGCTGTTGTACATAGCCTACCATTGCTTTTAATTCCGGGATGGAATCCCCCATTAACGCCTGGTAAAACATAATTCGTCTTGGCCATAGCGGATTGGTGAAGTCGGTTCCCATACCACCCATTACTGCCGCCTGTACGTTTTTATCCAGCACCAGCAGGCGGGCAGTTATAATCGAACCTCTTGAGTAACCTACCACGCCATATTTATTAATCTTCAGCAATCCCATCAGTTGCATTATGTCTTTCGCCTCGGCGTCATTATCATACGCAGTAGAATCGTGCGGCTTACCTGATTTACCATTTCCACGCATATCGGGTACAATTACCTTATAGCCTGCTTTCAGCAAACCGGTATACAGTGCAGCCCTTTTCCAGGAAGTGCCATTTACAATAAAACCGTGCAATAACAAAACAGGCTTACCATTGCCCCGCACTTCATAATAAATTTTAGTGCCGTCAAATGAGGTAAGATAACCGGAACCTGTTGGAAATTGTAATTCCAGAGAATCGGTTTGTGCGGCTGCAAATTGTATTGCTAAACAACAGCCAATAAAAAACAGGAATCGCATGTAATGAATTTTCATGAAGGTATTATTAATTGCCGGCTAAATAAAAAACCTGTACAAATTAAAGCATTGAGCTTTGCCCAGTCAATTTGCCGTCTTAGGCATATGGTCAAAAAGCAGTTTGCGTAATTTCTTGTCATAGGCTTCCAGCCTTTGTTGTACTGCATTTCTTTTCGCTGTTCTGTCATTAACAGGCACGCTTTGCTGTACCACATTCGACTGCTCATTCACAGGTGGATTATTGGCTGCTGAATTAGCCATTGCATTCATTGCGCTGCTTTGTGCACCAACTGCACGATAATCCTGCTCTATCGTCCTCAGCTCTGTTTCTAATCTCTTAAAACTATCTGCTGCAATATACCGGGATGCCTTCTCCTGTGTTTCATAAAATAAGGCCCAGGCGTTGTCGATTTGCTGCTCCATGCTTACCGGGTTAATGACCGAAGCTGCGCTTTTCTTATACAGGCTGAAATTGTACAATTTCGAAAACCAGTCGTCAAAATGGGCAGTGAAATTTTCGATGGAATCTTTCACTACCGACTCAAAAATTTGCAGGTTAGTTTTTACATTCGCAGGGTCATCTGGTACAAACGGCCGGTTTTTGAAAGCGGTTACCATTTGCTGCAACATCTTTTTTTCCTGCAGGTAAATCATAATAAAATTGGAGAGTGCGTAGTTGACGGCCACCTGGCAAACATTTTTTGTTTCCACGCCATCAAATTCATCCCAGCTGTAATTGATCAGTTTATCCATCGGCGGAATTTGCAGTTGTTTATCAGTAGCATGTTTTGCTTCCTGTAATTCTTCCAGCCGCCATGGCCGGTAGTCGCCCAATAGGGTATCGTTCTTCCATTTGCTTACGGAGTACAGACTAGCTATCCCTTCATCCAGGAATGCGGGAATATCACCCAGGTCGGTGCGTACTACCAAATGAAATAACTCATGGTACATTGTGCCGAGATGTTTGGCATCGCCGATGCCAAGCAGGCTCAGGTCAGACAGGTTGGAATAGCCAATATTGGGATCAGGTAATATGATGCCGTGTACCAGTTTGGCAGTTTGCCGTAATGCATTTTGATCACGCAGCATATATACCGTTAGCAACTGATCAGGCGCCCGCAGCCCATAGTAGCTTACAAAAAAGCGATAGGCTTTTTCCAGCTGACTGGCCGCGTAGCTAACGCTATCCAGCGGGTACTTTTTCAGCGTTACAAAGACATACCTGCCACCGGTATCAATTTTATAGCGCTCATCTGTAATGCTTTTTATTTTTTTAATGGCTGCTGGTTTTTTATTAATTGCAAACAGCCGCGATTCAAGTTCAGTTGTTGACACCATATTGCTTAAGTTCATGGTTTGGTTTTGTGTAAAACAGTCATACACTTTACCCATCTTTCCACCAACACTGGCTTCTGGCAGAGATACGTTGTTGATGTAACTAAAATCGGGCGAGGCTGCAACCGTTGCGGCTTCTTCTGCCGCAGGTGCTGTACAGGTATTTATTTCTTCCTGTATAAAACTTTTTTTTGCGCCGGATAATTTAAAGTTTTTAATGATGCAGTTAAAGCAATAAGCCGATTTGTCTTTGTATCCGTCCAGGCAAAGACTCTTGGCAATAAAATAATCCACCACCGCATTTTTGCCATACACTTCTTTTCGCAACCTGGTGCAGGAGTCAAATACTTTATCATACTGGCCCGCATTCAGCAGGTTTATAAAATACTGGCGGTCTACTTTTTTCTGGGCTTGTGCTGCAGGCGGCAACGCCGCCATGCAAACAATGAATAAAATAAATAAACGCATTGTACTGAGTTTAAAAACGAAGAATATGGTTATTTACCTGTGCTGTCTGTATCCATCATTAAATCATCCACCGCTTTCGAATTGATCTTACTTTTTTTGGTTTCTTTTTCCGGTGCTTTAATAGTTTTTTGTGTTTCAGCAATATTGTAAGTATTCAGGTACAGGGGCATATCTTTTACACTGATTTCAGAGTGTGTTAAAATTGTCGTCAGCATCAGTGCGGTACCAAGTACGCCGAAAATAATACCCGGTGATGACGAGACCATCCTGAATTTTGTTTTTTCCTCCACACTGCCTTCAATTTCTGTTACATCTTCCTTTAATTTGGAGATGATGAAAACGGCGCCTACAATGGCCAGTATCATACCAGTAAAAAAGCCCAGGTATTTAATGTAGATGCGTGACATCAGCAATACGCCACCCTGGTTGTAACGGCGGTTGATGCTGTATTCTTCCATCTTAACCAGCGAATACCATTTTAAATAATCCGCACTTTTTTTTAAGGCAGAATCGGTGCTGTTGGCGTAAGGCGAAGGAATGGTCAATGTGGTTTTTTCTTCATCACCCCGGTAGGCAAACTTTTCGAAGTTGTTCAGTTTTAATGTGCCAAGTATTATAAAGGCACCAATCAAAAGGGTAGGCATAGCAATCATCCAGGGCAGCAACCGGTTTTGCCATTGTACCAACTGTTGATTGGTTTGCAGTATTATTTTTTCTGAAGAAGGAGGGGTATCCATAAATAGTTTTATTGTGGTCGAAAATATTAATACTGATATACTCGATAACGGGGTGTTAATAATTGTTAAGTGACCGGTTGATTGTTGAATTGTAATGGCCGATGATTCCCTATTGACCATTCACCACTCACCATTGACTACCGAAGCTATTCTTTACCGGCCGGCGCACCCGGCAACCTTTTTCTAACCAGTGTTATCTGCCCGCGGTGATTGGCTTCGTGTTCACATACATGAAACCATTTGCAAAAATTATTGGTTGGTTTGCCACCAAAAAAAGAAGGATCAACCTGGGCAAACCACTTATCATCCCGTTTTTTAAATTCAGCCAGTGTTTTTTCTCTTACTTCCTGTAACGTGCTTAAATAATAATCCAGGTTGTTGCCTTTTATTTGTTTACGACCTTCATCTCCCAATTCCATGGCTACGCCGAACCTTTTTTGATTGCTTTCGCTGAAATCTTTCAGGTTATAAAATGTCAGGTCCTGGTATACGGTATCGGTAGCTGCAAGGTGCATAAGCATTGCCCCGATCGTATTGGCTTTGGGGTCCATTAAAAAATCAAGTTCTTCTGTCTTCAGATCTTTTGCCGCACGAACGACGGATTCTCTTATCCAGGTCATCATAGAAACCAGTATACCTATCTGCGGCGAATAGCCCTGCAACGGACCAATAATATTGGGATTTTCGCCTTCCATGGGATTACTAAAACTTTCAAAAGAAAGCATGCTGAAACCGGCGGTACCGGCAGCAGCGAGTGAAGCATTGCGTAAAAAATTTCTGCGGTTGATGGGTGTTGTTTGCTGTTGCATGAAGCTGATTTTTTGATTATACAAGCTGTTTTGAAAATTGCTATTGAAAGTTAGTCCAGATTATTTTCAGATGCAAGCTTCTTTGTTTAAATGTTTTCAGCCTTTTTGATTTTAGATGAAAATTCAGCTTCATGTTGCATCGTGCTTTAAATAGTTTGTATCTTCAAATACAGGGCATAGATTTATTCATACTGATTTAAAATTTCGGCATGCCATCATTTCAATATAAAAGAGTTGGATGTTTTGATAACACGGAATTATTTTCTTCGGAAAATGAAAACGATTATTTCCCTTTTCATTTTCACGACTTTTTTTGTGTATCGCTCATTACAAACGGAACAGAAATATTGAAAAATACCGAACAGGAATTTATCGCCCCCGCCGGAACCATCAGCATTACGCAGGTAAATGAAGTGCATCGTAATTTCTCTTTAAGCCCTGCAGGCTACAGTTACAAAACCATCTATGTTAACCCGGAAGTATTACAACATTTTTCCAATAACAAACCGGTAATGGCTTTAGAAAGGGTGATTTACGACGTACCGCTTTTTAATAACTTACTGCATTTGTTTAATACAGAAAATACAGCTGCTCAAAAATGGGAGACTTCTTTTAAAATGCTGGCGGGTCATGCAACAGATCCGCATCCCAAAAACTCCTGGGCATCCGTTTTTTACCGGATAGACGAAATCATTGATGCTTATCCCAACAAGCCCATTGATACAGACTGGCTGGCAAAGAAATTTTGCATGAGCAAATTTCATTTTATCCGGGAATTTAAAAAAGCAAAAGGCGTTACACCTCAAACCTATATTATGCTGTACCGGCTTGGCCAGTCAAAAAAATTATTGCTGCAAAATATACCACTTACTGATATAGCCTATTCACAAGGCTTTTACGATCCCAGCCATTTTACAAACAGTTTTAAAAAGTATTTTGGCATTAGCCCCAGCCGGTTTGTTCAACCTGAATAAACAGCATTTTTAATAAACCGAACCATCTGATAAAAAAGCAATTTTATACAAGCGGGCCTGTGTTATTCAATATAATATTGCAACGCAGACTTTTAAAATGTTTAAATCTTGTTGGATGAAAAAAATTACGCTGTGCTTTTCGTTTATACTAATGTTGACTACTTCCTGCAGTCATTATGCCGGATCTTTTAGAAGCAGCAATACACCCGGTCAAATGAATGAAAGCTTTAGCAATTTCAATAAGACTGACGCTGTAACGTTTAATGCCGCAGCAGGCGACATTATTTTTATTCATTACTCCGTGCAGCTGACACAGGGTAATTTACAACTGGCAGTAAAAGAAGGAAGCAATACAATTTGGAGCAGGCAACTCTCGCCACAGAATGACACCATTTTGCTTCAGCTGACTGCAGACAAAACAGCTCCACACAGTATTGAAATAAAAGGCGATCATGCAGATGGAAGCCTGTTGTTAAACTATAAGACCGTTGCAGCGAAAAAAATCAATGTAATCAGCAACACCAACCTGGAATTGTTTGGTTTAATGCTGCAGCTGGACATGGGACCTGACCTGGAAAAGCTCACCGATTCTGTAGTAATTGACAATAAGAAAACTACCTGGCAGGATTGGAATTTGATGGCGTGGAAAAATTACCATCGCTATAAAGTATTTGACAGTTGTGCCATGATGCAGCTGTACAGGCAATACCAGGCTAAACAATTTTATAACGACTTTTTTGTTGGCTTGCTGGAACAGGTGGACGAAGTACCCAATGCAAAATTGAACAGCACTACCAATAAAGAAACCATACTTGCTTTTTCAGGTAATGGTGATGCAGCAGCAGGCAGGCTCATTGCCACAGCCTTTTTAGATTCGTTCAACAGCTTTTATAAAGCTATCCATTTTGAAAAATGGATGGAAGAAAATAAGTCCAATTTTCAGCGTGCAAAAATGGATGTTGAAAAGAACCTGCCTTCTTCCAAATTTATACTGACCATGGAAAATTTTTACAACAAATCTTTTCACGACTATAACCTGGTGCCGGTGATGAATTTAATTACCAGCTCCGGCTATGGCAAAATGAACGCCATCACCAAAAGCATTTACAATGCCTTTGCGCCTTTCAGTTTTCAGTCGTTTGATCCCGGGCATTTGGATCTTGGTTTTGATTATCCTGACAGGATACAGGGATTGTCGGTGCACGAGTTTGGGCATTCCTTTGTAAACAGCGCCATCGATCAGTTGCCGGAGGAACTGAAAAAGTCAACCGAATATTTATACCTGCCCATAAAGGATGCGATGCGCAAACAATCGTATACCAACTGGATACAGAGCTTGTATGAACATTTTGTAAGAGCAGGCGAAGTGATCATTGCAAGGCAATTGGGCGATACCAGCCACGCAGAAGAAATTATAAGGAGCAATGTGAAGGGAGGGTTTACCTACCTGCCATTTATTGTAAAGAAATTGGAGATGTTTGAAAAAGATATTAATCCCAATAAAAATTACAATGCTTTTGTTGAAACTATTATGCTGGAATTAAAAGAAGCCTATAAACAATAATTAGTTGCAGCCTTATGCCGGCTGGCTTCAATCATTGCCGGATTTTTTTCAAAATAAATTTCAATCACTGCGTAATTTTTTCCCCACCAGTTTGAAAGGTGTTTCTGCTACTGTAAATAACTGTAAATGAATAATTTCATTCTGTCTTTAATAGCAGATTACAGCTATTTCATTCGCTTGATTGTAATCATTGGCTTCTCAAAACAACATCCTAGCCGAAATAGTTTTTGTTTATCTTCAACAATCGGTTCCATTTTTGCCATACTCACCTACACAGCAAGAAATTTCTTAAAACAAGGTTAAATAGCCACCGAATTGTTCATGAAAACATTTATTGTATTTTCAGGAGTGTTTGTTTTGGTATTGCTTACCGCTTATAATATCTGGGCCGAGATGGACCGTGTAAAAGAAAGGACATCAACTGCAGATACTTATTCTTTTTACAAGAATGGATTGGCTTACACGGAAATTGGCTCAGACTACGGTAAAGGCAATATCATTGGCATGCAGCCTTATTTATCTACTTACGATTATTCAACCGCTTCAAGCTTTAAAAGCTGCCTTCGAAAATATTTTGAGGCTTTAAAAAAGGAACATAAAATTACTCCGCGGTCAATAGTAGTATTGCCGGAGTATATTGGTACATGGCTGGTTACGGCCAACGAAAAAAGCGAAATTTACTCGCAGCCTTCAGTAGACGCTGCGATGACAATCCTGGTTATTGCAAACCTGTACAAATTTTTTGTGAACTATTGCAATGCGCCCGCAGCAGACAAAAGAAAATATGCCTTATTTAGTATGAAGGCTAAGCAAATGTGTGCAATTTATGAAACTACTTTTTCGCAACTTGCCAAAGAGTACAACTGCGTGATAGCGGCAGGTTCCATAGCATTGCCAGATGTTTCCATTAACGTTGACGGCCACCTGGAGGTAACGCCCAACGGGAAAATTTACAATACCTCAGTTGTTTTTGGCCCCAATGGAAAAATTATCCCACCCATTGTAAAAAAGGTATTTCCGGTAGATGATGAACAAATATTTTCAACATGCGGTAATACAGATCAAAAACCCATTTTTTCCACCAGGGTGAGCAGGATGGGCCTGCTGATTTGTGCAGGCAGCTTGTTTCCGCAAGCCTATAAACGTATTGCCGGCAAAGTTAATTTTGTTATGATACCTTCCCTTAGCGGAACAGATTCCATTTGGCATACCCGCTGGACCGGATATAAAAGTTTTACAAACTCCGCAGAATTTGCTGATACCACTTTGTATAACAAAATTACAGAAGGTGATGCGTGGACAAGGTACAGTATAACAAGCCGTGCGTCGCAATCAGGAATTCACAATGGGCTCAACGTTTTTTTTACCGGCAGCCTTTGGGATTTAAAGCCAGAAGGAAAAGTGCTGATATTGCAGAATGATTCCCTGACTGTTTTAGCACCCACGCAGAAACAGGGCCGTATTGTGAATCTTTATTTACCGTAACAAAGGAGGCGCTTTCTGCCGGCTCGGCTATATTTTAACTCCTGCAGCATTTGAAGTTTATAAACCAAATCACTTCTTCTACCAGTACCCGGAACCTTGTATACAGTTGCTCCCGGTGCATATTAACCTGCGATTTTATTTTATCAAAAGCGATGGTGCAATCGCATATACTACCAATCACATCAATTCCCGGCATTATAAGAAATTATTTTTTCGCAAAGCCTTGATCATTAGTATTACATACCAGCCTTTGTATTTTTTTATTGTCTTTACTACTATTCGTAACGTATCCAAAACCATTTAGTCTGATTGGTTTTCGGTAAAGCCTACTTATCAAAAATATTTTTTTCTTCGTTGAAATCCATTGTCATCAAATTGTCGTAATTACTATCGATACCGTCTTTAACCTGATAATAAAACATAGTAAAACATTCATTATGAAAAAGCCACTGATTAAAAAAATCCTGTTAGGTACCCTCTCCATTTTTTTAGTGTTGGTATTGGTGCTGGGCGTGCATATTTATATCGTTACAAGGCCCAAGGCCCCTGATGAACATACAAAAATTATGGCCCGCATTGACTTTAAAGAAAATATCAGTAAAGAGCAGGCGGATAAGATAGCAGGCTGGATGAATGTACAAAACGGAATTGATCATGTATTTATCAATCCCGCCACCCGCATATTGGTTTTTACATTTTACCCGGTAAAAACATCTGCTACACAAATTGAACATGATTTTAAAAACAACTTCAACCTTGCTGCTTCACGCTATATGCCCAGCGAAGAAGAAATGAAAAACGGATGCCCTGTTGCGGCCACCTCGTCCACCTATAAAGCCGTCACCTTTTTTAAACGCATCTTTTAATCAAATAAAAAACAATCATGAAAAAAGCAGCATTTTTATCCATAGCAATGGGTTTAGCAATTTCGACTGTAATGATACAGTCCTGTAAGAAAGACGATAAAACTACACCGGTAGTTACAAAGCCAACCCTGTATGATTCATTGGGTGGAACAACAATGGTTACTGATCCTAAAAATTCTTCTGCCAAAATTGAACAGGGATACCTTACCATCCGTTCTGTGGTAGACAGCTCCATTTTTGTGATTGCCGCTGACACCAACATCAACAAGTTTTTCAATGTTTTATTAATGGAGGTTACCAGTGGCAATACGTCCGGCTTTGCAGCATTGAGTAAAAATTTGAGCGATTTTGTAGCCGTAGGAACCGGCGCAAAAAACTTTACCTATGGGGGTAAAAACATGGTGGCAGCGCACGATCCGGCTCAAAACTCCCGTATGAATGGTAAAGCAATGAACGATGATTTTGATTCGTTTGAAACGGACCTGGTAAAAGGTGCAGGGCAAAACGGTATTATGCCTACCAACCCCGCCTTGCAAAGCCTCGCAGGAATTGTAGAATCGTTAAGAAAACAGGTTGTGCAGAATTAAAAATTTAAAAGTCAAAATTAAAAAAGTGCGGTCTGCTTTACAGGAACCGCACTTTTTATTAATGCCTATTTATTTTCCAACACCACATACTTCATGGATAAATTGTAATTTTTGCACCACAGGTGCTGAAATTACAAAGGGATAAAAGTCTGCATGGCCCATGCTTCTGTTTAGACTGTTTACAGCGAAAGCAAGCGGGTACCAGCGGTTGATAATATTGATAAAATTAGATTCACTATATGGATCATTGCTGATGCTGGTTTTAATTTCGGGCCGTTGTATGTTTATGCCAAACGACCACGCGGTCTCCAGCGTATCCATCATGTGCATGTAATGCGCCCATGTTTCTGCCCAGTCCTCCCACGGGTGCGCCGTAGCATATGGACTAATAAAAGCATCATTCCAGTTGGCAGGGGTTTGGTTGGCATAATACGTCTGCAATGCCTCACCATAGTCTTTTTGTTCATCGCCAAACAGTTGCCGGTATTTCTCAAGGTAAGGACTGTCCTTGATCAATATTTCCCAGTAATAATGACCAATTTCGTGGCGGAAATGCCCCAGCAGCGTGCGGTACCGTTCACCAAGTTCTGATTTGTGTCTGGCCCGTTCAGCTTCATCGGCTTCTTCAATATTCAGCGTAATGATACCATTATCATGACCGGTCATAATTCTTTCTTCCGGGGAAACATCTGCCATAAAATCAAAGGCAATACCTTCCGCATCATCAGGGTTTTGCTTAGCCTTCACGGGCAGTCGCAACCGCAGTAACGAATACACCAGCCGGTGTTTTGCAACTTCAATTCGCTTCCATTTAGCCTGGTTATCAGCAGTGTTAAGTTCTGGGATGATTCTGTTTAATTCGCAGGCTGTACAAAATGGTGAAACACTGTTTACAGGAATAAGCCAGTTGCAGGTACCCATCACCGCATTGGAACAGTAGCGGTATAATTGGTTTTTATTATTAACTTCTGAATAGGCATTTTGATTGTTTTCCAGCGCCACCAATTTAAACTTACTGTCATCAAAACCAAGTGCATGACTGCATTGCAGGCAGGTTGAATTTTCAAAATAAATGGGATTACCACAACTGGTACAGGTATATAATTTCATTACTTTTTTTATTACCGCCTCAGCCAATAATTATTCCATTTTTAATTTCACGCAACGAAACAACCATTACAACAGGTACAACGATTTCTTTCGTCAATTAATTTAAATAAGACATAGGCTATAAAATCAATTGAAAAATTGGCGCCAACTTTATGCAGGAATTTTCAAAAAATAAGTTTGGGTTCTCATCTTACTTTGTTTCTTTGCGTGAAACACTAACGGACTCGTCTGACATCAACAGATACCCGCAACTCATGTTTACCACTGCTCATGATTACACCCTTTAGCGGCGTAATGTCTGCATAATCTCTTCCCCAGCCGATGGCGATGTGCTGGTTATCCGGAATCAGGTTGTTGGTGGGATCAAATTCTACCCAACCACTGTTGGGAATGTATACAGCAAACCAGGCATGGGAAGCATCAACGCCGACCAGTTTTTCAACACCCGGCGGCGGAATAGTTTCAATATAACCGCTGATATACCTGGTAGGTAAACCGAGTGAACGCAGGCAGGCAATGGCGAGGTGTGCAAAATCCTGGCAAACACCTTTTCTTTCTTTCATCACTACCGAAAGGGGCGTTGAGATAGTAGTAAAGCCAGCCTGAAATTTAAAGTCGGCAAAGATGCGGTTCATCAGGTTTTTGCATCCTTCATACAACGGCCGGCCTTGCGGAAAAGATTCTTTGGCGTACGCTTCAATGGCATCATCCGCTTCCGTCATAGGGGTGGAGGCAATGAACTGTTTTACATCTGTTAAACCATTGGCGGAGGCTGCCGTCAGCAGGCAGGTCTCCTCCCAGGTTACAGGATTGTTTTGCGGTGGCCGCTCATTTGCCGGCAATAATTTTTCTATTTCCGAAGTAACATGTACACTCAGTTTTTTATGTTCTTTTTCTATGGTAAAATAAACCAGTTTATTACCAAAAAAATCTTCGTATTCAATCAGTACATCCGGTTCCGGAACGATTTTAATCACAGATGATTTGCAGAATTGTTTATTGGTGCTGCGGGGCGTAAGGCGCACAATATTATGGCAAAGGCTCACCGCTTCCTGGTATATATAGTCTGTTTTATGAATAACCCTGTGGTACATCTGTATATTGATTTAAACCTTTCTTATAACGTTTTAGGGTTGCTGAAAATAGTGGCGATGTAATTTTTAAGACGACAGTTACACCCGTCGACTTATTCAAAAAAATCCCCTTCGGGTGTATCTGTTGTAAACAATTGTTTTTGTGACTGGGCATGTACAAAGTAAGTTTTAGAAACCGCGTTTTGTATACCTGATAATATATCATACATGTCAGATAAAAACGCATCGAGGTTTAAATATTGCCCGGCTGCTTCATCCGGCAGGGATAACTTTTCTTTGCTGGCGCTGTGAATTAGCTGGTAGGCTTCGATAATAAACAAATCATGCGCCGCCAGGGTTGTTTCGGTAGTTTTTGGCAAATTGGCCAAACTCTTTTTTAACCTGTCCAACTGGTACAATAATGCCCTTGGATTATTCGGATCGAAAATCATCAGATTCAGTACCAGCGGCAATTGTATCAGCGAGCGGTATTTGTACCGGAAGTTCACAAGGCATTCGTTGCTCACCAGCACGGCCTCCTGTAATTTATAATCAACCAGGTCATCATTTTTAATTACCAGTGTTGCCCGCAACATACTCGTAAGCAAAAGACACTGTTCCATTTTACGCCCCATATCCAGCATCAGCCAGCCCTGCTCCCGGGAAATACTCTCCCTGTTCAACCCGATGAATGCCACTACCGAAGTAACGAGGCTATCCAGTATATGCTGCATTTTCAGATGTCCTGTGGTAGCAGGGTCTTTTATTGTTGACCAGGCTTCTTCCATACCCCGCAATACCCGCCAGGTATCGGTTGACCAATGGTCTCTTACCGCATGCACGGCCCGGATGAACAATACAAAATCGTATTTTAAACTGCCCGCCCTTGTTTCGTTGAACAGGATATCCCTTATTTCAGGCCAGGGCTGTTTTAATTTTTCTTCATTGTCTTTGTCTTCTTCATCTATAAATCCCGGGTAAGTAGATGTATAATGTGTAAGCGCTTTTAACAACACCTGTTCGGCCTGTACATCGGCTTCCATCATCAGCCTGTTACCTTCGGCAATTGTCTGAATAACTGTCCGGTGAAAACGGGCGTTGCCCAGTAAGCGCTCGGTATACCGGCCCACCCAAAAAAGATTCTCGGCAGTGTTGCTCGGCAATACTCCTCCGTTGGAAGCGACAGCAGCTTTTTCAGTGAATTTCTTCGGCAGTATAATTGATTGCACCGGCTCCGGAGAAATAATCCAGGTGTCCTTGCTTTGTCCGCCCGATTGGTTGGATACTATGAAGTTCAACGCGTCAGAAGAAGTTCTGCTCAAGCCGCCGGCCATAGCGGTATAGCTGTCGCCGTTGCTCACCAGGAAACTTCTGAAAATTGTTTTGTGTGGTTCCATTTTGCCGTTCACCAGCGAAGGGGTTGAACTCAGGTTAATCTTTTCCTGCCCTACAAATAAAAATGGGTGTTTAATGATCTGTTGTTTCAGCTCATTTAATTTGGCGGCGGATAGACTGCCTCCGTCAACAGAAGTGCTTTTATTAATGCCGCGGTAAATTCTTTTAATTACCAGCGATTGAATGTTGTTGAGAACATATTTCATTTCTTTAGGCTGTCCGCACCACCAGCTGGCAATGGTAGGCATCAGCAGGCTGGTGCCAAAAAAGTATTTTGAGACGTTTTGCAGAAAAGGCATCAGCCCCGGATTTTCTAAAATGCTGCTCCCTGGCGGATTAGCAATACTAACGTTGCCACTGCGGATAACCTGCAACAAACCCGCTACGCCCAACTGGCTGTCGGGTTTCAGTTCCAGCGGATCGCAGTAAATATCATCCACACGGCGGATGATTACATCTACTTTTTCCAGTCCGCTCAAAGTTTTCAACCATACAAAATTATGTTTCACCATCAGGTCGTGTCCCTGAACCAGCGTATAACCCAGGTTGGAAGAAAGATAGGAATGTTCAAAATAGGTTTCATTGCCCGGCCCCGGTGTTAGTATTACAATGCGTGGGTTTTGGTGATGCCGTGCGCCCAGTTCATTCAGCGAATTACTCATGGTATCAAAATAAGGCGAAAGGTGCCGCACTTTTAAACCATTGAACAGCTCAGGTAAAACCCTGGTCATCACCGTTCTGTTTTCCAGCGCATAGCCAGAGCCGGAAGGTGCCTGCGTGCGGTCGCTGATGATCCACAATTTACCATCCGGGCTGCGGGCCATATCGGCTGAATACAATACCAGGCTGTGTTTTCCGGGTAGTTTAATGCCGGCACACTGCCGCAAAAAGCCGGTATGATTGTACACCAGTTCCAATGGAATGATGCCTTTTTTGATTAGTTGTTGTTCGCCATAAATATCCTGCAGCAACAGGTTAAACAAGCTGGCACGTTGTATAAGTGCCGCCTCGGTAATTTCCCATTCTTCTTTACTGATAAGGAAAGGTACCGCATCCATATTCCAGTCGCGGTTATCAACTTTGCTGTTGCCGTAGATATTGTAGGTAACACCATTCTCCTTCAGCAGCCGGGAAATTTCGCTGTTGCGGTTCTGTAATTCGCCACTGCCCAGCTGGTTAAGCGATTTAAAAAAAGCGTCCCAGTGGGGACGAAGATGACCGTCTTTGCCCAGCATTTCATCATACGAATATTGATTACTCAAATAACCCGGGGGAACAGCAGCGGAACCTAGATTTGAAACCATGGATATTTTTTATACAACAAAAGCCAGCAGATAGTTTTCGCTAAAATTACGACTTATTGCGTAACTGGATTGTGATCGGCTGAAAGAACAATAGTTGTACCTCAAAGCAGGAGAATGACACCCGTTGAGGTAGCACTTCGCGTGTTATTTATGTTAACTCCATTTTTCCTGCTGTTATTTTTTGTTTCCCTTTTTTTAACGATTGCGACTATCAGGAAAACACTTTTCAAACAATTTAAAACTTAACGCCATGAAAAAAATAGCATTATCTGTAACCGCGGCATTGTTGCTGACCTCTTTTTTTTCCTGTAAAAAAGAAACCGGCAAGCCACCGGCAGTAATACCTGTGCAGCAAGGCACGGTAGAACAGTTGATTAAAGAAGCCGATCCAACGGCTGCCTCTGACGGCCAAACCTACGAACTGGGGGTTGCCTTTAAATCGGCAGTAAAAGGGAATATCCAAACATTGAAACTGCATTTGCCTCAATCCGGCGAGTATCGTGTTACGCTTTGGAAAGTAACTGATCAATCAATTATTGCGGGTAACCAACTGGCCTGCACGCATGCTGATGGATGGAAGGACAGCCTGGTGGTGAATATTCCCATCGATGCCAATACACCTTATATTTTGTCTGTAAACACCAAAGTGTTTTATTACTTCAATGGAAGCTCAACTACGTTTCCTTTTACAAAAGGGGATATTACCTTAACCGGCTATGCCGGTAAAATCAGCCGGGAGCAGCTGTTTCCTGATTTGCCGCTGAGCCAAACGCCGGCAGGATTTGTTGATTTTACATTTCAGCCGACCCAGTAAAATGTTGGGATGTGCGACGTCAGCCATTCTTCAGGGGAATGGCTTTTTTATAAATACCCTGTTATTATCCCTGGTAAAAAATGGTAACCGCAATTTGCATTATCTTCATTTTTTACTGCCACTAAAAAATGGCACAAATTTTAAGCGGGGTCTGGTGTAAGCACAATTACCATGAGTACAATTAAAGCATCGGCAGGTATATTAAAGTCATCTGTAAGGTTGTTTCTGCAGAATGATCCTTTAAGGATGGCGGGTGCCACCGCCTTTTTTACCATGTTTGCGTTGCCCCCCATACTCATTATCATCGTACAGGTATTTGGTTTATTCATCGATCCTAAAATTTTCCGGCACGAACTTTTTATCAGTCTCTCCGATACTTTCGGTAAGGAGGCGGTGCGCCAGGTGGGGGCTGTCATCAAAGCCGTAAAGGAGTTATCGTTCAACCTGCTGGCAACAGTGCTGGGTTTTGTATTTTTATTGTTTGTGGCTACCACTGTTTTTAAAGTGGTCCGAAGTTCCATCAGCCAGATATGGAGTGTGGCAGACGGCCAGCGTAAAAGAGTACTGGCCACCTTGCAGCAGCGGTTGCACTCGCTGATACTGATATTGCTAACCGGCCTGCTGTTTTCTGTTGGTATTTTAATTGAGACCGTCCAGGTATTCATCGGCAATTATTTCATCCGCATTTTTCCTTCCCTGTCAGCGCTATTTAACCTGGTGCTGGCCTTCACCATCTCCACGCTCATTGTTGCTATCTGGTTCCTGCTAATATTCCGGTATCTCACAGATGTACGTCCAAAATGGCGCATCGCCTGGGCAGGCGCCTTGTTTACCAGCGTGCTGTTTGCAATTGGTAAAATTGTGCTGCATTGGTTGCTTACATATAACAACATCACCAATTTTTACGGTGCTTCCGCTTCAATAGTATTATTGTTGCTTTTTGTATTTTACGCTGCCATGATACTCTATTTCGGCGCTGCCTTTACCAAAATACTGGCGCAGTATAAGCAACAGGATTTTATAACAACAGTTTCAAACAATGAAACAAAAGAAAATTCCACTCAATTAAACAGCGGGCAATTTTACACATCGTAACAAACTGTTATTTTCCCACAGCGAAACAAGGAAAAAGCCGGGCACAAAGGGGTGTTACCGGCATTGTCTTCTGTGTGTTCTTAGCGCCCGTTGTGTAAAAAATTGCTACTTCTACGCTTCTATATTAAAGCAAAAATTTATATTGACCGGCCAATTGAACTGGAAAAAAACGTGGCATACTTTTTATAACAGGTATGTTTTATACTTTAAAACCTTAAACCACGTTCCGTTACTACCTGTGAAGCAAATAAAATTAAAAGTTATGAAAAAGCTCATTTACGCATTTGGAAGTCTCGTTTTATTTATGGGATGTAAAAACAACAAAACTCCCCTTGATACCAATAAAAATATGGTACTGGTAGACACTACCGGCCTTTCCAAAGGCAGTATATTAAGTGACACTGCCAAGGCAAATCATCTAAAACCGGGAGTTACTTCCACAACCAGTTCAACCACAACCACCACTACTACCACTACAACAACAAGTAACGGAGCCGCTAAGGCTCCTGTACATAAGTCTGCCGGCAGCAGCACAAAATCCGGCAGCAGCAATAGCAATAGCTCCACTGCTTCCGCACCTGCGCCTGATAATCGCGACAAGGGCTGGAGTGATGCGGCTAAAGGTACTGCCATCGGTGCAGGATCAGGCGCTGTAATTGGTGCTGTGGTGAGTAAAAATAAAGCTGCGGGTGCAATTATTGGCGGCGTAGTGGGTGGCGGTGCCGGCTATGCCATTGGCCGTTCTAAAGACAGGAAAAGCGGAAGGGTTGCCCGCAAAAGGAAGACGTATTAATTGATGCTTAATCCCGGTCGGTACCGAAGGTCAGACCGGGATTTAAACGAGCACTATTATTATCCTTTATGACATATTTAAACTGGGGTACCAAATCCTCTTAAATGTAACCACACCCATATTTGGTATTACATTTCCCTGGTCCAGAAGCCTTATATCAATATCTTCAATCACCTTGGTTGTATCATTAAGGCTGGCGCTAATCAGTGCCATGTATGCATCGCGTAATGACAGTTGCCTGATCAATAATTTTGCCTCCTCTTTTGTGTAAGCACTTACGCCGATATTTTGGGGGCCATATGGATTGTCGGGAAAAGTAATAAACCAATATCTTCTAAGCCTCATTTTGTTTTGAGCAATTTATTCACAAATGAAAGATAGGCCATCGTCTTAAAAGTTAAAAGTTCAGAAGCAAATAAATATGCGTGCTTCACATTAACAATCAGTAAACCCTGTAACCCCAGCCAGTTGCGGTTTTCAACAATTTGTACAGCACTCAAAAAATACTTCATGTTTCTAACCAATAGCTGCAAAAAATAATTGCTGCATTTTATGCAATCTTTTTAATCGCTGCATCTGTGTAATAAATTAAATGTTATGCAGAAAATAATCGTACTACTCGCCACCGCAATCATTGCATTGGTTGCTTTTAAAACGCCCACCCAGTTTGTTGTAACCGGAAAAATTACCGATAAAACAAAGCAGCCGGTAGCTGGTGTCGCGGTCATGGTTAAAAATACAAAAACCGCTACCGTGTCTGCTGCGGATGGTTCTTATTCCATCACCGTGCCGGATGAAAAAGCGGTATTGGTTTTTAGTTCGGTAGGCTTTGTATCAAAGCAAGTGAAGGTGGGTAACAAAAAAATAATTAATGTACAGTTATCTTACACTACAAATGAACTACAGGAAGTGGTGGTTACGGGCTATTCATCTTCGCAATTAATAGCAGATGAAAGCTACGATCGCACAATCGCAATGAAACCCGCATATAAGGCTAACCTCAACGGCGCACTCCAGGGAAAAGCGGCTGGTATACAGGTTATAACCGCCCAACCTGGACTAAAAAAAGATAAGTATACAAATAACATAGCTGATAGGGAAGGCTATGACTTTATAAAAGAAAATGCATTTGTAAAGGCAACAGAAAATCCATTGTCTACCTTTTCAATTGATGTGGATGCCGCCTCTTACAGCAATGTGCGAAGGTTGTTGCAACAAGGTAGCTTACCACCTGCCGGTGCCGTGCGCATTGAAGAAATGGTCAACTATTTTAAGTACGATTACCCGCAGCCTGAAGGTGATCAGCCTTTTACCGTCAACACCGAAATGGGCGACTGTCCATGGAACCCTGATCACCGCCTTGCATTGATTGGGTTGCAGGGAAAAAATATTCCTGTAACAAATTTGCCCGCCAGCAATTTGGTTTTTTTAATTGATGTGTCCGGCTCCATGGAAAGCCCGGATAAATTGCCATTAGTACAGCAATCCATGAAGCTGTTAACTGACCAGTTAAGGGAACAGGACAATGTGGCCATTGTGGTGTATGCCGGCAATGCCGGGCTGGTGCTGCCTTCCACCAGCGGTGCCAATAAAACAACCATTAAAAATGCCATTGAAGCTTTGCAGGCCGGCGGATCCACTGCCGGAGGCGAAGGCATACAACTGGCGTATAAAACAGCGCTTGCGCATTTTAAAAATAAGGGTAACAACCGCGTAATATTATGCACCGATGGCGACTTTAATGTAGGCGCCAGCAGCGATGATGAACTGGAGCGCCTGATTGAAAAGCAGCGGGAGAGTGGCGTGTTTTTAACCATCATGGGATTTGGTACGGGTAACTACCAGGATGCCAAAATGCAGAAGCTGGCAGATAAGGGCAATGGAAACCATGCCTATATTGATAATTTGATTGAAGCAAAAAAAGTATTGGTGGCCGAGTTTGGAGGTACTTTATTTACCATTGCCAAAGATGTAAAGTTGCAGGTTGAATTTAACCCTGCACTGGTGCAGGGATACCGGCTGATCGGTTACGAAAACAGGATGCTGAACAAAGAAGATTTTAATGATGATACCAAAGATGCAGGCGAATTGGGTAGTGGCCACACGGTAACGGCCTTGTATGAAATTATACCGGTTGGCAACGTTTCTCCTTTTCTAAAAAATGTTGACAAATTGAAATACCAGGCAGAAGCTGAATTTCCAAAAGCTGTTTTTAACAGCGAATGGATGACCGTAAAACTGCGCTACAAACAACCCGCTGGCAACACCAGTCAGTTGCTGGAGCAGGCCGTTAATTATGCCGGTAAAAACAAATTGCATACAAGCGATAATTATCGTTTTGCCGCCGCTGTAGCATCCTTCGGCATGTTGTTACGCAACTCGGAGTTTAAACAACATGCCAGTTATACCAGTGTGTTGCAACTGGCCAACACTGCCGTTGGTAAAGATGCGGAAGGATACCGGAAAGAGTTTATCAAACTGGTAAAAACCGCTGCGGATATTGCGGGTGCCAATGTGCCGGATGAAGACGATGATTTGAGCAAACAATAATTCCCTTTGAAACAATAGATCGCATAAGCCGGTAACGGAGATAAGTTACCGGTTTATTTTTCCCTCATCTTTTACCAGTACAACATTTATTTTATGAGTACCATACAACTAACCATTGAAACACCCTGCGATAAAAACTGGGCGGGCATGCTGCCTGCGGAGCAGGGCCGGTTTTGCAGTGCCTGTGAAAAAAACGTGATTGATTTTACCGGCATGAGCAACAACGAAGTGTACAATACCATTTTAAAAAGTGATGCTACTATTTGCGGCCGTTTTAACAACAGCGAGTTGCAGCAACCCCTGCCGTTAGAAGCTGAAAAGAAGCAACGCTGGCACAATTACTTTTTTAGCTTTTTGGTACCAGCATTGTTGTTTTCCAGGCAAGCCGTAGCCCAGCAAAAAATCGGTAAGGTGAAGGCAACGCTCCCCATCGTCAATGCAGCCAGGATGGGGCTGGTAGCCTATGCACCTGTTCAAAATAAGTTTACATTTTCCGGTGTGGTAAAAGATGCTGCCACCAGTGAAATAATTGCCAACGCCACTGTGCAGGTAAAGGATGGCGCTGGTGTAATAACGGATACAACAGGTAAGTTTTTACTAACTGCTAAAACAGGTCAGCAAAAAGTTACCATTGTTATCAGCGCCATCGGCTTTGCCAACAGGGAAATTGAAATGGCCATACCGGCAGATGGTTTTGAGATAGCGAATGAAATAATCGGCCTGCACAAATTTGCCAAAACACTGGATGCGGTTGTTGTGAATAGTAATGTAGATAAACGACTTTGTTTTAGATTGGGGGGAGTATCGACTGTATATAGCATAAAGACATACAAGGTTACAGCTGCCAGGTTAAAGACCGTCATCACCGATTCAATAAAAATATTTCCGAATCCTGTCCAGCGGGGAGCGTCATTTTCGGTGGCACTTAAATTGAAACCAGCCAACAATTATACGTTGCAGGTGGTAGATGTAACCGGCAGGCTGGTGTTGCAGCAACAAATCAATGCATCGGCCAAACTTACTACGCAGAACATACAAAGCAGTGAGCAATGGAGCAGTGGCATTTATTTTATACGGGTTATTGGCAATGGCAATCAATTAATTTCTGCCAGTCGTTTTGTGGCGGAATAAAGAAATGTAAAAAGTATTAGGATAAAGTGGGGATACCAACAAGGGTAAATACAGTTGCTTATTGCCTGCATATCAGCGCCATGTTTTCGTCGGTATTAATCCGGTATCCCTACGTTATATCTACGTTAGCTAACGTAGATATAACGTAGCTGTGTATAACAAGCCCCCTGCATGCTACGATGAAGGCAGGACGACCACCATGCATATACCAATAAAAATGTTTCGCAGGCGGATTAGGCGTTGGTAATTTTTTCGCTAACCGTAACGGCCCTCCGACCTGTCAGGGATACGCTATCTATTATTGCCCCTGGTAATGGATGTGTAATTTATTTATTCCACGCTGTTAACCGGCCTCCTGCAACGTATGTACAACTGCAATTATACGAAAGTCCGAAGCAGAAGAAATTGGTATATAAAGCCATCAGCGTGTTTTTTCCGTACGTAAAGAAAAAAACTTTTCAGACGATGTTGTTTTTCATTTTCGCTTCATGTTGGGCTTCTACATTTGTTTTGTAATCAATTATTAAACTAAAAAAACAGCATTATGAAAACGACATTATTATTTTCCGCGGCATTTTTATTAGCAACAGCATCGTTTGCGCAAACCAGTGTAAAAAGCCAGCAGGCAGCTAACAACGTTAGCACGTTACACAGCGACAAAGGAAGCAGCGAAGTTAAAAGCGCAGGCAATGCATCTTCCACAACCACCGTACAATCAAATGCGGTGAACAACACCGGGCACAAAGTGAATAAAGGTGTTGAAAAGGGAAAAGGTGAAATTGCTCAAGAAAAGCAGGCAGTTGCTGCAAAGGCTGCAACAGAGAAACAGCAGGTAAAAACCGCGGCTTCACAGGATGTAACTGTATCGGCAAACACGCAGTCGGATGTAAATATTAACGCATCCGAAAAAAACAATAAAACAGCGCAAAATGCGTCTTTAGCCAGTCAGGAGACCGTTTCAACTGCGGGTATAAAAAAGGATGGCAACCAGGTAAAAGAAAGCAGCAAAATGGCCGTAAATACCACTGCTGCGGCAGCAGTTTCAACCGGCAGCCAGGTAAAAACAGACGTGCAGAAAACGGTTGTTAAAGCAGATAAAAAAGTAAATGCCACCGCTGTAACCACTGTAAAATCCAGTTCTTCGGCTGCTCATGCGGTTAAACCGGCTGTTGCTGTTAAAATGAATACAAGTGTGAAAACAGGTATTAAAATTAAATAATAATCTATAACAGGTTTTGCATGGTTTATTAACTGTGCAAAACCTGTTTTAAATAAGCGCAATGAAAGCTTTAAAGATTTTGAGATGTGTTACGGGCTTGATTTTAATGATCGTTCCTGAATTGACGAAGGCCAGTGACGGTAAACCAGTGATCCATTTTGTTATGATTTCAAAAATGCAAACTGACACCGTTCCACCTAAAGCAACAGTGCCGGATAATACCGTTGATATGTCTGCGGAGAACGTCATTAAAGAAGTGCCTAAGTCAAGAAAGCAACCCGTACCGATACCGGTTATAAAAGTGATACCGGTTAAAATTATTAAACCAAAAATTATTAAACCAGTAATTAAAATTATTCACTAAATAATTTACCTCATGAAACTGCTGACATTATTTACCGCCATTATATTTTACAGTTCTTTGTGTTTTGCGCAAACAGATACCACCACCGTAATAAACACAGACAGTACCGCTCCTAAAGCTACCTTAACACTGGCAACAGTGTACGCCAACAACGCCAGTTACTATGGACAAAAATCTGCGGAGAATACACCTTATGCTGCGTTGGCCGCCACGTATCGCTTTAAGTCAGGTTTTTATTTTTCAGGCCTTGCATATAAATTGTTAAACGACAAAACGTCTTCGGTTTCTGCGTCCAGCCTGGGTGCAGGCGTAAACTTTAAGCCGGCACAAAAATTATCTGCCGATCTTAGTTACAGCCATAGTTTTTACCCGGCCTATTCACCACTGCTGCAGGCCGGCAATGCCGACAATGCAAGCATAGCGCTTACATACGAAAGCTGGCTGAATATCAGCCTGGCAGGAGATTACGCTTTCGGAAAAACCAGTGATGAATTTGTTACGGGAGGAATATCAAAATCAATTAACCTGTTCAGTATCGGTAAAAAGGATATTGTTACCATCAATCCTTCTGCGGATATAGTGGCAGGCTCACAACATTTTTATAAAACATATCTTACAGAACAAAAATTACGGGATAGTGTGCTGGGTATCTTGTTAAGTCCAATCACCGGAACTCCATCACAGGGTCCTGCCAAAACCACCACCACCACTACATTCAATTTGCTGTCTTATAATTTTAAATTGCCACTTGCCTATAACCGTGCACACTATGTGCTGGAAGCTGCCTACCAATTGTCAGTGTTAAGCAATTATGCGCAAACAGATCCGGGCAAGGCAAACTCATTTATAACCTTAAGTTTTTATTACCAGTTTTAATAATTATGAAAGTACTTATTATAGAGGATGAAAAGGCCATGGCAAAAGATATGTGTACCTTTTTAGAAAAATCATTTTACCTGTGCGACATTGCTTATTCAGCAAACGAGGGCAATAACCTGATGGAAGAAAATCAATATGATTTTATACTGCTTGACCTTGGGCTGCCGGATAAAGACGGGCTGGAGGTGCTCAACGAAACAAAGAAAATGTGCCCCAATGCCGCTTATATTATTTTAACGGCAAGAGGCGACCTGGATGACCGTATCAAAGGCCTTGACCTTGGTGCAGACGATTATCTTGCAAAGCCTTTTTCCTTACTGGAATTACAGTCGAGAATGCAGGCCATCACAAGAAGAAGGTCTGGTAACAATGATCCATTAATTGAGCTGGGTGATTTTTATCTCGACCTGAATAAACGTGCGGTTTGGTTTGAAAAAAAAGATATTGAACTGTCCCGTAAGGAATTTGATTTACTCAGCTACATGCTGCTGCATAAAAACAGGCCGCTCACCCGTTTTCAATTGAGTGAACATATTTGGGGCAATTTTTCTGATGATGAGTATGATTCAAACTACATTGATGTACACATAAAAAATATCCGGAAAAAAATGTCTGTTCATGCACCGGTGGATTGGTTGCAAACGCTGCGGGGAATCGGTTACAAAATAAAAATTTAAGTACTCAATGAAACTGCTCACCAAGCTTACCCTTTTTATCACGCTTTCAAAATTACTGATTGTAGTACTTTTTGTAGTGATGCTGCCATTGCTGGTAAACCGGGTGAGTTTTCAATACACCAATTATTATTTAGGAGAACAGAAAAAAAAGGTACTCGCCGTAATACAAAAGAACGGTGTGGATTATTACCTGCAGGGCGACAGCGCCTATGGAAGCTATACCATGCTGAAGGAAGAATATATTTCACTCTTTCCGGCCGGTAACCAGGTTGTTTCAGATACCATTGAAACTTCGCAACGCATAGTAGATAACGACACGTTGAATTACCGTGTGCTTACTCATACATTAACCTATGGCCATCAGCATTACCTGCTGGAGATTGGTAAAACAACCGCCACCATCGGCGAATACAATCACCTGCTGCAGCGGTTTACCCTTTACATCCTGATAGGGTTAATTGCAATCAGTATAATAGCAGATCTGGTTTACACAAATGTATTGCTGAGGCCGCTTGCAAGGATAGTGCGAACCAAACTGGTGGACAGGAAATTTCCATTTAAAGAATCATTGCCGCCAGTAAAAACCTCCACATCAGATTTTAAGTACCTGGACAATTCGCTGATAAGTTTGATGGAAAAAATTCATGAAGCTTTTGATAAGGAAAGAGAATTTACTTCCAATGCATCGCACGAACTGATGACACCAATCAGTATTCTGCAAACCAATATTGAAAACATGATGGTGGATGAAAGCATCAGCGAAGCACAGCAGGAAAAAATATCGGCGATGATGAAAACCCTCAACAGGCTTAAAAAAATTGTTCATTCATTGTTGTATATATCCCGCATTGAAAACGATCAGTTCGCAAAAAATGATACCGTTAATATGCATACTGTGGTAACAGAAGTAATGGACGAACTATCACATCGCCTGGAAATAAACGATATTGGTTTTACCAATAGTGTTTCAATGAACGCTGGTGTAAAGCAGGTAAATCACGACCTTGTTTTTCAACTGCTCTATAATCTTATCAACAATGCCATACGCTACAATAAACCCAATGGATTCATCCAGGTGATGGATCAATATACTCCCGGGGAACATTACACGCTGTTGATAAAAGATACCGGAATAGGAATACCGCCCGAAGAACTTACAACAATATTTAACCGCTTTAAAAAATCAGGCCAGCAGGGTGGGGAAGGGTACGGACTTGGTTTATCTATTGTAAAAAGCATTGCACTGTATCATGAATTTGAGATAAAGGTAAACTCTGAATTGGGCAAGGGTACCGTTTTCAGCATCGAAATTCCGTGGCAAATGATGGCTGATTAAGAGTGTGATAATGAATTATAACAGGAGACCAGGAAAAATTGGACGCTATATTTCAATCCACACCGGCGCATGATCGCTTGATTTTTACCAGCCACGAACCAGTTCCCGGGCGGAATATCGGGGCGGAAAGAATATAGCAAAGCGAAATAAGCACTTGCAACCATGGCTAATACAATAGTTGAGTAGTAACACAATATTTACAGCTCCGGTTTATATGATACCTCAGGTAATAATAGACCGGCAAACATAATCAGGAATAATACCGGTTGAGATGATCTGTTGCTCCACACTGTGTTCGCTGGTGTTAGCATCATTGTGTTTGGATGATTTATTTCTCAAAAAAAGATAGACTCTTTGATACATAGTCCTGATGGTAGAATTGGAGGGGGAGCAATTTTTAAAAAGGGCCCCATATTAGTAATACTTACTCTTTGTAATATCTTTTTTATAAGGATATATGCTTAGCAGGATCATGTAATTATTTTCAATTGTATAGAATAAGACATTCTTTTTATCCAGCTTTATCATTTGAATAGCTGGCTGAGAAGTAAACTTTGGGACATAAGGCATTCCGGCAATTCGTTCCAATTTTTTCAGTATCCTGTGAGCAAATTTTCCGCCGAATAATCAGACCAGTGCTCTTTTAAATAATGAATGATCGAGTAAAAATCATTATCCGCTTCGGCAGTCCAGATTATTTGGTAAGCCATTGCTGTACTTTTTCTTTCATCTGTTCATGAGTAATGTAGTTGCCGGATTTATAATCATCAAGGGCTTTGTTTATCTTTTGTTGCAGTTCGCCGGGAAGTGATTGCAGGTTGATATTTTCTATCGCCGATTCGGGATGCAGCATTTCATATACTTCATCAATTAAACTGCTATCGTTGGTCTGGCTGAGTAATTCAAGTACTTCCGTTTTCTTATCGTGGGTATTCATATTCAAATGTTTTATTAAAGTTAATGAAAATCCAGAAAAGCTTGATGCAGGAAAAGTGCATTACCAACAGGAGTACAGGCTGATGAATTCAAACCCATATTTCGATTATAAAAAACAACTCGAAAAATAAAATGATAAATAACAGCATCTCATTGAGCGTTTTTTTTAATACCCATTGCAAGGTCACAAACAAAATAAATAATGCCAGTGTAACTGTTATCATCAGTGAACCAAAAGTTCTGTTTAATATGCTGGTCAGGTAGTGGTGATGGTAAGTACCTTCAATAATATCTACGCTTGCTGGCTTTTTAGTAAAAAATCCTTTATTGATGGTGAGTTTGCAGGTATCCGGAATATTGTAATTCCCATCTTCCGGCAACGGTATTTGCAGGCCAGCTTTCGTATTAAGGTAATAGATTGAGTAGTGAGAATTTATTCTGCGATCCGTTTCAATGCTTGAAAAAAAATCAATACTGTCACCCGTATCGTGTACCTGAAATAAAAATGCATCACTCACCATTAAAAGCAGTGCAATCAATTCAAACCAGTAAAGTATTTTTTTCCACTTGTAACTAAGTACGGGCCTCATTAGTAAAAGATTGCAGGAGGTAGTTTTTGCACTATCATTTTATATAATAGTTGAATCATCACACCAAATTTACAACTCCGGTTTATATGACGGCTCACGTTATAATAGACCTGCAAACATAATCAGGAATAATACCCGTTGACATGATCTGTTGTTCCACGCTGTGTTCGCTGGTGTTGCCGGACAATACCAGGCAGGTTTTAACGCCGAACTTATTGCCGCCTAAAATATCGGTGTGCAGGTTATCACCTACCATCAGTATATCGGGTTTGGTAACCGGCATCAGGCGTTTCAACCGGTTGTAGGCATACGTGAACATCTGCGTATCCGGCTTGCCGAAGTGCATAAACTTTCGGCCGAGTAAATTCTCCACCAGTTTAGCAATGCCCCCCGTTGCTACGGCTACATCGTTTTTGGATACCGGGTACAACTTATCTGAATTGGCTACAATCACCGGAATTTTGGTACTGCGCAGCAGGTTGATGGTTTTGTTGATATCCGTATTCCAGTCAAAACCTTCATCATCCAGAAATACAAAGGCGCTTATCTCATGCAGCTTATCCATATCAATTTCACGGATGGAAACATGTTCCAGCCCGGCCTGCAAGATGTAGCGTGCCGAATTTTCCGTGCCCATATAACCAATCTTTCCACCGGTTATTTTATGCTGCAGAAAATGTTTGGCCATCATGCCGGAGGTGATTACTTCATGCGTTTGTAAACCCTGCAAACCCAGTTTATTAAAACCGGCTACCTGTTGCTCCTGGCTGCGGGAGGCATCATTGGTGAGTATGCGGATGGCCACACCCTGTTCCCTTAAAGTGGTCACGGTGTTTTCCACCCCGGTAATGAGACCCTGGTAGTTTTTTAGTACCCCGTACGAATCGAGAAACACGGCTTTGAAGCCGGATGCCACCGATAAAAAAGAATGTAGCTCTTGCATGCAGAACGATTAAATGTTTAAAGCTTTCAGGATGGGGTCTGCATTAAATTCCTTTTCAATGGAAGGAAAATAAATTTCGATCGCCTCCCTTTGTAATTTGGTAGCAAACAATTCGTGAAAGAAAAACCGGCCTTCTTTTATCACATAGTTCAAAATAAAAAACCGGTAGGCTTCTTTTAAAAAATGGATCTCCGGCTCCGTGAGCGGAAATACACTGTGGTAAGATTGGAGGAACAATAAAAACCTTTCTTCCATCATCGGGCCGATAAAATAACTAAAAGCGGTTTTGTCACCGATGTCCGACACCACGCGGCTTAAGAAATAAAAATCCAGCACGCGGTTGCCGATTCTAAACCAGTCATAATCCCAGCGGGAGTATAATTTAAAAGAAGAGGTTACAGAAAAGTTGCCGATGTTCCAGTCAACAAACACGGGTATCTTATCCAGTGCCGGTTCATTCAGCAAGGCGGCGTTTTGTATAAACAGGTCGCATTGCGCTTTTATCTGGTCTGTTTGCAGGCGGTGTTCGTATTTGCCTTCGGGTGTTTCCAGTTTGCGCAGCAGGTGTTCAATATCTGTGTTCAATGTTTTGGAAGAATGCTGCAGGGTATTGCGTATGCTGTGACAGGCCTTGTGCAGCAAAGCCACCTGTTCGCCCAGTTTGATGATCTGTGCTTCATCCAGCCTTGCCGGCATTCTTTTTTTGATGGTGATGGGCCGGTAAAAGACCACCCAAACATTCAGCAGCGAATTGTTGTAATGATATACAAATAACTTTTCCCCCTTGGTGAGCGAGCGGGCCAGAAAATTTTCAAACGGCGCCGGTAAATTGTTGGATAAGGAATTGATGATGGTATGGTCCTCCACAAAATGATCGAACACACCAAAATAAGAAAGCTTGCCAATAATGATGCTCGCATCTGTAAACGTAATGCGGTACACATGGTTGGTAGACACTTTGGCGCTGATATCTACAATACGTTTTATTTGCCGGCTGTTGTCGTACGCCTGCCAGGCTTCTTTTACGATTTCTGTGAAATCGATAAAAGGCATTTTCATTACTTCCGGGTTACTCATGTACTCATTTGATGTATGGGTAATGCGATCGTTGTTATTGAATAAGCTGCAAAATAGCGAATATGGTTAATAGTAAAAGCTGGTCATTTATTTTTTGCATGCTGTGGCTGGTGAGCGCTGCAACTATTGCTGGTTGCAGGCAATAGTAATTTGTGAAAAGACTCGCTTGGGAATTTTCACCGGAAACAAATTAGTATTCTCAGGAAGCAGAGGTCAAATCAATGTCGTGTAATTCTTTAAAATTTAAGACCGGGTAAAATCCCTGGATACCCAAAATATAATAGCGGGCAGAACTATGGATGTATCCAATGGCATTTTCGGCCAGCCGCCATTTACCTGCACATGGGTTCTCGTGCATGTAGTCCAGTTTTTGCCAGGTGAATGCATCGCTGATACATTCCTTCCAGTCAAAACTATCTTCCCATACTTCATGTAACTTGCCTCTTTTTTTGTCACTCTTGTTAACTGCGTTTTCTAATTGTTCCAGTACATCTGTATATCCTGATTTCTTAAGACGCTCAACGATGGAATAACCGATGAATCTTTTTCCGTCTCCGATGATTGTGTTGATGCCTTTGGCAGTTTTTCTAAATGCAATAGTTGCATGCACATGATTTGGCATGATTACAAATCCCGTAATATAATGGCCTTGTGCTTTCAGTATATCAAACCAGTTGTACACTAAATCGTATCCATGTGTAAGATCGAATAAATGCAGCCAGTTGTAGCAGGTAAAAGTGATAAAGAAATGTCCGTTGTCAAAAGGTATTTTTCTTTTTACTGGCATGATGTTAAGATAATAAATTTTGTTTCAGATAACGAACGATTAGTGTAGATCAATGATAAATACCTGAATGTGTAGTCATGTTGTAAAATCGCTGGCTGCCAATCTGCAAATCGAACACTTCGAAGGCGAGTCTCTGCGCTGGGCATGAAGCCTTACAATTTTTTATAAGCCGCAGGACTCGCCGACCTATCAGGAAGGCACTTTCAAATTGTTCTGGACGGTCATCGTGTAATGCGTGTACTTCACACTGATAGTCAGTGAGTCCTGCAACTGATGCTGGTTGCGGACTTCAGCAACTTGTGCAGAGACTCGCCTTGGAAATTT
>NZ_JAQBNR010000004.1 GCF_028288465.1 Ferruginibacter sp. | reverse complement strand
TATAAGGGTGTGATACCTGTTGATTTTGCGGGGAGAGCAAATAACTTGGAAGCATTTAGAAAACTGGCAGACGAATATGGTCTTTGGATTATTGAAGACGCATGTCATGCTCCGGGAGGGTATTTTATTGATTCAACCGGAGGCAAAAACAATTGTGGGAATGGCAAATTTGCTGACCTTGCTATTTTTTCTTTTCATCCTGTAAAACATATCGCAGCAGGTGAAGGAGGAATGATTACAACAAATGACGAAAACCTTTATAAGAAGTTATTAAACATAAGAACCCATGGTATTCAACAGGATGCCACAAAAAAAATAGAGGATCATGGTGTTTGGTATTATGAGATGCAGGAGTTAGGTTATAATTATCGATTGACCGATTTCCAGGCAGCATTAGGCATGAGCCAATTAAAAAGAGCGGAGCAAGGGCTAGCGCGGCGAAAAGAAATTGCATCATTATACCAGGAGGCATTTGCGGAGGCCTTTTTTATAAAAGGGCAATCTGGCATAGTGGAAGGACACGCCTATCATTTATATGTTATTGAGATTGAAAATAGAAAGGGATTAATAAACTATCTAAGAGAACATAATATATTTGCCCAAGTGCACTATATACCGGTTCATCTAATGCCATATTACAGACAATTTGGTTGGAAAGAGGATGATATGCCGAATGCAGAGAATTATTATAAACATTGTCTAAGTTTACCAATGTATCCTACATTAACTAAAGAAGAACAAGAATTTACTATAAAATCAATTTTTGATTTTTTCAATGTCTAAAGTAGCTATTATTACGGCAAGGGGAGGAAGTAAACGGATACCAAGGAAGAATATTAAGTCTTTTTGGGGTAAACCGATTCTTGCTTATTCCATTCAGACTGCATTGGCTTCTGGTTTGTTTGAAGATGTAATTGTTTCAACAGACGATAATGAAATCGCTTCAATTGCTAAAGAATTTGGTGCCAATGTTCCGTTTCTTCGCAGTGAGGAAACAGCAGGAGATTTTTCCAGCACTGCAGATGTATTGCTGGAGGTATTGCGGCAGTTGGATGAAATTGGGAAAACGTATAATGATGCCTGTTGCATATATCCTACAGCTCCCTTTATAAGTACCAGCATATTAGAAAAGGGATACAGGTTGCTTAAGGAAGGAAATTATGATAGCGTATTCCCCGTTTGTGCTTTTAGCTATCCCGTAATGCGATCTTTAAAAATGGAGAAAGCAGGAAAGGTGTTTATGCAATGGCCGGAAAATATCGACAAAAGATCGCAGGATCTGCCACCCTTTTATCATGATGCGGGACAGTTTTACTGGATCAATGTTCTTGCTTTTTTAGAAAAACAGAAATTATTTACAGACAAAAGTGGTGCGGTCATTTTAAATGAATTACAGGTGCAGGATATAGATAATGAAATGGATTGGAAAATCGCAGAGTTAAAATATTCGCTGCTCACCAAAGTTGCGAATGGCTAAACAAAAACTTTTACTTCGTGCCGATGGAAATAATCTCATTGGCTTTGGCCATGTATACAGGTTGCTGGCATTGGCGGATCTACTGACAAAGAATTATTACCTTGTATTTGCTTTATACAGGTCAAGTGATTTTATAGAAGTAGAAATTAGGAAATATTGTGATGAAGTACTGATATTACCCGGTAAACTTCCTTTTAAAACAGCGGATGAAATAACAGCTTCAGATGAAATAGACTTCGATCTGAATGATTTGCTGAGTGGGAATGAGATTGTTGTTCTGGACGGTTATTATTTTGGAACAAGGTATCAGCAGGCAATTAAAAGAAAAGGATGTAAACTGGTTTGTATCGATGACCAGGCTGTGAATTTTTTTTATGCTGATGCAGTCATCAATCATGCTCCGGGAATAGATGAAAATATTTATAAGACAGCGCCATATACAAAACTCTTTACTGGTTTGGACTATGCTATTTTAAGACAACCTTTTTTCATGCCTTTTCCCCAAACGTGTAAAATCACCAGTGATGTGTTTATAAGTTTGGGGGGATCTGATTATTTCCAAATCACCATTAATCTGGTTCGTTTTTTAAAGCATATTGATCAATTTAGAACATTACATATTATGTGCTCCTCTTCTTTTCCCGAAGAAATGATGCGGGAACTTCTATTGATAAGTGAACAATCGGACCATATAAAGCTGTATCAGAATTTAACTGCAACTGAAATAGTTGTTTTAATGGATAGGTGTACGTATGCATTTGTTTCTGCCAGTACCGTGCTGCTGGAGGCTTATGCAAGAGGCCTTACCTGCTTTACCGGTTTTTATGTAAATAACCAGTTATTTATTTATAATGGTTTTCTAAATGAAAACAGGGCTGCTGGCCTGGGCAATTTGAAAGAGTTAAAGGCAGGCATCATTCAACAGGCTTTGTCAAAAATAGGCCTTACTCAAACCAGCAAAAAAGTGATGCTGTCAAAACGTAACCTGCAGCATATTTTCCAGCAATTTAATATGGGTTCTAATTGATACCGCACATCATACAGTTTAAATTGTAATCAATTGAATAATAACAATGCAAGATTAAGGCTAAGGGAAGCTGTTGATGGAGATGCAAAATTGCTATTTTATTGGGCCAATGATGATGCGGTACGGAATAATTCTATTAACCAGCAGCCAATATTATGGGATGATCACATTGACTGGTTCAACTCAAAGTTAAATGATGCAAATATTAGCATGTTAATATTGGAGAATGATCATGTTCCAGTGGGGCAAATCAGGATAGCCCTACAGGATGGGTGCTGGAATATTAACTATTCGATTGATAGAAACTACAGGGGGATGGGGTATGGAAAACAAATTGTCAAACTCAGTATAGAAAAGTACCCGTCTTATTCATTCAGGGCTGTAGTTAAAAAAGTTAATACTGCTTCAAAAAAAGTTTTCGAAAGCCTGGGATTTAAGAGTGTGTATTCAGCAGATGACAGCTTGTATTTATACGAGCATTACCAGGATAAAATTTAACAGCAGATTTTAAATAAAATATTTAAACAGAAATGATACCTGACATTACCATTGGTAACACTTTGATTGGCAAAGATCATAAGCCTTTTATTATAGCTGAAATGAGTGGCAATCACAACCAGTCTTTAGACAAAGCATTAGCCATTATTGATGCAGCAGCTGATGCAGGAGCACATGCTGTTAAGATTCAAACTTACACTGCGGATACTTTGACCATCAATGTTTCACATGGGGAGTTCCTGATCAATGATCCTAAATCATTGTGGAATGGGAGAAATTTATACGATTTATACCAAGAGGCATATACGCCATGGGAATGGCACCAAGCTATATTTGACAGGGCTAAACAAAGAGGGATCATTTGTTTTAGTACACCGTTTGATGACACAGCGGTTGATTTCCTGGAGCAGTTAAATGCTCCCGCCTATAAAATAGCTTCTTTTGAAAACAATCATTTGCCCTTATTAAAAAAAGTGGCGCAAACCGGTAAGCCAATAATTATGTCCACCGGTATCTCTACACTGGCAGATATTGAAATTGCAGTAAAAACTTTAAAGGAAAATGGTTGTAAAGACCTGGTACTGTTAAAATGCACCAGCACATACCCGGCGACACCGCAAAACAGCAATATTCTCACCATACCTCATTTATACCAATTATTCAAGTGTTATGCAGGTTTATCAGATCATACGTTAGGTATTGGTGTAGCCGTTGCTGCTGTGGCACTGGGTGCAAGGGTAATTGAAAAACATTTTACCATCGACAGGGGAGAGGGTGGGGTGGATGCAGCATTCTCTATGGAACCACGAGAATTTAAGATGCTGGTAGAAGAATCAGAAAGAGCTTTTTTGGGATTGGGCCAGGTGCAATATGGAATACAGGAAGACGAGAAAAAGAGTTTAACATTTAAGCGTTCCATTTACATAATAGCAGACATGGAAAAAGGGGAAGCTTTTTCTGAAAAGAATATCCGAATAATCAGACCTGGTTTAGGTTTGTCGCCAAAATACTTTGACGCACTGATAGGTAAGCATGTTAACCGGGATGTAACAAGAGGAACTGCTCTTACATTTGATTTGCTGGGATAATAAAGAGATAATTACAAAAAGCCGCAGTCTCCAATATGATAGAGTTGCTGTTAAATTTTTAATATTTTATTTATAAAAACCGGTACAATTCAACTATAAACTCGCTTTACAAAATGCTTTTTGCCCAATACTGTATAAATACATTGGATAACCTTTTCAGATAAATATAAAATAACATTCAAATGATAAATAAGATTTTACTCATTACAGGTGGTACTGGTTCGTTTGGGAATGCTGTATTACGGCGCTTTTTGCACACTGAGCAGTTTAAAGAAATTCGGATTTTCAGCAGAGATGAAAAAAAGCAAGATGATTTAAGAAAGGAGCTTAAGAGTGATAAAGTTAAATTTTATATTGGCGATGTAAGGGATCCAGGAAGTGTGGATGCAGCGGTTAAAGGGGTGGACTACATCTTTCATGCCGCCGCTTTAAAGCAAGTGCCATCCTGCGAGTTTTTCCCTATTGAAGCAGTAAAGACGAATATTTTGGGTACAGAGAATGTACTAACTGCGGCTGAAAAATATTCAGTAAAAAATGTAGTGGTTTTAAGTACAGATAAGGCGGCTTATCCCATTAATGCAATGGGTATGTCAAAGGCATTGATGGAAAAGGTGACGATTGCTAAATCCCGAAACCTGGATGACACAAAAACTATTTTCTGTTGTACAAGGTATGGGAATGTAATGGCTAGCAGAGGGTCAGTAATCCCCTTGTTTATAGAGCAGATTAAAGCGGGGAAGGCGTTAACGATTACAGATCCTAATATGACCCGCTTTATGATGACCCTTGATGATGCTGTTGATTTGGTTTGGTATGCATTTCAACATGGAAAACAGGGCGATTTGTTCGTACAGAAATCACCCGCAGCGACTATTGAAAATCTAGCTAAAGCCTTGCTTGAAATATACAAATCATCCAGCGAGATCAATATTATTGGCACCAGGCATGGTGAAAAGGTATATGAAACACTGGTTAACAGGGAGGACATGATAAAAGCGGAAGATCTTGGTAAGTATTTTAGGATACCAGCAGATAACCGCGACTTAAACTATGCCAAATATTTTTCAGAAGGAGATCAGCAGGTTGCCACTTTTGACGAATATCATTCAGATAACACCGAACGATTAGACGTGGAAGGAATGAAAAATCTATTGATGACACTTCCTGAAATCCGGGTTGATCTAAACTTACAATAATCAGGGTGAAGGTTGCAGCGTCAATTAAAAACTTTACCTCTAACCCTTTGTTTCGGCATATGGCGATTTATGCTTTTTCTGACGGAATTAGCAAGGCTATGCCATTTTTGGTATTCCCCATTGTTGCCTACTATTTAACCCCTGGTGAGTTTGGCCTAGTGTCAAATTTCAATGTACTGTGCCAGGTGCTATTTGCCTTCACGCTGCTAAATACCCCAACCTATTTAACGGTTGTTTATTATAAAACTAAAAAAGAAGAGCAATCAAGCCTGGTATTTAATATATTTTGCCTGATAGGAATATTGTTAACAATATCATTGGCTTTAACCATGTTGTTAAACAATGTTATTTTTAAATACACTGAATTAACTATCAAATGGCAGCTATATGCATTGATTTGGGTTTTCTTTAATTGTGCTATTTATATCTACCAGGCCAAATTAAGACTTGATGAAAAGGTAAAACAATTCGGCATTTATCAATTTGTACAATCGTTTATTTCTGCTGTTTTTACACTGTTATTTGTAGTATTGCTTAAATGGGGATGGCAGGGGAGAGTTGAAAGTCTGGTACTAACAAATGTGGCGATCGGCGGTTTCGCACTTTTTATATTGTACCATGAAAATATAATTGTAGCAAAATTTGACTGGAAACAAATTAAGCAGGTTTTTATATTTGGAATTCCCCTACTGCCACATACCCTTTCATTTTGGTTGAAGGGAGGATTGGATAAAATATATATCACCAATACCATTTCGATTGCCGAAAATGGAATTTTTTCCTTTGCCGGAATATTAGCTTCCATTTTCTTTATGATTACAAATGCTTTTTTTTCGGCGTATACACCCTATTTATTTAAAACTCTGGCCTCTACTGACCTGATTGGAGTAGAAAGCGAAAAAAGAAATATTAAGATCAGGTTATTGAAACAAGTGAAATATTTTATTTTAATTTATGTTGCCGCAAATATTATAGGTTACTTTGCAATTAAGGTCATTATCCAACTCTTCTTTCTTAAAAACTATGGAGCTGCTGTAAAGTTTATTCCCTGGTTGCAACTTGGGGGCTTTTTTGGTATGTTTTATTCTATATTTTCTTCCTATGTCTTTTACACGAAAAGTACCAAAATGCTCGGCGTTATAACAATCTCAACAGCTTTACTTCAAGCTTTACTCAGTTACTTTGCTGTTGTACACTACGGCGTTATGGGAATTATCATAACTAGTGTTTTTATAAATCTTCTGATGGCGCTTTTGGTAGGAATTCAAAGTAGTAAAGTATATCCAATGCCCTGGAAATACCTTTTTAACCCTTTTCTCTAAGCGATATGAATAAGTGTAAATATTTATTTTACTACAATTGGCAAATGGTGATACCATTTTATGGCATCATGATGCATGAAATTGATAAAATTATAGCCAATCCTAATAATGAGGTTTTTATATTGAGTTGCGATGGAATTTTGCGTAATTGTTTTGTTAATAACACCACGGACCGGTCCTTATGCGAGGTTTGCAAATTTGCACGCAATGTAGGGGAAAATTCATACAAAGGCAGGGTGAAAACTTTGCGCATCGGGAATTTTGCTAATATCAATGAGATTCAGTTCCCTGAATTCGCCTATGAAAATATAGTTGATATTCAAAATATAGTCTATAAGAATTGCTATATCGGCTATGGCGCACTCTCATCTTACGTTTCTTATACCCGAAATCAAGAGCCCGTAATGGATACGGAATTTAGAAAATATTTCAATGATTTGCTTGCGTCAGAAATTATTCTAATCACTGCAATGGAGAATTTGCTTGACGAGATTAATTTCGATGAGGTTTTTTTGTACAATGGCCGCTGGGCTGATGTGCGTCCGGTCTTTGATATTTGCAAAAATAGAAATATAAATGTTAACGTCCTTGAGTCTGTAAACAATGGAACAACTTCTTTTGACAGGGAAATATATGTGAATGTTTTACCCCAGGATATTCACTATCGCGATCAGATTATCAATCGTATTTGGGAAGAATCCTGCTTGGATCCGCAAGTAAAGGAAGAGCAGGCGTCAGCATTTTATAAAAAGCGGAAGAATGCAGACTTTGTAAGGGGAGATATTAAAGTGTTTACGGCAGATCAACAAGCAGAAAAATTGCCTGATAACTGGGACACTTCGAAGCGCAATATTGTGATATTTAATTCTTCGGAAGATGAATTTATTGCTTTAGGCGCAGAATGGGAACAATACCGGATTTTTAAAAGCCAGGAATCAGGAATAAGTGAATTATTGACGGAATTTATAAATAATAATGAATTTCATTTTTATTTAAGAATACATCCAAACCTGATAAAAGTTCCTTATGGTTATCACAAACGTTTAAGCGATCTGGAAAATGAATTCAGGAATGTTACGGTTATTCCCGGAGACTCACCAGTGAGTACATATAAGCTAATCGATCAATCCGAGAAAGTGATTGTTTTTGGATCAACAGTTGGAGCTGAAGCTTGTTATTGGCGAAAGCCGGTCATTTTATTGGGAGGTACAACTTATTACCTTCAAAACGTAGCATATATTCCCGCTGATTTGGCTGAAACAACCACATTGATAAGTAGAAATTCTTTGGAACCTAAACCAATTACCGGGGCGCTCAAATATGGATTTTATCTTCTAAATCATCAACTTTATTCAGAAACAATTAAAAATGAACCCTATCCAATTAAGTTTTTTGGAAAAACATTCGGTTATGGGTTTAAGCATATGCAAATTTGGAATAGCGCTCTGTTATTTAAAGTGTTTTATAAATTGTATATCAGTTTTGTCAGGTTGAAAAATTTATTGAAAAATAATCATAATACAGTTCCTGCCAAGGGATATTAAAATTTAGTTAATGATCAAAGTACTTACCATTGTGGGCACTCGTCCGGAAATTATAAAATTGTGCAGGGTGATTTCAGAATTAGAGAAACACACAAATCATGTATTGGTGCATACCGGTCAAAATTATGATTATGAATTAAATGAAGTATTCTTTAAGCAGTTAGGTATTCGAAAACCAGATCACTTTTTAGATGCTGCAGGAGCAAACGCTGCCGAAACCATTGCCAATGTAATAAAAAAATCTGATGAAGTGTTATCCACTGAACAGCCCGATGCTATGCTCATTTACGGAGATACCAATAGCTGTTTATCAGTAATTGCAGCAAAAAGGCGCAAGATACCGATTTTTCATATGGAAGCAGGTAACAGGTGCTTTGACTTACGGGTGCCAGAAGAGATTAACCGTAAAATTGTTGATCACCTGAGTGATATTAATATGGTACTTTCTGAACATGCAAGGCGATATTTAATTAGTGAGGGAATAAAGCCGGATATGATTATTAAGACGGGGTCGGGCATGTTGGAAGTGTTGAACTTTTACAAAGAAGATATCAATCAGTCAGCTATACTTGAACAGGAAGGCCTGCAAGTGGGCGAATACATAATTGTAAGTGCCCACCGGGAAGAAAATATTGATTCTGAAGTAAATTTTGGCAATTTCCTGGATTCGTTGTCAGGGCTTGCAGAATTTTTTGGTAAAAAAATAATCGTTTCTACTCATCCCCGCACCCGTAATAAATTAGTTGAAATTGGTTTTGTGAACCAAAATTCTCTGATTGAATTTATGAAACCTTTTGGCTTTTTTGAATATATCAAGCTACAACAAAATGCTTTCTGTGTAATCTCGGATAGTGGAACAATTACTGAAGAGGCGTCTATACTTAAATTTCCGGCAATTACCATCCGGCAGGCCCACGAACGGCCAGAGGGAATGGATGAAGGCACTGTTATAATGGCAGGATTAAATAAAAAGAGTATTCTTAAAGCAGTAGAAGTTACGGTGGCTCATTTTAAAGAAAATCCGTTGCCTTACGATACGGTGGGTGATTACAAGGTTAGCAATGTTTCCAGAAAAGTTTTAAAAATAATACTATCCTATACCGAATTTGTAAACAGAACAGTTTGGCATAAAGAAAACACCTGCAAATGAAAAAGATAATTGTTTTTGGTGCTACAGGGATGGCCGGTCATGTAGTATATCACTATCTGAATGAACTGGGTAGTTATACTATGTACAATACAAGTTATAGAAACAAACTAACAACTGACAGTATTATTTGTGATGTGCTAAAAACTGAAGAAGTAGCACAAATGCTAAAAATGATATCGCCTGATTACATAATCAATTGTATAGGTGCATTAATAAACGAGTCGAGGGCTAGCCCGGATAATGCTGTTTACCTGAATGCATTTTTTCCGAATTACCTGGTAAGAATTGCCAATGAAATTGGAAGTAAACTCATTCACATCAGCACAGACTGTGTGTTTAATGGCAAAAAGGGCGCTTATGGCGAAGATAGTTTTCGCGATGCTGATGATGTGTATGGCAGATCTAAGGCATTAGGCGAAATCAATGGTGAACGACACCTGACTTTGCGTACCTCTATTATTGGTCCCGAACTGAAACCAAGGGGCGAAGGTCTATTTGATTGGTTCATGCATCAATCCAGTGAGGTCAATGGCTACACTGATGCATTCTGGAGCGGAATATCCACATTAGAGCTGGCAAAATCAATTGAAAAAGCGCTCAATTATAATCTAAGTGGATTGCTTCATGTCACTAACGGAGTCAAAATTTCAAAATATGAATTGCTACAGTTGCTAAATCTCAATTTTAAAAATGACAGTGTTACAATAAAGCCAACGGATAAATACCGGGTTGATAAGAGCCTGACAAAATCGAAAGTCTTTGAATTTGAAGTGCCAGGTTATAACTGCATGCTACAAGAATTAAAAGAATGGATCAACCAGCACAACCTTTATAAATATAATCGATGAGAATTCTTTTAGTTGTGTTTGATATAAACAATTCAGCCACAGGACTGGTTATTAAAAATGTACTTGGAAGTCTTGTTCTTCAAAATCCTGAACTGGAAATAATATGCAATAAGGTTACTAATAATGAAATACCTGCTGATATTTTCTATGAAATAAACGGAGGTAATCTGGACTATGATCGGTTCGATAAACTTTTACTCGTATTAACCCGGAAAAATTTTAAAGGATTATCCTGGATTTACAAAGGAGTGCAAATCGCAAAAAAAATCGTTGATAGCTTCAATCCAGAGTTGGTGTTAGTAATATCCTCCGCTTATGGGTTTCCCGTGTTTGAACTGGGGTATCGAATTTCACGAAAGTTCAACATTCCTTTGGCCATTCATGCGGTTGATCCCTTGCCTTCTACGGCAGGATGGGGAGAAAATCAACAACTTAGAAAATCTATTATTTCAATTATAAAACCTTACTATAAACACGCTACAATCGTCTCATCTACGAATGAGTCCATGTTAAACTATCAAAAAAATGTGATTGGGGAAAAGTACATAAAAAATTCCTTTGTGTTGCCCAATCCATACAGCCCGTTAAAGAATAACTTAACGGCCCCCCTTGAGCAAAAATCATTTGTTTATCTCGGTTCTGTTTATGGAAAAAGAAATATTCAGCATTTGATAGATGCATTTACTGTTTTTTGCAATCGGCATCAAGATGCAAAGCTTTATTTCGTGGGATCTATCGATCCTGGGAAGGCCGTCATTTCGAAACATGTTGCAGATAAAATTGAATTGATTAACTGGACAGATGAGCCGGAAATCTTTATTTTCCGATGTGCAATTTTGGTAGATATCGATGCCGATATTCAGCATGATGTTTTCATTTCCTCCAAACTGACCAACTATTTGGTTGCAGACAGAGTGATTCTAAGCATTAGTCCACCGGACAGCCCGGCAAGAAAATTAATGCAGCACCTTCATAATACCGTTGTAGTTACTGCTGATTCTAAGGCAGAAATTCTCAATGCGCTGGAGGAAGCTCTCAATAAATCTCAAAACCTAATTGACTTCGGCGAACGAAAGGAAATTCGGAATTACCTTTCTCCAAAGACCGTTGCAAAAAATCTACTGGATAATTTGAACAGCGTATTAACAAATGGCAACTCATTTTAAATGTGCCGGTTTATCGTTAATGCAGGTGCATAATCTATCAATACAATTTTAGCTAACATGGGTTTCGGTTTAACGGGAACGGCAATAAAAAATAGAAAGAATAGTAATAATATTGTTCTGGACTATTTCTTTTACTTTTTGTGGCCATTCGGAATGTTAGTGAAGTCTTTGTTCGATTTCAAAAATCCCCGGTATAAAAATTTCCTTTGGTTTTTTACGGTATTTGTCGGGCTATGCCTTATCACAACGTCGGAAGAATTGGATGCTTTTAGATATGCAAGAGAATTTGAATTAATTGCTAAAACTAATAAAACTATTGGTGATATTTTCAGCATTGCCTATTCTGATTCAGGGTCATTAGATATATTCAGGCCGCTTATGATGTACCTTATTTCAAGGTTTACTAATAATTCCCATATCTTTTTTGCTTTTGTAGGTGTAATATACGGCTTTCTTTTTTCACGAAATTTCTGTTACATTATCGATAAAGTACAAGGAGATTTTACCAAATTTCAAATATTGGTTTTATTTTCTTTTTTATTTATATTCCCAATCCAGGCATTGCAATTTGTTCGGTTCAGCACGGCAGCTCACCTATTTTTTTTTGGTGCCATGCCTTTTTTATTTGAAAAAAATACAAAATATGTTTTCGTTGCAATTGCTTCCGTTTTCGTGCATTTTTCCTTTTTTATACCCGTAGCTGTTTTATTGGTTTATATTTATTTGCCTAAGAATGTCCATTTATTTTTCATCTTTTATATACTTACCAGTTTTTTTATTCAGGTAAAATTAGAATCTATCAATACCGTTTTAGAGTCTAATGCCCCTGAATTATTAGAGGATAAGGTTGCAATTTATGGTAACGAAGGGTATGCTGAAAGTGAAGTAGAAAGTATTTCAACTGCCAACTGGTACATTCAATATTTTGGTAAGGCAATTGATTACTTTATTGCAGTAATGATAATTTATGTCTATGTATTTAATAGAAAATACTTAATGGAAAATATGGGGTTATTTACGTTGTTTGGATTCACCCTGTTCTTTGCAGGTGTAGCAAATTTGGTTAGTTTATTTCCCTCGGGATCAAGGTTTATAGGTGTTGCAAGGCTTTTTGCGATAGCAGTGATTGTTTTAAATATCAACTCTTTAAAAAATAGACCTGGTTTTAAAATGCTTCAATTGGTTACCGCGCCCGTTTTAATTTTTTTTATTATTGTGGCTTTGAGATTTTTGGTTGATACTACGGGACTGTTAGCATACATTGGCAATCCTTTTTTGTTTTTTATTTATCAAGACCACGTGCCCGTCATAGATTTTATAAAATCTATATTGGGCAGTTAGCGTAACATTTATAAAATGGTTTAACGGTTGATATAAATTAGAACAGCTGCATAATTTTTATTTTAAATTACCATCTGTTTTAGAATCGAGCCGATGAATTTCCAATCTTTTTTCAAGCAAATTTAAGAAAGCCAATTCTCACCTTTTGGAGGATACTATTTGAAATTGTGATTTGCAAATTTGTCTTACCAGTTCAAAGAATTACAATATAGATAAACAATATGTTTTTTAATTCGCTAAACTTTGCAATATTCTTACCAATTGTTTTCATACTTCACTGGTTCGCAACGAAGGGAAATCTCAGACTTCAAAATATTTTGCTGCTTTTTTCAAGCTATTTTTTTTATGCTTGCTGGGACTGGCGATTTATGTTTTTACTTATTTTTTCCACTTTACTGGACTATTATACAGGGATTAAAATATACGAGGCAAATAATAGACAAAGGAAAATGTTTTGGTTGTGGCTTAGTATAAGTATCAACTTGGGATTTTTGGGAGTTTTTAAATATTATAACTTTTTTGCTGCATCATTTGTTAGTGGCCTAACGCAATTAGGATTTAAAGCAAATTTCGGCACGTTACAAGTGGTACTTCCAGTCGGTATTTCTTTTTATACTTTTCATGGCTTATCCTATATAATTGACATATACAAAAATAGAATAAGGCCTGAAAGAGGCTTCATTAACTATTCTGTATTTGTAAGCTTTTTCCCTTTGCTTGTTGCTGGACCAATAGAAAGGGCAACACATCTTTTACCTCAAATTCTTAAAAAAAGGACATTTGACTATGCTAAGGCTATTGATGGATTAAGACAAATATTGTGGGGCTTATTCAAAAAAATTGTAATAGCTGATAACTGCGCCGAATATGCCAATACAATTTTTAATAATTCAGCGGCATATTCAGGAAGTACGTTAATTTTCGGTGCCTTATTTTTTACTTTCCAGATATATTGTGATTTTTCAGGATACTCTGATATTGCGTTAGGGACAGCTCGTCTATTTGGAATAGACCTTTTGCGAAACTTCGCCTTTCCATATTTCTCCCGGGATATTGCTGAATTTTGGAGAAGATGGCACATTTCGCTATCCTCATGGTTTAAAGACTATTTATACATCCCATTGGGGGGCAGTAAAGGTGGTATATGGTTTAAGGTAAGGAATACCTTTATTATCTTTCTTGTAAGTGGTTTTTGGCATGGTGCAAATTGGACTTTTATTGTGTGGGGATTGCTAAATGCGTTATATATAACGCCTTCCGTAATATTCAATACAAATCGAAACAACCTCGAAATTGTAGCCAAGGGAAGGTATTTCCCATCTCTAAAAGATTTCTTTAATATCGGAATTACTTTTAGTTTAACTGTATTTGCCTGGATCTTTTTTCGGGCGAATAGTGTAACAAACGCTTTTAAGTATATCTCTAAAATTTTTTCGAGTACACTATTTACTAGGCCCAATTTTTCAGGGATGGAAAAAGCAGTTCCAATAGTTTTGTTGATATTCATATTTCTGATCATTGAATGGATCGGAAGAGAACAACAATATGCAATTGAAAATTTAGGAATAAAATGGTATAAACCTTTAAGATGGGCAATGTATTATGCCATTATTGTGGCAATTTTCCACTTCACGGGAAATGAACAGCAATTTATCTATTTTCAATTTTAGGGATGAAAAAATTTTTAATTCAATTATTTTTATTTACTGCGCCGGTAATTCTTTATTTAATTATTCCGACCTATGTTTTGTGGCAATCCAAAGAAGCTTTTTTTAAAATTGATAAAATTTTATCCGGCAAAGAAAAATATTTAATTGGATATGCCTATCATGAAAATAATTATGGTTTTGTAAAATGGGCTTATCTTAACTCAAATGAAAATAAAAGCGTCTGGGCATTAGGATCGTCCCGTGTTTTGCAATTTAGAGGGCGCATGTTTGACACTACGTTTTACAATGCAGGGTATACAATTTCGAGTATAAATGATTTTGAACCATTCATTCAAAGCTTACCTAAATCTAAACATCCCCAATACATTATAGTAGGACTTGACCAATGGATGTTTAATGCATCGTATGATAATTTGAACTCAACACCCTCACCCAAATCATGGCAAAGCAGTTTTACGTTTATTCCTAAAATATTTCCTACCTATAAAACTTGCTACGCTGATCTCTTTGCAGGTAAATATACTCTTAACACTTTTAATAAGCAGCATTCCAATTTTATCAGCAAAATAGGATTAAATGCCATAGTGAATAATACAGGATTTAGAAATGACGGCAGTATTTATTATGGATCACAAATTCAAAAGTTAATAAATAAGGATACAACAGCAAACGATTTTAACAATTCAAACACATTTGATAGAATCAAGCATGGTAACAGACATTTTGAATATTGCAAATCCGTTAATGAAAAAGCGCTTATCAAATTAAGTGAATTTTTAAATTATTGTAAGAGCCAGCAAATAAATGTAATCGCATTTTTACCTCCGTTTGCTGATAAAGTATATAGTAAAATGGTGGAAAGCGGTAATTATCTTTATTTAATAGATCTTTATCAGCGAATAAAGCCAATCTTCGAAAAATACGATTTTGAAGTGTATGACTTCTCTAAAGTTGCACTGTGTAATTCAAGTGATAATGAGACAATTGATGGTTTTCATGGAGGAGAATTAACTTATCAGAAAATTTTAATTTCAATATTAGACTCTGGCTCTATTTTAAGACAAGTTACCAACGTTAATAGATTGAAAGACGACATAATAAATAGAAAGAATTCGTACATAGTTTACGATAACTAGAAATGAACGGGTTACGGTCTTCAGTACTTATTGGTGATACTAAATTGAATTTTCTTTTTTTTAAAGCTTTTTACAAAATCATATTGTGGTAACAAAATTATCAAAAGCTTTGATATTACCGTGAAAACTCTTAAGCTATCTATTTTATCGAAGTTGTATTTAAAATTAGTGATAAGCTAATACCAGTTCCTTTATTAATGAAATTTAATAACCTGTTTTATTTAATATTTAAGTGAATGTATCATAGTTTATCAATAAACCAGCTGATTAAATGAGGATTAAAAAAAGTATAGTCCGCAATTTATCCAATCTACCTGGATGGAGAACTAATCAGAAAATTGTAGTATTGGAATCAGATGACTGGGGAGCAATCAGAATGTCATCAAAAGAAGCTTATGATAGGCTTTTCAATTTAGGAATAAAGCCTTTAAATAAGGATGAAGAAAGGTATTTGAAAAATGATAGCCTTGCATCTGAAAGCGACCTGACGAATTTATTCGAAGTACTACATTCTGTAAAAGATGGTAGTGGAAAACCTGCCGTTTTTACTGTTGTGGCTGTTGTTGCCAACCCTGATTTTGGTAAAATAAAAGACGCTGCAAATAAGGAATATTTTTACGAACCGTTTAATGTAACCCTTGAACGATATCCCCAACATGCCAATTCTTTTGAACTTTGGAAACAGGGGATTCGTGAAAAAATATTTTTGCCACAATTTCATGGAAGAGAGCACCTGAATGTTCATAGCTGGTTAAAAGCACTTCAGCTTAATAACCCCGATACGCGTTCGGCTTTCGAAGAGCAGGTTTATGGGATATCCCCGCGTGATCCAATTAACCGAATATCATACCAGGCGGCGTTTGATATAATTGATGTTGGAGAAATTGAATACCAGAAGACGGTTATAACGGAAGGGCTGGATTTATTTGAACAACTCTTTGGCTATAGAAGTACATTTTTTGTTCCCACTAATGGACCATTTAACAATCAATTGGAAAAAACGCTACATGAAGGCGGTATTAAATTTATTGGAACCTCTAAAATACAAAAGGAGCCGATGGGTAATGAAAAGTACAAACGAAATTTTCGTTATATTGGTCAAAAAAATAAATTTGGACAAACCTACCTTACAAGGAATTGTTTTTTTGAGCCATCTTCTCATTTAAAAAATGACTGGGTTGACAGTTGTATGAATGAAATTAAAATTGCATTTAACTGGAATAAACCGGCGGTTATTAGCAGCCACAGAGTTAATTATACCGGGTTTCTTAATTTGACAAACAGGGAAAAGGGATTGAGGCAATTAAAAACCCTATTAAAGAGTATAATTAACAGGTGGCCTGACGCAACGTTTATTACTTCGGAAGAACTGGGGTTTATAATTTCCGGTAAATAAAATGAATATACTATCAAAAGTTAAACGGAATTATATTAACGCTCGGGGATGGTGCACTCCAAGAAAAATTGTAGTGATAGAATCTGATGATTGGGGAAGCATAAGAATGCCATCGAAAGAGATTTATTCAAAACTTTCAGCAGAAAACTTAAATGTCGAAAGAGACCCTTATCTAAAATATGATTGCTTAGAAAATAGTAGTGATTTAACCGCATTGTTTGAAATACTATGCAGTGTTAAAGATTCGAACGGGCATTTTGCCGTTATAACTGCCAACACGGTTGTTGCTAATCCGGATTTCGACAAAATCAGGCTGTCTGCATTTAGTAAATATTATTTTGAGCCTTTTACGGAGACTTTAAAAAAGTATGATAAAAATTCTTCCACTTTTCTAATGATAAAACAGGGAATTGAAAACAAAATCTACCATCCCCAGTTTCATGGAAGAGAACATCTTAATGTAGACAGGTGGATGTTGGGTATCGGGCAGCATAAAGACCTTTTAAGAAAAGCTTTTGACTTAAAAATGATCAGTATAAGCTCTGTTCCATGTGAACTAAAATATTGTTATATGGAAGGCCTTGATTATTTCAATGAAACGGAATTAGACAATAAGGTCGCGATTTTGAATGAGGGCATGGATCTGTTTAAAGAAATTTTTGGGTTTACTTCAGAGTCATTTATAGCCAATTGTTACATCTGGAGCAAGAGATCTGAGACCGTTTTAGCCGGTATGGGAGTTAAATATTTGCAAGGCATTTATAATCAATTTCAGCCAGTATTGTTTAATCACAACCGACATGATTTACGTGTCGTTAGTCATTACATGGGAGAGCGCAACCAGTTTGGACAACGCTATTTGTTACGGAATGCATTTTTTGAACCTTCATTAAAAAGCAATGCAGATGTGGCAGATGAGTGTCTGAAAAGAATTGAAATTGCATTTAGGTGGAACAAACCAGCTATTATATGTAGTCACCGCTTAAACTTTATAGGTTCAATTGATATAAACAATAGGGATAAGAATTTAAAAATGTTTAGTACTCTCTTGCGTAGTATTATGAAAAAATGGCCGGCCGTCGAATTTATGACAAGTGACCAATTAGGTAATTTAATAGAACACAGTAATTAAGATGGTAAGAAAAAAGTTGTTGTTTTTAATGCCCTCGATGGTAGGTGGGGGAGCGGAGCGTACATTAATAAATTTGCTACACAAAATAGATTATTCAAAATACGAAATTGATTTAGTGATTGTATGTAACAAAGGCGTTTACCTTAATCAAATTCCAGATGAGGTAAAACTTACGGCATTGTTTAAGAATGATTTTTTTGTAAGGGTATTGGCTTATTTGCAGAAGCGGGTTGGTTTTACAATTATTTTTAGATGGGCGATTAAAAAAAAAATCACTAAAGATTATGACCTGGGAATTTCTTTTTTAGATGGGAATTTTACTGACCTGTTATTTTTTATTAAGGGATTAAAAAGGCGGGTGGCCTGGGTTCACAGCTCCTATAAATCTTATAGAAATTTTGCCAGGTTTTATGAAAATGAACATTACAAAAACAAATTAAAAATTAACCGTTACGGAAAGCTTGATACAATTTGCTTTGTTTCCCATGATTCTATGAGTGAGTTCCTTGAGGTATTTGGCACCTACACCAGCATGGAGGTAATCTACAATCTAATAGATGCTGAAGCTGTGAAACTAAAAGCAACAAAAAACCAAATAGTAAAAAGCGGAACGTTTACATTTATAGCACTAGGCAGCCTATTACCAGTTAAGGGATTTGATCGCCTTATCCGGGCTTCTAAAATAGTGAGAGATACGGGATTTACCTTTAATGTGCAAATAGTTGGGAAAGGGAATGAAGAGCAAAATCTACGGCGTTTAATCAAATTGGAAAATTTAGATAATGTTGTATCAATATTAGGGTTTTATGACAATCCATATCCGCTTTTACTCACGGCAGATGCTTTTATTATGAGTTCTGTTTCTGAGGCCTTACCCACAGTATTGTGTGAAGCAATGATATTAGGTAAGCCGGTTATTGTTACTAATTGTAGTGGTTGCAAAGAATTAGTTGACAATGAAAAATACGGATTGCTGGCCGAGCAAAATGATGATTCTCTTGCAAATAAGATGATAACCTATTTAACAAACCCAAGTCTACTTGAAGCTTACTCAAAAAAGGCGTTGGAACGGGCTAAACTTTTTGATGATACTGAAATGCTCAATGCTTATTATCGCATTTTCGATAAAATTTGACTTATAATGAAGTAAAATGAATAATCATAAGTCTCCTATTTTTTTTAATAAAAAGTATATTAGAAAGTTTTGGCTCAGCTAAAACATAAAAAAATCGTCAGTTCAAATTTTCTCAATCTTGAACATCCCATAGATAGTTTGTTCTTCTTGCCAGACTAATAATTAATACTTCTCCCTCAATATCAATGGGAAGCCAGATCAAGTTATATTCCAATTCGACTGGGGTCATTTTAATACTGTCAATCAATGTTATTTAATTCATTAAGCTTTCTTGTTTTTTTTCCGATAGTATTTGTTATATACTGGTTTGTTACAAATGGAAACTTAAAATGGCAAAATATTCTATTACTGGTGGCAAGTTATTATTTCTATGCTTGCTGGGATTACCGCTTTCTTTTCCTCCTCATATTTTCTACCGGACTTGATTTTTATACCGGTCTAAAAATGGATGAGAGTGTAAATGATCAGAGACGGCGAATTTGGTTTTGGGTAAGTGTAATTATCAATTTAGGGTTTTTAGGCATCTTTAAGTACTATAATTTTTTTATCGGATCATTTGCTGAGGGTCTCTCACGCCTGGGAATTCATCTCAACGTCTGGACTATACGGGTGATACTACCAGTGGGTATATCATTTTATACATTTCATGGACTTTCTTATGTAATTGATATCTACAATAGAAAGATTAAGGCAGAAAGAAATTTTGTAGACTATTCTTTATTCGTCAGTTATTTCCCCTTGCTGGTGGCCGGGCCAATTGAAAGAGCCACCCATCTTCTGCCGCAAGTAAAACATGAAAGAACTTTTGATAGTGAGAACGCTATTCGGGGAATCGAACTCATGGTTTGGGGTTTTTTTAAAAAGGTGGTGATCGCAGACTCTATTGCAGTGATTGTAAATAGAGTATTTGATGAATACACTTCATATGGTAGTGTTGCCTTAATTATTGCAGCCATTACTTTTTCATTTCAAATATATTGCGACTTTAGTGGCTATTCTGATATAGCCATTGGCACTTCAAAGCTCCTGGGTATTGACCTTATCCAGAATTTTAATTTTCCTTACCTTTCACGTAACATAGCAGAGTTTTGGAGAAGGTGGCATATTTCCCTCTCAACATGGTTTAGAGATTATTTGTATATTCCTTTGGGTGGGTCAAAAGTTTCAAGAATCTTCAGTGTAAGAAATGTGTTTATCATTTTTTTGGTAAGCGGAATATGGCATGGCGCAAACTGGACATTTATTGTTTGGGGAGGAATTCATGCATTACTCTTTATGCCCTCTTTTTTAGTTGGATCAAACAGAAAATACAAAGAGGATATAGTTCATCAGAATAAATGGGTTCCTTCTTTTCGAGATATTTTTCAAATAATTATTACGTTCAGCGTGGTAACTTTTGCATGGATATTTTTCAGAGCTGCATCTCTATCGAAGGCTTTTCAATATGTGACCGATATTATAGTCAATAAAAAGGGACGAGCTTTAGGACTCACAAATGTTGAAATTATAAGTTATTTTATTGCTTTTGCCATTTTTTTTATAAACAGCATCTATAGATTATACAGAAAAAATAATCTTGTTAAAACATCGCGTTTTTTACAATTTACTGTTACATTTCTATTACTTATTTTAATAACAGTTCTTGGGCAATTTTCAAGGCAAAGCTTTATATACTTTCAATTTTAATGAAGACTTTTTTAAAATTTTCCTTTGGACTTTTTTTTGCGTTTATCGTGGCTAATGGGCTTTACCTTTTTTTATTGCCCCATATTGACTGGGAGTTTCGTAAAACGAAAGAAGCCCATGGGTTTAAAAACCAACATTTAAAAGTACTGGTGTTTGGAAACAGTACGGCAATGGATGGTGTTAATACCGACTTAATAGACAAGCATTTTGGCCCCGCATATAATTTTTCAGTCGGAGGTGCTTCACTTTTAACAAATTATATTCAATTAAGCGACTATTTACTTCATAATGAGCGTCCGGAAAAAGTGCTGTTATTTTTAAGTAGCGCTCACGTTAAATATTACAATCCAAATGAAGTAAATCCAATTGTAGACTACTATTACGGAAATTCTCTTCCAGTTAGTGGATTAAAAGATATTCCTCTTTTTAAATTCAGGTGGTTGGTTATTGAAAATATTAAAAAGCTGCTTTCAACTAATCACCGAACAGCAAAGATCATCAAGGGACAATTGAGAATTAAGAGTATCGTGCCGGATAATTCATCGAAAAAAAATGATACTACCATTAGATGTTTGAATGAGTCTTTTTATAACAATGAGGGATATGAGTATATGTGGAGAATAGCTTCTCTTTGTAAAGAGAGAAATATACAATTTGAGGTGTTTGAATTGCCTTGTTGGAAATTTGCCCAGAATGAATGCGCAGATTTGGTTTTGCAAAATAAAGTTATTCAAAATCACTTTAACTTGATTATGCATAATTTGAATAATTATAGTAAATGTGATACTTTGCTGGACCCTAACAAAGATTGGTTGAGTCTGAATCACTTGAATTACAATGGCTCTATAAAAGTAACAAGTGAAATTATAAGGATACTTTCCAGATAGAAATATTTTTTCCATCATTCTTTTAACTGAAGTCTCAAACGTTAGAGCACAACGAATTATTCCGTTCGTAACTACCTCATTTCGTTACCGTGTGATTGTGACTTGGCATCTGAGGACCAGTTAACTGGAAAGTACGATTATTTAATTTTCTTGTTAACTTTCATTATTGAAAGAAATAATCCCCGGTGAAAATTTAGGAGTCTTTGTAAGCTTCCCTGTTTTTATAAGGACACATTGCCATGGAGGCGTGTGACAGGAGGAAGTATGAGGAATTCACTATGAATGTTATTGCGGCATCTCATTATTTATCCTAAAGAAATCAGCTTGAAAGTTATTCAGATAAATTCGATTGTAAATTCAGGAAGTACCGGCCGTATTGCTGAAGATATAGGGAAGGTGCTGTTGGATAATGGTCATCAAAGTTTTATCGCTTTTGGCAGAGGAAACAGGCCAAGCAAATCGCAACTGATAAAAATTGGTAACAAATGGGACACTTACTGGCACGGCCTTCAAACAATGGTTTTTGACAGGCATGCATTTGCGTCTACTACGGCAACTCAAAAGCTAATTAAGGAAATCGAAATTTTGAAACCAGACGTGATTGGCTTACATAATTTGCATGGTTATTACATCGATATTAAAATATTATTTACATATCTGCGTACCACTCAAATACCTGTTGTTTGGACATTGTTTGATTGTTGGTCTTTTACCGGGCATTGTACCTATTTTGATGATATTGACTGTACTAAATGGATTCAAGGTTGTTTTGAGTGTCCCAAAAAAAAGAAATATCCTTCATCTTTTTTGATAGATAATAGCAAGGAAAATTACCTGGACAAGAAGCATCTGTATGCCGATTTTAAAAATCTCCAGATTGTAGTTCATTCTAAATGGTTACAAAATATAGTAGGTCAGTCTTTTCTTAATGAAATACCAATCCATCATATTTTCAGTGGGATCAATCTGGAAATATTTAAGCCTTTAAGCAATAAGAAGGAAATAGTTACAAAATATCAACTGGCAAACAAAAAAATAGTTTTAGGTGTTGCCAGTACATGGGATAAGCGAAAAGGACTCAATGACTTTATTCAGCTGAGCAATTATCTGTCATCCGACGAGATAATTGTATTGATTGGCGTAAATAAACAACAGTTAAAATTATTGCAGTTAAATATTGTTGGCATTGAGCGTACGGAGGATATAAACGAATTAGCAGCTTTATATTCAGCTGCAGATGTGTTCGTAAATCCTACCTGGCAGGACAATTTCCCAACCACCAATATTGAAGCATTGGCTTGCGGCACACCTGTTATAACCTATAATACTGGGGGTAGTCCGGAGGCGATTGATAAGGAGACCGGCTTCGTAATTGAAAAGGGCAATCTGCAGGGATTGGCTGAAGCCATCGGGGAAGTGTTCGAAAAGGGAAAGGATCATTATAGAAATATTTGCCGCCAAAGGGCAGAGCAACTATTTAATAAAAATGACCGCTATAGTGATTATTTGAAGTTGTATGAATCGCTGTTGATAGTGAATGGTCAATAGTCAATATTCTCAGTTCACACCCTATTATATCTGCAATGGAGAAAGATAAGAAGCAAATCGTTTTTGTGAACCAGAGTTCGGGTTACCTGATGCTCGACATCATTGACGCATTTGGGTCTACTTATGAGGAGCGTATTTTAATGGCAGGTTTTATTAATCCCCGTAATAAAAAAGTAGACACATCTGTTAAAATTATCAAACTGGCGAAATATAACCGAAGCTCATCTTTAAAGCGGTTGTTGTCCTGGTCGCTGGCTTTTATAAAGGCCTTTTGGCTGATTAAAACAAGATACAGAAAAGCAGATTTGTTTTTGGTTTCCAATCCGCCCTTTGCTTTATTTATACCCTTATTTTGCAATAACTCTTTTCGGGTATTGGTATATGATGTTTACCCGGACGCAATGGTCAGTTACAATTTATTGAAGCAGGATTCCATGCTGACAAGATGGTGGTGGAATGCCAATAAAAAAGTGTTTGCAAAGGCAGCAGGAATTTACACCATTGGCAATGGGATGAAACAATTGCTTGCTGCCTACGTTGACCCGTCGAAGATTAAAGTAGTACCTGTGTGGACTGATAATGAATTTCTCAAGCCCCTGCCAAAAACAACCAATCATTTTATAACGCAACAAAAACTAGAGAACAAATTCATTGTATTGTACTCCGGTAACCTGGGTAAAACACAGGAGGTAGAAGTATTGGTGCAGCTGGCAGCCAAAGCAGCGGATGCTGAATTATTTTTTTTAATTATTGGTGGTGGTGACAAAGCAGCATCACTGGCAGATAAAATTCAGGAGCAGGGCCTGGCAAATATCCGCCTGCTGCCCTGGCAGGAAACTGGCCAGTTGCCCTTTACATTAGCGGCGGCTGATATAGCGGTAGTAAGCCTGGGTAAAGAAGCTTCTTTATTAAGTGTACCCAGTAAGACCTTTAATTATCTATCCGTAGGGGCACCGTTGCTTTGTATTGCATCGCCCGATTCGGAACTGGCTGCATTGGTAGATGAACATGGGACCGGCGAATGTTTTAATTCAAATGAAACGGATCGGATGCTTGATTTTATCACCAGTCTTAAAAATGATCAAACCCAATTGGAGGCCTTCCGGCAGCGTTCATTGGCAACCTCAAAGTTGTTTAGCCCTGCAAATGCAGTTGAATTTATTTAATGATGTATCGTAATTTTATTAAAAGAGGAATTGATTGCCTGGTTGCGTTGGTCTTGCTGATCCTTGCTTTACCGGTTTTATTGATAGCCGCAGCCTGCTTGTTTTTTGCTAACAATGGCAACGTGTTTTTTACACAGGAAAGGCCCGGCAGAAAGACGCGGTTATTCAGGGTGATCAAATTTAAAACCATGAATGATAAAAAAGATCAGCATGGTAAGTTATTACCGGATAGAGAACGCCTTATACCAGTGGGTAAGTTTATCAGAACCACTTCCATTGATGAATTGCCTCAAATGATCAATGTGCTAAAAGGGGATATGAGCCTGATTGGACCAAGACCATTGCTGCCTAAATATTTACCGCTTTACAATGAGCAGCAAAAGCGGCGGCATGAAGTAAGGCCGGGGATTACGGGATGGGCACAGGTAAATGGCAGGAATGCCATCAGTTGGTCAAAAAAGTTTGAGTATGATGTTTGGTATGTAGACAACCTGGGGTTTTTACTGGATGTAAAAATCGTCTGGTTAACCATCATTAAAATATTTAAGCGGGAAGGAATTACAGAACAGGGCAGTGCCACCATTTCGGCATTCAACGGAAATAATTAGGCCTTAACAATTTATCTCCAAAGAGAAATACTTGAGGCCTTTTTTAGGTAAGCGTGTTAAGTAAATGTAGCATTTTACCTGTACAATATTGACAACAAATAAAACTATAACTATGAAAGAAAATTTTTTAGCTTCCTTTAAAGAGGCATTACAAATTGAAGACAGGGAAGTATTGATAACAGATGTTTTTCGTGATTACGAAGAATGGGATTCATTGAGCAGGCTGTCTTTGATTGCCGCCCTTGATGAAGAGTATGATTTGCAAATTGAGGATAGGGAGTTTGAGCAATTGGTTACAGTGGGTGATTTGATGGCGGTGGTGGAAAGTAAGGTAAATGGTTAATTGCTTTTGCTTTTTGTTTGGGTAGCCTTTTTTGCCTGGCGCAATTTTGGAGTAAAAACAAAAACCATAGAACGTCCAAAGGCACTAATAAAAAATTCATTCTGATGGCACTATTAAAGTTCAATAACGTTGGCATCGCCGGTATGGCAGCCTGCGTTCCTGCCAATACCATTGTTAATTATAATTATACGGAACATTTTTCTGCAGAAGAAGCCAAAGAGGTAACGGATAAAACGGGCATACAGGAAAGAAGGTTTGCCTTGCCAGGCACAACCTCCTCCGATCTTTGTTTTGCTGCTGCGGAGAAATTGATTGCAGATCTACAGGTTGATAAGTCAGAAATTGACCTGCTGGTTTTTGTTTCGCAAACGCCCGACTACCGGATGCCCGCCACATCAATATTGTTACAAAACCGCCTCGGACTATCCATGCAAACCATGGCATTTGATATCAGCCTTGGCTGTTCGGCGTTCGTGTATGCGCTTTCGGTCGTGTATGCCATGATGGAAAAATCCGGCTTTCAAAAAGCCTTGTTATTAGATGGCGAAACCCGATCAAGGGTATACTCTCCCAAAGACCGAAAGACGGCTTTTTTATTCGGTGATGGCGGTGTTGCCGCCCTTATTGAACGGGATGAACGTTTTGGTGAAAGTTTTTTTTCCTTAAATTCAGATGGCTCCAGGGAAGACCTGATTAAAATAAAAGCCGGCGGTTACAGATATCCCAGCACCGCTGAAACACTGGTAGAAAAAGTGATCGATGAACACGGCAATATGCGGAGTGAGGAGCATGGTTACATGGAAGGAGCTGATGTATTCAATTTTGTATTAAGAGAAATTCCACCGGATATTAAGAGACTGGAAGCGTTTTCGGGCAAGGCATTACATTCTTTGGACTACTACCTGTTTCACCAGGCCAATGATTATATGAATGGCTACCTGGCAAAAAAATTAAAACTACCGGCAGAGAGAGTTCCCTCCAGTATTGCACAATTTGGCAATACGTCATCGGTATCCATACCGCTGACAATAGTGAGTCAATTACAGGGAAAACTGGTAGAGAACAAAGAGGCCATGTTATGCGCTTTTGGTGTAGGCATGAGTTGGGCCACAGCTTTCATCAATTTTAACGGCTGCCACATTAGTGATTTGGTAGAAGTGTAAAGAGCCCTCTAACCTTCGAAGGGAAGCTTCCCCAACCCTTCTGAAGGGAGGGGCTTTATACGCTGCTGAGTTACACAGGTGTTTTAAATAAAATTGTCTGATATTTCAAATATATAAAAGCTGGAAGATTTAGCCGGCTTCAAGAACCCCCTTCAGGGGGCAGGAGGGCTTTAATTATGCAAAATCCATTTAATTTAGAAAATAAAAACATTGTCATCACCGGAGCCTCCTCGGGAATCGGCAGAGCCTGCGCAATAGGTTGCAGTCAGCTTGGGGCGAAGTTGCTGTTGATTGGCCGGCAGGAAGCAGAGTTAGAAAAGACAAAAGCAATGCTTCCAGTTCCAGGATTGGCAACAATCCTTGTATTGGACCTTACCCAATTTGAAGAAGTAACTACAAAGGTAAAAGCGGCGATTGCTGGTTTTGGGCCAATTGATGGAGCAATACATGCAGCCGGTATTTCCACTACATTGCCTTTTCGGAATAGTACGGTGGAAAAGATGGATCATTTTTTTAAGGTAAACGTAGCGGCAGCTTTGCACCTTACCCAATTATTAATTAAACCAGGTAGTGTAGCTGCCAATGGTGCCAGTATTGTTTTTATAACTTCCGTAATGTCACAGGTAGGCGAGTCTGCCAAAGTTTTATATAGCATGAGCAAGGGAGCATTATTAGCCGCCTCCCGTTCAATGGCGATAGAACTGGCACCCAAAAAAATAAGGGTCAATTGCATTGCGCCTGGTGTGGTGGATACTCCTATGTCACAACAGGCCTATTATAGCCAAAATCCCGAATTGAAAGCACACATTACAGGTTTGCATCCATTGGGATTGGGAGTGCCTGAAGATGTAGCCAATGCCTGTATTTATCTTTTATCAGATGCGGCAAGATGGGTTACAGGAACCCAGTTAATGGTTGATGGTGGCTATACAGCCAGGTAAAATCCCATCCCCTGAAGGGGTGTAAGACTGGTGCTCTTGGGTTTTAATCTTTACGTTAGTCGTTGTAGGTTTTAGAATGGAATATAGGAATTGTAGCTTGAAAGCGTTTGGTTAAAGTTTGATGATGAGGTAGTTTATTTTTCGTGGTTTGTGGCTGGCGGTTGCACCCTGGGGGTTTCTTGTTAACTATTCATTGATCTCCCAAAAACTATTTGTAAATCTGCCCTTCTTGCTGAATTAAATTTATTAAATAATGAAACAAATTATTATTATTGGTGCAGGTGGGCATAGTGCCGAAATAGACGATTATTTTCAATATGCCAAAAAGAAGTTGCAAGATTTTGGGATGGAGATCCGGGGCTATATTGATGACAATGCATTGAGTTATGGGAACTACGATTTTACAGCTCCTTTTCTGGGGCATATACAATCACATGTCATTCAACAAGACGTGTATTATATCATGGGCATTGCTAATTTAAAATATCGCCGGCCTATCATTGAAAGATTTTTGGCAGCTGGTGCGGTTTTTACCACCTTTATTCATCCCGATGCTTATATTTCCGCTTCTTCAAAAATAGGCGCAGGGGTAGTAATAGCTCCCGGTGTAAATGTTGGCCCCAAGGTTTCGATCGGGAATTTTACATTGATTAATTCGCGGAGCAGTATGGGGCATGATACAAAAGTTGGCGCTTATAATTTTATTTGTCCAAATGTATGTTTCTCTGGGTTTACTGTAGTGGGCGATGAAAATTTATTTGGTGTCAACAGTGCTACCATACCGGGCATACAAATTGGCAATCGCAACAAAATTGCCGCAGGAGTGGTATTGGATAAAAATGTGGGCGACGATGAAGTGGTGTTTTACCGGTTTAAGGAAAAAGTAATAGCTATTCCAAAAAGTCAATGAAATTTTACGCTCAAGTATAAAAGAATCTTTTTTACGGTAACGCAGCGTAACTGAAAATTCAAACAGCAGACAGTTTGCAAATACATTTGTTACTCCGTCTTTTTAATAACACCAGGTCCGGTAAGCTTAAATATGCCAATAACATTATCCAATACAATTTTATTGGTGGTGTTTGTGGTAATAATATTTCCGTTAATATTGCCCGCATTGATATTGATTTGATGTACATTATTTTTAAAAAGGATAGCGTCGCGGCCAATTGCACTAACGCTAAGGCCATTTATAATTATTCTGGAAGTTTCGTCGGCGGTTTTCTTGCTGTAATCACTGTCAGTTTCGTTGATTCCAAAAATCAACTGACAGTGGTTAGGTAATTCAGCTTTATAGTTTTCACAATACATACCGTTAAATACAATATTTCGCCCTGATAAAATAAGTGTGGTTGCACAGAATTCTGTATTGAAATTATTAACAACTAAGTTGGTTCCGTTAATTTCAGCAAAAACATTACATCTATCACCATCAATATTTTCTATTAAATTGGCATTATAATCACTTGTGTACAAGCCTGTTCGACATAATTCAAAATGGCAGTTTTTGATACTGCCGAAATAGGAAGTTTTGAAAATAAGTCCATATTTTAATCCTGAAAAGTTACATCCATCTATTTTAGGATTGGTACAATTGTATATTGCCAACCCTATTTGATTATTATTCATATTTGCGCTATCCGGGGGTGTAGGGATCTTTCCTTTAAAAAAATCCTTGCCATATACGCCAATATTACTGAATTCGTGGGTATACAAATGAGCGCTCGGTTTTTTTGGAAGGCCACAGCCATAAATATTATAAAAGATTATTGCAGTGAGCACAGTGGGTGCAAAATCTCCATAGATGCATGTTCGAATAGAACCGCGTATAATTAATGGAGCTGTTTTTCTTGCAATCTCATGCTGCCTGATTTTAAATGTACGGTTTGCAGTTCCTTTAAATAAATCTTCTTCGCCTATAGATTTGGCACCTATTACCCACTGGCCGGTAATGCGGAAAACACCAGAAGGGAATTGCATGATCGTTTCATTTTGGAGACAATAAGCAGTTGCAGCTTTGATCGCTGGTAAATCATCGTTGATGCCATCGCCTTTTGCGCCCCACCAACAAGGGTTTACTCCAGTGGAACGATCAAAATTTCTTTGCCAGTATCCTCCCTTGATTCTTTTATAAATCACGCCCTGATCTATACCATTTACACTTGAGTCCACGTGGGCAAAAATGCCACCACTTAATGCGTCTTTTACAACTATTATTTCGTCATTGGTGCTTAAATGCATTAATTCGGATGTCGTATTAACAGAGTTGGTTTGCGCCCATATTGAAAGATGGCACAATGCCACAATTAAGACTATCAATGCACTTTTTATGGTCATCAGAAAAATTTACTGCTAAGAAGGTATTTTGTAAAATGTAAATTAAGAAAGATTAGTTTTTTTTAATGTTAAGCGTATGTTTATTGTTACGAAGCTTATTTTGATTTTTTCTACGAGGGGTCGTATATCCCAAAACAAACTTCAGGTAATAATATACAAACATATTTACCTATTTCAAATAGTAACAGTTTGAATGAAAACGAAATGGTTGAAAGCTAAAAATAACCAAACGTGGTTTTAAGAAATACAAATTAAGGCATGGGGAACTAATTTTTTGATAGAAAAGTAAGCGTAAAAAAATAACTCTTATATTTACTTTCCTTTAAATTCATACGCTGTTTATACTTCTACAACCTGCTGGAAAACCGGATATGGCATTAGTACTACTTGTTCTGAATTAATAAAAACAATATGGTGGTTGTTATTTAAAGAGTAGCAAGCTGCAAATTATTTCTTTATTTAATCTTCAGGTTAAACCATAAAGTCGATGGAAGAGATAAATCTGCGTGGACAACATTTAATACGGGTGTATTTATTATTTTGGCAGATACGTATTTTTTGTACAAGGTATTAATCGAAAAAAAAAAACATCAACAGTTAACTTATAAATTGCGTGTTGAGTTAAAGACACTAACCGAACAAATTTTATTCTTCTATTCGAATTTGATTCTTTTTTTCCCGTTTTGAAAAAACGGTATAGACAAATAGGAAAATAATAAAAGAGAAAGGTGCATCCAGCCGAAATATATAAGTACAATAATTGGCAATTATCCAGTCAGCTTGGAACGTCCTGTTCCAAAGATGTATTTGACCAATTTGATTTCCTATCCAAAGTAAAATAAATCGTAGCAACCATAAGCCGAAATAGAAAAGAAGGAAAGTTTTGAAGGATTTAAAGGAGAGTACAAATCCGACAAGTATTATTCCTCCAAAGCTCGATGTGATCATCATTGGAGTGATGACCATTTTGTTTTGACTGATTGAAATTTTATAATCGGAGATCTCAAGCCACTGGGAAAGAAGCATAAACAAAAACAATACGACTAAATAGACTATAACGGCTTTGATGGTGCGATTCATAAAACACTTTTTTTGTGCGTAAACAGCATCCAGCAATACAGTACGAGGAGATCGATTAATATTGTAAACAAGTAATCGTGACTAAAATGAAAAGCACTTTTAAAATGCAAATAGACATACAGTAAAATAATTATCCTTAAAATATCCGCGATTATGATTGCTGCCAGCCCTGCTAAAATAAAAAGTAGTTTTCTTTTTAATGGGTTGGGTAAGGCTATAATAACAGCAACGTAGGTAAACATAATATTGATACAATTGCAGGAATCATAAATGCGTAATATGGAAATATTATTACGGATTAAATTATAATATCGTTCAGGTAAATTTGTGCCGAGCGTAAATGGGGCATCATCCGGTATTAAATTCACGCAATACAAAACTGACACACTGATAAAATGAGTAAGGGGCTTGTCTATTGTTCTCCGGGGGGCGAGCACCTGACCATAAATGCCAAACCATAAGGTAAATATTACGGCCAGTTTTATAAAAAAGATAATTACTTTTCTTTTAGCTCCGGGAGTGTCAAGATCAAATTTTATCGCTTCAGTCTTTACAGTCATTACAATTTTATTTCAAATAAAATTTGTGTTTATTTGCTTTGAGGAAGATATAATTTTGCATGCATCATTTCAACAACCACTTAAAATATAAATCAATAAAATGATCGGTAAAATTACCATTTTTAAACCTATAAAAATGTAATGGTTAACAAACCTAATAACCTATGAACAAAAAAATCTGGCTCTCCTCTCCCCACATGGGCGGAAAAGAACAAGTATACGTAAAAGAAGCATTTGACACCAACTGGATAGCGCCGTTAGGTCCGCACGTAAATGGTTTCGAAAATGATCTTTGCCAATTTACAGGAGTGAAATCTGCTGCGGCATTGAGCAGCGGAACGGCCGCACTTCACTTGGCATTGATACTGTGTGGTGTTGAAGCAGGTGATGAAGTAATTTGCCAAAGCTTTACTTTTTCCGCATCTGCCAATCCTATAGTTTACCAGGGTGCCACACCTGTTTTTGTAGATTCTGAAAGGGATACCTGGAATATGAGTCCTGAGCATTTGCGGAACGCCATAAAAGACAGAATAAAAAAGGGTAGAAAACCAAAAGCCATCATACCGGTTCATTTGTACGGAATGCCTGCAAAAATGGTGGAGATAGCCGCAATAGCGGATGATTTTGAGATTCCTGTTATTGAAGATGCCGCAGAAGCCATTGGTTCGGCAATTGACGAAAAGCCTTGTGGCAGTTTTGGCAAAATGGGCATCTTGTCTTTTAACGGCAATAAAATAATTACCACATCCGGAGGTGGAGCACTCATAGCGGATAACAATGATTACATTGTAAAAGCCCGCTTCCTGGCTACACAGGCAAGGGACGCTGCACCGCATTACCAGCATTCGCATATTGGCTACAATTACCGGATGAGCAATGTTTGTGCAGCTATTGGCCGGGGCCAGATGGAGGTTTTGACTGAAAGAATTCAACAGAGAAGAAATAATTTTGACTATTATGTACAACATCTTAGCGGAATAGAGGGTGTTTCTTTTTTGCAGGAACCAAACGGCTTTTTCAGTAACCGCTGGTTAACAGCCATTCTAATTGACAGCGGTAAGACGAATGGAATTACACGTGAAAATGTAAGACTGGCATTAGAAGCAGAAAACATAGAAAGCCGGCCGTTGTGGAAACCAATGCATATGCAGCCGGTATTTGCCGGCACACCTTTTTACGGCGATGAAACCGCAGCGCAATTATTTGAAAACGGGCTGTGCCTGCCATCCGGTTCAAACCTGAGTACTACTGACCTGAATAGAGTAATTCAGGTAATTAAAGCGATATTAGAATAGTGTATATGAACGTTTTTATACCTCATTTTTGAAAACTTAAAGCGCGAATACAATGTCCTGAATTTTCTGCATTCAAGGCGTACTATTCTTCTTTTTTAAGCGAGTGAAAATAAAAGGAAACTCCTTGTGAAGGGCGCTGCTGTATTATACATTCTTCCCTACACCACTACTATTAATTCCGCCGAGTAAACGGAAATACACACCTACGTCTTCCCACCAAAGTAATGCATTCAGATAAATTGTCCCTTCTCTTTTTATCTTCCTAAAAGGTTCACTAATACTATTTATTTATCAATGGTCAATTTTGAACAGATTATAAAAACCATTGACGAAATCAAATAATTCAATATAATTGGCGTTACAGTTTGCCGGGTTTTGTAATTGTGTAGTGTTTTTTCTACAAATGGCTAAATTCGGGTTGCCATAGGCGAAATAAACTTTCAAGTTGTTCTATTTCTATAGTTTGGCTGTAATTTTGTTATTTATGGAAGAGTTTGTTTTCCTTAAACGTACAAATACCTTTAAAATATCCGGTTTTAATTTAAACATGTTATTAAAAATCAGGTCTTTATGGGAATTTTGAAGTGAATTAACAGGTTTACCGGATTTTTTATAATTCTTATACATATTATCCAAATACCTACAACTAAACTGAAGCATTATGTCAAGTTTTTTTTTAAAGAATTTTGCCCCGAGATGGATTATTTTTTGTTGTGATATTATTTTAATCACGGTTTCTTTTACTTGCTCCTTTTTTCTGATTGAACATCTTTCAATTGATGTGCATGACTTGTTAAGCTTATTGCCGGCACTGATTACCAATCTTGTGGTGGGTATTTTTTGCATTGGTGTTTTTGCTATATACAAAGGAATTATTCGGTATTCTGAAGCAAAAGATATTGTTAGAATTATAAAATTTGCCTTTTTGCAATTTGCCATCTGGGTTCTTCTGTTTTTGGTTGATACAAATCATCTTGTTTCAGGTGTGGTTACTTTTCCGTTATTGGTAATTAATTTATTTGCGGTAATATTTGTTTTAGTTGCTTTTCGTTTGTTGGTAAAGGAAGTTTATTTTATGGCCCAGGCAAGACCCAATCCTGCAAATCGTACCCTTATATTTGGCGCGGGCATGATGGGACAAATTACACAAAAAGTATTGCAACAAGATGCAAAGATAAATACCACGCTTGTAGGATTTATAGATGATAGTCAATATAAGATTGGAAAAAAATTAGAAGGTCTTCCTATTTACAATGCAGCAGATGCTGCTCAATTGGGTAAGTTGTTTAAAAGCAAAAGAATTACACACTTATACATTGCGATTGATAAATTGAGTGTAGATAGAAAAATCGCTCTCACAGATTTGTGTGCGCCCTACAAAATTAGAGTAAACGTTGTTCCGCACGCCAAACAATGGTCTGGTGGTTTATTTCAAAAGAACCAGGTAAAGGAAATGAATATCGAAGATTTGCTGGAAAGGGATGAAATTATTCTTCCTAATGATCAATCAAAATCTGACTATACAAATGCTACAATTCTGGTTACCGGCGCAGCTGGTTCAATTGGTAGTGAAATTTGCCGCCAACTGGTAGGATACGATGTGAAGAAGTTGATTATTTTAGACCAGGCAGAATCAGGATTATTTGATTTGGAATATGAATTGAGACAGAAAGGGATGCGGCAGGGAATACAAGTGGAAGTGGCTTCTGTAAGGGACTATATGCGGATTAAAAAATTATTTGTCGCACATCAGCCAGATTTTGTTTTTCATGTAGCAGCTTATAAACATGTTCCGTTAATGGAGTGTTTTTCCAGTGAAGCTGTACTTACCAATATTTTTGGAACAAAGGTTATTGCAGATCTTTCGATGTTACACAGCGTGAAAAAATTTGTGCTGGTATCAACCGATAAAGCGGTAAACCCTACCAATGTAATGGGCGCAACCAAACGTGTTTCCGAGATATATATTCAATCGTTAAACGACCGCATTGAATCCAATACAGAATTTATCACCACCCGTTTTGGAAATGTACTTGGATCAGCAGGTTCAGTGGTAGCAACCTTTAAAAAGCAAATTGCTGAAGGCGGTCCGGTTACAATTACCCACCCGGAAATTACGCGGTATTTTATGACGATACCGGAAGCAGCCAAGTTAGTTTTAGAAGCTGGCAGAATTGGTAAATCCAGTGATATTTTACTTTTTGACATGGGTAAACCAGTTAAAATAATGGACCTTGCTACCCGCATGATTCAGCTGGCTGGCTTCGTACCGGGTAAAGAAATTGCCATACAGTGTACATCGTTAAGACCAGGAGAAAAAATGTATGAAGAATTATTTAAGGATTCCGAAGAATTTGCACCTACAAGCCATCCAAAAATATTAAGAGCAAAAAAATGCTCAGATACGAATCCCAATTTTTATTCCTTACTGATTAAGCTGGAAGCTGCTGCTATTGCTCATAGCAACGAAATGATAGCTCCCCTTTTGGGGAAAATGCTTCCTGAATTTAAACATGCACCTAATAAAATCGTTAAGAAACCACTTACGCTGGAAAAAATAGATAAACTGCCTTTCAGTAAAAGTTGAGTTCAATAAATAATTTATAGAAGATCTGATGTATTAATTAGTTGTTAATTCAACCTCTTTTTATTTACTAAACCATCGTTCGGGAGCTGCACAAATAAAAAAGGCTTCAATTTCGTATTTGAAGCCTTTTAAGTATATCAATTTTTACATTTTACATTCAATTAAAATTAGAACGAATTATTGGGCATCTTCAAAACTTTTAATCTTATTGTAAAGTGTTTTACGATCTATATTTAAAAGTTCAGCTGCTTTTGTTTTATTAAAATTTACCTCTTTCAGCACCTGCATAATTGCTTCGTATTCTGCCTTCGAGGCTGTGTCTTTTAAATCTACAGCAGTGGCTTTTACAGCCTGCGGTTCTTCTGCTGCGGGTATTGGTTTTGTGGAAATGAACCCTGTTATTTCAGCCGGCAATGTTGCAGGTGAAATTTTACCTCCGATGGTTAACAGTGCAGATCTGCGAATTACATTTTTAAATTCACGCAAATTTCCTGGCCACGAGTAAGCAATGAACATTTTCATTACCTCCTCTTCAAAACCCTCAATATTTTTGCCCAGTTCTTTGTTTGTTTTTTGTAAAAAGAAATCCGCGAAAGATGGAATGTCATTCCTGCGCTCCCTTAACGGTGGTAATTGAATTGAAAACTCATTAAACCGATGGTATAAATCTTCCCTGAATTTGCCGTGTTTATATGCATCCTGCAGATTTTCGTTGGTTGCTACTATAATTCTAACATCCACATCAATCTCTTTATTACCGCCAATTCGTTTTATTTTTCTCTCCTGTATTACCCGTAAAAGGGATGCCTGTATTTCAGATGAAAGGTTAGCTACCTCATCTAAAAATAAAGTGCCACCGTTGGCTAATTCAAAATGTCCTTCCTTATCATTAATGGCACCTGTAAATGCGCCTTTCAAATGACCAAAAAGTTCACTTCCCGCCAGTTCTTTAGAGAGTGTACCGCAATCCATGGCAATAAAAGGTTTGCTTTTACGACTGCTTAGCTCATGGATGGTTTTTGCAATTACTTCTTTACCTGTTCCACTTTCACCATTTAAAATAACACTGTAATTGGTCGGCGCAACTATGGCAATTTGGTTATACAACGCTTTGGTTGCAGGAGCTTCACCTATCAAAAATTCTGAATTGGAGCCACTACTCTTTTTGTTAGTATTGGAAAGGTGTCTGTCATTTGCATAGTTGTCAGTGTCTCCTTTATTTTCGGATTGATGGATTGCGGCTTGCAATACATTTAATACCTCGTCGGGAATAAGCGGTTTGGTAATGTAATCGTATGCTCCAGCTTTGATAACATCTACGGCAGTTTTAATGTCCGAATATCCGGTAATAATCAGCACAATTGTTTTAGGATTATGCTGTTTTATTTCTATAAGAATATCCTTTCCATCTTTTTTATCGCCCAGCCTGAAATCACATAACACAATATCAAATTTACCGGCTTTAAATTTTTCCAAACCCTTGTTACCACTGTGTGCAGCCTCCACTGTATAGCCGTTCTTGGATAGAAATCTTGTCAACAATGCACACATATCCGCATCATCATCTATAATTAAAATGCTCTTACTCATTGGGGCAATTTTTTCTCAAATATACAACTACTTATACTTCTTTTTTTAGGGTAACTTCTAAAACTGGAATTTCCTTAATTTTTATCCATTCCGAGTACTCAGATGGCTGGATACTGGTACCATGTTCGTTGGCATATACCTTAGTAAATTCTGCTCCAAGGTATAAAATTACCGAGCTATAATAGGCCCATAACATGATAATAATTACTGATCCTGCGGCTCCGTAAATGGAGGCTAAATTGGTTCGGCCCAAATAATATCCTATACAAAATTTGCCAAGTGTAAATAAGATGGCTGTTATAAAAGCGCCAATTGTTATGTCTTTCCATTTTATTTTGGCGTCCGGCAAAACCTTAAAAATAATGGCAAAAAGAAGGGAAGTGATGCCAAATGAAAGCACATTGTCGATCACAGGAATAAAAACTTTACCTACTCCTGAAAGTATGCTGTTAAGATGATTGCCAATAATGGCCACCAATGCATTTAACAAAAGAGATACTATGAGTACAAAGCCCAGGCTAATGATGAGCGAGAAGGAAAGTAAACGGTTAATGATCAATTTCCACCAGGCTTTTTTTGCTATTATTTTTAAGCCCCATATTTTATTTAAAGAATCCTGCATTTCTCCGAAAATTCCCGTTCCTCCGATGATTAAAACTATAATGCTAAAGGTACCTGCCACCGGACTGTTTTTTGTGAGATGAAGATTCTTTATAGTTTCCTGTATTTGTAGGGCAGCCGGGCTTCCTACAAGATCCTTTATCTCAATATACACCCGCCCTTCAACAGCCTCCTGCCCAAACAATATCCCGCAAATTGTAATCATAATAATCAGCATGGGAGCCAGGGAAAATACGGTATAATAAGCCAGCGCAGCACTATACTTCATTACATTATCGTCAATAAATTCAGCTGCAACCTGTTTTAAAAAATGGTAGAGAGAAAATTTTTTCTTGTGCATGGTTGACAATTTACATTAAACAATGTAACCAATAAAAAATTGAAAGGTTATTATTATAAATTGTTTGAATTTCAGCTATGGTGAAAAATATTATCAAATATTAAAATATACAACGCTTGCAATTCGTTATAGCTAGGTCTCAACTTTTAACGGTCAAATTTTTTAGTTGGCTTTGAAATTGTTGTTCATGATTTGCATTTCAGTGAATCAAAACGTTTGGTAATCTTTCCTCTTTAAAAACAGACAATTTGAAAACGCTTATTATTGATGATGAAATTGATATTTGCTATCTTTTGAGTGGAATATTAAAACAAAAAGGCTGCCTTACAAATTATGTTAATAATTTAGCAGATGCCGTAGTTGCATTAAGAAATGTAGCCCCTGCAGTTGTTTTTTTAGATAATCATTTGCCCGATGGGTTCGGGGCAGACTTTGCCGCCGCCATCAAAAAAGATTATCCGGGCACCAAAATAATAATGATAACGGCATACGATACAATCGAAGACCGGCAACAAGCCATTCGAAATGGCGTTGATCTTTTTATTCCAAAGCCTTTCTCCAAAGATGCAATTCTTAATGCGCTTGCTTCAGTTCAATCCGGAAGCATTCCCCAATTGTAGATATTTTTCTACATTCTCATTCTTAAATGAATAATGTTTTAGTAATTGGTAATTAATTATTTATGTGTTTTGTGTATGGCAATAATAAAAAGACTGGCTTTTGAATTGATTGTTTAGCATTTTTTTCGAATCGCAATTGGCAATTCATTCCACACTATTCCCGTCTTTTATTTTAAAGCCAAGGCAACCAGTATTTTGAGAAGTAAGGGCCCCCTCTTATTTTTAATGCTACGCTTCCGAATCCTTAAAATCTGCGTTACACAGCAAAATAAAAAAATTGGGTTGCAGCTAATTTGTTGTTGTTTTATATGAATTCCTTCCTCGTATCAACATTATGGCTATTGTAACAGGCGAAAAATAATCTAACTTAAAATTTCAAAACGTAATGAAAACAGTGTTCCATTTCCTGGTGCACTATCCACCTGAATGCTTCCCTTGTGATTCAAAATAATATTTTGGGTATTAGTAAGGCCCAGGCCATTGCCTTTTTGTTTGGTGGTAAAATAGGGTTCAAAAAGTTTGCTGAGTGCTAGTGCATCCATTCCTATCCCATTGTCGGCAATTTCAATCAAACATTTATCATCCTCTCGTTTTGTACTAATTTTTACAATGCCAGTCTTTGCTTCAGTAGCTTCAACTGCGTTTACAATAATATTTAAAAGTGCAATTTTCATCTTCTCTTTATCCGCTGAAATAGTAAATTGGTTAGTTGAATAATATTTTTCAATCTTCACCTGTTTTAAAACAATCCTGTCTTTTGCTAATTCCAGGGCTTCATCCAGTAACACGCTTATCAATACGGGTTGATAATTCAATTCTGCAAAACGGGTTGCATTTAATAATTCTGTGATCAGCTGGTTAATTCGTTGACTGTTCCTGTTTACCATGTCAAATAAAAGAGCAGCGTTATCATCTGTATCAGGCAATTCGGATTTTAGTTGTGCTATTGCCAGGTTGATGTTGGTAAGCGGGTTACGTACTTCATGGGCAATGTTGCGGGCTATTCTTCCAGTAGCGGCAAATTTTTCAATGCGGCGCATTTGTATAAGCTCTTTATTCGCATTGGCCAGGTCATTTATTTTTAACTCTAATTGCTTTTGAAATTCAATCACTTTCTTATCTGAGGCCTGTCGGGCCTTTTTCTCCCTGATATACGTGAGCAAGCCCAACAAGGCAAATAACAGAGCTAGTATAGCGGAAATAACAATAAACACGTTCAGTGTATGATAGCGGTTGTCAAGATTGGCGGCCTTTTCAACCAACTGATTTTTTTCGTCTGCCTCCATCGATCTTACTATTTGACTGATAGAATCCATGAGGGGTTTACCCTCATAACCAATTGCAATAAGTGAATCGTTGATAAAGGAATTGTGCTTTAAAAAGTATTGTAATTCAGTCGACAGGTATTGATATTTTCTATCTGACAAAGACTTTAACTGAAGTAATTTTTGTTGCTTGCCAGGCAAATTGCTGAACGAAACATTCAACAGTAAAAATGAATTTTCTACCTGTTGTAAACTGGCATGGTAAGGCGCCAAAAACTTGTCATCTTTCGTTATAAAATAATTCCTTAAGCCTGCTTCCGCATCCTTTATTCCTGAAATCAGGTCTTCAAGATGGATAACAATTCCGTCTGCCCGGGTAATATTGGTAGTTTGTTTCAATAATTCCCGGTTTGCGTAAAAAGTAGATAGAAAAGAAATGAGCAAAAGCAAAAACGCAGTCCCATAACCAACCCGAATACGCCTGTCTATTTGTAATTGTTTAATAACATTGAGCATAAAGAGTAATTATGTAAAAGGTCACTGCTGCCATTATAATGTGGTAAAATTGTTTTTGAATGCTGATTAGCCAGCTAACTTTTTAAAGACAATACAAGAATAAAAATTTATCCAAGTTATACTTGTTAAAACTTACAAGAGCAATACTCAAAAAGTCATCCAAAAAAGTTAACTGCTCCGTCGTTTTTTTTCGGGCGCATGAAACCGCACCTATACACTTGTTTTAATTTCATTAATGCTGCAATTCTTTACCACCTGGTAAGAAGTAGTACTCCATCGGGTAACAATTTACTCAAATTACTTACCCTGCATTTTAATTTTTAAAGCATAGTAAAAACTTTGAAGTTATTTTCTAATAATAAAGAGAATTATATACCTTAATAAAAAATTGGCAGTGTTTTGGATTTAAAGGATAGAAATTCTTAAACAATTTAAAACTTAAAACTATGAGTTCTTCTAAAATTATCACCGGCCTTTTGATTGGAGCCGCCGCTGGCGCAGTATTGGGTATTTTATTTGCACCTGAAAAAGGAGCTGATACAAGAAAAAAAATCAGTAAAAAAAGCGGAGACTTAACGGACTCTCTCAAGGCAAAATTCAATGATCTTGTAGACAGTATTTCTGATCAGATAGAGACTGCGAAAGCTGACGCAGAAGATGCGATTGCTGAAGGAAAAGAAAAAGCAACAACTGCGCAATCCCGTATCAAGCACTCTTTGTCTTAGTTTTTTAATCTTTATAAGTTAGGGTAAAATCATTTAAATGGAAAATCAGCCAAATTCAATTGGAGCATTGTTTGAAACTGCGGGAGATTACGTGGAAACGCGGGTTGACCTACTTAAATTAAAGACAGTCGACAAATCAGCCGATATTATTGCATCTCTTACAGCGGGACTAATTATTGCCGGGGTGATGATCTTTGGTTTTGTTATCGTAAATCTTGGATTATGCATTTGGCTGGGATCGGTTTTGGGGCAAGCATGGTATGGCTTTTTTATAGTGGGAGGTTTATATTTGCTGATTGGGGCATTGATCGTAGCTTTTAAAAATAAATGGATTAAAGAACCTGTTGGCGACCTTATTATTAAAAAATTACTCAATTGATGGCCATGGAAATTAATAATGTGAAGGAGTTGCGGACTTCCATCAGGCAACTGGAGGAACAAACTGAAGAACAGAAAGAAAAATTGGTCAAGCAATTTCATGACACTTACAACAGCATGAAACCGATTAATATTTTAAAAAATTCTTTGAACAAGGTTGTACACTCGCCAGATGTTGTTGAGAAGATTGTGAATACTGGGATGGGAGTAGGACTGAGCTTACTTACTAACAGATTGGTAATTGGAAAATCGGCGGGTGTTGCCAGAAAATTATTCGGAACTGCAATGGAGCTAGGTTTAGCTAATATCGTGGCAAGAAAAGCAGCCCCCGTTAAGTTAGGCGCCCTCAACATATTAAGTAAGATCTTCAGGAAAAAAAGCAAAACTGTTAGTTGATTAATTTGAGAGCAAATGATCTGAAATGCTGTTTAAATAATTTGTTCATACCGGCCCTTAACAGGCCGGTTTTTTACGGTAAATTATATGGGGAAAGCTAATGATTCAAAAAATGCCACCAAAAATACTGTTACTATTACTATTGGATATCAGTTCTTGTTTTGGAATAAACGTGAACAAATCTGTGTGGCAAACAATAAATCAGAATATTATAAATTGTACTAAAAACTAATTTCATTACGTTTAATTATTTTCAAGAATTTGCAACATTGATATAAAGAATATTGGCAGCAACTGCTTTTATTTTATCTTCGTTTTAATGTCAAAATTTTTAATTGTAGGGCTTGGAAATGTTGGTAGTGAATATGCTAATACCCGTCATAATATTGGGTTCGACGTGGTAAATGCATTTGTGCAGCAACATGGCGGCACTTTCAGAACTGACCGGTTGGCCATGGTAGCAGAAGTGAAATGGAAAGGACATGTATTTGTTTGTATCTGCCCTACTACTTTCATGAACCTTAGCGGTAAGGCTTTTAAATATTGGATGGAAAAAGAAAAAGTGATATTAGAAAATACGCTCACAATTGTGGATGATCTTGCATTACCGTTGGATAAACTGAGATTGAGGGCGGCTGGATCTGATGCCGGGCACAATGGACTTAAAGATATTCAAAATACTTTAGGAACGGATAAATATGCCAAGCTTCGTTTTGGAATCGGTAATAATTATCCAAGGGGTATGCAAGCTGACTTTGTGCTAAGTAAGTGGTTGGCTAGTGAGCTGGCAACAGTACAGTTGAAAATCAAAAAATGCATCGAAATAATTGAACGTATCGCTGTTGCGGGTATTGAGCAAACTATGAGTGAAGTAAACAAACTTTCTATACAGCCTTAAACTGCATGGTAATCACACAATTGTTTTGTTTATTTGATTTGTTTATATTCGCTCTCTAAACCCCGGCTATCCTAATAATAAAAATAAAATGAAGATAATTTGTGTTGGCCGGAATTACCCGGCACATGCCAATGAACTTGGCAACGAAATACCAGACGAGCCTGTGATTTTTATGAAGCCTAAAAGTGCTTTGCTGCAGAGCCATACGCCCTTTTACTATCCTGAATTTACCAACGAGCTTAATTACGAATGCGAACTGGTATTGAGAATATGTAAAAATGGAAAATACATTCAGGAAAGACATGCCACCAATTATTACAATGGCATTACCGTTGGGATAGATTTTACCGCCCGGGACATTCAAAATGAATTAAAATCGAAAGGATTACCCTGGGAAAAAGCCAAGGCATTCGATAACTCCGCTGCTGTTGGAAAATTTATAGATCTTACTCCAACCTTCAACAAAAAAAACCTCAACTTTAGTTTTTATAAAAATAAAGAACTGGTACAACAAGGCAATAGTAACCAAATGATATTTTCTTTCGATTATATTATATCTCACATTTCTAATTATTTTTCTTTAAACATCGGCGACCTGGTATTTACAGGTACCCCGGCAGGAGTAGGAGAATGCGTGGTGGGAGACGATTTGGAAGCTTTTATTGAAAAAGAGATGTTATTAAAATTAGAGATAAAATAAATTAGCTTCTTATACTTCTAATTCCCTCAGCCGCAGCAATCAATATTCATAGCTTCCCTTACTGTTGATTAAAGTTTTGTCCCTGGCGGCGCTTAATAATTGCCTATATATTCCTGGAAAAACCTTCCATGTTTGGATACCCCGTTTAATTTTTAAGTTTTTAGTCTCTGGCATTTGGTAAAAACGCCTATATTTGCACCCCGAAATGTCGGGGTAGCTCAGCTGGTTAGAGCATCGGATTCATAACCCGAAGGTCGGCAGTTCAAGTCTGCTCCCCGATACTAAGCCCCTTTCACAAGGGGCTTTATTATTGCCATGATCTAACTGTCTACATATTAAATTCATCGGGTACCACAAGCAGTATACAGGTTTCACGAAAAATATTGCCCAAAGAGTATTATCCCATTGTAATTTCGGTAAAGATTGGACACCAAAATTCGTCCTTGGGTATTAATTTTCGCCCCAAATTTTAATAATAAAAAAGAAACACGGCGTGCAAAAAAATCCTGAAAACGGGAGTGAGCAGGGATTTTGTAAAAACAATACCTCACACAGTATCGCTTTCGTATCTGCCGCGGTGGACGGCATTTCAAGGTCTTCTCCCCGATATTAAAGCCCCCTGTTAAACGTCATTTTTATTGCCGGGAACTCGAGTTGCTACATTGTGTAAGAGATTGCTCAAAACAACGCATTTAATTTCAGCTGAAAACCTTACCGTACATTTTAATTAGACTATTCGACCCAGGTTCTGGCAAGGCCTGTCAATTATGAAGAAATCATTATTATTGAAAATTATTAAGCAGTTAAAGGCAACAACTGGCATGGAATTTAAGCCACAGTAAGAAAACTTTCAATTATGGAAAACAAAAATGAAACAATAGAAACGCTGAATGATCTTATTATGATCAATAATGACCGTATTGCTGGCTATGAAAAAGCAATTGAAGAATTGAAAGGGCATGATACAGACCTTTCGGTAACTTTTGAAAAGATGATTGATGAAAGCCGGGAATTACGCAATGCCCTGGGAAGGGAAGTGCAGGTGCTTGGCGGCGAAATGGCCGAAGGAACCATGGCCAGCGGCAAAATTTACCGGGCCTGGATGGATGTCAAGGCGCTTTTCACCGGCCATGATGTTCATTCAATACTTTCAAATTGCGAGGCCGGGGAAGATGCGGCCCAAAGAGCGTACCAGGATGCATTGACTGAAGAACATATTCCCCATTATTTAAAAGACATGATAAGAGAACAACAGGAATTGTTACGAAGTGCGCATGACGAAATAAAAAATTTGAGAAACCAGACAGCATAGGTTGATTCACTCCGGCGAATTATGTAGTTTCGATAAAATAAGATTTGGAAAATAGCATTGCCTGACAAGGTAATGCTATTTTAATTTAATAACCTCAATGTGTCTGATAAGGCAGCTATCTGATTTTTATATTGTAAAGATTTTAAAGAACTTGCTTTTAATAAACCGAATAATCAGAATTTCTTCAGAATGAGCCTTTACCATTGTAATTATTATAAACGTGCTGGAGTTATTAATCTTAGTTACACCAATTGAAAATATTAAATTGTGCATACTTGAATCAAAACAAAAGGCAAACTTTCATGTATAAAATAAGTTTACTGGTGGCATTTTTTTCACTGCCCTTTCTTTTGCGAGCACAAAGCAAGACTGTAGAATATTTTATTGAGGCAGGATTACAAAATACTCCTTCACTAATTGAAAACACCAACCTGCAACAGTTTTTTAAAATACAAAATGAAATCATTACCGCACAAAATAAAAAGCCACAGGTAAATTTTACCGCCGATTATATTTTTGCACCTCTCTTTTTTAACAATGGGCGTGTTATCGCTGTTACACCCAATCCATCGCCCAAGGCAATAGGGTATGATGCTGCTTTAACTAATGGAGGTTTGTATGCAGGCCAACTCAACGTGTCAATCCCCATTTTTAATAAAGCACTTATAAAGCCTTTGTACGATCAAAATAAAATACAGAGCGATATAACTGCTTTTAGCCGCAGGCAGCTGGAGCAGGATTTAAAAAAATCTATCATTGATCAGTACATTATCACTTACCAGTTTAAACAGCAAACGGATTACCTGCAAAAAATTATCGATCAGCTTGAATCCCGTAAACCTTTTGTAACCGCATTGGTGAAACAGGGCCTGTTGCAACAAAATGATTATCTCTTGCTTGATATTCAGCAAACCACCAGTCTCAACGATTTGCTGCAACTACAGTTTGCATACATTAATGGCATCGGGTTACTGAAAAGTCTAGCAGCAATTGCTGATACTGCAATTTTTGAACTGGCACCTCCGCAAATAAGGTTACAGCCTGCACCAGATGAATATTATTACGCTCAAAAATTCCGTCTTGACAGTCTGAACCTGGTGGCACAGCAAAATGTGTTTAATATAAAATACAAAACGCAGGTAAGTGCCATGGGTTCCACCGGCGTTTATTCCTCTGATATCAGTAACCTGCCTCGCAATGCCGGGTTGAGTGCTGGTGTGCATTTGCTGGTGCCTATTTATGATGGCAAACAAAAGAAATTAAATGAGCGCCAAAATAGTGTGTTGCTGACTAACCTGCAGGCTTACCGCAATAATGCATCGCTATTGCAGCAAAATAATTTACGCAATGCAAAACAGCAAATAATACAATGGCAGCAAACAATCACCTTGCTTGATCAGCAGATACACAAGCAGGAACTGCTACTCGATATTATTAAAGATAAAGTGATAAGGGGCCAGGTTTCTGTGATGGATTATATCAACGCTTTGCAGGATTATGCTGTAACACAAAAAAATAAAGCGCTGGCCTCTACCAATGTTTTATTGTACACCAATCAATACAATTATTATAACTGGTAAACTATTTTGCTGATGCAATTACGCCGATCTTTAATCATCCTCTTTGTAATAACAGCCGGGGTTGTTACATGTAAGCAAAAGGAAAATACCACAGAAGAGACACCAGCTGCCATAAAAACCAATGTTACGGTTGTGAAGCCGGTGAAGCAATCACTTACAGATTTTCTGGAATTAAATGGAAATACGGTTTTTCAAAAAAAGGTAGTTGTACGGGCTAATATTGCCGGGTACATTATTAATATTCCCTGGAAGGTTGGTGACCGTATTTCTTCGGGTTCAGTTTTTTGTAACATTAAAACAAAGGAACAGGATGCGTTAAAAAATATCGACCAACGGGAGCCTTCGCTCAAACAATTTCAGCAACCTATTAAGATTGTAACCAGTGCTGCCGGTTTTATTACCGCGGTGAATTATATTAACGGTGATTTTGTAAATGAAGGTGATGTGCTGGCCACTATTACAATTCCTTCTTCCCTGGTGCTTTCTGTTAACGTGCCCTATGAATACCACGCGTATGTTTATAATGGTCGTAGTTGCCAGGTAGTATTGCCAGATGGGAAAAAAATAAATACCGCCATCACACTGAGTGTTCCTGTAATTGATCCCGCATCACAAACACAACAGTATTTTATTCAGTTACCTGCCAGCGAAAAATTACCGGAGAATATGAACCTGCTGGTACGGATACCAATGAAACAAAAAACAAATGTGCTTTGTCTGCCATTGACAGCGATTCAAACCAATGAAACACAGGATGAATTTTGGGTGATGAAACTGGCCAATGATTCAATGGCGGTTCGGGTGCCCATCACGGTTGGTTCGCAAAATGATTCTTTAAAAGAAGTGGAGTCGGGCATTAGTATCAATGATAAAATAATTGTAAAAGGAGGATATGGGTTGGCTGATTCTGCATTGGTCAATATAGAAAAATAACTGATCGTAAAATGTCTTACTGATTTTTTGCTTTTATCTGTGATAAATAAGCTGGCGTAAGCAGGAAGTTCAGCAAGGATAGCATGTACACGAGTGCGACGCCTCCAATGATCAACATGGTGCTTTCGTTGGGACAACAATAATATTTTATAAAAAGCCGGTATAGCAGGTTATACAAATTGAATGAAACAATTTCACACGCATTATAAAAAGCCTTTGCTTGGATTGGCTGTATTGCTGATACTGGCGGGTATTTATAGCTACTCCACTTTAAAGACGGGGCTTTTTCCTGATATTACTTTTCCTAAATTAAAAGTAATTGCAGACGCAGGCCAGCAGCCGGTTGATAAGATGATGACAACAGTTACCATTCCGCTGGAAAATGTCATCAAACGAACGGAGGGCCTTGACTATATCCGCAGTACTACATCAAGAGGCAGTTGTGAAATTTCTGTGTTTTTAAAGTGGAACGCCAATGTTGATTTGGCAAAACTGCAAATGGAATCGCTTATCAATGAAATAAGAGGAAACCTGTTGACCGGTACGCAGATTACGGTAGAAAAAATGAATCCTTCAATTTTGCCGGTGATGGGATTTTCGGTTGAGAGTAACCGAAGCCAGGTGGAGTTAAAAAAAATAGCACAACTGCAAATAAAGCCTTTTCTTGCGGCAACCCCTGGCGTTGCGGATGTAGCAGTCATTGGCGGCAAAACAAAGGAATACCAGTTAATATTAAACCCCGATAAACTGACCCAGGCAGGCATAACGCCGCAGCAGATTGCCACGGTGGTGGGTCAGTCAAATGTATTGCAGTCCAACGGTTATATCAGCGATTATAACAGGTTATACCTAACGCTTACTGACAATGCCGTAAATGGAAAAGGCGAGCTGGAAAATTTAATTGTGTTGAATTCAGCCAAAAGAATTGTGCTGCTGAAAGATGTTGCAACAGTGCAGATAGCGGAGATGAAAGAATACATTAAGATCAATGCCAACGGAAAGGATGTGCCATTGATTGCGGTGATAAAACAACCCTCTGCCAACCTGATTGATGTGAACAATGGCGTATTGCAAAAGGTAAAAGAGTTGGAAAGAATTTTGCCGAAAGATGTAAAAATAAGGCCTTACTATTTGCAGGCAGATTTTGTACAGGACAGTGTGCAGAGTATTAAAGATGTTTTGTGGATTGGTATTGTACTGGCTATTGTTGTGGTGGTTGTTTTTTTGCGATCACTTAAATCCAGTTTGGTTTTATTGCTTACAATACCCTCCACACTTGCTTTAACGCTGGTGGTGCTGAACGCAGTTGGTTATACGTTTAATATTATGACACTCGGCGCCATTGCTGCTGCCATCGGGCTGATGATTGACGACGCCGTAATTGTAGTAGAGCAAATACATCGCAGTCACGAAGAACATCCGGAGGAAACCATGTCTGTAATTGTGGGCAAGGCCATTCATTATTTGTTGCCTGCAATGGTAGGATCATCGCTTAGCACAATCGTGATTTTTATTCCTTTCATTTTAATGAGCGGAGTTGCCGGTGCTTATTTTAAGGTGCTGGCTTTTACAATGATCATCACTTTAACAGTTTCTTTCTTTATTACCTGGTTGGTACTGCCCGCATTGTTTTTATTATTTAGTCCAAAGGATAAGCCTGTCAAAATACTAAATAATCCAGTTGCAGCAATAAAGCAGCAGGAGCGGGGAAGATGGATACGCTTCTTTGTGAGGCATGCATGGATAGGTGTTCTATTTGCCGTGGCATGTGCTGCAGTAGTTTATCTATTGCCCGGCAAACTGCCGTCCGGCTTTTTACCCGAAATGGATGAAGGCGGGATTGTGCTTGACTTCAGCAGCCCGCCAGGTACCACATTGGACGAGACAGACCGCATGCTGAAAGAGGTGGACCAAATCATTCAGCAGCAGCCTGAGGTAGCAAGTTACAGCCGTCGCCTTGGTACTCAAATGGGATTTTTTATTACGGAACCCAATCGCGGCGATTACCTGATACAATTAAAAAAGAAACGGAGTAAAACTACAGATGATGTATCGGCAGACTTGCGGGCAAAAATTGAAGCCACCCTGCCTCAATTAAAAGTTGATTTTGGGCAGGTGATTGGTGATATGCTGGGAGACCTGATGACCAGTGTACAACCTGTTGAAATAAAAGTGTACGGCGATAACCGGCAAACACTGGAGGCACTGTCTAAGCAAGTTGCAGATATTGTACGGGGTGTAAATGGCACTGCAGATGTTTTTGATGGAATTGTAATTGCCGGTCCGCAGGTAATGGTTCAGCCGAATGTAGCGAGACTTGCGCAATTTGGAATTACGCCGACCGATTTTCAGTTTCAGTTGCAAACGCAGCTGGAAGGCAATGTGATCAGTACCGTGATGGAAAGGGAGCAGTTGGTGAACATCCGTATGATCTATCCCAATGCATTGCGTACCACCGTAAGCTCCTTAAATGCGGGTAATATTTTATTGCCCAATGGGTCACTAAAGCCCATCAGCACAGTAGCCACCATTCGCCTGGAAAAAGGTGTAGCCGAAATAGAAAGAGAAAATCAAAAAATGATTGGTGTAGTAACAGCCAGGCTGGAGAACCGCGATTTGGGTAGTACCTTGAAAGAGATTCAGCAAAACATGCAGCAAAAATTATCGCTGCCGCAAGGCTACCATGTTGAATATGGCGGTTCTTACGCTGAGCAGCAAAAAGCTTTCAGCGAATTGCTGATTATTTTATTAACGGCTTGTCTATTGGTATTTATTGTATTGTTGGTTTTATTTCGCGATTTTATTGTGTCCTTTGTTATTATTGTTTTAGCGGTGTTGGGCGTGGCAGGATGCTTGCTGGCACTCTATCTCACCCACACACCATTAAACGTCGGCAGTTACACCGGCATCATCATGATTTTGGGGATTATCGGAGAAAACTCCATTTTTACCTACCAGCAATTTGCACAGGCGAGGCTTACTATGAACACAGAGCAAAGCATTGTTTTCGCCATTGCGGCCAGGCTCAGGCCCAAATTAATGACTGCCAGTGCAGCCATTATAGCCTTATTACCGCTGGCATTGGGGCTGGGTGCAGGTGCTCAATTGCACCAACCTTTAGCCATTGCCGTTATTGGCGGTTTATGTGTGGCACTGCCTTTGTTACTGATAGTGTTGCCCTCATTTTTAAGACTGATACACCGTAAAAATTGATGGTGATTTTTGCAGTTGGAAAAAGGCTATTTTCTTATCAAAAAACTATACTTATGTGGTGGATTTATGCATTGTTGTCTGCTTTGTTTGCATCACTTACCGCTATTTTTGCCAAGGTGGGTATTACCAATGTAAACTCTAACCTGGCTACGGCTATACGTACCATTATTATTTTATTGGTGGCCTGGGGTATTGTGCTGGCAAGGGGTGAGGCAAAAGGATTGGCCACTTTATCCAAACACAACCTTATTTTTTTAATTATTTCCGGCGTTGCAACCGGCCTCTCGTGGATATTTTATTTTAAGGCGCTACAGATAGGAAAAGTGTCTCAGGTAGCACCGGTAGATAAATTAAGTGTTGCCCTTACCATCATTCTTTCGGTAATATTTTTAGGCGAAGCTTTAACTATAAAAACCGCTATAGGGGCGTTGCTGATTATTGCCGGAACAGTTGTGATGATTTTTTAAACAGGAATAAAACGGTGCTGGCTTATTGCATTCTGTCTTCTTAAAGAATTATTGCCATATTACGGTTGACGGTGCCATTTTTTAAATATTTCAAACGACAGTAAAACCCATACGATTCCCAGGCAAAAGCTTGCCAATACATCTGTGGCGTAATGCACATTCAATACAATCCTGCTAATGCCAATAGCAATAGCTACAGACATGAACAGTGCTATCAATATCCATTTCCATATTATCCGCAAAGAGGTTAATGACACCTGGTAACTTAAAATACTGCAAAAGATAAACGCAGAAAGGGCATGCCCGCTGGGGAAGCTATAACCGGCTATATCCTGTATTAAAGGCAAGGCCGGCCGATGACGGCGAAAAAGAAGTTTTAACCCAAACAGTACCAGGGTACTGCTAACTGCAATCGCCAATATACTGATTCCATACGTTGTTTTTTTGTGCAACAAAAGATATGCTATCAGCAGTGAATAGGCTGGTGCCAGAAAGTAAAAAGAGCCTAAAAAAGTAACACCTCGCATTATCTTGATGATAGCAGGGGACGAGTGCATTGAAAGGAAATGAATCGTCTTGCTATCAAACGATGCTTCATTTTCAAAAACCACTTCATGCGTGATCAATGCAAAAAGAAAAAGAAAGATGATAAGTAAACATGCTATCAAAAGCGATTTCTGTGTAAGTTGATTTGCTAAAAGCTGTAGCCTTTTTTTCATTGCGTAAAAATTTTCAGGAAGCAGTGAGTTTAAAGCGGTGAGTTGTATTGTTATGTGTATAGCGGATATTAATAGCGTTTGTATCACAAATTTCTTTTACAATGGCAAGGCCCAGCCCATTGCCTGTTGTACTATCGTGTTTTACAAAGCGCTGAAATAACCGTGTTGCGTCAATTGACGGCAACGTACTGGTATTAATAATTTCAAAGCTATCCTGATTAATTTCAACGGTAATATTGCTTCCCTGGCTGCTATACCTGATGGCGTTGCTAAACAAATTTGATATCAACATATCTGCCAGCAAAGGATGAATGCTTAATAGCCAGTCACCATGTACGTTTACACTAACCGTTATCTTTTTTTGATCCAGTAATTCTGCAAAAAATGAGCGGTATTTTTCTACAACACCTTTTACACTCAGCGCTTCGCTGGCTTCAAATTGATTATTTTCAATTTTTGTAATCAGCAATAAAGCCTGGTTTAGTTTACTCAATCGTTGTGTAGCTTCAAAGGCAGATGAGATAGCAACAATTTGCTGTTCCGTAAGCAAATTATCCTGCATCAGTAATTCCAGTTTCGACTGAATGATGGCCAGCGGTGTCTGTATTTCATGACTTGCATTTTGGGTGAAGGTTTTCATCGAAAGGTAATCACCCTGCATTTTTTTTGTCATGGCATTGAGGGAATTATTCAGTGCATTAAATTCACTGATAGCTACTGCATCAAAATGTACCTGCTGCAGTTGTTGCATGTTGAGTGTAGTTATTTTTTGCAGCGAGGTATTGAAAGGTTTCCATAACTTTTTATTGATATAAAAATTGATCATTAAAAATAGCAGCAGTAAGCCACCAAAAACATAAATCATCAATAGAATCAATTTTTTAAAAACTGCTTTGTGTTCCAGTACTGAGCGTTGAAAAGAGAGTTTATAATGTTGATTGTTATGATTAATAAAAACAGTAAGATTTCTGTACGGGTCTTTTCCATTTTCCAGCGGCTCGTATACCAGTGTATCAGAATAATAATTGCTGGCCGGAGCTATATTGGTTTTTTCTATTTGTACGTAGGGGTTATTTAATTCCAGTATATCTTTATCTGCCGGCAAATTGTTTAAGTGTTGTATCCATATCACTTTGCTGTTTTCTAATTCTTCATCAACTTCATGCTGCAGTGCCCTTTCAATACTGTAGTATAAAAACAAACCACTCAAAAGCAATAGCGGCAGGCTAAAAAGTAAATAATAAGTAGTGGTTCTTGTAAGTAATTTCATCTTAACAACTCATTAATTATCGGTAAACTTATAACCGGTGCCATAAATGTTTTTAATGTAATCTGCCGTACCCGATTCCATCATTTTTTTTCTCAAATTTTTTATGTGGGTATATAAAAAATCGTAACTCTCTGCCTGATCATACTGGTCTCCCCAAATATGTTGTGCCAACGCGCTTTTAGTGATTAGCCTGCCCCTGTTGCTGATAAAATAAACCAGCAGGTCATATTCCTTTTGCGTTAAATCAAGGTATTTATCATTCATCTTTACAGATTTTGCCGCAGGATGTATTTCAATTTCGTTAAACAATATCTTTTCTTCTCCACCAAAATTCCTGCGCCGTATAATGGCTGCCACCCTTGCATTCAACTCCGATAAATGGAAAGGTTTGGTCAGGTAATCATCGCTGCCCAGCTGCAAGCCCATTACTTTATCATCCACGGCATCCCTTGCAGAAATGATAATGATGCCCGCTTTTGATTTTATTGATTTTAATTCTTTTACTATATCCAATCCACTGCCCATAGGCAGGCCAATGTCAACAACAATGCAATCGTATTCATAGTAATCAATCTTATCCATGGCTTCCTCAAAGTTGCCTGCAATTTCGCACAGGTAGCCCTGGGTTTCCATGTATTGTTGTATGGCATCTCTCAATGCTTGTTCATCTTCTATTATCAGCAGCTTCATCCTTAAAAATAAAAGATAATTCTGTGGTAAATCTGTTTATACAAACAATTCAAAAAAAATTACACCGGTTGACAAACGGAAGGTAAGTTGGCCCTGGTTAAAAACAGTATAACTAACCAGTGTAAACTGCCGGGCAACAGTCATTCATCGGGTGGAAGCAAATATCTTCAGTATTACTTCAGAATCTGTAATTAACTTTATTGTAAACTTAATAGTATGCAACTTGCCAGATTAATTATTTCTACAGTACTGATGGTTGGAACTGCCACGATAGCTACGGCACAACCTGATAAAATCCATTTGCTAAATACTTTTCACATAAAAAGCGAGGGGGGCTGGGATTATCTTGCCTTACTACCCAACTCAAATAAGTTATTCGTTTCGCATGGCGGACAAGTAAATATCCTGGATAAAACAACAGGTGATTCCGTAGGTGTTATACCCAATACCACAGGGGTTCATGGCATTGCATTTATTCCTTCTTTAAATAAAGGGTACACAAGCAATGGAAGGTTAAATAATGTGACTGTGTTTGATTTAAATACCAATGCTGTGCTGTCTCAAATTGCAACAGGCGAAAATCCGGATGCTATTTTTTATGACGAGTTCTCCAAAAAAATTATTACCTGCAATGGCCGGAGCAAGGATCTTTCTGTAATTGATCCATTAACAGAAAAAGTGGTTGCCACCATTGCGGTAGGCGGAAAGCCGGAAACAGCAGTAAGTAATAACAAGGGCAAAATATTTGTAAACATTGAGGATAAGAATGAAATAATAATGGTTGATATTACGAAAAATACAGTCGAAAAGCATTGGTCAATTTTACCGGGTGAAGCGCCAACAGGACTGGTATACGATGCAAAAGCCAACATGCTTTTTGCCGGCTGTGGTGATAATAAATTATTGATGATCATCAATGCAGCTAATGGAAAGGTTGTGGATAAAATAGCAATTGGTGCAGGTTGCGATGGTGTGGGATATGATGCGGCGCAGCAGTTGATTTACACCAGCAATGGTGAAGGAACTATGACAGTAGTGAAACAAGTTGCTGGCGGTAAATTTGAAACGGTGGCTACCATCACAACAAAAAGATCTGCCAGAACAATTGCAGTAGATGAAGCAACACACAAAATATATTTGCCTGCTGCAGACCTTGAAGCTGCACCTGCAGGCGGTGGCAGGCCTAAAATGATTGCCGGCACTTTTCAGGTATTGGTCTTTGGACAATAACTGTATTCAATTTTTAAAAATACCCGCCCGCAGTTGTATCGGCTGCGGGCTTTTTTATGCCCGGCAGACAATATTGATGAAATGAAAATCTTTTACAACAAGACCTGATATCAGCAGTAAAGAGTAAATTGAGCGTTGTTGTAAGAAACAACCTTTGCATATGAAAAAAATAATTTATTGCCTTAGTATATTTTTATGGCCTGTTTTCTTATTGGCTCAAAAGGCAAAACTGGCTGATTTGTCTGCGTTTTACAAACCAGTATCAACACCCATTTTAAAAGCCGACTCTTCATTGGTGTTTTATGATTCGCTAAAAAAGGCAATGGTTAAATGGCAGAAGGCCGATGTATTTAATCCCGCGGCTGTTGTAAAAAATGGCAAGGTATATTTGTTTACCCGAAGCGAAGATAATCCCGCAGCCATCCTGGGTGGGCGAACTTCGCGTATAGGCCTTGCCGTTAGTAGCGATGGCATTCATTTCAAACATTTCCCCAGGCCGGTTTTATTCCCGGATAACAGCCCGTTTAAGCAGTACGATTATCCCGGCGGCTGCGAAGATCCAAGAGTTGTAGAAACTGAAGATGGCCGTTATGTAATGGCGTTTACTGCCTGGAATTATGATGTGCCCCGTTTATCCATCGCTATGTCAAAAGATCTTTTTCACTGGACGAAAAAAGGACCTGCTTTTGCCGTTGCTTATAAAGGTAAATTTTTAAATATGGCATCGAAGTCTGCTTCGATGGTTACTAAAATGAGAAATGGACGACCGATACTGGCAAAGATTAATAATAAATACTGGATGTACTGGGGCGAACATTTTGTAAACCTGGCATGGTCAACCAATTTATCCGACTGGTATCCATTGGTTGATAACGATGGCAAATTAAGACAAGCAATGATTACCCGGCCGGGTAAGTTCGACAGTGATCTTACCGAATGCGGCCCTCCGGCATTGGTGACAGATAAAGGCATATTATTATTGTACAATGGTAAAAATGCTGAGAACGAAAAAGCAGATCCATCCTTGCCCAAAGGAACCTATTCCGTCGGTGAAGCAGTATTTGATATCAACGATATGGAAAAAGTTGTTTTCAGAACGGATACCTGTCTGTTAAGGCCATCGCTGCCCCATGAAATAACAGGTCAGTATGCGGCCGGAACTACCTTTTCTGAAGGGCTTGTTTATTTTAAAGACAAATGGTATTTGTATTATGGTACGGCAGATTCATTTATCGGAGTGGCTATTGCTAAATAAACGCCGGTAAATTATTTACCTTTCCCCCCCGTGAGTTTTACGGCGACCCAATATTATTAACTTCACAAAAAGAGACTTGTGAGAAAAGGATTTAATTTTTTCTTGATTGTATTTGTTTTGTTATTTATTACCAGCCTCTCTCTAGATGCACAGCTTTGCCAGGGTAGTTTGGGAGATCCCATCGTTAATATCACTTTTGGATCTGGATCCAATCCTGGTCCCAGTTTATCTGCTGCAACTACTGCCTATAAGTACTTCGGCAACGATTGTCCGGGCGACGGCTTTTATACAGTAAGAAATAATACCATAGCCTGCTTCGGTAACACCTGGCATAGCCTTACATCCGATCATACAGGTAATGGAAACGGGTATTTTATGCTGGTGAATGCGTCTATCGATCCCAGTGCGTTTTACCTGGACACGGTGAAGGGTTTGTGTGGCAATACTACCTACGAATTTGCTGCCTGGGTGGTAAACGTATTGCTTCAATCAGCATGCAATAACAACGGCAATAAACCCAATCTTACTTTCTCTATCGAAAAAACAGACGGCACCATTTTGCAAACCTATAACAGCGGTGACATTCCTTCTCAAAGCAGCCCGGTGTGGCAGCAGTTCGGTTTCTTCTTTACTACACCGGCAAGCGTATCAGATGTTGTGCTGCGAATATTCAACAATGCTCCCGGCGGATGTGGCAACGACCTTGCCTTGGATGATATTACTTTCCGTGCCTGTGGCCCTAAACTTACGCCTTCCATTACCGGCAATGCCAATACAACGGTGGTGGTTTGCGAAGGGCAGGCAAAGGCATTTGTATTTACCTGCAATGTATCGCCGGGCTTCAATAGCCCTGTATTTCAGTGGCAGCAAAATCTAAATAGCGGCACGTGGACGGATATTCCGGGAGCCAATACAACTGTACTTTCAAAAAACTTTGCGGCCAATGCCGCGCCAGGTAATTATGGGTACAGATTAACAGCATCAGAAATCGGGAATGCGGCATCGTTACAATGCAGGGTGGTGGCTGATCCTTTATTTGTGAACATAGTAGCGAATCCGGTACCGGATGCCAATAACAATGGACCTGTCTGTGAAGGCAGTAACCTTGTGCTGGCTGCTACAGACGGCACCCAATATGCATGGACAGGGCCGGGTAATTATTCAGATAGTGGTACATCTGTTAACATCAATGCTGTTCAGCAGGCGCAGGCAGGTAAGTATTTTGTGCTGGTAACCAATAGCAGCGGCTGTTCTCAACTTGATTCAACCGTTGTACAAGTAAACCCTGTGCCAACCGCTACGGTCAGCTTCTCTTCAAAAATAATTTGCGCCGGCGATGCTGTTCAGCTGAATGCCGGGGGTGGTACAGGTTATGCATGGTCACCACCCACAGCCTTATCATCTGCCAGCATTTCAAATCCTGTTGCATCACCGGTGAACACCACACAATACCTGGTAACCGTCAGTAACCAGTTTGCCTGCACAGATACTGCAACGGTGCAGGTTACCGTGAATGAAAGACCCACTGCTAATGCTGGGCCGGATAAAACCATCATAAAAGGACGCACGGTTTTACTTGAAGGCAGTGCTACCGGCCAGTCAGTAAGTTATTCCTGGCAGCCGGCTGTTAATCTGGATAATCCGCAGTTGCTGCAGCCAATGGCGAACCCAACGGCGGATATTGATTATACCGTAACCGTAAGCTCTGCCAACGGTTGCGGCACAGCCACAGATGCAATGCATGTATTTGTTTTTAATGATATTTATATACCAACTGCTTTTTCACCCAATGGTGACGGTTTAAATGATACCTGGAAGATTCCCGCATTGGCGGCTTTTCCCGTATTTGAGTTAACCGTATTTAACCGGTTTGGCCAAAAAGTATTTCAAAATAAAAATACCAATACACCCTGGGATGGTATGTTTAAAGGAGCACCTGTTGCAGCAGGATCGTACGTATATTATATTAACCTGCACCAGTTTCCGGGAATTTTAAAAGGAACTGTTATGATTGTCCGCTGATAAGAAAAGTTGTAAGAGTAAGATTCAGAGAAGATGTTTTGAAGCTTCGTTCTTTTTCCCGCATATCATTACATACAATAGCATTGTATCAATGCTGACGTTAATAAAAATGGGTTGGCATTGCCAACCCATTTTTATTTTTAATAATTAACTGAGGTCTAAAAATTAAAAGCCAGTTTGGTAAATAATCTTCTGCCATTAAAACCCATTTGAACGGAATCCCATGGGCCTCCAGATTCGTTATCGCCGACAAACCAAGTTTTTGCTTTTTGATTTACACCTAAATCAGGATGCAGGTTAAACACATTGTCTGCGCCTAAAAACAACGTTACCCTTTTGCAGAATTTATATGATACGGCAACATCGGTAGTTATTTTTCCGTTGTAATTAAATACTTCCGGAACATAACCAGATCCGTCATCAGCCGGAACCTGTGGATTGATACCGGAATAGTTGGGATTGTCTCCTGCCGGTGATTCGCCGTCTCCAAAACCAAGCAGCACTATTTTACCAAAAGAAGTGAACTGGGCTTTAAATCCAAGGGCACCAGTTGTGTAATCAATACCCAAAGAAACTTTACTATTGGGCGCAGAAGCTTTCAGGAAGGCTTCCTCACGGTCGCTATAAAATGTTTTACGATTCAGTTGTGTTCCGTTTAATGCTAATGGAACATTAATCTTATCAATATTTATCTTTTGAAAATTTCCTGCCAGTAAAAAATGTAGCGTGTTTACACCCCATTTTTTTGTATAATCGCCCACAATATCCAAACCATAGTTAGTTGTGTTTACAGCATTTGCAAAAAATTGCGCTGTACTTACTTCGCTTGGAAACTGCGACGTAAACGCCACAGGCAACGTATTGTCGTTTTTGTTAAACAGGCCTGATAATACAACACGATCTTTCATTTTAACTACATACCCATCCACTGTTATAGTAAAGGCTCTTGCCGGTTTATATGTAAAACCTAAGCTGGCGTTTATTGACTTTTCCTGTTTCAACTTGGGTACACCAGCTGCCCTTGCAATTGGACTTGTATTGGGTGCTATCAGGGACTGAACCAATGCACCACTACTGAAAGACGTAAGTGTATTACTAAAATTTATCTGCGCAAGTGAAGGCGCCCGGAAACCTGTGCTTACAGAACCGCGAATATTAAAGTTATCAGCGAGTTTGTAACGTGTTGCCAGCTTGCCGGTTAGTACTGATCCAAAGTCAGAATAATTTTCAAAACGGGCAGCTCCATCTACCAGCCATTTTTTTGTAACATTCAGTTCCGCATCAGCGTAGAAACCGATATTAGTGCGATGTGCGTTTACTTCATCTGTGTTACTAAAGCCCGGAAAGCCCTGCGAACCCGAGGCAGGTGTTCTGGTAGCGTTTGTTGTATCATCTGCTGTAGCATTTGCAGGAAGCAAATTGGGGTAAAGCATAGCCGCTGGATGATAACCTTTATACGATCTGTCTTCTCCTTTAAAGATTTTATATTGTTCATACCTGAACTCGCTGCCGAAAGCTATATTAAGGCCTTGTGCAACAGTATTAATGGACTTGCTGAAATCAAGATTGGTAGTGTTTTGCAAAAAGCTAAAGCCTCCATCATCAAAATGTGTTTGAGAAGTGTTGCCTATCACAGAAGCATTGAAAGTTTTATCACCATAATAATGAAAGTTGTTACTTCCGGTATTGTTACTTACATCCCAGCTCCAGTCATTTCCCGCACTCCCTTTAATTCCCATGGCCAGCGAGGCATCCCGGATGTGCGTTTGAATATGAGGATTGTAATAAATACTTCCGTCTTTTGTAGAACGCATTATTGAGGGAACATTTATTAAAGTGGCATTTTCCGTTACAGGAAAACGTTCAGGCTTTGCGCTCCATTCCCTGGTATAAGCAAATGCATCCGATGCTTTATAGTTGTAGCCACCAAAAGAATAAAACGTAGTTTTCTTACTTGCGCTTGTAGGTATTTCCATATTATACATAACACCACCGGCAGCAATAGATCCGTCACCAAATGCTCTTCTTCCGGTATTTACATAAGGTAGGGCATCTTTGTCAGTTGCGTAGTTCGCAGATACGGGTGCCGCCCGGTAGGTTTTGCCTTGCGTGCGGTAATCGAAAGAATAATTAATAAATCCACCATTTTTTCCAATTGCTAGTCCGTGATTTAATGAAGCTGAAAAAGTACCGCCATCAATTGCACCGCCTGTATAATAATCGTTATTTCCATTAAATTTCCGGGAATTATTTTTTGTGTCATAATAGCCGCTCCATCCGGCATTGACTGATAAGTGATTGATGTCTTTCTTTAAAATAATGTTGATTACACCAGCAATGGCATCTGAGCCGTATTGTGCAGAGGAACCATCCCGGAGAATTTCTATCCTGTCAACCTCGGCTTGTGGAAATCCATTCAGGTCTACACCTGAACCTGCACGCCCACGGGTGCCAAATAGACCTACAAAGGCCGTAGAATGCCTTCTTTTTCCATTTATTAATACCAATGTATGATCGGCACCGAGCCCGCGAAGCGTACCTATATCTATATGATCAGCACCATCAGCACCACTTTGTTTATTATAGTTAAACGAAGGAGCAGCCATATTCAAGATAGAAGTTAAATCCATTTTGGCGGTGGGTAAACCAACCTGGTTTATTTTAATGATGTCTACCGGAACAGCGGTTTCAGTTTTTGCTCTCGGTGCACCGCGGGTACCTAATATGGCAACGTCGCCCAACTCCACCAAAGCAGCTGCCAGGGCAATTGAAATATTTGATTCACTTTTTAGAACAACCGACTGGCTTGCATAACCAACTGAACTTATCTCCAATACGTCATTGCTATTGCCTTCAATTTTTATAATTCCATCCGTATTTGAAATAACACCTTTCTTGGTTGACTTTATCTTAGCAGAAACGCCGGATAGCGGATTACCAGTCTTTGCATCTGTAACCTTCACCGTGTAGGTTTGTTGGGCAAAAACTACGTGTGCACAAAAAAGAATAATTAATGAGAGGATTGGCTTTTTCATTATGTGTTGTTTTGGTTCTTTCAAAGGTCTTAATAAAAAATTAAAAAAGATAAAATTCATTCAATAAGTAAAACACACAAAAGTTTTATTTAAACAATAGTTTAAATCTTACATTATTTTTTGTACTAATTTAATAATAGCGGGCTTATTTTTATGTTGGTAGAGCGCAATGCTAAAAACAGTTAATAGTGCTTTAGTTGAATCCAGGATTGGTCAGTGAGCGTTTGCCCGGTTACCCTAGTTTCGATACTTCCGCTATTTTTGCAGAGCACAAGCATACCATTTGGGCAACCAGTTTTACCCCGGATACAATTAAACAAAACACCGATGATGCAAATAATCAACAGCAACGAACACGACGTCAATACCATATTTGAATTTTACGATCACGCCATTGCCTATCAAAAAACTAAGTTCAATAAACACTGGCAGGGATTTGATTTACCGGTTATCGAAAAGGAGATAAAAGAAAACAGGCAGTTTAAAATTGTACAGGATGAAAAAGTGGTTTGCATATTTGCCATCACCTTCAATGATCCCGCCATATGGGGCGAAAAAGATAAAGACAAAGCCATCTACATTCACAGAATTGTTACCCATCCCGCGTTTCATGGCAATAATTATGTGAAGCATATAGTGAAGTGGGCGATTGATTATTGCGTAAAAAACGGGATTGATTATGTGCGGATGGACACCTGGGGAGATAACCAGAAACTGATTGACCACTACCAGGGTTGTGGCTTTACTTTTATGGGCATATCAGCAAAAATGAATGATGTAAGCCTACCCAAACATTATGATTGTATTTCCCTCAGTCTGTTTGAAATAAACATCAAAAAAAAACTGCAACATGGCAATGTATGATAATGAGAATACGGTCGTAAAATCTTTTGATCTTACCTATATCTCTGAACATTTACAACAGGCACAGTGGGCGGAATTTATTGAGCTTAAGAAAGTACTAACTGCCTTGTACAAGCGGCAGGGCAGGCCTGTATCCATACTGGATATCGGTATCGGCAATGCCCGCATTCCGAAACATTTAAGCGGCGTAAAAGAGATATGGGATATGGTTGCCATGTACGACGGAACAGATAATGCGCAGGCCTGCGTTGACATAGCATCAAAAAACATCGCTGACTTAAATATTGCCGATAAGGTAAACGCTTATTTGTTTGATGGCACCAAACTGGATGAATGGTCAAAAAAATATGATCTTATAATAACTACCTGGTTTACCGCAGGCAATTTTTACCCGGATGATTTTTCTTTTGAAACCTACCACTCCTCCGGCAAAATATTAGATCTTTCAACCAACGAAAAATTTACAACCATCTTTAAAAATGCGTATGAACTTTTGAATGAGGATGGCGCATTGCTGATTGGCGCCTGTTATATTGACAATGACAGTACCCGTTTAAAACAGGAAGAGTCATATAAAAAAATGGGTATGACAGTCCTCACCAGCGAAGCAGATAGTTTTACCGCAACTAAAGAAGGCTTCTGGAGTCAGCGTTTTACCAAGGAAAAATTGCAGCAATATCTTTATTTTGTATCCCCCGAAAAAATACATTTCACTCCTTTGGATACGTATGATTATGCCATGCAGGTTTTTATCAGTAAATAGCAACCGGGTATTTATTGGTTGTAGGTTTCCAGCGCATTTTCAAGGCAATCCATTGCCGCATTAATATCGTCGGTATTTAAAACGTAGGCCAGTCGTACTTCCTGCTTGCCTAAACCAAGTGTGCTATAAAAACCGCTGGCAGGCGCTAACATGAGTGTTTGCCCGTTATAATTAAATGATTCCAGCAGCCACTGGCAAAATAATTCCGCATCCGGTACGGGCAATTTAGCAACAGCATAAAATGCACCGCCCGGGTTGGGACAAAAAACACCAGGGATGGCGTTCAGTCTTTGTATAAGAATATCTCGTCTTTTTTTATACTCCGCTTTTGTGGCGTCAAAATAATTGGCCGGCAAGTCTACAGCAGCTTCTGCCAGTATTTGTGCAAAGCCGGGTGGGCTTAATCGTGCCTGGGCAAATTTTAAAACGGCATTCAATACCTCCTGGTTTTTTGTAACCAATGCACCAATTCTGCCGCCGCAGGCACTGTATCGCTTGCTGATGGTATCCATTATGATCACATTGTCATCCGCACCTTTTAAATGCATCGCACTGGTATGAGTACCTTCATAGCAAAATTCCCGGTACGCCTCATCCGAAAATAAAAAGAGCTTATGCTTTACAATAATTTGTTTCAGCAGTTCCATTTCCTCTTTACTGTATAAATAGCCAGTCGGGTTATTGGGACTACAAATAAGTATGGCTTTTGTTCTGGAGGTAATTGCTTTTTCAAGTTCCACCATTGGCGGCAAAGCAAAACCGTTTTCAATGGAAGCAGTAATGGGCCTGACTATAACGCCGGCTTCTATCGCAAAGGCATTGTAATTGGCATAAAAAGGCTCAGGTATAATCACTTCATCACCTGCATCCATACAGGCCATCATGGCAAAAATAATCGCTTCGCTTCCCCCGGTAGTTACAATAATTTGTTCTGCAGTTACATAAATACCAACCCTGCTGTAGTAGTCAGCTAATTTTTTACGGTAGCTTTCATTGCCCGCACTATGGCTGTATTCCAGTATTTTAAAATTGCTGTTGCGTACTGCTGCCAAAATTTGTGGCGGCGTTTCAATATCTGGCTGACCAATATTGAGATGATGTACCTTGATGCCTCTTTTTTTAGCAGCCTCTGCAAAAGGCACTAATTTTCGAATGGGTGATGGGGGCATTAAATGCCCGCGGTTACTGATGCTTAACATGGAACAAAGATATTGGAGTTTACTATTTTTAAATAGTATTAAAATTCGGCATTGTGTTTTTTTGTTTGAAACTTTTTGAGTGCGGGATATTGAAGCGGGTGTTTTACATCAATGTTGTACAGACCATTATACTGGTATGCCAGTGCCGGCTGTCTAGGCAGGCCAGCGGTAACCCCTCAGAAAATCCTCCACCATCATTTTCTTTTTACCTTCCAGTTGTAATTCTTTGATGGAAATGTAGCCATCGGTGCAGGCAAATTGTAAAAATGTTTTTTTATCCGTTTCAAACTCACCTGGCTTTATGGAAGGAGTTGTAAAGATTTTGACTGCTTTATACACTTTCATTTTCTTTCCGTCTAAAAAAGTAAAAGCGGCAGGATAAGGCGATAAACCACGTATGAGATTATATACATCCTCCATCGGTTTAGTCCAGTTGATAAGGCAGGTTTCAGTGAAAATTTTGGGAGCATGTTTCAATAATTTTTCCGCAGCTGCTTTTTCGATTTCACTACTTTCTGTTGAATCCTGAACCTGTTCCGTAAGGTTGCCGGCAACCAATGCTTCCATTGTTTTTAGTAAAAGATCGGCGCCCGCTATCTTCATCCGGTCGTGCACTTCGCCGACGGATTCATCTTCGCCAATGGCAAGACTTTGCTGCATTAAAATATTACCAGTATCAATCTCCTGCTGTAATTTAAATGTGGTGACACCCGTTTCTTTTTCACCGTTGATGATAGCCCAGTTAATAGGAGCAGCACCGCGGTATTGCGGCAGCAACGACCCGTGTACATTGATGGTGCCCATGGGCGGCATGTTCCAAACCACTTCGGGCAACATCCTGAAGGCCACTACTACCTGCACATCAGCGTGCAATGCTTTCAGTGTTTCCAGGAATTCAGGGTTCTTTAATTTTTCCGGTTGCAGTACATTCAGACCATGCTGAACCGCATATTTTTTAACATCGCTTTGCTGCAAGTCCATACCCCGGCCGCCTGGTTTATCCGGTGCAGTTATCACGCCAACAATATTACAGCCGGCCTGTACCAGTTTATCCAAAGATGCCACTGCGAATTCGGGCGTGCCCATAAAAACAATCTGTAAATCTTTCAAATTTTTCATCGTCGCAAAGTTAAACTTCCTTCGCAATAATCAGTCTGTACATGACCTCACCAGTAGATTTTTAAACGCGGGTTTATTTACACGTAACATTTGTTAAGGTTTTGAAAACTAGGCATCTTACTACAATGAACTATTATTAATGAAAGTAAGTTACAGTATGGAACGAAAAGACTTTTTTAAAATCCTTTTGTCTAAGCAGGAAGCAAAACCCGGGGCATCGCCAACAGCCGCACTCACCAGCACTTTAAAGAGATATAAAGGCAAATGGGATGAGCAGGCGGTTGTATATTTTTTAAAGCATACGATGTTTGGTGCAAGGCCTGCCGATGTGGCTTTTTTTAAAAAGAAGAACTTAAAAAAGTCAGTTGCAATAATGTTAAACGATGCAGCTTTACCAACCACATCACCCATCAATAATTATGCAAATGATAAGATAGTAGATGAACAGGTACCGCTGGGAAATTCTTGGGTGAATGCCACTAATGTAAACGGAAAGATCAACTTCAGGCGCCGCAATTCCTACAAGCAATGGTGGATGGGTTTAATGATCAACCAGGATCGCAGCATCACAGAAAAGATGGTGTTGTTCTGGCACAATCATTTTGCCACCGAAACAAATATAGCAGAAAATCCCGTGTATTGTTACCGCTACAATTTGTTGCTCCGGCAGCATGCTTTGGGTAATTTTAAAGCCCTGGCAAAAGCAATGACAACCGACCTCTGTATGCTGCGCTATCTGAATGGATATGCCAATACAGCGAAGGCTCCTGATGAAAATTATGGAAGAGAGTTGCAGGAATTATTTACCGTGGGGAAGGGGCCGGGTTCACACTATACGGAAGCGGATGTAAAAGCAGCAGCAAGGGTTTTAACAGGTTACAAAATTGACAATAAGATATTCACTTATTCCTTTGAACCCAACAGGCATGACGAGACTGACAAACAGTTTTCAGCCTTTTATAGCAACACTATTATTAAAGGCCGGGCCGGGGAAGATGGTGCCCATGAACTGGATGATTTGATAGAAATGATTTTTGCACAGGACGAAACCGCCAGGTTCATTTGCAGAAAGCTGTACCGCTTTTTTGTTTTTTACACAATAGATGATGCCACAGAACAGGAGATAATAATACCGCTGTCTGAAATTTTGCGGAAAAAAAATTTTGAAATAAAACCGGTATTGCAAGCCTTACTGAACAGCCAGCATTTTTTTGATATGGCTTTCCATGGAACAACCATTAAAAGCCCCGCTGATTTCTGTGTAGGACTGATGAGGGAATTTAATGTGGCGCTTTTACCGCCCGGCGATATGTTTGCCGAATATTCCATGTGGGAGTTTGTGCACAACCAGGCATCCGCCATGCAGCAAAATATTGGCGACCCGCCCAATGTGGCCGGCTGGCCCGCTTATTATCAGCAACCGCAATACTACAAATTATGGATCAACTCAGATACATTGCCACGGCGCAACCAACTTACTGACAGGTTATTGAGCTATGGCTTTACCGCAAAAAACGGCAGCAAAATAAATATTGATCCCATCGCTTATGCCATGGCACTTCCACACCCGGAAGACCCGGATGCATTGATCAGCGACAGCATTCAGATGTTGTATACCGTAACACTAGCAGATGCTGAAAAGTCGCATATCAAAAGCAACATTTTATTATCCAACCTGCAGGGAGAAGCAGCCAATCATTACTGGACCAATGCCTGGCATACCTTAATTGAAAAGCCGGATGATGCAGTGAATAAAAAAGAAGTGTTGAATAAATTAAAGAACCTGTATAAATATCTGTTGAACCGACCAGAGTACCAGGTGTATTAAAACCCTGACGGCCGTTTTTAATCCAGTCAGTGGTTCAGTAAACGAAAGAATAACATGATGTAACCTAACAGCGACGCGTAACCGAAATTGTAGGAGCCATTACAAGTAAAAAATCTCAGCATGAAAAGAAGAACCTTTTTTAAATATACGCTTCCTTCAGTGGTGATGCCGGCGCTACTGGGCGGATTTAAAATAAATGCGTTTGCGGGCAATCCGCTGCTGCAAAATTTATTGCATGCGGATACCAATGGCAGGGTGCTCGTAGTGATACAACTTGCGGGAGGCAACGATGGCTTAAACACGGTAATACCTATAGAATTTTATGGAGCTTACAAAAATGCGAGGCCGAATATCGCCATTGCGCAGGAAAAAATATTGCCACTCAACGGCTGTAATGCCACAGGTTTAAACCCTGCCATGGCTCCGTTGCAACAATTATTTAACCAGGATAGGTTAGCAATTGTGCAGGCTGTAAGCTATCCCCAGCCAAGCTTTTCACATTTCAGGGCCACCGACATCTGGCTAACCGGCGAAGAAAGCAACCAGGTATTAAACACTGGGTGGATGGGCCGATACCTCAACCGGCAATACCCGGATTTTCCGGACCATTATCCTAACAGCATCATGCCCCATCCGTTGGCCATACAGATTGGCTCGGTGGTTTCAACGGGCTTGCAGGGCCCTGCTTTCCCCATGGGAATGGCCATCAGTAACCCGGATAGTTTTTATAATATGCTCAATGAAAAACAAGGCCAGCTGTCTGCATCGCCGGCGCAGGATCAGCTGGATTATATACGCCAGGTAGCTGAAAAAACAGATGCCTATGGAGATGTGATAAAAGCCGCAGCAAAGAAAATTACCCGTCAGTCAACCAAATATGACGATAATAAAAAGAACCCGTTAAGCGACCAGTTAAAAATTGTTTCAAGGCTGATTGCAGGAGGGCTGCAGACAAAAATTTACATGGTAAGTATGGGCGGTTTTGATAATCATGCCAAACAAACAGATGCCGCTGATACCAGCAAGGGAACACACGCCAACCAACTGCAAAGACTATCCGAAGCCATTGCGGCTTTTATGGATGATCTTGCTCTGCAGCAAGTTGCCGACAGGGTAGTGGGCATGACATTTTCCGAATTTGGCCGGCGAATAAAATCCAATGCGAGCGGTGGTACCGATCACGGTATAGCAGCGCCGGTGTTTGTTTTTGGCCAGCCGGTGCGGTCAGGGATAATAGGTAGTAATCCTGTCATCCCGGAGAATGCGACAGTAAATGATAACATCACTATGCAGCATGATTTCAGGGCGGTGTATGCTACGCTACTAGAAGACTGGCTGGGTGTAAAACCATCCAATATTCCTGATATTTTACAAAAGAATTTTGCCACGCTGCCATTGATAAAAAAAGGATAGGAAGTTTTTGTTACCAGCTAAGAAGCTCTCTGAAGCTGCATTGGCGACGCTCCGTTCAAATTTTATTTTTCTATTGGGCTTTTATTACGTTGTAGACAGGCATTCAAAATTTTTAAAATTTTGTTGGTAAATTTCGTCCTATTCAAAGTCTCTATACAGCAAATATTTCTTCCTTATTTTTTTATAATTACTTAATGCCGGTTCCCAGCTCTTTCTTATTTCGGCTTCAGTTTTACCCTGCCTTACTTGCTGCGCCAGCATATCATTACCCGCCAGCCTGTTGATGAAATTATTTTTTAAAAAGAAACTATCCTTGCCGGGAAAGAGTTTATATGCATTCAGTAAATATTTTAGCTGAATTTTTTTGTTAAGTTCTTTGAGGATTTTTTCAGGCGATCCGCCCAGGTCCCAGCCGTAGCATTGCTGGTAATAACACTTGCTGCTTTTAGCGCCCTCATTGGGTTTGGGCGTAAAGGCGTACATGGTGTTGGGTAACGTTGGGTGGCCAATCAATTGGAAAGGTTTGTCTGTCCCGCGGCCTTCGCTCAATACCGTGCCTTCAATAAAACAGGTAGAAGGATAGAGGTAAATACTTTGAATGTCCCTGATGTTTGGCGAAGGCGCAACCGGCAAAACATATTTGCTGTTGTGATCGTAGTTGGCACATTTTATAACCAGTACATGAAAAGGCGTGTCCTTGGTTGGTTTGGTAGTAATGTTATAACTGTTGATTTTGTTGGCTTCCGGCGTTAGCCATTTTTCACCGGCTAACAGTAACGCATATTCGCCAATGGTAAGGCCATAGACAACGGGCACGGGTTGCAAACCGATGAAACTTTTAAATTTCGGTTCCAGCACCGGGCCGTCTACATAAAAGCCGTTGGGATTTGGCCTGTCCAGTATCAACAGTGGTACATGATTTTCCAGGGCTGCTTCCAGGTAATATTGCAGGGAGGAGATGTAGGTGTAAAAACGGGTGCCGATATCCTGTATGTCAAACAATAAAACGTCCACGCCTTTGCAGTCTTCTGCTGTAGGTTTTCTATGGTCGCCGTAAAGGCTGATGATAGGGATACCTGTTTTTTTGTCTACTGCATTGCCCAGCTCTTCACCTGCGCTTGCCGTGCCCCGAAAGCCATGTTCGGGTCCGAATATTTTTACTACTTTAATACCGCTTTTTACTAATGTATCTACCAAATGCATGCTGCCTACCATGCTGGTTTGGTTAGCAAAAACCGCTACGGACTTGCCTTTCAGCAGGGGCAGGTAAACTTCCATGCGCTCGGCGCCGGGGATGATGCGTAAACTTTTTGCTGGTTTGTTTGTTGTCTGTGCGTTGGCGAATGAAAATAAGGCCAGGGCGGTTATTAAAAGAAAAACTTTGTTATAATTCATCTTTCAAAGGTCTATAAAGTTTTTTAATTGGGAGGTGTAGTTTTTAATTAATAAATTGCCAAAAAACGGAGCATTACTGCTTTTCAGGGTACTCGAACAGATGTTCAACAGAACTTAAAAAGTATAAGAGTGCGACGCTAATGAAGCCAGATGGTAGTACAACTGTTTGGCCAAAAAAATAAATTATAAATTATTAAAAAAATTAAAAATGGCACAAGTTAAAGAAGGGGATGTTGTAAAAGTACACTACACGGGTAAGTTGGTAAACGGGGAACAATTTGATTCTTCGGTGGGCAGGGAACCATTGGAATTTACCGTGGGCGCAGGGCAAATGATTAAAGGCTTTGACGCGGCCATGCCGGGTATGAATGTGGGTGAAAAGAAGACCATCAACATTGCACCGCAGGATGGTTACGGCGAAAAAAGTGAAGAAGCAATCATAGAGTTTCCAAAGGAACATGTGCCTGCTGATATGAAGCTTGAAGCAGGTATGCCGCTAACACTGAGCAACCAGGAAGGTCAGCCTGTACCGGTGATTGTGGTGGAAGTAAAAGATGACGTGATCATTTTAGATGCCAATCATTTTTTAGCAGGGCAGGAACTGGTGTTTGATATTGAATTGGTGGAGATCGTGTAGAAAGCAATAAGCAATAATAAATAGGCAATAATGCTGAACCTTAATCATAAAAAGCTGAAGGCTTGGCAACTTGCGATTCAATTATACAGAGAAATACTATTGCTTGTAAGAAAATTGCCGAAAGAAGAAATATTTAATTTAACCTCACAAATAAAAAGAGCAGCACTTTCTATAACTAACAATATTGCCGAAGGTGCAGCAAGAAAATCTGCTGCAGAAAGAAAGCGGTTTTATGAAGTCGCACGTTCTTCCGATGTAGAAGTAGATAATTGTTTTGAAGTAATCTTAACGTCTGCGTATTTAAATAAAGAAGACATTTCGGTAGCTGAAGATTTGGTCGAGCAAATTTTCAGACTGCTTTCAGCAATGATTGATAACACGAAATGAATTATTGCTTACTTACTATTCCCTATTGCCTGAATTTACACCATGATACAAATAAGTCCTGATAACATGGCCGAACGCTTCATGCGGTATGTGCAAATTGATACGCAAAGTGACCCCACCAGTTCGGCGCATCCAAGTACGGAAAAGCAAAAAGACCTGAGCAGATTATTGCACCGGGAATTATTGGGCATGGGCATTACAGATGCCTCGACGGATGAATTTGGCTATGTATATGCAACGATACCCGGCAACAGTGAGAAGAAAAATATTCCTGCCATTTGCTTTTGTGCGCATGTAGATACGGCTCCGGATTGCAGTGGTACCAATATAAAACCTATTCATCACCGCTACTATGACGGGGCGGATATTGTATTGCCAGATGACGCAACGCAGGTGCTTTCGGTGACTACATCACCCTATTTAAAAGAACATTTGAATCATGGAATTATAACGGCAAGTGGCTTAACGTTGCTTGGTGCGGATGATAAAAGTGGTGTGGCTGCCATTATGGAAGCGGCGCTTTTTTTTAAGCAAAACCCCGCGGTGAAACACGGCGATATCAAAATTTTATTTACACCGGATGAGGAAGTTGGGCAGGGAACAGCAAAAGTAGATATGCAAAAATTGGGTGCCCAATATGGCTATACAATGGACGGCGGTGAATCGGGTTGCCTGGAAGATGAAACCTTTAGTGCGGATGCCGCAATCATTACCATCCAAGGGGTAATTGTTCATCCGGGTTATGCAAAAGATAAACTGGTAAACGCATTAAAAATTGCCGGTGCTGTGCTGGATGCGTTGCCCAAAAATGAATGGAGCCCGGAGACAACTTCCGGTAAGGAAGGTTTTGTGCACCCGGTAGCTGTGAACGGTATTGCGGAGACAGCGACCCTTCAATTTATTGTAAGAGATTTTACTGTAGCCGGTCTACAGCAGCATCATAGCCGGCTGAAAAAAATTGCTGAAGAAGTTGTGTCAGGCTTTGCCGGTGCAACCATGGAATATGGCATAACCGAACAATACCGCAATATGAAGGAAGTGCTGGACCAGCATCCGGAAGTGGTGGCTTATGCAGAAGAAGCGATAGGGCGTGCAGGCTTAACCGTAAAGAAAGAAAGCATTCGTGGTGGTACAGATGGCAGCCGCTTTAGTTATATCGGCATGCCCTGTGCCAATATATTTACAGGTATGCAAAATATTCACAGCAAGCTGGAATGGGTTGGTACCAAAGACATGGCGAAGGCTGCGGAAACGATTGTGCATTTGAGTATGATTTGGGAAGAGCGGGGATAGAAATTTCGGAAATTGCAGGAACAGGTCGCGGCCCGTTCCTGCAATAAAGATTTTCTGCACTGCATTTAAAACATTGCTACCTTTCGTCCCTAAAATTTTTAACAATGGAATTACTAAAAGATTTCTGGTGGTTGATACCCATTTTTATGCTGATTGCAGGTGGGCTGTTTACCATCAATCAGGGAACCATCGGTGTGGTTACCCGGCTGGGAAAATATCACAGTATTAAAAGACCCGGCTTAAATTTTAAAGTACCTTTTTTAGATCAGCTGTACAAAAGAGTCAGCATTCAAAACCGTTCGGTTGAACTGGAGTTCCAGGCCGTAACGATTGACCAGGCCAATGTATATTTTAAATCAATGCTGCTGTATTCGGTATTGAATATTGATGAAGACACGATCAAGAATGTGGCCTTTAAATTTATCAGCGAAAAAGATTTAATGCAGGCATTGATACGCACGGTGGAAGGAAGCATCCGTGCATTTGTATCTACAAAAAAACAGGCGGAAGTGTTGAACGTGCGCAGGGATATCGTAGAGAATGTAAAAGAGCAGGTGGATGTGCAGCTCGAAAGCTGGGGCTATCACCTGCAGGATCTGCAGATCAATGACATTACATTTGATGAAGCCATTATTACCAGTATGAGCAAGGTAGTGGCCAGTAATAACTTGAAAGCAGCAGCTGAAAACGAAGGTCAGGCTTTGCTGATCACCAAAACAAAAGCGGCAGAAGCAGAAGGTAACGCCATTAAGATTGCTGCAGAAGCAGAGAGACAGGCGGCACAACTACGCGGACAGGGTGTGGCATTGTTCCGGGAAGAAGTGGCCAAAGGTATGAGCCAGGCAGCAGAGCAAATGAAGCAGGCCAACCTGGATACCAATGTAATTTTATTCAGTATGTGGACGGAAGCCATTAAGAATTTTGCGGAGTACGGAAAAGGCAATGTGATTTTTTTGGATGGCAGCAGCGAAGGCATGGAAAAGACAATGCGGCAGATTATGGCCATGCAACAGATGGACGGAAAGAAATGATTGCAGCAATAAAATATTTTATAATGGGAGCCGGATTTATCCGGCTCTTGTTGTAAGTTTACTTTAACATTTTTTTGTAGTGCAATTGATGTTTGTTTGCGTTACAAAGAGCAGTCAAAACCTATTGGCATAATTATCGTAAAATAAACACACCATAAACAATTACTTTTGCCCAAAATCAGTTAAACATGTTTGATATTCTTTTACAGGTAGATACTACTAAAGTGGCCACAGAATTGTTGTCGCAAAAATCAGAAAATGTTTGGGGTGTACTGGCCAAAGGCGGCTTGCTGATGATCCCTTTGATGACCCTGCTGGTAGTAGCGATTTTCTTTTTTATTGAAAGGTTGCTGACCATTACCAAGGCGGCTAAAATTGAGGATAATTTCATGAGCATTATCCGGGACAATATTGTTTCGGGCAATGTAACAGCCGCGAGGAACCTGGCTAAAAATACCAACAACCCGGTAGCCAGGGTAATTGATAAAGGCATGCAACGCATTGGTAAACCCATTGATGCCATTGAAAAAAGTATGGACAATGTGGGTGTACTGGAAATGTATAAACTGGAGAAAAATTTATCTATCATCTCTATTATCGCACGCATTGCGCCGCTGTTTGGATTTTTAGGAACCATCATTGGTATGCTGGCGCTTTTCAAAGGTATAGCCGCCACATCAGAGTATACGCCCAATACTATTGCGGATGGTATTTACATTAAGATGATTACTTCGGCTACCGGTTTAATTATTGGTATCCTGGCTTATCTCGGTCATAGTTTTTTGCAGGCGCAAATTGCAAGGATAGAAAATAAAATTGATGCAGCAAGTGCTGAGTTTGTAGATATTTTGCAGGAACCAACAAGATAGAGATGTCAATGGTGAATGGGCAATGGTGAAAACTTTATAGTTTACTATCCAGATTTACCGCGACAATTTACTGCAGACAATTCAAAATTGACCATTCACAATTCACGATATAAGTATGAGCTTAAGAAAAAAATTTAAAGGGGAAGGCGCGGAAGTAGATACCGGTCCGTTAAACGATATTTTATTTATCCTGATGTTCTTCTTTTTAATCATTTCTACATTGGCGAATCCCAATGTGATAAAGCTGAGCAACCCCAAAGCAAAAAGCGATACGAAGGCCAAGCAAAGCGTGATTGTAAGCATAGATAAAAACCGTGTTGTACATGTTGGCCAGCAAAAAATAATTTTTGATTCGCTGGAATCGCAGTTGAAGTTGCATATTCATGTTGGCGACAGCATTAAGCCTGCCGTGGTAATCAATGCCGATTCATTGGTAGCCTGGAAAGATATTGTAAAAATAATGAGTGTGGCTAAAAGACTAGGTGCTACTACATCAGCTTCGGTTTCCAATCAATAATATGTTGATTTCCGCCAAGGCTTTAAGACCTTTGTTTTTATTAAGACATACGCCTTGTTATTTTAGATATCTGGTAGTGCTTTACATGGCATATCTTAACGTCTTCCCAGCAGAAATATTAGCTAGGCAAAAGAAGCAGTTACCATTCTTTCTTTTCCAAAAAGATCTTTTTTAATCAATACAGTTTTGTAATCCCTTTCAAAAAGTGATGCAGTTTCTTTTGCAAAATCTTCATGCGTTTCCATAAAAATAGTGCCGTTTGGGTTAAGATGGGTTTTACCAAAAGCCGCTATCTTTTCATAAAATAATAAGGGTAAATTATCCGGCACAAATAAAGCCTGGTGTGGCTCAAAGGCCGTTACATTGATATCCAGTTTATCTTTTTCGTTTAATGGAATGTAGGGAGGGTTGCTGACGATACAATCAAACTTCGGTAAATGATCCCATTGATTTTCATCTAAAAAATCAACTGCCAGAAAATCAATATCAGTTTGTTGTGCCGCAGCGTTTCCTTTGGCAATTTCTAAAGCATCCATACTGATATCTATTGCGGTAACGCTTGCTGCAGGCATATTCTTTTTAATGGCAATAGCAATGCAACCACTGCCGGTACCAATGTCTAAAATAAATGGTGTTGTATTGTAAATCTTAACCTGATCCAACACCAGCTGAACCAGTTCTTCTGTCTCCGGCCGTGGAATTAAGACATGTTCATTTACGGTTAATTTCATCTTGTAAAACCACGCTTCGCCTAAAACATATTGCACTGGCGTATGTTGCAATAGGGCAACTAGTGCTTTGTCTAACTGTCCTTCTACTAATGGCGATAAAAGAAGCGCTGGATTTTTTATTACGTCAAAACGTTCAGTGCCGGCAAGGCTTTCAAACACCCAATCCGTAATTACCGTAGCTTCACGAATGGTATAAATAGTTTGCAGCTGCTGTAAAAAAAAGCGATATTGTTGTTGAACCACCATCTTAGCAAACATAGTTTATTTTTCTATTCTTAAATTTGCCGCCTGACAAATCATGAAACATATATACAACGGTGCCTGCAGCTCGCCAGACTGGGAGCAGGTAATGTAGCGCCCAACCCAATGGTAGGGGCGGTACTTGTATACCAGGATCGCATCATCGGCGAAGGCTATCACCAGCAATATGGCCAGGCGCATGCCGAAGTAAATTGCATCAACAGCGTGCTTGCATCCAATTATTCACTCATACAAAAAAGTACATTGTATGTGTCACTGGAGCCTTGTGCACATTATGGTAAAACGCCTCCCTGTGCCGATCTGATCATCCAAAATAAAATTCCGCTGGTAGTAATTGGTTGCAGGGACAGTTATGAAGAAGTAGATGGAAAGGGCATTCAAAAATTAGAGCAGGCAGGTATTGAAGTGATCACCGGTGTGTTGGAGAGAGAAGCGCTTGAACTGAACAAACGGTTCTTTACTTTTCACACCAAACAACGGCCCTATATTATTTTAAAATGGGCGCAAAGTAAAGATCATATCATTGCCAATGCCAATTATTCCGCGATAAAAATCAGCAATGATATTACCAACAGGCTCGTGCATAAATGGCGCAGTAAAGAAGCAGCCATCCTGGTAGGAACCAATACTGCCTTGCATGATAATCCTTCGCTTACCAACCGTTTGTGGAACGGCAATAACCCGATAAGGCTGGTTATTGACAAGCAACTAAAATTACCCGGCAACTTGCATATTTTTGACGGTTCCGTAAAAACAATTGTATTTAATTATTTGAAGAATGAGGAAAAGGAAGGCCTTCTGTTTTACCAATTGCCGGCAGAAGAAAATATTATTCCCGGTTTACTGGACGCATTGTACAAATTAAAAATTCAAAGTGTTTTGATAGAAGGAGGTACCCAATTATTACAATCATTTATCAATGCAGGTTGCTGGGATGAAGCAAGAGTTATCACCAATGAATCGCTGATTATTGAAAATGGAATAGAAGCGCCGAAGTTAAAAGGTCATCGGTTGCCAAGTACCGAAAAAATAAACAATGACAGTGTGGCTTATTATGAAAGCACAGAGCCGCAATAAATAGAAGCAAATACAAAACCAACAATCTTGACAACGACGAACGAACCAACATTTTATTATACAATTGAAAAGCCTTCGGTAGAAGAATTTAAAGACCGCGGGAGTAGGTTTATTGCTTTTGCTTACCCGATAGAATCGGTGGATGATTTCAAAAAACTGTTGCAGCAATTAAAGAAAGATCATCCGAAAGCTGTGCATCATTGCTTTGCATACCGCCTGGGAACGGATGGAAATAATTTCAGGGTGAGCGATGATGGAGAACCTTCCGGAACAGCCGGCCGGCCTATTTTAGGGCAGATAGACAGTAAATCTATTACCAATACGGCCATCATAGTCGTGCGTTATTTTGGTGGCACATTGCTCGGTGTTCCGGGTTTAATCAATGCCTATAAAACGGCTGCCACACTGGCTTTGCAGGTAGTGCCGGTTGTTCAGAAACAGGTTGAAGTTAATTACAGCATCCACTTTGACTATACACAAATGAATGACGTGATGATGGTGATGAAACAATATAACTGTACCATCATCAGCCAGGAAATGCAATTGTTTTGCCACATAAAAGCAGGCTTTGCTAAAAGCCGTCTGTCGGAAGTATTATACCGGTTGAAGGAATTACAGGTAGACGCAGAAAAAATTAAATAAATATTTGTACTTTTCTACATTAAAATCCAGCCTGGCCGACCTCTGTCCGACTGGTTTATTCAGTTAATAATAAATCTTCATGAACATCGAAACACTTCGGGAATATGTTTTGCAGAAGCCATCTGTAACAGAAGGCTTTCCATTCGGCGAAACCACCCTTGTGTTTAAAGTGAACGATAAAATATTTTTACTGGTGCCGTTAGAAGCTGGTCAGTTGCAGTTTAATGCCAAGTGTGATCCTGATAAGGCCATTGAATGGCGAGACGAATATCCAGACGCTGTGCTGCCCGGCTTTCATATGAACAAGAAACATTGGAATACAGTTATTGCGGATGGCACCCTATCGAACAAGCAATTGTTACAGATGGTGGATGATTCCTACAATTTGGTTGCAAAAAAAACACCTTCGAAATTACCCCGCAAGAAAATATAATTACAACGTTATTTTAAATTGGTAGAAACAGGCCGTGGCCTGTTCCCCCGGATACCCGTTCATCTATTTTTTAATCCTAAACATAACAACCATGCAAGACGAAGAAAAATTTTCTGATGATCCCGCTGAAAATATGCGGATGGAAAATGAATTTTTAAAGATGAAATTAAAGGCGCAATATGGGGATGCCTTTCATATGGAAAGCAATGCAGGCCTGTCGCCGGAAATAGAGAACGAGTTTTTAAAGAGAATGATCGCTTTTGAAGACAGTCATGCCGATGCGGTGGTTTCTACAGTATATGAATGCATCGGCCGGCCGGCTTATAAGTCTGCAGAAGAATTAAATGACATCGAAATCATGGTCGAATTGCAAAGAATTAATGCAGTCCTGAATGAACATAATATTGCCCTTGATATTTGTGACGGTCCCTACCCTGACAGGCTTATTTACACTTTTATTACGGAGGAATTATTTTCGGAAGAAGCAAAAAACACGGGTGATAAAGAAATACGGTACCGTTTTATTTATGAAGAATTTCACCCAAATCACAAAGCGGAAATAACAAGGCGAACGCACGGGTTTCTGAATCATTGGTTCACCTGCAGTTTTGATGAATACGCAACTGAATTAAGTGGGCAGATTGTAATTCCCGACGGCAGGCAAATGGACAAGGAAGACGTGCTTGAAAAACTGCGGCTTTTCTTTGATGCTTTCCAGGGCTTTAAAAATGATGGCTATACTATTGATGAAGTCAGTTTTGAAATAAATCCCGAAACATTCATCGGGCTGGGATTTGCAGAAGGCATGTTGAAATATGATGCGCTGTTGGAAAAAGGCGAGCAGGTACATTACCAGGGGCCATACAAATTATACATGCAAATGGAAAATAATTACTGGGATATTTTTTGTTTCATCATGCCGGGATTTAACTGGTGACCAAAATTATTTCGGGGCATATTTCCAGTTCCTGCTTTTGCCTTCTGCCATCATTTCGATGGCCTGCTATGCGAATGCTTAAGCACTGTAGTTTACCGGCTTGTTTATGTACAATTAATTACTGCTAATTAAATGAAGCTTTTGCTCAATACTAACTCTTTGCTCCCCGGAGTATAAACATAAAATCCCTCACCACTTTTAACGCCCAGCTTTCCAGCCATCACCATATTTACCAGCAACGGACAGGGCGCATATTTTGGATTGCCAAACCCATCCTGCAATACTTTTAAAATACTCAGGCAAACATCCAGGCCAATAAAATCCGCCAGTTGCAGCGGACCCATCGGGTGGGCCATTCCGAGTTTCATAACAGTATCAATTTCTTCTACACCAGCTACGCCTTCATACAAACTATAAATAGCTTCATTAATCATGGGCATCAAAATGCGGTTGGCAATAAAACCAGGATAATCATTGACCACGCAAGGGATTTTGCCTAATTGTTTACTAAGTGCGGCAATGGTATCCGTTACTTCCTTTGTGGTTTGGTAGCCATTGATAATTTCCACGAGCTTCATCACCGGCACGGGATTCATAAAATGCATACCAATTACCAGTTCGGGGCGTTTGGTGGCAGCCGCTATTTTGGTGATGGATATGGAAGACGTATTGGTAGCGAGGATGCAACCCGCCGGGGCGGCTTCATCCACTTGCTTAAATATTTTTACTTTGAGTTCTGTATTTTCTGTTGCGGCTTCAATTACCAGTCGTGCATTTTGTATACCCGTTGCTATTTCAGTTGCAGTGGTGATATTTTCAAGCGCTGCTTTTTTTTGTTCTTCAGTTATGGTTGCTCTTGCCACCTGGCGGTCGAGGTTTTTGCCAATGGTCGCAATAGCTTTTTCTAACTGAGTTGCATTTACATCAATTAATGTTACAGCAAATCCATGTTGCGCAAATACATGCGCAATACCATTGCCCATGGTGCCGGCGCCGATAACAGCAATGTCTTTTATCATACATTCATTTTATCAATGTTTCAAGAAGTCTCATTTCCATAATTCGAGATAAGCATTTATAGGAAGGTGAATTATGCGGTTAGTAGTTAATGCAATTATTGAATAAAAATCAATTCCCTTACGACTATTCTAAATTTTTCACTGGTTCCGGATTTTGTAAGCCTCCTAAATTAAAAGATATATCAAATTGAAGAGGAGCACAATAAAGTAATATCAGTACAAGTGTGCGACGCCAATGAAGTTGAATACCGTTACCATTGCTGATATCAAAAAATAACAGAACATGCACTCATTCCTCCATCGGGGCGGTTTTTACTTAAACGCATTTAACCCCGTAACATCCATACCCGTAATCAGCAAATGAATATCGTGCGTGCCTTCATAGGTGATTACACTTTCCAGGTTCATCATGTGGCGCATTACCGGGTATTCGCCTGTAATGCCCATGCCGCCCAGCATCTGGCGGGCGTCTCTTGCAATATTGGTCGCCACTTCGCAGGCATTTCTTTTGGCCATACTTACCTGCTGCGGGGTCACTTTTCCTTCATTCATCAGTACACCCAGGCGCCAGTTTAATAGCTGCGCTTTGGTAATTTCTGTTACCATTTCGGCCAGCTTTTTTTGCTGCAACTGAAAGCCGCCGATGGGCCTGCCAAACTGAATTCTTTCTTTGCTGTATTCGAGCGCAATATGGTAGCAATCCATGGCTGCCCCAATGGCGCCCCAGGCAATACCATAGCGGGCCTTGGTTAAACAACCCAGCGGACCTTTCAATCCTTTTACATTGGGCAATATATTTTCCTTTGGTACTTTTACATTGTCAAACACCAGCTCGCCAGTCGCACTTGCCCGCAGGCTCCATTTGCCATGCGTGGTAGGCGTACTAAAACCTTCCATACCTCTTTCCACAATCACACCCTGAATTTCATCTTTTTCATTGCGTGCCCACACCACCGCTACCTGCGCAAAAGGCGCATTGCTGATCCACATTTTTGCGCCATTTAAAATCACGTGGTCGCCCCCATCTTTTATATTCGTCAGCATACTGCTGGGGTCGCTGCCGTGATTTGGTTCCGTTAATCCAAAACAACCCAGCCATTCGCCGCTGGCCAGTTTGGGTAAATATTTATTTCGCTGGTCTTCACTGCCATATTGATAAATAGGAAACATTACCAAACTCCCCTGTACACTCGCTGTAGAGCGAACACCACTGTCACCTCTCTCCAGTTCCTGCATCATTAAACCGTAGCTGATATAATCAAGTCCGCCACCCCCATATTGTTCCGGCACGGTCGGACCGAAGCAACCCATGTCGCCCAGTTGTTTTACAATTTGCTGCGGAAACTCGGCACGTTGTGCATAGTCCTCTATAATCGGGCTGATTTCTTTTTTTACATAATTGCGTACACTTTCTCTTACCAACTTATGTTCTTCCGTTAATAATTCATCTACATTAAAATAATCCGGGCTTTGAAAATTATCTGTTTTAGCTGCCATAGTAAATTGAGCAATTGTTTAAAAGATGATGAATATTTTTTTGAACAAGCATTTGTAATTCTGTTGACCATCCGATAGCGATCGGCTCCCTTGTACCGCCATTTTTGAACTTTTACTGAAGCGTAGGATGGAACACGGCTGAAAGGGATATTGCGGATTGGCATTGATTTTAAATCTGTTTTTAATCCGTTCCATCAGCGTCATCAGTGTTCTATCCTACGCACAAAGATAATATGTACGGCACTACAAAAATGGTTGTGTTTACCTTTGATGCAACATTATTCAAAGGCGCTTGTCTCTATTAATTAAAACAATCTTTTTGGAACTAACGGTATCGATACATCGGGATGAACTGGTAGAGCGCTGCAAAAAAGGCGAAGCTGCGGGCTATAAAGAACTGTACCAACGGTATGCTAAAGCCATGTTCAATACCTGCCATAGAATTTTAAACAGTTTTGACGAGGCAGAAGATGTACTGCAGGAAAGTTTTACAGAGGCATTCAAAAACCTGCACGCTTTTGAATACCGCACCAGCTTTGGAGGCTGGTTAAAACAGATCTGCATTCATCGAAGCATCAACCAGCTTAAAAAAAGAAAATTCCGATGGGAAGACATTGAAACAATCAATGTGTACAATATTGCAGAAGAGACTTTTATTGATGAAAATGAGATTGCATTCAAGGTAGAACAGGTAAAAAAGTCCATCCTATCGCTGCCGGATGGCTACCGCACCGTGCTGAGTTTGTATTTGCTGGAAGGATACGATCACCAGGAAATATCAGAAATATTGAACGTAGCGGAATCAACTACCCGAACGCAGTACATGCGGGCGAAGCAAAAATTATTACAGCTTTTAAAAGAAGGAATATGAGCAGGAAATTAGAAAAGTTTATAGGCGATAACCGGAACGAATTTGACGATAAAATGCCATCGGTTAAGGTTTGGGAAAACATTGCAACATCGCTGGTTGAAAAGCAACCAAAAAAAAATATACTGACACCCATACTTAAATGGACCGTCGCCGCTGCAATCATCATCACAGCCGGACTGATTGTATTTTTTGTAACGAATACAAATAAAATAGGAAGAGAGATTGGCGTAACAAAAAAAGACTCTTCCGTAGAAGTCAATGCCATGGTTTCTGAAAATACACCGGAAGTAAATGAATTTGCAAAACTGGTGCTGCTTAAACAAGAGGAGTTAAAAGCATTGGCGCCGGAACACCCGGAGTTGTACCACCAGTTCACCACAGACATTAACCAATTGGATAGTTCATATAAATCCCTCAAAAGCCAGTTGAGCATTACACCCAACCGTGAAATGCTGATACAGGCAATGATTCAAAACCTGCAGCTGCAGCTGAATGTGTTGAATCAGCAATTAAACATTATCAATCAAATTAAACAATCAAAAAAAGATGACCATGAAAAAAGCACTCCAACTATTTAGCATATGGTTCCCGTTTTTCTTTCTGCAGCACCAGTTGTTTGCACAAAACGATAACAATAAAAAGTATGAGTTTGTAAAGAACAAAGCGGTGAATAAAACTTACAATGTTTCTTCATCAGACAAACTGGACATTCAAAATTCTTTCGGTACTGTTGAAGTACATACCTGGAATAAGAATGAAATAAAGATTGATGTAACAGTAGAAGTATCAGCCAACTCAGAGGCGCTCGCGCAAAAAATAATCGATCGCATTGAGGTAAATGAGTCAAAAAACAGTAGCGATATTTCATTCAAAACTTCAATCAAGGGAGTCAATAATTCAAAGAATGAAAAAAGCACCATGAAAGTGAATTATGATATTTCCATGCCTGCATCCAACCCGCTGCACATTAGCAATGAATTTGGCGCCACAGTACTACCAGACTATAAAGGCGAGGTAGAATTGTCCAGTAAATTTGGGTCTTTAACCACCGGCAGTTTAAGCAATGTGAAATCAGTAAATGTAGAATTCGGGCATGCCAATATTGAAAGTATTTTTGATGGACCAGTCAGCATAAAATATTCTTCTGCAGAAATTGGTAAGTTGTCTGGCAAGATTAAATTGGACCTGGAATTTAGCAGCGCAACAAAAATAAACGTTGATAACAGTCTTACCAGCCTGGATGCAAAAGTGTCGTACTCTACCGTCAACATCAGGCCGGTAGGGGATTTATCTGCATCTTACTCCATCTCTACCAGCTTTGGCAGTTTTAAAAACCGCAGCAGTATAAAGTTTGATAGTGATGAAGACGATAAAGAAGATAAGGGACCAAAATTCGATTATCATTACAATGGAAAGTCCGGCAATGGCGCTATTCCAATTAAGTTAAATACCAGTTTTGGTAAAATAATTTTAGGCGAAGCCACAGAAGATGATATGAAGGATAAAGAAAAAGCTAAATCAAAAACCAGGACTACCTCATAACGGCGTTACGCGGTTGTGAACTATAAAAGGTCTGTAATTATTTGCAGACCTTTTGTATTTTCATAGAAATTATTTTTTATGAGACATCTTATAAAATACTTGTTAGTTGCTTTAAGTTGCCTGGCCATCATCAGTGAGGTTGATGCACAGGATCAAAAACCAGCCGCTGCTTCAAGACCCGAAGATAAAATCAGGCAATACTTTTTTGTGATGCTCACCACAGGTAGTAACCGCACGCATGATTCGGCTACTGCAGCCAAAATACAGGAAGGCCATATGGCCAATATCAATCGTCTATATTACGATGGCAAGTTAAAGGTTGCGGGTCCCTTTGGTGATGATGGCAACTGGCGGGGCATTTTTATTTTCGATTGTAAAACAAAGGAAGAAGTGGAAGCATTGTTGAAGACGGACCCGGCAATTGCAGCAGGAAGACTGTCCTATGAAGTGCATCCCTGGTGGACTGCTTCGATGGGAAGCTTTACGCCCGGCAAGCCTGAGAAGAAGCCATAGAGAAATATATTTTAGCTTTAATGTGATTAGCCTTATAATCTGAAACGTACCTTAAAATTTATATGACCCTTCTGAAAAAAATCCGCCTGCTGATTGTATTTTTTATAGTTGCCTTAATACTTAGTGGTGTTACTGCTTTTCCTGTGGAAACAGAATTGCTGTGGTTACAACATCATCCTTCAATGGTGCCCGCATTTGCGAAAGACTGGTTACAAAATGTATACACGGCGCTGGTAGAAACCAATGCCAAATACCCAATGCTGGCGTATGGTTTTGACTGGCTGGCTTTTGCGCACATTGTAATTGCGATGGCTTTTATCGGGCCTTTAAAGGACCCCATAAAAAATAAATGGATTATTGATTGGGCGATACTTGCGTGCCTTGCAGTAATTCCGCTGGCGTTTATTGCGGGGCCTATCCGGTATATCCCGCTGTTTCATATTTTAATTGATTGCAGTTTTGGAGTGGTGGGATTAGTACCACTGTTGATTTGCAGAAGATGGATAAAGCAATTAGAAGATCAAAGTTTGGCTAAATAGCCTGCCATTTCAGTTTGGTACTGCAATGCGACAGCCCTTGCTTCTGCGGCAAAATCTTCTTTTTCGCTGGCGTAAATAATAGCCCGGCTGGCATTTACCAGCAAGCCACAATCGTTGTTCAATCCATATTTACTTACTTCTTCAAGGCTGCCCCCCTGGAAACCTACACCGGGTACCAGTAAAAAATGATCCGGAATAATTTTGCGGATATCAGCTAAAATATTTGCTTTCGTTGCACCTACTACAAACATCAGGTTACCGGTATTGCCCCAACTGCTGACTGTTTTTAAAACTGTTTCATATAAAAATTCATCACCCACTTTTTGTTGCTCAAAATCTTTGCTGCCGGAGTTGCTGGTTAAACCCAATACGATGGCCCACTTATTATCAAATTCGAGGAAAGGTTTCACGCTGTCTTCGCCCATGTAAGGCGCAACGGTTACAGAATCAAATTCCATTGTTTCAAAAAAGGCTTTAGCATATTGTGTGGACGTGTTGCCGATATCGCCTCGTTTGGCATCAGCGATGGTAAAGTGTTCTTTAGGAATATAGTTCACTGTTCTTTCCATAATATCCCATCCGTTGGAGCCCAGCACTTCATAAAAAGCAGTATTGATTTTATAGGCTACACACAAATCTTTAGTAGCATCAATGATCTGTTTATTGAATTCAAATATGGCATCCGCATGGCTTTGAAGGTGCTTTGGTATTTTGTTAAAGTCCGTATCCAGACCAACGCAGAGAAATGATTTTTTTAATTGTATTTGGTGGATGAGTTGTTGTCTTGTCATGATTATAAAATGAACTTATGCCTGGGTTGTACTAATTAGTTTTTTCATTTCTGCTGCAATCAGTATTGAGTTTTCGTCACCCCGTTTTTTTAGCTTATCAATAATGTTGAGCTGCTCCTCGCTGGTTTTATTCTGACTAAGTTTAAAAATATTTTCAACGGTTTTTACTTCAATAGTAAAACCCACAATCGCTTTCAGCATCTTGCCGATATAGGCTTGTGACATATTATTGAAGGCGGCTGCGCTTTGGGCATCTTCATACTTATTGGTTATGGCTTTAATCGCTTCATAGGTTCCAATATCATCTGAAAAACTAATGGTACCTTTTGCATGTACAGTCATGTAATTCCAGGTAGAGGCAGATTGCGGATTGTTGTACCAGCTTGCACTAACATAACAATGCGGTCCGTTGAAAATTACGAGCACGTTGCCATTTTTTACAAAGGCCCGGTGATGATCAGTATTTTTCATGAGGTGGCCGGATAGAATAATTTTTCCATTATTGTCTGCCACCACTTCTAAAGGAATCTGTGTGGCCGCCGGATATTCTTCTCCCATCCCGGTAATTATTGCAAATGAATTTTTCTTCATAAACGCAATTACTTTGGCTCCATCTTTTTCGGTAAAATAAGGAAGGCTATACATTAAGCGACATTTAAAATGTGTTGTAACAGTTCGGCAAAAATATAGATTTCTTCGAAGCTATTGTATAAAGGCACTGGTGCTACCCTTATTACGTTGGGTTCTCTCCAGTCTGCAAAAACGCCATTGGGCAGTAAACTGTCAAAAACAGCTTTTGCATTTTTATGTACTGAAAGTGATACCTGGCAGCCGCGTTCGTCCGGATTGGATGGCGTGATGATTTTAAATTTTTCTATTGGTTGATTGATATGGTTTAACACAAAAAATAAATAGTCACTCAGTGCTTTGCTTTTTTGCAGCAAGTTATCAAAACCCGCTGCAGCAAATATTTCCAGCGATGCTTTGTGCGCAGCTAGTAACATCACAGGCGGTGTACTCATGGCCCAGCTTTCTGCTGTTGTTGCAGGTGTAAACGTACTAGCCATTTTAAAACGGTTGCCGGCATCATTGCCCCACCATCCTTCGAGCCTTTTCAGGTTATGGTTGTTGAGATGCTTTTGATGTATAAAAGCACCTGCAACTGCCCCAGGACCGCTGTTTAAATATTTATAATTACACCAGCATGCAAAATCAACCTGCCAGTCGTGCAGTTGCAGTTTAATATTACCGGCCGCATGTGCAAGGTCGAAGCCTGCGTAAGCGCCGGCTTCGTGCGCCGCTTTTGTAATGGCTTTTATATCGAAAACCTGGCCTGTGTAATAATTAATACCGCTGAATAAAACCAGTGCAATGCTGTCCTTGTGTTGTTCAATAACAGCAGTGATGTCTTCGGTAGTGATCAGTTCTGTTCCTTCTTTGGGAAATACTTCTATGATAGCATCAGCAGGATCAAGACCATGCAATTTTACCTGTGACTGAAAGGCATATTGATCAGAAGGAAAGGCTTTTGCTTCGCAGATGATTTTAAAGCGGGTGACAGTTGGCTGATAAAAACTAATCATTAGCAAATGCAGGTTCACCGTCAGGTGATTCATCGTTACCAGCTCTTCTTCTTTTGCGCCAATGATATCACAAAGCAGCGGCGTTATTTTTTTTGAATACTGCAGCCATGGATCCTTGCCTAAAAAAAATCCTTCCACCCCAAAATTGGCCCAGTTTTCCATGATGTTGGTTACTTCATCCTGTGTTTTTTTTGGTTGCAGCCCCAAAGAATTGCCTAAAAAATAGATGGCATGTTTACCCTGGAAATAAGGCATATAAAATTGTGCCCTGAAATGACTTAGTGTATCTTGGCTATCCAGTGCCTGTGCATATTCCAGCGTAAATTCATGCTGCATTAGGAGAAGTTTTTGCCGTTAAGGCGTTAAGACGTTTTTGGTGTTTCACTCAAAAGATTTTGGGCCCAGGTAGCTACAAGCCATACGTCTTACCACTAAGTATGCTAATTAAAAAGATTAGGATAATCAGAAATAATTCCGTCAACGCCCATTGCTTTTAAGTCATTTATTTTCTTTGCATCATTCACCGTCCAGGGAATTACTTTTATGTTTTGCTGATGACATTTTTCAATCAGCTCCGCATTCACCAGTGTATTTTCCGGGCTGTAAATAGTGGGAGTAAATCCAAGTGCTTTTATTTGTTCCTCTAAAGTTCTTTTATCAAACCGCTCTATGAGCATGGCTGTTTTTATTGCCGGATAATGCTCATGTAAATATTGCAGGCTCCTGAAATCGAAGGATTGAATGATAACCTGCTCTTCCATCTTTTTTTCATTGATGACTTTCATCAGCAACTCAACAAACTCCGGCGGTGCGGGGTGATTGATATTATCCGTTGCCGGCATGCACTTAGTTTCAATATTAAAAAACGGGTAAGGTCGTTTGCTGGTCGTCATGTATTTCTTCACGCTGTCAAACACATCACTTAACAGCGGTTTTGCAACCGCCATTTTTTGCTGCTGCGGAAAAAAAGGGTGCTGCTTTAACCCAACATCATATGTTTTGATGGAGTCATAATTCATCTGGTACAGAACGTAACTGTGTTCATCTTTTGCTGCTATAAAACTGCCGTCTGGTTTGGTTGTAATGTCGTGGTTAAGGAAGGGATCATGACTGAGGATTACCTGTTTGTCCTTACTGATGCTGGCGTCCATTTCGAGCGTGGTTACTCCAAGGTCTAATGCCTTCAGCATGGCCGGGATCGTATTCTCAGGCATCAATCCACGACAGCCTCGATGGCCCTGTTTATCGAACGTCACAATCTCTGCTGAAGAGTGTGTTGATGATATCTTATTTTGAACGGACATTTTTTTATTGGACGAACAGGCACCGCACATCAATAAAATAAATGTTGCGGCTGTTTTTATTGTTGATAACATTGAATTAGCAAACTATTTTTTATTATAAAGCTATTTCGGATTGAACGCCAATGATCCACAATGGTATGCAGTATAAGAGGGCGACGCAACGATGTACCACAAAGCTTCCTGGCCCGGACAAATATTGTTCCTTTTCCTACTCTGTCATTTCAACTATTTTGGTCGGCTCCATATTAGCATTTCGCATGGCAATACCACGGGTGGCAATGGCCGCAAAATCAATGAAGGCTTTCTTCGTCAGCTCATCATCGCTTACCATAACCGGTACACCGGCATCCCCGCCTTCACGAATGGATTGCACGATAGGAATTTGCCCAAGGAAAGGAAGATCAAATTCTTCGGCCAGGTTTTTACCGCCATTTTTTCCAAACAGGTAATATTTATTCTCTGGCAATTCTGCCGGGGTAAAGTAGCTCATGTTTTCTACCAGGCCAATAATGGGCACTTTTAATTGTGCCTGCCCAAACATGGCGATGCCTTTTTTTGCATCGGCAAGAGCCACGGTTTGCGGCGTGGTGACTACAATAACGCCGGTTACGGGTACGGTCTGCACCACAGTTAAGTGGATGTCGCCCGTGCCTGGCGGCATGTCTATTACAAGGTAATCCAGTTCGCCCCAGTCCACATCGCTTACAAACTGGCGGATGGCGCTGCTCACCATTGGTCCCCGCCAAACTACCGCCTGCTTTTCATCTACCAGTAAACCAATGCTCATCATTTTAATGCCATATTTTTCGATGGGTACAATCATGCCTTTACCATCAACATCTTTCATTAAAGGCCGGTCGCCGCGAACGCCAAACATGATGTGCTGACTTGGTCCGTAAATATCCGCATCCATTAATCCTACGCGGGCGCCGCTCTGGGCGAGTGCCAGGGCAAAGTTGCTGGCTACGGTGCTTTTGCCTACGCCACCTTTTCCGCTGACGACTGCTATGATATTTTTTACACCGCTTAAAACCGTTTTGGCATCTTTACGGTTGGTGGTGGTATTGCTGGTGAAGTTTACTTTTACAATGGCCTGCTTGTTAACGAGCAGTTTCACGGCGTTGATGCACGCATTCATTATCAGGTCTTTCAGGGGGCAGGCGGGGGTAGTAAGTACTACCGTAAAGGATACATCATTTCCATTGATTACTATATCTTTAACCATGTTAAGGGTTACCAGGTCTTTTCCAAGATCGGGTTCCTGTACATTGCTCAGGGCCTTCAGGATATCTTCATTTGTCATCAGTTCAATTTTTTGTTAAAAAGCAGGATCTGCGGCAAAATTAGCTATTGATACCCTTACTTTGTTTATTAATTAAGGAATGTTGTTATTTTTGAAAAGAGAAGATTTTTAACCAACTGTAACCGCTTCGCCAGATAACCGCTTAGATATGCAGTAACTGAATTTTATTGAATGAAAATATTTTTACGATACATTTTTATTTGTGCTTTGTTTATTCCGGTTGCTGCAAAAGCTCAATTTGAAAATTTTAAGGATTCAGTAGTGCAGTTGTATGGCGTTGTGATGACGGCTGACAGCCTGCAGGCATTGCCCTCTGTAAGCGTGGTAGAAAAATTACAGGGAAGGGGCACCGTAACCAATAACCAGGGTGTATTTAGCCTGGTGGTATTAAAGGGCGAGAAGGTAGAATTTACAAGTGTTGGGTTTAAACCTAAAACCATTACTATTCCCAGGGATATAGAAGGCAATCAGTACAGTGTATTGCAATTGATGGTTACAGATACTGTTTACCTGGCGGCAACCATTATTAAGTCCAGGCCTACAAGGGAACAGTTTGAAAGAGATTTTTTAAAGACAAATGTGCCGGCCGATGACCTGGAAGTCGCCCGGCAAAACAATGATGAAAACAGACGACGTGTGCTGATGGCATCATTACCGAGAGATGGCAGGGAAGCGGCCAATAAATACCTCAGTCAGCAATCTGCAAAATATTATTACGCAGGCCAGGCTCCTCCACAAAATATTTTTAATCCATTTGCCTGGGCAGACTTTATAAAGGCGTGGAAGAGGGGTGATTTTAAAAAGAAAAATTAGGCTGGCTATATTTCTGTTTTATATTGCTGTTTTTTATTTTTGTGATTCCTCTATTCAACAACCGGCACGATTTAGAAGTCATTCTATTTAATTTTTTCCGCTTATTTCATTCCACTGTCTTTTACCATTTATTCCGGTAATTTTGCAACTGTTGTCACCAAGCAAGGCAATTATAAATTTAGCATGATTTGTTTTTTAATTGGTTTTATGGGAAGCGGTAAAACGCATTGGGGTAAAATATGGGCCGGTGTTTGCGGCTTTAATTTTATAGATCTGGATGAAGCAATTGAAAAGCAGGAAGGAAAATCAATTGCGGATATTTTTGAACGCAAGGGTGAAAAGTATTTCAGAAAGATAGAAGCAAAGGCACTCCGCAATTTTGGAAGCTTAACGAATACGATTGTAGCATGCGGTGGAGGAACACCCTGCTTTTTTGAAAACATGCAATGGATGAATGAACATGGAATGACCATCTACCTTAAAACTACCGGCCCGAAAATTTTAGAAAGAGTATTACTTGAACAGGAAAAAAGGCCCCTGCTAAAAAAAATGAACCCGGCAGAGCTGTTGTTTTTTATTGAACAAAAATTAAAAGAAAGAGCCCCCTTTTACAATGCGGCAAAACAAATACTGACAGCTGAAACTCTTTCGGAACAAACCTTTGGAAAATTATTGGGTACATTAAAGGCTTCTTAAAAAATATATTTAATGCAGAAAAAATTTATTCAAGCCGCTGCCTTATTGGGTGCACTATCAGTTATTTTAGGTGCATTTGGTGCACACGCCCTTAAAGAAATGATCAGCGAAAAAAGCCTGGCTATTTTTGAAACCGGTGTGCGGTATCAGTTCTATCATGCTGTAGCGCTTATGCTAACAGGTATGTTGTATAAGGAGTTTACAAATAAATCTTTATTGTGGGCAGGACGGTTATATGGTATCGGCACGTTGCTATTTTGCGGATCATTGTATTTTTTGGCTATTGTTGACCTTTCGGCCCACCCGGGACTAAAAGCGATAGGGGCAGTTACACCTTTTGGGGGACTTTGTTTTATTGCAGGCTGGCTTTTACTGGCAGTGGGCGCTGCTAAAACACTTAAGCAGTAAGTTTTGCATATAATGTTACGAGGGTACCGTTTTTATTTTCAATAGAAAAATTGATTCCAGATTTTGTCATTCTTTGCTTCATGTTTTTTAATCCGTTGCCAAAACGTCTCAGATTTTCGAAATCAATTCCCACCCCATTATCCTGTATATAAAACGAGATGCCATCTGTCTCCCGTTTCAATGTGAGCCAAACCTCCGTTGCATTAGCATGTTTTAAAATATTATTCAGCGCTTCTTTAACCACTAAAAAAACATTGCGTCTTATCTCGCCGTTCACTACAAACTCGGGTAAATTGGTATCAATATTCACTGAACAGTTGATACCTGTGTTTTCGAAATATTCAAGTGCATAGCTACGTATATAAGCCACCATATTTCCAAATGAATCATTGCTGCTATTCATCGTCCAGATGATGGTGTTCATGTTGTTCAGCAGCTCATTGGCAGAGAAAGAAATTTTTTCTATTTCAGGAATGGTGTTTTTTCCCAGCCTGCTTTTTGCCAGTTCGCTGAAAAGACGAATAGCGGTAACACCCGCGCCAAGGTCATCATGCATGTCTGTACTGATACGGTTTCGCTCATCCTGTTGCGCATTCAGTATAGCTAGCTTTGACTCAAAAATTTGTTTTTCAGCCTCCAGTTTCAGCGCTTCCTGCTCTTTAATTTTTTCAATGAGTTCTATGCGGTTTTTATAAGTTAACCCCAGGAGAAAAAAGATTAGCTCACATACAATGCCAAGTTCATAATACAACAATGCGCTTGTAAAAATACTGATCGCCGGCCTTACAGGAAATATAATCAGCAGAAATGAGATGATAGAAAAAAAGATCAAAATGGCATTGCCAATTGCCAGGTAATTGATCAGCCTGTTTTTTTGTTTGATACCAATAATGACATACAATATTCCTATACCGAGACAAATCATTTTTGTACCGTTCTCCAATAAAGATGTCAACCGGAAGTTACCTGAAAAAAAATAGGTATAGCTGTATATGGCTAACAATACCAGCAAAACTCTTTCTTCGTAGTAAAAAATCTTATTTAACAGGGGATAGTTGATACTTGTGTTTAAGAATTTCCTGGTAAAAGCAATATAGAAAACGGTGCCTATAACCAGCACAGCAAACCCAAGATATCCCATAAAAAAACTGGAGAAAACGCCACTTCTTCTTTCTGTGTAGGTATTAAAATAGATCAGTATAAACATACAAATTGCGTAAAAACAATTGTACAAAAATTCCTTTTTCCCGTTTACACTAAAATTGGCGCCGTTAAAGAATATCATCATCAGCAATAACCCGCTCAGCAAATAACCAATTACCATTTCATTGTAACTTGATGTATACAATATTTTCTGGTATTTGGTGAGATAGCTTTTCTGGATAATCTGAAGCGCCAGCGAGTTGAATTTTCTTTTTGAAAAATGCAACTCCGCCAGGTAAGTAGTTTTTTCAAGAGGGGAAAGAAAGATTGGTTGAAATCCATCCTCCTCACTTTCATCTTTTAAAGTGATAAAATTACCTGCAGGCGATATTTTGCTTAGTTTAATACTGCGAAAAGAATTGCCGGGATATAAATAAACTGTATCGTTTAAAGCCGAACTATTTTGCAACGTAAACTTTACATAAACAGTTCCATTGATCCAGGTAGCAGGGATCAATTTAAGGCCTTTGAAATCGGCCATACTTTTCCATTGCCGTTGCAAAATATTTCCGGAATGTGCCGTATTATCAGAATCAATAAGTATATCACATTTATCCTTGATGGAACAAGCGTCTTTAAAGGATGAAACATCTATCGCAAAGCTATCAGCAAGGGATTGGCCCATCATGCAACCATAAGAAAATGTAAATACAAAAATGCAAATTAGTCTCCTCAATTGCGTAGGTTTTACCAAACGTACAGCTTTTCGTTGATATCTTTTTATACTCCGGCAATCAAATTCTGTAATGTTACAGTAAGGGATTTATATATCTTTGTCAGTAATGGCAAGTAAAGTTAAATCAGGTAAATCCAAAGCCTCTGGCAAGGAAGGGTTAAAAGCAGAAACAGAGGAAAAAGTAGTGATGAAAGAACTGCTTAAGGATGATCGTACACGTAAAATAACGGGTACAGTATTGTTGTTGCTGGCATTTCTTTTTTTTATAGCATTTACTTCTTACCTGTTTACATGGCAGGAAGACCAGGATAAAGTTTTTCTGCACGGCTACAAGTTACTGTTGGGTACCGATGCCAAAGTGAGCAACTTGTTAGGCACTTTCGGAGCTTTTATTTCTCACCTTTTTATTTACAAGGGTTTTGGAATCGCGTCTTATTTTATCTGCAGTTTATTTTTTGTAGCAGGATGTAATTTGTTTTTTGGAAAGAAAATATTTTCTGTAAGACGCAATGTCAAATACGTTATTACCGGCCTGGTTATTCTGAGCGTGACAGCAGCCGTTATTATGAATGGAAAAGGTTTTCCATGGGGCGGGGCGGTAGGTAATATGGTAAGGGACTGGATGTATAAAACCATTGGTAAAGTAGGAACACTGGCCGTGTTGGCAGTTTCAGTACTTGTATATGTTATCTGGCGGTTTAACCCGGTTTTTGCGCTGCCATCCAAAAAAATGTATACAGCTGCCACTGATGATGAAGAAACAGAGGATGCCTTGGTAGATATTGATCCGGCCGTAACAGAGGCGCCGGAAGAGGTTGTCAAAACAAACAGGGGAAATAAAGTAAAAGGTGATGCCGGAATGCTGAATATTCCTATGGAAGTCAATAATGGCCTGAATCACGATTTACACATTGTTGAAAAGGATCTGCCCATAGTCACTAAGCCAGCAATAAATCCGGTAAATGAAGAAGACCGTTTTGCAGAAGCCAAACTATTTATACAGGATGCCGCTGTCGATAAAGCCAGTAATTTAAAAAAGGAGCCAAAAATTGAAAATGACCCTTTGCTTGAACTGGAAATTAAAACAGTTCCGGAACCCATTTTTGAAGGAGGCAATGCTGTAGCCACTCAAACAAAGTCTTCGGGTATAAATACACCTTATGATCCGGTGCTGGATTTGCGGGATTACAAATATCCACAGCTTGATTTGTTGGATGCGCATGGCAGCGAAAAAATAGTACAGGATCCTGCTGAACTGGAAACCAATAAAAACCAGATCATCAATACCCTGAAAAATTATGATATCAATATTCAGAAAATTTATGCAACTGTAGGACCTACAGTTACCTTGTATGAAATTATTCCTGCAGCTGGTGTGCGGATATCAAGAATAAAAAATCTGGAAGACGATATCGCATTGAGCCTTGCGGCCCTTGGAATCCGCATCATCGCACCCATTCCGGGAAAAGGCACCATAGGCATAGAAGTGCCCAATGCGAAAAAAACAATCGTAAGCATGCGTACTTTGCTGGATACAGATAAGTTCCGGCAAAATAATTTTTCTTTACCTATTGCCATTGGTAAGAAAATCAACAATGAAAACTTTATAGTTGATCTTGCCAGTATGCCGCATTTGCTGATGGCAGGAGCAACTGGCCAGGGTAAATCGGTAGGCTTAAATGCCATACTGGTATCGTTGCTTTACAGCAAACATCCATCACAATTAAAATTTGTTTTGGTAGATCCCAAGAAGGTGGAATTGAGTATTTATAAAACCATTGAAAAACACTTTCTGGCAAAATTGCCGGGTGAAGAAGATGCTATTATAACCGATACAAAGAAAGTAGTACATACTCTAAATGCCCTTTGTATTGAAATGGATAACCGGTATGATTTGCTGAAAGAAGCAGGCTGCCGGAATATCAGGGAGTACAATGAAAAATTTGTTGCCCGTAAACTAAATCCTGAAAAAGGGCACCAGTTTTTACCGTTTATTGTTTTGGTGGTAGATGAATTTGCTGATTTGATAATGACGGCCGGCAAGGAAGTAGAAATGCCAATTGCAAGGCTGGCGCAGCTTGCCAGGGCGGTAGGGGTGCATTTAATTATAGCAACGCAGCGCCCCAGTGTAAATATTATAACAGGAACCATAAAGGCGAACTTTCCTGCAAGGATTGCATTCAAAGTGAGTAGCAAGATAGATAGCCGGACTATATTAGATGCGGGCGGTGCAGAACAATTAATTGGAAAAGGAGACATGCTGATCAGCTACAACGGAGAGCTGGTACGTTTGCAGTGCGCTTTTGTTGACACACCGGAGGTAGATAAAATTGTTGACTTCATCGGCGATCAGCGTGGTTATGCGCAGGCATTTTTATTACCGGAATATGTGGATGAAAAGGAAATGGAAGGAAAGGATTTTGACCTGAACGATAAGGACGCTTTGTTTGAAGATGCGGCAAGGCTGATAGTTGCCAGCCAAAGCGGAAGTACGTCTTTATTGCAACGCAGAATGAAACTTGGATACAACCGTGCAGGCCGTTTAATGGACCAGCTGGAAGCGGCTGGCGTAGTCGGTCCCAACCAGGGAAGTAAAGTAAGAGATGTGTTGATTAAGACGGAAGCCGATCTGCAAATGTATCTCGATAACTCTCTTTAATATTTCAGTCAAGTATCTTTTCCATTTGCATACTGCGTGATCCTTTAATCAGTAAGGTTGCGTTGCTAAGCCGCTGTTGCTGCAACCATTCGCGTGCCTGAACGGATGTAGCAAAATTGAGGTAAGGGTGAGGAATGATGTTGAAATCCCCGCCTACCAAAACTACCTGTTGCCAGTGATATTTTTTTATCAGTTCTATTAACGCTTTGTGTTCGTCCACGCTCTCTTGTCCCAGTTCCATCATTCCTCCCAGCAGTAATATTTTGTTATTTCCTTCCATGGCTGCAAAGTTTTCTATAGCAGCCTTCATGCTGCTGGGATTGGCGTTGTAAGCATCAAGAATTATTTTATTGCCATTTTTTTCCATCATTTGAGAGCGGCTGTTGGTAGGCAAGTATTGCTCTAAAGCAGTTTTTATTTTTTGTTCATCTACCTTAAAATATTTGCCTATAGTAATTGCTGCCAAAACATTGGGTAAATTGTAATCGCCAACCAAATGAGTTTGAATGTCGCCTAATCCTGTTCCACTAATCATCCTCATCTTTAAAAATTCATTGTGACCAGCTGCAGCAACCCCTGTAATTTCCGCACGACTGGTGCCGTAAGTCTTAATTTCGGGGATGCCGGCACTCATCTCCTTCAGATAGTCGTAATCAGCCATAATAAAGGCGGTTCCATTATTTTTTTTCAGGTAATCAAACAACTCACCTTTGCCTTTTCTTACACCTTCAATTCCGCCAAAGCCTTCCAGATGCGCCTTGCCGCAATTGGTGATAAGGCCGTGAGTAGGCAGTGTATATTCACAATAACTTTCTATCTCTTTCTGATGATTAGCACCCATTTCTACTACAGCAATTTCCGCATCTTTCCTAACGGATAAAATTGTCAACGGTATACCAATGTGGTTGTTTAAATTTCCTTTGGTAGTGTAGGTTTTGTATGTCGTGGAAAGTACTTTGTGTATTAATTCCTTAGTGGTTGTTTTGCCATTGCTTCCGGTAATAGCAATAAAGGGAATGGTAAATTGCTGACGGTGATATTTGGCCAGTTGTTGCAGTGTTTCAAGCGCATCATTCGAATGGATTAATCTTTCATCTGCAAAGTCCGCAGGCTCATCCATTACCACAAATGCAGCACCGCTGTCAAAAGCCTGGCGTGCGAATTTATTGCCGTTAAAATTCGGCCCTTTTAATGCAAAAAAGAGATCGCCTTCCTGTAATTTTCTTGTATCGGTTTGGATGGACGGATGCTTCAAAAAGAGAGTGTATAAATCTTGTATTTCCATTTGTCAAAAATAGGAGAAGTGATTGTTATATAGTATAAAATGGACAGATAAAAAAAGCCCTCCACTTTTTTAGTGAAGGGCTCGATTAATTTATTGCAAATAATTTATTGTTTTTTTCTACTGTTCTGCTTGCGTTTTCCAAAGATATTACCTTCTTTAAATCCGGCACCTTCAGGAGAGCCCATATAAGTTTGTGCACAACGGAAACCAATCGTACTGGAAGACTGATCTTCTTCCAAAAATCTGCGTGCACCGGGAGATAACCAGTAAGGCCTGTCATTCCAGCTACCGCCTTTAAATACCCTTGATTTATCACTTACCAGTGTGGTAACACCATATTGGTAAAAAGCTCCGCTGGTTGAATCTCCGTCCAGGTATCCGGAAAGGCTGTTGTGCTGGTAGTTACGGCGATTTTTTACTTCTTCATCGCTCACAGCAGTTTTCTTCAAATGTCCTAAAGAATCTCTTTCGAACTCACCGCTGCTGTTTTTATAATACTTATCAAACTTGTTGCCCCTGAAATAGTTGAAGTCTTCACCGTCTGTTGGAGTAGATGGTCGGTAAACGTCCTGAACCCATTCAGCCACATTACCACTCATGTTGTATATACCGAATGAATTAGGATAGAAAGCTTTGATATTACCAGGAATCGCAGAACGGTCATTCAAACCGCCGGCAACGCCCATGTTATCACCACTACCACGTTTGAAGTTAGCTAAAAACTTACCCTGCCAGCTGCCTCTGCGGTTGTCACGAAGACCATTTGGATTTTTGCTCCATGAATAAATCTGCTGGTTTGATATTAACTCTTCACCACTTTTTCCTTCTTTCTTACGCGGATTTGGGTTTTGATCCAATAAACCGTAAGCAGCATATTCCCACTCTGCTTCAGTTGGTAACCGGTAACCCATATTCAGTAAACCATCTTCCATTTTTACATTGGCTCTTGGCTTACCGCTTACATCTTTCAATTCCGATTTTTTGGGTTTGGTTCTACCCTGTATCAATTCTGGATTCATCAAATAGGTTTCTGTATTAAATGACCCTTCAGCGCCACCGCCACGCATTTCTTTTTTAGCAAAATCCTTTTTCAAATATCCTTTCTGTAACAAGGTTAGTTCATTTACCCTGTCTGTTCTCCAGATACAGAAATCATGTGCCTGTTGCCAGGAAACACCAACAACGGGATAATAATTATAAGCAGGATACCTGAAATAGTATTCAACATAAGGTTCATTATAGGCAAGCTCTTCACGCCAGCACAGTGTGTCCGGCAATGCTTTCGCCATTACTGTTGTATCACCGGCAAAGGTATTTTCAAGCCAATAGATATATTCACGATAATGCACATTGGCTACTTCTGTTTCATCGATAAAAAATGATGGTACTGTAATACGGCGGGGAATATTATTCCAGTCTCCCATTACATCTTCATCTTTAGCTCCCATAACAAAAGTACCACCCTGAACAAAAACCAATCCGGGCCCTGCTTTTGGATACTTCATCTTAGATACATGGTAGTTACCCATGTTCTTGTCATCATAGTTCCATCCGGTTACAGACGATTTAGACTTCTTCTTTCCGGAAGAGCCGCCACTTTTACAGGCTCCCAGCGAGAAGACTACTGCTGCCAGGATAATTAAATTTTTTACTGAAAATGTTTTTTGCATGTGCGTTCGTTTTGCAAATTATTTAACGAAAGGTTTTCTTTAATATTGTTTTGGGGAATTCAATGCGAATATAAATATTTTACCCCATATACAATTTACCGGGATGCCGGTTTAAGGATTTTATCAAAATGTTAGCATCCCTTTTTCCATTTACCGGAACGAAAAATATTGTACTTATTGTATATGTGGGTGGTGTAAATTTTATTTACTAAAAATGACAAGCAAAATTCCAGCCATATATGGCGTGTCCCTTATCTTTTTTTAACGTGGAAATCCAGGTGGAAATATATTACCCGTTATATAGATAGTACTGTTTTAAAACAATAAACACCGTTGAAACCCGTTCTTTAAAAATTGGCTGTTAAGCGGAAATAAAAATTGTAAAAATTAATTATTACCATAACGGTTATGCGGTCGATTGGCAAAAATCTTCTAATTTCACAAATTAGTTAATATAATTGTGCACACTATTTGTTAATTTATAATTTTACACCCCCAAAACTCTGCGCTTATTGAGTGTATGTCTACTTAAACAAGACAAAAATTACGAATGAAAAAAGCAACTATTAAATTAACTGCCTTGGTTTTATTACTGGGAACTGCCTCCAGTCTGGTAAATGCCCAGCAAACTGATCCTATAAATGTAGTCACTTCTGCTGTGCCTTTTTTACGCATTTCCCCCGACGCACGTGCCGGCGGTATGGGAGATCTTGGTGTAGCCACCTCCCCTGATGCAAATGCGGCTTTCTGGAACCTGGCCAAAACGCCTTTTAATACTAACAAAGGGGGTATGTCTTTAACGTACACGCCCTGGCTTAAGGGGCTTGATATAAATGACGTTTATTTAGCATCATTGTCGGGTTTTTATAAATTGGATGAGCTTTCTGCCATATCCGGTTCATTAAGGTATTTTAGTTTGGGTAATATTCAGTTTACAGATAATAATGGCTCTGAGTTAGGTCAGTATCGTCCACGTGAATTTGCACTTGATTTGGGATATTCCCGTAAGTTATCAGATAAACTGGGTGTAGGTATTGCGATGCGTTACATTAATTCCAGCCTGGCAAGCGGGGACCCAAACAACAGCGGTACTATTTACAAGCCGGGTACAGCCATTGCCGCTGATATAAGTATATTTCATACCGGGTTGAAGGAAGATGGTTCCGGATTAAATTACGGCGTAACGTTGAGTAATCTTGGTTCTAAAATCAGCTATACCAACGATGCCACTCAAAAAGATTATATACCTGCCAACCTTGGATTGGGGGTTGCTTACACCACGGTATTTGACCAGGATAGTAAAATGACTTTTGGACTGGATCTTCATAAGCTATTGGTACCTACGCCGCCGGCATTGGGAGACAGCGCTGGTCTTCAAAAGTACCGCAACCAGGGAGTTGTAGGAAGCTGGTTTAACTCATTTGGTGATGCGCCTGGTGGTTTTTCAGAAGAATTAAAAGAAGTGCAGGCATCTTTAGGAGCCGAGTTCTGGTATCAAAACCAATTTGCTTTGCGTGCAGGCTATTTTTATGAAAATCCGGCGAAGGGAAACAGGAAATATTTTACATTGGGCGCCGGTTTAAAATATGAAATGTTTGGCTTAAACTTTTCGTACCTGCTGCCATCCGGTAATGGTGTTAACCGTAATCCTTTGTCAAACACTTTGCGTTTTAGCCTGGTATTTGATTTTGCAGATACACAGGAAAAAAAATAAATTAAATTAATTACCTCTTTTATATCAGCGTTCTGCAAAAAAGCAGAACGCTTTTTGTTTTGGCTTAATCGTACATTTGCGCACTTCATAAATGCTTAAATAAATGCACATGAATTTAAGAATCGGCTTTGGTATTGACTTTCATCAATTGGTAACGGACAGGGAGTTTTGGCTTGGAGGTGTTAAAATACCTCATACCAAAGGGGCTTTAGGGCACAGTGATGCGGATGTATTGTTGCATGCCATTTGCGATGCAATGCTGGGCGCTGCCTGCCTGGGAGACATTGGCGTGCACTTTCCTGATACCGATTTAGCTTTTAAAAATATTGACAGTAAAATTTTGCTGCGCAACAGCTTTGCTTTGATTCAGCAGGCAGGCTATAATATTGTAAATATTGATAGCAGCCTTTGTTTGGAAGCCCCCAAAATAAAAACTTATATACCGGAGATGCAAAAAACAATTGCAGGTATTTTGTCATTGCAGGTAACAGATGTTTCAATAAAAGCAACCACAACAGAAAAGATGGGCTTCGTTGGCAGGGAAGAAGGTTTAATAGCTTATGCTACTATCTTATTGCAAAAATGATCCGCTATTATTTCATTTTAGTAGTTGTTAAATAAAAATCACATCTCATCATTACCTTTGCGCCCATGCAAAATATACCTGTAAACATTATTAATCAATCTGGCAATGAGTTGCCGGCTTATGCCACCACCGGATCGGCTGGCATGGACCTCCGGGCCAATCTTCAGCAATCAGTCACTCTGCAATCTCTTGAAAGGGCACTAATACCCACCGGATTATTTATTGAATTGCCCGAAGGTTTTGAAGCACAGGTAAGACCCAGAAGCGGCCTGGCAATTAAACAGGGTATTACCTGTTTAAATACGCCCGGTACTATCGATAGCGATTACAGGGGAGAATTAAAAGTAATATTAATTAACCTGAGCACTGAGCCGCAAACTATTCATCATGGCGATCGCATAGCGCAGATGGTGGTCGCTTCGGTTACCAAAGCAGATCTTATATTGGTACAGCAATTGAACATTACAGCAAGGGGCGAAGGTGGTTTTGGTCACACCGGCAAACAATAAAAAATAAAAAGAATGAAATTTCTAATCAAAGATATCCGGGTGCAGTTGTTTTTTTATGCACTGATTGCGGTGGTGTCAGTCAGCAGTTGCAAAACAGCAAAGAAGATACAAACAGCCGTAGCAAAAAAAGATACCGTATCTGTTATTATAACCAATACTTCGGCAGATGATTCACTGAAAGTAATTAGAGCCGCCATGAGTGAAGTAAAAAGTCATAAAATGGACTTTAAGACTTTTTCTGCCAAAGTAAAAGTTGATTACCAGAATAATAAAGGCAATCAACCCAATATAACTGCTTACGTAAGAATTTTAAAAGACAGCCTGATTTGGGTGTCGGGTTATGCCACAGTTTTCAATATAGAGGCCTTCAGGGTGTTAATCAATAAAGACAGTGTTTTTTTGATAGATAAAATAAACAAGCAGGTACAGTACCGGTCGATAGACTACCTGCAGGAAGTTACCGCCATCCCTTTTGATTATAAAACGTTGCAGGACCTGCTGATTGGTAATCCTGTTTTTTTTGAAGACAGCGTCATTTCCTATAAAGAAACGGAATCAAAAATATTACTTGCCACGCTGGGTAAATTTTTTAAAAACCTGCTGACAATTGATAAAAGCAATCACTATTTAACGCATAGCAAACTTGATGATGTAAATATCAACCGGAACAGAACAGCGGATATCACCTACAGTAATTTTGAAAATAACAACGGTATCAATTTTTCTACCTACAGGGAAATAACGGTATCAGAAAAGAATAAACTGGACATCCAGTTAAATTATAAGCAGTGGGAGTTTAACAAAGATTTGTCTATTATTTTCAACATACCTAAAAATTATAAGCGCAATTAGGCGTTATTTACAGCGATGCAATAGTTAGCTTTGTTAACGTACCATTTGCACCGCTGTATTGTAATTTTGTTTATCCAAGTAAACTTAGCTCATGATCAGATTTGTTGTAATCCTTTTCTCCATTTTTATTTTCAGTGCGGCGGTAACAGCGCAGGCCCAGGCTTCCAAAGAGCAGCAGGAACTGGAAAAAGAGCGTCAGCAACTGAGAAGGGAACTGGAAGAAACCCAGGAACAGCTAAATAAAAATAAAAAGACAAACTAAGAAATTATCAGTCAGAAAGCGCTTATTGAAAGGAAATTAAGTCTGCAGGAAAAAGTAATT
>NZ_JAQBNR010000001.1 GCF_028288465.1 Ferruginibacter sp. | reverse complement strand
TAGATGGCAGTGTGGCAGATGTAAAAAATCAATTTAAGCAAAACGTTTACCGGTTGGGTGCCAGCACGAATGCACATAATTTAATGACTTATATTTTTGAGGTAATTAAACACCAGCCAAACGAATTGTTATTGAAATTACTCCATGACTCCACTACCAATGAGGTGTTGAAATTTTTCATCAGCCAGGACATCCAGATCCATTCATTTAATGAAGTATTACCTACACTCAATGAGATTTTTATTCAGTTGGTAGAAGGTACACCCTATGCAAGACAGTTTGAAAAAATGAATTAATTTTTAAGTAGCATTTATCCAAAAAACATGAATAAGATCTGGCTCGTACTAAAAAGAGAATACATAACCCGGGTGCGCAATAAAACATTTTTATTGTCTACCTTTTTGCTGCCTATTGTAATGTTACTTTTTATTTTTGGCAGTGCTTTTTTTGCCATGTCATCTAAAGAAAAATTAAAAAAAATAGCGGTTATCAATGATCCCGGTACCTTCAGGGCCAACTTAAAAGGCGATTCCGCCAGTTTGATTTTTGATTTTAAAGACAATATTGACAGTACAAATTTTTCCACCAAAGGCTATGATGCTGTATTGAATTTAAACAATGATTCTGCATCACGAAAATTTGCTATCCATTCAAAAAAACAATTGGGTATAGATGCGCAGGGACTGATAGAATCCACGCTGGACAGGGCTTACGAAATTAACCAGTTACAGAAAAAGGGTATCCGCAAAGAAACGCTCGACAGTATAAGTAAGCAATCAAAGGGGGCATTTAAGGTAGAAAACCGGTTAACCACAGCACAGGGAAAATCGCAGGAAGTAAATGCTCAGCTTAACTATGGCGTTGGATTTGGAAGTGGCATTCTGATCTACATCACCATGTTTATTTTTGGCGCCATGGTAATGCGGGGTGTAATGGAAGAAAAAACGAACCGCATTGCAGAGGTTATTGTGAGCAGCGTAAAACCGTTTCAATTGATGATGGGGAAAATATTAGGTATTGCAGCGGTTGGACTTACACAGTTTTTTTTATGGATTGTTTTGATACTGGTTTTATCTACTGCCATTGGCGCATTTATTCCGCACGAGCTGGTGCAACAGGCTGGTGAGGTGAATAAGAATATACCTATGGGAGGTAGCAGCGCCATGGCCATGAAATTAATGGATGTTAAGCAAACTGCCAGCAATGTAAACTGGTCGATGATTATTACTTGTTTTATATTTTATTTTCTCGGAGGATACCTTTTTTACGCTTCGCTGTTTGCTGCTATCGGCAGTGTAATAAACGAAGATCCGCAGGAAGCACAATCGCTTATGTTGCCGATTACGATGCCCATTATTTTTGCCTTTATTATTATGACAAGCAATTTAAACACGCCCGACAGTACCATTATGGTATGGGCCAGTATGATACCGTTTACATCACCTATCGTTATGATGGCTCGTATACCGAGTGGAGTTCCGTGGCAGCAACTGGTTGTATCAATGGCATTACTGATTGCCGGCTTTTTATTTACTACCTGGCTGGCTGCTAAAATTTATAGAACAGGCATTTTAATGTATGGCAAAAAGGCAAGTTGGAAAGAAATGTTCAAATGGGCATTTAGAAAATCATGAGGCGGGGGCTTCTTACTGCTCATCACCAAAAAGACTTTTATAAATTTCAGCTTTTGTAAAAGCATACAACAAACCTGCTATTAAGAAAAAGATACAAATTAAACTGCCAGCTATAAAGCCGCCAATACCCAGCAATACAGAAGAAGTTTTGGACATTGCAAATGGCTCGGTTGGTTTATCCAATACTGAAATGATTGGAGTGGCTTTTTGTAAACGCCAGGTGGCCTCCTCCCTGTTGGTTACAGACTGGTCACGCTGCCGTACAATCCTGCTTTTTTCCATTGACAAATTTTCTTTAGGCAAATCATATTCCAACCTGTCTGTTGGAGTAAAGAAAGTAGTGTTCTGCATCGCTATTGCCTTCTTATCTACCCTGCCTAAAATTCCTTCCAGCGAATCTATTTTCTTCACGGTAAAATTATAATCTGCAAGTGCTTTGGAAGTTTTAAGATCAATATAAAACTGCGACAGTTTATCTATCAGCACGTTTGTTATCGGAGTGATCAATGGTTTGTTGGCGTTGCTAAAATATATTTCCAGTACTTCAGTCTTACTCATCTTTGCGGTAAGGTAGTCGTTTAAAATTTCCGCTCCCACAGAAGCCAATGCAATGGTGTCGTCCGGCATTTTTAGTTTCTTCTGCCAAAAAAAACTGTGGTCATTTATATCTTGTATCAACAATTCGGCTATTGTTTTATTACCAAATTGAGGCAATCGTGTTGCCGCGACCTTTTGTCTTACATTGCGACTCATGGTAAGTTCCACGATATTAATGGCAGCTTCGCTGCTAAAGCTTTTTGAAGTACCTTCAATACCTAAAATTCCACTTAATGCGCTTGTTGAAAGCGTATTTTCAGATTGATTTGTCAATGGAAAAATAGTTGCTTTTGCGGTATAGACAACCCTGTTGTGGCGTCCGTAAAAAAATAACAAAAGTGCAAATGCAACACCAACCCCTGCAATGAGAAGCTTGTATTTTCCCAGCTTATAAAAAATGCTTCTTAACAGTACTGTGCTTGTCAATTTTTTTTATTTAATCTTAAAAATCAGGTAAGTAATAATTAAAGGTATAGCTGTTGTAAGTGCTGTCGCCATAGCATTGGAAAAGTCCTTATTTTCCGGACGCGGTGGTACAGTAATAGTAGATCCCTCTTCTACTCTTGGATAAATATGAAAAAAGAAAATATTTTTCGTGCGCATGCTTTTTCCATTGGCGTAGGTTACATACACTCTTTTGCGCCATGGCCTGATACCGAAGCCACCTGCCCTGTCGATATAGTAACTGAGGTTGGTGTGTTCTTTATCAAAAGTAATTTTTAATGGCGATTGCACTTTTCCGCGAACGGTTATAAATGGATTTACTTCCGGAATATATATAACATCATTTTCCTGCAGTATAATATCGTGTACAGAATTAGGTGACTTTATGGCTTTGTATAAATCTATACTAACCGGCTCTTCAAGATTTGCTAATGTACTGTCTTTAATAATATTCCCCAGCGAGTCCCTCTTTGGTTGATACACGATCTTTTCTCTTAAAAAATCGGTTTTTTTCCTAAACAAAATGGCACCGCCAATATTAGCATTTTCTAAAACTCCGCCAGCCCTTTGAATATAGGAAGACAGTCTTTCATATTTATCAAGTCTGGAATAAGCCCCTGCATATTTTACAAGTCCCAGAATTTGTACATTTTGCTGCAGTTCGAAAGTTGGATTTTTTCTTACAAATACCTGGTCATAGGGTTTTAAAATAATATGGGCTGCCACAGAATCCAAGATCAAATTAGGTTGAATGGAAAAAGACTTGATGATGTTGCGGGTAGGTTTCAGCCCTTTTTTTGCAGAATCAATATCTACGATACTGGAAATTTCCAGTCGTCCAAATTCAGCGGATTGCTTTAAACCACCGGATAAATAAAGCAGGTCCTGCAAGGTCATGCCGCCGTATTTCCTGACATGCCCTTCTTTTCTAACTTCTCCGAAAATGTCAACAAATTCCTGGTCACCAAACTCATTACTTGAAAACAATTGAATTATATCGTTTGGCATCAATAATACATTACTGCGGCTTGATGCGGAATTATTGTTCTGTAAATCATTCAAATCAACTTCCAGCTTATCTGATTTGATAGCGGTTGAATCACCGGCTCCGCGAAATATATAGGCCCGGGCCAGGTAGGTGTTCCTGGTAATTCCACCCGCCCGGTTAATCACATCAAACAGGCGGTCGTTTTTCCTTAGCTCATAAATACCGGGATATTTTACCGGTCCTTTCACTTCCAGTTTATTTACCAGACCGGGCTTCACCAAATCTGCTCTTACAATATCCCCGTCTTCCAGTTTATAGTCAGTATCGGGAATTTTTATAATACTGGTCGCATTCACATCATGAATCACCTGGTCTTCATTTTCTGTTCGGATAACTTTTACCGCAGAAGTTAACGCTTCGGATGTAAAACCGCCTGAAAATTTAATCAGTGCTTTTATGCCTTCATCCTTTTTAAGCTGGTAGTACATTGGCCTTTTGAACTGTCCGGTTGCCAATACTTTTATTACTTCATTACCCACAAATACAAAATCATTGTTTTGCAAATAAATCCGGCTGCCCATCTCGCCGGTTGCCAGATATTTGTACACGTCGATGGTTTCTATCACCTTTCCGTTACGTTTAACCTGTATATCTCTTAAACTGCCAAAATCTGTGATACCACCAGCCAACCCAATTACATTATATGCATTTGAAAACGCTGAAACTGTTACAGGGCCGGGATTTTCAACTTCCCCGCCAACATTCACATTAATGGTTCTGGGCTGTCCCAAGGTTACTTGTATATTAGTATTGGCCGGTACAACACTCTTAAATCTTGCATAAATTAATGAGCGGGCCATTTCAAAAGTTAATCCCTGGACTGATATTTTACCCAGGCTGTTGGGAAAAATAGCTCCATCCCGAGCCACAATATAGTCTTCCTGGTATTCGCCCCCACCCCACAAGGCTACAACAATATGGTCGCCCACTCCAATTGGATAATCCAGCGGAGGTGTAGATAACTCACCGATGTCGTACATAGATGAATTTTTAAAAACATTTGCGCCGTAAGTATTTAAGGCATTATAGGATGCGTTCTTTACATTGTCATTTAAGGTGCTATCTTTATCTACCACCTTGTTGTCAAATTTCTTGGCCGCAGCCGAAGCGCTTTCCCTGCTTCGGTCAGTACCCTTTCTGCTTGGTTGATTATTATCCTTAAAATAATTTTCAAAGCCCGATTTGGTTAATTGTGTGGGATCAACATTGGGCAATAATTCCTGCAGGTTCTGTGGAGTGGGTTCTATCGTTTGTCCGCAGACAGTTAAAGAAATAAAGGTTACACCAAATAACACCGTAGCAAACTTCTTCACAAAAAACTTAAAAATACACTCCATTTTGGATGGGTTAATGAACAATAATTTTGAAACTAAGCAAATATAATAATTTATTTCAGTGGATGCCGTAATGCCAATTCAAACTCACTCCATAGCTCATTCACTATATCAGCAGCGGGTTGAACGCTTTTAATCAGGGCACTCACCTGTCCTATTTCGAGCTCGCCATTTTCAAGATCGCCCTCAAACATTCCTTTCTTAGCTCTACCCTTTCCTAATAATTTTTGTAATATGTCAACAGAAACGCCATTCAGTTCTGCTTGTTGTACCTCATCAAAAAATTTATTTTTCATCAGCCTCACTGGCGTTAGCTGTTTCAGTGAAAGTTGGGTCCCGCCTTCAACAGAATGAATGACAGCCTGTTTAAAATTATCATGCGCTGATGCCTCATTGCTGGCAACAAACCGGCTTCCGGCCTGGATGCCTTCGGCACCCAATACCATTGCGGCCAGCATCTGCCTTCCTGTTGCAATGCCGCCGGCGGCAATTACAGGAATAGTGACAGCACTACAAACTGCCGGAACAAGTACCAGCGTAGTTGTTTCCTCCCGTCCATTGTGACCACCGGCTTCAAAACCTTCAGCTACAACAGCATCGCAGCCAGCCTGCTGTGCTTTTAGTGCAAACTTACTGCTGCTGACTACATGCACTACTTTTATACCTGCCTGTTTTAAAACAGCAGTCCAGGTAGCGGGATTACCGGCAGAGGTAAAAACAACCGGTACTTGTTCATCTACAATTATTTTGATGTGCTGATCAATATCGGGGTACAGGAGCGGTACATTTACGCCGAAAGGTTTGCTGGTGGCTGCCCTGCATTTTTGAATATGCTCTTTCAATACTTCCGGACGCATACTGCCGCTGCCGATTAAGCCAAGCGCCCCGGCATTGCTTACCGCACCCGCCAGACGCCAGCCACTAGCCCAAACCATTCCCGCCTGGATGATGGGATAATCAATACCAAAAAGATGAGTAATTCTGTTGGTGAAAGATGGCATTCGTTTGGTGCTTTTTATCAACTTCCTTCAATTCAAAATGCCTGTATAGCTTGCTGCATTATCCAAGATCTATATCTGTGTTATCGCCAATGTTAAGTGATCTCGTTTCGCCTTTTATACCCGTATCGCTGCCAATTAATGAATCATCCAGCACCACATCATACAATTTTGAAAACGATCCTATAATAGAATCTTTTACAATTGTATAATTTAACAACGTACTATCGCCGATGGTAACATTGGGACCAATAACCGAGTTTTTTATATCACATCCTTCGCCAATACTAACCGGCGGGATGATAATTGTATTTTCATACCTGTCCAGCTCAGGGATTTTGCCGCCAAACTTTTTCAGTAAAGTGGCGTTAGATTCCAGTATCGTTTCCTTCTTACCACAATCAAACCAATTTTGTACTTTGAACGATTTGAAGGTTGAACCACTCTGTATCATGCATTCCAGCGCATCTGTAAGGCTCAGGTCATTGCGTGCAATGTCTTTCTTTTCAATTATTTTTTTGAGGCAAGTAAATAACAAATCAGTCTCCATTATTTTATAAATGCCTACCAGCGCCATATTGCTTTTTGGTATCGCCGGCTTTTCTACCACGCGGCTTATAAAGCCGTCTTCTTCAATTTCTGCCACGCCAAAATTGCGGGGATCGTCTACTTTTTTTACACCCAGCATAGAGTAGGGTGAGCTGAGCATTTGTTTGATATCATATTCCGCAATCGTATCTCCCAGTACTATAAATACTTCCTCGCTGCCAATAATCTCCTTAGCAAGATCAATCGCATGACCTGTACCGTACCGTTCATTCTGGTAAACAAAATGGCAATTAAGGTGGGGATATTTTGCCTTTACATAATCCTGTATTTTTTCGCCCAGGTAACCCACGATAAATATAAAATCATTTATCCCGGCTTCGTGCAATTGATCAACTATGATACTTAAAATAGTTTTACCTGCTAAGGGTATCAACGCCTTGGGCTGTGTGTAAGTATGTGGACGCAATTTTGTGCCTGCGCCGGCAACCGGGATAATAGCCTTCATTGTAAAACCTTACACCTGCTAAGTGCTACATTTTTATTGGTAATTATGATGTTGCTTATTTTAAACAGGTTGTGAAAGTAGTGAATTTTGTGTAAACGCTACACCATAAAAAATGTCATTATTTTTACTACCTCCGTTAAAGTTAATGCGGGTTTGTATATTTGCACCTTAAAAATTACGCATGCAAAAAGATACATTGGTTTTTGATTTAATAAGGCAGGAAATGAACCGCCAGCGGCACGGAATTGAACTGATAGCTTCGGAAAATTTTACTTCTTTACAGGTGATGCAGGCGTCAGGCTGTGTAATGACCAATAAATATGCGGAAGGCTACCCTGGCCGCAGGTATTATGCGGGCTGCGAAATTGTTGACCAAACAGAACAACTGGCTATCGACCGTCTGAAGCAGATCTTTAACTGCGATTATGCCAATGTACAACCGCACAGTGGCGCACAGGCCAATGCTGCGGTAGCCCTGGCTGTATTGCAACCGGGTGATATTATATTAGGGCTGGATTTAAGCATGGGCGGCCATCTTACCCATGGCTCTCCGGTAAACTATTCCGGTAAATTGTATGAAGCCCATTTTTATGGTGTGGTAAAAGAAACCGGTTTAATTGACTATGATACACTGGAAGAAAAAACAAGAACATTAAAACCGAAATTGATTTTTTGCGGCGCCTCCGCCTACAGCCGCGACTGGGATTATGCCCGCATAAGGAAAGTGGCGGATGAAGTAGGTGCTTTTGTACAATGCGATATGGCACATCCGGCCGGTTTAATTGCCAAAGGATTATTAAATTCCCCTTTTGAACATTGTCATTTCGTTACTTCTACCACACATAAAACATTGCGTGGCCCAAGGGGCGGCATTATTTTAATGAAAAAAGATTTTGAAAATCCTTTTGGTTTAAAAGATGTAAAAGGCAATACCCGCCTGATGAGTAACCTCATGGACATGGCTGTTTTCCCTGGAATACAGGGCGGACCATTACAACATATTATCGCTGCAAAAGCTGTGGCATTCGGCGAAATTTTAACGGATGAATTTACGGATTACGCTAAACAGGTAATTGTAAATGCACAGGCCATGGCAAAGGCCTTTGTTGAAAAAGGTTATGAATTAATCAGCAACGGTACCGACAATCATTTAATGCTGATTGACCTGCGCAACAAAAACATCAGCGGTAAAAAAGCAGAACAGGCGCTGGTAAAAGCAGATATTACGCTGAACAAAAACATGGTGCCCTTTGATGATAAAAGTGCATTTGTTACATCAGGTATCCGCGTAGGCACAGCCGCCATCACCACGCGTGGTATGAAGGAAGAGCACATGCAGTTTGTTGTAAATGCGCTGGACAATGTATTGATGAACGCAGACGATGAAAAAGTCATCAGCACCATCCGTGGTCAGGTGAATGAATTTATGGGACAGTTTATTTTATATCCTGAACTGGGATAGCATCAAAAAATTTATTTGTATGATACAGCGCATTCAATCCGTATGGCTTTTAATAGCATCCATTGTTACTTTTCTTACGTTAAAATTGTCTTTTTACAGCGGCACTTATCTGCCGGATAATTTATACCACCAGTTAAATGGTACGGAAAATTTTACATTAATGATACCGACCATCGGCTTGGGTGTGCTAACGCTGATCACGATCTTTTTATTTAAAAACAGGGTTACTCAATTATGGCTTTGCATAGCCGCCATTGCGCTAGATGTAATTTTGGTGATCCTATATTACATGGCAACCAAAAATTTTTCAAAAGGTGACTATGCCTTTACAGCGGTATTGCATGCAGTTATTATCGCTGCATTATTGCTTGCAGCAAGCGGCATTAATAAAGACGAGAAATTGATAAAAGACAGTAATAGGTTGAGGTGATGAACGCCACTTATTTAAAAAAGAGGCTGTCTCAAAGCATGAGCAGCCTCTTTTTCGTTAGATGATATCTAATAATTGTTCTAAGATTAAACATATCAGTTGCACTGAAAAGTATAAAAGCTAACTGCTTGGTTTTTATTTTTGATAAAGGCTCTTTTTTTAAAGCCAGCAATAATGCTTTAGCTATTTTCAGCCATGAAGTGACAATATTGATGCATTAATTTAGACGTACACCAAAGGATAATTATTGTTTGCAAAAACGTTCCCGGTATTCGTTGCAATTTGATGGGTTTTATTATATTTTATAAACGGATTCGGATATTAATTTTAGATAAATACCAATGAAAATACTGTTCGATCTTTTTGATCCTTTATTGTGGCTATTTATATTGGGACCTTATATACTGGTTCTCTTAACCATTTATATCATATTGAAAATGGTTAAGTAAATATTTAAAGAAAAATAGTTGCACGTTTAACTGAAAAAGCTCCTTTTTGAATATCACAAAACTGTGACTATAAAAACTTTCCCGTATAACTTTCCTTACATTTCTTCAAGTCAGCTGGCTTTCCTGCAAACACCAGGTTTCCTCCGGCATCGCCTGCTTCAGGGCCCAGGTCTATTACCCAGTCTGCAGACTTAATAACATCTGTATTGTGTTCAATCACCAGGATAGTATGGCCCTGTTCTATTAAGGCATTAAACGATGCAAGCAGTTTTTTAATATCATGAAAGTGAAGCCCCGTGGTAGGTTCATCAAAAATAAAAAAGATATGCCCTTGCGATTTTCCCTTGCCTAAAAAAGAAGCCAGCTTCACCCGCTGCGCCTCGCCGCCACTCAGCGTATTGCTGCTCTGGCCCAGTTTTACATAGCCTAAACCCACATCACTCAAAGGTTGTATTTTCTTTGCAACGTCGGCCTCTTCCTTAAAAAATACAATGGCGTCATCCACACTCATATCCAGCACTTCATAAATACTTTTTCCCTTGTAGGTTACTTCCAGCACTTCTTCCTTAAATCTTTTTCCACCACACACATCACAGGTTAAATGCACATCTGCCAAAAACTGCATTTCAACAATCTGTTCACCTTCACCTTTGCAGGCATCGCACCGGCCCCCATCTACGTTAAATGAAAAATGTTTTGGCAAAAATCCCCGCATTTTACTGAGCGGTTGTTTGCTGTACAATTCCCTTATTTCGTCGTATGCCTTAATGTAAGTAACCGGGTTGCTGCGGGATGATTTACCAATGGGGTTTTGGTCAACCATTTCAATTTGTGAGATGGCATCCAGATCACCCGTAACAGATTTATGTATTCCTGCTTTATCAACGCCTTCCCCTTTAATTTTTTGTAGCGCAGGATATAAAATTTGTTTTACCAATGTTGTTTTACCGCTGCCACTTACGCCACTCACCACACAAAAAACATTCAACGGAAATTCAACGTTGATGTTTTTAAGATTGTTTTGCCTGGCACCTTCTACCGTAATACTCTGGTTCCATTTACGCAAATGTTTGGGTGCATCAATGCTCAATTCTCCTTTAAGGTATTTACCGGTAAGACTGTTTTTATCTGCGATCAATTCCTTGTAATTGCCTGCTGCCACCACTTCTCCGCCCAGGTGACTTGCCAGCGGCCCCATATCAATAATATAATCGGCTTCCCGCATCATCATTTCATCATGTTCCACTACAACCACTGTATTCCCAAGATCACGCAATTCTTTTAACACCCTGATCAGTCTTTCGGTATCCCTGCTGTGCAAACCAATCGAAGGTTCATCAAGGATGTAGAGAGAGCTGGTTAAATTACTTCCTAAGCTTCTCGTCAATTGAATACGTTGGCTTTCGCCTCCGCTTAACGAATTGGCCAACCGGTTTAGCGTAAGGTAACCAAGGCCCACATCTGTCAATGTTTTAATCCGGTGATGTATTTCTATCAGAATTCTTTTGGCTACCTTTTCATCATAAGGACTAAGCTTTAAATTATCAAACCAAACCTGCAAATCTTTAACAGGCAATTCGCACAATTCACCAATGTGTTTGCTACCTACTTTTACATACAAAGCTTCTTTGCGTAAACGATATCCTTTGCAATCCGGGCAAAGTGTTTTACCACGATAGCGGCTTAACAAAACGCGGTACTGGACCTTATATAAATTTTGTTCTACTTCTTTAAAAAAATCGTTGATACCATTGGCGTAACTATTTCCTTCCCACAACAGGCGGTATTGCTCTTTTGTAAGATCTATAATGGGCGTATGAACAGGGAAATTAAAATTTTTGGCGGCTCTGATAAACTGATCTTTCCACATGCTCAATTTTTCTCCCTTCCAGGGTGCTACCGCTCCTTCATATACACTTAATTGTTTGTTGGGAATTACAAGGTCCGGATCAATACCCAGCACCAGTGAAAATCCTTCACAGGTGGGGCAGGCTCCAAACGGATTATTAAATGAGAATAAATTAGGAACAGGTTCTTCAAACTGTATTCCGTCCAGTTCAAATTTATTGCTGAAGTGTTTTATTTTTTTCCCATTTACTTCCAGCATCAGTGTCCCTTCGCCTTCATAAAATGCAATACCAACGGAGTCGCTGATGCGGTGCGTATCATCTTCATCAAATTCTTTAACAACCAGCCTGTCTATCAATAAGCAGGTTTGCGCTGGCAATTTCAAATTATTGTCTTCAAGCAAGTCTTCAATACGTTGTGCCTCAAAAGCCCCGCCAATGGCAGCATTCGGAATGGCTACTCTTGAAAAACCCTTCTGTATTAATATATTCAGTTCTTCTTTTATGTCTCGATTGGCATGCAGTTTAAATGGCACCAGCAATAGTACTTTATCTCCCTCTTTTAAACCAGCGATGGCTTTTACTACGTCCGTAACATCATCTTTTTTTACTTCCCTTCCGCTAACCGGCGAAATGGTTTTACCGGTTCTTGCAAATAACAACCGCAGGTAGTCATAAATTTCCGTCATGCTGCCAACGGTGCTCCTTGGCGTACGCGTAATTACTTTTTGCTCAATCGCAATGGCCGGGCATAAACCCTTGATATAATCCACATCGGGTTTGTTCATGCGTTGCATAAACTGCCTTGCGTAGGCGCTTAAACTTTCAGCATATCGCCGCTGTCCTTCAGCAAATAAAGTATCGATGGTTAATGAAGATTTGCCCGATCCGGACACACCCGTAACCACTACCAGTTGGTTGCGTGGTATCGTTACCGTTACGTTCTTCAGATTGTGTACCCTGGCGCCTTTTATAAAAATACCGTCAGTATTATTTGCGGGATTAAGAGGCTTTTTTTTATTGATAGATTTCGTTGTAGTCATATATAGAAATGCAAAAATAAGCCGTTCTTTTTTGCTGTAGTGATATTGTGAAAGTATTGCCAAAATCCATCCAGCAATATTTACCGTACATGAATTATATTATTTTTATTAAACAATATTTCAAAAAAAAATTTTAAGAAATATTTGGCAATTCAAAATTTATTCATACTTTCACATTCCAATATCCAATAAAGTGAAAAGCCAAGAACGCCTATCTAAGAACTTCTACGCTCACCCCATCTTATTGGTTTCCAAACAAAAGTCCTAAACCAACAAAAACTGTAGAAGTTTATGAAATGCCTTATCAATTTAACCGACCAGCAGTTAGTACATCTTTACATGGATGGAGACACTGACGCTCTTTCAACACTTGTAACACGTTACAAGGACCGAATTTACACTTCAATTTATTTGCTTGTAAAAGACAAGTACCTGGCAGAAGATCTGTTCCAGGATGTGTTTATCCGTATCATCGATACGCTGAAAGGCGGACGATATACTGAGGAAGGAAAGTTTTTGCCATGGGCACTGCGCATTGCACACAACCTTTGCGTAGATCATTTCAGAAAAGTAAAACGCAGCCCGAGTATCAAAACAAGTGACGATCGCGACATTTTTGAAGTGCTTAATTTCTCTGAACCAAGTGCAGAACATCGTATGATGCAAAGCCAAAGTCACGACAGGGTTCGCAGAATGATTGATATGCTGCCTGAAGATCAGCGTGAAGTAATCATCATGCGCCACTATGCAGACCTGAGCTTTAAGGAAATTGCAGATCTTACCAAATGCAGCATCAACACAGCTCTAGGCCGTATGCGCTATGGTTTAATTAACATGCGCAAAATGATGGCAGAAAAACAAATTGCTTTATAAAGTTAATAAGTAACCCCCTTCAAAAGTAAAACCCTTCAAAATTGAAGGGTTTTACTTTTATACACAGTTCCAGCATGTTAAAGTTGCTTTTTATATATACCCAATACTTTGTCGAGATGGGCTGCAAATTCTTTTGCTCCTTTTGTCGGATCATAGCCATAACCGCCTGGCACCAATAATTTGCCTTCGCTGTCTACAAACACATAATTGGGCTGGCCGCTGGCCTGTATCAATTGTTGTTGTAAATCTTCATTTCTATCTCCTACCGTTACCACCTGCCCGTTTAATACTTTGGAAAAAAACTTTTCATTGTCGGGCAATTCCTCGTCATCATAGTCGCTGAATAAAGACACTACAACAAAATCATTTTTCATTTTACTGATCACTTCTTTATCCGGCCAGATAGATGCTTCAAACTTCCGGCAATTGACGCATTGGATACCCGTAAAATCAATCATCACCGGCTTGTGCAGCAATTTGGACGCAGCAAGTGCCTCATTGTAATCGTAATAAATGGTCAGGTTATTTTGTTTGGCTGCCAGCGGCTCATAATTGCTTAGACGTTTTACATATTTTACAGGCGGCAGCGCCGCTGAAGCAGGCTGACCATTATCAATAGTTAAGGCTGGTTTTTCCGTTTGATTGTACAAAATAAAATCCTGGGTACCCATTGCGGGAACAAAGGCAGAAACTGCATTTAAAGGAGCGCCCCACAAACCCGGAATTAAATAAACAGAAAATGCAAGCGAAGCTATGGCCAGCATCAGCCTTGGTATAGGAACGTATTGTAACCCCCAATCATTCTTGGGCAATTCACTATCATGCTTAAAAGTCAGTATACCCAACAGGTAAAAACCCAGCAGGGAGAAAATTACCACCCATAATACAATAAATACTTCCCTGTCTAAGATGCGCAGGTTTTTTGCCACATCTACGTTGCTTAAAAACTTAAGAGCAAAAGCAAGCTCTACAAAGCCCAGTGTTACTTTCAAAGCATTTTGCCAGCCACCGCTTTTGGTTAATACGGTCAACAGCTTAGGAAAAAAAGCAAAAATGATAAATGGAAATGCCAGACCAAACCCAAAACCAAACATGCCACTGACCGGGCCCAAATTGCCCGCTTTACCGCCCGCCAATCCTAAGATGGAGGCCACAAAATTACCCGTGCAGCTGAACGAAACAACCACCAAAGTAAAAGCCATAAAGAAAATGCCCGGATAACTGTTGGAATTACTTTTGCTATCCAGTTTATTGGCCCAGGAAGACGGAAGATTGATATCGAAAGCACCTAAAAAAGATAATCCAAAAACAAGGAACATCAAAAATAAAAACAGGTTGAATATCCAATGAGTAGATAAATTATTCCAGAATGTTTTTGGTACCACCGAAGCCAACGCACCGATGGCAGAATAAATAAGGATGATAGATACCGCATAAAATAATACATTCTTTCTTCCCTGCAAAGGCGTTTTGCTTCTTTTTAAAAACAGACTAACTGTAACAGGTACCAGCGCATAAACGCATGGCGTTATAAAAGCCAGCAGCCCGGCTCCCATACCCAGCATCAGCAATATTATCCACGATTTGCTGGCAAATCCTTCATCTGCCACCACCGCAGTTTTTACGGCAGAAGTGTTTTCTTTATATTCAAACTGCATGGAAACCATTTGATCGGCGGATTCCACGCTTTCGCCCTTTTCATAATAATAATTAATGTTAGCTTTTATGCGGATACTGTCTCCTGAATTTAATTTTACTTTCTGTAACCATTCTACCGAATCGGTATAAAAATGAATGGCAGCATTATTTAACGCCGCATCATTTTTCGTTTGCATATTTCCTTTCTCAACAATACTGTCGGCTAAATAGTTTTGAATAGTTGAATCAAACTGAATAGCAGTATTTACAGGTAAATCAGCAGAAATTTTCTTAATTGAAAACAATTTTATGCCAGGGGATGGCTTAGCTTTAATATGCAAAATAAATTCTCCTTTGCCTTTCTCTTCCTTGCTAAAACTAAACTGCACAGGTTGTTGGTCCTGTGCAGTAATGGCGAGTAATATAAAAAAACTCAATCCCGATAATACGATATGTTTTATCATTTTAAAATTGTAACTGCTAGTTTAATGCGATATTGAAATTTTCGGTAGTAGGCGGCATACAGGTTCTGTCATTGCAAATCATCGACTCAACAGTTCCGCTAACATTGGTTTTGATCTTTCCCTTTACCGTAACCGTTTTAACAAAATCAACCTTACCTTCAAAATACTTCACATCTACTTTAAAATTTTTATCAAAGTAAGATACCAGCTTGCCTACTTCCTTCGGCTTTGCAGCTGCAACAGTAACCAGCCCGTTATTGGTAAATTTAAATTCTGTGGGTATCGGGCCGCCTTCCGGAGTTGTTTGAGAGTAAACATGCCAGCCTGAAGGTGGTGTTGCTGTCATGTGTAATTCGTACCGGTTATCAGCCAGTTTTTTTGCTGTGAAGCTCCAGCTTATTTTTTGCTGTGCCGTTGCCACGTTTAATAATAAGGTTAATAAAATACCGGTTACTATTTTTTTCATTTTTGTTATCTTTTAAGTGGAAGTACAACAAAGTAACGGCCAATTAGTTTTTAAAGATGTTAAACACTGTTAAACAGTTGGGTTAAGCAGCTGTTAATTAATTCCAAATAAGTGAGCGAATATTTTTTTGCCATCTTCATTACCTAATACATTGCTGCAGGCCCGCTCTGGGTGAGGCATCATGCCAAATACATTTCTTTCCCTGTTACAGATTCCTGCAATGTTATGGATAGCTCCATTGGGATTGGCTTCACTGTTAACAGTACATTTATCATCACAATAGCGGTAAATAATCTGGCGATGCATTTCCAGCTCTTCAAGTGTTTTATCATCCGCAAAATACCTGCCTTCACCATGCGCCACGGGAATTTTAAGCGCTTCACAGGTTTCAGATGCCGCTTCTTTTATAAAAACATTTTTACAAACAAATTGCTGGTGACTGTTTCGTAGCAGTATGCCTGGTAATAAACCGCTTTCGCACAAAATTTGAAACCCATTGCATATACCAAGCACCTTACCACCTTTATTGGCGAATTCAATCACACTTTGCATCATCGGGCTAAATTTGGCGATGGCGCCACAACGCAGGTAATCACCATAACTAAAACCGCCCGGCAACACAATGCAATCATCAGTAGTAAACATGCTAAGGTCTTTATCCTTGTGCCAAAGCTCCACTACTTCCTGTTTAAGGTCGGTTTTTAGAGCTTCTATCATGTCTCTATCGCAATTACTGCCGGGAAAAACTACTACGCCAAATTTCATACTAGTGTTTGTGTTTAATTTTTATTGAGAAAGCTTTGCCTTGATTTTATTGTAAATCAGGAGCAAAAATACAATTACATTTTAATTATTGTTCGAAGTAGCTGAACGCAATTACAAAACCTACCATCAGCCAGTGCAATAGCAACGGAAACCATTTTTTTTGAGGATACAGAAAAGCGCTTCCCACAAAGGCTGATAGTGGTACAGCACACAATATCCAATACTCAAAACTATGAGCGGTGTTTATAAAGGGAATAAATATAGCTACGATCAAATACAAAAATACCAGCGTCCAGCTTTTACGGGTTTGCACAAGCTGGCGCCTGAAATTTTGTTGTACGTAGAATATTCCGATTACGGTAGCAAACAGTACTATAATCATGGCTGCGGAAGCCCAGTAAGATTTGTAAAAAACAGGCAGACTTACAGAAAAGCCGGGCAGCTTATATCCTTTCCATTTATCTGCCAAAAAAACGTAGGATAACAAAAAATAATAAGGAGTAATAATACCCAGCAATGCAATCAGCCACTCTGCCAATTTAAAGGGGCGTGTTAAGGTAAGACCGACAATAATTAAAATAGCAAATGCGATAGAGGGAAAGTAAAAAAAAGTAGAAATTCCTATAATAATACCGATGTTAAACAGGGCCGACCTTGCATTTTTGTTATTGTACAGCCCGCTCATACTAGCCCAAACCCATATCAGCAGCGTATTAACAATAAGCGGTGCAGATAGTACATTCCATTCTTTAAAGAGTGAAGTTATCAGCAGGTAGGCCATTCCAGCCAGGTAATTTGGCTTTTGCATTAAACGCTGGTCGTTAGCCAGTTTATTGAAAGTTATGGCCTGCGTGTACAAAAAAATAAAGCTGATAAAAGAATATATTACCGGCACATTTCTTCCTAACGGTGCAAGCTGGGCCAGCAGTGTCTTAAATAGAAAACCATCCGTTTGTTGGGGAATTGGTATGGTGGGATGCAAAAAAACAGGCAACTTCAGCAGCAGCCCGTATACCAGCAGCAAAAATGTATTGTAAGGATTGTTGGCCTTGAATGTGCCTGTCACGTAAGGATCTGTTTTATGCACTGCAAAAGTGCACATTAATTGTGGCTTTAAAAAATCATTCCAAAACTAATGGCAGTGCCTAAAAATCAATTTTGGCAAAACATATCTGCTGGCGGTAAGAACAAGGCACAATCATTTGCCGGGCGCCGGTTTGTTTGGCATACCGTATCATAAATTCATAACCTTTGTCATAACTTTTCAGGCTGGGATTCCTGGTTAAAGTACCGTCACCGGCTATAACATTGTCAATCAGTAACGGGTTTCTTTTATCTGAATTATTGAATAAGAAATGAATTCCTGCGCCGGTATTAAAAGTAGCGTAAGACAAATAATTATCCGTTATATCTGCAAATTGTTCTTTATGAATGATATTACTCCATTCGGTTACCCCTTTGTTATCTATGCTTTGCACTAAAATATTATAATAATAATACCGGTTATTGTAATAATTATTAAAACTATTATACGGCCTGTAATAACCACCATAATATGGGCTGTAAAAATTGTAATAATAAGGATTGGAGAAGGGAGAGTTATAGAGGTAGTCCCACCGGTTCCACTGATTGTTACCCGTACTTTGGGCCGAAAAATCTTCAGCTACCAACAAATATCCACCATCTTTTTTTAAGATGAGGTTGCGGATAAAAAAGTCGTTAAAGGCATATTTCAACCCGCCTTTTTCTTTGGCGATACTCCGCACACTATCCGGCAGCGGATTAAAAACACTTGTATAGATACTATCCCCTTTTATATCCCAAACAGAAGCATAAATGCCAGTTATATTACCACGACGTTCTCCATAATAAAATGAGCTGAGCACGTACCTTTTATTGACATTATCCACTTTAATTTTCACTTCGTCTATATACGTTTTATTCAACGGCAGCACCCGGTAAGTAAACGTGTCCTGCATCGCAGGTTTGGTAACCAGATCGAGTGTACCAATATCATCCCTGGCACTCGACTTAATTGATTTTGCAAATACAAAAGTTCCATCGTTGTCTACAAAAAAATCGCTCAGGACATCCTTTCTTTCATTGTAGTCCATTATCTGGCGGCTTTTATGTATGGGCTGCAGTTGATTGTCATATAACAACGTTGCAAAATTAAAGCGGTCGTCTTTTTTCTGTATTTTGAAAACCATTATTTTTTGCTTGTCTTCACTGGCTACCACGTTGTAAATTTTATTGTCGCCAAATACACCTACCTGCGTGGTATCCAGTAAAACAGGCTCATTTAATTTTTTGACATTGCCGTCAATTTTAGCAGCCATACAATATACCACCCCCCTTTTTTGGTATTGGTATATCAGGTAAAAAAAATCAGGATACACAACAAAGTCAACATTAAATGCTTTGGAAGGAATAAAGTCAAGGTCCACCTTTTCCTTTAGTTCCATATCGCCCTGGTAAACAGAAATCGCATACCTTGAACTCACATTTTTGAATACAAGTATATTTCCGCTTACTTTACCTACAATTTCAAAATCCATGTCGCGGCTATTCTCTTTTAACACATCCGAGTAAGAAATTTTTTGCGCCTGCGAAAACAGGGGCAATAAAAACAACATGGCAATAAACGAGACTCTTCCTTTCATGGTAATGCGGCAATTTTATAATTTAAAATTAAGCTATAATCTTTTAATAATTTGTAAACAAGATGGTGGAACTTTTGTTTTTACATAATTATAACCAGTGTTTTATTTATGTTAAAAATTTACCCGCGGTATAAGTATGCTCATTCACCTGCGCTGTTTTTTCATCTTCAAATGGCTATCTAATAAAATTTTTATGCAGACAGTATTAATAACGGGCGGCACCGGAATGATTGGTAAAGCTATTACGCACCAGTTGTTACAAAAACATTACAGTGTAATTGTATTAAGCAGGAAACTGCCTGATGAAGTTGTGAAAACCCCGGGCCTGTCCTATGCAGCGTGGGATATTAAAAAACAAACAATTGATATGGAGGCAATAAAAACCGCGGATCATATCATACACCTTGCAGGCGCTGGTGTGGTTGATAAGAAATGGACTGAGGCTTATAAAAAAGAAATACTGGACAGTAGAACAGATAGCAGCAGTTTATTAGTTAGCAGCTTAAAAAAAAGTGCTAATAAAGTTAAAACTGTTGTAAGCGCATCTGCCATTGGTTGGTATGGTGCAGATAAAAGCGGCAAGCCATTTACGGAAACAGATCTGCCCGCAAACGATTTTCTCGGCAATACCTGCAGGTTGTGGGAACAGAGTATTGATGCTGTTATGGACCTGGGGATACGGCTTGTAAAACTTCGTACCGGGATTGTACTAAGTGCCATTGGTGGAGCGCTGGCAGAATTTAAGAAACCGCTTCATCTTGGCGTGGCTGGCATATTAGGTGAGGGAAAGCAAATGGTTAGCTGGATACATGTGGATGATCTTTGCAGGATGTATATCTCCGCGATAGAAAATGAATATCTGTCAGGCGTTTATAATGCAGTGGCGCCTGCGCCCGTTACCAATAAAGCCTTAACGATTGAACTGGCAAAGCAAATGAACGGTAAATGGTTTATACCAATTAAGGTACCTGTAATGGTGTTAAAATTAATGATGGGCGAAAGAAGTATTGAAGTTTTAAAAAGCACTACAGTAAGCGCTGCAAAAATTCAACAGGCTGGTTTTTCCTTTTTATACCCTGCTATCAGCGGTGCTTTAAAGCAATTGTGTCACAAGTAATAGTCCCGCAAAGAACGCTAAGTATATGGGATACAAAAGGGTTAATATGTTGCGTCAAATATTTTCTTTGTTCCCCCTGGAGTGAAACCATCTATAAATCGGTTTTTATAATCCGGTTATAACTCCACCAGCAAAACAGTACCAGGTAAGCAGCGCACAATACCATTACTACCGAGGTATAATCAGTTGGCAGCACACCCCTTGCCAGGCTTTTTACGGGATTATCAGGAAAAGTTAGTAAGCCGTCAGCTGCGTTCATGGGCAGGTAATCGCCCATACTGCCAAGATCAATGGTATTGTCTCTTCTTAATTTGATGCTCCAGATATCGAGTAGCTGCGACACGAAATTTTCAAAACCCATGTAGATAAAAAACATACCGGTCGCAAAACCTGTACGCCTTATCAGTACGCTGATTAACAAAGCCACCATATTATATGTAAGAGCCTTTAAAAAGAAAATTCCGGTGAATGAAAATCCTTCCAGCGAAAAAGAGGTGCCCGATGCCAGGCCAAAAACCAAGGCAGTCAGGATGACTAACGCCGTGCTTGCCAATGCGGCAATTATTGCTAACACAATCTTCACTTCAATAAACTGTTTCCTGCTCCATCCGTCGATGATATTTTGACGATGCGTGCGATAGGTGAATTCGTTTGTAACCAGCATAATAATTAATAAACCAGGCAGCAGCAAAATGCAACCGGCAAAATAACTTGTTGTATGCCAGGTTCTGTCAAAATCATATGGCGAAAATGAGCTCATCATTTTTGCTGCGTTCACCTCGCTAATCATGTTTTTATATACGCTGAAAGCCACATAATTAACGGCTACTACGCCCAATGCAAAAAAACTGCTTAGTATAATGAAGGCATTGTAATTTTTAATTTTCAGCCATTCTATCTTCAATAATTGTATCATAAAAAACAACTGTTTTAATTAGTCAGTTCAAAGAATTTAGATTCCAGGCTTTTCTTTTTAAGTTGCATATAATTCAGCACCACCCCGTTTTCAAAACAATAACGGTTAATGCTTTCCAGGTTGGTAGTGCCAACCGGATAAAACAACTGCAACAAATTATCATGTTCTTTTATATCGTTGTAACCGGTTAAACGGCCAATAATATTTTTTAGCTTTTCCATATCGGGTGCTCCCAATTCAACAATATCATCATTGGCTAAAATTTCATTTACATCCCCGGCTGCAATGAGTTTTCCCTTTTTCAAAATAGCCACATGCGTGCATACTTTTTCAACTTCGTCCAGTAAATGGCTGGCCATAATAATGGTTTTTCCTTGCTGGCGTAATTGCTTTATCAACTCCCGTATTTCTGCAATGCCCACTGGGTCAAGTCCGTTGGTTGGTTCATCAAAAATCAACACATCCGGATTACCCAATAAACAAGACGCAATGGCGAGCCGTTGTTTCATCCCCAATGAATAGGTACTAAAACGGGAATCTTTACGCTCTGTAAGATTCACTGTTTCCAGCACCTGCAGAATATCCTCATCACCTCTTTGTTTAATGGCAGCAGTGATTTTTAAATTTCTTACAGCAGATAAATAATGATAGAAATTAGGAGTTTCCAAAAAAGTACCAATCTTCCTCCGGCTGTTTTCATCCGGTGTGGTATCAAATAAAGTGTAACTGCCCGCAGTGGGTTTTAGAATGTCCATGATAATACCGAGCATGGTGGTTTTACCGCTTCCATTAGGCCCCAGTATACCAAACACCGAACCTTTCGGAACACTGAATGTAACGCCATTCAGGGCTTGCACTGCTCCATAATTCTTACATAAGTTATCAACAGAAAGAATCGACATAAGTTATTTGCAATTAGGGTTTGAAGATAAGGGATTTTATCACCGTGGAAGGACGCAAATGGGACCAGTGGCAATTACCGTTCGTGTTGCTGGTGCCAGATATTGCTGAAATTTCCGATCATGGCAATGCCGCTCCGGTTATAAGCAAGGCGTTGTAACTGCAGGTTGTCGATATCTTCCTGCAACACTTTCCTGGTAAAGGGATTGAGGGTTCCGCCAGGGGCCAGTGGTGCTGCTACAGGGCTGTACTGAAATTGCGGATCAACAATTGTACCTCTCGGATACATAATACCCGGCGTTCCCTTACCACGAATATCCAATATGTCCGGATGATCGAGGCCGATAGTATGGCCATATTCATGCGCCGCTGTAGTGGAATTGTTGAGCAGGTTATCCAGTAAAAAATACCCTGTATTACATCCTACTCCATCTACAAAAGAAATATTACCACTGGCAAATGCTTCAACCCTGAAATAATTATTGCGACGGCTGGTGTTTTCAAAAATCATCTCAGGCGTTAACGACTTTGCCCAGATGCCTTCAATATTAAAGACCACGTTATACACGGCATTTTTAATCCTTACTTTCCCTCCGGCTTCGTTCCAATGTTCGGCTATATCTTTCACAATTGCCAGGCTAAGAGCGTCATTAGCCGCATCGCCATAAAAAAACAATGTGGAATAAATGCAAAGCTGCTGGCTGGCTGGTTTAATTTCTGCTTCGCCCATGATGTAAAATTACACTTTTATTCTTCATCCTGAAGGGCGGAATAAGTGAAGGCGAACAATTGCCCACACACCTTTTACTATCGCTGTTGTCTAATCATCCTGGGGGTCAAGAACTTGATTTTAAGAGATTATTTACCCGGGTTGAGATTATATTTTTTAACTTGGGTAAATTTGTTTTATGAGCAACTACTGGGTACACCCCAACATAGCCAAAGCCAGTACCATTTCAACCGATGTGTACACCAGTAAAATAGTATTTGACGCGGCGAAAGAAAAAATATTTGCTCCTTCCTGGCAATTCATTGGCAGTAAAGAAATGGTAAAATTTAATGGCGACGTACAACCCTTCACCTTGCTGGAGAATTATATGAATGAACCACTGATGCTTACAAAAGATTCGGATGGCGGAGTGCATTGCCTGAGTAATGTATGTACGCACAGAGGGAATTTGATTGCTTACAAGCAATGCAGTAAGGCCACTAACCTGCGGTGCAAATATCATGGACGTCTTTTTGAGTTATCCGGCAAATTCATTTCAATGCCCGAGTTTAAAGAGGTTGAAAATTTCCCCGCCGAGGCGGACAACCTCCCGGTATTACCCTTATTCAGCTGGGGCAATTTATTGTTTACCAGCCTGCACCAAAAAGAAACTGCTTCCCATTATTTTAGCGAGATGATGGAGCGCATGCATTGGTTACCAATTCATGAATTTATTTATCGTCCTGATCTGGATAAGACTTTTAACATAGATGCTAATTGGGCCTTGTACTGCGAAAATTACCTGGAAGGCTTTCACATTCCTTTTGTGCACGCATCCTTAAACACTGCACTGAGTTTTGGCGATTATACAACAGAACTTTATGCCAAAGCCAGTCTGCAACTTGGCGTAAGTAAAGACGGTGCAGCGTGTTTTGATTTACCGGAAAGTTCTGTTGATTATGGTACCAAGGTAGCAGCTTATTATTTTTGGGTATATCCCAATATGATGTTTAATTTCTATCCCTGGGGTTTGTCGGTAAATATCGTTAGTCCGGTAGAAGTAAATAAAACCAAAGTTGCATTTTTAACTTTTATATGGAAAGAGGAATTGTATGATAAAGGTGCCGGCAGCGACCTGGATAAAGTTGAAATGGAAGATGAAGAAATTGTACAAAATGTTCAAAAAGGTATTATATCAAGGTTTTACCAGCAGGGCCGTTATTCTGTTACAAGAGAACAGGGCACGCATCACTTCCACCGTCTCCTTGCGGAGAGTTTAAATCGATGAGCTGCCCTACCGTTGTGACTGTTGCTAGTTGCGAAGCGGCTTACCGCTCTTCAAGATACTCTGTATTCTTTCAAGCGTTTTTTTCTCCCCGGTAAGGCTTAAAAACGCTTCCCTCTCCAGGTCTAAAAGATATTGTTCGCTTACCAGGGTAGGTTCGCTTAAATCGCCTCCGCACATTACGTAGGCTAATTTTTTAGCTACCGTAACATCGTGTGCAGTGGCATAGTTTGCTTTGTTCATTCCATTAATACCCGCCAGCAAAGTACCTAAAGCAGACCGGCCCATCACTTTAATATCCGTGCGTTGTACTGGCATAATATAACCATCGCTGTGCAGGTCGATCACCACTTGTTTGGCTTCTGCAACTCTTCTCCCGGGGTTGATACTTACCTGGTCGCGGCCTTTACGATAAATGCCCATCTCAAAAGCTTCTGCAGCAGAGGTTGCCACTTTGGCGGTTGCAATGGTAAGGAAACGATTTTGTATGGTAAGAATATCTACTTCACCTTCCTGTGTTTCGTCAGCCGCCCTTAACACAAACTCTTTGGTACCACCACCTCCGGGTATTACACCGATGCCAGCCTCAACCAGGCCCGTGTATGTCTCCGCCGCAGCGACCACTTTATCAGCATGCAGGCAAATTTCACAACCTCCACCCAAAGCCAGTCCATGTGGTGCCAGCACCACGGGTATGCCTGAATAACGCACCCGCATCATGGTATTTTGGAACATCCGGATGGCCATATCAATCTCATCATAATCCTGTTCAATGGCCAGCATAAAAATCATCCCAACGTTTGCGCCTGCACTAAAATTGGCGCCGTCATTAGCAATTACCAGGCCTTTATACTTATCTTCTGCTAGTGCAATTGATTTTTGAATGCCTTCCAATACTTCGCCACCGATGGACCCCATTTTTGTGTACCATTCCAGTCCAAGTACATCATCTCCCAAATGGTAGGTTCTGCAGGCGCTGTTTTTCCAGATGGTTTCATTGGCAAAATTTTTCATTACAATAAATGCATCGCCCCCTGGGACAGACTTATAATTTTTTGAGTTAACATCGTAGTATAAACGTTTTCCATTTTCAATTTTGTAGAAGGTAGCTGCACCAGAAGCCAGCATTGTTTCCACCCATGGGGCAACCTGGAAACCAGCCGCCTTCATGGCTTCTACAGTTTTAGCAACACCCAGCGCATCCCAGCTTTCAAATGCACCAATCTCCCATCCAAAGCCAGCCATCATGCCGTCATCTATGCGGTACAACTCATCGCTTATTTCAGGGATACGGTGAGAGATATAGGCAAATAAATGATAGTGAAACAAGCGGTAAAATTCACCTGCTTTATCTGTACCGGCACACAATGCTTTTAACCTCAATTTTAAATCGTCGATTGGTTTGGCAGTTTCAATTGTGGCAAACTTTGGCTTTTTGCGGGGTTCATATTCCAGTGTTGAAAGATTCAGCACCTGTATTTCTTTTTCGCCGCCAGCTGTTGCCGGCATCTTTTTAAAAAATCCCTGCCCGGTTTTATCGCCCAGCCAGTTATTCGCTACCATTTTATTTAACCAGGATGGGATAACAAACTGTTCCTTCGCCTCATCATCGGGGCAATTATCGTATACACCTTTGGCCACTTTTACCAGCGTATCAATACCTACCACATCAGCGGTGCGGAAAGTGGCTGATTTGGGGCGACCGATAACGGGGCCGGTCAGTGAATCAATTTCATCTACCGATAGCTGCAGTTTTTCCATGGTGTTCATTATCGCCATCATGCCAAATACGCCAATTCGGTTGGCGATAAAGGCCGGCGTGTCTTTACATAAAACAGTAGTTTTACCCAATTGCAGGCTGCCGTAATCCATCAAAAAACTAACCACACCTGGATCAGTAAAAGGAGTCGGAATAATTTCGAGTAAACGCAAATAGCGGGGCGGGTTAAAAAAATGCGTACCGCAAAAATGTTTTTTAAAATCATCGCTCCGGCCTTCGGCCATCAGGTGAATTGGAATGCCGGATGTGTTGGAACTTGTCAACGTTCCGGCTTTGCGGTATTTTTCAACTTCTGTAAAAATCGCTTGTTTAATGTCCAGTCTTTCTACCACTACTTCAATCACCCAGTCGCAACCGCCAATGTCCTTCATGTTGTCCGTGAAATTACCAGTTGTTATTTTTTTTACAACATCCTTTGTATACACCGGCGAAGGATTTGATCTAATCGCTGCGGTCAGTGCATCATTCACAATTTTATTTTTGTCAGCAAGCTTTGCATCCGCGGGTAAATCCTTTGGTTGCATATCAAGCAATAAAACCTGCAAGCCCACACCGGCAAAGTGACAGGCAATGCGGCTGCCCATTACACCACTTCCTAATACCGCTACTTTTTTGATGATTCTTTTCATATGTATTTTTTAGCCCGTTGGGGATTGGCAAAATTAGTTAGTTAAACAACTATTTTGAAATTCGAAGGTAGCATTTTTAAATTATGCGAAAAATAAAAATCACTGCATAAATGTATGATTGGAAACTAAATCAGTTAAGTGAATTGGCTCATTGTCCAAAAACGGATGGCTGGTTATTGCACTAAATTATCAGGGATAAAGTACAATTTTAACTTGAGCATCGCTGCCCAGGGAATAGTTGAAAATATTACTTACAAAGCTGTACCTGTCTTTTTCTGCCCATATAAGAACCGGGTAGTTCGGAAAAAATTTTTTAAGCATAGGGTATTGAAAATAGTAACCCGATAAGGCGCTCGCAGGATATTTTGTAAGGTTGCCGGCAATAGTGTCAATAACAGAGGTAATTTGCTTTTCAGTAAGCAGGTAGGGATTAAAAAATGGTGTATAATAACTCGTAAAAAAACCACTATCACAAAAATCCGGCAAACACTCCGGCACAGAAGACTCAATAATGACCTTGTTTTGGAGCTGGTATTGCTGCCGCAAAAACGAAATATATCGCAGAGACTTCTCTTTGTTGACAGGTGTCAGGTTTTTAAAATCCAACCAGATAGAAGCCGTTAGTTGCCTGGCTTTATATACATTTAAAATCTCTTCTATAAAAGGATGATTGCTTTCAGATGAATCATGATATACCAGCAATTTATTTTTACTGGTGTCAAAATACACATCCATTTCGAGTCCGGCCGTACCTGCAGGAAGCTGCTCCATTTTTTGAACCGTATTCACTGCCTTGCTCCATTTTTTGTTGGCCACTACCAAAGGCTGCTCACGTAATTTTAAATATTGGGGGCTACGATTTATGGTGAACGATTTTGGTACCAGCACACGACTCATACCTTTATGCAAAATAATATCTGCCGCCAGGCATATCAGCAATATGAGCACTGAGAGTGTATATTTGTTCAGTAAAAAATAACTTTTCTTCATTTAAATAAAGCCCCCGGCTTGGTTACTTTAAAAAACACATTCATCAAAGAAAAAACATCCCTACTGTTTTTTTCAAAGCTACTTATTTTACTAGGCGCTTTAAAATGTGTTTTCTTTTTTTATAATTATCGTGTAGCTAACGGCTGGTCGGTAGTTGATGCAAAAAATGCATTTCAGATAATTAAATGGTCTGTTTTGTATGATATTTTTTGCATTGCCCTCATTCACCTGCCATTGTTTATTTTTATTTCAGCGGCTACTCAACTGGTTCAAAAAAAACTAATTGCCTTGCCGCTTTTATTAATTTTTACATTAGCTGACACCCTTTTGATTGTGCTGAACCTGGCAGATATTTTTTACTTCCGTTTTCACCTCCAACGGGCCGATGCCGACCTGCTGTATGTTTTACGAAATCCTTTTGCCAATAGCACATTTACTGTTTTGTTGCTCGTACTGCTGATTGTATCGGCCAGTATCACAATAGCCTGGATTGTACACAGCAACTTATCCAAACTATTACACCCAGCCGCAACTGGTAAACCCTTTATACTGACACTTATTTTACTACTGCTTTTTACCTTGCTCTTTTTTTGGAATGGCACAAAAAAAACACTGCCGTCTTATCCGCTAACCCAGCTGGAGCCTGTTCAATTGCCGCTGGCACAAAACTCTTTTCATACTTTTATCTATTCCCTTTACAGGCAAAATGAAACTGCTTTACCGGCCGCAAATTATATGTCACCACAACAGGCTGCCCTGTTGTTTCCTGCATGGAAAAAAAATAAAACAGCTGGAGTGACTGATAAAAAAAATATCGTGCTGTTTATTATGGAAAGTATCCCATATGATTTTTTCGACAAGAGCAGCCCGTACAAAGTAGCAATGCCGTTTATAGACAGCCTTGTAAATAAAAGTACTTTTTTCAGTAACGCATTTAGTTTTTCTTACAGCTCAAACAAAGGAATTACCGCTATACTTGCCGGATTGCCAACATTGACTGATATTCCTTTGTATCATTCCAATTTTTTATCCATGGAGCGAAGTGAGGTTGGAAAATTGCTGGCAAAAAATAATTACAGTTCTTCTTTTTTTATTGGCGATAATTATGATGATATGGGATTTGCGCAATGTTGCAAATGGTTGGGCATACAGCATTATTATTGCATGAAAGATATCCCTGGGTACCGGCAAATGGAAAAGCACAGCCTGGGTTTACACGATGAATATGTACTCTCTTTTATGCAACAAAAGATAGCCGCAATGCAACAGCCTTTCTTTGCGGCACAGTACAATATCAGCACACATTACCCCAACGATTTGCCTAAATCGTTTAATGACAGATATCCCCGGCAAAATACCACACCTTCTATGAAAACGATGGCGTATTACAATGATTGCCTGCAGCAGTTTTTTAAAGAAGCTGCTACAAAAAATTGGTATAAGAACACGGTATTTATTTTTTGCGCAGATCACTGGGCTACTCCGGATGCAGACAATGTAAAGCTGGACGAAACCAGTGGATTTAGAATACCGGTGTTTATTTATGAACCCGGCAAAGAAACCAAACGCACGATTGCTTCCCCCGTAAGTCAGCTGGATGTGGTGAACACTATTTTGCAGACAGGCAGTAAACAAGACAGTGTGTTGAGTTATGGCACAAGCCTGACTGATACTATATTACAGCCCAACCGGACTGTTTTTACCAAGATGAACAACGCAGTGTATGAGGCCATCAATAACGAATATGTACTGGGCTTTAATGCCATTGAAGGAAAGTCATTGTATTATTTTGATTACCTGACAGATACCCGGAAACAACATAATCTGCTGTCCCAACCCCGCTATACAACCGGCATTGACAGCATGGCCTTACGCATGAAGGCTTTTCTGCAAACAGCTTCTGCACATTACCGTAACAAGCATATTAGTAATTGACACCGGAAATTGCAGCCCTCGTTTTTTAAGATTGGTAGCAGGATTAAAATGTTAGTGCGTCAAATCTATAATTGAAGCTCTTTATCGCTGGGATTTAACTATGAGTATTAACAGCAAATCACCATCTGAAATTGCGATCGGCACCGATGGGCAGACCGCAATTTCAGGCTCGTCAAAATAAAAATATTCGCTGAATCGAAGGCGCTGCACAAAGCTGGAAAAGTATAAGAGAGTGACACAACAATGATATATTGAAATACCTCTGCCGGCAGAAAATATTTACTACTAACTTACCCCACTACCGTTTTTCACCGCTTCATCCGGGTTTACAAATTTTAATTTACCATCTGCATCTTCGGCCATTAATATCATCCCGTTACTTTCTATGCCCCTCATTTTTCGTGGTGCAAGATTGGTGACTACAGTAACCTGTTTTCCAACAATTGCAGAAGGATCAAAGTGCATAGCGATGCCGCTCACAATAGTTCTTACTTCAGCGCCCAAATCTACTTCAAGCTTTAATAATTTATCTGCCTTGGCTACCTTTTCAGCAGCTATGATGGTACCTACTTTTAAATCTATTTTTGCAAAATCTTCAAAATTAATTTCAGGCTTCTTTGCTTCAGTCACTTCAATAGCAGCGGCTGTTTCAGCTACAGTTACTTTTTCTGCTGCTTCCTTGTTTTCTTTTTCCATTTTAATTTTTTCGCTTTTAATCTTTAATTTTTCTACCTGCTCTGTAACTTCCGAATCTTCAATTTTTCTGAATAACAATTGTGGTTCCCGCAATGAATAGCCTACACTCAATAAGTTGGGTTTACCTGCATTTGACCAGTCCAGCATTTTCTCCACCACCTTCATCATGTAACACATTTTTTTGGCCGCATGTGGTAAAAAGGGATTGATGTACACGGCCAGGTTAGCCGTTAACTGCAAACAAATATGCAGGCAATTATCAATTAACTGCTGCCCTGCAGGATTGGTCTCCAAACTTTTCGCCACAATCCAGGGTTGCTTTTCCTGCATGTATTTGTTGCCCTTCCTGGCGAGGTCAATCACTTCATATTGTGCATCCCTGAACTTATATGTTTCAAGCAAGCCGCTGATGGTAACTTTTGTCTGCGCTATTTCCTGCAGTAAAGTCTTATCTGTTTCATCCAGCAATGCTGCATGCAATGGTGGTACTTTCCCCTTACACAATTTATGCATCAGCACAAAAGCCCTGTTTACAAAATTGCCAAATACATCCACCAGCTCGCCTTTCACTGCATCCTGAAAACCCTTCCAGGTAAATTCACTGTCCTTGGTTTCCGGCGCAATGGCGGTAAGGTAATAGCGCAATGCATCCACCATCTGGTCGCCACCATTTTCTTTTTTTACAAAGTCGTTGATGTAATCATCCATCTCAATACTCCATCCGCGGCTGGTGCTCATCTTATCTCCTTCCAGATTCATGAACTCGTTGCTCGGTACATTATCCGGTAACACATTCCCATGCAGTTTCAGCATTACGGGAAATATGATCGCATGAAACACAATGTTATCCTTGCCTATAAAATGTACCAGCTTGGTATCTTCATTGTACCAGTAAGGTTTCCAGTCTTTATCCTTGTCCAGCGCCCATTGCTTGGTAGCACTGATATAACCGATGGGGGCATCAAACCAAACGTATAATACTTTGCCCTTCGCTCCTTCCACATTTTGTGGAAGAGCAATGCCCCAATCAAGGTCACGTGTTACCGCTCTTGGCATCAAACCTGCATCCAGCCAGCTTTTACATTGGCCAAGCACATTGGCTTTCCAGTCATCTTTATGATCCGTCAATATCCATTGGCGCAAAAATTCTTCATGACGGTTTAATGGCAGGTACCAGTGTTTGGTCGCTTTTTTAATCGGCGCATTGCCACTTAAAGTACTCCTCGGGTTAATCAATTCTTCCGGGCTAAGAGAGGTCCCACATCTTTCACACTGATCTCCGTAAGCGTTTTCATTGCCACACACCGGGCAGGTACCTACAATGTAGCGGTCAGCCAAAAATGTATTGGCTTCCTCATCAAAATATTGCTCTGTTTCTTTTACTTCCAGGTCGCCGTTGTCATTTAAATAGGTAAAAAACTCCCGGGCCGTTTCATGGTGAATGGGCTCAGATGTACGGTGATAAATATCGAACGAAATACCCAGGTCGGCCATATTGCTTTTCAGCATGGCGTGGTATTTATCTACAATGGCCCTTGGAGTTGTATTTTCTTTCATCGCCTGTATGGTAATAGCAGCACCATGTTCATCGCTGCCACATACATACACCACATCTTTTTTTTGCGCCCTTAAATAACGCACATAAATATCTGCCGGCAAATAAGCCCCCGCCAAGTGGCCGATGTGTTTTGGACCGTTTGCATAAGGTAATGCCGAGGTAATTAAATATCTTTTTGGTTCTGTCATAATGCTTTTTTTGTCCTGTCTGTTGTACTACTATTTAAGCTTCATTGGCGTCGCACTCTTTTACATCAATTCAATATTAAACGCTTTCAAATCAAAACAACCTGCAGGTAATAAATGCTCTTCCCTTCTTTACATGTTAATTTGCAAACATGCAGACTAAATTAAATATAAACGCTGCAAATTTACCTAAAGCAAGTGCAATCCCCAAACAAAGAAAAACCTCCGCAGCGGGCGGAGGTTTCAATGGCTTTCAACGGAAAAATTATTTTTTCAATTCGTTTATTTCAACCTGTGGTACCAGTACTTTATTACACTTCTCTGTTACAATATCTTTTGCCAATTCGAATGTAGCTTGTTGCTTTACGTCTTCAGAAGATGCAGCTGCTTTAACAATGTATCTACCAGCCTCTGCCACCCAAGATGTGCTGTTAGTATCGAAAGATGCCAGGTCGGCAGCAGTAATCACAAATTCAACAGTCTGGCTTTTACCGGGTTGTAGCAGGGCTGTTTTAGCGAATGCCTTCAACTCTTCGGCAGGCTTGGCCAATTTAACCGCAGGTGCGCTTATATACAACTGCACCACTTCTTTACCGGCTACTTTACCTGTGTTGGTAATAGTTAGTTTCGCAGTAATGCTACCATTCAATACTGGAGAACTTAAGGTAAGATTGCTGTAGGCAAAATTGGTATACGATAAACCGAAACCAAACTCGTATGCGGGTTTTACTTTAAATGTATTGTAATACCGGTAGCCAACATAAATACCATCTTCGTAAGTCACTTCCGCCGGAACCTGCCGCATGCCCAGCATACCGGTAACAGCACGCTCAGGAAATTCCTTACCCGGAAAACTCTTTGCAGAAGGGACATCATCGTAAGCGGCTGGGAATGTGGTTGCCAGCTTACCAGAAGGATTTACTTTGCCGCTTAACACATCAGCAATGGCATTTCCACCTTCCAAACCAGGCTGCCATGCCATTAAAATGCCATCCACCGCATCTCTCCATCTGGTAACATCCACCACGCCGCCTGTATTCAATACCACTACCACTTTTTTATGCTGCGCATGAAAAGCATTGGCGACTGTTTTAATCATCACCATTTCTGTATCGTTCAAATAATAATCTCCCGGTAATTTTCTGTCACTTCCTTCACCCGCATTTCTTCCAATGGATATGATGGCTATCGATGCAGAAGATGCCTTTTGTGTAACCATTTTTTCCTCCGCAACAAGTTCAGCGATGGGTGGAGTGGGGTGCATGAACTCCTCAAAGAATCCCTTTTTTGGATGTTTTATTTTTTCTTCCTTTAAATAATTGGTGTAAGTGTTCTGCAATGCTGCATCTAATTTAAAACCTGCCGAGGTAAGCCCCTGCGCCAACGAAACAGTATAAGCCTTATTTACATCACCGCTTCCTGTACCGCCCGCAATCAGGTCGTAACCATTATTACCAAACAGGGCGACAACTGTACCCTTTGAACCCAAAGGCAGGGCATTGCTTTTATTTTGCAGCAGTATCATTCCTTCTGCAGCAGCCGTACGCGAAAGTGCTGCATCCTTTGCCAAATCGGGTTTGTCGCTGAATTTGTATCCTTTGAAAGCTGGCGATTCCAAAATTACATTGAGCATTCTTTCCACATTTTCATCCAGCACTTTTACATCCAGCGAGTCATGCTGAACAGCAGAAATAATCGCCTGCGATTGTTGTGTCGTACCCGGCATCAGTAAATCATTACCCGCTTTCATTTGTGCAACCGGATCTTTTCCTCCAAACCAGTCTGTCATTACAAAACCTTTAAAGCCCCATTCTTTTCTAAGTATGGTGGTAAGCAAATCATATTCCTGGGAGGTATAGGTTCCGTTGATTAAATTATAGGAACTCATCACCGTCCATGGCTGCGATTTTTTAACGGCAATCTGAAAACCTTTTAAATAGATTTCCCTGAGTGCCCTTTCGCTAAGGATGGTGTTCACCGTATTGCGGTTGGTTTCCTGGTTGTTGGCAGCGAAATGTTTGATGGAAGTACCAACACCGTTGGATTCGATTCCGTTAACCATCGCAGCAGTGATATTGCCGGCAACAACCGGATCTTCGCTATAATATTCAAAGTTTCTTCCGCCCTGGGGATTGCGGTGAATGTTTAACGCCGGCGCCAGCAAAATGTCCACGCCATATTCATGTACTTCGCTGCCAAAGGCAACACCTACATTTCTAACCAGTGCGGTGTCCCATGAAGAAGCCAGCAACGTACCAATAGGCCAGGCAGTTGCATAAAATGTTTTGGAACTATCGCCGTTTCTAACCGGATCAATGCGTACCCCCGCTGGTCCATCAGCAACTACTATTGACGGAATGCCCAATCGCGGAATGGCAAATGTTGTACCTGCTGCACCGGGCACTTTGTCCTGCGTAGTTCCAACTACCGGCCCGCCGGGCGGCTTCATTCCAGGCATCTTAAATCCGTTACCAGTGAGCAGTTTGGCTTTTTCTTCCAGCGTCATGGCGGCGACTATTTCTTTTACCGGGCTTTTGCCCAACTTTGGTAATTGTGCCGAAGCGGCACCCAATAAATGAACCGATATAAACAAACAATAAATTCTTTTCATACAGAAGCTTTGTGTTATAGTGATGTAATTTTTTTTTATTCCAGTTCAGCAACAGCTCTCACCAGTAATGCACCATTCGCGGCTTTTAAAGCAACTGCATTACTTTTTGTTCCATCCACGAGTGCTTTGTACAATTCGGTTTTGCCATTGTCTTTTATTTCCAGCATCAACTGAAATGTATTACCCGCTTTTGTTTTAGTGGTAAGAAAAAAATTATCGGTAGGTGTAGCCTCAGCATAATTGGTTGCCGTATCCTTTGTAGCAGCCTGCCAGCCTGGTGACATTGCAGGTGTAAAACTGTTAGTTTCAGTCTCGCCTTCATACAACGCATGGCGTTTATCGGCCTCACCGGAAGTGACCTCAATTGTTTTGGCCGGCACAAAAAGATTATCGATAAAATTACCGGCTGTATCGGTTGTCCAGATAGTGATAACAGGCGTAATTACTTCGTTACTTTTTTCAATAATCAATTGAATGGTTTTGCCCTGTTTATCCTTATTGGTAATAATCTTATCAAAAGATGCTTTTTCCATACGGCCGCCTTTGCCACCGCCACCACGGGTTAAGTCTTCTCCAAAATGCTGTATCTCTCCGAAAGGCGGGAGGCTAAACCCGGCACCTAATAAAAAAATGCCAACAACTGCAGCGGCAACAAGAAACTCCTTTTTTATGCCACCTTCTTTACGATCCTTGGTATATACTTTCAGAGAGGGCCAGTTATTTTTAATATGGAAAAAGGCAAAGCCAATAAATATCAGGCCAAGCAACACGTGAATAGATGTTACAAACTCTGGTTTTAAACCGAAATAAAGCAGTAAACCGGTAACGGACAGGAATAAAAAAGCCAGTGCAATGCTAAGGCTGATGATGTTTTTCTTTTTCATAATTTTTAATTGTCTGCAAACTTAATTAACAATTACCGCCCACTTTTTGAAATGAGACAAAGCGTTAAAAAATTGCGACAACGGCCTGATCGTTCTTATTTCACAAAGATAAAAGTTCATTGCGTTAATATGACACAATGGTAAATTATTTTTTTCTCTCCAATAATTTTATTTTTAATGTGCCTGCAGCCCTTTATTTTTATAGTATGAGTTTCGATAAAGAATTAAGCGAGCACTTTTTGCTTGGTCATGAAAAATATCTGCGTAATATTTCTGTTGACTGCATCATTTTTGGATTTGATAAAAATGAATTAAAAGTATTGTTATTATATGCCAAGTATGCCAAACTATGGGCGCTGCCGGGTGGCTTCGTGTTAAAAGATGAACACATGGACGAATCGGCCAAACGAATTCTAAAGGAACGTACAGGACTGGAAGAAATTTACATGCAGCAGTTTCATGTATTCAGTGATCCTTCAAGATCGACAAAAAAAATCAATCAGCAGTTTTTAAAAAATGCAGGCGTAAAAATTAATGAAAGCTGGATGTTTGAAAGATTTGTAACCGTTGGTTATTCAGCGCTGGTGAATTTTCCTGAGGTAAAGCCGGTACCCGATGTTTTATCCAGTTCCTGCGAATGGTTTAATATTCATGACATACCTGAGATGTTGCTGGACCATCGTGAAATTTTAAAAAAAGCGCTGGAGAATTTGCAATCCCAATTAAATTACCATCCGGTTGGGTATAATCTTTTACCCGAAAAATTTACGATGCCGGAACTACAAAAATTGTACGAAACAATTTTGGACCGGCAACTCGACCGAAGAAATTTTCAGCGAAAAATTTTAAGTACGGGCATTTTAAAAAGATTAAATGAAACAAAAAAAGGCGTAGCACATAAGGCGCCGTGGTTGTACAAATTTGATTTACGTAAATATCAAAAAGCTTTAAAAGGTGGAATGGGCTTTGAATTATAACGGGGCGGTGCAATACTCAATTGACAAACGATGAACCGAAAAAAATTTATATCCTCTGTAGTACCGCTGGCAGCCTCGTTTCCAGGAATTGCAACACTTGCATCTTCTGAAGAACCTGAAGGTAAAACTGTTATACCTTCTTACTTAAAAAAAGACGACACTATCGGAATTTCCTGCCCTGCCGGCTTTATTACCAATGAAGACATGTTACCGGCAGTGAACAAATTAACTGAATGGGGCTTTAAAATAAGTTTTGGTACTACAGTTGGAAAAAAGGATTTTACTTTTGGCGGTACCGACGAAGAAAGGAGAAATGACTTTCAGCAAATGCTGGATGACAAAAAAATAAAGGCTATCCTTTGTGCACGGGGAGGTTATGGTGCTGTAAGAATCATTGACAATTTAAACTTTAAACAGCTTGAACTGCATCCAAAATGGATCATTGGCTTCAGCGATATTACCGTGCTGCACAGTCACCTGAACCGCAACTATGGCATTGCTTCCATCCATTCAAAAATGTGCAACAGTTTTCCGGCCGACTGGAGCCTGGCTGAACCGGTACAAAAAGAAAGTATTGAAAGTATTTATAAATGCCTCATTGGGGAGAAAATGACTTATTCTTTTTTGCCAAACATTAAAAACAAATTGGGCGTTGCAACCGGCACTTTGGTTGGTGGCAATTTAAAAACGCTTGAGTCTTTGGCAGGAAGTAAAAGCGATATCATCACAAAAAATAAAATACTTTTTGTAGAAGATACCGGTGAGTATTTGTACAGCATTGACCGTATGTTCTGGAACTTAAAAAGAAGTGGCAAGCTTTCTTCCCTTGCCGGTTTGATTGTAGGTGGCTTCAAAATAAAACCTGATGATCCCGGTGAAGAATTTGGAAAAGCACTGGAAGATATCGTGCTGGAGAAAGTAAAGGAATATGATTATCCGGTTGCATTTGATTTTCCGGTGGGACATCAGAAATATAATGTTGCTTTAAAATGTGGTGTAAAGCATACCTTAAAAGTTGAATTAAATAGCAGCATGTTAACTGAAAAATTATGATAAAAACTCCTCCCTATTTAAAAAAAGGCGACACTATTGGCATTACCTGCCCGGCCGGTTACATGGCTAAAGAAAAAGCACAGACATGTATTGATACATTACAACAGTGGGGCTACCAGGTAATGGTGGGCAAAACACTGGGCAGTAACTCAGCAAACTATTTTTCAGGTACCGATGAAGAACGGCTGAATGAGTTACAAGCTATGCTGGATGATGACAGCATTCATGCAATTTTATGTGGACGCGGTGGCTACGGTACCAGCAGGATTATTGACCGGCTAGATTTTAAAAAATTTAAGCGAAAACCCAAATGGATCATTGGTTTTAGTGACATCACTGTTTTGCACAATCATATTTTTACAACCTGCAAAACAGCCAGCATACATGCGCCAATGGCATCCGCTTTTAATGATGGTGGTGCGGAAAATGAGTATGTGCTCTCTTTGAAACAAATGCTGGCTGGTAAAAAAAATAAATACACCTCAGCTACTCATGCGTACAACCAGCAGGGAAACGCAAGCGGTGAACTGGTGGGTGGCAACCTGTCGCTGCTGGCACATTTAACAGGTACACCATCTGACGTCAACACAAAAAATAAATTACTTTTTATCGAAGACATCGGAGAATATCTTTATGGCATCGACCGTATGTTGTACCAGTTAAAACGCAGTGGCAAACTGGATAACCTTGCCGGTTTAATTATCGGCGGTTTTACGGATATGAAAGATACAGACAGGCCATTTGGGAAAAATATTGATGAAGTGATTTATGATATAGTAAAAGATTATGCTTACCCCATATGCTTTCACTTCCCGGTTAGCCATGGTACGGAAAACTATGCATTAAAAATAGGTGGTACTTACCAGTTGACTGTTGGTAAAACTAAAGTGCAGTTATCGGAACAATAAATTATTGCAGCAGCAAAGAATCCAGCTTTTGATGAAAAAGCGCATACTCGTTGAGGTTATGATGCGTGCCATTTTGGATTGTAATAAACTGATCAGTTGGTTTTAAAACCGTTTTTAGTCTGGAAGCACAACTGTAAGGAATGACACCATCTGATGTTCCATGAAAAATGGTGACAGGAACTTTGATTTTAGCCAGGTATTCGTTAGATGGAATAGTATAATCAGTCATGGCGCTTACAGGATAAATGGGTGCATAGCAGCCAAACAAATCGGCAATGCTGTAATAAGGTGTTTCTAAAATCAGTTGGCTGCATTGTTGTGTGGATGCAAGGTAAGCCGCGATGCCGGTGCCAAATGACTTGCCGTAAACAACAATATTGTTTGCAGGAAAAGCTGCAGTTGCCAGTGCATAGATTTGTTTTGCCTGCCGGTACAATACTTTTTCATTTCGGGTACCAGTACTTTTTCCAAAACCCGGGTAATCTTCCATCCACACTTCATAACCATGTTTGGTAAAATTGGCTGCAAATTTTGCATAGCGGTTAATATTTCCCTTGTTACCGTGAAAGTAAATGACAACTCCTTTTCGCAGTGAATCTGCCGGAAAAAATTTCACCATATTGATGGTATCTTTTGTATTAAAAGGAATGTCATATTCTTTAAATGGAACATTAAAATGATACTGGTAATTCCTCGCAAGATGTACCGGGTGAAACAAAAACAAGTTCTGCAAAAAATACAAAGCAATCCCGATGCATACATATACAATAACCAACCATTTTAGCCACTTCCTCATTTTAATTTTTATCCTGTTATTCATCTGAAGTATTTATTCTAAAGTTGCCCAACACATTTACTGATATCAGGGCGCTAAAATATCCCTGATGAAATTATGATATTCCGGAAAGGAAGGCAGGTTATTGTGGCCACCGCCCTGTATGCGTATCAGGGTTATTTTTCGTGGATTTAAGGCCTGCAATTTTTCGCTGTTGCTGATAGGTATCAGCCAGTCTTTGGTACCATGCAAAATATAAGTATGGCAGTTAACTTTAGGTATCCATTTATCTGTCCGCATGTGAAACCGCAACACAAAACGCATCGGCAAGATGGGTAAAAAACGTTCAACCACTTTTTTAAAGCTAAAATAAGGTGCATCTAAAATTAAATACCGGGGCTTGTTCTCGCTGGCCAAATTAGCTGCAAAACCGCTTCCCAGGCTTCTTCCATAAATAATCAGGTGATTTTCATGATGCTTAGTGGCGAGTGTATCGTATACAAACTGCATGTCTTTGTGCATGTCTTTTTCACTTCTTTTGCCCGTGCTTTTTCCAAAACCGCGGTAATCTACCAGCACCACATCATAGCCATAGCGGTAAAAATCTTTGGCATATTTTGCCCAGCCCTTTATACTTCTTGAATTACCATGAAAATACAGGATCAGGCCCAAGGGTTTTTCAACATAAAAGTGAAGTCCGTTGATGCTTACGCCTTCTGCCACATCAAAAAATAATTCCCTGAATGGCACATCGTACTGGTATTTAAAGTCGGGCTTTAATTTTTCGGGTTTAAAAATAAACCGTTCCTGCGCCAGGTAAGCTACGGCGAGCAAAACCAGGTAGCCCATGATTATATAGATGATGGTAGATGACAAGTTGGTGAGACAGTTTACTTTATGCTGACTGCCATTGCTGAATGTACAAATAATAAAGCAAAATGAAATGGCTGAACACAGCATTTGCGTGAGGGATAGTAACGGAAAGCCCGGTGACGGTGAGTGCGCAGGGCCTGTGCCGGACTTGGAGTGGATAGCCCGGCCGCCTGGCGGACACGCTCAAATCCTTTTATATAATGTCACTTATTGATTTCCGAAAGCTGTCTTCCAGGCTTCGGTGCCGCCGGTAAGATTGTATAAATTTTTAAACGGAAATTTTTGCAGTAAACGCTGAATGGCAATCTGGCTGCGAACGCCGGCCCGGCAATACAAAACAACCGGTTTGTCTTTTTCTATTTCAGCAAGGTGTTTGGTGATTTCTGCCAGCGGAAATAATGTGCCCCCTATATTAAAATCAGCATGTTCATATGGCTCCCTCGTATCAATCAACTGGAAATCTGTTTGATTATCCATCAGTTCCTTTAACTGGATAACGGTAATGCTTTTTGTTTGCTGCATGTTGTAAGCAGGTTTAAATAGGCTACATTTCTTCTTCCTCGTCAGTATAAATTCTTCTCAATTTAAACTTGCTGGTGGGCGCCACCACCAATGGGTATTTTTCAACCGATACATTGCTTTGCTCCAGGCCAAAACCACGTTCTTCACTCAAAGAAATTTCCTTTATCCAGAAATACAAATGCATGATGATCCGCTCCATAAATGGCAGCTCATTGTCCTGTGACAAGAATTTTTCCATCACCACAAACTGAAAATCGCCCACCACATTATTGCGCTGCTGGCTTTCGTAGCGGCTGGTAACATTTACCTCTTTATTGGCCACCAGATCTTCCACCACTTTCTTAAACATCAGGTTTACCCTTGGCGCAATCCTGAAGCCCAGCCTGAATTCCACGCGGATGATATCGTTGGGGATGATATGGTCAACGATGTATTCACAAGTATAAGGGTCATCGAGTGTATCCAGGTGCACAAACCAAAAAATATCCGCCCGCTTTGGCTTGCCGCTTAAGATGCTGTAAATAATTTTGTGCTCAATTTCTTTTGGATTATTGGCACTCGTCATGTAAACCAGGTGGGTGGCATATTTAGGAACCGTGGTATCATTACTTAACTCTTCGAGCTTGGGAATGTACTCTTCCATGCGTACAAACTCAACGTAGCGGTTTTTAATTTTACGGCTACGGTACCACACATACATTACCACAAATAAACCTCCGCCAACAAGCAGGGCTATGAAACCACCGTGCGGAAATTTATCGAGGTTGGCTGAAAGAAAGCTTATTTCGATGGAAAGATATACCACTAAAAAAAGATAGATCCACACACTGGAAGTTCTGCGGGAAATTAAATAATTGGCAAATAAAATAGTGGTGGCCAGCATACACAAGGTGATAGCCAAACCATATGCCGCTTCCATGGCGCTGGACGATTTAAAATACAACACGATGGTACAGCAACCTATAAAAAGTAACAGGTTAATTCCGGGAATATACAATTGGCCCTTGGCTTCGGACGGATAATTGATTTTCATCTTCGGCCAAAGATTCAGGCGGATAGCTTCCGAAATTAAAGTGAAGGAACCACTGATCAATGCCTGGCTGGCGATGATAGCTGCCAGTGTCGCAATTACCAAACCGATCAACCGGAACTGCTCGGGCATTACACCGAAAAAAGGATTGAAACCACCTTTTATCATTTCATCTGTAATAGTCTGGCCGCCATGATGCGATAATAACCAGGCTCCCTGGCCGAGGTAGTTTAATATCAGGCAACTTTTTACAAATATCCAGGAGAAACGGATATTGGCCCGCCCGCAGTGGCCAAGGTCGCTATATAATGCTTCTGCACCCGTTGTACATAAAAAAACCGCTCCCAATATCCAGAAGCCCTTTGGATAATTTGTAAGTAATTTAATTGCGTAATAAGGATTGAAGGCCCTGAAAATATCCCAGTCATCTGTAAGGTGAATGATACCAAATACGGCCAGCATGGTAAACCAGATCATCATAATAGGGCCAAACAATTTGCCTATAGAAGCGGTACCAAATTGTTGTAAAAAAAACAGGAATAACAATATACCCAGTACAATATAAATTATGGTGATTTGCTCAATGTGTTTAAATGCATCAATCTGTTTTAAACCTTCAATTGCTGAAGAAACTGAGATAGGTGGCGTGATCATACCATCGGCCAGCAGGGCAGCTCCGCCAATCATCGCTGGAATTACCAGCCATCGTTTTTGTCGCCTTACAAGTGTATACAATGAAAATATGCCTCCTTCCCCTTTGTTATCCGCCCTTAAAGTAAGCACCACATATTTAAGTGTTGTTTGCAGCGTAAGCGTCCAGATAATACAGGAGAGTCCCCCTACTATGAGGATTTCACTTATTGGTTTGCTGTTGATGATGGCATTGAAAACGTACAATGGAGAAGTTCCTATGTCTCCGTAAATAATTCCTAAAGCAACAATTAAACCTGCAGCTGTTACTTTGTTAACCTGTTTTTGCACTAGCTATATTTTTGGTAAGAGGGCTTTGGCAGCAGCGCTGTACGCTATTTCATACTGCAAATACCGCCACAAATGTATATGGAAAAGCGTTATTTTACCCAGAATAATTTTAACAACCGCTGACTGCTAAAGGTTCTGTTAAACAAATTTTATGTCGTAGGTTTATTTTTGAAACAGATGTGGTAATGATTTAAGTCCCGGGATGCTCAAAAAGCACTATCCGGAAAATATGAATATATTCAAATGAGATAATATGGCTAACTATTTTGCACTTATATTTTTCACTTGCATTTTTAATTCCAACCCGATCAACGCACAAAAACCTCTTACCAAAAATATACACAGTTTTGGTGCCAAAGGAGATGGTAAAACAAATGATACAGAGGCTTTTGTTAATGCGGCGGCTTTTTTTAATGAACGAGGGGGAAATGGCACACTGCTAATTCCGAAAGGAGTATATATTGTAGGGAAACAGACTTTTAGCAACGGGGATATAAGCAGGGGCGCCTATATGGGTGTTCATATCCTTGACTTTAAAAATATCAGTAGCCTGGTGCTGCAGGGTGAAAACGGCTCGGTTATAAAATATGAGGATCATCTTAAACTCGGAAGTTTTGACCCGGTAACAGGTGAAATTTTTAATGGTAACAATCCTGCAGCTCCAATGGTAAAATATGCGGGAGACATTGGAAACTGCATTAGTCTTACAAAGTGTAATAAGATCACGCTTAAAAACCTGGTATTAAATGGCAATAATAAATTGATCCATTTTGGGGGCCGGTATGATGATCAGGGTATTCAATTGCAACATGTAGGCATTTTTATCCGTGACTCACGCTCGATTTTTATCGACCGTGTAACTGCAAGTTATTTTGGACTGGACGGTATTGAATTAATGAATGCGCCATCCGTTTTAAAAGATGATATACATATTTCAAATTCAGCATTTGAATACAATTGCCGGCAGGGATTATCCTGGGTGGGAGGCAATTTTTTGATTGCAAAAAATTGTAAATTCAATCACAGTGGAAAAGGCGCTTACTTTTCGCCGCCCGGCGCCGGAGTAGATATTGAAGCCGAAGTAGGGCCTGTGACCAATGGTCAGTTTAATAGTTGCGAATTTATTGATAATACCGGTTGTGGTATGGTGACCGGCGGAGGCAAAGCCAGTGATTGCCAATTTAATAATTGTCTTTTCTGGGGAACTTCCAATTGGTCAGTTTGGGTTACCATGCCAAGGTTTACTTTTACAGGGTGTAATATTTACGGTAGTATTGTGCATGGTTATAATGCAGATAACGATGTGGATGCAACCCGCTACATCAATTGTATTTTTGAAGATAAACCTTATAAAGGCCAGGAACCTTATGGGAAATTTTTGATTGAATGTGATGGACCAAGAAGGATATTATTTGATAGCTGCACTTTTATACCGCATCTTAAACACCTGGCCTGGCTCAATACAAATAACGCCCAATCCGGAGAAGAAAAAGCTACCATGCGTAATTGCAGGTTCATCCTTCCAAAAAAAGATGGTAATAATACACCTGTAAATTTTACCCTGATAAATTTTATTAACAACCGTACAGAATTTACGAATCAATAAATTTTAAAATAGCCAGTGCTGCTTAAACTGTTTTCCCTGTTGAACCACCTGGTCCGGGCGTTAATAAAAAACGATAAGCTGGATTAAGTCCCTCTTCTTCCCTGTGTGATACATATAAAATAGCAGTCTTACTTTCCGCCGCCATTTTATTTATCAGTCCTGTAATAATAGTAACATTAGTATCGTCAACACCAGCCGTTGGCTCATCCAGGATAAGTAAAGGCGGGTGTTTAACCATGGCCCTTACAATCAATACCATCCGCTGTTGCCCGGGTGAAAGCCGGTAGAAATGTTTCTTTCTCAGCGGTAATAAGCCGATCAGCGCCAGCCATTCATCCGCCAGTTTTATTTGCCTGCCGGATGGTTTTATATACAGGCCGACAGAATCAAAAAAACCAGACAGTACCATTTCTTCTACTGTACTAAGCCTGCTAAACAAATCGGTCATGGCGCTGGTGAAATAACCTATCTTTTGCTTAACAGACCACACACTTTCACCACTGCCTTTTCTTTTGCCAAACAATATCAAATCCTGCCCATACCCTTTTGGGTTATCGCCGGTAATCATTGACAGCAGTGTTGTTTTACCTGCGCCGTTCGGCCCGGTCAGGTGCCAAAACTCCCCGGCATTGATTTGCCAGTTGATGTTGTTGACAATCATCCTCCCTTCGTACTGAACACTTACATTATTAAATTGAACAAGCGGATTTTCAACTGCATCATAAAAATGATCAGATACCGGTATGCGGCCGTTCAATTTGATCCGGCTAACTTGCTCTTGTTGCTGTACATATTCCCTTAAACTAGTAAGCGGAACAATACAATTATCATCTCCTATACAAACAGACTTTTCAATAAATGGCAGGCAATCCTTTGTCCGGTTAATTAGTTGAATAATGTACGTATGCTGACTTATTTCATGCAGCATTTCCAGCAATGCTTTTTGTGAACTGGTATCCAGGTTATCGAAAGGATTATCCGCAATAATAAAATCAGGTTGCTGCAACAACAGGTATTGCAACAAGGCCTTTTTTTGTTCTCCGCCTGATAGCGACCGCAGGTGACGGTTAAGATTGGTTGCCACTTCCACCTGGTCGTGCCGCTCCTCTTCTTCAATGATTTCCTTAATTAAAAAAGGAGAAAACAATACTCCTTTCAATTGATTGAAAGCGTCAAAAGGTAAAGGCTTTTTATTGCTTAGTAACTTCTCTGTCAGTAATTGTTTATCTGCTTTGTCCGACAAAAAAACTGCCCAATGATTTTCTTTCATTGCTATATATATGTTTAAAATCTGCTTTTTACAAGTCCTGCCTGCAAGATAGTTTACAAAAGGCGGTTCTTTTCACGGGAGGCTTTTTTGTGTTTACGGCGGCATGCAATTAAAAAACCGCCGGATTGGAGATTGTACAAAAGAGCTGTAAAAGGAAAAGAGGGCGATGCAACAATGATCCACATTGCATCTTAGCCGGGACGAACGTTATTTAATTTCAACAATAGCCCTGCAAACACAAGCCCCTTACTTTGCAGCAAGGGGCCTTTATACAAACTATAAGAACAACATTTAATCTGGTTTTTTACCGTCTAAAAATGTATTGATGGTGCCTATTTCGGCCTGGTTATTTTCGTCTGATTTTACAGTGTAGTTGCTGTAAAAACTTTCTACGTCCGCAATGGAATTATGTAAATCCATATTGCGGCGGAGGTAGGCAGGTACCGTTTCAAACTCATTATTCGGATCGGCTGCATTAATATTGAATGACAAATTACGCAGTTTTGCAATGCGATCCATAGCCCGGCGCCGTAATTCCTCCGTTTCGTCAGGCATCGCCCGCTCCTCAACATTGGACATCATGATTGGCTGAGTTTGTTGTACAATTGGCTGTTGCTCCTCCGCCGCTTTTTGGGATTCTTTAACCACCATTTGCATTTCAAATAAAGGCTCGTCTTCCTTCACTGTACTCCGCAAAGAGGTCAGTTCTTCCTTAGTGTTGGACTCTGGTTTCGGCTGCTCTTCCACATAAATCCTGGAAGGCTTAGCCAAAAATCCGCCTGCAGACGATACAGGAGGGGTGCTAGCTTCTTTTTTACTATCTAATGAAAATATTGTTTTGGTGGCAGTTGCTGGCTTGTCAACGGGTACAGGTGGCTCAGGTATATCAAACTCTATTACAGGACTTTGATCTGATGCCGAAGATATCTCAAAAAACACAGATTCCTCCTGCGATTTTTCCCCAGTATTTTTACCTGGTAAAACTACGTTTGTCAACGCTGACGGCGCTTCCACAGGCGGTGTAACCAGTTCGTGTACCACTTTTTCCGCCGCGACAGTTGCTACCCTGGCTACCGGTTTTACTTCTTCCAAATCTTCAAATTGCAGCGTTGGTTGTTGCTGCATTTTAACCACTTCCTTTTCTGGCGTTGCCAGCGTCATTACAATTTTATCGTTTTTCTTTTCCTCTTTTGGCTGGTTGATGGTTTTTGCAAAAGGATCTTTATGCTCAAAACCTGTTGCGATGAGTGTAATGCTTATTTCCGAACCCAGTGAATTGTCGTAACCTAGTCCCAAAATCACATCACTATCCGGCCCGGCCTGTGCCATCAAATAGTTTTGAATAATTTCTACCTCATCCATAGTGAATTCATTTTCGCCTTCACAACTATTAATGTTGATAAGTATCCATTTGGCGCCGCGGATATCGTTGTCGTTCAGCAACGGAGAATTCAATGCATCCTCAATTGCCTGTTGCGCCCTGTTTTCACCCTGTGCAGATGCACTTCCTAAAATCGCTACACCGCCTTTACTCATTACAGTACAAACGTCGGCAAAATCCACATTGATCTGGCCGGTGCTGTTAATTACGTCGGTAATACATTTGGCTGCCGTGGCCAATACATTATCTGCTTTGGCAAAAGCTTCCTTCATTTTTAAGTTGCCAAACTGGTGGCGCAGTTTATCATTGCTTATCACCAATAAAGTATCCACATGATCTTTCAGTAAACTGATACCTGCTTCCGCCTGTGCCAGCCTTTTTTTGCCTTCATAGGCAAACGGAGTAGTTACTATACCAACCGTAAGTATACCAAGATCCTTACAAATTTTTGCAAGAATTGGTGCACCACCCGTGCCGGTACCTCCGCCCATACCTGCAGTAATGAAAGCCATTTTGGTATTCACTTCCAGTATCCGTTTTATTTCTTCCAGGCTTTCTTCCGTTGCCTGTTTACCAATATCGGGATTGGCGCCCGCACCAAGTCCCTGTGTAAGGTGAGGCCCCAGCTGAATTTTATTTGGTACTTTGCTTTGGGCGATTGCCTGCGCATCTGTATTGCAGATGATGAAGTTTACCCCTTCAATGTTTTGCGAAAACATGTGGTTTACTGCATTGCTTCCACCGCCACCAACGCCTATTACTTTAATGATAGACGACTGTTCTTTTGGCAAATCAAAATGTATCATAATTTGTTTCTCCTAAATACCATTTCATTTGATGATTTAAAAATGAGACCGTATTTTTTTGATTTTCGCACTTTATTTTTTCAGTTAGTAAGGCAGAAAAAAACGTGCTGTTACTGTAATTGGGTTAATAAACTGCAATTTTTTATTGCGTATTTATAAATACCGCTTGTGATTATATTTAAAAAAGTGAGTTCCTTTTGTGCTTCGGCTGTAAAGAACTGCAACTGTCAAAGCTGTTTAGAATTTGGAATCTTCCTCTTCCTTAAACAGGTCTATCAAACCTATTTTAAAAGAGTCCATAAATCCTTTCAGCGATTTGCGTTCTTTTACCTTGCTCACTTTTACTTCCATTGGTTCCGGCTCTTCCGCAGCAACATCCAGCACTTCATCCACTGGTGGTTTTTGCAAGGTTTGCGGCACCTCCACCTTGCGGAAATTTTCTTCAAACTGCTTGGCCTTATTTTCATAATCATTGTATCCCTTTAATATTAAACCGATACAAGTACTGTACATTGGCTTGGCTAGTTCATCTATATGACCACCCGCCAGGTGTTCATTCGGATAACCAATTCTTGCATTCAGACCGGTAACATATTCCGTCAGCTGAATTAAATGCTTTAGCTGAGAACCGCCACCAGTAAGAATTACACCTCCATTCAGTAACCTTGTATCCAAACCAACCTGCTTTAAATGATAACTGACAAAATCCATAATTTCGCTCATGCGGGCCTGTATAATACCTGCCAGGTTTTTTACGCTGATTTCTTTTGGCTGCATTCCACGCAAACCCGGTATCGTTATAAATGCATTTGCTTTTGCTTCATCCGCCAACGCACTGCCAAACTGAACTTTCATTTGTTCGGCCTGTGTTTTTAAAACGCCTAACCCATTCTTAATATCGTTGGTTATATTTTCACCCCCGAATGGAATTACTGCGGTATGCTTTAAAATACCTTCATAAAAAACAGCCAGGTCAGTTGTGCCGCCGCCAATGTCAACAATAGCAACACCTGCTTCCAGGTCCTGGTCGCACATCACAGCTGCTGCAGATGCCAAAGGCTGCAACACCAAATCCTGTGTTTTTAACCCCGCTTTTTCCACGCTGCGGTTAATATTGCGGATGGCATTTTTATCGCCGGTGATGATGTGAAAATTGGCACCAACTTTCACGCCACTATAGCCAATCGGGTTAGGAATATTCTGAAAATTATCCACCGTAAATTCCTGCGGAATAACATCAATGATCTGGTCGCCGGCTGGAATATAAGTGCGGTACTGATCAGCAATGAGGCGGTCAATTTCCTCCTGTCTTATTTCTTCTTCCGTTGCCTGGCGAACAATATCACCACGGGTTTGCAGGCTTTTAATGTGATGCCCCGCAATACCTACATATACCTCGTTCAATACCAGGTTAGGGTTGGATGCATAGCAGTTTTCCAGTGCAGTCTGAATGGCTTTAATCGTCTGATCAATGTTCAACACCATTCCGTGTTGTACGCCATTGCTGTTGGCACGGCCAAAGCCCAATATTTCCAGCTTACCAAATTCATTTTTACGACCCGCAATGGCGGCAATCTTTGTTGTACCGATATCCAGACCAACAATTACGGGATTGGTATTTGCCACCCCGCTATCGTTTGTCATGTTTTGTTCGTTGCTCATAGTTGTGTGTTTGTATGTGTGTTTGTTTGTGTGTTTGGTTTTATTATGATACTACTATTTTACTTTTTAATTTTTACTTCTTTGCTTCGACGATCTTCATCATATTGTCAATACTCATTGCCTGGGTTTTTTACCTGTGGCTTAGCTACCGGTTTTGGTAACACTGCCTTTGGCTTTACAATTGGTCTGATAGCTGGCTTTACAACCGCTGGCTTCGGTCTTGCTACCGTGCCCGCAGGCTTTGCAACCACCGGTTTTTTCACACCCATCGAAGCCGGCTTGGGCATTAAAGCTACCGGTGGCTTTGTAACAGCAGCAGGTTTAGCAACGGAAACAATTGACGGAGCTGGCTTATCATTCGCTCTGCCTTCAGGCTCATCATCCCGCTGTATAGACTGCTGCACCAGGTCGGCATTGGTTGTGTTGTTTTCATTGTCAGCCGTAATCATATGTAACGAATCGTTTGACAGCCGTTCAGTATTTTCAGCGATGGCCTGCATCAGCTGCAGCGTGCGCAAACTGTCTATTGATTTATCTTCTGCTCCTTTTCTTTTTGCCACTACCTGTCCGTTGTATTGTACATTTATTTCACTGTATTTATTCCAACCAGTTTTTACCATTACCTCTTTATAAAACAACTGGAGTTTATAAAATTTGGCAGCCACATCGGTTGCATCACCAAACACAATAATGGTGTTACCTATTTTGGGCACCATTTCAAAAATGCGTTGCGACGTAATGTCTACCTGGTCTATCATGGCCATATTAAAACTGTCTTTTTGTATGGCCATACTCACAGTCAAAATATCTTTCAGCAAGGCACTGTCCTGCGGCGACAATACTGCTTTATCTGAAGGAAAGCCAGTAAACACCGGCAACCTGGCAGAGAACTTTTCACTGAGCGGCAGCATAGCCAATGAACTGTCAATGTAAAAAGTAGTACCTGCTGTAGTAAATACCCTGGCCACCGGTTCCCGTTCTGTCACCTTAACCACCAGCTTATTATTATTGTCAAAAAACAGCTGGGATGTTTTAACCCAGACATCTTTTTGCAGTGCGATTTCGAGTTTTTTTAAATCAAACGCACTCATTGCCTTGCCGGTAACACTGCCGCCTACCACCAATGCTATGGCGTTTGCAATGTCCTTCTTATCAACAAAAAAATTATTATTCACTCCTTCAATCGTTATACTCATGCCGCTGCAATGCTGCGCATCTTTTCGCTTTATGGCAGCAACGAGTAACACAATAGCACCAACACCAATGGCAATCCATATGGAGGTCGCTATTTTTTTTACTATTGTTTTTTTTATTACCATGTTAAGCTTCCAATATCTGCCGTAAGGAAAATCTGCGGAGAACGTATTTAATTATTTTTTTTCAATTATTGCTTTTATTGGTTCTATCAATGTGTCAATGTCGCCTGCGCCGGCTGTGATAATTAATGTCCCTTCAAACCCCTCTTCCACGTGCGCTTCCTTTTCCTGTGCCAAATGCTTCAGTAAGTTTTCTTTGCTCAACACCATTTTACTTTCACTGTGCATTCTTTCAATAATCATGTCACTGCTAACTCCCTCCATTGGCAATTCCCTCGCCGGATAAATTGGCAATAAAATTATTTCGTCTGCCAGGTCAAGCACTTCAGCAAAACCATCCGCCAAATCTTTGGTACGACTAAAAAGATGCGGTTGGAAAACAACCACGCATTTTTTATTGGCAAATAATTTTTTTGCGCCGGTTATCAAAGCCCTTAACTCTTCCGGATGGTGCGCATAATCATCTATGTACACCAGTTTTTCCGTTTTTACAATGTATTCAAACCGTCTTTTCACTCCCCTGAAAGCCGCCACCGCATCAGTGATTTTGTTATCGTCAATTTGCAGGTGATGTGCAACACCAATTGCCGCCAGTACATTTTCAATATTGTGCAGGCCACCCATATTCAATACCACGTTTTTTAAAATCGAATTTCCGGCAGAGCCTTCTTTAGCTCTGACTACATCAAAGTGATAGCTACCGTTACTCATTGTAATATTGGTTGCATACACATCAGCATTGCTGTTATCAAGATGATAGGTTAAACGTTGATCGCCTCTCAATTCTTTCCCTCTTTCAAGGCCGAATTTACTGAGCAACAAACCGCCTGGTTTTATACGTGCTGAAAAATCAATAAATGCCTGTTCCATGTTTTCAGCCGTGCCATAAATATCCAGGTGATCGGGATCCATGCTGCTGATGATTGCTACGTCCGGACTCAGTTTTAAAAAGCTTCTGTCATATTCATCCGCTTCCACTACACACACATTTTTTTCGCTACCCCAAAAGTTGGTATCATAATTTACCGCGATGCCACCAAGGAAAGCATTGCAACCAAACCCGCTATGGGTTAGGATATGGGCTACCATTGTACTGGTAGTAGTTTTGCCATGCGTACCTGCAATACAGACGTTATAAGAATTTTCGGTGATTGCCTGCAATACATCGCTGCGTTTTATTACTGTATAATTGTGTTGCTGATAAAAATTTAGCTCTGTGTGATTGACAGGTACTGCTGGTGTGTACACCACTAACTGTACCGCTTTATCAATCAACTCAACGCTATCTTCAAAATGAATGTTAATTCCTTCTGCTGTTAACTGGCGTGTTAATGCCGTAGGCGTTTTATCATAACCACTTACCCGTACACCGATGCTATTAAAATACCTTGCCAGTGCACTCATACCAATACCACCGATGCCTAAAAAATAAATTGCCGCGGTTTCATTTTCTGCTACCGGCTTTATCTTTAGCGATTTCAATATGTTATTGTAGTTGTTCATTTATTTTTTTTGAAACCCGGTGTTGCTGATTTTCCAAATTAATTTAAAGTGTTTCTTTTGTTTCTTCAAGCCGATCAGGCTGCGGCCTGATCCTGCCGGATGGATTGGATTATATTTTTTGCAACCACTTCATCTGCATTTGTGATCGCCAGTTTACCAATATTATTTTTAAACGTTTCCAATTTTTGATCATCTTTTACCAATGCAATAATTGACGGCACCAAACTGTTCATGGCATCACTGTCTTTGATCATCATCGCGGCATTTTTATCCACCAGGTTTTTTGCGTTGGCAGTCTGGTGATCTTCTGCGGCAAAAGGATAAGGCACAAATAATACCGCCTTTTTTTGCACACATAATTCTGATACCGACATGGCACCGCTTCTGCTGATGACTGCGTCTGCCGCAGCATAGGCGTATTCCATCTGCATGATAAAATCGTTTACCCAAATAGTTGCTTTATCATCCGCTGCTTGTTTGGCTGTTGAAAAAAACGGCTTGCCTGTTTGCCAGATCAACTGCAAATCATTTTTTTCAAATTGATCCAGGTGCGCCGCCAGTGCTTCATTTATATTTTTAGCACCCAAACTTCCGCCAATGGACAAGATTGTTTTTTTATAGGGATCCAGGTTAAAGAAACGAAGGGCATCTTCCCTGCTAACGCTACTGCTGGCAATACTTTCCCTTATAGGGTTGCCGGTAATCATTATTTTATGAGCCGGAAAAAATTTTTCCATGCCATCCGTTGCTGTATAAATCCGTGTGGCTTTTTTACCAAGCAGCATATTGCTTTTGCCGGCAAACGAATTGGCTTCGTGTATAAAAGTTTTGATGCCTTTTGATTGCGCAAACCTCAATACAGGGAAACTTGAATAACCTCCTACGCCAATTACGGCAACGGGTTTAAACGTTTTGAAAATTTGCCTTACCTGTAAAAAACTTTGTACCAGTTTATAAGGCAACGCAATATTTTTTATCAAAGAGCTTCTGTTAAAACCCGCGATATTCAACCCTTCAATTGTATATCCCGCCAGCGGTACTTTTTCCATTTCCATTTTACCTTTGGCTCCTACAAATAAAATTTCTGCTTCAGGTTGTATTTTTTTTAAGGCATTGGCAATTGCTATGGCAGGAAAAATATGTCCACCGGTTCCTCCGCCTGCGATGATGATGCGTAAAGCAGTCCCTCCACCCCCCAATGGAAAATTCTGAAGAGAAATTATGTTTTGATCATCATTCATTTTTTGGCTACTGCACTTTTTTACTTTTTAATTTTTACTTTTTATTTTCAATTTTTTAGTGGTTTTCTAATTGCTGTCCTCTTCACGTCCCTTACTGCTTTTTTTGTACAAGTGAGTGACACAACGACGATGCACACAGGACAAAAAGCTGGTCACACAATTTTACTACTCCTCTTCTTCCTGTTGAGAAGATGTGGGCGCTTTTACCTCTGCCAAAACACTTTTTCCTTCCTGCTGCTCCACATTTCTTGCTACACTTAAAATAATACCTATTGACATACAGGTGAATAAAAAACTACTTCCGCCCATACTGATTAGCGGAAGTGTTACACCTGTATTTGGAAATACATTTACGTTGACACCCATGTTGGCGATGGCTTGAATCACCAGCGTAAAACTGAGCGCCAGCGCAAGGAATGCACCAAATGCAAAAGGACATTTTCGGTACAGCCTGATACACCGGTACAAAAACAGCAGGTATATAAACACAATAAATGTCCCACCCAGCAAGCCGTACTCTTCCAGTATAATGGCGAAAATAAAATCGCTGTAGGAGTGCGGCAAAAAGTTGCGGGCACTGCTGTTGCCCGGACCAACACCAAACCAGCCACCATTGGCAATGGCAATTTTTGCCTGGTTGATCTGGTATGATTTTTCATTGTCGTCCTCCTTATGGCTGTACATGAAAGTTTGTATACGTCCGATCCAGGTGGGAATCCTTCCGGCAGAAAAAATTGCCGGCAGCTCCGCTGTTTTATGTTCCGCCTTATCGTAATATTTTACAGCGATAGTTAATAAAATAATCACCGGTATCGCAGCAATCCCTATAGTTAGCAAAATGTGTTTGGTACTGATGCGGCCAATAAACATCAGCAACAAGCTGGTTGCTGCTACCAGTATAGCAGTAGATAAATTGGCCGGCGCTATCAATACACAGATAATACCCACCGGAATAATGATGGGCAAAAATCCTTTTTTAAAATCTTTTATTACCTGCTGCTTGCGGCTTAATTGCCGGCTCATGTACATGAATAAAGCCAGCTTTGCCAGGTCGGATGTTTGAAAGGTCATGTTGATAACCGGTAGCTTGATCCACCTGCTGCCTTCATTTAATTTGGTTCCAAAAAAGAGGGTGTAAATGAGCAACGGTACAGCGATCAAAAAAAGTATCAGTGCTATCCGGGAATAAATGGTATAGTTTACCCTGTGCGCAAAATAAATAATGATGACGCCTAAAATAATGAACGCAAATTGTTTGAATAAAAAACTCTCCGTGCTTTTACTGTGCCTGTATGCCAGTGAACCGGTGCTGCTGTACACCACCAGTAAACTTGCCAGCGTAAGAATTACAACGATGGCCCATATCACCCTGTCGCCCCTGGTTTTGCTAACCAGGTTACCGCCCATATTACTGATGTTGGGTGTAAAAAAATCTTTTATGTTGATGTTATCTGCCATTCCTTTTTTTAGGACATTTTATTGTTGATTTTATTAAACAATTTATTTCAATTCACCGTTCGTCTCTTTAGCAACCGTTAGTGGTTTTTAATCAACATAGATTAAACTACTAACGAAGTATAGGTTACTTACAAATTCTTTACTGCCTGTTTAAACTGGTTGCCCCTGTCTTCATAATTTTTGAATAAATCAAAACTTGCACATGCGGGGCTTAACAAAACAACATCGCCCTTGGTTGCAAAATGAAATGCTGCCTGTACAGCTTCTTCGGCTGAAGAAGTATTTACCATTGCTGAAACAAGGGTTTCAAATGCCTCGTGAATTTTAATGTTGTCGGCACCCATGCACACAATGGCTTTCACTTTTTCAGCAACCATTTCCTTCATGGTTGAATAATCGTTTCCTTTATCAACACCACCCAAAATCAATACAACCGGCTTCTCCATACTCTCCAGTGCAAACCAGGTACTGTTTACATTGGTTGCTTTACTGTCGTTAATAAATTCAACGCCTTTTATTGTAGCAACGGGTTCCATGCGATGCTCCAGGGTTTCAAATGTTTGCAGTGCTTCCCTTATTTTTTCCTTTCTTATATCAACTGCTGTTGCGGCTAAACTTGCTGCCATACTGTTATATTGATTGTGTTTACCCTTTAACTTAAAGTCGTCAATGCTCATCTGCATTTCTTCACTTTTCCATTTCAGGTGCATCTTTACATTGGCCAGGTACGCTCCCTGCGGCAATTCTTTACTCATGGTAATTGGGTATAAGGTTGATTTAATGTTGTACTTGTTAATATTTTTTACTGTTGTTTCATCATCCAGACAATAGATAAATACATCTCCGGGTTGTTGATTTTCTACTATCCGAAACTTACTGTCAATGTAATTTTGAATGTTATAATTATACCTGTCCAAATGATCTTCGGTGATATTGGTTAACACCGCCACATCCGGACGAAACGTTTTTATATCATCCAGCTGAAAAGAACTTATTTCTGCAACATACAGTGGCTTCGGGTCGTCAGCTACCTGCTTTGCAAACGAATACCCGATGTTTCCTACCATGGCACAGTCCTTACCACCAAGTTTGCACATATGATAAATCAATGCAGTAGTAGTGGTTTTTCCATTACTGCCGGTGATGGCGATAATTTTGCTATCCCCTTTGTAGCGATAGGCAAATTCTATTTCGCTGATAACCGGTATTCCCTTAGCTCTTATCTTTTTTACCAATTCATTTTTTTCCGAAATACCCGGGCTTTTGATTATCTCATCTGCAGATAAAATTTTGATTTCTGTATGCTGCGCTTCTTCAAAAGCAATTTGGGCCTGCTGCAATTCGGCCCTGTATATTTCTTTGATAGGTCCGCCATCACTTACAAAAACATCATAGCCTTGTTGCTTTGCCAGTAATGCGGCGCCAACGCCACTTTCGCCGGCACCCAATATCGCCAGCTTTTTAGCGTTATTGTTAACTACCGGTTTTTGACCTGCTATGTTTGTTGCTGCATGCATTTATACAAATAAATAATTGCCCGTTAAGGCTTTAAAAAGTGGTTTTTCAACAGCATCAAATTTGACAGAGCATTTGTTCTGTTGATTCAGTTGTTGTAATAGTAAAATAGGTTTTTCAACAGCAAAGAATTTAACAAGGTTCTTTTCAGTTGTTTTCTTATTACCATGGTAATAAAAAATGGTTCTTCAACAGCATAGAACTTAGCGGGTTAGGCTTCAGTTAATTTTCATAATTCGGGATGTAATGGATGAAAAACTTGAATTGGATTTAACTCCTTTTCGTTTCCGGGTTTTTCTAGAAAAAAATTTATCTCAGTTTCAATGTTCCAATGGCCACCACCACACTAAGTATTGTTACAATCCAAAAACGAACTGCTATTTTACTTTCATGATATCCCAGCTTTTGATAATGGTGATGCAGCGGGCTCATTAAAAAAACACGCCGGCCTTCACCATATTTTTTCCGGGTATATTTAAACCAGCTTACTTGTATTACCACGCTTAAATTTTCTACCAAAAAAATAAAACAGAAAAATGGTATCAGTAATTCCTTACGCACAATGATGGCCAATGCTGCTATAATGCCACCCAGGGCAAGGCTTCCGGTATCGCCCATAAAAACCTGTGCCGGGTAACTGTTGTACCATAAAAATCCAATACAGGCACCCACAAAAGCGGCAATAAAAATGGACAATTCACCCAAGTTGGGGATGTACATTATATTCAGGTATTCCGCCAGCTTTATGTTACCGCTTACATAGGCAAATATGCCCAAGCCAATACCAATCACCGCACTTACTCCGGTTGCCAGCCCATCCAGTCCATCTGTTATATTGGCGCCATTGCTTACTGCAGTTACCATAAATATTACGATGATGATATACAATATGTAAGTATATTCTCTCCAGCTTTGAGGCAACAATTTTGCGTAATTAAATTCGTGGGTCTTTACAAATGGTATGGTCGCAATGGGTGATTTTACTTTTACAAAAAGGTGCTCTTTACCATCAATGGTCACGATGTTAAAAGAATCACTCATCAATTTTTGTCCTGAACCAGACAGCGAGTCTTTTACGAAATTAATATCCGGGTTATACACTTCCCTTTGCACCACAACGCTCTGGTTAAAATATAAAGTCGCTCCCACGATGATACCTAACATCACCTGTCCGAAAATTTTGAACCTGCCCGCCAGCCCATCAGCATCACTTTTTTTGTAGGTATCCCCCAGCGCCTGTGCCCTGCGTTTACTTCTGATTTTTAATAAGTCGTCTATAAAGCCGATGGTACCCAGCCATAGTGTACAAAGCAACATCAACCGTATGTATACCTTATCCAGGTTTGCAAGAAGTAAGGTTGGTATTACGATGGCCAGGATGATAATGATACCACCCATTGTGGGGGTGCCTTTTTTCTGCTGTTCACCAGCCAGGCCCAAATCACGCACGCTTTCACCCAGCTGCCTGGTTTGTAAAAACCTGATCAGCCGTTTACCAAATACCGTTGTTATCACCAGGCTGAGAATAACCGCCAACAGTACCCTGAAGGTGATAAACTCAAACACGCCACTGCCAGGGAATTTGATTCCATTTTGTGTTAGCCAGCGAAATAAGTGATACAGCATGTTTTGTTATCTTTATTAATTTGCTACCTTTTAATTTGCTAATTAGTTACTTGTCCAGCAACTCAAACATTTCATTTAATATTTTCTTGTCATCAAAATCGTACTTCACTCCTTGTATCTCCTGGTATTTTTCATGGCCTTTGCCGGCTACCAAAATAATGTCCTCTTTAACAGCCAGGCTCACTGCAGTTTTGATGGCTTCTCTTCTGTCGGCGATGGTGATGTATTTTTTTCTAGCCACTACATTTACACCTGTTTCCATCTCTTTTAAAATTTCCAGCGGATCTTCGCTACGCGGATTGTCAGCTGTAAAAATTACGCGGTCGCTGTGTTCACATGCAGCTGCTGCCATGATAGGCCGCTTTGTTTTATCCCTGTCGCCACCGCAACCTATTACAGTAATAATGTGCTCGTTGCCCTGCCTTAATTTTTTGATGGTGGCCAATACATTCAGCAACGCATCTGGTGTATGCGCATAATCAACAATGCCGATAATCCGGTCATTTGCACTTACCATATAGTCAAATCTTCCTTCTGCTCCATCCAGGCTGCTCAACACCTGCAATACGTTGCCCTTTTCTTCACCCAAACAAATAGCTGCACCATATACAGCCAGCAAATTATAGGCATTAAACTCGCCGATTAACCTGAAATAAACTTCGCTGTCGTTCACGAGCATATGCAAACCAACGAGGCTGTTCTCTAAAATCTTCCCTTTAAAATCAGCCATAGTTTTAAGGCTGTAGAAATATTTTTTTGCCGCAGTATTCTGCAACATCACCGCACCCCTTTTATCATCTGCATTGCTGATGGCAAAGGCCGTAGCCGGCAAAGCATCGAACCAGGATTTTTTTACACGGATGTATTCATCAAATGTTTTATGATAATCCAGGTGATCGTGGGTAATATTGCTAAACAGCGCCCCACTGAATTGTAATCCTGTAATTCTGTGCTGGTGGATAGCATGACTACTGCATTCCATAAATACCTTTGTGCAGCCCGCATCCACCATCTTTTTCAATAACGCGTTTACACTGATGACGTCCGGTGTGGTATGGGTAGATGAAATCACTTCATTTCCAACCTGGTTTTGTATAGTACTTATCAAACCACATTTATAGCCCAATGCTGTGAAGAGCTTCCATAGTAAAGTAGCGATGGTTGTTTTGCCATTGGTGCCTGTAACCCCCACCAGCTTTAATTTCAAGGAAGGTTCATCATAAAAATTATGACTCATAAAGCCAGCGGCTACTGCACTGGTCTCTACTTCCACATACGTAACACCATCTTTCAAACTGGCAGGCAATGCTTCACAAACTATTGCAGCCGCACCATTTTCAACCGCTGTATTTATAAACTGATGCCCATCTGAAATGGTGCCCCGAATGGCTATAAAGCAAGAGCCCTGGCTCACTTTGCGTGAGTCAATCTGCAGATCTTTTATTGCTGTATTGGTATCACCCTTTACAGTCCGCAGGCTTACTTTATATAAAATATCTTTCAGCATCAATTTAAAAACAGTGTTATAGTTGTTCCTTTTTTAAATGCAGCTCCGGGTGGTAATGATTGATTTAAAACCCTTCCCCGTCCGGTAGCCATTACCTTCAATCCTTTATTTTCCATCAGGTACACAGCATCTTTTAATCCCATTCCAATTACTGCCGGAATGATTGCAGTACCTGTTGTTGTATAGGCCGGTGTTTTTAAAACAGCCGTATTATTTTGCATACTGGTCGACCGCCAGTAACCACCGGCAGCGGAATCTTTGTAAGGCAGGCTAAGTGTATTAAAGATGGATCCCCATTCGTTCTTCATCCCGTAGTAATTATACTTTGTTGTATCAACGGATGCGGTGATGAATTTTTTAGTGCCTAAAAAACGGCCATAAATCCGATCACTTATTTCTTTAAACACAGTACCCGACACATCTGCACCGTACACTAATTTTGATTCGTTGCTGTTTTGAATCACCACAGCAACAGTATACTTTGGCTGATTGGCAGGGAAATAACCAATAAAGGAAGCCTGGTAAATTTTATTTCCTTTGTTATATCCTTTATTATTAAGTGCTGTAACTGCAGTACCTGTTTTGCCTGCAATAGCGTATGCACTGTCAAATAAAATTTTATGTCCTGTTCCGTGTACGCTGTCAACTACTGCCTGCAAACATTCTTTTAGCTGGGCCAGTGTTTCATCGCTGCAAATTTTTTCCACTACTACCTGCGGATGTATCGTTTTAATATCTGCGCCATATTCTCTAACAGAATTTACCAGGTAAGGCTTCATCATTTTGCCGTTGTTGGCTACCGCATTGTAAAGCATCAGCATATGCAGCGGTGTTACCAGTTCTTCATACCCATGTGCCATGAAAGGTATAGTGGTATTCGCCCAGCTGCGGTTAGCCGGCTTTTTAATCAACGGCCTCCCGGATGCCGCGGTGATATCAATACCTGTAATGGTATCCAACCGCAGGTGATGCAAATGCTCTATAAATTTGGATGGTTGTGCGTGGTAATACTGGTCAGCCATTTTTGCAAAAGCAACGTTGCTGCTTGCTGCAAAAGCATCCTTCACCGTAAGTACATGGTTGGGATGTGTGTCGTGAATCTTTAAACCGTAGAACTGCTTTACTCCTCCCTCACAATCTATCAGCGAATTTTTGGTTACGTATTTATCTTCCAGCAAACTTAACAGGGTGGCGAGTTTAAAGATGGAACCCGGCTCGGTAGCTTTACCAATTCCATAATTTAAATCCTCGGCATAAATACTGTTGCCTGCCTGGTCTTTTTGCACCGTACCATCTGCATTTTTCAACTGGCCCAAATTGGCAATGGCTTTTATTTTACCGGTAGCTGTTTCCATCACAATCGCAGTTCCGTGCAATGAATTATTGCCAACCAGCATTTTCATCAATGCATTCTCTGCTACATCCTGCATGTAAGTATCCAGCGTAGTGATAACATCTTTACCATTTTCCGGTTCCAGTTCTGCACCTTCCACCGGCATGTAGGCGCCGGCAATATATCGCATCAAACGTTGCCCACTGGTACCTCTCAGCACACTGTCATAGCTCTGTTCTATACCCACATTTTTGGTAGCATTGTCTCTTGATAAACCAATTGTTCTGTTAGCCAGCAACACATACGGATTGATGCGCTTATCTCTCGGATCAATAATGAACCCGCTTTTATTCCTCCCCTGTTTTACCAATGGAAACTCACGTAACTGTGCGTATTCTACAAATGATATCTTTTTTTTCAATGTATAATAGCGGTCCTCATTTTTATAGGCCAGCTGCATTTCTTTTTTATAAGCGGCACTTGTTTTATCCTTAAACAGCCGTGCCAGGTAAATACTCAGCGAGTCCACATTTTCTTTAAACCGTTTGCCCCCTTTTTCTCTTAAACCATCTGCTCCAAAATCAACATACACGTCAAAAATCGGGATGGATGTACTCAGCATATTCCCATCTTCACTGTAAATAGTACCTCTTTCTGCTTCCAGCGGCATATATTTTAAATGCAGACTGTCACCCATCCTGCTCCAGAATTTACCTTCAACGGTTTGAATATAAAATGCCCTGCCTATCACAATTGCACCCAGTACTATCATCACAATAAAACTGAGGTACACCCTCCATAATATGTCTTTTTTTATATCCAAAATACTGATCGTCCTGGCCGCTTATTTCTTCGTTTTAAAGAAAGACCCCAACGGCTTTATATGCTGATTAAATATTTTTCATTTTTATTATGCCCCTGAGATTTACCGGAGGCTACCGTTTTGCCGCAGCGATACTATCCAGCAAAACGGGTGCGGTGGTAAGTTCTCTCAATCCCAATGGCTCTACCGCTTTGGCCAGTTCACTTGCCTTACTTCTAAAAATCACTTCGCTTTTGATGGTCTTGTATTCGTATTCCAGTTCCTTAATGTGCTTTTCCGTTGCGCCAATCTTCCTTGTTATTTTATCTTCATAATGACCGTTGTAGATATACAATACGGCCAGCACCGCTAAAAATAAAAAGAAGGGAATATTCTCGACTACCCACTGATGGTTTAAAAACCGCCTCCAGTCTGCTTTACGTCCTGGTGCTTTGCCTGGTGTTTTTATATTTTCTTGCACTTTTAATTAATTGTTTTGTCAAATCTTTGCCTTAGTTCAGCGATTAATTGCACCTGACATCATACGTCTGATTTTCTTTCTGCCACTCTAAGTTTGGCGCTTCTTGATCTTTTATTTTGTTTTGTTTCTGCAGTGCCCGGCAGAATCGGTTTTTTGGTAATTACCAGCAACGGGCTTTCCGGTCTGCCGCCATAAATATCATCCGCCCCGGTGTCTGTAAAACTGCCAGCTTTAAAAAAGTTCTTTACCAACCGGTCTTCCAAAGAGTGAAAAGTAATGATAGCCGCCCGGCCACCGGGCTTTAATAATGCGGGAATTTGCTGCAGCAATTCTTTTAAAGCTCCCAACTCATCGTTCACTTCAATACGCAGCGCCTGAAATACCTGGGCAAAATATTTTTGAGGGTTCCCTTTCACAACAGATTGTACGGCCTGTTTAAATTCATTGATTGTTTTAATGGATGTTAAAGCCCTTTGCTGAACGATTGTTTTGGCAAGCGTTTTTGCATTGGTTACTTCCCCGTATTGTTCAAGCATTTTATGCAATTGCAATTCGGTAAAAGTTTTTAAAATGGCAGCAGCTGTAATGGTTTGCCGCTGGTCCATCCTCATATCGAGGCCGGCATCAAACCGCGTGGAAAAACCTCTTCCGGCTTCATCAAACTGGTGGCTCGATACACCAAGGTCAGCCAGAATACCATCTACCTTTGTTATCTTATGCAGGCGTAAAAAACGTTGCAGGTGACGAAAATTTTGAGGTATAAAAATTACCCGTTCATCATCCGGCAAATTTTTCCTGGCATCATCATCCTGGTCAAACGCAACCAGTTTTCCCTTTTGGCCCAGGCGTTGTAAAATGGCACGACTGTGACCGCCACCGCCAAAGGTGCAATCCACATACACACCGTCAGGCTGTATTGACAAGGCATCGATTGATTCGTTCAGCAAAACCGGCACGTGGTAACCAGCTTCTGCGTCTCTTTGATTGTTTGGCAGCTGTTGATTTTCCTCTTCCATACCTTTCAATTGATCTGCTTTTTTAGCTTTCGGATTTTGACCCCATTACTTCATCCGCCATTTTTTTGAACTCATCCTGTGAAAAAGATTCAAAGAACTCTTTGTATTTAATTTTATCCCAGATTTCAATTTTATCACCAATAAATATCAGCACGGCGTCTTTCACCAAACTTGCATACTCCATCAAATTTTTGGGTAGTAGTAATCTTCCTGCCGTATCAAGTTCTACCTTTGAAGCACCGTTTAAAAAACGTCTTTTAAAAGCACTCGCCTTTATGTCGAAATCATTCAGCTTACTTACTTTGGCATACAAAATATCCCAGCTGTCCATGGGATATAAACTCAGGCAGCTGTCCAATCCCCTGTTGATAACAAACTGGTGTGCGCCTTCTTCCACCAACTGCTTTTTTAAAGCAGCAGGTACAAGAAACCGTCCCTTGGGGTCGATTGTAACCTCGTATTCGCCAAGAAAACCTGTCATTTACAGCTGAATTACACTTAATGAATAAATATTCACACAAAATAACACTTTTTCCCACCTTCTTACCAAATAAGGGAAAAAGATTTTTATCCACAGCTGAAGAATTAACACCAGTATAAGTATCAGCCGAAAAAGCAGTTTACTTATGTTAACAACCCTGTGGATTACTGTGCGTTTTATGTGGATTACTCAGGACGAATGTAATTTCAGCAAGTTTTACTGGAAATGGCATACTAAAATATCCGGCGGATGCATCACTTTAAATAACAAAACCGATCATATAAACAAGGAAGCAAGGCCTTTAATTTTTCAGACTATTTTAATTGGCCGATCATATTTAGAAGTAAGTAAGCCGGATTTTTTGTTGTCGGAATTGAGAAAGTCAATCCAAAATCATAGGATAAAAAACAAACAAACTATGCGAGTAAAACATGCCGGTGAATCAGTGTGCCGGCAGTAAAATCAGGTGAAGCAAATTGTATTTTATCCGGGAAGGGGTTCACCGGCTAATTCGTGGATGAATAGTAAAGAACAGGTGTGCGTGAATATTAAATTAACTGGTATTGTCTAAGCCCTTATTAACGGAAAGCTCAGCAAAAAACTGGTTCCCTTGCCCACCACACTTTCTGCCTTGACAGTACCCTTGTGCGCTTCTACCATTGTTTTTACATAACTTAAACCGAGGCCAAAACCTTTTACGTTGTGCAGGTTTCCAGTATGTGCCCGGTAAAATTTTTCGAAGATCCTGCTGAGGGTTTCTTTGTTCATGCCAATACCATTATCTTCTATTTTTATCTTAAATGTATTGCCGGTATTTTGCGTACTGATTTTTATCAGCAGGTTATCGCCGGAGTATTTTACGGCATTATCAAGCAGGTTGCTTACCAGGTTGGTGAAGTGTACATCGTCTGCCATCAGCAAATCATTGGCGGCTCCAAAATGTACATTAAGACGCCCGTGTTTTTCTTCTACCTGTAAATTGATATTGTTTAAGGCGCTGTTTATTAATTCGTGTGCATGCAATTTTTTCAGGTTTAACTGAACCTCCTGCTTATCCAGCAAAGCTGCCTGCAGTATGGTTTCTACCTGTTTATTCATGCGCTTATTTTCTTCTTTTATGATACCGGTAAAATAGTTCATTTTTTCCCTGTCATTGATCACCTTCTCATTTTTCAACGCATCTACAGCAAGTGAAATAGTAGCAAGCGGCGTCTTAAACTCATGCGTCATATTGTTGATGAAATCAGATTTGATTTCACTCAGTTTTTTCTGTTTGATGAGCGCCCTTACTGTGATAAAAAAGGCACAGATAATAATGATGGTGAAAACAATTGCGCCAACGATAAACCAAGTCATGGATTGCCAGACAAAACTTTTTACATGTGGCACAATCAGAATCAATACTTCATCAGCCGACAGCCCTTCTGACAAGCTGCCCGGAGATGGTTCCAACGGCACCACTACAGGCTTATTGTTTGCAGAATCGTTGTACACTTTCACAAAGTTGTCTGATTGCATTTCTTCCACAACAAGCGTAGTTGAACCAATAGCAAATTCAAAAGGAATATTTTCCAGGTTTTGTTTTTCAAAAGCCTTCCGGATAATCTGCCTTATTTCATCTTTAGAATACCGTTGTGAAATAGTCGGTCTGAAGATATCTCTTTGCAATCCTTCACTTGGAAAAATGAAGCCTCCCTTTTTGGTGAGTGGTATTAAATTCCCTTTTTCCGACATCAGGTCTACCGATGCCTGGTAAGTGGCCATTGCAACGTGATCCCTGAACTTCTGTTCGCCTGAAAGCAGCGAGCCTTTTATCCAAAGTATCTGAAAGAAAATAATTCCCAACAGTGATAGAAATATTAAAACAGTAATAACGGGAAAAATTTTCTTCATGCTTGCAAAAGTAAATTACTCAGGGGCTTTTAGCCGGTTATGGTATTGTAAAAGGTAAATTTAACGAAGGTTTTAGAACTAAATCACATTTCAAAAATAAGCCACTGATTATTTCGGTAACATAAATAATTGAATTATTTTACAAACATGATTTCTCCCGCTGCAGGTATATTATTAATAGCCGATCCTTTTTTGAAGGACCCGAATTTTATGCGCACGGTAATCTTTATTTGCGAACACCAGCAACAGGGTAGTTTTGGCTTTGTACTAAACAAACAATTTGAACAAACGCTGGATGAACTGATGACCGGCTTTGACGGGTTTCCGATACCAGTTTATTACGGCGGCCCGGTGCAAATGGATACCATACATTTTTTGCATCAGTACCCCGAAGAGGTGCCTGGCGGTCTGGAAGTAATGAAAGGCGTTTACTGGGGAGGCGATTTTGAAAAACTTTCTGAAATGGTTAAAACCCAGCAGCTGGATTTTAATAAGGTGCGCTTTTTTATTGGTTACAGCGGCTGGAGTGAAGGCCAGTTAAACAACGAGCTGAAAGAAAAAAGCTGGCTAACGGTAACGGCTACACGAAACCTGGTATTTCACCCGTCGCCGGATGATATTTGGAAAGATAGCCTTAAACATTTGGGCGGCGATTATGAAATGATGATCAATTTCCCAATTGATCCGCTGCTAAATTAAACATAGTCCAATATATTTTTTTCGGTGCCAAAGCTTCATTATTTAGATGGCAAATATTTGGATACTTACAAAAAACTGTTACTTTTTATTCACTCAATTTCTAATTCCCTTATCTTAAAGGATGTTTTACCAAATCGTAAAAAAAGTAGCAAGAGTTGCTATTAAATTTTACTGCCGGGATATCAAAATTAACCAGAAAGCTTTGCTGAAAAATAAGGGCCCGTTATTGCTTGCGGTAAATCATCCCAACTCATTTTTAGACGCTATTATTCTATGCACTTTATTTGACGAGCCGGTTTATTCGCTTGCCCGGGGTGATGCTTTTAAAGGAAAATTGATCAGCGTCTTTTTGCGTTCATTGAAAATATTACCTGTATACAGGGTGAGTGAAGGCGTGGAAAACCTGGAGGAAAATTACTCTACTTTTTCGGCTTGCATTGAGCTGTTTAAGAATAATGGTATTGTTTTGATCTTTACAGAAGGCAGGTCGGAAAATGAATGGCATTTGCGTCCGTTGAAAAAAGGAACTGCCAGGCTTGCGCTTACAGCATGGCAGCAAAATATCCCATTAAAAATACTGCCAATTGGCCTTAATTATAATAGCTTCTTCTTGTTCGGAAAAAATGTGCATGTTAATATCGGCGACTGCATCGGATCAGACATAATGAAAAATACGGGCGGTGAAAATGGCCGGCAACTCAATAATATCACGGGCGCCATACAGCAGCAGTTGCAACAAAGGGTATATGAAATTGATTCAACTGATCGTCAAAAAAAACAGACCACCTTCCGGATAAAGTTCAGCAAAATCAAAACGGCCTTGTTGCTTTTGCCCGGATTTGCCGGTTTGGTTTTACACTGGCCATTTTATTTTATCCTGAAAAAATTGATTGAAAAAAAGGCTGCCCTGTCAGGGCATTTTGATTCAATCGTCGTAGGCGCATTGCTGATTTTTTATCCCTTTTTAATTCTATTCTGGGCGCTGGTTGCTCAATTTTTTTTAGGTGAATACCGGGCAATTGTTATTGCAGCTGCATTGCCCGTTTGTGGCTGGTGTTGTATGCAGCTGAACAGGCAGATAGATTAAACTCATAAAAGAACAGTATCATGCCTTGTCGCATAACACAGGCCAGCTAATCAGCCGGCCTGTGTTATAAAATAATATTAAATGCGTATTTACAACTGATATTTAAAATCAGCTTCTTTTACATCCCTGCTGTTGCCACCAATAAATAATTTAAAATCGCCTGGCTCAGCAACATATTTCAAATCGCTGTTGTAAAATTTAAGATCAGCGTTACTAATGGTAAAAGTCACTTTTTTTGATTCACCCGCAGCCAATGTAATTTTTTGAAAACCTTTTAATTCTTTTACCGGCCGGGTGATAGAACCCACCAAATCGCGGGTGTACAATTGCACCACTTCTTTGCCGGCTTTGTTACCCGTATTGGTTACCGTTACAGTAGCCGTAATGGACTGGTTTCCTTTTATCGTATTACTGCTTAAAGTAATGCCGCTGTAGGAAAAACTGGTGTAACTTAAACCATAACCAAAGGGATATAATGGATCGTTGGATACATCCAGGTAATTGGAGCGGAATTTTTGAAACCACTGCCCTTCAGGCAAGGGGCGACCGGTATTTTTATGGTTATAATACAAAGGCACCTGGCCAATATTCTGGGGGAAAGTTGTACTCAATTTTCCGGATGGATTTACGTCTCCGAACAAAGCATCGGCTATTGCATCTCCTGCTTCTGTTCCACTGAACCACACATCTAAAATAGCAGGCACATGCTCATTCTCCCATGTTAAGGTTAAGGGTCTTCCGGCAAACAATACAAGCACAACAGGCTTGCCGGTTTTCACTAAAGCTTCCAGTAATTCCTGTTGTAATTTTGGAATACCAATGTCCGACCGGCTGGCAGACTCGCCACTCATTTCTGATGACTCACCTACAGCAGCAACAACAACATCTGCCTGGCTGGCAATATCAAGTGCTTCCTTCAGGATAACTTCCTTTGGCCGGCTGTCTCTGTGCAACGATTTCCCAAACATGGTACCCCGCTCTTCAATCATGCTATCTGCATCGAGATTAGATCCTTTAGCATATAAAACTTTTCCCTGGTTACCTACTGCATTTTTCAATCCTTGTAACACAGATATTGGTGTAGAGAAATCAGTAGCCACGCTCCAGGTGCCGGGCATGTTTTCCTTCGCATCTGCCAATGGGCCAATCAATGCAATGGTTGTATTTTTTTTAAGGGGTAGTAATCCTCCTTTATTTTTCAGCAACACAAAGCTTTCACCAGCAATCTCCCTTGCCACTTTTCTGTTGGCTGGTGTAAATATTTCTGTGGCGGCACGCTGCTCGTTGCAATATTTGTATGGGTCTTCAAACAAGCCTAATTTATATTTCGCTTCCAGTACCAGTCTGCATGCCATGTCTATCTGCTGTTGTGTCACCTTCTTTTCTTCAAGTGACTTCTTCAGGGTGGTCAAAAAACCTTCGCCTACCATATCCATATCAACACCAGCTTTTAAAGCCAGTGCCGAAACCTGTTGAAGATCACCTATACCATGCGCTTCCATTTCATTGATGCCGGTATAATCTGTTACCACAAATCCTTTAAACCCCCACTGGTTGCGTAATACATCGGTCATTAAAAATTTATTGGCGGTAGCCGGTATACCATCTACTTCATTAAAAGAGGCCATCACACTTCCAACGCCGGCATCTACAGCTGCCTTGTATGGTGGCAAATATTCGTTGTACATTCTCACCCTGCTCATGTCTGTTGTATTGTAATCGCGGCCGGCCTCAGCAGCACCATACATAGCATAGTGTTTAACGCACGACATAATGGTATTGTTTTTTGAAAGATCATCACCCTGATAACCTTTGACCATTGCCGCAGCAATTCTCGATCCGAGGTAAGCATCTTCCCCGTTACCTTCTGAAATCCTTCCCCAGCGTGGATCGCGGCTGATATCCACCATCGGGCTAAAGGTCCAGCAAATACCATCGGCACTGGCTTCTGTGGCTGCAATGCGGGTTGCTTTTTCCACCAGGTTCATATCCCAGATACACGACATGCCTAACGGAATGGGAAAGGTTGTCTGGTAACCGTGAATGACATCCATACCAAAAATCATCGGAATTTTTAAGCGGCTTTCTTCGACCGCTACTTTTTGTACCGCTTTAATTTTAGCGACCGATTTAATGTTGAAAAGACCTCCTACTTTTCCTTCCCGTATTTTTTTACCAATATCAGAATTGGATGCCTGGCCGGTAACAATATCACCCGCACCGGGTAAGTTTAATTGGCCCAGTTTTTCGTCCAGGGTCATTTTTTTCATGAGTACATCAATGAAGGTTTTCATCCGATAGCTATCGGATTTAACAGCATCACTATTTTGTGCTGCTGCCTGCAGCGAAATAGAAAACAGTACTACTGCCAGGACTTTTGTAAGCAATTTCATGTTGTTGGTTTTATTATTTCAGTAAAAAAGGCGCAATCGCTTTTTGCCAGATGGTATAGCCTTTTGCGTTCATGTGTAAATTATCTTCCAAAAAAATATCGTTCATAACAGTGCCATCGGCATTAAACATTTTATGGTATACGTCAATAAAGGCCGTTTTCTTTTGTTTGGCCAGGAATTTTTTAATCAACGTATTGCCAGCTGTCATTTTTGGCCACAAGTGTTTTCGGCTAGGGCTTGGCTTCATTGAAACATAGGCTATGGATACCGTCGGCAGCTGCTGCCTTATCAGGGTAAATAGTTGCTTAAATCTGTTAAAAACTACTTTTCCGTTTACGGTGGTATCCGAACCAGCCAAGTCATTTTCGCCACAATAAATTACTATCTGTTTAGGCAGATAAGGGATAATGATATCATTGGCAAAATGTATTACATCCGGTAACGAAGACCCGCCAAAGCCCCGGTTCACAATGGGATAATCAGGAAAATAACTTTGTACATCTGTCCATTTCGTAAAGGAAGAACTGCCAACAAAAAGTATGGCATGCTTCGGTGGAAATGCTGTACTGTCCTGTTTTTTGAAGGACTGAATATCATTGTAGAATGGCTCTGTCTGGGCCTTTACAGGCATCACGGCCGTCAGCAAAATATATGCAAGGAATATTAATTGATTTTTCATAATTACTCTGATTTAATCGGCGTGCTTTTTTGAGAAACGCCGTTTTCATTAATGGCTTCTATGCTGAAATAATAGGGTTTCTGGTTGTCCATTGTTTTTAACCAATATTCATTGTTATCGTGCACCATAATACATGTGTACAATTTATCCGGGTTAGTGCCATAATAAATATTATAAGCAAACGCATTGTCAACAGGCCTCCATTTTATATAGGCACTGCGTTTGTCTTTTTCAGTTCGCAGCACAATAAAATTTTGCACGGCAGATGGCTTTGCTCCGTGTCCATTTCCAAAAACACGCAGGCCACTGATGGCAAATTTCCCGGTGGGCATGTGAATATTTTCCAGTTTAATAAACCGTGCTTCCACCGGTTGTTCCAGCTCGATATAGTCATGCGGTACATCCGTTTTATTATTGCTTTTATCCTTTAGTACGCTCCACTTTTTACCGTCCAGGGAATAGTATAATTTGTATTGATGAAATACGCCGAGTGACTTTCCCAGAAAGGAACTGTCCACATCCTGGTCAGCATAATTAATTTGTATTGCTTTAACGGTTGAAATATTGCCCAGGTCACTTTGAATAAACTCACCTTTATTGCTGGTAGCAGCGCTCCAGTAGGTTCTTATGCTTTCATCCACTGCATTGTTTGCATAATAGCTGGCCAAAGTAGAGGAAACCACAACAGGCTTGTTATAATTCAGCAACATCCATTCTGGCCTTCCGCCTGGCGATGTTGCACCTGGCAAATAGTGCGGATAATCTCCAAATGCCGTATTGCACCACATCACATCATCTTTATCGAAGCCCGCAGGCCAGATGCCAATCCTTCTTTCAAAAGTATTTTTTACGCAAATGATAGACGTTGACACATGCCAGTAATTGTTGTTGACATCTTTAAAGGTAGCGCCATGGCCAGCTCCCCTGGAAAAGCCACCAGGCTTGTAACTCAGCGGATCTGATTGGGGTGTAAACGGCCCCAGCGGGTTATCGCCTACCACTACACCGTCGGCGTAACCGCTGAATTCTGTACCGGGTGCGCCGTACTGCAGGTAATACTTTCCATTGTGTTTATTCATAGTAGCACCTTCAATAAATGGGTCCAGAAAAGTATTGTCGGTGTTTTCGCCAAAGCGTTGCCAGCCGTAGCGATCCTGCTCCAGGAAATACATTTCTTTTCGATAAGCAATTGGCGCTAAAGTATGCCGGTTGAGCTCAATGCCATACAACGGATATCTGTTGCTGCTACCATTGTACATATACAATTTGCCGTCATCATCAGTGAAAAAGCCGGGATCCCAGCCGCCCATTTCAAATGAGTCGACCAGTGGTTTCCATTCGTTCGCTTTTGGATTGGTGCTCATCCAGATGGTGAATTTGCTGGTGTAGGTGGAACCAAAAACAATCATGGTGTCGCCGATAATGCCAACTGCTGGGGCACACAATTCATCATACACGCCTCCGTTCCAGGGGCGCAAAAATTTTTTGGAAATGAATTTCCAGTTTAGCATATCGCTGCTCCACCAGTAACCCCATTGGTTGGTACTGAACAAATAATAATCGCCTTTGTAAGTAACAATCACCGGATCAGCCGTAGCCCGGTGCCTGCCCCATTCACTAAAATTGGGAATGGGCGTATAGCCGTAATCTATATTGATGGGGTTACAATAGGTTTGTTGCTTGTACTGTGCCTGTAAATTATACGCCCCAAACAGGAAGCCAATGCTTAATAGTAGTACTATTTTTGAACGGAGCGCCGCAACGATGCTAAATTGAAATATTGAAGCTGGTAACATAATCATTTGTAGGTAGTATATTTTGATTTGGGTTTAAAAAGGATATGGTCGATACTCCACTTGCCGGGACCGGCAAAAAAGAACAGCAGCCCGAAAAGAACAAACATAAAAGGATGCTGATCTTCGTACCAGAATTTTCCATGACCTATTTTAAAGGTGATGTAACACATGCTCACGATCAGTATGCCAGCGGCTATCCTGGTGAATAGTCCGAGCAACAACAACAGGCCGCTTAGAAATTCGGCACCTTTACCAATGTAAGGCATCAGCGCCGGCGAGGAAGAAGTTTTAAACATATCCGATTGTGCATATTCCTTCATTTGTACTGCGTTAAAAACTTCGGCACCATGGTACAACATCATTGCGCCGATGATGATTCTTAAGATGCCAATTGTTGTTTTAATATTCATTGGCACTGGCGATAATAGAGGCTTCATAAAATATATTTATTCTATTTAAACATGCAGGATTAGTCGGAGTGATATTTTATTCTACAAAAGTACTTTGATAAGCCCGTAAGTTCATCTTATTTCCGGTTTACTAAATCCCCTTACATGCAAAGCCTGTTCCATAATTATCTTTTGCAGCCTTTCGTTTCAATTTGATTTAACCGGTTATTTACTTCTCAAACTATATTCCGGGCTTCCCGAAATCTTTTATTTCCATTGCACCAAAATGGCCTTCGCACTGTTTTCAATGGTGATGATTTTTTGAGTGCTTACCTGCTCTGCATTTCTTACCGATTGATAATAAGCCGGATCATACAGGTCTTCCATATATTGCAAACCGTCCAACATTTTTTCCCAGCCTTCCTGTAATGGCCGGTCATTGCCTTTGTTTATACTAACTCCTGTTATTGCATTTTCAAAACCATGAAAAACAAGTTGCAGTTGTTTGAAATCGGACTGGTAGGTTCCTTCCTGTGTTTGAAGCAACAGCTGCTTTTGAACAGGATCAAATGTGATCACCCTTTTACAATAGCCGCCTTTTTGATATTCCATTCCATCACCTTTGTCTTCATAATATACAAAACTGTTTTTTTCCTTTCCGTTGTAAACATGCAACCACAGGGTGTCGGATGGCTTTTCTTTAGCTGACTGTACAACACTCTGCATGGGTATGACAGAAGATGCTTTTATAAAAACCGGAATTTGATAAGCCGGCACATCCTGTGTCCAGCTTTTTTCACCGGTTATTTTTTCGTCCGAATATATATTGTACCAAACGCCTTTGGGCAAATATATTTTCTTATTATTTTCCAATGATGTTACAGGCACTACCAGCATGGCAGCTCCAAATAAAAACTGGTACTGGTACACATTGTCATACACTTTATCATCAAAAGGATAGTTGATGCAAAGGCTTCTTGCTATTGGCATGCCTGTTTGGGAGGCTTCGTAAAATGCGGAGTAAACATATGGCATCATTCGGTACCGGAATTCAATAAATGTTTTTGCAATGCCTTCAATTTCTTCGCCATAACTCCAGGGCTCATTGTCAGGCGTAAAGAAGCCCTTGTGGTTTCTTACAAAAGGAGAAAATACGCCCACTTCTATCCACCGTTTAAACAAATCTTTTGTTCCATCACCGATATAACCACCCAGATCGGGCCCTGCAAAAGGAATGCCCGACAGGCCCATCTGGCTGTTGAGCAACACACCACTCAGCAAACCTTCATCGCTGGCCGTATTATCACCGCTCCATACGGCAGAATAGCGCTGCACGCCGGCAAAGGCTGAACGCGTTAATACAAAAGGCCGCCTGCCATTTCCGTATTTAACTGCAGATTCATAACTGCTTCTTGCCATTTGAAAACCATATACATTTTTTGCTTCCTGAGCATTGGTTGCGTGCCCATCAAAATTAAAGACCAGGTTATCCGGCAAATAACTGCCAGCCACGGCTGGCTCATTCATGTCATTCCAGTAACCATGTATACCGTTGTCTGGCAACCATTTCATTTTATCAATCCACCAGGCCCTTGTGTTGGGATTGGTATAATCGGGCAGAAGAACAGGCAGCGGGGCTATCTCCGTTTTAAATAAACTGCCGTCTGCATATTTTATAAACACATTTTTCTTTAACCCATCGGTATATAATTCGTAGGAGCTGTCAATTTTTACCCCTGGATAAACCGAGGCTGTTAATTCTATATTCATCTTAGCAAGACTGGCTGCCAACCCGGGCATATCAGGAAACCGCTCTTTGTTTACCCTGAAGGGTTGATACCCCTGCTGGTAATCAGCATCCAATACAATGCAATCCAGCGGAATTTTTTTCCTTCTGAACGTCTCCGCTATCCAGGTTACTTTTTCCTGCGGATAATAACTGCACCTGCTTTGGTGATAGCCGATACTCCACTTTGGGGGCAGCTGCATTTTTCCTGTTAAGGATGAATAGTGTTCGATAACTTTTGCAAGAGATTCATCGTACATAAAAAAATAATCCATGTCACCACCTTCGAAACTTACCGAACTGAAGTTGGGTGTAGATGATGCGAAATTGAAAAAACTTTTATAGCTGTTGTTGTAAAACAAGCCGTATACGTCCTGATGATGTATGCCTATATAAAACGGAACGCTTATGTACATGGGCAAACGGGTGTCGCCATATTTGTAATTGTCAGTGTTATTTAAGGTTATGCCCATTCCTCTTTTATCAAGATTGCCCAGCGCTTCACCCAGGCCTACAAAGCGCTCCCCCTCCTGTAATTTTTTATAGACCGTTGCTTTGTCTCCTGAAAAGGTAGTACCAAAGCAAGTGCCTTTTACATCTTCATTAATGATTTGGCCAGCTTTATTTTTAAAGGTTATTGAAAAGGCTGGTGCTTTTTCAATTTCTACGTTGATGGCATTGGTTGAAAGTGTTATAGAATTGCCCTCCTCTTTAATTGAGTAATTTTCAAACAATGGAATTTGATTATCGACCAATGCGTAAGAAAAACTATTAAGCGTTTTATTTTTTGAAATCCTTACGCGGATAATGTGATCTGAATAAGCATGGATATCAAAAATGGATGTCGCAGTTTTTCCTTCGATACCACCAAACACTTTTTTATAAGAGGTAATTTTGCCTGTATTTCTTTGCTGCGCATTGCACCTGGCGGCCATTGCAATTACGCTGCAACACAATACCACCAATTTTATTTTTGCTGCCTGCATGTTTGAGAGGCTTAATTTTATTTACGTGGACTAACCGGGTGAGCCACCCTTTTTGGGGTGACCCACCTGGTTAGTCTTTTATCCATTTACTTTTAAAACCCAATTTTTTTAATCCATTTTGCACGTCCGGAATCTTCATAAATAAATTCCAGATCAGGCCGCTTCTGTAATTTTCTATCATCACTACGATTGGCCCCTGGTCGATAGCGAGATGGCTTTTTGCGTACCAGTTGTGATGAATGCTAAAGCCATCTGCAAAACCAAATGGTCCCCAGATTTTACTTCCCAGCTCGTAATAAAAATATTTGAGTGCTTCCATACTTTCTTTGGGTGTGTATGGCATAGAAGAAATGGCTGCTGTCGGTTGAATGACGCCTTTGTCATTTTCCGGACTGTGCGCTACATATCCTTTGTAACTATCGCCGGCAGTAAGCCCCCAGCACCGGGCGCTGTAGCCTTTATAATGATTGGGATTTTCAATGCAATAGGCCCGATTGATCAGCGTGTGATTTTTTGTCTGTTCCGCATAGTCGGTTCCATGATCATCTTTCAATTCATTTGGATCGATGCCCATGTACGTGTACTGTTCAAAGAAAAGCGGGCCACCCCTGTCTTTATCATAATTGCCCAAAGGCAGTTTATAACCATAATACGATTTTCCGTTTTGCCAGCCAAAGCTGCCGCTCCAGGTAGAGTCATACACGTTTCTGGAAATGCTATGATTGGGTGATGCTGCTGATAAGATATACGTGATTAAACACTCATTGTAGCCCCATACGGGGAAGTTCATATCGAAATCATTGCGTGGGCTCCAGTGCCAGTACAATCTTTTGTTCTCGCCTTTGGTATGCCAGTTCCAGTTGGCAGCTCCCCACATTTGGTCAATGCGTTTGCGTAAATATTTTTCAGTGATGGCATCACGAGTAAAATATTCTTTGGCACATAAAAAACCCATCAGCAGGTAAGATGTTTCCACAATGTCCGCGCCATCATCCAGGCGATCAAACGGAACAGTTTTGCCGGTGGTACCATTCATGAAGTGCGGGTATATGCCATGATAACAATCTGCTTTGTATAAAAAGTCGGCAATTTTTATCAGTCTTTTTACAGCCGTGTCTCTACCAATCCAGCCACGTTGTACCGCAACGATGGTTGATAAAATACCCATTCCGGTGCCGCCAATGGCGCAGTCTTCACCACCAAAAATTGTTTTGCTTAGATTGGGTTCATCCCAGGCTTCATTAATATAATCCCAGTAGGATACTGCATGCACGGCCACATCTCTTTCGCGTGCCAGTCCGCTTATGGGATGCGCATAATGCCAGAAGTAACGAAAAGTCTGCCGCTGTACTATTTCAAGCAATGTGCTGTCAGAAATATTTTTTACAATACCGATGGGATTAACATTATTAGGATACCCATCTTTAAAATTTATTTTTTGTGCTGACAGGAGAAGAAAGCTGCTAATGAATAGCAACAACAGAGATGATTTTTTTGGCATGGCAATAATTGAAACCGTTTAAAATTCCGGCAGATTTTGCTTCCTCTTTTTATAAAAAAGAAATCCGCCAATACAATCGTATCGTATTCAGTTTTTCAAATCTACATAAAATGCTTTGTTGAATTATCTTTTTAAAATGGCTTACTTAACCAAGGCATTCTTTGTTTGTCCTGCATAGGTAAAGCCAAGTTTATTTAATCCCCGGCCTATTTCAGGGCAACTCATAAATAATTTCCACAACAGGCCACTCCGGTAATTTTCTATCATCGCTACAATCGGACCTTCATCAATTGCCAGGTAATTTTTTGAGTACCAGTTTTTAGTCTCATTAAATGCATCCGTAAAACCGTACTCCCCCCAGATTTTATCGCCCAAATCATAATAGAAATGCCTGAGTGCTTTCATTGAATATTCCGGCGTATATGGAAAGGCCGATAAGGCTGCCGTTGGTGTAATAGTGCCTTCATCGTTGGTTGGTGAAAAAGCATTGTAGCCATTGTAAGTATCCGATGCGGTGAGTCCCCAGCAGTTTTCGCCGTAACCTTTAAACGCTTTGGGATTATCCAGACAATACGCGTGATTGATAAGCGTATGGTTTTTATTTTGCACCCAGTAATCCGCATACTTGTCTTTTAATCCATTTGGATTCAACCCCAAAAAAGAATATTGTGAAAAGAACAGTGGACCTCCGTAATCAAAGCCTAACGGTAACGTATAGCCGTAAAATGTTTTTCCGTTTTTAAAGAAATTACTTTGTGCCCAGCCACGATGATATACCGCGGCAGTTACGGGATACTCATCAGCACTTGCTGCCAAAACATACATAATTAAACACTCATTAAAACCACGCACGGGGAAATTCATCGCCCAGCCGTTGTTGGGACTCCAGTGCCAAAACAGAACATCCTGTTCGTGGGTATACCAGCTCCATTCAATACCAGTCCACATCCAGCCTACCTTTGCTCTGAATTCATTTTCCACAGGGTTATCCCGGTTAAAATATTGCCGGGCACAAAGCAGGCCCTGGAAGAGGTACGAGGTTTCCACTAAATCGCCCCCATCATCCTTCCTGCTGAAGGGAATTGTTTTGCCGGTAGCGCCGTCCATCCAGTGCGGAAATGCGCCATGATACGAATTGGCTTTCAATAAAAAGTTCACCATCTTGCGCATAAATTTTGCTGCGGTATCCCTTGTAATCCAGCCACGTTCTGTTGCAACAATTACAGCCATAATACCAAAGCCTGTGCCACCCGTGGTAACTGTTTCATGACCGTAGCCGGCATCTTCATTGCTCCTCTCCCTGGCCATACCACATACCGGATGAGCAAAATCCCAGAAATATTTAAAGGTTTGCTTTTGTACTACATCCAGCAATGCGCTGTCTGATAAATTCGTTTGCCTTGCAGGTGCATTTGCAGCATGCGGCTTTACTTTCTGTGCTCCGCAGGAAATATTCAACAGTAGCAGTACAATCGTAACCAGCAGTTTTATTTTTTTGTTGATCATCGGCTATCCTTATTGAAATACGTTTATAACACCAGTGTTTGAATGGCGTGTGGCAATATAGTAACCTCTGCCGCTGAAGTGCCGATGCAAAGATTGTAAGTTGTTTTCGCATTGCTTTGGTTCATGACCACTACCACTACTTTTCCATCTTCATTTTTAAAAGAGGTAGTTAACAACTGGCTGCGGCTTGCCGCACTGCTGATTCTTTTTGCACCAGGACGGATGAATTTTGAAAAATGTCCGATGTAATAATAGGCGTTGGTGTAAATCAGATCGCCTGTTTTGGTATCGGCATGTATTGGTGCGAAACAAAAATTCTGTACATGGTTAGGGCCACCGGTTTCATCCAGTAACACATTCCAGTCTGTCCACCCAACTGTACCATTATTAAAATCATTGATCATCGAGCGGCCATACCGTTCGCCCAGCGCCCAGTTATAATAACCGCCTGCCTTAAAACTTTCTGCACAACCTTCTGTAAACATCAGGTTTTTATCAGGCCATGCCTCATGTACTCTGCCTACATTTTCATACATTTCTGTTCCGCCACTCCAGCTTTCATACCAATGAAAACCCATACCCCATGCGTATTTGGACGCTTCGGGATCACTGAATATTGTGTTGGCTCTTTGTACCATCAGGTCACGGTTATGGTCCCATACAATTATTTTTTTATCCCCCAAACCTTCTTTATGCATAGTTGGGCCAAGATTGTTCTTAAGAAAGTCCCTTTCTTCTTCCGCAGTAAAAACACAACTCTCCCAGCGCTGTGTAGCCATGGGTTCATTTTGCACAGATATGCCCCAGATTGGAATGCCTTCGCTTTGCCAGGTTTGTATAAACTTCACATAATAATTGGCCCAGGCCTGGTAAAATTCCGGCTTTAGTTTTCCACCGTGCGCCAGGTCATTATTGCTTTTCATAAATGCAGGCGGGCTCCAGGGGCTTGCGAACAAAGTCAGTTTACCACCTGCCGCAGCGATAGCTTGTTTTACAAATGGTATGCGGTACTGTTTATCATGATTAACATTAAACGACTTTAATTCTTTATCACCTTCTGTTATGTACGTATAACTGGCGCTGGAAAAATCACTGCTGTGAATGGTTGTTCTTGCCAGCGTATAGCCTATGCCAGTTGTGTCGTTATAATACGCCCGTAAAAATTCCTGCTGTTTTGGTTGAGACAATTTGGCAAATGTTTCTGCGGAAGCATCTGTTAATGCACCACCAATTCCGAGGAAGGTTTGAAAAGTTTTTGATGGATCTACAAAAACGCATACCTGTGTTTCAACCGGCTGGGCAAGCGTTTTAAAAGATAACGTATCGGTGGCCGACAAGCGCAGCGTACTGCTGTCGGCGGTAGAATACACAACTACTTTTTTGCCTTCGGCAGAATATGGCTTATCATTTGAAACTGCCTTATTGCCGGATGGCTGACTGCATGCACTCAGCAGGATTACGAGGAAGAGGACAATGTTTTGTTTCATATTTTATAATTTTAAAATCACCAAATGTATGTTGCAACAGCACCGGCAGCGAGTTGTGTGGCCACCCATTTACCATTGTATTTAATGTTGAATGAAATAGGATTGCCGCCGTCGTTTTCTGCAATTAAAATCTTTTTATTATCAGGCGTTTGAAAAGCCACCGTTTGTAAATTGCCTGAGACTGTACTTGCAATTCGCGTTGATCCAAACGGTACAAATTTCGCCGCATGTGCAACGATGTAATAAGCAACGTTACGGGAAATGGATGAGCCGGTTATGGTTAAAGCTCCTTTGCAGGTTGTGCAGCCCCCATCCGTATGCGGACCGTAATTACCATCATTGGCCAGGTTCCATTCAAGGGCAGTGCGGCTCCAGTTGCGCATGGAACCGATCAATACATTTTTAACATGCCATTTTAAATCGCCGCCAAAATCCCCTGTTGATGCCGTGTATTGTTCTGTAAAATAAAGCGACTTATCAGGATAAGCGTTGTGTACAGTTGACAATGCACTGATGTCGCCGGCATATAAATGAAAAGCAGATCCACTTACAAATGGGTTGGCCTGTGCATCCTGTAATACGGTTAGCGGGTAATTTGGCACATCACAATTATGATCGTAGGCAATAATTTTGGTGGTGATGCCGGCGGCTTGAAATGCCGGGCCCAGGCTGCCTTTTATGAAATCGGCCTGTTGCAAAGCCGTCATTACAAGGCTGGGATTGTTGTTGGGATTGAGGGGCTCGTTTTGTGGCGTAATGGCGTCAATGGTAATGCCTTCCAACTTCATCTGCTGAATGTATTTTACAAAATACTGCGCATACACGTTGTAGTTAGCAGGCACTAAACTACCGCCTTTAAAGCTGTTGTTATCCTTCATCCAAACCGGTGCCGACCATGGTGTTGCCAGTATTTTAATATTGGGGTTAATGGCAAGTATTTCTTTTAACAATGGTATCAGATCTGTTTTATCCGGGTTAAGACCAAAGGCTGCAAGGTTTAGATCCGTTTGCCCTGAGGGCACATCATCATAAGTAAATGTGGTGGCATTTAAATCTGATGCGCCGATGCTGATGCGTAAGTAATTAACGCCAATACTGCCGGATGAAGTCCCAAACAATTCCTGCAGCAAGCTGGCCTTGGCAGCAGCTTCCATGCGGTTAATTACATAAGCACTGCCGCCTGTGAGGGTGTACCCAAAGCCTTCAACAGCCTGGTAACGTTGGGCAGAATCTACTTCAATATTTACATTACTGTTTGCCGTTGTTACAAATGAAAGTACGGCTGTTTGCTTTTGAAGCAATATAGTCTGATCAGATTTTGTCAGCCAGCATTCCATGTCGTTGGTGGCAGTAACTGGTGGTATAACAGGAGGAATAACGGGCGGCGTTACCGTAGTTCCTCCAGATTTTGAGCAACCCGCCTGGAACAACAGCATAGCAGCCAATAGCAGGAGGTGATTTTTTTTACTATTCATAAGTTCGTTTATACTATTCGTGTTTTATTTCAGAATTGTTTACAGGTAAGGCGCTTTAAATCCAAGCTTTAACATACCTGCTTTTACTTCCGGGCAACTGGTAAACAGTTTCCACAATAATCCTGTTCTGTAATTTTCAATCATCACAATTATTGGTCCCTGGTCTATTGCCAGTGTTGAGTTGGCAAACCATACATTTTTCAAACTAAAGGCATCATAAAATCCATACTCACCCCATAACTTATCACCCAGTGTATAATAAAAAAAGTGCAGTGCTTTCATCGATTCCGCTGGTGTATAAGGCAAAGAAGAAATGGCCGCCGTTGGTGCGATTACACTTACATCGCTGGTTGGCGAACTTGCATTGTAGCCATCTTGTATATCGCTTGCGGTAAGTCCCCAGCAACTGCTGCTGTAGCCGTAATTATTCTGCGGATTGGCAACGCAATAACTGTAATTAATCAGTGTATGGTTTTTGGTTTGCGTAGTATAGTTGCCGTAACTATCCGTTAAACCATTTGGGTTGATGCCCAAAAAAGAGTAATGAGAAAAAAACAGCGGTCCTCCAAGTTCAGGCCCCAACGGCAGTGTATAATTATAATAACTGTTGCCGTTTACAAATGCCGAACCTTTAGCCCACCCACTTTTATACACGGAATCTGGCACAGTATGCGTCGTGGATGATGCAGCAAGTACATACGTTATAAGGCATTCATTCCAGCCTTGTATTTTCACATTCATATCCCATGCATACATATTGCTGTAATGCCAGTACAATACATCCTGGTTGTTTTGCCGGAACCAGTTCCACTCGACGCCATTCCATAAGATATTAATATCGTTTCGCAAATTGGTTTCGCCCGCATCGCCGCCATTGAAATATTGCCTTGCTGTAAGCAAGCCCTGCATTAAATACGCCGTTTCCACAAGATCAGCCCCGTCGTCTTTGCTGCTGAAAGGCACAATGGCGCCAGTAGCACCATTCATCCAATGCGGAAAAGCGCCGTGCACTTTTTGGGCAGTATTTTTTAAAAACCCAACGATGGTTTGCATACGGGCGAGCCCCTCCGTTCTGGTAATAAAATTCCTGTTGATGCCGGTTACAATAGACATGATGCCAAATCCTGAACCGCCTGCGGTAACAATATCGCCAGAGGTATTTCTTTCCCTCGCCAATCCGCTAACAGGGTGGCCCAAATCCCAGAAATATTTAAAAGTTTGCTGCTGAATTTTATCCAATAATAAACTGTCACTGATAACGGGGAATTTATTGGCTGAATCAATTTGTGTAATAAAATTTTTATCTATGCCATTACTAAGTCCACCGCCACTGGCGGATTGAAGTGCAGTTGTTATTTTAAAAAAATATTTGGAAAGATTTTTTAATGCCGAAACAGGTTGGATCAACAACACAGAGTCATGATTTGATAAACTAACAGTTATTGCTTCAGTAACGCCGCCAGCATCTTTTAGTGAAATAGCTGTTGCAACAGTACCCTGTTTTACCGGCTGGCTAAACTGTACCTTTAATAAGGGCTGAACAGTTGTTCCATAAACGGTATTATCAAAGGCTATCGTATTAAGGTAAATGGTGCTTACTTTTATTGCAAGGGCCGGTGGCGTTACAGTTGCTGCGTCTTTGGCTTTACTGCAACCCAAAATAAGCAGGCATGTAATAAAAACAAGTATGCTATTATTTTTCATAATTTTTTTATTGACCGCTGGATTGTAAAAAAACAAGTCCGCTGTTATTTTTCGCCATCACTAAAATTTTTCGTCCACCCGTATAATTAATCCATTTTGCGTCTCTTATTTCACCGTCTATTTCAGGCAACAGGCCTACTTTAGTAAAAGTGTTTTGATCTTTATAGAAAGAAAAAATGGTAGGTTGCAGCGCATCATACCTGCCCTCGTAGGGAACTACTCCATAAAAATTACCCGCTGCTAAAAACTGGTTATTTGCCAGCGCTGCAAATGAAAACACCGGTGCAAATTGTGCCTGCTCGGGTAGCGGCACATTCGCAAAACCTCCTTTACCATCATTGATAAAACAGGTATTGGTAAGGGTTTCAGCTTTTAGCTCCCGGTAATCTTTAAATAAATCAAAAAACATGTATTGTACAGTTTTACCGGCTACTTCGTTGTAAGTAACATAGGCCTTTTTCAACACCGGTAGCGCCCGCTCTAATTCATCCTTTGCTAAAAATGTATATTCCTTTCCCTTTATTGTATACGTCATTACCTGCTCCGGTGAGCCATTTTTATCAAAGTCTTTTACATACAATTTTAAGGGACCATCCTTACCTGCATATAGTTTGGAATTATGCCCCCAGTTACCCGCTAATATATCCGTAAAACCATCCCCATTTACATCTGCAGCATATAGAGATTGCCAAAGACCTGAGGATACAGGCAAATCAGTTTCCTTAAATGTTCCTTTATTATTGATAAATATTTTTACGGGCATCCACTCTCCTGCTATTACCAGATCAGTCCAACCATCTTTATTAATATCTGTAAAAACTGCTGCTGTTACCATTCCTGTTTCTTTTAAAGAAATGATATTTTCAGCTGCAGGTTTAAAATTGCCTTTACCATCATTCAACAATAAAAACGAAGACTGTGGCTGCCCGAATTCTTTTGCATTTGCAAGGCCGCCAATAAACAAATCAGTATCTCCATCCTGGTCAATATCCGCGACTGCCACACAGCTTTTATTAGTTAGCAAAACCGGTAACTGCGCTGTTGACAAAGCGAAATGTCCTTTGCCGTCATTGATGTATAGTTTATCGGCCAAAGCCGCATTGCCGTCAGCATATTCGTTGCCCCCGCTTACAACATATAAGTCAGGAAAACCATCATTATTTGCATCAAAAAAAACGGCATCCACTTCATCACTGTTTGTAGTTTTATTAAACACGGTTGTATCCGATTGTACGAATGTTCCTTCTTTAGTCTGCACCATCAGACTGCCCGGCTGACCATTGGCACCGCAAGCAAAGAAGTCATCAAGTCCGTCTTTATTAATATCACCCACCGCAATTTTTGGTCCGCGTGTGGATTGCATATGCGGAATCAAATACTGGCTATTAAAATCAATAAAATTATTTTCCCTGTGTTTCCAGTTGCACTTAACCTGGCTTGTAATATCCTGTAATATCGGTTTGGGTGATGGGAAGAATGTGACGTAATCAAAATGTTGATTGGCATCTTTTTGTTGCACCAATAAAGAGTTTACAGCAGTTACATTTTTTAATAGCTGGTATTGCTGATTGGGCCACACGATCAAGAGGCTGTCAATAATTGCTGCATCACCCAAACCAAAATGCAGCCTTGGTTCAACGGAAGATTCAAAACCCCTTGTAAGCATCAGTTGCTGGTATTGTATTTTTTTGCCGGCAAATACATAGGCTTTGGCGCCAATGCCTGAACTGTTTAAGCTGTCGCCTTTAAAAGAAACAGTGATGTAATTTTTCTTTGGCGCATTATTTTTTAAGATTACAGCTGGTGCATTGAGGCTGTTAATTATGATATCAAGGTTACCATCATTGTCAAGATCGGCATAAGCTGAGCCGTTGAAATAACCTTTCATTTCACCAGTACCCCAGCTATCGCTGACATCTGAAAAATGGCTGTTCCCAGCACCCTGGAAAAGAAAGGGATGTGATGCTCCATCAGGCATTTTTTCCAATGCCGCCGCATCATATTGATCTGTCTTATTCATTGCCTGTCTGAAAGATAAGTCTGAAACAAAACGAATGTAATCAAGATCCACTGGACGTTTCACAATACCGCCTGATATAAATAAATCCTTATTTCCGTCGTTGTCAAAATCAGCAAAGAGGGGAGCCCAGCTCCAATCGGTTGCCGAAATACCACTCAATAAACCAACCTCGCTAAAACTAATGCCATCGCCATTATTTTGTTGCAGGCAGTTTTTTGAATACTGGTACTGAAAGCCATTGCTGATGAGCTTGAATTTATAGGTGTCGGCATTTTCATCACTGCCATAGGTTTTTAAGGTCTTTTCCTCGCCCGGTAACATATCTACTGTTACAATATCCAATTGACCATCGTTATTAAAATCAGCTATATCATTACCCATACTAAATCGGCTGTAATGTCTAAAATGTTTGGCACCACTTTCTGTAAAAGTTCCATTGCCATTGTTAATATAGTAATAATCATTCTCATGAAAGTCGTTACCGATATAAATATCCTCCCACCCATCATTGTTGATATCTGCAACCGAAATACCTAAGCCATACCCCAAACTGCTTTGATAAATACCTGCTTCCGCAGAAACGTCAGTGAACTTTTTTAGCGGCGTGTTCATGTCATTGCGCATTAATTTATCGCCTGCTTCCGGATCAAATTTTCTCCTGTTGATTGTATCTACAATATTTTCATTGGCCTTGTGCGATTGATTTAAAATATAACAATCCAGGTCTCCGTCATGATCATAATCAAAAAAGGCGACCTGTGTGGTAAACCCTGAAAAATTCAACCCGTATTGGGCGGCACTTTCTGTAAACGTTACCTCTCCGGGAGCTGTTTTAGATGGTCCGTTATTTATAAATAACTCATTGTGCCCTTTTATTTTTCCATTTATGTTTACTGCCGAAACATAAATATCGAGTAAACCATCACCGTTTACATCTGCCATGGTTGAACCGGTACACCAGTCTGAACTGCCGGCTACACCAGCATTTGCAGTAATGTCTTCAAATTTAAAATTGCCTTTATTAATATATAATTTATTGCCTGCGTGGCTATTGGCGGTAAAATAAATATCCGGCAATCCATCATTATTTACATCTCCAACGGATACGCCGCCACCATTATAATAATACAGGTAATATAAAATGCCAAATGCCTTTTGCTCTTTTAGTGTGTTTTGAAATTGCACATTTGTTTCAGAAGAAGACAGGCTGGTAAATAATGTATTGGATTTTTTGCACGAAAAAAATAGGAATAAAACAGGAGAAAAAATTAAATAAATGATTCGGCTGGCAAGCATAAAAAGGTTTTAAAAAATGCAAAATCCGTTATTGTAAAAGTAAGTTATTTCATCAGCGCTTAACCTGAGTTTTTGGTGTTTGTATTTTATTGATTTAACTTGGCAGCATTGGGTTGTACCTTCATTTTTTATGAAAATATTTATACCATACTTTCGTTCTTTTCTTACCATTGTTATTGTTGCATTTGCTGTAATTTTCTTCTCACAATGCATTCACTCCGAAAAGGAAAAATTGCCCGTAACTCCAACCGTTTCAATTAATCAATTTGCCGGATCTGCCAGTTGCGCCCAATGTCACAAAAATATCTACGATACCCATCTTAACACGGCCCATTACCTAACTACCAGAATTGCTGAAGAAAAATTTATAAAAGGTAGTTTTAATAAAGACGGCAATATCTTTGTTTACGATACCGGCCATTTGGTTGCCATGGAAAAAAGGGATAGCGGCTTTTACCAGGTTGGTTACAGCAATGGCATCGAAAAAATTGCCCGCCGTATGGATATTGTTATTGGCTCCGGTACCATGGGCCAGTCTTTTTTAAACTGGAATAAAAATTGGCTGTTTCAATTGCCCGTGACTTATTTTTCCGCAGCGCATCAATGGTCTAACAGCCCTGGTTACCCGAACAAAATTATCTTTAACCGGCCCATCACTTCCCGGTGCCTGGAATGCCATACTACTTTTGCGAAAACACTTACCGACGAAAATGAAGAACCCGAAGCTTTCGACCGCAATCAAATCATCTATGGCGTGGATTGTGAAAAATGTCATGGCCCCGCTGCTGAACATGTAGCCTATCAAAGTCAAAATCCAACTGCCTTAAAAGCAAAGTTCATCATCAATCCTGCACATTTAACCAGGCAACAAAACATGGATCTCTGTGCATCCTGTCATGGCGGAAGATTAACCAAAACAAAGCCCTCCTTTCAGTTTAAGGCCGGCGACAAACTTGCTGATTTTTATGCAATAGATACCACAACGCCGAACACAAATTCAATCGATGTACATGGCAATCAATATGGCTTATTGCGGGCAAGTAAGTGCTACAGAATGAGTGATACAATGACCTGCAATACCTGCCATAATACGCACGAAAATGAAAAAGGAAAAACCGCTTTGTTCTCGCAACGCTGCATAACTTGTCACACAATTGAGCATGGAAATTTCTGTACCCTTAAGACTGCGTCTCCCATCAATTTAAAAAGCAATTGTATTGATTGCCACATGCCCTTATCTCCCTCCCGGGCTATTGCAGTATTCTTAGCCGGTAAAGCCGAGCCCACTGCAGCATTGATACGTTCGCATTATATCAGCATTTATCCCGAAGAAACAAAAAGAGTACTTGACTACATTAAAAAATAGTAACATCTTTTTCATTCTAATTTTAAACAAACATCAAAGAACTATAAATATAAAGAGGGCTGCAAAATCTTTGCAACCCTCTTTATAATGTAAAAGAATTGAAAGCCTATTGCTTATTTGAATACAACGCTGCTATATCTGCGGCGGATAAAGCCGTACCATATAACCTGAACTGATCCAGTTGTCCGTCGAAATATCCCATCCATGAATTTGCTTTGTACGCTTCTTCACCAGCACCGCCGATGGTAAGCCCGGTAACTGCTTTGCCGGAATTAAAGTTGAGCGGTCCCATAGGCGCTCCATTATTGATGACATTGCCAAACCCGGCGGGTAAATTGGTTGGTACCGCTCCATCAATGTAAGGCGTAAGCACCGAAGTGGTTGCATCGTACGTAAATGCGAGGTGATGCCATTGTCCGTTCAGTACATTTTTCATCCGTTTTACGCCGGTAAATTCAAACCACTGATCGAATAAATAGAATTTAGCGGCGGCAGAATCTGTCGTGCTTGGGTTGCCTGCATCCTCAAACTCCAGGAACATTTTTAAATTGGTCCAGCTATATCCGGACGAGTTGAGCGCAAAAGCAAAATTGGTTCCTTTGCCTGCAGCCTGCGGCGTTTTCTTAACCCAAAAAGAAATGGTAAAACTGGTGGCAGATGTAAAATCATTGGCAGATGCATACTGCGCAAATGCCGTTTCGCTGCCCTTGTAGCCTTTGCCAGAAATACCTTCTCCCACCGCCGCAGTATTGCTTGAAGGAAAATTTGCCCTGATACTATCAACCCCGTTCATCAACGGATTATCTGACGTGCCATCAAAAGCGGCATAAAATTTCAAAGGACCACCTACAGGATTAGCATCTTTTGTGTAATCTCCCAAAGCAGGGTGGGTTATTTTTTGGCAACCTGCCAGCAGGCTCCCGAAGGCTATGATAAGAACGACATTTTTAGTCATTATTTTCCTTATGTTCATAATTAGATTTTTAAAGTGTGAACTTTTGTTTGCATTTTTACCACTCAGGGTTTTGTACCAGGATACCTCCGGATAAATTGATGGCCTGTTGCGGTATAGGATAGTACCGGCAACGGTTGGTGTAACCAAGGCTGCCAAGTTCTTTAACAGCATCGCCCCAGCGAACCAAATCGAAGAAACGATAACCTTCCATTGCAAACTCAAACCTGCGTTCATTTTTGATTGCAGCACGCATTTGGTCCTGGTCAACAAATGGAATCGGCTTTACAATAGTACGCGTTGGTCCAAGGTTACCACTTGCCCTGTTCCTGATCAGTTCCAAATTAGTCGCAGCAGTTGCACCATCACCTAATTCGTTACTGGCTTCTGCCAGCATTAAAATCACATCGGCATAACGCAGTATTCTATGGTTGATCCAATCGGCCCCGCCGCTTCCAAAAATCTGTCCTGTAAACTGGCGCATGGCCGGATCAGAATACACTTTTTTATTCCAGTAGGGCTGATCCAAACCGGTACCCGGACTGTAAGCCGGTAATGTAGCTCCGTATCCACCAGCTGCCGGTCCGCCGTCATACTGGCCGGAATATAAAATTGTCTGGCTTTTCCGCGGATCTGTACTGTCCCAGGCGCTAACCAGTTTTTGTGTAGGTGTATTCCATCCCCAGCCTAAATTCCATGCATTACTGGCGCCGCCTTGTCTCACATTTTGGCTTGTTCCCCATTGTGTTCCCTTATTGGGCGTGTTGTTCGGACCTACATAGCTCTGCTCTTCGAAAATTGATTCCGGACCATTTTTACCAGCTCCGTTTAAACCATCCTTCCATATATCAGGAAAATTGGTAGTTAAACTATATTGCTGCGACTGAATTACCTGGTTGCAAAGACTTACAACCTGTGCCCAATCGCCCCTGAACAAATGCGTTTGAGCCCATAAGGTGTTTGCAGCACCTCTTGTAAGACGGCCCGGATAGATATTAGCTCCACCTACTGACCAGTTTAGCGGAAGGTATTGTGCAGCAAGGTTCAAATCTTCGTCAATCTGCGCATAAATTGCAGCAACGGGAGACTTCGCTTTAATTCCATCCGCGGCATTGGTGTAATAGAAATTAATCAGCGGCACTTCTCCGTAAGTTCTCACCAAATCAAAATAGCAATAGGCCCTGAAAAAGCGGGCTTCGCCAATATTTCTTAAGGATGCAGGATCGGTCACTTTTAAAGAATCGGCATAATACAATTCCTTATTTGCAAGGTTGATCATATAATAGCGATCGTTCCAGTAAGTATTGGGAGCCCAGTCATCCTTGGAATATTGAAAGGTTTCAAACTCCGTATTAATCTCCTTGCCATCAGTTGTACTGCTGCCTTTTTGTGCATCATCATCCCGTATGCTGTGAAAGTCAAGCCATGGCAAAGTGGAAAAACCAGCGTAAGAAGTTAAGGTATTATACAGGCCAAAACTCTGCGCTTCCAACGTTCCCTGCTTTAAATCATCCAGGGTGGCTGTTAAGGGTTTTCTATCCAAAAATTTTGCGCACCCCATTGTTAGCAGCATCAACGGCAGCACCGCCATTGCTATCTGTAATACAATTTTATTTTTTTTCATATCAATAAATTTAAAAAGATTAAAAAGTTACATTTAAACCTGCGGTAGATACCAGGGGAATCGCACCTCCTGCATTATCATAGCCAAACGCAGTTGCATCACCACCGTATTCAGCAGTATAGCCTAAATTGTTTTTCCATGTCTTCACATTTTGAACATTGAGGTATACTCTTAAGTTTTTAATCTTTGCCTTTGAAAGTAAACGCTGGCTGAAGTTAAAAGCCAATTGTACGTTCCTGATTCTGAAATAACTTCCGTCTTCAATATTATAGCTGGAGCCGTTGTAGTTAAAGCGATCTCCCTGGCTAAGGATAGGCACCCAGTTGGAAGTTCCTGCACCATGCCATCTATTGATTTTTTCTGCAGAGTAATTTACACGCTGAAACGGAGATTCAAGCGAACCCCAGGTTCTGAAAATCTGGTTACCATAAACGCCGCCCATATCAACCGCCAGGCTTAAACTTTTATAAGTTAAATTAACGGACGTACCATAGGTAAACTTAGGTGTTGGATTACCAATAACAGTTCTGTCATCAGCAGTAATTTTTCCATCACCATTCAAATCTTTAAATTTAAAATCGCCTGGCCTGTAAGCTCCGATAGCAGAGGCAACCGGTGATTTCAAGATGTCAGCATAGCTTTGATATAGCCCCTCTACTTCGTACCCGTAAAAAGAACCGATAGGAAGTCCTGGCTGGGTACGGCTTTCAGCTGATCCATTGTTTTGAAATGCTCTTGAGAAATACCCTGCCACCGTACCTTCAGCAATGCTTAATACTTTGTTTTTTAAGAAGGTAATATTGCCTCCGATATTAACAGAAAAATCACGGTTAACAGCCTGGTTCCAGCTGGCAGAAAATTCTTCACCCCAGTTTCTTAAACTACCACCATTTGTCAGCTGATCCGGCAAACCAATGGAAGCCTTGCTTAGATATGACATCAGGTTATTGGTAGTTTTGTTGAAATAATTGGCTTCAAAATGCAACCTGTTTCTAAAGGCTGACAATTCAAATCCTGCTTCCTGGGCCGAAACGGTTTCCCATTTCAAATCTGGATTAGGCACATAGGAAGGTTGTGCAGCACCATAAATATTGGTGCCAAAAACTGCTGCGATACCTGTATTTAATCTTGGATAAAATGGATAATTGATGGTTAATCCATTGGGGTCTACCGCTGTTTGATTGCCTAACACACCAACAGATCCTTTTAATTTAAGATAGTTTAAAAACGTTTGTCCCTTCATGAAATCTTCCTTGGATATTTCCCATGCGCCTCCAAGTGCCCAGAATTGCTGGTGACGATTTTTTTCGGGGATTTGTGAGGAAGCGTCATCCCGGACAGATGCGTTTAAAAAATACTTTTGCTTGTAATTGTACAATATCCTTCCCAGCATTGAAACTGTTGAATATTCGCTTTGAGAGGAAGATGCCAGTGATGTTGTTGGATCTTCAAAACCATTGGTCATGTACCAGAATCTTTTATCATCAGGTATTGGCAAGGCATTACCGGTAGTATAGGGTTTAGCAACGCCAGACCTGTTGAAGTTGCCGAAATAGTAAGAAGTAAAACCAGCAGTTGCCGTTAAATTATGATCTCCGAAACTTTTTCTGAAGGTAAGGATATGGTCCTGCTGAAATTTTTTGTAAGAGTTGTCATTCTCACTCACCTGTGTTTTTGCACCGTACAGGTAAGGGGTGTTATTTAATGGGTCATAAGCATAATAAAGCGGTGAATATTGCCTGTTATTCACTGTGCTCATATCCGCATAGAAAGTTGATCTGAAATTGAAATATTTAAGGAAATTAATTTCGCCATAAACACTTGCAACAGTTCTAAACTCGATATTAACCTGCTTATTCCATGTATTTTCCAATTCAAGCAATGGATTTACAACACCTGAATTTTGAAGCGCATTATCAAGGCCTGAATACAAATTAACAGTCATGCTATCTCCGCCATAAGGATTCGCTACACTGAAAGGCTTTGTGCCCGCCGAAACCTGCGGCATTACTTTTCTGGCATTGTCCAATACGCTGGTTGCGTTGTAAGGATTATTTTGCCTTGATGCATTGAAGTTGATGCCAATTTTTATGGCTTTATTCACCTTAAACTCATCCCCAAAAGAAAGTAGTATTTTTTCCAGCTTTTCGTGCTTGATAATTCCTTCGTCGGTTAAATATCCCAGCCCGAAGTTGAAACGGTTTTTTTCTGTGCTTCCGGAAATACTCAGGTTATTATTATTAAATTTCCCGGTCCGGGTAACAGCATCAATCCAGTCTGTATTGGCAGTTAAGGCTGAATAGTCTGGAGTAGCAACACCATTATTGGCATTTTCTTCATCAAACAAGGTTTTAAACTGGGTGGCATCTGCAAGCTTAATTTTATCTACCAGTTTTTTTGTTCCGTAAGATGTATTGAAGTTTACTACCACCTGGCCTGCCTTGGCTTTTTTAGTGGTAATAGCAATAACACCTGTGGCGCCTTTTACACCGAATATGGCTAATGAAGAAGGATCTTTCAGTACTTCTATAGACTCAATGTCATTCGGATTGATATAATCAATGTTATCGTTAAAAATACCATCCACTACATATAAAGGATGAACCTGTCCTATACTTACAGTTCCCCTGATCCTGATGTCCGGAGCTGCACCGGGAGTACCATTGTTAACAACTGACAAACCGGCTACCTTTCCCTGCAAAGATGCAACCGGATTAGTATTAGGTTTATCGGCGATATCTTTCCCGGCTACTTTTGTAATTGATCCTGTCAGGTCTCTTTTGCTTGCGCTACCATAACCAATCACCACAACCTCATCCATTTTTTGAGTAGCAGCTTTTAATTTAACATCGATGGTAGTTCTACCTCCTACTGCAATTTCAACTGTTTCGTACCCTACGTAAGAAATTATAAGCGTAGCATTATCGGGTACAGCTAATGAATACTCGCCCGAGGCAACTGTATAGGTCCCTGTTTTATTTCCCTTTACTTTAATGCTGGCTCCTTCGAGTCCTCTTCCGTTTTCATCAGTAATTGTCCCTTTAACAGTAAGATCTTTTACTTCATCGTCCCGCTGGTACAATACAACAAGGTTGTCTTTCATAATTTTATAAGACAAACCTGTACCGGTAAGCAACTTTGTCATCACTTCGGGCAAATCTGCCTCTCTAAAAGTGGCATCAATCTTTTTTGCGACAGGGATCAAATTGTTATTGTACACAAAACGATAATCGCTTTGTTTTTCCACCAGTGACATCGCTTTCGTGAGCTCAATGTTTTTGAGTTTGATGGTAATCTTGTCCTGTCCCTTAGCAGAAACAGTTAGCTGCGTCATAAAAATGAGCAACACCGGGGTCATCAATTTCATAAGCAGTAAAATTTTAAACTTGCTTCGGTTGCCCAAAGCTTGCAGCCGTTTGTTTTTTTTCATATGTTTGTCTTTTGGTTAATGTATACAAAAAGGAAGTTTGATCCACTTGAGCGTTTTTCAAATTTTCCATGTTAGCCTTTCTGAACCCGGGAAATGCGTCAACATTCTCCTGGGTTTTTTTATCTATTTTCTTCCTACATAATTTTATTTTGAAATGGTGATGCGGTTATTGTTTATTTTAAAATTAAATTTAGTAGCCACCTGCAGTGCATGTAATGCTTCAGCCAAAGTCTCTTTTGTAAAAGTCGCCGTAAGAGGTTCGGATTTCAAATTTTCATTTGCAAACTCAATTTCTACTCCATACCATTTCTCCATCTTTAAGGCAACTTCTTCAAACGTTTCGCTGCTGAAAACCAGCCTGTTTTCTACCCACGCTGTTTCTACAATCGTGCTATCCTGCGGCAATACGGTTAAGTGACGCAGTACTATGATATCCTTTGTAATTACCTTATCAGCCATTTTATTGGTTGCCACTGATTTTGCCGGTGCCGTCAATTCTTCATCACTTATAATTAATTTTTCCGACGGCCTCAGCATTATTTTATCCTTCCTGTTTTTTAAAGTCACTTCAATACTGCCCCTTATTAAACTTGTTTCTGTCTTTTTTTCTCCCGGATAACAGCGCACATTAAAAACGGTGCCCAGCACCCTGATGTCCATTTTACTGGTGTGAATAATGAATGGCCGTGCGGCATTTTTTACAACGTCAAAATAGCCTTCGCCTGTTAGAGATACTTCACGAACTGACGCACTGAAATGTTCATTATCGTACATGAGTTTGCTACTGCCATTTAGCCATACCTGAGTACCATCGGGAAGTTGAATTTTAGTGCGGGACCCGTTTTTTGTACTTACTTCGCTTTGCGGGCTCTTTATAGTTTCCTTATTGCCGGAAGCAAATGTCTTTCTATCGTTGTTGAAAAAGATAAAAAAGAACATAACAGTTGCTGCGGCAAAAATACATGCGGCAAGCAATTTTCTAATTTTTTTTCCGTGATATGCCCGGTAATTGTTCTCCGGTTCTTCGTCAGTGTTATTTGCAGCCAGGTCATATCCCCCTGCTTTCATCCGGTTTAAATGCAGATGATAGGTAGCTTCCAAAAAATCAATATCGTGTTCAGCGAATACATTCCAATATTCCTCCAGCAACTCTGCCGAAATCTGCTGATCGGGAAATTTTTTGAGTAATTCAGTCAGTTCAGTCAATTCAGAAGCTGTGGATTCTCCAGCAAGTTTTCTTGACAGTAATGTGGAAATTCTCTCGATGCTCATATCTTGTATCTTGTTAGAGACAGGAAAAGATAAAATCCCCTATGAATGTTAAAAAAAAATTAACAATTAGTTGGACGAAGGCTTTTTGACGGGAATATTTAATACAGCAGCTAGTTTTTTCACCGCAGTGGCCATCTGATTATCTATTGTCTTGATGCTTAGATTCAGCAATAACGCAATTTCTTTATACTTTAATTTATCTTCTTTGGCCAGCTTAAAAATTATTTTGCAGCGTTGTGGAAGTGTTTCAATGGCAGCATCAATTTTAAAAGAAAGTTCGTGATTAAGTAACCGGGTTTCTGCGTTTTCATCCGGGGAGGCAAACTCCACCTGCAACTCATCAAGTGAAAAAACCGCCGCTTTTTTGTGTTGGCTCAATTTTCTGACCGAATTATTGCGTACGCTGGTGTACAGATACATTTTAAGGTCTTCAATGGCACACAATTGCTTGCGCTTCACCCATAAATCCAGAAAAATATCTGATACTATTTCTTCGGCCGTTTCTTTTGACTTAATTATGGAATAGGAAAAACTCTTTAAAGGCAGGAAATAGTGGAAAAATAATTTTTTGTAGGCAGCTTCGTCTTCATACTCAGCGATGCGTTGCTGCAGTTCGTAAATATCTTTTGAGCCTAAATCGTTTTTTCTGTTCATGGCAAACAAATCGAGGGCGAAGTTAGTACTTAATTTGCTTTAGAGATAAAATTGTATATAGCATACCCAAATTTAATTGAGCTTTATAAAAAAAGCCTCCAATAAATTGAAGGCTTTCATTGTTGTTTTCGTTTTTTATACTTCTTCAGCACCTTCAACCAAAACTGTCGTTTTGTTATTCAGTACCTCAGCAAACCCGCTTTGTATGGTAAAAAGCATGGTTGTATTTTTATCTTTTAAAATTTTAAGTTTACCTGCTTTTAAAGCACTTACCATAGGCGCATGTTTGTCCAATACTTCAAACAAACCGGTAATGCCGGGCAACTGTATACCATACACATCGCCACTAAATAATTTCTTTTCGGGTGTTAAAATTTCGAGAGTCATACCCCTGTCCCCTAAAGGGGGAACTTGGTTTGTTAGTTAATAATTATTTTTTTACCATTTTAAAAGGAGGAGGTTAAGCCTGCGCTGCTGCCATCAGTTTCTTACCTTTTTCAATCGCATCCTCCAAAGTGCCTACCAGGTTAAATGCCGCTTCAGGATATTCATCCACTTCACCATCCATAATTGAATTAAATCCACGGATGGTATCTTCTATTGGTACCAATACACCTTTTAAACCTGTAAACTGTTCAGCCACAAAGAAAGGCTGACTCAGGAAACGCTGTACTTTACGTGCCCGGGATACGGTTAATTTATCTTCGTCGCTTAACTCATCCAAACCAAGGATGGCAATGATATCCTGCAATTCTTTATAGCGCTGTAAAATTAATTTTACCCTGTTGGCTGTGTTGTAATGTTCATCACCTACAATTAACGGAGTTAAAATCCTTGACGTAGAATCCAGCGGATCTACCGCAGGATAAATACCCAAATCCGCAATTTTACGACTCAATACCGTAGTGGCATCCAAGTGAGCAAAAGTTGTTGCGGGAGCCGGATCCGTTAAATCATCCGCCGGTACATAAACCGCCTGAACAGAAGTAATAGAACCATTTTTTGTAGAAGTAATTCTTTCCTGCATCAAACCCATTTCTGTAGCCAATGTAGGCTGGTATCCTACCGCTGAAGGCATACGTCCCAACAAAGCCGATACTTCAGAACCTGCCTGTGTAAAACGGAAGATGTTATCAACAAAGAACAAAATATCTTTTCCCTGGCCGGTACCATCTCCATCACGGAAATATTCCGCTACGGTCAGTCCGCTCAAAGCCACACGGGCACGGGCGCCTGGCGGTTCGTTCATTTGTCCAAATACAAAAGTTGCTTTTGATTCTTTCAGGTCTTCCATATTCACAGCACTCAAATCCCATCCACCTTCTTCCATACTATGTTTAAACTTCTCGCCGTAGTTCATAATACCGGCTTCAATCATTTCCCTCATCAGGTCATTTCCTTCCCTGGTTCTTTCTCCCACACCTGCAAACACCGAAACGCCACTGTATGCTTTCGCAATATTATTAATCAATTCCTGAATCAATACTGTTTTACCCACACCGGCACCACCAAACAAACCAATTTTACCCCCCTTTGCGTATGGCTCAATCAGATCGATTACTTTAATACCGGTAAATAAAATTTCATTGGCTGTACTCAGGTCTTCAAATAATGGTGGCTTGGCATGTATCGCACGTCCGCCCACTTTGCTAACCTGTGGTAAACCATCAATCGCATCTCCGGTTACATTAAATAAACGACCCTTAATCGCATCACCCACCGGCATTGAGATAGGAATACCGGTATCAACTACAGCCATACCACGCACCAAACCTTCGGTACCGTCCATTGCAATAGTACGTACGCTGTCTTCACCTAAATGCTGCTGTACTTCAAGCACCAGCAAATCGCCATTTTCACGGGTTAGCTGCAATGCGTTTAGAATTTCAGGGAGTTTGCTGCCACTGTCAAACTGTACGTCAACTACGGCACCAATGATCGATTTTATTTTGCCTGTATTGGCCATAAATCAAATTTTATTGTAATGAGGTGTTTTTTCAGAGCGCAAAGGTAAGGGTTGCAAAGTAATTTTTGAAATTCGACAATCAATATTTTAGCAGGCCATTTTAATCGGTGAAATAGTTTGAAAAATGTGCTTTGGCGTGTTCCCGCATTTCGATGTTATAAAATGCTTAAGGCCGGTAAATTTAGTTGATGCTGTTTTTCGCTGGGATATTTTGGAGTAAATCATACCGGCATTTAATTTTATCATTGCATTTTAAAATATACTTTAACCCGGTTCGTTAGCCCAAAAACAATATACCATTTGTCTTTTTCAAAAAAAATAGTTAGCCGTTTATTTTTAATACTAAACTTTTTAACGGTTTTTATTTACCTGCTCACCTGCCTGGTTCCATATATAGACCCCGGCAGATACTGGTTTGTAAGTATCCTGGGTCTTGCATTTCCGTTGCTATTTTTTGCTGTGATTACTTTTCTTGCTGGCTGGATTGTCGCCAGGTCAAAATGGATGCTGATTTCTTTCATTGCCCTGCTGCTAAGTTTTCAGCAGGTAAAGGTTGCCTTTGGCTGGCATTATTTTCAACCTTTTTCAGCAACAAAACCGCAGGAAACTTTACGGATTTTATCCTGGAATGTGTCCAGTTGGGACGAGCTGAATAAGGTACAAAAAGGCGGCACCAGCTACCGGCCACTCATGATGGCAGAGGTGAAGAAATACAATGCGGATATATTGTGTTTCCAGGAGTTTCTGGAAACCCGCAATCTGGAATTGTTTGATCCCACTATTCCTGAAATCAGGCAAATGGGTTATCCCTACCACTATTATATACCCAGTTACAGCGAAAAAAAATATAGTGAAATGGGGATGGTCATTTTTTCTAAATACCCCATTACAAATACAGGCGTGCACGATTTCGGCGACGAAGAATCTGTTCAGCAATTGATTTATACTGACATTGATTACAATGGAAAGCCAATACGTGTATTTAATGTTCACCTTCAATCGGTAAGATTTGGCGAAAAGGAATACAAAAGTCTTGACCTGATCAAACACAGTGAGAAGGACGGACTGAAGGATTCAAAAACAATTATCAGCAAATTAAGGAGGGGCTACCGGTTCCGTGGAAACCAGGCTGATATTGTAAATGATTTTGTACAAAAAAGTCCTTACCCGGCTATACTCTGCGGAGACTTTAATGATGTGCCGAACTCCTATACCTATTTTACCATTAAAGGAAATATGCAGGATGCTTTTTTACAAAAAGGCAGCGGTATAGGCAGAACATTCAGGCATATATCCCCTACGCTGCGTATAGACTACATATTTTCGGATAAAAAATTTACCGTTGACCAATATCAAAGACTAACTGTTCCCTGGTCGGATCATTTTGGCATTATGGCTGATATGAGTTTTTAAAGTGGCTGGTTGCTATTCCCAAGTGTGCATTGCCTTAACTACATTTGCGTTTTACCTTATAATATGATGCAGCTAATTCCCGTAAACGATTCTAAAACCGCCCGACAATTTTTACAGGTTGCAGTGCAACTATATAAAAACGACGTCAACTGGATCCGTCCGCTGGACAAGGATATTGAGGAGGTATTTGATGCAAAAAAAAACAAGGCTTTTCGTTTTGGTGAAGCGGCCCGCTGGATTTTACTGGACAACGATCATAATTTAATTGGCCGTATCGCCGCTTTTGTGAATAGTAAATATAAAAATAAAGGGGATGATGTGCCGGTTGGAGGCATTGGCTTTTTTGAATGTATCAATAACCAGCATGCCGCCGATCTTTTGCTGGATAATGCCAAACACTGGCTGATGCAAAAAGGAATGGAAGCAATGGACGGACCTATTAATTTTGGTGAGCGGGACCGTTGGTGGGGACTTGTAACAGAAGGTTTTACCGAGCCAATGTATTGCATGAATTATAACCCGCCATATTACCGGCAGTTATTTGAGAACTACGGATTTAAACTGTTTTTTAATCAACTGTGTTTTGGCATGCATCCCAAGGATGTTTTAAGTGCCAAAATGTTTGAAAGACATGCCCGCTTTGGCGCAGACCCCGAATTTACAGCAACATATATCGACAAAAATAAGCTGGAGAAATTCGCTGCAGATTTTGCAACAGTTTACAATAAGGCCTGGGCTGGGCACGGCGGCTTAAAGCAAATGCCCAAAGAGCAGGCATTGCTGTTATTTAAAAAGATGAAACTGGTAATGGACGAGCGGATTGTCTGGTTTGCCTATCACAAAAATGACCCCATCGCCATATTTATAAATCTGCCCGATTTAAACCAATGGTTTAAGCACCTGGACGGCAAATTTGGATTGCTCCAAAAGCTGCAATTTTTATGGCTGAAAAAATTTAGTCCCAATAAAAAATTTTGTGGCATCGTATTCGGCGTAGTGCCGGAGTGGCAGGGGCACGGTGTTGATGCATATATTGTTGTGGAAGCAGCTAAAGTAATACAAACACCCTCGCTTCCCTATAAGGAATATGAAATGCAGTGGATTGGCGATTTCAATCCTAAAATGGTCAACATAGCCCAAAGCCTGGGAGAAGTTTTTCAAAGCCGTAAGCTTACTACCTACCGCTATTTATTTGACAGAACAAAAGAATTCAAACGACATCCTATGCTGGCCTAGCTTGATTTAACCCGTTGAAACTACTTTCCTTTTAATAATTATCTTTTCAAAAAAGGCTATTAATCGTAATTTGCACGCATGGATAAATTTGTAGTATCGGCAAGAAAATACAGGCCGCAAAATTTTTCAACTGTGGTGGGGCAGGCGCATATTACTACCACGCTGAAAAATGCTATTAAAAATAACCAGCTGGCGCACGCCTTTTTATTTTGCGGACCAAGAGGTGTGGGTAAAACTACCTGTGCCAGGATATTGGCTAAAACAATCAACTGCGAAAATCAAACTAAAGACGGGGAAGCCTGCAATGTATGCAACAGCTGCATTTCTTTTGATGCCGGCACTTCTTTAAATATACATGAACTGGATGCTGCCAGCAATAACTCCGTAGATGATATCCGCAGCCTGGTGGAGCAGGTGCGCTTTGCGCCACAGGCGGGTAAATACAAGGTATATATAGTAGATGAGGTCCACATGCTAAGTTCATCTGCATTCAACGCATTTCTAAAAACGCTGGAAGAACCTCCTCCCTATGCCATCTTTATTTTAGCAACCACTGAAAAACATAAAATACTACCTACTATTTTAAGCAGGTGCCAGATATTTGATTTTAAGCGCATCACCAACAATGATACGGTTGAACACCTGCAAGAAATCTGCGATAAAGAATCAATAAAAGCAGACAAGGCTGCACTGCATGTAATTGCGCAAAAAAGCGAAGGCTGCATGCGGGATTCCCTGAGTATCCTGGATAAGATTGTAAGCTTTACAAACGGCGCCGTGACTTATACCAATACGCTGGAGCACCTGAACATCCTGGATGAAGATTATTATTTTAAACTGCTGGATTATTTGCAGCAGCAGGATTTAAGCAGTGCTTTGCTGATGTATGATGAAATTAACCGGAAAGGTTTTGAAGGAGATACGGTACTGGATGGCTTTTCAGAATTTTTGCGCAATCTGCTGGTAAGCCGGGATGCAAAAGTGGCTATGCTGCTGGAAGTAGCGGAAGATTTTAAACAAAAATATTTACAAACAGCCCAAAAAATACCAGCGGCATTTATCATCAGTGCTTTAAATATTTTAAACGAAAGTGAGCTGAATTATAAACAATCCCGCAACAAACGCCTGCATGTAGAGCTCACTATTATTAAGCTCAGCTATTTGCAGCAGGCCTTGGAACTGGTAAACAACGATGGCGTTGTAAGTAAAAAAAAACTGATTGATGGTGCAAAAACCATTGCTTTCCGTGCGCTGCCGATTGAAAAATTAAAGCCATCATCTGTTGAAAAGCATGGTGAACAAGAAGCACAACTTAAGCAACCCGTAAACCGGCAACCGCAGGCAGAAGCAAAATTGATCATTGAAGAACCATCACCGGTAATAAAAAAGTCATCTCCTTATAAGGCGCCGGGCAATACTTCAAATGCAACTGCAGCCAGGGCTGCAAAACCTACACTAGGTTCACTTAGCAAAATACGCCAGCAAATAGCGCAACAAAATCAAAACGGCAGCAACGAAGCCGTGCGAATAACTGAAGACGAACTGTATGTTTGCTGGGGCCTGTTTATTGAAAAGCTGCGAAATAAAAGTAATTTTTCGGCGGTAACTAATTTTAAAGCCGCAGAGCTGAAGGTTATTGACAACAACACCATCGAAATCATTACCCAGGGCGAAATACACAAAGCTTTTATTGAAGTTGAACGTGCAGATCTGGTTACCCACCTGCAGCAACATTTCAATAACCGTTTGCTTACATACCAGGTGTTGGTAATAGAAAAAGAAGATACCGCGGTTGAAACAGATGTTCCGCTGACAAGAAAACAGCAGTACCTGAAAATCATAGAAGAGTACCCGCTGGTTAAAGAGCTGAAAGAAAGATTGAAACTGGAACTGGATTAACATATAATTTCACATTCATGTTAACAGCTCCGGATTCAAAGTCCCTTTGACACGGTGTCTTTTGTTTCAGAAGTTTTGCTTGTCTGAAACAAATGCTTTTTATTGCAACAATTGGAAATGCGCTAACGAACAATGGTTGATTTCCCTTTTTTGCATTAATTTCGACCTTCAATTAAAAAAACAAACAGAAATTATTTATTATGGCAGAAGTGATACGCATGCCGCTGTTGAGCGATACTATGACGGAAGGAAAAATAGTAACCTGGAATAAAAAAGTAGGCGATAAAGTAAAGAGTGATGACGTGCTGGCAGATGTGGAAACCGACAAAGCTACCATGGAAGTGACGGGCTATGTGGACGGCACTTTGCTTTATATTGGCGTACCTGCAGGACAGGCTGCTAAAATAAACCAGATTATTGCCATCGTAGGTAAGGAAGGTGAGGATTATAAAGCCCTGCTGGAAGGCGATAACAAGACTGCTGCACCGGCAGCGCCTGCCGCAGATAGCAAAGCTGCAACACCAGCTGCTACCACACTTGCACCTGAGACCAAATCTCAAAAAGTTGCGCTGCCTGCCGGTGCAAAAGAAATAAGAATGCCTTTGTTAAGCGATACAATGACGGAAGGAAAGATTGTATCCTGGAATAAAAAAGTGGGCGACCAGGTAAAAAGTGATGATGTACTCGCAGATGTAGAAACCGATAAAGCCACTATGGAAGTGGTAGGTTATGAAGAAGGTACTTTATTATACATTGGAGTGGAAGCTGGTAAAGCTGCCAAGATAAATGAAATTATTGCCATAGTTGGTAAACCGGGAACGGATGTGAGCGCATATGTTGCTGCAGAAAAATCTGGTGCCAATGCAGAAGTGGCCTCAGCTCCTGTTGCTACAGAGGCTGCGACCGCTCCTGCTGATCAAGCTGCTCCGCAGGTTGCAGAAAATGCTTCGCCTGACCAGCGCATTAAAGCTTCTCCACTTGCTAAAAAACTGGCCGCCGATAAAGGAATAGATTTATCAAAAGTAAACGGCAGCGGGGATAATGGCCGCATCACCAAAAAAGACATAGACAACTATACGCCCGCTGCTGCACCTGCAAAAACAGCTGCAGAGCCTGCCTCGGCGCCTGCTGCGACCGCACCTGCATTTACCGCAGTTGGGCAGGAAGGATACACTGACACGCCGCTAACACAAATGCGTAAAGTTATAGCCCGTCGTTTAAGCGAAAGCAAATTTGCAGCGCCGCATTTTTATCTTACCATGGAAATTAACATGGACAACGCCATGACTGCAAGAACAGCCATGAACGAAGTTAGCCCTGTAAAAATCTCCTTTAACGATATGGTGATAAAAGCAAGTGCGATGGCACTGCGCCAGCATCCGGATGTGAACAGCAGCTGGATGGGAGATTTTATCCGCCACAACCAGCACATTCATATTGGTTCTGCACTTGCATTACCTGAAGGGCTGATTGTTCCGGTGATCCGCTTTGCAGATCAGAAATCTTTATCACAGATAGCGGCTGATGCTAAAGAACTTTATGGTAAAGCAAAATCCAAAAAATTACAGCCAAACGAATTTAGTGGCAATACATTTACCATTTCCAACTTGGGAATGATGGACATTGAAGAATTCACCGCCATCATTAATCCGCCGGACAGCGCCATTTTAGCAGTGGGCGCTATTAAGGAAAAAGTTGTTAAAAAAGGGGATGGTTTTGCTGTGACCAATGTGATGAAACTAACGCTGAGCTGTGATCACAGAAGTGTGGACGGTGCAGTGGGAGCATCTTTTTTACAAACACTTAAGAAATTTTTAGAAAACCCGGTTACCATGCTGGTATAATTTAAAATAAAATAGCTCAAAAGCGTTGGCAATTAAGCCAACGCTTTTTTTTTGCCGGGTCAAAATTATTTTTTCAATATATTTTGAAAGTTCAGGAATATATTTTAGCTTTAACATATGAAATTAACCGAAGCAAAGCAACAATTTATCAGCAGCTGGGGCGCCTTTGGTAGCCAGTGGGGTATTAACCGCACGATGGCACAAATACATGCATTGCTGATGGTGAGCCCGGATCCGCTTACCCAGGAAGATGTAATGGAGCAGCTGAATGTAAGCCGTGGTAATGTGAATATGAATATGCGTGACCTGATTAGCTGGGGACTGGTTGACAGGGTTTTGATACCTGGAGAAAGGAAAGAATATTTTTCAGCCGAAAAAGATACCTGGAAGATAGCAACACAAATTATACAGGAAAGAAAGAAACGGGAACTTGACCCCATGCTGAAATTACTGGGTCAGCTGGAAAAAATTGAAGGCGATAAGAAAGATAAAAATGTGAAACAATTTGTTGATACGGTAAGCGGCATCCGGAAATTCGGCAACCAGGCAGAAAAAATGCTGGACATGATGGTAAAGGCGGACGAAAACTGGTTTTTAAGCGGGTTGATGAAATTGTTTAAATAGATCAGCAACTCCAACTAAACAAGCTGCACTGCAGCTTTTATTTGGATACAAACTTTCAAATATTTCTGAAATTATAAAATATACAATCATTAAAAGTATTAAGAAAATAGATTTTTGGATAAGTTCGTGTTTAATTATTTTTTTCACCATAGTTACTTTATTAAAAACTGAAAGGCCCATTGTTGACTAGAATTTTTTAACCGGTTACTTCGTTGTGGGCGGCTGGCAGGTTAGCAGTATGATTGTTCACGCATTCAATCATTGGTTTACTTACAATAAAGGCAAGCGCTATGCATATCATTGGATTACATTTATAAGTATAGTCACAATGCCACTGGGTTCATTTGTTATTTTAGTATTTACAGCACCATTTATGGCGATTTGGTATACCTGGATATGTTATGAAGAAGTGTATATAAAAATGCAACGGCCGCTGGCATTACTTAAGTAATATTTACACTTCAAAATATATCATGCAAGTCTCAAAAATAACAATTCTGCCAATCTTTAAATTAGCTGCAATAGCATTTTGTATTGCTGTGACAGCCTTCACCTTAAGCCATTTTGCCTTGCTGATTCAGCATCTTATTGTAATAAAATATAACTGGCAGTTTGAGCTTTTCATGATTACAGGCATGATGTTGTTCCAGTTTCCGTTGATTTATAAAAAACCCAATTCACTAAAGCTGGATTACTATTTCAACCTTTTGATGATATCATTCATTGGGGCTGTTTTACTCTGGCCGTTATTGCGCATCAATCTCGTTTACCAAATAAACGATATGGTAAACCTCGCCTACTTTTTTGCTATCGTTCTCGTTCTCTTTTTTGTACATAAGCGGGTAGTTGCTACATTATCGCTGCCGGAAATGCTCTCTTACACCTGGGTATTTTACCGCTTTATTGTTTTACTTTTTATACTTTTAAAATGAAAGAAAAAATTATTATTGCCGGTGGAACAGGTTTCATCGGAAATTATCTCAGGGAAAGATTCAATGCGTTGGGTTTCGATGTTAAAATAATTTAGAGACATCCTGATCATGTTAAATGGACCGACACAACGGCAATTATTAAGGCACTTGAAAATGCAGCTATACTGGTTAATTTAGCCGGAAAATCTGTTGACTGCAGATACAATGACCAAAATAAAAAAGAGATTCTCGACTCAAGAATAAACACCACCATTGCCCTGGGTGATGCCATATTAAAATGTAAGAATCCGCCGAAACTCTGGATCAATTCAAGTACAGCAACAATTTACCGGCATGCAGAAGACAGGCCAATGACAGAATCTGCAGGTGAGATTGGTAGCGGATTCTCGGTGAATATTGCCACCAGCTGGGAGAAAGCATTTTTCGGTTTCGAATTAAAGAACACAAGGCAGGTCGCATTAAGGATGGCGATCGTATTAGGCAAAGATGGAGGCGTTCTAAAACCATTGAAAAGATTGGTTCAATTTGGCCTTGGGGGTAGGCAGGGAACCGGGAGACAGATGTTTAGCTGGATACATGTAGAAGATATTTTTGAAATAATCTTGTTTTTAAAAAAACATACAATTTTGGAAGGTGTATTCAATGTGTCGGCACCTAATCCCGTAAATAATTATACACTAATGAAATCATTACGCAATAATATGAAGGTGAGGTTTGGCGCACCAGCTCCCGTATGGCTGCTTCGGATAGGAGCTGTTATTATCCGCACTGAAACAGAATTGATTTTGAAAAGCAGGTGGGTTGTCCCGGAAAGATTATTAGCCTGCGGCTACATATTTAAATTTGAACAGCTGGATCATGCACTTAATGACATTTTGGACGGACATTAAATCCACGGGTATAATTCATTCACGGATGTAACTTTGCTGGCAAATGAAATCAACCTCCATCATCTTATTCGACGGCGTTTGTAATTTATGCAACGGGGCTGTGCAGTTCATCATTCGTCACGACCCCAATGGTAAATTCTTATTTGCTTCTTTACAAAGTGAAGCGGGCCAGCAACTATTGCGACAACATCAATTACCCGCTGATGAATTTTCTTCATTCATCCTGGTGCAGCATAATAAAATTTACACAAAATCGACAGCAGCGCTGTATGTTGCCAGGCAAATAAGGGGTGCCTGGTGCTGTTTATATATTTTTATAATTGTTCCTCGGTTTTTACGGGATGCAGTATACAACTGGATAGCGCAAAACCGCTACCGTTGGTTTGGAAAGAAAGAAACCTGCATGATTCCAACGCCTGAATTAAAAGCAAGATTTTTGCCCTGATGATAATCTTGTTTAAGCAACATTTTGTAAATGTATTCTGCTTCATGACGCGTACAGCAGCAACTATCTTGTTGTAAAATTTTGTAATTTTAAGTATGCAAAAGAAAAAAACGCTCGTTATTGGCGCTTCAGAAAATCCGGCACGGTACAGTTACCTTGCAGTGAAAAAGTTAACGGCAAATCAGCACCCCGTGGTGGCGTTAGGCATAAAAAAAGGCAGCATCGGTAATACAATAATTGAAACTGAAAAAAAACCTCTTGACGATATTGATACCGTAACACTTTACATCAATCCTGCCCGGCAACCGGACTATTATGATTACATTATCTCACTACACCCCAACAGGATTATTTTTAACCCAGGCACTGAAAATGAAACGCTGGAAGAGCTGGCACACAAAAACAACATTGCCACCCAGGAAGCCTGTACACTGGTATTATTAAGCACTGGTCAGTATTGATGCATATAGTATCTATCCAAATTTAAACCCGTCTGCTGAAAGAAAAACCCTTCTTTATAAAATAATATTAACGGACTGTCGTTCTCTGTAAAGACAAATCTATTCCCTACACAATAGTTTTGTTTAAATCCTTTGTACCATGAAACACCTTGCAACTACCACCCTTTTGGTACTGCTAATCCTTGCAGCAGTCACCAGCTTTGCACAAGAGCATCCCCAAAACAGGGCCTCTCCTGCTAAACCAGCTTTATTCACTCAATTTCCTGACGTTATCAATTGTACAGCCGGACAGTTAAACAGTTTTTTTAACAGCCGCCCCGGAGAAAACATTGCAGTTTCTTTCAACAGCAATCTTATGCTGGATGGAAATGTAAAAAGCAATATTTCAAAATACAGCAACCTTCAAACGGTAGTTGTAAAACTGGCGCAGTTTAATAATATATCGTTCACAATTTCCAGGATAATAGATGAGGACAATCAGATTGTATACTCCGGTCATTTGTTTGATCCTGCTTATGCGGACGGATTTGAACTTAAAAATAAAGGAGGAGGCAACTATCAGTTCGTGAAAATCGAGTTGGAAAAAATGCTTCCCACCTGTAGTCAGTAAAGCATACCCTACTACCTTACAAAATCCTTACCCTACATGTTTCTGGCCTGACAAACCGGAAAGAAAACTATTAACATGAGAAAACCTACTACCCTTTTTGTGCTATTGATAGCATTGTTGGTTTCTTTCGATACCTATGGTTTGCCTAAATTAAGCAGCTATCCAACTGCAAGTGCAACCATCTTTCTGGACTTTGACGGTCACAATGTTTACAGCCCACTCTGGCAGGGCGGCACCCCGTTTACCTGTGCTTCGGCTCCAATGACAGATGCCCAGATAACTGAAGTATTCAACAGAGTTGCTGAAGACTACCGGCCGTTTAATATGAATATTACAACAGATTCACTCGTTTTTTTGGCTGCTCCTCTTAAAAAAAGAATCAGGGTGGTTATTACCCCTACCAGTGCCTGGTATCCAGGTGTAGGAGGCATATCTTACGTAGGCTCATTTACCTGGGGTGACGATACGCCATGTTTTGTTTTTTGTGACCGGCTTGGGCCCAATAACGCAAAATATGTAGCCGAATGCTGCTCTCATGAAAGCGGACATTCCGTAGGCTTGTCTCACCAGTCGAGATACGATGGCAGCTGTAACTTAACGGCCACCTACAATGATGGGGCGGGTACAGGCCAGGTTGCCTGGGCACCCATTATGGGCAATAGTTATAACCGTAACATGAGCGGCTGGAACAATGGGCCCACCCCCTATGGATGCACTGCAACTCAGGATAACCTTTCCATCATTACCACCCAAAATGGCTTTACTTACAGACCGGATGATTTCAGTGATGCTATCAGCGGATCACCAACGCAGATCAATTTGTCACCTGTTCCTGTAACCGGCATCATCACTACTTCTACCGACCTGGACGCATTTAAAATTCCGGTAGCGGTAAATTCAAATATTCATCTGGATATTTCTCCATTTAGCATCGCGGCCAATAACAATGGCGCTGACCTGGATGTGAAAGTAAGCTTATACGACGCAACAAAAACGTTGATTAATACCTACGACCCAACTGACAAAATGAATGTAACCATCGACACAATTTTAAACGCAGGCAATTACTATATAATAGTACAGGGGGCTGGTAATAGCAACGCTACAGATTATGGCAGTCTTGGTTCTTATACCATTACCGGCGTGCAGGGTACGTTACCCATCCGGCAGGTACTCCTGGCAGGGAAAGGCGAAAAAAACAAGCATTCCCTCACCTGGAATATTCAGGCAGATGAACCTGTTCAATCTGTTACCGTTGAGTCTTCACTCACAGGTAGTAATTTCAGTACGCTCGCCAAAGTCGATGGGACTTCCAGCGGTTACAGCTATGCACCACTTCAGCGTGGAGATATTTATTACAGGCTAAAAGTAACTTCAGTACTCAATCAAAGCATGTATTCCAATACCATTGTTTTAAAAGACGCCGTAAAAGCCGATTTTAAGGTTTCTACTTTGGTGCATAGCCAGCTCTCCATAACAGCAAACAGCAATTATCAATACCGGTTGAATGACATCAACGGCAATACCCTTGCCGCAGGAAACGGCAGACAAGGCTTTAACCAGCTGAATATGGATAACCGGCCGGCCGGTATATATATACTGCAACTGGTAAACAACAATCAACAACAAACAGAAAGAATTATAAAACAGTAAGGTAGATTCATGTGTAAGTTAAAGGGTCAGCGTAAGGGGCTGGCCCTTTTTTATTTCCCGCTTTCATTCTTGCCCGTAAATACAGCAGAGTATAGAATGCTTTGCAAATGCTTTTCAGCATCTTAAGCTGCCCCTTCCCTTCAATACCACAAAATGTTTTCTTAAATAAACATTAAATCAATTCATCACGAAATGCCTCAACGTTGATGATATATATTTTTTAAGTAACTTTAAAAAACCCTTTTTTATATGTTATGGAGAAAATTCAATGGCGATCCCATTCAACTACCCATTAAACAGGCGGTAGAAGAAACAATCACAAGAGAAACAAAAGCAGGCAACCATCTTAAAGTTTGCATCGGTACAGACAGCCAGGTAAAAGGCAAGGAAACAGAATTTGCAACCGTAATTGTGTTTTTACGCGAGGGCCGCGGTGGCTTTATGTTTATTCACAATGAAAAAAGTTTGGTGAAGTACAGCATTAAAGAACGTATGCTGGTTGAAGTTGCCAAAAGTATTGAAATTGCGTATGAATTATGCGACCTGTTTACGTTGTATGATGTTGACATGGAAGTACATGCCGACATCAATACCAATCCGCAATTTAAAAGCAACGAGGCTTTACGTGAAGCGATGGGCTACATACTAGGTATGGGCTTTGCATTTAAAGCCAAGCCGGAAGCCTTTGCCAGCAGTAGTTGCGCCAACAAAATTGTAAACTAGCCTCCTGTTTCTGACTGAATTGTTTGTATGCTAAATCATACAAACTGTAAATCCGACTCCCTGATATTTTAATAGCACTAACAAGAATAGTCGACTGCTTACCCTTCTTCCTTTACTTCGTTCCGTTCATCAATCAGGTGCAATATTTTATCACGCCCCAATTTTTTAGTAGCACTGCTTATAAAATGCTGTGGTAAAAATTGCCATGTTTTTCTTAATCGTTCCAAAAATAATTTTACATTTTTCGCCACGACGGCTTGTGTTTCTTTATCAGCTTTTGTAAATACCAGGGTAAAGGGAATTTGCCAGGCATCCAGCTGATTTAAGAAATCAAGATCCAGTTTCTGAGGTGTATGACGGGCATCTATTAAAACAAATACCATCTCAAGATTGGTTCTTTTGCGCAGGTAATTTTCAATCATTTGTTCCCACCTTCTGCGGCTGCGGATGCTTACTTTAGCAAAGCCATAACCCGGTAAATCAACCAGGTACCATTTTACATTTTCACCCTCTTTTTTTGTGTTAACAGCCGAAGCTGAAATAATTTCAAAATGGTTGATGAGTTGGGTTTTGCCCGGCGTGCCGGATGTTTTGGCCAGCTTATCATTATTGCAAAGCATGTTAATTAAAGAAGATTTGCCTACGTTACTGCGACCAATAAAAGCATATTCTTTCTTATCCGGGGCGGGGCATTTTTCAAAATCAGGACTACTGATGATATATTTTGCAGATTTTATAAGCATGCCGCAAAGATAGGCTGAAAGCGCAAAGCTTAGGTCTGTATCCCTGGCGCAAAGCTGAAGCCCGATGCAAAATCCGGACGTTTCGAAATATTGGCAACGCTTGACGCTTTCAGCATTACGCTTTTTGATCAAAATGTTAAACATATTCCGTATTCTTTAACAACAGCCACCCAAAAAAGCTGAATCCTATATCTTTGCACCACAATGACCCAATTTGCTCACGATACCATCGTTCCGCTAAAAGATTCTGATCTTTCAAAAAAAGACCAGGTGGCGGATATGTTCAATAACATTGCTCACCGGTACGATTTTTTAAATCGCTTTTTAAGTGCCGGGGTAGATATATGGTGGCGGAAAAAAGCTATCCGCCAGCTAAAAAAATTAAACCCGAAAAAGATCCTGGATGTAGCAACCGGCACAGCTGACGTGGCAATTATGTCGGCATCTATCCTGAACCCGGAAAAAATTACGGGCATTGATATCAGCGACGGCATGCTGGAAATAGGCCGTACAAAAATTAAAAAGCAGGGCCTTGAAAAAACGATCGAACTGGTGAATGGAGACAGTGAAACAATAAAATTTGCGGACAACTCGTTTGATGCGGTAACAGTGGCTTTTGGTGTGAGAAATTTTGAACACCTTGAAAAGGGGCTGGCGGAAATTAAAAGAGTTTTAAAACCGGGCGGCAAATTAGTGGTGCTTGAATTCAGCCAACCTAAAACCGCCGGTGTTACGCAGGTGTATAATGTGTATATGAAACTGGTGGCGCCCAATGTGGGTAAGATATTTTCGAAAAACCGCAACGCATATAAATATTTAGATGAATCAATTAAAAAATTTCCTGAAGGCAAAAATTTTACTTTAATCCTGGATAACCTGGGATACACAAACACTTATTGTAAACCATTGAGCTTAGGAATATGCAGCATCTATTGCGGAGAAAAATAACCTCCATCATCATCGCTTGTTCATTACTCCCGTTTACCGGGCTATCGCAATTACGCAGTGAATTGAACCAACCCGACCACGATAATAAGCCTTATCATTTTGGCATTAACCTCGGCTTTAATAAATCGCATTTCAGTTTTACACATCACTCAAGTTTTTTACAACAGGATAGCGTTCTTGCTATCGAAAGTATTAACAGCACTGGCCTGAACCTTGGCTGGCTTGTAGATATCCCGTTATCAGATCATTTTGACGTTCGTACATATCCGCTCGACTTAACATTCAGTGAAAAGGCCTTTGAGTACTCGCTGGCTTATCCTGATGTTCCGGGTGGAGAAAGTAAACTGACCATTAAAAAAGTTCAGTCTATTACCATGAGTTTGCCTGTGCAAATAAAATTTACCAGCGACCGGATTGATAATATGAAAGTATACACTATTGCTGGGGTGAAGTTTGATTATGACCTGGCGGCCAATGCCGGAAAAAACAATGGTGACGAGTTGATTAAGCTAAATAAATTTGACTACGGGATTGAGGGTGGCATTGGCTTTCACCTGTACTTTCCTTACTTTGTTCTAACGCCAGAGTTAAAGGTAAGCTGGGGACTGGCCAACCTGCACAGCCGTAACCCGCTTCTTAAATTTTCCAGCAATATTGATAAAATCAACAGCCGGATGATTTCCTTTTCACTAACTGTTGAATAAGTTTTCTTTTTTTATAAAAGATGGATTAAAAATCATACTGCCTTTTGGCGATATTGAGCCTTACTCCTGCGGTAATCAAAGACATTGAGTTATCCTGTGCTGGCGTGTTTACCACTTTAAAACTGCGGTGCTGGTAGGAAAGGTCGATATATAAATTTTCTCTTAACTCATAAGATACCTGCATCAATGCGTTGATACAGGTTGCCTTTTTACCTCCGCCAACGGTATAGCCTTCATCAATACCATAGCGATCGGTGTCAAGTCGAAAGATGTTACCACCTGCATTATATCCCAAGCTATCCAGGCCCTTTTTATAATAAATAAGTTTTGCCATAATAAATACTTTAGCCAAAGGCTGATAACGGGCAATGCCAACAAACTCATTAAAGTTTGCTCCCAGCGGGTGCGCCAATGGCTGATTATAATGACTGTAATTGGAAACAGAATCATTGTGAGAATAGGTATAGGGCCTGACCCTGTTGGTTTCCGCCTGTAAATCAAGATTGGGAATTCCAAAGGCATCGATATATTTTATACCCAGCTGTGTACCATATTTATTGGCCCACCAGCCGCGGTTTGCTTTTATCCTGCTTAACACAAATTCATCCAGCAATAATTGCCCATATACCTGTACCTTATGTGCTATGTTGGCTTTAAAATCTCCACCCAGCAAAGCGTTATCCGGACTGCCAACTGTACCTTCAATATGTCTTAAAAATATGATCGGGTTTAAATATTCAAAATCAAAATGGTTTCTTCTGCCGAAAATGATGCTTTCAAAAACGCCCACGTTCAGCCATTTGGTAACATTCATGCTCAGGTGATGCATGGCTGCATATTTCCTGTCCAGCAAAACATCTCCATGTTTTACAAACTGCGGCATCAGTTCCATAAACAAATTCTGGTAATTTAATTTCCAGATTCTCGTGTTCAACTTTAAAAACAAGTTACTATTACCCCAGTCACTTAAAAACAAACTACGGTAACCATTGCCGATAAAATTTTTATCGTAACCGAACTGTACGTCAATATATTTTGCAGCATTAAATGTAATGTATCCCCTGGCATCAAAATAATCTACGCCGGTACTTTTAAAGGCTTTATAAAAGCCTGCACCCGGCACCGCCCTGGCGCTGCCAATGTATTGTTGAAAAAATTGCGGGCTCCTTTCCTGGTTATCTGTGATGGTAGTTACAAAGCCCAGCTTCTTAGCAATCATTCCCCTTGCAGTTATACCTCTTGTGTTTAAAAATATGGTCTCACTATTACCGGACTCTTTTGACAAATTGAATTGCAAAACTGGATTCACGACCAGGAAGAAGTCTTTTACATTTACCTCCAGCAGGTTGGGTTTGGTTTTATAAAAAGCTCCCCAGAAAGGCTTCTTGCTTAAAAAACTTTCTTTGGAGCCTGTAACCCACTCACTGTTATTCATCAGCAAGCTGTTCATATTGTAGTCATCCAGTTTGGTAAACTTTACGTGATCCGCTTCTTCCGTCACCAGTGAACTGGCGAACTGCTTACGAAGGCTGTCAATATATTCGGCTTGTTGTACGAGGTATTTACGGTTATAGGGTTTTAGCGTAGAAAAATTGAGGTCGGTATTGGTTTGCTGTTTAATCTCCAACCGGTCAACAAAATGATAGCCTTTGTCTCCTTGCGGCAAATAGGTTGATTGCGCCGTAGCGGCAAAGGGACAAATAAAAACTGCCAGTTTGAATATGCTTTTAATAATTTGCATAAAATTTTGTTGGTTTAACGAAACATTCATTTTGAAGATATGCAAAAATACCTTTTTAAGAACACACATATTGTAAACGAAGGAAAAATTGAAACCCTCGATCTGCTAACCGATGGTGAACGAATCGAAAAAATTGGTTCGGGGTTGAATTGCAAAAGCGATGTTACTGAAATAAATGGAGAAGGTAAGTTTTTACTACCCGGTGTGATAGATGACCAGGTACACTTCAGGGAACCCGGGCTTACACATAAAGCCACCATTTATACAGAAAGCAAAGCGGCGGTAGCAGGTGGCGTTACCAGTTTTATGGAAATGCCCAATACTATACCCAATGCCTTATCAGTTGATTTACTGGAAGACAAATACAGGATTGCTTCACAACACTCTCTGGCCAATTATTCTTTTTTTATGGGAGTTAGTAACACCAATGCAGAAGAAGTTTTAAAAGTGAATAAATTAAAAGAAAACATCTGCGGTGTAAAAATTTTTATGGGTGCCAGTACGGGTAATATGCTGGTGGATAACTACAATACATTGGAAAAAATTTTCAGGGAAACTGAGTTACTGGTGGCTACGCATTGTGAAGATGAAAAAATAATCAGGGATAATTACCAGCGTTTAAAAACAGCCAAGGGTGTATTAACCGCCTCTGATCACCCATTGATCAGGGATGATAATGCATGCTATGAATCTTCTCTGGCGGCAATACAAATTGCAAAAAAATTCAACACCCGTCTGCATATACTGCACATCAGCACTGAAAAGGAATTACAGTTGTTTGGCAACATGTTCCCTTTAAAACAAAAAAGAATTACCAGCGAAGTATGCGTACACCATCTGCATTTTACTTCAGACGATTATGCTGAACTTGGCTACAAAATAAAATGCAACCCTGCTATAAAAGCGCCCAACAACAAAGCCGCCTTATGGAAAGCCTTGCTGGACGACCGTTTGGACGTTATTGCCACGGATCATGCGCCACACCTGATGTCAGAAAAAGAAGGTGACTATGAGCATGCACATGCCGGCCTTCCGCTTGTACAACATCCATTGTTGCTGATGTTGCATTATCATAAACAGGGAAATATTTCGCTTGAGAAAATAGTGGAGAAAATGAGTCATGCCGTTGCAGAGTGCTTTGGCATAAGGGATCGTGGCTATATAAGGGAAGGCTACTTTGCTGATCTTGTGCTGGTAGATATGAATCAGCCTTCTGTAGTTAGTAAAGAAAATATTTTATACAAATGCGGCTGGAGCCCGCTGGAAGGCTTTGGTTTTCCGGCAACCATCACGCATACATTTGTAAATGGCCATATGGTTTATGGAAAAGGTGTGTGGGATGAATCTGAGAAAGGGCAAAGATTGAAGTTTGGTGGCCCCTTCTAACACCCCCGGGGGGAGAATGGGATGCGGTAATTTTTGTTTGGCAACAGTGTTAGTGTTTAGAAAGAATGATTTTCGATGTCAGGAATTTTTAAAATAAAAATTATTTCAATGTTCTTTTAATTACATCTCAGGTAATAAAGAACATTTCTTTTTATGGAAACAGATAAAACCACGCTGGCCGACTTATCTATATTGGATACAGGCGACGATTTCTCGGTATTTAGCAAATTAAACCTTTGCCGTACCGTTGGGGGAAGGGACAAAATGTATGAGAATTTTACTAACCCGCTCAACAATATTGAGGCGATCACCGGCATTCAACAAACCTTGCAAACCATATTGAAAAACCTGCAATACTGGCCAGACGAGATAAGCAATGGATCTGTTTTAATGATCGGGAAATTTTATTACGCCGCAATAGATGATATTCCGGCAAGCCCGTCCGTTATTTCTGCCTATGGATACAAGTATTTTCACAAAGCCGATTTCTCCCTGGTAGAATATTCAGTGGGTCATGCATTTGATTTTATTAAAGGCATGCAAAAACTGGTAAAACATTTCATTACCGATACCACCCCGGCGCCATTGCTGAATATTTTAACAGCAGTTCGCGACATGATGCAGCCGGAGCAGTTAGCCATCATCGAAAAAAAGAACAAAGCTGGTGATTTAACCATTGTTGACCAACTACAGCTGGGCCGCTTTTTAAAGCATTATTACAAGCGAAACATGTTGCAGTTGCTGGATATGTACAGCCAGCTGGATGCCTGGTATGGTATGGCCATGTCGGTAAAACAATTTGGCCTCAGCTTTCCTGAATTTGTAACAGACAACGAGCCTATGCTGGAAGCAAAAGGTTTGTACCACATTTTATTAAGCACACCGGTGGATTATGACATCAGGCTGGACCCTGCCCGTAATTTTTTATTCCTCACTGGTGCAAATATGGCTGGCAAAAGCACTTTTATCAAGTCTGTTGGCACTGCTGTCTTTTTGGCCCATATTGGCATGGGTGTACCTGCACAACATATGCAACTGAGCTTATTCGATGGCCTGTTAAGTAATATCAATGTGGCTGATAATCTACACAAAGGCGAAAGCTATTTTTACAACGAAGTACAACGTATTAAATCAACCGTAACAAAAATTTCTGACGGCCGCAAATGGCTTATCCTGATTGATGAACTATTTAAAGGCACTAATATTGAAGATGCCATGAAATGCTCTTCCACCGTGATTGAAGGGTTTCTCAAAATCCATAATTCCCTCTTTATTTTAAGCACACACCTGTACGAAATTGGTGACGCATTGAAAAAATATTCCAACATAAGTTTCAATTATTTTGAAACCACGGTTACCAATGATCAACTGCTGTTCAGCTATCAGTTAAAAAATGGGATCAGTAATGACCGGCTCGGTTATCTTATTTTAAAAAATGAAGGTGTGGTGGAGATGCTGGAGAAGTTGTAGGAGCCGCCTCATTTCCCTAAAGGAAACTTTTGGTACAGGGAGTTGGGTAATTATTATTTTCTCTATCCAACAGCATATTACGTTTAAACCTTTCGATATTCGTTGTCAGCCACGTTAAATTTATCCCCTTATTCTTTATTCCGTGTACATTTGCAGTTACGTTTTTTTAAATTAACAGCATTCAATAATGAAATTTTTCAGGATTTTCAAGTACATACATATACCCAAAAATAAACTGGCCTTATACCTGTTTTATTCCATCCTCGCCACCTTGTTTTCCCTGGTCTCTATCAACGCCCTGGCGCCTTTCTTTAATATCATATTTAAAGCCGACAGCCCAATGCCAACAGTGCCTCAGAGTTCACTGGGAAGGTTTAATATATTCTTTGCAGCGCTGGTAAAAAATCATTCCCCTTTATATGCATTAGGTATTATATGCATGGTAATGGTTGGTTCAGTTTTGCTCAAAAACTTTTTCGTCTATCTTTCTATCTATATTTCAACACCTATGCGGAGCCGGATTATGACCGATTTCCGTCTACGGTTTTACTCTAAAATTTTACAGTTGCCCATTAGCTTTTTTACAGAACAAAGAAAGGGCGATATTATGAGCCGCATGATCGGCGATGTTACTGAAGTACAAAATTCCATATTTACTGCGTTGGAAGGATTGATAAAAGATCCTTTGCTCATCATCGGTTTTTTAATTTCCATGATCTTCATCAGCCCGCAACTATCCCTCTTCCTGCTGATTTTTCTACCCGTCACAGGACTGCTCATCGGCCGTGTTAGCAAGCGCTTGAAAAGGCAGTCGGTTGAATATTCCGCAGCCAACGGCGAAAATTTATCCCATGTAGAAGAAACGCTGGGCAGCATTAAAGTAATAAAAGCATTCACAGCAGAATCGCGTATGCTGACAAAGTTTACCGATGGAAACAATAAAATGTTTTTCATGCTAAACAAAATGACCCTGCGCCGTGATTTGGCAAGCCCGTTAACGGAAACACTGGGAGTGACAGTATTGAGTGCTATTTTATACATTGGCGGCAGATTTGTTTTTAGTCCGGGCAATCATCTTACCGGCGGTGAGCTGGTCAGTTTTATTGTAGCTTTTGCAATGATCATCAACCCCGCAAAAAATTTCTCCACTACCATTTCTAATTTACAAAAAGGTTTGGGTGCCGTAGAAAGAATTGAAGATATTTTAAATGCGCCTTTGGAAGTAGAAGAAAAGCCAAATGCTACCGTATTGTCCGGTTTTCATTATAGCATCGAGTTCAAAAATGTATCGTTTAACTACGATGATAAGCCCGTGTTAAAAAACATCAGCTTCGTGATTGAGAAAGGTAAAACAGTGGCGCTCGTGGGCTCTTCAGGTGCTGGAAAATCAACGCTGGCAGACCTCATCCCAAGATTTCATGATGTTGCAGAAGGAGAAATTCTGATTGATGGCGTAAATATCAAAGAGTTTACCATTCAATCCTTACGCAGGCAAATGAGCGTAGTAACACAGGAAGCGATTTTATTTAATGATACGATTGCAAGCAATATTGCACTGGGTAACAGCAAGGCAACTGCAACGGAAATTGAAGAAGCCGCGATGATTGCGAATGCGCATAAATTCATCATGCTAAAAGAAGATGGTTATAACACAAACATTGGTGACCGCGGTATGAAGTTAAGTGGTGGCGAACGCCAACGTGTCACCATTGCGCGGGCGGTTTTACAAAATCCACCGATACTGATTTTAGATGAAGCCACCTCTTCGCTTGATACAGAAAGTGAGCGCCTGGTGCAGGACGCCATCGTGAACCTGATGCAGGACAGAACCTCGCTGGTAATAGCCCACCGGCTAAGCACTATCCGCAATGCAGATGAAATTATTGTTTTGCAAAAAGGTGAAATTATTGAAAGAGGTACTCACGAAATACTCCTAGCACAAAACGGTTTTTATACCCGGCTTGTAAAAATGCAGGAGATAAAATAAATGTGTTGATATTTCTGAACCCGGCTTCTGTATTACAATCAATCTTCAAAGGCGTCGCACACTTCAACTAAACAATACTATTGATCGTAAATCGCAGCAATCAATTTATCTCCTCAATGTTTTATTTGAAGTGTAAACCTGTAGCATTTAAAAAATGTATTGCTTATCTTTCATTTCATTTATCAAATCCTTAATCATTCACCCATGCTGGTTAAAACATATGGCAGCGCTGTTTATGGCGTAGAAGCAATTACCATTGCGGTAGAAGTCAATATCAATAACCAGGGCAAGTCTGACGCCATCATTGTAGGCCTGCCGGATGGCGCTGTAAAAGAAAGTTTATTGAGGGTAGAAAGCGCCATTAAAGACAATGGTTATTTTATGCCGCGTACAAGGCTGATTGTAAATTTAGCCCCGGCCGATATTCGTAAAAGCGGTACTGCTTTTGACCTGCCGATAGCAATGGGCACACTCGGGGCAAGTGAGCAACTGATTAATCCTGAAAAATTGACAGACTATGTGATTATGGGAGAACTGAGCTTAGACGGTTCTGTCCGGTCCATCAAAGGTGCTTTGCCAATAGCCATCCAGGCAAGAAAAGAAAATTTTAAAGGCCTGATTGTACCTAAACAAAATGCCCGCGAAGCAGCGATGGTGAATAACCTGCTGGTTTATGGGGTTAGCCATCTGAATGAAGTAATTGATTTTTTTAAAGATGAAACTACATTACAACCCGTCGTCGTAAATACAAGAGAAGAATTTGCCTATGCGCAAAGTGATTTTGACATTGATTTTTGTGATGTAAAAGGCCAGGAAAATATCAAGCGTGCACTGGAGATAGCCGCGGCGGGTGGCCACAATGCCATTTTAATTGGCCCGCCTGGTGCCGGTAAAACGATGCTGGCAAAGCGTTTACCAACGATACTGCCACCGCTTTCCCTACATGAAGCTTTGGAAACCACCAAGATTCACAGCGTGGCGGGCAAGCTGCCGGAAAATGCAACGTTAATTTCTAAACGGCCTTACAGGAGCCCGCATCATACTATTAGCGACGTGGCTTTGGTCGGGGGCGGCGGTAATCCTCAACCCGGAGAAATTTCTCTGGCACATAACGGTGTGTTATTTTTAGATGAATTACCTGAGTTTAAAAGAACGGTGCTGGAAGTAATGCGCCAGCCAATGGAAGAAAGAAAAGTGACCATTAGCAGGGCAAAAATTGCATTGGAATTTCCAGCCAGCTTTATGCTGATCGCCAGTATGAACCCCTGCCCCTGTGGCTATTTTAATCACCCGGAAAAACCCTGCACCTGCCCACCCGGAGCTGTACAAAAATACCTTAACAAAATTTCGGGACCATTGCTTGACAGGATTGACCTGCATGTAGAAGTAACCCCAGTAGCGTTTAGTGAACTATCCAGCACAAGGCAATTTGAAAAAAGCGACAGTATACGGGCAAGGGTTATAAAAGCAAGGGAGATACAGGAAGAAAGGTATAAAAACAATGAAGGCGTTTATTCCAATGCACAGATGAGCAGCAAAATGCTGAAAGAAATTTGTATTATAAATACTGCCAGTCAAAACCTGTTGAAAATTGCTATGGAAAAACTAAATTTATCAGCCCGTGCGTATGACAGGATTTTAAAAGTAAGCAGAACCATTGCAGACCTTTCGGGAAGTGAAGACATTAAAGCAGAGCACCTTGCCGAGGCAATACAATACCGGAGCCTGGACAGGGAAGGTTGGGGTGGATAAGGTGGTGAATTGAGAATCGTCAAATTAGACATTCAGTCGCCGGAGCGTATATAAAATAGATAAAACTGGTGTGGGCATTTTTGTAAGCGCCCGGAAAACAACAATAAAACATGTCTAAAAAAATAATCATCGACTGTGAACGCATGAAATATCCTCACACAGGGCTTCACAGTTATTGCATCAATCTTGTGCCGGCCCTGCAAAAAGTTGTTCAACCCGATTCAGAAGAATTGTGTTTTTTTTTGCCGAAAGAACAAAATGGCGCTTTTGGAAACGACCAGGATTATCTTTTTCAGCACTCTTATCATAAATTGCTGATGCCGTCACTAAAAAAATTTTCCATTTGGCATTCATTGCACCAGGACAGCGACTATTATCCTTTAAAAAATAAATTACCGGTAGTTCTTACCATACACGACATCAATGTTATGCACAACGCAGACAAGAGTGCGGCCAAAAAAAAGCGCTATATCCAACAGGTTGAAAAAAAAATACGCAGGGCAAATCATGTGGCCTTTATTTCCAACTTTACGAGCAATGATGTGAAGCAATATATTGACTTTACAAACAAGCCTAATTCAGTAGTGTATAACGGGTGCACTATAAGGGAAATTTATCCGTTGCAGACACCTTTGATAAAACCGGTTGCGCCCTATTATTTCACGTTGGCCACCATCATGAAAAAAAAGAATTTCCATGTGTTGCCAGCCTTGCTTGTTGGTAACGACAGGTTATTGGTAATTGGAGGCATTACTGCCAGTGAATCTTACAAACAGGAAATTATTAGTATAGCTATAAAATACGGAGTAGAGAAAAGGCTCGTCTTTACAGGTCCTGTTACAGAAAATGATAAGCAATGGTACATGAAAAATTGTGAAGCATTCTTATTCCCCTCATTAACAGAAGGTTTTGGTGCTCCTGTTGTGGAAGCTATGTATTTTGGCGTGCCTATTTTTCTTTCGCAGCTTACCTCCCTGCCTGAAATTGGCGGAGACGTTTGTTACTATTTTCCATCATTTGAAAAAGAGGCTATGCAACAGACAGTAAAGGAAGGATTGCAGCATTACAAAAACAGCAACGCTGCTGAAAAAATAAAAAAAAGAGCAGCCATGTTTAGCTGGCCCAATGCAGCTGCAGCATACCTGAATATTTACCGCAGTTTATATTGAGTGAAGTTATTTTATTATCACGAACATCTTCAGGCAAAACAAATAACGCCTGATTGCAGAACGTTTTTTTGACGCCAGGAATTGATCCTGGTATTTGAAAAACAGCATCATCCGCTGAAAATTATTGACCAGGGAAAAATCCTGGTAAGTTTTTACCAGTTTTTTCAACACTGCTTTTTCTTTAACCAGCGCATCCGGGCATGCATTGTAAAAAGCATTCATCCTGGTACGGATGCGGCTCATTTCAAGCCTGTTTCTTTCCGCCTTATTAATTTTGTTATGCTTGCGGCTCTTGCTGCCTACCACTCCAAAAATATTAGCCGCGTGCTGCCGGTAGCTGACCAGTTGTTCAGGTAAGTATTTTATTCCGCCATAAAATGTTGCCATATAGCACAACCACCAGTCGTGTGGTATAACTTCTAAAAATGGCACCGCCTGCTGAAGAAAAAATTTAGTCATCAGTGTAGCATGACCGTAAATCCTGCAAAATACAACCTGCTGCAAACAGCTATTAAAATCAATAGAGTTTACCCGGTCAGATATGTTTACTCCGAGCGGCTTAAGATGCTCGTCGCATAAAATGGAATCGCAGTAGATGAGCGGATAATTACCGATGGCAGCCTGCATGTTTTTTATTTTATCGATATGCCAGTAATCATCCTGATCGCACAAAGCAATCAATTCGCCGTTTGCCAGCAAGCAGCCTTTTTCAAAATTTTTAATGTAGCCGAGATTAACTTCATTCCGGATTATTTTTAGGAATGAATATTGTTGCTGAAAACGTTGTAGAATTTCAACGGTGTCGTCGGTGCTTCGATCGTCAACAATAATAACTTCAATATTCGGATAAGATTGAGCAACGATCGACTCCATTTGCTGGGTTAGGTATTTATTTCCATTGTAAGTAGCCATTACAATCGAAACGAGTGGAAATTCCGAACTGACATGATTTTGAGTCTCAGATTGATTGATATTCACGATAAATTAATATTTACTTAGATTGCCTGGCTGCTACATTAGATTTGCTAAAACGCAACTGCTATTGCAAAAATAATAATAGTAAGGTGATGTTTCTTTGAACCTTTTAACAAAACAGTAATAAACAATACTCTTAATGAACCATCCGTTAATATCTATACTGTTATGCACATATAACGGTGCGGACTATCTGGAAGAACAGATACAATCTCTGTTGCACCAAACATATCCTAATATTGAAATCATCATTTCAGATGACGCATCAACAGATAAAACCAGCAATATTTTAAAAAAATACACCAGCAATCCAAAAATCACAATCAATTTCAATGAAAAAAATGTAGGCTTACAGAGAAATATTGGGGTCGCCGCTGCCTTGTCCAATGGCCGTTTTATTTGTTTTTCAGACCAGGATGATTACTGGCTGCCAAGGAAGGTGGAGAGATTATTTAATTCAATTGGTAGTTATTCATTGGTTTATAGTGACAGCAAACTGGTTGATTCTAAAGGCAATTCCCTGAATAAAAATTTATCTGACTTCAGGAAGTTACAGGATGTAATGGATTCAAAAGGCTTTAGTGTTGACAATGCGGTATCCGGCCATTCCATGATGGCCACAAGGGAGTTATTGAATGTGGCCTTACCAATACCCGAAGAACATTTTCATGACTGGTGGATTGCCGTTCAAGCTTCAAACCTAAATGGTATAAAATATTTAGATGAAAAGCTAACGCTGTACCGGCAACATACTAAAAATATAACCCCAAGTTACATTGAAAAAGTAGCCGGTTCAAGAAGCTTTAACAAAAGACATGGGCAATTCATAAAGGAATTACAAGGGCTTGAATTGCTTAAAAATAATGAATTAGAAAAACAAAAATTATTCTACAAACAATTTTATAATTTACATCTCCAGAAAAAAAAGGGCAGTTTTACCTGGCCTTTGTTCTGGTTTTTAATCAGGAACAAAAAAGATATTTACAGGTTTTCAAAAAAAAGTGAATTGAGTCAGTTAAATGAAATCAGGAAAAGATCGAGGGCTGAAAAAGAAATGTAAATTAGTGAAGATGCTTTTACTTCCTTCACAAATGGGGAAACAAGCACCTGCTGCAGCTTATATCAGATAAAAATTTATGTTCATGAAAATTGCTGCGGCTATTATTTTATTTCATCCTGAAAAGTCTTGCTTAGCCAATATTAATACCTACTACAATTACGTACAAAAACTCTATGTTTTCGATAATACCGAAACCGGGAATAACTTCAGAGATGAATTGCAAAGTCTTACCAAAATTGAATATTACCAGGATGGAGTAAACATGGGCCTTTCCAAAAGGTTGAATGAGGCCTGTAGCCTGGCCATCAGGGATGGCTTTGACTGGCTGCTGACAATGGACCAGGATTCAAGTTTTTCTGAAGGTTATTTTATAAAATACCTGGGTTGTGCAAACCAGTGTACGGCAATGGATACCGTTGCGATGTTTGGTTTGGCATATGAACGGGACAATTCCGGCCCATCACCAACCTGCCGGTATGAAGAAAATATCCGGCTGATCACTTCCGGCTCCTTGTTAAACTTGCAAACCTTTAAAAAAATTGGTTCGTTCGATGAAGCACTGTTTATTGATTTAGTGGATCACGATTATTGCATAAGGGTAATAGCTGCGGGATATAAAACGATCCAATACAACAATATTTTACTTTTACACAACCTGGGCAATACCGTATACAATGCTTCAATCAAATCACTTTTTCTTGTAAAAAAGAAAAAGGTAATACATTCACCTGTACGGTATTATTACATGGTAAGAAATACTTTTTACCTGATTAAAAAATTTGAAAACCAAAATTTACCGCATGTTGGGCAACTCAGAGCTGACCTGAATACCCGGCTAAAAATAGCTTTTTTTTATAGCAGAAATATCTGGCAGATTTGGAAATATGTTCGCCTGGGGTACAATGACTATAAACAAAACAATATGGGGCAAATTGATGATATGCAGGATGTCGGGCCGGGTCGTTAAAATAAATTTTATCCTTTTACTCGTCGGTAATTTTTAAAATCAAACAATCGCTTGCCTGTCTTCTTCTCAAACCAGAACAATAACTTTTGTTTTAGTGAAAACTTCTTTTTGCTGATATCCAATTCTATCTGCCAGTTTTTCCTTTTGATGCGCTGAAGCATTACCGAAGGATGACTACCTGTAAACTTTCGCAGAGAATCATAATTTTTTTCAAAATCGTATACCTCAGAACTTTTTATAGCCATATGGTTTTCATCGGCTTTTTTAAGATAATACTGGTCAGTATTTTTTTGTTTTTGCAGCATCTTATGTGGTTCCTTTACCCAACCGTAATGATACACTTCCGCATCAATTAAAACCACGTCCAGTTTTTTATCACCCATTCTAAATCCCTGCGCATCTTTATAAGATGTAATTCGCCGGTCATTTTTAATCATCCTGATTTCATAATTATACCACTTTCTGCTGTCGCCAACGTAATCGTAGGTGGCATAAAAATGAAGGTATTTAAACAGTAACCCCTGCACTTTTTTATTGGTTGCATATTTTTCTGCAGCAGCTGTAATTACCGGGTGATATTTTTCATGTATCACTTCATCCGCCTGTATATAGAATATCCAGTCAGTGTCGGCCGAAACATGGGTGATAGCTTTATCCGTTTCTATTGCATATACACGCCCGCCCTGCTTCAATGCCATATCCCAGGTTGAGTAAACTATTCTTATTTTATCAGAAGCAATACTTTTTATCAACTCATCTGTTCCATCGTTGCCTTTATCAATGCTCACAATCATTTCGTCTACCATGGGTAGAATAGAAGTAATGGCCTCCACTACCGGGTAATCATTTTTCACCGCATTTTTTATAATGGTAACGCCTGTAATTTTCATGTTTGTGAGTTATCAAATTCAAAGAACCGAAATTATTCTGACAGAAGATGATTACCGTCCAAACAAAAATTGGTTTACATTAAAAATGGTTGCTGTTATATTTTGCCCGCCTGTTATCTTGTCATTTTTACCGAACTTGTACGATATTTGACATATTGAAACTTTTCGATACAATTTTACGCATCAATACAATACATGAAAATATTACTTACTTATTTAAAGCCTTATAAATGGCTGATTGCATTGGCGCTTTTACTGGCAGCCATCAACCAGGTTTTCTCCATGCTTGATCCATTCTTTTTTGGGAAACTGATCGATCAATATGCTGCACATCCAAAAGAAACTGGCAATTATGATGCAAAAAAAGTGTTTCACTCAAGCGGAATCAGAAGCCAGGGAGAATTTGTGTGGGGTGTTCTGGGCATGCTTGGTATCTTAATCAGTGTGGCCATGGTATCCAGAATTGCCAAGGCTTTCCAGGATTATTTTGGCAACGTGATCGTGCAAAAATTCGGCGCAAAAATTTTTACTGACGGATTGCAGCATTCCATGAAACTGCCTTACCAGGAATTTGAGGAACAACGGAGCGGCGAGACGTTGTCTATCCTTTCAAAAGTAAGGTCGGATACAGAGAAATTTATTATTTCCTTTATCAATGTGTTGTTTGGTATGCTGGTGGGTATCATATTCGTATCTGTGTATGCAGTAAGATTGCATTGGTCTATTATGCCCATCTATCTTGGCGGAATGATCGTGCTGGCATTGCTTACCAGTTTGCTGAGTAAAAAAATAAAAATCATTCAAAAGAACATTGTAAAGGAAACGACCGTATTGGCAGGCTCTACCACTGAATCGTTAAGAAATATTGAACTGGTAAAAAGCCTCGGATTAACCAACCAGGAGATAGACAGGTTAAATAAAAACACGTATAAAATACTTGGTCTCGAACTGCGTAAAGTAAAAAGCATCCGCACGCTCAGTTTTATCCAGGGCACGTTTGTAAACTTTCTTCGCCAGTTAATTATGTTTACTTTATTGTGGCTGGTTTTCCAGGATAAGTTAACAGCAGGTGAAGTGATAACACTTACTTTTTACTCCTTCTTTATATTCGGTCCGCTGCAGGAAATTGGAACTATCATTCTTTCCTACCGGGAAGCTGAAGCCTCTTTAAATAACTTTCATATGCTGATGAATAAGGCACCGGAGCCCACGGCAATTAACCCCAAGCCACTCGGTACAATCAATGAACTGGCTTTTAAAGGTGTAAGTTTTAAATACAATACTGTCAGTCACAAAGCAATTGATAAAATTACTTTCGATGTGAAGGTGGGCGAAACGATTGCATTTGTAGGACCGAGTGGCAGTGGTAAATCGACCTTAATGAAATTGCTGGTTGGTTTGTACCGGCCGCAGGAAGGAAAGATTGAATACAATGGATTGGATGAAACCAAAATCAATTTTGATGACCTGAGAAAACAGATAGGTTTTGTAACGCAGGATACCAACCTCTTCAGCGGTACCATTAAGGAAAACCTGTTGTTTGTAAATCCAAATGCTACCGACAACGATTTGAATGATGTGTTACAAAAAGCAAGTTGTACCAATTTAATCATGCGGGCTGAAAAAGGCCTTGATACCATGATTGGTGAAGGCGGGTTAAAATTATCAGGGGGTGAAAAACAACGTCTGTCCATTGCGCGGGCATTGTTAAGAAAACCACACCTACTGATTTTTGATGAAGCCACTTCTGCGCTTGACTCGTTGACCGAAGAAGAAATTACCAATACCATTAAAGAAATTTCTTCTGCCAAAGAACAAATCTCAATCTTAATAGCCCACCGTTTAAGTACCATCATGCACGCCGACAGAATTTATGTACTGGAAAAAGGGGATGTTGTAGAAACAGGTACGCACGAAAATTTGCTTACAGAAAAAGGGTTGTATTATGCCATGTGGCGTCAGCAAATAGGGGAAAGAAAAAAGATGCAATTGCAATAAAGTTTCTTTATCAATAAGTGCTGACTATCCTTATTGATTGTAAATGCTTTGTTTACAGACCGGCTTGGCAGTTTTTAATTAACTTTGCAGTCATGGAAAATAAAAGACCGAAACCCGGGTATCTCTTGAGTATTCTTGGTATGCGTTGCCCCAGGTGTCGCAGGGGTGAAATGTTTACACATAAAAATCCTTTTAAAAAAATAAAGCTCGACTATATACTGGATATGCCCGAGACATGCCCCGAATGCGGACAAAAATTTGACCTGGAACCGGGGTTTTGGTTTGGTACTGGTTATGTTAGCTACGCCCTCGCAGTAGCCCTTTCCGTTACTACTTTCGTAGCCTGGCTGGTACTGGTAGGCGTATCAACAGAAGATAACCGGATTTTTTACTGGCTAGGCCTAAATGGAATTTTATTGGTTGTTATACAGCCCTGGCTCATGCGCCTGAGCCGCGTTATATATTTATACTTTTTTGTGAGTTATGATGAAAACTACCAGCAATCAAAGCCATTTGAATTTGATCATAAATTGTAACCGATCTTTATCGCAATCTGATTGTTAAGGTGCAGAAGTAGTTTATCAAATAGTGTAACTTGCAATTCAACAATCATACACATTGAGGCTGTTTTATTTCCTGATCAATACCAATATTTTTATTGCGCTTGCCGCAGTGGTGCTTACGCTTGAAACACAGGTACAGCTTGGAATGCGGCCTCAATTTCACCCCTATTTAGTATTGATTTTTTTTTCTACACTTTTTGATTATAATCTCCACCGGCTCATTACCGTACTTACCAACAAAGAAGCATTGAATTCTGTAAAGCACCGCTGGGTGAGGAAAAATCTGGTTCTTTTTTATATACTCGTAGCCTCTTCCGTAATTGGTTTTTTATGGGCTGTTTTTTATGCGGATATAAAAGTGCTGATCACACTTGCCCCAATCGCACTGGTAACATTTTTTTACTCTGTGCCGATATATAAAAACAAAAAAAGTCTTTTCAGGCTAAGAGAAATTCCCTGTTTAAAAATATTTTTGATTTCATTTGTTTGGGCTGCAACCACCATTCTGTTGCCGGTAATGCGGGGTGCCACAATGTATTCCAAAGAACATGTTTTACTGATGATGGCGGAACGATTTCTTTTTGTATTTGCCATTACAATCCCTTTTGATATAAGGGATATGAAGGCTGATGCCAGGCAGGGCTTAAAAACCATTCCGCTATTAATCGGTAAAACCCCGGCGTTAATCTTAGCCAACGTCATATTGTTTTTGTTCCTCGTAGTAATCGTTCAGCATTACAAATTTACAGGCACAAACTGGCTTATATATCCTCTCTCCCTTTCTGCAGCTACAACTTTTTTGTTTTTAAATAATAAGAAAATTCAATCTAATTTCTTTTATCACTATGGCATTTTGGATGGCACTCTTTTGCTTCAGGGTGCGCTGGTGTTGGGGATGTTTTATTTGCGAAGCATGTTTTAAAATAGTTCAACTTACAATGCAGCCACAACCTTGATGTGATTTTTCTTGGTAATGAATTTGCCGAAGCCATAACCCAATGCAAATCCCAACGGATAGTCGCCGGCCCAGTGTACACCATTATTCATCATCGCAAAACTTAATAATCCTGATATAGTATAGCCAATAGGTTTTATCCATTTTACGTTTGGATAATTTTCCGAAATAATAGTAATTGCACTTACAAAAGTGGCCAGGTGCCCGGAAGGGAACGCGTCAAATTTTGTTTTGTCATTTTGAAAATCACCCAGTCTTGGAAAGGGTCGCCACCTGCCGCCCGGTATACTTGCTGCGGAAGGATTTTCCCGTCCTGTTGCATACTTCATGAGTTGAGTACCTGCTCCAAGCGCTAAAAAAGATTCGCCCAACTGGCTGGCAGTTTGCAATGCCCGGTTATCATTTTTAATTTTACCAGCCACTAAAAATCCCGCAGCCATTAACACCACGGATGAACCCTGCCCCAGATTATAAAATGCAGTATTTACATTCCTTGGCATCTTACCCAGGTTGGTATTTTTTCCGAATATTTTAACACGAACAATAGGATCAAAATCTTCGCTGGCACTGATGCCATTACGACTGGCAAAGCGTTGCACCTCATTGGTGAGCTGTTGATCAAAAATTATAAGCAGTGCAGAAGACGCAGCTACAATTCCTACTTTGTATAAATTTTGCTTTTGAAAGGAGTGTTTTGCATACCCGACAGCGTCACCCGGAATATGGGTTAAAAAATCAAATGTTTTAGGTTCGTTGCAGATGAATGAATCGCCGTTTTTTTCAAGATAAATCCTTTGCTTTGGCAATGGGGTGATACTAGTTACAGCAGGCAAACTGTCTGTTGTATTTAAAGCATAAGTTGTAAACGGACTTGTAACAAGCAGGAGTATAATATACTTTTTTATCATAACGAAACTGTAGCGGCTGTTTTGTGATCAGTATGTTTTTTAGTCATCCATTTTTCAGCTTTCCAGGCAAGCCACGCAGTGCCACTGCCCACTACTGCGCCTACCAGCACATCCGTTGGATAATGAACACCCTGGTACATCCTGGCATAACCTACTGAAGCGGCATACAAATAACAAGGCGCAATTACGTACCATTTTGGAAAAAGCAAACTTAAAGAAGTTGCCGTACAAAACGCGGCAGTAGTGTGCCCCGATGGCATGGAATAACCTCCGCCAGCGTCTCTTTTTATAATGTAGTTGTAAGTAATAAAGGGCCGGTCTCGCTGGATAATTCTTTTCATTCCCTGCGTAATGATCGCAGATGCTAAAAAACCTCCCGCCATATAAGCGGCATCCTTTTGCATTTTCTTATCATGATTGGCCAACCCCGCAGCAAATACAGCTGCAGGCGCGGCAAGGTTAAAAACAATTACGCTTTGTGCGGTGGCTTTAAAATAACTATTCTTAAAACTACTTTCATGAAGGTTGATTTTTTTCAGCAGATTGATGTCGAAATTTTGGGCAGTAGCAGCAACAGATAAGAAGCAGCTAATAAAAATAAGCGCAATTTTCTTGTTTAAATCCATGGGATATTTTTGATATTGAGGATTGCAAGATAACTGCTATGGTTGGGTTTCAGCAAAAAAAAGAAATTACAATTGTTATCGACTGGTTATTCCAATTATAAAAGCAGCAATGCTGTTTACAAAAATCGGTTGCAAACTTCAGTTATTATAAGGATGGATAAAAAAACTGCCTGCCGGTATACGTGATGCGAAGCCAGATGACGCCTGTTCTTACTGACTAATTTTGTAACTGAATGGGATATTCAATTTAACGCTGAAATTACGGCCCATATTAAACACACCAATTCTGCCGGTAGCCAGGTTTTCAGGCGCATATTTTAGTCTGCTTAAATGATTTTGGTAAGCAACATCGCCCAGGTTGTTTCCGCTAATGTTAAGACTAAAAAGTTCGGTACCGTTTTTATTTACAAAGTCAGCGCCAACGCCGGCATTTAAAATAGTATACCCCGGGGTGGCAGTTTCTGTATTGTAGGCAAAAAAGATTTTGTTTTGTGCAAACGTATTATCAGCTTCTATTTTTACATAAAAATCATGCACGGTGTTGCTTATTTTTTTAAAGTTTCCTCTCACTTCTGTAATCAGCCTCGGAGCAGGTATAAAGGGCAAATATTTGGCACCTTCAACGGGATCCTTCAACCGGCCTGATACATACGAAAAAGTGTTTTCAATATGCAGCCAATCCAGCGGATGCGGATGAATATCCATTGTAACTTCCAGGCCACTTAACGTTGCTTTTTGCTGATCGAATTTAAAAGCGGTCAAATCAGCCCCGCCAACGTTCAACGTGCTGTCGCCACCACCTGCAGCCTGTAATTTTCTATATAAAATAAAATTGCTGAAACTATTGTAAAAGCCTGACAGGCTGAAGGAAATATGCCTGGTATTCAATTCCAGACCGGCATCAAATTGTGCACTGATCTCACTTTTCAAATTTACATCGCCATACTCGTATCTTATAGTGCCTTCGTGAGAGCCATTGCTGGCAAGCTCGGGAATGCTTGGGGCCCTAAAACCTCTTGCAGCGTTGAATTTCAGGTTCAGATGGTCCGTTAATTGTAAAGCGCTACCAATGCTACCAGAGTAATTACCAAATGATTTTTTGAAGGCAGCTCCTTTCGCAATATTACCATCCATTAATTCTTTCACATCCAGGTTCCTTGTATCATATCGAACACCGCCACTAAGCGTAACTTTTTTAATTGTTTTTTGCGTATACACATATCCGCCGATGTCGAATAAATTATAATCAGGTATCAGTTGCTCCAGCCCTTTATTGGTATTTTGCTGCCGCATTCCGTTAATACCGAAGGATGTTTTCCACCCATTCATATCAGCCAGGTTCAACCGTAGCGTGTAGGTAATTGTTTTCAAATCAAAATACAAAGCCTTCTCAGCAGGATCATCCACATTGCCAAATTCTTCCCGCTGATTATGCTGAAAACCAACATTGATTAACAGCCGATTTTTGCCCAGTTTAAAATTATTATCGGTTGCTATTTTAAAATGGCGGATGTGCTGGTAAGGAATTTCAGGCGAAGTATTGTTGAAGTCTGTTGTTGTCGCTACTGCTTGTCCACCTCCGGCAACTGGCTTAACAAAAAACCCTGCGCTGTCCCGCTCTCCTTCTACTAATCCTGTTTTTAAATTAAAATTGCTAAACAGTAAATGGCTGTAACCCCATCCGCCGTTGTATCCTGCGTAACCTCCAAAATTTTTCTCGTTAAATTTAGAATTGAAAACCCGGCCATCATATTTATTCTGGTAATCGGCAGCCGTTACCGTTGAGCCATATAAATTCCAGTTAATGCCTTTTATATTGCCCGCAATATTTCCATTGAAGGAGCGTGATTTATTATTGGTTTGATAATTGGAAAAAAGATTGGCCTTGACACTGTTATTTTCAACAGGTACATTGGTGATGATGTTGATTACACCTGCTGTGGCATCGCTGCCATAAATTAAAGAGGCTGGACCCCGCAAAATCTCCACCCTGCTCACACTCGCTTCATCAATCTCAATTCCATGTTCATCTCCCCATTGCTGCCCTTCCTGTCGTACCCCATCGTTAATAGTCAGGACACGGTTATAACTTACACCACGGATAACAGGCTTTGAAACCGAAGGACCGGTTGACAAAGTTGATACGCCCGGCTTCTTAGCCAGTGCTTCAATAATATTGGTAGATGAACTCTGAGCCAGCTCTTCTTTATGCATTACGGATACCTGGAACGGTGTTTTTTTTGACTGGGTAGATGTACCCACTCCTGTTACAATTACCGCATTGTTTTCTACGATGGATTCGCTAAGCGCATAATCTTTTTTTGTGTCAGAAGAGATGTCTACATATTCTATCACCGAGGTATATCCCACATGCGACACCTCGATTAAATGCCTTCCTTCAGGCAAATTTTTAAACACAAAATTTCCTGCGGCATCAGTTGAAGTACCCACTTTTACATCTGTAAAATAAACAGAGGCGCCCCGGATGGGCGCTTTGGTAACGACGTCAGTTACTTTTCCATAAAATGTTCCTTTCAGATCAAATGCAGTTTTACCGGCGCCTGCATATAAAGTAACAAAACAAAACAAAAAAGCCACTATTAAAACGGGGGAAAATAACTTCATACTGTATTTATTGTAACAACGTTGCAAATATAAGGCATTTCTGAGCAACAGTTTTACATCATTCTCCCACAATTTAAAAAGTTCCAGCCTAAGGCCGGAACTTTCGTCAGTGAATAACATTATAAAAACATCTACTCAATATTTTCTATAATACCTGCAATGCCCTGACCTCCGCCAACACAGGCAGATACAATGCCATATTTTTTATTCAGGCGTTTCATATCGTTAAACAATTGAATGGTCAATTTACAACCTGTACATCCCAGCGGATGTCCCAATGCGATTGCTCCGCCATTGATATTCACTTTTTCCGGTTCCAGTTCCAGCTGACGAATTACAGCAAGCGATTGTGAGGCGAATGCTTCATTCAATTCAATTAAATCAATATCGTTTAAGCTCATACCAGCCTGCCGTAATACTTTCGGGATGGCTTCAACAGGACCAATACCCATTATGCGTGGATGTACGCCGGCACTGGCACAATTCACCAAACGGGCAATTGGCTTTAATCCCAGTTCATTGATCATTCTTTCACTCATTACAATAACAAATGCAGCACCGTCGCTGGTTTGGGAAGAATTGCCCGCAGTAACACAACCACCTGCAGCAAAGGCAGGTTTTAATTTTGCCAGTCCTTCGGGCGTAGTATCTGCACGTACGCCTTCATCCGTATCCACCGTAAAATTTCTCTGTTGCCTTTTTCCTTTTGCATCCAGGTAAATTTCAGGCACATTAACCGGCAGAATACCCGATTTAAAGAAACCATTTTTTATAGCATTCCCTGCTTTTAAATGGCTGTTGTAACTGAACATATCCTGATCTTCGCGACTAACATTGTATTCCTTAGCCACGGCCTCTGCTGTTAAACCCATGCTTAAATAATAATCAGGTTCCTCCGATGCAATGGTAAAAGAAGGTGAAGTTTTCCAGCCTGCCGTGGGCACCATACTCATACTTTCAACACCGCCAGCGATGATACATTCCGCCATGCCTGTTCGTATCTTCGCAGTTGCCATCGCAATACTTTCAAGTCCACTTGCGCAATAGCGGTTAATGGTTATACCAGGCGCATGAATGCCTACCGCTTTTGCAGAAATCATTCTGCCAACCTGTAAGCCTTGCTCCGCCTCCGGTACCGCATTACCCACAATTACATCGTCTACCCTTTTAACATCCAGTTGCGGCACACTTGCCAGCAATCCTTTTATAACGTCAATGGCCAGATCATCCGGCCGTGTAAACCGAAACCCGCCTTTTTTGCTTTTTGTTATGGCTGTTCTGTAACCTGCTATTATATACGCTTCCTGCATGATGTGGATTTTGTCCTGCTTTAAAAGATGGTTCAATATGGCTGCATTCTTTAACTCCTTCAGGTAAGAAGGAAAATAGTTGTTTATGCAACTTTATATACCAAAGTTATAATTTCTATACGAAAACGAAAAATTGAAAACGCTGCCCTACTTTTGCGCAATATGTACAAATTACTGCGCTCTTTTTTATTTCTATTTGATGCTGAAAAGGTGCATTATTTCGCGATGCATGTTTTTAAATCGCTTTGCAAAATTGGGTTTATAAATAAGATCATTGCCAAAACTTTTACCCCACCGCCATTCGCAGACCAACAGTTTCAGCTTGGAAAACTTTCTTTTAAAAACCCTGTTGGCCTGGGTGCCGGCTTCGACAAAAATGCATTGTACCTCGCGGAACTGGAAGCATTGGGTTTTGGCTTCGTTGAAATAGGCACAGTAACGCCACTGCCCCAGGCCGGCAATGATAAACCAAGATTGTTCCGTTTGCCAAAAGACAAAGCTTTGATCAACCGGATGGGTTTTAACAATGATGGAGTAAAAGTAATAGCTGAAAGGTTGCAGGAGTGGTCGAAAAGACAAAAAAACGCTTCCACAAGGTTGATCGTTGGCGGTAACATTGGAAAAAATAAAATAACGCCAAATGAAGATGCCTGGAAAGATTATGAAATTTGCTTTACTGCCTTGCATGAGCATGTTGACTATTTTGTGGTGAATGTAAGCAGCCCTAATACGCCCGGCCTGCGGGAATTACAGGAAAAGGATGCACTCGCAAAAATTTTGCAAAACCTGCAGCGGTTGAATGCCCTGACAAAAAACCCGAAACCTATTCTGTTAAAAATAGCACCTGATTTAAATTCCAACCAGGTGGATGATGTAATTGCGTTGGCGATGGAAATAAAGCTGGATGGTTTGGTCGCAGCTAATACTACCATTGATCGCTCAGATCTGGTTACATCAAAAGACGTTTTAGATACGATTGGTGCAGGTGGTTTAAGTGGACTGCCATTAAAACGCCGCAGTACGCAGATGGTTACTTATCTTCATCAAAAAACAAACGGGCAAATACCGATCATTGCAAGTGGTGGGATTTTCACCGGCGCCGATGCAAAAGAAAAACTGGCTGCAGGCGCTGTATTGGTGCAGATCTGGACTGGTTTCATTTATGAAGGACCGAAAATTGTAAGCAATATTTGTAAAACTTTGAGGTAAGGCATTAAATTCAATTATGGACTATTTATTTACATCGGAAAGTATTATCAGCTTTTTCGTTCTTGTTATTTTAGAAATCGTGCTGGGAATAGATAATGTAATCTTCGTAAGCATTATCATTAACCGTTTGCCGCAGGAAAAAGAAAAAACTGCCCGGCGTTTTTGGATGATAACGGGCATCATTACACGCAGTTTATTATTGATGGCGCTAGGCTGGTTGCTGACACAAAAAGGTAAACCTGTATTTACTGTTTTCAATAAAGGATTTGATCTGGCAAGCCTTGTAATGCTTGCTGGTGGTATCTTCTTAATCTACAAAACGGTAATGGAAATTCACCATAAACTGGAAGGCGAAGATGACAGTTATGAAGCACAAAATAAACCCCCGCTCACCCTTGGCAAAGCGGTAGCACAAATCATGTTGATTGATATGGTGTTTTCATTTGACAGTATCATTACCGCAGGAGGTACGGCTGACCATGTTGAAATAATGATCGCTGCGGTGGTGATTGCCATGTTTGTTATGTTTTTATTCAGCCCAAAAATTTCTGCTTTTATTCATAAACATCCTTCCATTAAAATGCTTGCCCTCTCTTTTTTGGTGATGATTGGATTATCGCTGGTAATCGAAGGCTGGGATGCGGCTAAATCAGAAGAACTGCATTTAAAAAATTATATTTATTTTGGAATGGCCTTTTCCTTTTTAGTGGAGATACTAAACATTTCTATGGTTAAAAGACAGAAGAAAAGACGGGTTGTGGAATTGAATGAACCTATATTAACAGAACGCAATGAATCTGACCAGGCAAGCTGATAATTAACAATTACAAAGTATGGTGGCGGCTACAACACCGGCGGTTTCTGTTCTCAGCCTCGTGTTGCCTAACGCCACTGGCACAAAGCGATGCTCTAATGCAGCGGTGATTTCATCCTTTGTAAAATCTCCTTCAGGGCCAATAAAAATAATAGTTTCAGTTACATGTGCTGACAAAGTTTGAACAAGTTGTTGTTTCAACATTTCCTCTTCACAATGGGCTATAAATTTCTGTTGTACCGGATGATTAATTGCTTCTGCAAAGGAAGTGGGCTCATTCAGTTTCGGCAACCAGGCTTGCTGCGATTGCAGCATAGCACTGATCAGGATATTCTTCATCCGGTCGTGCCTGAAGTGTTGCTTTTCTGTGCGGCTGCAGATTAAAGGAACAATTTCTGCTACGCCAATTTCTGTTGCTTTCTCCAAAAACCATTCAAACCGTGTACTGTTTTTTACAAGTGAAATAGCAATAGTGATTTTTTTTACGGGTTCAGTCTGCACAGATTCAGACAGCACATTTACGATACATTTCTTCCTGTTATCGTCAATTATCTCCGTTGTAAATAAATGTCCTTTACCATCTGTCAACAGTAACTGTTCTCCTGTTTGCATCCGCAAAACCTGTATCGCATGTTTGGATGTTTCTTCGCCTAAAACAAACTGCGCTGCACCAGTTTTAATTGCATCGGTATAAAAAAAAGGAAGTGCCATTTTCAAAGACGGGGTTACTATATTTTATTCTACTGACTTATGTTTTTGTCTGTTATCATTTAAAAAACCTACATTAAAAAGGAGCTTCGTCATCAAATGCGCCATCGTTCATTTTGCTGCCTTTCTGTATATATAATTTTGCACCGCCGCCATCATCATCTGTTTTTACCGGTCTGAAATTGCCGCCGGGTATTCCACCACCAAAATCATCTCCGCCATCTGTGTCTTCCACAAACTTTTGTATGTGCAGCAAGGCCCGTAATTTAACTGTGTCGAGGCTACCATTTCTGTGTTTGGCGATCTTTACATAGGTTTCGCCTTTGTTACTTTCACCATGTTCATTGGCAGTTATATCATAGTATTCCGGGCGGTATAAAAACATTACCATGTCCGCATCCTGCTCAATAGCACCCGATTCACGCAAATCACTTAACTGCGGAATTTTCGCACCCTCTTTTCTTTTTTCCACTTCACGGCTTAACTGGCTCAGTGCAATAATCGGTACCTGTAATTCTTTTGCCAAACCTTTTAAATCCCTTGAAATGCTGCTGATTTCCTGCTCACGGTTGCCATTTTTATTACTGCCACCACCGCTCATCAGCTGCAGGTAATCTATAATGATCAGGCCGAGGTTATTTTTATTTTTAAGTCGTCTGCATTTGGCTCTCAATTCAAAAATATTCAGTGCCGCAGTATCGTCTATAAAAATCGGCGCATTACTTAATCTTTCAATCCCTTTTTTATACAACTGCTTCATTTCATGCTCTTCCAGTTTACCCCTGTTAATTTTTTCCAGCCATATTTCACTTTCAGCACTTAAAATACGTTGTACCAGCTGGCCCGCACTCATTTCCAAACTAAAAAAGGCAACGGTAGTTGGTTTGGTAGGATGCAATGCCGCAGTCCGGCAAAGGTTAAGGGCAAAAGCAGTCTTACCAACTGATGGCCTTGCCGCAAGTACAATCAGGTCGGTTGGCTGCCAGCCGTAGGTTAATTTATCCAGCGAAGGGAAGCCGCTTGGCACGCCGGTAAGATCTTCATCCCTGTTACGCATATCTTCAATGCGCTGGATGGTTTTTACCAAAACGGTATTAATATCATCAAAATTTTTGCGCAAATGGCTGTTGGTTATTTCGAACAATTTGCTTTCGGCATCATCCAGTAAATCAAAAACATCCGTACTGTCTTCATATGCATCGCCGATTATTTCCCCGCTGATGCGGATCAGTTCCCTTTGAATAAATTTCTGCAAAATTATCCTGGAGTGCGCCTCAATATTGGCAGAAGAAACTACCGAGTTGGTTAATTTAGATACATAGTAAGGTCCGCCCACCAGGTCAAGTTCTTCTTTAAATTTCAATTCTTCTACCACAGTCAGCAAATCAATGGGCATACTTTTTTGTGCCAGGGAGATCATCGATTTAAAAATCCGCTGATTGGCTTCTACATAGAAACACTCAGCTTTCAATATTTCAATCACCGTATCAAATGCGCTTTTCTCCAGCATGATGGCTCCCAAAACTGCTTCCTCCAGGTCTTTCGACTGGGGTGGTACTTTTCCAAAAACCATATTGCCAAGGTCGAGCGAAGGCTTCCTTCTTGTCTTTCTATCTTTATTAAGGTTAGTAAATTCCATTTATTTTTTGTTGGTTGGTAAGATTAAAAATTCATCATCAGGCTTGCTGAACTAACTCTTGTCGCAGGAATGTTAGGTCCGCTGCAAGTATTATTTCCCTTTCCTAATTTTCTGTTCTGATCCCAGAAAATTATTGCAGGGCGGCTAAGGTAAAGTCAAATTTCTTACCGTTATCCACATTATGATGTCATCAACTTTTTATATTGATTTTCCACCACAAATCCACAGGCAAAAATAGCTTATTCACGGCTTATGCACAGGTTTATTAACAGGGTAAAATCAAACACAGCCGCAATGCGTAACAATTTATTAACACGCCGGAGACAGCCCTTTTATTTTTCTTCACCGGCAGGCATTTTTTTTTCACTTGTTTTATTGAACCCGAATCAGTAGTTTTTTTACTACAAAGCATTCGAAGCTATTTGCTCCTTGTTTTTGTCCTTAACCGTCAATGGCTATCTTTGCGGTCTCAAATAAAACAATCATTTATCGATGACCATAAGTTACAATTGGCTGAGCGAATATCTTCCGGAAAAAATAGAAGCGGAAAAATTAAGTAAAATTCTTACTTCTATTGGGTTGGAAGTAGAGAGCCTGGAAAAATACGAAGAGTTGAAAGGCGGCCTGGAAGGTTTGGTAACTGGCGAGGTACTGGAATGCGTAAAACACCCGGATGCGGATAAATTAAGTCTTACCAAAGTTGACATAGGAACAGGCGAGCCATTGCAGATTGTATGCGGAGCACCCAATGTAGCAGCAGGGCAAAAAGTAATAGTAGCTACGGTTGGAGCAACTATTTATCCGTTTACAGGTGAGCCTATGACTATGAAAAAAGCAAAGATCCGCGGCATAGAAAGCTTCGGGATGATTTGTGCAGAAGATGAAATCGGATTAAGCGATAATCACGCAGGTATTTTGATTTTGCCGCCCGCCACCAAAACCGGTATTCCGGCAGCTGCTTATTTTGGTACCTATAACGATATTATCTTTGAAATAGGCCTTACGCCAAACCGAATGGATGCCATGAGTCACCTGGGCGTAGCGAGGGATGTCTGCGCCTGGTTGCTGCACCATAATAAAAAAGATACGCATGTAAAATCGCCCTTTAAAACCTATTTTAAACCAGACCACCAGGGAGCTTCAATTGAAGTAAGTATTGAAAACAAAACTGCGTGTGAACGCTATACCGGGGTTTGTCTGCAGGGAGTTACCATTGCAGAAAGTCCAAAATGGTTGCAGCAAAAATTAAAAAGCATCGGTTTGAGGCCCATTAATAATATAGTGGACCTCACTAATTTTATTTTGCACGAAACAGGCCAGCCGTTGCATGCTTTTGATGCCGACATGATTAAAGGCAATAAAATAATCGTAAAAAATTTACCCGAAGGCAGTTTGTTTATAACGCTGGATGATAAAGAAAGAAAATTATCGGCGGAAGATTTAATGATCTGCAATGAGTCAGAAGCCATGTGTATAGCAGGCGTATATGGCGGCGCACATAGCGGGGTTAGTGCCAATACAAAAAATATATTTTTGGAAAGTGCCTGGTTTAACCCCATTAGTATTCGCAAGACTTCTTTGAGGCATGGTTTGCGTACCGATGCGGCTACCCGTTTTGAAAAAGGAGTGGACATAAGCAACACGGTTAATGTATTGAAAAGAGCGGCTTTATTGATAAAGGAAATTGCCGGGGGCGAGATAGCATCTGATATAATTGATGTATACCCGGATCCAAAGAACAAAACAGAAGTTGCCATCAAATATCACTACTTAAAAAAATTAAGTGGTAAAAATTATCATGGTGATACCATCAAAAATATTTTAACCGGCCTTGGGTTTGAAATCATAAAAGAAGGGTTGGATGATATCAGGGTGGCTGTTCCATTTAGTAAACCGGATATTCATATTCCGGCGGATATTGTGGAGGAAATTATGCGGATAGACGGGCTCGATAATGTGGAGATACCTGCCGTTATCAGCATGTCGCCTGCAGTTGAAACCCTGGCACAGGAAGCAGCTTATAAAGAAAAAGCCGCCGCCTGGCTTACAGGGGCCGGCTTCAATGAAATTTTTACCAACAGTATAACCAATGCGGCATACTACAGCGAAGCAGTGCTGGAATCAACTGTAAAAATGATCAACAGCCTGAGTGCGGACTTAAATGTTATGCGGCCGCAGATGATGGAAACGGGCCTGGAAAGCGTTGCCTATAATTTAAACCGCCGCAACAGCAACCTGCAGTTTTTTGAATTTGGTAAAACCTATGGTACGGATGGTATCGGGAAATACACAGAACAGCAACACATCAGTATTTATATCACAGGTAAAAGAAACGAAGACAGCTGGAAAGCAAAAGGCGACAAGGCTGATTTCTATTTTGCAAAAGGAATCTGTGAAAAAATTATGCTACTGCTTGGTTTATCCATAACTTCTTACAAAACCGAAGCCGATGACAAACTGGATAGCTATGCAAATGCTCTTATCAAAAATGAGGTGGTAGCAACTATCGGGTCAGTTAATAAAAAAGTGCTGGAACGTTTTGATATCAAGCAGCCTGTTTTGTACGCAGATATTGATTGGGATAAAGTAATCTCACTAAACAAAAACCTAAAAATAGCTTTTGCGGATATTCCAAAATTTCCGTCGGTACAAAGAGACCTTTCAATTGTAGTGGATAAAGCGCTTAAATATGAGCAGGTAGAAAAAGCCACCATAGCCGCTAAGCTGAGTAAATTAACATCCGTTAACTTATTCGATGTATTTGAAAGTGAAAAATTAGGGCAGAACAAAAAATCCATGGCCATCAGCTTCACTTTTTCTGATGAAGAAAAAACCATGACAGATAAGGATATTGATGGCATGATGGGAAGAATCATTGCCTGTTACCAAAAGGATTTGCAGGCAGAGATTAGGAAATAATGCTATCTTTTAAATAAACTGGCATGAAAATGTTACAATTTTAGCATCCTCTATGGCAGCAGTAGAAGAACATATTAACCGCGTATATAATAAAATTCAGCAACTGCTGAAACAGTATTATGTGTTGCAAAAAGAAAATGAAAAATTAAGATTATCCGTGGGGACGCTGCAAGCAACACACCAGCAGGATACTGAAAAAATACACCAGTTAACGCAGCAGGTCAGTATTTTAAAATCGGCTGCAGGACAAATGGAAGAGCCGGATAAAAAGGTTTTTGAAAAACAAATCAACCAATACATAAAAGAAATTGATAAATGTATTGGACTGTTAAGCGAATAGCATATGTCAGAACTAATCCCGATTAATATAGTCATAGGTGACAGAACCTATCGCATTAAAACCCTTCCCAAAGATGAGGAGGTAATCCGGCGCACATTAAAAACCGTCAACGATAAAATAGTTGAGTTTAAAACCCAGTTTGGCGGAAAAGACATGCAGGATTACATTGCTATGGTAATGATCTGGTACGCCACCCTCGCAAATGCCGATGCCAATCCGGTGCTGGAAAAAGAAGTGAGTGAAGCTTTACAAAAAATGGAATTAGCCATTGATAAAGCATTGTAAATTACTTTAATAAACACTTATTAGCCGCTCCCAACTCTGCAAAAAATCATTATCTTCGCCAACTATCTGCGTACCCTGTACTTATGGGGTTAGAAGTGTATACAAGATTGTGAACCGTTTAAAAACAAAAAATTATCAATGGAATCAAACATACTTTCCATCATCATTGGTGCAGCAGCCCTTGTTATAGGCGTTGTACTGGGCAAAATTGTATTTGCCAAAAACACAAAAAAACAAGTAGAAGAAGCTGAGCAGCAGGCAAAACTTATTTTAAAAGAAGCTGAATTAAGGGCCGAGAATTTAAAAAAAGAAAAAGAGCTGGACGCCAAAGAAAAATTTGTGCAAATGAAGGCTGCACATGACAAGGACGTGATGCAGCGCAACCAAAAAATTCTGGATTCAGAAAATCGAATCAAACAGAAAGAGCAAGGTATTAATCAGAAAGAAGCCAGCCTGGATAAACAGGTAAAAGAAAACGAAGCCATTAAAGAAACCCTTAACCGGCAGATTGAAGTAGTTAATACAAAAAGAAGTGAACTTGAAAAACACCAGGAAGAACATATTCGCCGCCTTGAAAAAGTAGCAGGACTATCTGCAGAAGATGCAAAAGCACAGTTAATTGATAGTCTGAGACAGGAAGCACAAACCAAAGCACTGGTAATTCAGCAGGAAATAATTGAAGAAGCTAAGTTAAAAGCCAATAAAGAAGCACGCAAAATTGTAATTCAAACCATTCAGCGTACGGCTGCAGAACAGGCAATTGAAAACTCCATCACTGTATTTAACCTGGAAAGTGACGAGATAAAAGGTTCTATCATTGGCCGTGAGGGACGTAACATCAGGGCGATTGAAGCAGCGACTGGTGTCGATCTCATTGTAGATGACACGCCCGAGGCTATTGTATTGTCTTCCTTTGACCCATTGAGAAGGGAAATTGCCCGTTTGTCGTTACAGCGCCTGGTAGCTGATGGCCGTATTCACCCTGCCCGTATTGAGGAAGTGGTAGAAAAAACTAAAAAACAACTGGATGACCAGGTAATGGAAATAGGGGAACGCACTGCTATGGAGCTCGGTGTTCACGGTCTTCACAAGGAGTTGGTGAGGATGGTGGGCCGCATGCGCTTCCGCTCTTCCTACGGACAAAACTTGCTGATGCACAGTCGCGAAACGGCTAACTTATGCTCTATCATGGCCGCTGAGTTAGGTATGAATCCAAAATTGGCAAAACGTGCCGGATTGTTACATGATATTGGTAAGGTACCAGATGAAGAAACAGAATTAAGCCATGCATTATTGGGTGCAAAACTTGCTGAAAAATATGGCGAAAATCCAGCCGTGGTAAATGCAATCGGCGCTCACCATGATGAAATGGAAATGCAATATGTAATTTCTCCTATTGTACAGGCTTGCGATGCCATCAGTGGCGCCCGTCCCGGTGCAAGAAGGGAAATCATGCAACAATACATTCAGCGTATTAAAGACCTTGAAAATTTGGCGCAGGCTTACCAGGGCGTTGAAAAAGCATACGCAATTCAGGCCGGCAGAGAATTAAGGGTAATTGTAGAAGCGGACAAAGTAAGTGATGGCGATAGTGATAAATTAAGCTTTGAAATTGCGCAGAAGATTCAGACAGAGATGACATTTCCGGGGCAAATTAAAGTAACCGTGATAAGGGAAAAACGAGCAGTAAATATTGCCAGGTAAATATTGTAAAAAAGCCGCAGTCCGAAAGCTGCGGCTTTTTATTGCCAGGCCAATTTTAAACTTCTTTCTTCAACTAGCAAGGCAGTTTTAAAAAATATAAGTAGAATAAAAAAATATCTGTTATTCATTTTACAATTATCAATTAAACCCCTACCTTTGCCGTCCGTTAAAAATAATGATTATGAACGCAGTTTCTTTTGTACACGAGCAACTAACAGCAAAACCAACACTTCCTGCTTTTAAAGCCGGTGATAACATCACTGTTAACTATAAAATTGTTGAAGGCAGTAAAGAACGTATCCAGAGCTTTAAAGGCGATGTGATTAAACGCCAGGGGGTTGGTGCAACGGCAACTTTCACTGTTCGTAAAATGAGTGATGGTGTGGGTGTTGAACGTTTATTTCCTTTCTATTCTCCCAATATTGAAAGTATAGTGTTAAATAAAGTTGGTAAAGTACGCCGTGCTAAATTGTTTTACCTTAGAGAAAGAAGCGGTAAAAGTGCACGTATCCAGGAAAAAAGAATGGCTGTTGCCCTTAAGAAAAAATAATAAGCGTTTAAATATGTTAAAAGGCGAAAATCAATTTGATGATTTTCGCCTTTTTAGTTGGTATACTGCCTAATTGAATTTTATGGAATGATTATTGGAAATTGATATGGAATCCTTACCGTTAAATACTTTACCTCTGATTAACAACCTTTTTCTCAACTTAATAAACTGAAGATGATGAGGAAGTTAATCACGTCTTTCCTGATTTTTTTGCTGCCATTTATTTTATTTCCTGTTCGAGAGGTATTACCAATTATGAAGCCGCCAATGGCAAAGCAAAATGTGGCAGGTATCTCAGATAATTTTCACCGTTAAAAAATTTGATTATTAACAATCAAAAAACTGCTCAAGAAGATATTTCTTTTATCTTTGTTGACTAAATTTAATATCATGCTACTATCAAGTTTAAATGCTGTTTTTTTGATTGGGATGCCGGGCGGATCTGAATGGATCTTTATTTTGCTGGCAGTTGTATTACTATTTGGCGGAAAAAAAATCCCTGAATTAATGAAAGGCATCGGCAAAGGTGTAAGAGATTTTAATGATGCCAAGGCAAGTGTAAAAAATGAAATAGAAGAAGGCATGAAAGAGAAGGATAAAGATTCTGAAATCAGGGAATTAAAACAACAGCTGGAACAAAAGAGAGCGCAGGAAGCTCAGGCTCAGAACATAGCGAAATAAATATTTAGCATTACATAACTACGGCTGAAGTGATTTTGCTGCCAGGTATCCATTTATTCGGATAGCAGGCAGGTTAAAACACTTCAGCCTCTTTTATACATATCCATCAAAACTTTCTTTTTGTTTAATTCCATTAAAGAATATCAACAACAATTAATCGCTGGACAAACTACCTGTGTTACAGCTGTTAGTCTGTATCTGCATAAAATTGACTCTAAAAAGCACCTCAACGCCTTTACAGAAATCTTTGCTGAAGAAGCACTGGAAAAGGCTAGATTGCTGGACGCTGCAAGAAAAGAAGGTGGCAAAATAGGCCGTTTACATGGAGTAGTCATCGCTATTAAAGACGTGATTTGTTATAAAAAACACAGGGTTACCGCAGCATCGAAAATTCTGGAAGGATTTACTTCCGTTTATAATGCCACCGCCATTCAGAAATTATTGGACGAAGAGGCCATCATAATTGGCAACTGCAATTGCGACGAATTTGCAATGGGGAGTACAAACGAAAATTCTGCTTACGGAAATGTACTGAATGCGTTGGACGAATCTAAAGTCCCTGGAGGTTCATCCGGAGGCAGTGCAGTGGCAGTGCAGGCAGGTATGTGCATGATTAGCTTAGGCAGTGATACAGGCGGCTCTGTACGCCAACCAGCAGATTTCTGTGGTATCGTTGGACTTAAACCCACTTATGGCAGGATATCCCGTTACGGATTGATTGCCTATGCTTCTTCATTTGATCAGATCGGTATTTTTGGCAATTCTGTAGAAGATGTGGCCATTGCTTTGGAAGTTATTTCAGGAGCGGACGATTATGACAGTACAGCAATTACGCAGCCTTTGACAGTAAAAGAGAATTCAATTGATTTCAGAGATAACGGGGCGGTGGATAAAAAATACCGCATAGCTTATTTTAATGAGGCATTACAACATCCTTCACTCGACCAGGAAATCAGCACCAGCATTTTTTCTACAATACAAGAGTTAAAGAATGCTGGTCATACCGTTGAATCGGTTGATTTTGATTTGCTGGAATATATTGTACCAGCCTATTACGTTTTAACAACGGCAGAAGCCAGCAGCAATCTTAATAGGTTTGATGGTGTGCGTTTCGGTCACCGCACTGAAGAAGCGGTGGAAGATTTGACGGATTTCTACAAGCGCAGCCGCAGTGAAGGCTTCGGCAAAGAAGTGCAACGAAGGATCCTGCTGGGAACTTTTGTTTTGAGCGCCGGCTATTTTGATGCGTATTTTACAAAGGCACAGCAGGTGAGGCGCATGCTTGCAGACCGTACAACTGCTATTTTCAACAATTATGACGCGATTATGCTTCCGACAGCACCGACTACTGCATTTACGATTGGTGAAAAAAGCGATGATCCTATAGCGATGTATCTGGCAGATATTTATACGGTATTCGCTAACCTGACAGGATTACCGGCTATCTCCATTCCGTTATACAAACATGGCAATGGGATGCCATTCGGCCTGCAGGTGCTCACAAATAAAATGGATGAAGTAACTTTGCTGCAGTTGTCAGCTATGTTGCTGCAACAGTTTAAACACGTTTAGTTACCCTGCATAATGAAAAAAGTAGTTGCCATATCTTTTTTATGTGTGCTTTACATCGCGGGCGCAAAGGGCAAAGACAATTTAATACAATCCCCATCCACCTCCTTTTTCATTATAAAAGATACTGTTCCCGAAAATATTGCCAAAGAAGATTCTTTGATTGAAGAGGTAATAAAAACCAGGTCGCTTCCTAAAAAGGATAAAGTGCAGTATTTCAACCAGGTCACCAAATATGGTTTTAAAAACCTGTTTTCCAATTATAGCTACAACGCTTCGATGCCCTATACTGCACAGGTAAATCCCAATGCAGAAAGTTTCGTGCAGGATTATATAAAAGCGCATAGTAATTACCTTCAAAATATGAAGGGCTGGGGCAAACCTTATTTTAACCTGATAGAAAATATTTTGCAGCAATACGGTTTGCCTAAAGAATTAAAATATATCGCCGTAATAGAATCCAATTTAAGTACCGGCGCTACCAGTGTGGTGGGTGCCGGCGGCCCATGGCAGTTTATGCCGTACACTGCCAAAGATTACGGGCTGGTTGTAAACGGAGCGTTGGATGAGCGCAGGGACTACTATAAAAGCACACATGCCGCAGCAAGGTATTTGTTATATCTATATAGCCAGTTGCACGACTGGCTGCTGGTAATGGCTGCTTACAACGGCGGACCCGGAAGGGTCTACAGTGCTATAAAAAAGAGCGGCAGCAACGACTTCTGGCGTCTTCAGTATTATCTGCCCGAGGAATCAAGAACCTATGTTAAAAGATTTATAGCTACCCATTATATTATGGAAGGCGGTGGCGGTGTAACCACATTTTCTGGCGGAGCTCTGCCAATGGGGAATGAAGTAAATCGTACCACCTATGGAAGAAGCGGCAATGCAGGACCTTTCAAAACAGCCAACCTGACTGCGGATGAATTGGTTGACGTTGAAGTACTGTCCATTACAGGAAAATATAACTCGCTGGTTATTGCGAAAAATATAATGATGGATATCGCTTTATTCAATCATTTCAACCCTTCATTCGATGCAACTATGTCCGTTACCGGCAACTTTGATCTTCGGTTGCCGCCCGATAAAATGCAATTATTTACTGCCAACAAATACCAGATTTTAAATGAAAGCGTGCAGGCATTACTAGGCGATGCATCTGTGCCTGATTTTAAAACGGTATATCCATTACCCGGAAAAAAGAAAACCAGGTAAGTTACTCCAGCACCTTTTTTAAAGCGGCAGCTTTCAACAAACATTCTTCATATTCCGATTCAGGATCGCTGTAAAAAGTAATGGCACTGCCTGCTTGAAAAGATACATATTGTGTAGCCGCATTGTATAAAATGCTTCTTATTACTACATTAAAATCGCAATCACCCTGCGGATTTACATACCCGATTGCGCCAGAAAAAAGGCCCCGCCTGGTTCTTTCATATTGTTCTGTTAGCTGCATTACCCGTAGTTTGGGAGCCCCGGTCATTGATCCCATCGGGAAGGTTAATTTTACTGCATCTGTCCAGTCCATCCCCTCCTCCAGTTCCCCGCTTACAGTACTTATCATTTGATGCACCTGCGGAAAACTATAAATACCAAACAACTGATCAACTTTTACAGTTCCCTCTTTACAAAATTTGCTTAAATCATTTCTCACCAGGTCAACCACCATCACATTCTCGCTTTTTTCTTTTTCACTGTTTTGTAGTTGCTGCCTGCTTTCTTCATCTGCAATAGCATCTTTTAAACAACGCCTGGCTGTACCTTTAATCGGTTGTGATATTATCTGATTACCCGATTTTTTCAGGTAACGTTCCGGACTTGCGCAAATGCAATATTGATCGTCCACTTTATATAAAGCGGCAAAAGGGCTGGGCGAAAGTTGCATTAATTTAGTGTAGACCGACCAGGGATCAATACTGACATTCTCCGAAAAAAATTCCTGGCAAAAATTAATTTCGTAGCAATCGCCCCGCAAAATGTGTTGCTGTAATTTTTGTACGCTGCTGATATAGTCCGCTTTTGAAAACCTGCTGTTTATAGTAAAGCTGGGTGAAGTTGTTACCGCACATTGTTCTAAAGATGCGATGGTATAAAATATCGTATCTGCATCCCCTTCACTGTAAATCGTAAACGTTTGTTCGGTTAATTGCAACACTGTTTGGGGCACAGAAAAATGCATATCAGCGAAACCTACGCCTTCAAAATTGCCGGATTGCAGCATATTGGTTTCATTTTTCAGGTCATATCCAAAATGCCCAAATAACCAATCATGATGATAAGAACTAAATTCTTTTAATGCCTCAAAAGAATTGCCGGCTTTGGTTTGTAGCCTTTCTTTAGAGCCTACCGCCAGCAAACATTCAAAAGCAGGCTTATCAAATAAATAACCACTATTATCCAGTAAACAAAAAATGTTGAACTGTTTTGACCAGTTCAACATTTTTAATCTAAAAGAATTAAAATCATCAATTGCAAAAGTTGTAGCTTTTTTCACTTAATTGTTTTAACTACAGGCAATTACAAATCAGTATACATTATTCCCTAAAAATCATCGTCGTCATCATCAAAACCACCGCCATCGACGTCTAAATCGTCAAAGCCCAGATCTTTAAATTCATCTTCGTCATCATCCTTGGCCGATTTTTTGCCGACAGATTTTTTTGCAGCAGATTTTGGTACGTCAAATTCATCGAAGTCTGCATCCCAGTCATCATCATCTTCAGTCTTTTCCCATTCATCTTCCGTATCGTCGATATCATCATCGTCGTCATCATCGTCACCTGCTTTTTTTGAAGCAGCTTTTCCCTTTTTAACGGGCTTTATATCTTCATCCAAATCATCATCATCGTCATCATCATCTTCCTTTTTAGATTTGGGCGATGCTTTTGGAGTAGTTTTTTTTAAAGGTGCGTCCTCAGCAGGAGTTGCCTTTTTTTCTTTGTTAGATTTTGCCATAATTTAACCAGTTGTTACTGTAAAATTTCTGATAGATTTTTAATTAGCCAAAAAAAAAGGCATTTATTTTTATAATTATTTTTTACGCCAGTATTATCTGATCTCTTCCCGGCCCGTTACTGATGTATTTAACAGGAACCTTCAAAAAATTATTAATGTAGTCAATATAATTTTTCATCTTTTGAGGTAAATCTGTATAATTATCAATTTTTGTAATATCCGTTTTCCAACCCTCAAAACTCTTGTGAATAGGATCAATTTTTACCTTGCTCATCTGGAATGGAACATAACTTTTATCTTCACCATTGATAGAATAACCGTTACAAACTTTTAATTCCGGCAATGCATCCAGGATATCTGTTTTGGTCATAATAACCTGCGTAACACCGTTAATCATGCAGGCAAACTGCAATGCTACCAAATCAATCCAGCCACAACGTCTCGGCCTGCCGGTAGTGGCTCCAAATTCACTTCCGGTTTTGCGGATCAACTCGCCCATATCATCATCAAGCTCTGTCGGGAAAGGACCACTGCCCACCCTTGTACAATACGCTTTCGATACGCCGAACACATCTTTAATTTTTTGCGGTGCAATCCCCAACCCGGTACATACACCGGCAGAGATAGTGCTGCTACTCGTAACAAAAGGAAAAGTGCCAAAATCCACATCCAGCATGCTTCCCTGTGCACCTTCTGCCAGTACCTTTTTCCCCTGCTGTATTTTATCATTGATAAAATATTCGCCGTTCACGATATTAAAACTTCTCAGTTCTTCAATTGCTTCAAAAAATTCATCTTCCCACAAGCTGATATCTTCCTGGAAGTTGTAATTATCCAGCAAACGCTGGTGCTTCAAGCGTAATTTAATGTATTGGGAGGTAAAACTTTTGTCCAGCAAGTCTCCAACTCGCAATCCATTTCTGCCTGTTTTATCCATGTACGCCGGACCTATGCCCTTTAACGTAGAACCAATTTTTTCATTGCCTTTTGCAATCTCACTCGCTTTATCCAATGCCCGGTGCGTTGGTAAAATCAGGTGTGCTCTTTCGCTGATGTATAAACTTTTTTTATAGTCAACACCCATGGATGCTACTACGCCGCACTCTCTTTTAAGTGTTACCGGATCCAACACAACGCCATTGCCTATCAGGTTGGTTTTCCCTTCATGAAAGATACCACTTGGTATTTGGTGCAATACTACTTTTTGTCCGTTTACATACAAGGTATGCCCTGCATTCGGGCCGCCCTGAAACCGGGCAATCACATCATAATTTGGAGCAAAATAATCAACAATTTTTCCTTTGCCCTCGTCGCCCCATTGAAGTCCGAGAATTACGTCTACCATTATAAATTTTTATCTGTTTTAAGTTGCCCCTGTTTTCTTAATAGAAAGCGGGGTAAAGTGTTAAGTCATTTGTCCGGGCCATAAACCAATGTGGAACATCGTTGCATCGCCCTCTTGTACCGCAAACCTGTTTTGTACTTTTATCAAAGCGAAGCGGGTAACTATTTACCGCCTAAAAATACTGCACTTCTTTTTTGCGGCTCAAAAATATATTGAAATAAAACAACCACCTAAAATGAATTGCATTTGTTTGAAACTTGGGTAGAAAGTGAACGCTCCCGGACATAAAAAAAACTGCAATTGCTGGTTGCAGTTTCATACAAATTTATTCTTTTATGCTACTTTAAGCATACTCATTTTGCTGGTATTAAACTTACGTTGGGCATATTCCAGGGTCACTTCAAAAGTTTTTACTTTTTGAGAAGGCAATTCATACATCGCATCGGTTAAAATACTTTCGCAGATACTTCTTAATCCTCTTGCTCCCAGCTTATATTCCAATGCCTTTTCAACCATGAAATCATACACGGCCGGTTCAAAAGTTAAGGCGATGCCCTCGATATCAAACAAGCGGGTAAACTGTTTTATTAAAGCGTTTTTAGGCTCAGTTAAAATATTGCGCAAAGTAGGTGCATCCAGCGGATTAAGATAGGTGATCACCGGCAAACGGCCCAGTAATTCAGGTATTAAACCGAAAGTTTTTAAATCGACCGCATTGACAAACTGCAACAGGTTTTTCTGCTGAAATTCCTGCAATTCCTTGTTTACACTAAAGCCAATCGCATGCGTATTTACGCGGCGTGCAATGATCCTGTCTACCCCATCAAATGCACCTCCACAAATGAAAAGAATATTTTGCGTATTTACTTTTACCAGTTTCTGTTCCGGGTGTTTACGTCCCCCTTGTGGCGGCACCAGTACTTCTGTTCCTTCCAGTAACTTTAAAAGTCCCTGTTGTACTCCTTCGCCACTTACATCTCTTGTAATAGAGGGATTATCACTTTTACGGGCGACTTTATCAATTTCATCAATAAAAACAATTCCTTTTTCAGCAGCTGCTACATCGTAATTACAAGCTTGTAACAGGCGGCTCAACATACTTTCCACATCTTCGCCAACGTAGCCAGCTTCTGTGAAAACGGTAGCATCCACTATAGCAAAGGGCACATTCAGCATCCTGGCGATAGACTTAGCCAGCAAGGTTTTACCTGTACCCGTTTCACCTACCATGATGATGTTGCTTTTTTCAATTTCAACATCATTTTCCACCTTTTGATTTAGTCTTTTATAATGGTTGTACACCGCTACTGCCAGAATTTTCTTTGCGTCGTCCTGGCCTATCACGTACTCATCTAAAAATTTCTTTATTTCAATCGGTTTTCTTACGGTTAATTTATGCGCTGCTCCACCCTGTTTTGTTTCAGGGTAAATCATCAGCTCCTGGCCGATGATTTCCTGTGCATGCTCCACACAATTTTCGCAAATATGTCCTTCCTGACCGGCTATCAGAATTTTTACCTCATCGCGGCTGCGGCCGCAGAAAGAACAGTGTAATGTTTGTTGTTTTGCCATTGTTTCCTGTTTAACGCTCTTTTATTTTTTGCAACTGCAAAGATAACCAATCGCTGCTCTTTAACAGACAATCTTCTGTAACAGAACGTTGCAGCAATTGTTAAAATACAATAACGGAAAATAAGAAGGATAAGTGTAATTGGAATAAATAAACGGATAATTAATAAAATGCTGGACATCAAATCCCTATTTTGGAACCTGCAGCAAATGCTTTTGCAGCATCTGTTTCAACTGCCGTTTGACAATGGCACCCATGCTATTGCATTTGGAAAAGTAATTCGTATTGAAATGCTCATTCAGCTCGCTTCTCAGCAACTTTACTTTGTAGTTCTCAGATATTTCATCTTTAATCATGATATTCAGTAATTCCATAATCTGCCTCCGGCTTGCTATTACGCGGTAAGCCATAGTGGTGCGCTCTTCGGCCTGGTATTGTTCAATTACATCGGGGCTGAGATGTTTTAGCACCAGTTCCACATACTCAAAATTTTCTTTATAAAACTGGGGCAGGTACAAATTCTTCCTTCCCTCATAGGATTGCTGATCGAAATCGATGGCCCTGATGCGATACTGATAATCTTCAATATCCGGAGTAATATCAATCACGAAATTATAACTACGCATGTCACCCAATAAACGGGCGAAACAGCGTTCATTAAATTTTACAAATTCCTTGGCAATGCGTATTTTATTTGTTTCGGGCCTGTTCATGTAATCCTGCAAAAAAACGTCGCCAGGTATGCCGGGGATATGCTCTTCTACCAATGTATTTTTATGGTACAGGAAAGTAATGCGGTTTGGCGAGAGCAGGTGTTCCAGCTCCAATCCGTATATCCGCGATGCATCGAACGATTTAATATAATAATGATCATAGTTGCCATTGATGGTATTGACGATCCTTATTCTGAAAGGCACACTATTGCCAAATTCGCAAAAATCTATTCGTTCAACATCCAGGTGTTTGATGTAATTTAAATTGCCTTCTGTTTTAAGAATGGCATAGGTTTTAACCAGGCCTTCTTTTAAAAATTCCATTTCTTTTAAATCGTATACGGCGGTTTCCCAATGGGTCAGTTTGCCATACCTGTCTCTTAGTGAAGTAGCGTAACGGTAGTTGAGCAGGTCTCTGTAAGCAATGGGTAAAATGATATCGCGGCCATATTTTTTGAGATACGCCTCGAGGCCTTCGCTCACGGGGAAAGCCTCTTTTTTCATCATGGGGCGGTCCACGTCTTTACTCAATTTCGCATTGATAATCTCTTCGAACTGCATATTGTAAAGTTAAGGAATCTCCCCCCATCCCCTAACGGGGGAGTTATTTGAAATGTTTGCTGAAAACGCAGGTCCCAACAGGTTATAATTAAAATGGCCGGTGATTAAACCGGCCATAAGATATCTTTAAAATAAGACTACAATTTATTCATCACGCCGTCCACTATTCCATAAGCGATAGATTCTTTGGCATCCATCCAAAAATCACGATCAAAATCTTTCATTATTTTTTCGTAGGTCTGGCCGCAGTTTTCAGCAAGAATGCGGGCACCAAGCTGCTTGATTTTAAGTATCTGTACCGCCATAATTTCCAGGTCGGCACTAACGCCCTGTCCGCCGCCGCTTGGCTGGTGAATCATTACCTGTCCGCTTGGAAAAATAAAACGTCTTCCTTTAGCGCCGCCACTTAACAAAATACTTCCCATACTTGCTGCCATGCCCATACATACGGTACTTACAGGTGAGCTGATCATTTGCATGGTATCGTAAATGACCATACCGCTTGTAACAACACCGCCGGGGCTGTTGATGTAAAAGGTAATTTCTTTTCCCGGATCAATTGCTTCCAGGTACAGTAAACGGGCGGTAATATCTTTGGCGCTTTTATCTTCTACAGCGCCCCATAAAAATATCTTACGCTGCTCAATAAATTTTTTGTCGAACTGCCATCCGCTCATCATTTTTTCCATCGGGTTTTCGGGCAATTCTTTTGGGTTTTCTTCTTCGTCGTCGAAACGTATTTGTTTGTTGTTATAGTTGTAATTCATTGTTTTCAATTTTTTAGAATGCTGTTTAAATTGGAAGCGTTCAATAATGGTTTGCCGTACAAGAGAGTGACACAACGATGTTTAATAGTAGTACCATCGCCGGCGTCCTATCGATTTAATCTTTCTTTGCCTTACGCGGATTGATAGTCAATACTTCATCCACTATGCCATAATCCTTTGCCTCGGAAGAAGTCATCCAGTAATCTCTTTCGCAATCCTGGGAAACTTTATCATACGGCTGACTTGTATGCTGTGCAATGATTTCGTACAGCTCACTTTTAATTTTACGAATCTCGTTGACAGTTATTTCAATGTCGCTTGCCTGGCCACCGGCACCCGCACTTGGCTGATGCAGCATGATGCGGCTATGTTTTAAAGCGGTCCTTTTGCCGGGTGCTCCTGCACACATCAGTACGGCCGCCATACTTGCAGCCATGCCTGTACAAATAGTGGCAATATCTGGTGTTACAAACTGCATGGTGTCATACATTCCCAACCCTGCATACACACTTCCACCGGGAGAATTAATGTACATCTGTATATCTTTTGTGCGGTCTGTACTTTCTAAAAATAAAAACTGGGCCGTGATAATATTAGCAACTTCGTCTGTTACGGGGTAGCCCATAAAGATGATTCTGTCCATCATCAAACGGCTGTAAACGTCCATCACAGCTACATTCATTGGCCGCTCTTCGATGATATTAGGCGTTAGGTTGGTTACGTTGTGCTTAATATATCCATCAAGGGTATTGCTGCTGATACCCCGGTGTTTCACAGCATATTTTTCAAATTCTTTTCCAAAATTCATGAGATATAATTATTTATGGTAACAAATATAGTTGATTGATGAACCCAAATATTATGCTATAAAAAAATTGCGACAAAAAGGCGGATGAGATGGCCGATGTCTGAGTTTTTGATGTCTGAGTTAAATACAGCCTATTGTTGGTTTCAGCTTTTAAATTTTTGAGCAAAAAAATGCCGGAGACTTTACACTCCGGCGAATTCAACATTTTTATTTTTACCTCTTAATTTTTTAGTGCTGGTGGTTGTGCTGCATTGCAGTCAATTCTTCACCAGTTACCTGCTTTTCGACAGGCGTTACCTGCGATTGTGCCCAGTTAAATAATTTATCTGTTACCAGTCTGCGGTAGCTGGCATCGATTTGTTTTTCGTCTTTCATCATACGATCTACATAGCTGTCTAACCAGCTGGTATCATCACCTAAACTAACGCCACCAAAATACCGCATTACTTCCGCCTTCATAGATTCTTTTAATTCTTCGGCAGATACCTCCAGCTTGTTTTCCTTTACAATCTTGTCACTGATCAGCGTCCATTTTAACTGGCTGCTAAACTGTGGAAACTCAGCTTCAGCCTGCTCCGGTGTTTTGCGTTCTTCACTACCTACCTGTAACCAGCGCTTTAAAAATTGCTCAGGAAATTCAATTTTTGTTTCATCCAGTAGATAATGGTACAACTGATCGTGCAGCTGGTTGCGGCTTTGCGCATCCCAGTATTGTTCAATTTCTTCCTTTAATTTTTTTCTGAATTCTTCTTCAGTTGCAACGGCTGCGCCGGGGAAAACTTCAGCGAAAAATGCTTCATTCAATTCTCTTTTTTCGACCAGCCCGATTTTTACAATAGTTAGTTTAAAATATTTTTTTGCAGATTCCTTGTCATCTTTATCAAGACCTAAATCCAGTACAAATGCTTCCAGTTTATCTTTGTCAAAAGTTTTTGCTAACTGCAATACTACAGCATCATCCTTCTTTTTACCCATGAACTGCTTTTGAGCCGCGGGTGTTAAGTATTTTATTATAACAGAGTTCTCTTTTTCAATACCGCCTTCAATCGTATTGCCTTCTTTATCAACTTCTGTAAACAAAATATTCAAAACTGCTTCTTCCGTCTCAACTGTTTCAGGTTCGGTCATTTTACCGCCTTTAATCAGCATACGGTCTACTTCTTCCTGCACCATTGCATCTGTCACTTCAACTTTATGTAAGGTAGCTTTGGCCTTCGGTAAGGAAGCCAGTTCAAAAGCCGGTTTTAAACCAATTTCAAATCCAAATTCGTACTCAGCTGGGTTATTTAAATCCAGTTTGCGGATGTCAGCATCCAATGCCAGTGGCTGTGCAAAAATGTCTGGCTTTTCTGTATCAAGATAAGTGTACAATTGCTTCTCTACTGTCTTAAGTACTTCATCTGTGTAAATAGAAGCACCGTACATTTTTTTTATCATGCCGGCAGGCACCATTCCTTTTCTGAAGCCGGGAATATTAACTGTCTTACTGTATTCTTTCAGTTTTTTCTCAAAGGAGGGGAAATAATCTTCTTTACCAACTTTTATAAGAATCTTGTCGTTTAGCAATCCGATGTTCTCTCTAGCTACTGTTGCCATAAATGCAATGTTGTAATGTTAAAAATTAAAAAGTTGATAAGTGATGGAAAAAAGAAAGCATTCACTGCTAACTCCTCAACCACTCTACTTATCAACTCAAAAAAAGTCCGGATGATAGGGGTCGAACCTACATGGATTGCTCCGCCAGATCCTAAGTCTGGTGCGTCTGCCAATTTCGCCACATCCGGTTAAGGGGTGCAAAAGTAAGGGTTTTATACAAAAAAGTAAAACAGAAATGTTTTTTCGTAAATTCGTTTTAATAGATGGAAACAACACCCCCAATTTTAAAATACAACCTCAACGAAGAGGAAGAGAAGAAGGAAATACTCAGGCAATACCGCGGTTTACTTAAAGAACTGAAACCTAAATTAAAGCCCGGAGATAAAGAATTAATACGCACCGCTTTTGAAATAGCAGCAGAAGCCCATAAAACCATGCGCCGTAAAAGCGGCGAACCCTACATTTTACATCCGCTGGCAGTTGCCCGCATTTGCGTGGAAGAAATTGGCCTCGGTGTGCGCAGTACAATCTGTGCACTGTTGCATGATACGGTAGAAGATACTGACATTACGCTGCAGGATGTTCAAAGGGAATTTGGTGCTGAGATAGCCAAAATTGTGGATGGACTTACCAAGATCAGCACGGTGATGGATACCAATACCAGCCAGCAGGCAGAGAATTTTAAGAAAATTCTGCTCACGCTTACGGATGATCCCAGGGTAATACTGATCAAGCTTTCTGACCGCCTGCATAACATGCGTACGATGGACAGTATGAAGCGGGAAAAGCAATTGAAGATTTCGAGTGAAACTGTATATGTGTATGCTCCATTGGCGCACAGGATGGGTTTATATGCCATCAAAACAGAGATGGAAGATTTGGCGATGAAGTACCTGGAACCAGATACTTATAAATACATCGCCCAAAAACTAAATGATACAAAAAGAGAACGCACACGGTTTATAAATGATTTTATCCGGCCACTTAAGGATAAATTAGAACGGGCTGACTTTAAATTTGAAATTCATGGTCGCCCGAAAAGCATTCATTCCATCTGGAATAAGATGAAAAAGAAGGGCGTTAGTTTTGAGGAAGTGTATGACCTTTTTGCCATTCGCATTATTGTTGATTCGCCTGCCGAAAAAGAAAAAGAAGATTGCTGGAAAGTGTACAGCATGATTACGGATGAATACAACCCATCACCTGAGAGATTGCGTGATTGGTTAAGCAACCCGAAGAGCAATGGTTATGAAGCATTGCACACCACGGTTATGGGCCCACAGGGTAAATGGGTGGAAGTGCAGATACGCACCAAACGCATGAACGAGATTGCGGAAAAAGGTTTGGCGGCTCACTGGAAATACAAAGAAGGCGCCAGCGTTGAAAATCGTTTTGATCAATGGTTTAGCCAGATCAGGGAAGCGCTCAGCAGCCAGGACACCAACTCTCTTGACTTTTTACAGGACTTTAAAACTTCCTTTTTAACAGAAGAAATATATGTGTACACACCAAAAGGTGATATTAAAATGTTGCCCGTTGGAGCCACTGCGCTGGATTTTGCATTTGGCGTACATACTGCTGTTGGCAGCAGGTGCATTGGTGCTAAAGTGAATCACAAACTGGTGCCGATTGGGCACAAATTACGTAGCGGCGACCAGATAGAAATTATTACCAGCGCCAAACAAAAGCCCAGCCAGGAATGGTTGAACCTTGTGGTAACACCCAAGGCGAAACAAAAAATTAAGGATACCCTTAAAGAAGAAAAAAGAAAGGTTGCTGAAGACGGAAAATATATTCTGCAAAAAAAACTGGAAGCCATTGGAGGCATGATGACGCAGCATAATATTGAGGAGTTGGCTTCTTTTTATAAACTGAATTCGTCGCTGGATTTACTATATGAAATTGCCATTAAGAAAATTGATTTAAAAGAACTAAAAGACTTCACGGCATCCGGTGATCGTTTGTTTCCGCCAAAACCCGTAAAGGTGGAGGTTGAGGAAAAGAAGGAAGCAGATATTACAGACAGGCCTTACAATAAAAAAGATGCTGAATTAATTATTTTCGGAGAAAGCAGTGACAAGATTATGTATACGCTTGCCAACTGTTGCAAACCCATCCCGGGAGACGACGTTTTTGGATTTGTAACTACCGGTGAAGGCTTAAAAATTCACCGTACCAATTGCCCGAATGCAGCCAGGTTAATGGCTAATTTTGGGCATAGGATTGTAAAAACGAAATGGGCGAAAAATAAAGAGATTTCTTTTTTAACTGGTTTAAAAATTGTGGGATTGGATGATGTGGGCGTGATTCATAAAATCACCAATCTGATCAGTGGAGAAATGAAATTTAATATTTCCGCAATGACCATTGAAGCAAAGGATGGCATCTTTATGGGCAACCTTAAAATATTTGTACACGACAAAGAAGAGCTCGACCATTTGTGCAATGCATTGCTGAAATTGTCTGGCATAGAAAAAGTAGAGCGCTACGATACCGAATAAGAATTTCTGAACCTTACGTGTCTTTTTTGAATAACCCTTTTGAAAATTGATTTGCAAATTCATTTTTAAACATGCAACATTTGCATCACAAATTTTAAAACTATACACCATGAACGAATTAATTACCAGCCTCACAGAAAAAGCAGGCATTACCGCAGAACAGGCTCATAAAGCTGTTGAAACAATCAAAGATTTTGTAAAAGAAAAATTTCCAATGATGGCAGGCGCAGTCGATAATTTATTCGCGGCGGCACCGGCTACAGCAGTAAGTACTGCACCGGCTGCTGTGATTGACCCAACTGCTCCTAAAGCAGAAGGAATGATGGATAAAATCAGTGATGTTATCCCCGGTGAAACCGGACAAAAAGTAGAAGACTTTGTAAAGGACGCTGCTGAAAAAGTTGAAGATGCTTTTGATAGCCTGAAAGATAAAGTGGGCGGTTTATTTGGCGGAGATAAAAAATAACCATTCAAATATTATACTCAATAGAAAAACCATCTGGCCGTTGGATGGTTTTTCTATTTGCTATCATTTTTTCTTACGTCCACTGCTGAAAAAATTATATTTTTAAGGTCGCAATACTTCCCGACTGATCACTAATTTTTGTACTTCACTTGTTCCTTCGCCGATGGTGCACAATTTACTGTCACGATAAAATTTCTCTACAGGAAAATCTTTGCTGTAGCCATTTCCTCCAAACACCTGCACCGCTTCCGTACTCACTTTTACGGCGATTTCGCTGGCATAATACTTTGCCATTGCGGCCTCTTTGGTCATGGGCAACCCTTTTATTTTAAGATCGCATGCCTGGTGAATCAGCAAGTCAGCAGCGGCAATTTCAGTAGCCATATCTGCCAATTTAAAACTTACGCCCTGAAAATTAGCAATCGGCTGATCAAACTGGTAACGTTCTTTTGAATACTTTACCGCTGCTTCATAGGCACCTTTGGCTATACCCAGGCTTAACGCTGCAATGGATATTCTGCCACCATCCAGCACTTTCATCGAATGTTTAAAACCTTCACCCACTTCACCCATTCGGCAGCTATCCGGTATACGACAGTTATCAAAAATCATTTCTGCTGTTTCACTTGCACGCATGCCCAATTTATTTTCTTTCTTGCCTCCGGTGAAACCAGGCGTTCCGCGTTCAACAATAAACGCTGTTGAATTATCTTTTGTGCGTGGGGCGCCGGTACGGCAAATTACAACGGCTACATCACCGCTTTTACCGTGGGTAATCCAGTTTTTTGTACCGTTCAAAATCCAATCGTCGCCATCTTTTATAGCTGTCAACTGCATATTGCCTGCATCACTTCCCGTATTGGCTTCTGTTAATCCCCATGCACCCAGCCATTCGCAGGTGGCCAATTTTGGTAAGTACTTTTTCTTTTGTTCTTCGTTGCCAAAACTTAAAATATGTCCTGTACACAATGAATTATGCGCAGCTACAGACAAACCAATGGAACCACAGACTTTTGAAATTTCCTGCAGAATTACATTGTACTCAAAGTAACTCAAACCCGCTCCACCATAAGCTTCCGGCACCAAAACACCCATCATGCCAAGTTTGCCTAATTCCTTATATACTGCCAGGGGAAACTGCTGGCTTTCATCCCACTCCATTACATGTGGCCTGATAAATTTATCTGCAAAATCTTTTGCTGTTTGGGCTACCTGCAGGGTCAGTTCATCTTGCTGAAAATTCATAGCTTCAAATTATATATTGCAAATTAACCCTTTTTAAACGGTTGAGTATCGTTAGTTCACTTTTAAATAGGGGGCGGTTTTGTTGTAAATATCTTCTGTGATAAGCATAATTTTTTTCAACTCTTCCACACTGGAAAAATTGCCGTGCTGGGTTCTGTATTGTACAATGGCATTAGCGATAGCATAGCGCAAATATGGATGCTTTTTCATTTCATCGGCAGTGGCAGTATTGACATTTATTTGATGAATCACTGCCGCTTCAACGATAAAACTGGATTTTATTTTTTGAAAAGTAGAGTCCGGCAAACCATAAGTTTCTCCAATTTGATCTACTTTATAAAAACCACCAAGTTTATCCCTGAATGCTACAATTCGCTGCGACAATTTACTTCCAATTCCCGGCATTGCGATGAATGCGGTTGTATCAGCAGTATTAATATCAAGAGTAGTTGTTGAATATTTTGGCTTTTCATATACCTTGTTTTCATACTGCTTTTTCTCGTAAACGGCTTCCTTATTTGCCGGCTTAATTTGTACAAAAGGAATCAGTCTTTGCACTTCATCCTCATGCAAACCCCATATTTTTCCGAGATCTTCAGGCTTATAAAAGCGGCCGCCTTTTTCAATAAATTTCTGTATGGTTGCAATGGTTTTATCCCTTACGCCCAAACGCTTCCATCCGGTTTCATCCAATGTATTGGGATCAAAAGTAAAAAGTTCTCCCTTTGGTTTATTGGGATGATTACGGTTGTAATCAGGCTCCCTGTAATCCTGGTAATCCTCTTTGTCAGCATTTCTCCTGCCATACTTAAATGTTGTATCTGCCTGTTTGATTTTTAGCTGATCAATTTGCTTTTTAAATAAAGAAGCATCAGGTGGCTTTGTATGAACAAAGAATGGAAATAAAAAAGGAAGGACTATAAAAATAGCAATCAACACAAGCAGCGCTATAATACCGGTTCGCTCCTTTTTTGTAAAACTTAAATATTCGGACATAAAACGCTTCCACATAAAGTTGCTGATTAAGTATTAAAAATAATCATCAGTTATCTGGAATACAATACCCTAAAGTGGTAATAAAAATCAGGTGAAAGACAACGTAAGGCCATCATAGGCAAGGTGCATATTGACTGGCAGTTCTGTGGTAACATCTGCATGTTTACCCAGCTGATGGCTTACATGCGTGAAATAGGCGGTTGGTATTTCCAATTCTTTCACTAAATCAATTGCTTCATCAAGTGTAAAGTGAGACACGTGTGCAGCGTGCCGGAGTGCATTTACAACTAATATTTCGCTGCCCTTGATTTTTTCCTTTTCGGCAGGTTCTATCCTGTTGGCGTCTGTTATATAAGTAAATTTTCCAAACCGGTATCCCATTACAGGCATCTTCATATGCCAAACCAGTATTGGCGTTACAGGTATATCGCCGATCATGAAAGGAGTATTGTCAATTGTATTCAAATTAATTTCAGGAATACCCGGATATCTTTTGTCTGCGAAGATGTAGGCGAATTCCCGTTTGATACCTTCTTCGGTTAATGTATTGGCATACACTTCCATAGCTTTCCCAGAAAAAAAAGAAAAGGCCTTAACATCGTCCAATCCCGCTATATGATCTTTGTGTGGATGGGTGAATAAAACTGCATCCAGTTGCTTAACCTGTTCCCTAAGCATCTGGTAGCGAAAGTCAGGCGTAGTATCTACAACAAAAGATGTAGCAGCACTCTGCACTAAAATACTGCTGCGTAAACGCTTATCTTTTTTATCCTCTGATGCACAAACTGCGCAGGGACAAGCAACCATGGGAACACCGGTGCTGGTTCCGGTACCAAGAAATGTTATTTTTAAAGGAGGGCTTTGCACGCGGCAAAAATAGGCAATAAGAAATAAGCAATCATAATGGAAAAAGAAAACAGTTATTACTACTTGTCATTTCCAACTGTCATCAACTCATCGTACAGCTTTTGACTTTCGTGGGTGAGGGCATCGAAATTTATTTCCAGTTGTGGCAACAAATCTATCAGGGTGTTTATTTTGCCTTCTGTTTGAAAAAACTTATTTAATACCACAACTTTTTTAGCCTGTAAAATACAATAGCCGCTTTGAAAATTTCCTCTTTCGTATCGAATTACATAACCGCTTTCTTCGATGATTTTTTCAATTTTATCAAGCGTATGTTGTGTAAATTTTATTATCATAAATAGTACGCCTTTTAAGCACAGATTGTTTATGCAAATTTACTACAGCCATTGAGTTTTGGCCGTTTCTACTTATCCACAAAAGTTTATAAGTCGTATACCCTGCGGTCGGCACCGAAGGTCAGACCGCAGTTGCAAACCCAGCTTTATTTATTCGTCATACGTATTATTGGCACTATCATTTCTTCCAGGCTCACACCTCCATGCTGAAATGTATTGCGGTAATAGTTTACAAAGTGATTGTAGTTATTGGGGTAGCAAAGAAATATATCCCCTTTGGCAAAAATGAAAGATGAATTTACATTAGGTGTAGGCAGCCCCGCCTCTTTTGGATCCCGGAAGACCAACACATCTTTTGCATCATAATTTAAATTACGTCCGTGTTTGTACCGGAGATTGGCTGTAGTTTGCTTGTCGCCGATAACTTTGGCAGGTGTTTTTACCCTCACCGTTCCATGATCTGTTCCAACAATAACTGTCACTTTTTTATCTGCAATTTTTTTCAATGCCTGGTTTAAGGGAGAATGTATAAACCAGCTTTCGGTAATACTACGGTAGCTAATTTCATCTCCCGCCAGTTCCTTCAATACTTCCATTTCCGTGCGGGCATGGCTGAGCATATCTATGAAATTATACACGATAATATTGATATCGTTTTGCATCATGTTATGCATATTCTCCACCATTTTTTGCCCGTCGTGATTATTGGTTATTTTGGTATACGAATATTTTAAATCCGATTTACCCAACCGCTTCAGCTGGGCTTTAAAAAATTCTTCTTCATACAAATTTTTGCCACCTTCTTCATCATCATTTTTCCATTGCTCTTTAAACTGCTTTTCAATATCAATGGGCAGCATGCCGGAGAAAATCGCATTGCGGGCATATTGTGTGGCGGTAGGCAAGATGGAATAAAATGTATCTTCTTCCTGTATGCGAAAATTTTCAGCGAAGATGGGTTGTATTACTTTCCACTGATCAAAGCGCAAATTATCTATGAGTACAAAGAATAACGGAACACCTTTTTCAACATGCGGCAGCACTTTAAATTTCATTAAATTATGACTCATTACCGGCGCACTGCCATTTTTAGGATTGATCCAGAATGCGTAGTTGCGGCTGATGAATTTAAAAAATTCTGTATTGGCTTCTGCCTTTTGCGATTGAAAAACTTCCTGCATTTCCGGGCTGTCGCTCTTCTTCATTTCCAGCTCCCAGTACACCAGTTTTTTATAAATCTCCATCCAGCCATTGTAATCCGGATTATCGTTCAGCGCCATAAATAAGCTGCGGAATTCCTGCTGATAGGCTGACGTAGTTTTTTCTGCAACCAGTCTTTTATTGTCAATCAGTTTTTTTAAACTAAGCCATACCTGGTTTGGGTTTACCGGCTTTATCAGGTAATCACTTATCTGACTGCCAATAGCCTCATCCATTAAATTTTCTGCTTCGTTTTTTGTTATAAGTACAACAGGCAAATTACTGTTGGCTTCCTTAATTTGCTGCAAAGTCTGCAAACCAGTTATGCCGGGCATAGTCTCATCCAGCAATACTACATCTACAATATTTTCTTTAACAAATTCAACGGCATCAAAACCATTTGTCTTGGTTTGCACTTCGTAGCCCTTATTTTCTAAAAACATTATTTGCGAAGTCAGACTGTCAATTTCATCATCTACCCACAGTATTTTGGCTATACTCATAATTGTGTTATTTGTTTATTGTTTGTTATTAGCAATCTCAATGTGTCAATTAAAATATTTATAGCTTATAATTGAAGAAAATTACCACTGGGTAATAAGCGATTGAACAAAAAGATAAAATCAGCGATGTAAAAATTATCTATACGGTTGTAATAATAAGTTAAACAAATAAGGTGTGTCAGCAAATATAATGGTTTCACCTTTCAGATTTGTAGCTTTGCGCTGCATGCAAAATAAGATTTAACAAAATACTACCAACCATAAAATAGTAATGCAGCTAAAAAAAATAATCAACGATCCGGTGTACGGTTTTATCACCATCGATGATGAACTGGTTTTTAAAATCATTGCCCATCCGTACTATCAGCGTCTTCGCAGAATACACCAGATGGCCATGGCACACCTGGTTTACCCGGGGGCTGTGCATACCAGGCTGCATCATTCACTTGGGGCTTATCACTTAATGTGCAACGCTCTGAACGAATTAAAAAATAAAGGTATTGACATATCAAAAGAAGAAGAGCAGGCCGCAAAAGTGGCGATCTTACTGCATGATGCGGGGCACGGGCCATTTAGCCATGCACTGGAAAACGTGTTGATTGAAGGAATGCCCCATGAGTCGATTTCTTTGTTACTGATGAAGGACCTGAACAAACAATATAATGGTCAGCTGCAGGTTGCAATGGATATATTTACCAATGTATACCCGAAGAAATTTCTTCACCAGCTTATCAGCGGGCAACTGGATGTAGACAGGATGGATTATTTAACAAGAGACAGCTTTTTCAGCGGCGTGAGCGAGGGTGTAATCGGGTACGACCGGATTATAAAAATGCTAACGGTGCACAATGGCGAACTGATGGTAGAAGAGAAGGCGATTTACTCCATTGAGAAATTTTTGGTAGCACGCCGGCTGATGTACTGGCAGGTATACCTGCATAAAACTGTCTTATGTGCTGAGCAAATGTTGCAGCAAATTATTAAGAGGGCAAAATATATAAAGGCATTTACCAAAACCCCGCTTAACAAATTTATTAATGAGCCAATTGAAACGGTAACGCTGGAAGAATTTTGCCAGCTGGACGATTACGATGTAATGAGCGCAATAAAAGAATGGTGTACACATAGCGATGCTGTATTATCCATTTTGTGTAAAGGGATTATTGACAGGCAGTTGCTTAAAATAAAATATTTTGGTGACCCTGTTGATACTAACCTGGTGGCCGAAAAAACTATTATGGCAATGGAAAAATATAATTTGAATGCTGTGGATGCGGGTTGGCTGGTGTTTACCGGCGAGGCTGTAAGCAACACTTATAATTTTGAAGATGAGCATATTCATATTTTGTTTAAGGATGGTTCAGTGAAGGATATATCGGAAGTGGACAATGCTCTTATTAATCAAAACATGAAGAGCAAGGTTAAAAAATATTACATTTGTTTTTCAAGATAGCCGCGTAGCTTTTGGCATTCCCCAATGCACTTTTAAAGTTTCGTGTTATATGCTTAAAGCTTAAAAAAATATGCAATTTTCAGCAGCACAAATAGCCATGATGATAGATGGCAAAATTGAAGGTAATGCCGATATACAGGTAGGATTTTTCGGCAAAATAGAAGAAGCTGTTGAAGGCGAACTGACTTTTTTAGCGAACCCAAAATATGAAGAATACCTATACAGTACCGCTGCTTCTATTGTTATCGTAAATCATTCGCTGGAATTAAAACAACCCGTATCAGCAACATTGATAAGGGTTAAGGATGCCTATACAGCTTTCGCTACTTTGCTGGACAAATATCAACAAATAAAAAATCAACAGTTAACAGGCATTCAGCAACCCGCCTACGTTGATGCAACTGCCAAAATAGGCGAACAGGTATTTATTGGTGCGTTCGCTTATATAGGCGAAAAAGCAATTATTGGTAATAGGGTTAAAATTTATCCCTCTGCCTATATCGGCAACAGGGTAACCATCGGTGAAAACAGCATAATACATCCGGGTGTAAAAATATACCATCATTGCAACATTGGTAACAATGTGGTAATCCATTCCGGAACTGTAATTGGCAGCGATGGCTTTGGCTTTGCACCGCAGGCAGATGGTACTTATATCAAAGTTCCTCAGATTGGTAACGTGGTTATTGAAGACAATGTGGAAATTGGCGCCAATACCACCATTGACAGGGCCACCATTGGCAGTACCCTTATAAAGTCAGGAGCAAAACTGGATAATCTTTTACAAATTGCTCACAACGTTGAAATAGGGAACAACTCTGTAATTGCGGCCCAGGCCGGTATCAGCGGCAGCACAAAAATTGGTAACAACGTTATGATTGGTGGACAAGCTGGCGTTGTTGGCCACCTGCAGATAGCCGATGGTGCCAAAATAAATGCGCAGAGCGGTGTTAGCAAATCAATAAAAAATCAAAATACCTCCGTAACTGGTTCTCCAGCCTTTGAATATACCGCAGCGTTAAGAAGCCAGGCAATGATCAGAAGCCTTCCCAAACTGGAAAAAAGAATAGAGGAACTGGAAAAATTAGTGAAAGAGTTGTTAACACAGAAGGCATGAATATACTGTTTACCTGTATTATTTTTAGTGAGAATTCTATAAGTATGTTTAATAAAACAGCTAAAGCCAAATCCGTGGCTGTTCCGGAGACAATCTACTAAAAAATATACTATTTTTTAGTACTATTAAAAAGGGAGAGACGGTGAACAAGGCGATTATATAGCGGCGCCTGATGCCAAAAATAAAATACCTTTGCCGCAATTTATAAAAACCGGTTTACGTATGGATGCACATTTCAACCCCGATAAACAACATACTCTTCTGTCAGCTGTCAACATATCAGGTACAGGATTACATACTGGTATTAATGTAGATATGACCCTCCGGCCTGCCAATGCCGGCTTTGGATACCAGTTTCAGCGAATCGACTTGCCGGGAATGCCTATCATTAAAGCTGATTGTGACCTTGTAACCGATACGTCCAGGGGGACAACTCTTGAAGTGGGTGAGGCAAAAATAAGCACCGTAGAGCATATTCTGGCTGCACTGGTAGGTATGGGAGTAGACAATTGCCTGATTGAAATAAACGGACCGGAAATACCCATCATTGATGGCAGTAGTGAACCCTTTGTTGAAATTATAAATGAAGGCGGTATACTGGAACAGGAAGCTACAAAAGCCTGGTATTCGATCGATAACAATATTTCTTACTACGATGAAGTAAAGCGGGTGGAAATGACTGTTTTACCTGCCACTGACTATAAAATAACCACGCTGATAGATTTTAACAGCCCGGTTTTAGGTACGCAACATGCAAGTTTAAAAAGCATGCACGAGTTTCAAAGCCAGATATCACCTTGCCGCACCTTTTGCTTTTTACATGAGTTGGAAGCTTTGCTGGATAATAATCTTATAAAAGGAGGTGATATCAATAATGCCATTGTAGTGGTTGATAAACCTGTAACAAAAGAAGAAATGACCAGGCTCGCAAAAGCTTTCGGCCGTGAGAGAGTAGAAGTTAAAAGTGAAGGCTACCTGAATAACCTGGAACTGCGTTTCCCCAACGAACCAGCCAGGCATAAATTACTGGATGTGATAGGTGACCTTGCTCTGATTGGTTACCCCATTAAAGGGCATATTATTGCCAACAGGCCAGGCCACAGCAGCAATGTAGAATTTGCAAAAAAGATAAAAAACTACATCAAGAAAAATAAACATACCAAGGGCATTCCTATTTACGATCCCACACAACCACCGGTATATTCTCTTCAGCAGATCGAAAAAACATTGCCCCACCGCTATCCGTTTTTGTTGGTCGACAAAATCATCGAGCTGACAGATAAACAAATTGTGGGTATAAAAAATGTAACCTTTAATGAATATTTTTTCCAGGGGCATTTCCCCGGAAACCCTGTAATGCCAGGCGTTTTACAGATTGAAGCACTGGCGCAAACAGGAGGTATTCTCTGCATTAATGCCATGCCCGAAGGCCAGTATGATACTTATTTTATTAAGATTGAAAACTGTAAATTCAAACAAAAAGTAGTGCCCGGAGATACTATGATTTTAAAAATGGAATTAATTGAACCGATTCGCCGCGGTATTTGTGTGATGAGAGCCAGCATTTTTGTTGGAAATAAACTTTGTACAGAAGGTGATTTGACAGCACAGCTGGTAAAAAGAAATTAATTACTCAACAGGTCAATTTTTGTCATGATTCATCCGCATACATATATTCATCCCAACGCCAAACTGGCAACAAACGTAAAGATTGATCCATTCAGTGTTATTCATCCCAATGTTGAAATTGGTGAGGGTACCTGGATTGGAAGCAACGTAACCATAATGGAAGGTGCCCGAATTGGTAAAAACTGTCGCATTTTTCCAGGTGCTGTTATTGCTGCTATACCACAGGATCTTAAATTTGAGGGCGAGCAAACCACGGTAGAAATTGGAGACAACACAACCATACGGGAATTTGTTACAGTGAACAGGGGCAGTAAAGACCGCTGGACAACCAAGGTTGGCAATAACTGCTTAATAATGGCTTATAGTCACATTGCTCACGATTGTATTGTTGGCAATAATTGTATTATGAGCAACAGTACACAAATGGCGGGACATGTAACCATGGGTGATAACTCTATTCTTGCAGGGATGTGTGCCATTCACCAGTTTGTACAAATAGGCCAGCATGCTTTTATTAGCGGAGGCTCATTGGTTAGTAAAGATGTGCCTCCTTATATCAAGGCTGGTCGTACGCCACTGAGTTATGCAGGTGTTAATTCTATCGGCCTAAAACGCAAAGGCTTTTCTATAGACCGCATCAACAAAATTCTGGATATTTACAGGATTATCTACAATAAAAGTATGAATACATCTCAGGCGCTCAATTTTATTGAAGAAGAATTGCCTGCAACAGATGAAAGAGATGAAATTGTGACTTTTATAAGGGAAAGTGGCAGAGGTATTATAAAGCGTTTCTCAAAAGGCAGCGGTGACGACGAGTAATTAATTTTACAGCATCTGTAAAATGTCTTGCCAAACAGTTCCTTCATACACATTATGCAAATCACATTAAACAATGTTGGAAAACGATTTAACCGGGAATGGATTTTCCGCCATTTTAGCTACCAGTTTTCTGATACCAAAAAATATGCTGTTACAGGATCCAATGGCTCGGGTAAATCTACTTTATTACAGGTGATTGCGGGTTCACTTTCTCATAATGAAGGAAAAATTGATTTCTCATTACGGCAGAATCAATTGGAAAACGAACACCACTTTCAACACATTTCTATCGCGGCTCCTTACCTGGAATTAATTGAAGAAATGACCGCAGGTGAATTTCTAAGCTTTCATCAGCAATTTAAACCGCTCATTTTACCCGATGCTGAAATACTGGAAATTGCCGGCCTAAAAAAAGCGGTTAATAAACAGATTCGTTATTATAGCAGCGGCATGAAACAAAGACTAAAGCTGGCGCAGGCTTTCTTTTGCGATGCCCCTGTTTTATTGTTAGATGAGCCCACCACTAATTTAGATGCAGAAGGGATTGCCTTATACCAACGGCTTATTAAGGATTTTACAGAAAACAAGCTCGTAATAATCAGCAGCAACGATTTACAGGAATACAATTTTTGTGATGTAGTAATTGCTATTGCAGATTATAAGTAACCCTGTTACCGCCGGCTGGCGATAAGTAAATTGAGATCTGTGTATTTTAAATCAAAGCGCTCACTTAGATAAAAATTGGTAAGGCTACCTTTAAACATGTAGATACCGCTGCGGATATTTATTTTGTACCACACCACGTTGTCAATGCCCCCATCATCAGCAGTTTCAAGCAGCAAAGGCATTAATACGTTACTGATTGCCTGGGAAGCTGTACGGGCAAAGCCACTCGGGATATTGGGTACGCAATAGTGTATTACGTCATACTTTCTAAAAACTGGTTTTTCCAGCGTGGTAACTTCGCTGGTCTCAAAACATCCGCCCCTGTCAATACTCACATCAACAATCACTGTGCCCGGCCGCATATTGCTCACCATTTCTTCGGTAACTACAATAGGAGTACGGCCGCCGGTACTGCTCAGGGCGCCTACGGCAACATCGCAGGTTTTTAGTTGTTTGGATAAAATTTTAGGTTCAATTACTGAGGTCCACAACCGGCCACCAATATTATTTTGCAACCTTTTCAGCCGATAGATACTGTTGTCAAAAATCTTTACACTGGCACCCATTGCCAGCGCTGTTCTTGCTGCATATTCACCAACAATACCAGCTCCAATAATGATCACTTTTGTCGGCGGAATACCACTGATACCACCAACCAATACGCCTTTACCATGATTGGCATTATTGAGGTACTGCCCGGCTATCAACATTACCGCACTGCCTGCAATTTCGCTCATGCTGCGCACAATGGGATTGTGCCCGCTATCATCTTTAAGGTTTTCGAAACTTAAGGCGGTAATTTTTTTGTCCATCATTTTTTGCAAAATTTCCCGTTTCATAACAGACAAATGAATGGGAGAAATAATGTAATGATTGGGCTTCAGCAATTCGCATTCGCTTTCACTTACCGGCGCACTTTTTACGAGTATGTCACATTCAAAAACTTCTTTCTTATCATAGGCGATTTTTGCCCCTGCGTCGCTATAATCTTTATCACTATAACTGGCACCCTCACCCGCCATAGTTTCCACTACTACCCTATGGCCATTGGCAACCATTACACCCACAGCTTCTGGTGTAAGTGCAATCCGGTTTTCACTAAAAGAAGTCTCTTTTGGAATGCCAATAAATAACTCTTCCCCTTTAGGTTTTATATCCAGTGTTTCTTCCAGTGTTTCATAACTAAAAGAAGGAGAGACAAATGGTTTTGATGTTGCCATAAATTTTTACAAGTTCAAGCGTACAAATTACAAATTAATTTTCAGCTTTCTGGTATTGGTGTCAATTGCTGTAATAGCGGCGTGCAATGTACCATCAGGAAACAGGCCGGGCGCTTTTTGAGGCCATTCCACAAAACAGGTATTTCCGCTATACAGGCAATCTTCAACACCGGCCTGAATCGCTTCCTCCTCGTTTTTTAAGCGATACAAATCTATATGGTAAATAAGCTGCCTTTGGGGGGTGATGTATTGGTTGATGATGGAAAAAGTAGGGCTGCTGATACCGTCTGTTACACCTGCAACTTCACACAAAGCGTGTATAAAAGTAGTTTTACCTGCCCCCATCTCCCCTTCAAACGCGAACACTTTAAAAGCATTGGTGATGTTTGTAAACTCTTTTGCCGCGACTTCTATATTATCAAGCGTATAAATTAACTCCATGTTGCAAAGATATTTTCCTTCAATAGTAATACGGTACCAAACACAAAGAATAATTTTGCAGTATGGAAAAGGTAGACTGGAAGGTAGATGGAATGGACTGTACAAATTGTGCACTTACCATTTCAAAATATCTTACAAAAGAAGGGGTAAAAAACGTAAAGGTTAATTTCATCGGCGGAGATGTAAGTTTTGAATTAAATCAAAATACGGCAAAAGAAAAACTGGCAAAAGGCATAGCCGATCTGGGTTACACGGTATTGGGTGAAACGCATGCGGATACAACCAAACCTCCGTTTAAACTTTTTGCCAATCATTTGCAACGTTTTTTATTTTGTCTTCCATTTACAACAGTACTGATGCTGCATATGCTTCCATGGCATATCCATTTTTTAATGTACCCTTACATTCAACTGGCTATTTGCTTACCTGTTTATATTGTAGGCATGAGTTACTTCGGAGTAAGTGCAGTTAAAAGTTTACGCAGAGGCATACCCAATATGAATGTGTTGATTGCAATCGGCGCTACTGCTGCCTTTATTTACAGCCTTATAGGAACGCTTGGTAATTACGGGATGGATTATGTGTTTTATGAAACAGCCGCTACAATCATCACCCTGGTTTTTTTGGGCGAATGGGTAGAAAACAGGTCTGTTGCCCTTACACAAAAAGAGTTAAATAAATTGGCTGGTCAGCAAAAGGTAATGGCCAATATGATTGCCTTTGATGATGAACACAAGGAAAATATTTTTCCGGTAGAAAATACCCAGCTCCGCCCCGGTGATTTAATCCTGATTAAAAGTGGTGAACAGGTACCGACCGATTGCAAAATATTATGGGGCAATGCACAGGTAAACGAGGCCCTGTTGACAGGTGAAAGTGTTCCTGTAAGCAAGCAGAAAAAAGATAGTCTTATAGGTGGCAGTATTTTAACAGACGGTACAGTAAAGGCGCAGGTAACCGCTACGGGGAAAGACACTGTGCTCAGCAATATTTTAAACCTGGTGAAACAAGCGCAGGGCGAAAAACCGCCGATTCAGCAACTGGCGGATAAAATCAGCGCCATTTTTGTTCCCGTTGTGTTAGGCATTTCGGTACTTACATTTATCATCAATTACTTTTTTGTTGATGCCGGCATTACGCATTCTTTAATGAGGAGCATCGCTGTTTTGGTAATCAGCTGTCCCTGTGCCATGGGGCTTGCAACGCCTGCTGCCATTGCTGTTGGCCTTGGCAGGGCAGCAAAAAACGGCATTCTTTTCCGCAATGCAAAAAGCCTGGAATTATTTAAAGATATTCAAACCGTCGTATTTGATAAAACCGGAACACTTACCAAAGGCGATTTTGTGATCAACGGTTTTCATTCTTTTGTTTTACCTGAAGAAGAATTTAAACGCATTGTTTTTTCATTGGAAAAATATTCCAATCACCCCATTGCAAAAGTGATCACCAGCAACTGGAAAACCAATAATACCATTAGCTGGAAAAAAGTTGAGGAGATTAAAGGAGTAGGCGTGATGGCAACCGATAATGAAGGCAATGTTTACCAGTTGGGTAACAGCAATATTGAAGCTACTTCCCGTGCAGAAAAAAGTCACACCGCTTATCTCATCAAAAACAACCAGGCACTCGGCTGGTTGGATATGGAAGATGAAATCAGAAAAGAATCAAAAGATGTAATTAACTACCTGCACTCAAAAAACATCAATACCATTTTATTAAGCGGCGACAGCTACGAAAGATGTAAAAAAATTGCAGATGCTGTTGGCATTGATACAGTATATGCGGAAAAAAAACCAGCAGAAAAATTACAGGTAATTGAAGCTTTAAATAAGGAGCATCCAACCGCTATGGTGGGCGATGGCATCAATGATGCTCCGGCACTGGCCAAAGCTACTATTGGCATCTCTATGAGCGATGCTTCACAGCTGGCCATGCAAACCGCACAGGTGGTGCTGATGAACAAAGGCATACAACATTTGCCCTTGGCGCTCGGGTTGGGTAAACATACTTTCGGAACCATTAAACAAAACTTATTCTGGGCTTTTATTTATAACATTGTGGCAATCCCAATCGCCGCTGCAGGGTTTCTGCATCCGGGCATAGCTGCTCTTGCAATGGGTTTCAGCGACGTTGTACTGGCTATTAATTCCATTAAGCTCAATTACAAAAAAGTGGTTTAATTTCAAACCATAAAAATTCCATTTGTCAATCAATCAAATTCTTAAAGAGTACTGGGGATATGATGTATTCCGTCCTCTACAGGAAGAAATCATCCATTCTGTTTTGGATGGAAAAGATACACTTGCCTTACTGCCTACCGGTGGGGGCAAATCTATTTGTTTCCAGGTGCCCGCTTTGGCGAAAGATGGAGTATGCCTCGTTATCAGTCCGCTGATCGCTTTAATGAAAGACCAGGTACAAAATCTAAAAAACAAGGGAATCCCCGCCTTGTCTGTGTATTCAGGTATGAGTTTTTTTGAAGTAAAAAAGACACTTCAGAATGCGGTACATGGCAATTATAAATTTCTGTATGTATCACCTGAGCGGCTGGAAACGAATCTATTTTTAGAATTCCTGCCGGCAATGAATATCAACCTCATCGCAGTGGATGAAGCCCATTGTATTTCGCAGTGGGGGTATGATTTCAGACCTCCTTACACCCGCATAGCACAATTACGGGAATACATGCCTGATACGCCAGTACTTGCATTAACGGCTTCTGCAACGGCAACAGTACAGGATGATATTTGTGAAAAATTAGCCTTCTCAAAAAATCAGCAACGGTATCAGCAGTCTTTTGAAAGAGCGAATCTTTCCTACAGTATTTTCAATGTAGCCAGCAAGCAAATTAAACTGCTTGAAATTTTAAATAATGTTAAAGGCAGTGCCATTGTTTACTGCAAAAGCCGGAGGCATACAAAAGATATTGCGGACCTCTTATCCCTAAATAAAATAAGCGCCAGCTTTTACCATGCCGGTTTAAGCAACGAAGAAAGAAATAAACGGCAGGAAGACTGGATCAATAATGACACCCGTGTAATGGCATGTACCAATGCTTTTGGAATGGGCATAGACAAGCCAAACGTGAGAGTAGTAGTGCATTATGATGTACCCGATTGCCTGGAAAACTATTACCAGGAAGCGGGCAGGGCCGGCCGCGATGGCAAAAGAGCTTATGCGGTGTTGTTATACAGCGACCGGGAGCTACAGGACTTACAATCTCAGTCTGCCATCCGCTATCCGGAAAAAGAAGAAATAAAAAAAGTGTATACAGCTATCATGAATCACCTGCAGATTCCCGCCGGCAGCGGCGAAGGCATCAGTTATGATTTTGATATGGCTACGTTTACAACAGCTTTCAAACTCAACTTGCTAACCGCTACCTATGCAATTAAAACGCTGGAGCAGGAAGACATAGTCACATTCAATGAACTCTTTTTTAAACCGTCGTCTGCTGCCTTTACCTGTGATAAAAACCAGCTTACAGAATTTGAGCAACAATACCCGCAACTTGAGCCTTTAATAAAAGGGCTTCTAAGATCTTATGAAGGAATTTTTGATTTTCCTACCGCCATTCATGAAAATCAACTGGCTAATTTTATTCATAAAAAATTACCGGATGTTTTACAGCAATTACAATTTTTACATCAAAGCGGTATTATTGATTATTCACCCCGGAAAGACAAACCACAGCTAACCCTTTTGCAAAACAGGATGTACGCCGACAGCTTTGTTATTGACCTTTCCAATTACACAAAAAGAAAATTAAATTTTGAAAAAAGAGTTCAGGCAATTTGCGGATACATTCAGCAAACTGCCAGGTGCAGAAGCCAGTTTATTGCAGCTTATTTTAATGATCACAACGTAAAAGCATGTGGTATTTGTGACAATTGCATCAATCAGCAGGATTTGAAAATAAGTGCAGAAGAATTTGAGAAAATTGCCAGTGAAATTTATAGACAGGTAGCTCAGCAATCCATATCTTATAAAGAACTGATGAAAAATTTAACCGGGGTTAAAAAGGAAAAATTCTGGAAAGTATTTAATTATCTGCAGTCAGAAAAGAAGATAAATATAGACAGGAAGGGCTCAATCACCAAAGCCTGAACTTTATTTTGTCCACAACATAAACAGCTAAAACGGGCGGTTATAAAAATAAAAAAGGGACCAAGATAGAAATCTAGTCCCGCTTTAAAATCCAATATCCTATGAAAAACCGAAACGAAGATAGGGTGTAATATCTTACAATACAACATTTTTGAACAATTATTTTCTTGCCGTCACCTCCTTTTTAAAAGTAAAAATGACAATATACGAGACTTTCAAAACTGATAAAATGCCGTTTATGAATTAGTTTTTAATTGTATACCGGTGGGTTTTAAATAGAAAAGAAGCGCCCTGGTACCATGCTATTGCTTCTTTTGACATTTCATCAGAAACAGGAAGAGGGGTCGAAATGCCGGTCGAAAAATCTGTTTGAAACTGCGCTGTTTTTTTTTGTGGTGATAGTATTAGCAGCTTATTATCTTTTATAAAACCCATATTTTGGTAAGTACTGATAAAAACTCTGTCCCTTTCAACCGGCGTTCTATATAAATCAAAACCTAAAAAATGGCTGGAATAATTCACATTCATTATTCCCAATAATGTTGGGGCAAGGTCAATCTGGCTGGTAAGCCGCTCTTCAATTTTTGGTTTCACTAGTGCTGGCGCATAAATAAAACAGGGAATGTGATACCTGTTTGCAGGAAGATCTGTTTTACCTGCGCTACGGGAACAATGATCGGATACGACTACAAATACCGTGTTGTTAAACCATGGCTTTTTTTCAGCATCTTTTAAAAATTTGTGAATGGCGTAATCAGTATATTTTACGCCTCCCTGAATAGATTGTGAGGAAGAAGGAATATCAATTCTTCCGTCAGGGTATGTATACGGCCGGTGATTACTAATGGTCATCAAATGATTGAAAAAAAGTGTGCCTTTAGTATAACTTTTATCGCATTGCTGAAGACAAAAATCAAAAGCAGCTTCGTCGTCAATACCCCAGGCGGTTGTATGATGCACCAGGCTATCCGGAATATCTCTTTTATCCAACACTCTATAACCATTGTGGCTGAAAAAATATCCCATGTTGTCAAAAAAACTGTTGCCTCCGTAAATGAAATTTACATCATAGCCCTTACCTTTCAATACACCACCAATTGTAAACAAATTTTCATTGTTGGGGCGGCGCACAATTGACTGGCCTGGCGTTGGCGTTATCCCCATTGACAGCGCCTCTAATCCCCTCACCGTCCTGGTTCCGGAAGCGTAAAAGTTTTTAAAAAAAAGGCTTTGCGGTATCAGTGAGTCAAGAAAGGGCGTTATATTTTCTTTACTGCCGAAATATTGTAAGTAATCGCCACTTAAACTTTCAACGCTTATTAAAACTACATTCCATTTCTTCTCCGCACTGTCATTTTGGATCATCCTTTCAACACTTAACGGATCGTTGCTAAAGGTAGCATTGGAGGTTTGCAATTGGGTGCGTAAAATTTGGATGTTAGCCGTATCATTGTTAACCTGGTAAAACCGGTTGTAGTCTAATTCATTATTCCAGAAGGCCGCACCAAATTCGTATGTACCGTTACCGCTCAATTCGTTTACGTAGTTATTTTTACTGATATTTTTCCACCTGTTATTTACAAGAAAATAGCCTGCCAGCGGTATAAGTAAAAAAAGTAAAAACCATAGCGTTCGCTTTCCAAAACGCATGCTATTAAGTTGAGATGCAATAAGCGTTTTTCTTACTAGAAAAAGTATCAGCAGGGTAACCATCACAACGGCTGAAATAATCAGCGGCATATTGTACGACTCCTGGATATTACCTAAGACTTCATTGGTATAAACAAGGTAGTCAACCGCAATGAAATTGAATCGTACATTGAACTCATTCCAAAAAACAATTTCGCTGCCAGCGATCGTTACAATGATAAAAATTAGAATGAAAAAGAGCATGAAAAGAGGAACACGTTGCCACTTTTTTTGAAAGAAAGAATCATTGATCAACCAGCAATACAAAGCGACGGGTATGGCGAAAAAACTGCTTACAACCAAATCGTAGAACAAGCCAATAACAAAAATACCCAGCAAAAGCAAAGGCGAAAGTTCTAGGTTTGGCCAGCTTTTTATCAGTAAAATAAGTCTTGTAATAAAACTTACTCCACAGATAACCAGCGCAAGTAAAAATAACGGACCAAAACGTTGTTTAAAAAGACTGCCCCATTTTTTCATTCAGCAAAATTAACAAAGCAATTGTTGCAAAAGCTGTTAAAACCAGCTGGTAGTTTTTTTGCTTGACCGGCCGCCCATACCCAATGCACCCAGCAGAGACCGTACGATCGTATTGCCTGCTGTACGAGCCATGCTTTTTACGATGGTGTTATTGGCAATTTTTTCAAAAGTGGATTCTTCTGGTTTTGCTGTCCCTTTGTTATCAGCCGCCTGCTGCGTTTTGTCTGCAGCATCCTGTAATTTAGCCGTTAAGATTTCATAAGCACTCTGGCTGTCAATAACCTGATTGTATTTAGCGGCTATTTTAGAATGACTTACGATCGAATCAATTTCGGCGTCAGTCAGCACATCCATCCGGCTCCTGGGCGAGCAAAGCATCACCTGCGCCAACGGTGTGGGAATGCCTTTTTCATTCAGCATTGTAATCAACGCTTCACCAATACCCAATTGAGTTATCAGGTCTTCTGTTTTATAAAAAGTAGTTTCAGGATAGTTTTCTGCTGTTTGTTTAATTACTTTTCTGTCAGCCGCTGTAAAGGCTCGCAAAGCATGTTGCACTTTTAACCCCAGCTGAGCCAACACGCTGGCAGGCACATCCATGGGATTCTGCGTACAAAAGAAAATACCAATGCCTTTGGAACGAATCAACTTGATGATAGTTTCAATCTGTTGCAGTAAAGCTTCGCTTGCTTCCTGAAAAATAAGATGTGCTTCATCAATAAACATCACCAGTTTAGGTTTGTCCAAATCACCTTCTTCAGGGCAGGTTGCGTATAACTCAGCCAGCATCTGCAACATAAAAGTGGAGAACAACTTTGGCTTGTCCTGTAAATCAGTAACCCGTAATACATTAATCATTCCCCGTCCCTGGTCATCCATACGCATCAGGTCATCTACTTCAAAACTTTTTTCTCCAAAAAAAACATCCGCACCCTGTTGCTGTAATTCTATTACTTTACGCAAAATCGTTCCGGTACTGGTAGTAGAAATTTTACCGTATGTTTTTTCCAATTCAGCTTTGCCTTCGTCACCAATATATTGCAACACTTTTATAAAATCTTTCAGATCTAACAATGGTAGTTTAGCATCATCACAATATTTAAATATCATCGCTACCACGCCGCCTTGCGTATCGTTAAGCCCAAGTATTTTTGTCAGCAACACAGGACCAAACTCGCTTACAGTCGCTTTTAAATGCACCCCTTTCTGTCCGCTCAATGTCATCAGCTCTGCCGTGAATTGTTCCGGTTTGTACTCCATCTGCAGCTTTTGGTAGCGGTCAGTTACTTTATCATTTACCGAGCCCAAAGCAGCAATACCGCTCAGGTCTCCTTTTATATCCATCAATAAAACCGGCACACTTGCATCACTTAAAAATTCACTGATCATCTGCAGGGTTTTTGTTTTACCCGTTCCGGTAGCACCTGCAATCAATCCATGGCGGTTCATTGTTTTTAACGGAAGAAAAATACCAGCCTCGGGTATCACTTCGCCATCCAAAACAGCAGCACCAATTTTTACACTTTCACCTTTAAAAGTATAACCAGCTGCTATTGCCTGTATGAATTCGTCTTTTTTTGCCATTGGTAAAATTTTAGGAAAGATACAAATGCAGTGGAAATAGCAAACATTTTTTTTATGAATAACATCACCTTAAGCATTTTATGGAAACGCTGATATTAATCAACAATCACAATAAAATTTTAAGTGAACAGATGAAGCGACTGCCAGCAAGTATAAAGACAGTCCTAATAAGATGCCAGATTTTAATTATGGAAATTTTTTCAATACAGTAAAGCGCAATAAAAACTCCAGCAGCAATAAAACGAAAGCAGCTATTGCAAATGGAAAAAACTTTTCGGTATATCTTGTAAGTGTTGATATCTCTACTTTTGATTTTTCAAGCCCGTCTATCTCCTTGTAAATACCCGCCAGGCTTGCATTGTCTTTCGCCCTGAAATATTTGCCACCGGTTTCGGTTGCGATTTCTTTTAATAATTTTTCGTCAATGGTTACTTTTTGCTGCTGCATTACAACGCCCATTTCCGTCCTCACCGGAAAAGGTGCATACCCTTCAGTGCCTACACCAATAGTATACACTTTAACTCCGAATGCTTTTGCTATTTCTTTAGCATTGGTTGGTCCTATCAGGCCGCCATTGTTTTCACCGTCGGTCAATAAAATAATTACTTTACTTTTTGTTTTGCTGCTGCGCAGGCGGTCAACACTGGTTGCCAGTCCGTCGCCAATGGCGGTACCATCTTCCAGCAAACCATTGCGTATATTATCTACAGCAGACTTTAATACAGCCCTGTCCGTTGTAAGCGGACATTGTGTAAAACTTTCTCCTGAAAAAATTACTATCGCTATTCTGTCTGTTAACCTGCTGTCAATAAAATCCTGGGCTACTTTTTTAGCAGCCTCCATTCGGTTGGGAGTAAAATCCTGCGCCGTCATGCTGCCGCTTACGTCAATGGCCAGCACAATATCTACGCCTTCGCCTTCAGCTTGTTGCTCATCTGTTTTTGTCTGAGGCCTTGCCAATGCTGCAATAATAAACGCAACGCTTAGCAGCCTTAGTAAAAATGGCAGGTGCCTGAAACTACTTTTCCATGAGGTAAGACCGGCAAAACTTTTACTGGAAGAAACCTTAATACCTGCCTGGTTAACGCCATTCTTCTTTACATACCAAAAAATCATTACCGGAAGTAACAGGCCCAGCCAGAAAAATTGCGGAGCAGCAAAACTGATATTATTTAGATAGCTGAAGAACAAAAGTTGTATAATTTATTATTTTGATGGTGATGATTCAATTAGCCTGATAGTATCCTTTATTAACCGCTGATTATTTTCGCTGTCAGAAGGCAAAGGAACATATTTTGCAAACTTTACAGCATTGCTGAAACGCAGCGCTGCAGCGGATTTATCCAGAATATCAGTAGCCGCATAATTTGATTTGATTGCAATCAGCATATCGCCCGTTGTTTTATTGCTGTAATCAGTGTTCTCTTTACGCGATAAATATTGCCTGTAAATTTCTATCAATTTTGTGTGATACTGTTTTATGTCTTTCGGCTCAGATAAGTCGAAGTTTTTTAGCTTGTCAATTTCCTGCATAGCTTCTTCAAACGGCGATAACTTTGATACCGATTGTACTGGCGTTTTACTTTTCTTTTTGGTTCTGTACCACCAGTAAATCAATGCAAGCAACAATATAATCAGCGCCCCTCCTGCAACCCAATACCAAAGTGGGTTAAAGACTTCTACTTCTTTGATTGCCTTAATATCCTTTAAAGCACTGGTTGTATCCGCAACTGAAAAAGCAACCGTTACCGGCAATGAATCGGTAAACATGGTAATTGTAGTATCATCCTTTGCAGGATTAAAATTGATATTGTAAGAAGGAAATGTCCATTTACCGGAATCAAAACTGGTGAGTGTAAAAGTTTGAGTAAGGCCGGATAATTTTTGATTGGTAAAAACAGAATCAATTTTACTTTTTTCTACCAGTTCAAAATGTTGCATTGAATCTGGTAAGGCTATCCATTTTATAAAATAATCATCTCCGGAAAAATTGGCTTGCACCTTTAATTTAAACTGTTCTCCAATTAAAATTTCACTTTTATCAATGGTTGTTCTTACAACAGGTTGCGCAGTACAAAACAAAAAAGCAAGAGAGCTGATTGCCACTGTCAATAATATTCTCCGCATTTTCCTGTTGTCCATTATCAATTATAAAATTATCAATTAACCCTAGCTTCTTTTAATGAAAAATTTCTGCAATACTTTTACGTAATCTTCATCGGTACGGATATGCAATAAATCTGCCCCGGCTTTTCGGAAATAGTTTTTACTTAATTCACTTTGCTTTAAAAACTGTTGCTGATAATTGTACTGCACCATTTTATCACTGCTGTCTATCCATTGCTTTTTGCCGGTTTCAAGGTCTTCTATCTGCAACAACCCGGCATCGGGCAATTGCATATCCATTTTGTCGTAAATACGCAGGCCTATTACATCATGCCTGCCGCCAATTACCTTTAAATCATTTTCATACACAGCATCCACAAAATCACTCATCAAAAAAGCAATACCGCGGCGACCGCTGGTTTTATTAAAGAACTTGATAGCTTCTTCCATATTGGTTGTTTTACCAACAGGTTCTGCCGTCAGCAATTCCCTTACTATATACAGGGCATGTTTTCTACCTTTTTTTGGGGCGATGTATTTTTCAACCTTGTCACTAAAAAAAATAGCACCTACTTTGTCGTTGTTATTGATAGCGCTGAAAGTGAGAACAGCACCAATTTCTGTAATCAAATCCTTCTTTCTGTTTTGAACCGTACCAAACATATTGCTGGCACTTACATCAACAAGCAAAAAAACAGTCAGCTCCCGCTCTTCCTCAAAAACTTTTGTAAACGGGTGACTGAATCTTGCACTTACATTCCAGTCGATAAAACGAACATCATCCCCTGCGTAATATTCTCTTACTTCCCGAAAGCTCATTCCCTTTCCTTTAAAAGCTGAATGATATTCTCCGGTAAATAAATGGGTGGTTATTTTTTTACTTTTTATTTCAAGCTCTTTTACCTTGCGTAAGATTTCTTCGGTGGTCAACACGCCACCAGCTACTTCACGGGAAGAAGGATCGTCTGACTTTACAGAAAGTAAATCTTCTGTAAGGTCATTGGTAGTTATATTTTTTTTCTTTTTAAACAAATTTATATTTGGTTGAACGATTTAAAAGCCCTTCAATATTGTTAGCTCAAAATCTTTTTTATCAGCAGATTATGGCACATTTACCACACGCAAAATTTCATTGATCACCTGTTCCGCATTTATATTCTCTGCTTCCGCTTCATAAGTTAATCCTATTCTGTGCCGCATTACATCTTTACAAATACTTCTTACATCTTCAGGAATCACAAATCCTCTTTTATTTAAAAATGCATAGGCCTTCGCTGCCAATGCAAGATTAATACTTGCCCTTGGTGATCCGCCAAAGCCGATGAGTGGTTTTAATTTTGACAAATTGTATTTATCAGGAAAGCGGGTTGCAAAAACAATATCCAGAATATAGTGCTCTACTTTTTCATCCAGGTAAACCTGCCTTACCAATTCTTTTGCGGTTAAAATTTCCTGGGTAGAAGCAACCTGGTTAATGGGCGGAAAAGAAAGCCCCTGGGTATTTTGCCGGATGATCAGCGCCTCTTCTGATTTGGACGGATAGTCGATTACCACTTTCAACATAAACCTGTCCACCTGTGCTTCAGGTAATGGATAGGTTCCTTCCTGTTCAATGGGATTTTGGGTTGCCAACACCAAAAATGGTTCTTCCAATTTAAAAGAAGTATCCCCGATTGTTACCTGCCGTTCCTGCATAGCTTCCAGTAAGGCGCTTTGTACTTTTGCAGGAGCACGGTTGATTTCATCTGCCAGAATAAAATTGGAAAAGATGGGTCCCTTGCGTACATAAAATTCATTTTTGCCCTGGTTATAAATCATAGTACCTACCACATCTGCCGGCAATAAGTCAGGAGTAAATTGTATACGGCTGAAGTTAGCCTTGATGGATTGTGCCAGTGATTTAATTGCCAGTGTTTTCGCCAGGCCGGGTACGCCTTCCAGCAAAACGTGCCCGTTACTTAAAAGGCCGATCAGCAAACGTTCAATCATACCGTGCTGGCCAACTATTACTTTACCAAGTTCATCATTAATACGGGTAACAAACCCTGCTGCATCATTTATCTTCTCATTCAGCAAGCGGATATCTTCGGCTGTTTGTAGCATAAAAAAAATTTACCCTTTGCCCTGAAGGGCGCCGGTATTTTAAATTAATATTTTTATTGGTACAGCAGGCATGTATCAATTTTTACAGAATTTTTGCTGGTTACTACTGTGCCTGCCCGTTTAAATTAATGCCCTTTGCGGGATGCGGCGAAAATACGAACAATGCACTAACAAAAATTTTGCCGTAATGGGGAATGGAAAAAAATTCTGTTAAAATGGCTTTATCTTTAAGTAAATTATAAAGCTATGACAGATCAGCAATTAATCACTACTTCCAATTTGCTGGAAGGATACCGCATCATCCAGCACCTGGGTGTTGTAAGAGGAATTACTGTTAGAAGCAGGAGTTTACTGGGCAACATCGGTGGCGGTGTGCAATCATTATTTGGCGGCAAATTATCTATTTATGTTGAACTATGCGAAAAAGCAAGAGAAGAGGCTTACCAATTAATGTTGCAAAACGCCAATGAAAGGGGCGCCAACGCCATCATTAATATGCGTTACGATGCCAATGAAGTAATGCAGGGTATTACAGAAGTACTTGCTTACGGTACCGCAGTAGTGGTAGAGAAAATCGCCTGATGAGCTTCAGGTTATCCCAGGTATTTCCCCACAATCGGCACTCGTCTCCCTACCCCAAAAGCTTTGGGTGATACTCTTATAATCGGACAGAACTGGTTGCGCTTGTATTCGTTCATGTTGACCATCTTTAAAATCCTGTCGACCAGGGCAGCATCAAAACCCTGCCCTTTTATTTCCTTCGGACCCATTCTGCGCTCAATGTATTGGAACAAAATTTTATCAAGGATTGCATAATCGGGTAATGAATCTGCATCTTTTTGTCCCGGTCTTAATTCTGCCGATGGCGCTTTATCAATGATATTCTGGGGAATAATTTCCTGTTTGCGGTTAATATATTTTGCCAGTTTATACACCTGCAGTTTATAGCAATCACCCAACACACCCAGACCGCCGGCCATATCGCCATATAAAGTACCATAGCCCGTTGCCAGCTCACTTTTGTTGGAAGTATTCAGCAAAATGTATCCAAACTTATTGGCAATGGCCATCAATAAATTTCCCCTCGTGCGGCTCTGGATATTTTCTTCGGCCACACTAAAAGGCAGGTCCTTAAAGATGGGTTTTAAATCCTTTAAAAAAGCGTCGTAAATATTTTTTATCGGAATGATCTCGTATGGATTACCCAACGTTTTACTCAATTTCTCTGCATCTTCCACAGAATGACCTGTAGAATATTGAGAAGGCATTAAAACAGCTTTTACATTATCAGCTCCCAATGCTTCACAAGCCAGTGCAATGGTAACAGCACTGTCTATTCCGCCGCTGCTGCCAATGATAGCTTTGGTGAAACCCATCTTAAAAAAGTAATCTTTTATGCTCATTACAATGGCGGCATAAATCTTTTCTATGTTTAAGTTTTCATGCAACACAAGCGGATTGAGTGCTGCATCCGGCACATGACTGGCGGGCTGAATCACAGGCCCATCAATGGTTCCATCATCTTTCAAAATAAAAGACTGCAGAGCCGATTGAAAAGAAGGAAGCTGTCCGCAAAGGTTGGCATATTTATCAAACACCAACGAAGACCCATCAAAAACAATCTCTGTTTGACTGCCCGTTGCATTGCAGTAAAACATCGGCAGTCCATATTTTACAACCGTTGCTTTCACAACAGCTTTCCTGTCTTCATCATGCGTATAATCAAATGGAGAAGCCGAAATATTGATCATGATATCAGGCTGGTGTTTCATTAGTTCATCCATCGGGCAAATTCGGTACAACGGATTATCGCCTAAATTCCAGATGTCTTCGCAAATGGTTACCGCCAGCTTCTTTCCTTTAAATTCAATTATATTCCATTCGTATGCCGGTTCAAAATACCGGTTTTCATCAAACACATCGTAAGTGGGTAAACAGGTTTTATGCGCTATGCCTTTCACTTCTTTTTCAAATAAAAAATATGCTGCATTGAAAAGGTCCTTGCCCTTGGGGATGGTATTTTTATCCGGTGCGCCAACGATAACTGCTATGGTATCAGCATGCTGTTTTATTTCTTCTACCGCAGCATAACACTTACTTATAAAATCATCAAACTCTAAAAAATCACGTGGCGGATAGCCGCATACAGATAATTCGCTGAACACAATGATATCGCCACCCTGCTTTTTGGCTTCTTCAATAGCGCAGATTATTTTTTTTGTATTGTCATCAAAGTTGCCAATATGGTAATTCTGCTGTGCTAAAAATATTTTCATACCCGTACCCTTAAGGAGCTTAACTTTATATTAATAAATCATTTATTTTCTTTGTAAAGTTAAAACTTCAAAAGCATTATCGTCCATGAGAATATCCTTTGCTGTAATTGTGCTGTGCGCTTTTTTATTTTCCTGCTCTTCCAATAAAATACCTGATGTTTCCAATATTAAAATCGACCTCACTACTGAACGTTTTGAAAAAGATATCTTTGATACAACCGCTCCTAACCTGTTATCTTACCTGAAACATATCAATACAAACAGCCCAGCTTTTATAGACAACTATCTTGGCAAAATATTAACGGTAGACCCTGCTTGGCCGGCCGATACTGCAGCTGCGTACGTAAATGGATTTATTAAAGCCTATCGGCCGGTATACGATTCTGCGGAAAAAATATTCAGCGATTTCAGCCCGTATGAAAAGGAAATAAAAAGAGGATTGCAGTTTGTAAAATATTATTTCCCTGATTATCGTGTTCCCAAAAAAGTAATTACTTATATCGGACCTGCAGATGGTTATGGTGATATTTTAGCCGAGGATGCTTTGGTGATAGGCTTGCAGCATCATCTTGGTAAGGACAATTCCCTGTATAAAACAACGATGGTACAGGAAACCTATCCTGAATATATTTCCCGACGTTTTGAGCCCGGTTATATCGCCTTGAATTGTATAAAAAACATTGTGAATGATCTTTATCCGGAAAAAGAAAGTGATAAACCTTTGGTGAATGAAATGGTTGAAAAGGGTAAACGCCTTTACCTGTTAAGCAAGTTGCAGCCGGAAACAGAAGAGTATAAACTAATGGGCTATACTCCGGAACAAATGAAAGACAGCTACGCACACGAAGCCGTAATCTGGGATCTTTTTATTAAGAATTCACTATTGCAGGTTACAGATAAAAATATTTTGAAAAATTACATTGATGAAGGCCCTAAAACGCAGGAACTTGGAGAAGGAGCACCCGGAAATATTGGGTCGTTTGCAGGATGGCAGATTGTTAAAAAATATATGCAGAAAAAACCCGCAATTACTTTACAGGAACTAATGACCCTGGACAGCGAAATTATTTTCCAGGAGGCCAAATATAAGCCTTGATTTTAAGCCGCCTGAGCCTGATGCTTTTTTATAACTATTGGTTGTTTTCCCAATGATTTCATCATTCTGAAATGGGAGGATATCGCTCCAAATAAAGTATCATATTTGTTATAAGGCAGGTTAAACTCCTTACATTTCTCAATTACAATTTTGCTGATTGCAGGATAATGAACATGGCTTACTCTTGGAAATAAGTGATGTTCAATCTGAAAATTCAGTCCGCCTACAAACCAGGAAATTACCGGGTTACCCATAGCAAAATTGGAACTGGTTCTTACTTCATGTTCCGCCCAGGCGGTTTCAATGTGTTTCGTTTCATCCAAAGCTACGTTTTCAAACTCTGTATTTTCTACTACGTGTGCCAGCTGAAATACCAGGGATAAAGTGATGCCCATCACTATGTGCAACACCAGGAAACCGAGCAGCCACGGACCAACGCCCCAAACCATTGCAGGAACAACCATATAAAATGTGAAGTAAGATATTTTAGTAGCCCAAAAAACAATGTGATTTTTTGTATTCAGTTTCCAGGCCTCTGTTGTATAAATTTTACGTGTGAAATATTTTGTGAAATCCATAAAAAACAACCAAAAAATGGAAGACAATGCATAGACTGGTAACAAGTACAAATGCTGTATTTTATGTGCAGGCACCCATTTTTGTGATTCGCATTGACGAATGATCGGGCTCTTTGCGATGTCATCATCTATACCGTCTACATTGGTGTAAGTATGATGAATAATGTTGTGCTTTTGTTTCCAAAAATAAGAACTGGCCCCCAGTGCATTTGCAGTTAAACCCAATGCATCATTTAGCCATGGCTTGGTGCTGTAACTGCCATGGTTGGCGTCGTGCATCACGCTAAAACCAATGCAGGCAAATACATATCCCAGGATACCGCACAATCCCAATGCAGGCCATGCATTCATTTTAACAAACATAAGACTTCCGTAAATAATAATGGCAGCGCTGATTAATGTGATGGTTTTAATGTATAACCGCCAGTCGCCGGTTCTCTTTTTATGCCTGGTAGTAAAATACTGATCAACGGCAGCTTTAAGACTTATGTAGAATTGATTATCTCTGTTATCGAAAGTTACTTTTGCCATGATGGATATTGGTATTTTTTATTTTGCACATTCCAAGGTAGGTAAATAAGCTGAATATGAAATGATAAAGTATCGCTTTAATTCATCTTAAAAGGAACTGTCATTTCAAAAGCAGGTATAGTTACGTCGAACTCCTTACCACTATTAATATTTTCCATTAAATAAGTGCCGTACATCTTGCCCATTTCTGTACGCAGGTTACAGCCACTGATGTATTGATATTCCTCCCCTGGATTGATTTGCGGTTGCAACCCTACAACTCCTTCACCTTCAACTTCCCTTAAGCTTCCGGTGGCATCATATATATACCAGTGCCTGCGTAATAACTTTACTGGATAGGAATTGTTATTTTGTATGGTAATCCGGTAGGCAAACATATACTCATTTTCAGATGGATTGCTGTATTCCGGCTGAAAAAAAGTTTCAACACTTACCGTAATTCCTTCTGATATTTTTGAGATCATGTATTGGTCGCTTTTTGTAAAAATAGTTTAAAAATCAGCCAATTGTTGTAAATTGATATAAGTTAATTGTTAAAACATATGCCTGCTTCAACCCATCATTATTCCAATGGAGAAATCACCATTTTGTGGCAACCTTCCTTATGCAAACACTCTGGTATTTGTTTCAAAGGTTTACCTGCCGTGTTTGATCCCCGGCGAAGACCTTGGATAGATATAAGGCAATCATCAACTCCCATAATTATTGAGCAGATAAAAAAATGTCCGAGCGGTGCGTTAAGTATTGTTACAGAGCCTAATTCAACACAACCATAAAGCATTCCAGAACTAACCTGCTTTTTTTGAATTAGTGTATCCATTTTTTTGTAACCATTGCAATACTTTGTCCCTGTTATCGCCCTGAACAATGATTTCGCCGTCTTTAACCGAACCTCCGGTACCACAAAAACTTTTCAGTTGTTTTCCCAAGTCTTCCCTGTCAGTATTTCTTCCTGTGAAACCTTCAATTAAAGTAACTGCTTTTCCTGCCCGGTGTTTTTTATCTAACCAAATCTTTAGCTTTTGCTGGGCAGGTGGCAATGTTTCATCTTCCTCCACATTTCCAGTCTCCGGTTTAAAATTGGGATCTGTTGAATAAACCAATCCACCCAAAGATGTTATTTTTTTTTGTGCCATGGCTACTGTTTGCTTTTTTGAAATAACACTAGTTCATCAACGATATTTCCAGTATAAAATTATTGTTTATTGTAATTTTTGCATTTAAACGTAAGTCATCAGGTTCATAATCGCTGTAAGTTTAATCTTGATTTATTTCAAAATTAATCCAGTTGCATTATTTACGCTATTACTCATACAGTTTTAAGTCTACCGGGTATGGAGGCCTTTAAACTCAAATCCAGGCTTCTTGCCTGATGTATAATTGCTCCGCTGGAAATATAATCAACACCGGTTGCAGCGTAGCTTTCAATATTGGCCAGGTTAATGCCACCGCTGGCTTCTGTTTCATACTGACCTTTGATAATTTGCAAGGCTTCGGTTATTAATGCAGGTGTAAAATTATCCAGCATTATCCTGTTTACCTTGCCAGTTGCCAATACTTTTTGCACGTCTTCAATAGATCTGGTTTCCACCTCAATCAGTAATCCGGGTTTTACATTTTGCACGTAATCGTACGCCTTATTAATAGCCTTTTCTATACCGCCACAATAATCAATGTGATTGTCCTTGAGCATAATCATATCAAATAAACCAAAACGATGGTTAACGCCACCGCCTATGCGTACAGCTTCTTTTTCAAGCAACCTGAAATTAGGAGTTGTCTTCCTCGTATCAAGCAATTTTGTCTTATAGCCTTTTAATTTATCGGTATATAATTTCGTAAGTGTAGCAATACCGCTCATGCGTTGCATGGTGTTCAGCACCAGTCTTTCCGTTTGCAAAATAGTATGTACCCTTGCTTCTACCTCAAATGCCAGTTCACCAAAATGCATCGGTTCGCCATCCTTTTTAAGGATTGAAAAAGTAACGTCAGGTTGCACATAACGAAATATTTTTTCAGCTACTGTAACTCCCGCCAGGATACCTTCTTCTTTAATTTTAAGTATTGCTTTACCATTGGCCGTTGCATCTATACTTGATAAAGTAGAATGATCTCCATCGCCGATATCTTCTGCCAGTGCGTTTTTTATCAGCAGGTTTAGCTGTTCGTTATAATTCATAGCAGGCAAATGTAAAAAATAAAAAACCTGTAAGAGAAAAAGTCTTACAGGTTAATAATATATTGGCGGAAGATAAAAATAAAGTCAATGATTTTCAAAACGCAATTCCTGAATTACCTGCAGGTCCCCCTTTTGCTTCATATACACAGTCGTTCGGTAAGTACCGGCTTTGGTGACAAGTTTCCCGATGCAATACTGCGATTGTGAACCTGCATTCTGACCTTTATGAATCACTTCAAAGCTTTTTACTATGTTAGTGGCAAAAAAATCTTTCAGTACAAGTTCTCCCTGGCTTTTACTATAGCTATTGCTTTTATCGGGCATGGTAATTTCAACGGTATTGTCAAAAAATTTCGCTATTTGAGAGGAGTTGCCTGTTTGCATGGCAGCTATTACATCATCAATCCCAACTTTCAAGGTAAAAGAGGATAAAAACAGGCCGGTAAGTATTGGAACAATCGTAAAGAAGCGTTTCATAAAGAAATTTTAGTGGTCATTTTGCTAAAAACGTGCCAGCTCCGAATAATATTTTAGGCTGAAAGATAAAGCGATCTATTACAATGACAATAAGCTTTTTATAAAAGCTGCAAAAAAGTTAACTTTACACCATGAAAGACAAAAAAGCAATACTAATAATCATGGATGGATGGGGACTCGGCAAAATTAAAAGCAGTGATGCCATTCAGCACGCCAAAACCCCTTTTGTTAGCTCTTTATATACCAAATATCCCAATGCAACTTTGGTTACCTGCGGCGAAGATGTAGGATTGCCTGAAGGACAGATGGGCAATAGTGAGGTTGGTCATTTAAATTTAGGTGCAGGAAGAATTGTTTACCAGGAACTGCAAAGAATAAATGTCGCCATCCGAAGTGGTGAATTTCAACAAAACCCAACCTTGCTGAATGCAATCAGCTACGCCAAAGAAAACAATAAAACATTGCATTTGCTGGGTTTGGTAAGTGATGGCGGTGTGCATTCTCATATCAATCATGTTAAAGCACTGGCTTCACTTTGTGCAGCGCAAGGCCTGCAGAATGTATTGGTTCATGCGTTTACTGATGGCAGGGATACCGACCCTAAAAGCGGATTGGGCTTTTTAACAGATTTGCAAAATCATCTGCAGACTTCAGCCGGTGATATAGCGACAATAACAGGGAGATATTATGGAATGGACCGTGATAAAAGATGGGAAAGAGTTAAACTGGCGTATGATGCAATGGTACATGCAACTGGCATAGCTACAAATGATGTTTTGGGAGCTATCAAAAAATTATACGATGAAGGCATAACTGATGAATTTATAAAACCCATTATTAACAGCAATGTTGCTGATACAAAAATTAAGGAAGGTGATGTGGTTATCAGCTTCAATTTTAGAACTGACCGCTGCCGAGAAATAACAGAAGTGCTTACTCAGCAAAACATGGCTGAGTTTGGCATGCATAAGTTAAACCTGCATTACACAACCATGACGCAGTATGATCAGTCTTTTGAAAACGTACATGTTGTTTTTAAAAATGATGATCTTAAAAATACACTGGGTGAAATTTTAGAGCAAAACAACAAAACACAGATACGTATTGCCGAAACTGAAAAGTACCCGCATGTATCTTTCTTTTTCAGCGGTGGCAGAGAAGTGCCTTTTGAAGGAGAAAAAAGAATTATGATTCAGTCTCCAAAAGTAGCTACATACGATTTACAACCAGAAATGAGCGCTTATGAAGTAGCTGCAGCAATTGTTCCGGAAATTGAAAATAAAACGGCTGATTTTATTTGCTTAAATTTTGCTAACGCAGACATGGTGGGTCACACAGGCGTTTGGGATGCAGTAATAAAAGCAGTGGAAACAGTAGACACATGCGTAGAGAAAGTTGTTACGGCTGCTTTGGCAAGCGATTATGCAGTTTTCCTGCTGGCAGATCATGGTAATGCAGATTATGAAATTAATCCGGATGGCACGCCCAACACTGCGCATTCGCTGAACCTGGTGCCGTTTTTTGTTATTGATAATGAATGGAGAGGTGTTGTGAAAAGTGGCAAATTGGGAGATGTCGCCCCTAGCATTTTAACCATGATGGGGCTGGCAATTCCGAAAGAAATGACGGGCAATATTTTGATCGGCTGATTTGTTGGTGAATAAATTTCCTTGCTCAATGCTTTCGTACTATTTTGTTCTTTTTATCCATAAAACTTAACCATGAAAAAAGTACTGCTTGTGTTGCTTGTTATCCTGGTGATAATACAATTTATTCATCCGGCAAAAAATAGCAGCTCGGAGGATGCGATGCTCGTGAATGACATCAGCAAAAAGTATATAATACCACAAAACGTACACGACATTTTAAAGACGAGTTGTTACGACTGCCACAGCAACAATACAGTTTACCCCTGGTATTCAAAAATACAGCCGGTTGACTGGTGGTTAACCAATCATATCAATGAAGGAAAAAGAGAAGTTAACTTTTCTGAATTTGCAACCTAAGGCATAGTAAGGCAATACAAAAAACTGGAGGAGATTATGAGCATGTGAAAGAAGATGAAATGCCATTGTCTTCCTATACTCTTATTCACAAATACGCAATACTTTCAGCTGATAAAAAGCAGGTGCTCACAGCCTGGGCCACCGCTTTGAGAGACAGTATAAAGGCTAATACACCAGCAGACAGCCTTGCAAGAAAAAGGCCGCCCGCAATAAAATAATACCGTAATATTTGCAACGGCGATTTTTATGGTTGTTATTAAGCAACAGGTGTATAATTTTTATTGCAAAGCAGCAACTAATAGGCTTAAATTGTCTATATTTAAGGTGTTAAACCAAGCACAACTATGACAGAAGAGACCATGCTTAATGGATGTCTTGAAAATAATGCCGCCGCTCAGGAAGCGTTGTATATGCGTTTAAGCCCTAAAATGCTTGGCGTATGCTATCGCTTCGCAAAAAACAGGGAAGATGCCGAAGACATGCTGCAGGAAGGTTTTATTAAAGTATTTGCTCAGATCCATCAATACCGCAATGAAGGTGCGCTGGAAGGATGGATAAGAAGAATTGTGGTGCACACTTGTATTAATATCCTCAAAAAAAACAAAAAGTTTTCTGACAGTGTTGATATTAATTATGCAAATGGCATTGGCATACGCGAAGAAACGATCCCTTCTATAATGCAGGCGAAACAGGTGGTTGAATGCATCCGGTTACTTCCGGTAGGCTATCGTACAGTATTGAATTTGTATGCTGTGGAAGGCTATTCACACAAAGAAATCGGGGATATGCTTGACATTGAAGAAAGCACCAGCCGTTCGCAATATACAAGGGCGAAGGCTATGTTGGAAGATATTTTAATTAAGAAAAACATTTTACTGAAGCCAAGAACCAAAAGCGGTGTTGCATTGACGGGAGCTGTAGCTTCAAATTAAAACGACCAGACTAATAAAACATACGAATTAGATTAACGATTGCTTTTTACCAAAACCAACAGAAATTTCGTCGATAATGGAGAGAAATTTAGATATAGATAGTTTTGAACGGTTGCTTAAGGACAGGTCAGATGAATTTAAAATGTATCCTGAAAAACGAGTATGGCACAGCATTTATAACAATATTCATCCTGGTAGAAAATGGCCATCTGTCGCAATGAGTATTACTTTAATAGGCATTCTTCTTTTAACCGGCTACCTGAATACAGATACAAAAAATGCAGGCAAACGATTCGCTTCGCAAAATCAACATAATGAAACTAAACCGGCTGATCCCACCACTTCTATTTACATTCCGCTTTTAGACAAAAAACATTTTAACAACCAACCATCTAAACCATTTGCAAATAATTCTACTTTAAACTTCTCTGGTCAATCTTTTATTGATAACATTGAACAACAGGACATGTCCAGTGAAAGTGTTAACAATCTGCAGGAACCGCCGAATCTGGTTAAGACACTGTCCGGTGTGACTAACAAAAGCACCGGCGACAATTTAACTCACGAGCATTTTATTTCATTGGCTAAAATTGAATCAACTGAAATCGCCCCTATCAAAAATGACCCTGATTTCAAGACTATACCTGCAAACAGGCCGGCGATATTTCACAACAAGGTGCTGATTGTTTCACTGGATAATTCGGAAAACAAAATCAGACACCAGAATGTAAATAACGTTACGTCAGAAAAAAATATGGTAACCGGAAGTGAAACCGATTTATCAGCCAATGATGTCAGCCTCAAAAATAAAGCGCTTTTATCTGCAGAAACAATATCAACTGATAAAAATGAAACATTGATTCTATCAGATGAAGAAAAAGCATGGGTTGAAAATTATGCAATGTATAACAGACCAGCTCCCAAAAAATGGGCAGGTAAGTTAGGGTGGCAAATGTATTTCACTCCATCTGTGGTTTACAGGCAACTAAAAAATACTATTTCAGATGGTGCTGACGTAAACCAGGATGTTGCACAACATCCCTCCTACGGACTGGAAATAGGAAGTGGTTTTACCTATCCGGTGTTAAAAGGGCTTAGAATAAGAACTGGTTTGCAACTCAATTTCACCATGTACAATTCGGATGCTTTTACTAATTCTCACCCGGTTGCAACTACAATTACGCTTGTTTCTTCTGAATCTCATCAGCCTTATCCTGCATACAGGTCAACTTCTTATTCTAATATTGATGGTATATCTACCGTTAAATTACACAATGAAACTTTTCAGATTTCATTACCTGTGGGTATGGACTTAAAAATAGCAGGTAATGAAAACTTACAATGGAATATAGGTGCAACAATACAACCAACTTATGTAATGGGAGGCAAATCCTATTTGCTTTCTTCTGACAAAAGAAATTATATAAAAGAAACTTCACTGTTAAACCACTGGAATGTGAATGCAGGCTTTGAAACATTTGTAAGCTATAAAACAGACAAAGGGATTACATTTCAGTTTGGACCACAATTCAGGAAACAGTTATTTACAACCAACAGTAAGCGCTATATCATCCAGGAAAAGTTAAACAACTATGGCTTTAAGTTCGGTATCACCAAGTTGTTGAAATAATAACTATCATTTGTTTATTGCAAGCCTCTTTCAATTTACCAATTTCTTTTAACAAAAACCGCAGTACGCCCGCAACTGCGGTTTTTGTTTTACATCATCTTTCTGTTTAATTTTAGCGCATGAAAAATATTTTTTTTCCGGTCTTTATCCTCGTTTTAGCAAGCTGTAATAACAATACAAAAAATGCCTTGGCTCCTACTACAGCAGACTCTGCTCCGGCAATAAATGAAGCGAAAAAAGATTCATTTTTTCCTGTTACATCTTTTATCAGGGGACAAATCCGTTCCTTTGATTCTTTACTTGTCACCCCACTACACACGACCGTAATCAATGATAAAACAGATTCTGTATGGATAAAACAAAATGCTTTGATTCCATTGCTAAAAGATTTTCTTTCTCCCGAAATAAAAGAAACCAACCTTACTTCATTTTTTAAAGAATCTTCTTTTAATGATCAAACTTTAAACGCCGTTACATTCACATACGATCCTGTAAGAACCTTACCTGATTCAATCTCACTGCGGCACTGGGATGTTTATATCGACCCTGAATCTGGAAAAATTTCGAAGATCTATCTGGTAAAGCAACTGAGAGGAAAAGATGGGAATATAACGAAGCAATTAACCTGGAAAACAAACAAATGGGCCGGCATCAATACCATTTTGAACAAGCCTGACGGAACCAGTGTTTTATTGAAGGCAGAAAAATTCACTTGGAATTTTAGTGAATAAAAAAGTGCCTTTTACAATCTTAATAAATAATGACACAACAAGAATTTGGTTTATTGGCTGCTACAATTCCGCTGCAGCCTGGCATTTATAAATACTATGATAGTAATAATGAATTGTTGTACGTTGGTAAAGCTAAAAGCCTGCGTAAAAGAGTAAGTTCTTATTTTTCTAAAACCTATACCAACTATAAAACACATGAACTTGTTCAACGGATACGTAAGATTGAATTTACCATTGTAAACAGTGAGCAGGATGCTTTCTTGCTGGAGAATTCGCTCATTAAAAAATTTCAGCCGTTATTTAATATTAATCTGAAGGACGATAAATCTTATCCCTACATTGTCATAAAAAACGAACCCTTTCCACGAGTTTTTTTTACAAGAAGAAAAATTAACGACGGTTCTCAATACCTCGGTCCATACACTTCTGTTGGTAAAGTAAGGGAACTGCTTGACTTTATTAAACAAACTATCCAGCTAAGAACATGCAAGCTCAATTTGACAGCTACCAATATTGAAAAAAAGAAATTCAAGGTTTGCCTGGAGTATCACCTGGGCAATTGTAAGGGACCATGTGAAGCGCTGCAATCGTTGGAAGATTATGAGGAAGGCTTACAACAGTTAAAGAATATTTTGAAAGGAAATCTCTCGCCGGTAATACAACATTTCAAAGCTGATATGCAGGAAAAGGTTGCGCAGCTTGAATTTGAAAAGGCGGGGCTGATAAAAAAGAAACTGGAACATTTACAGCAATACAAAGCCAGCTCCGCGGTTGTTAATGAACGTATGGGAACCATTGATGTGTTTAGTATCCTTGAAGAAGGAGATACTGCTTATGTAAATTACCTTGCTGTAAGCAATGGCAGTATTGTACAAACAAAAACGATTACACTTAAAAAGAAACTGGATGAAACTGCAGATGAAGTTTTAATCTTCGCTATAGCGCAGTTAAGAGAAACCTTTAACAGCGAGGCCAGCGAAATCATTGTACCATTTACGATAAGTTATCCGCAACAGGATATTGTTGTAACTTGCCCCAAAGGTGGTGATAAGAAAAAACTGCTTGACCTCTCGGAAAAAAATGTCAATTATTTTAAAGAAGAACTCAGAAAAAAGAAGCTGCTTTTACTGGAAGAAAAAACCGCATTGGAAGTAAATAACGTGTTGGTACAACTCCAAAAAGATCTTCAATTGCAAGAACTACCGGTCAATATTGAATGCTTTGATAACTCCAACTTCCAGGGAAGTTATCCTGTATCTGCCATGGTAAGTTTCAAAAATGGAAAGCCAAGCAAAAATGATTACAGAAGATTCAATGTAAAAACTGTGGCAGGGATCAATGATTTTGCTACCATGGCGGAAGTAGTTTACCGCCGCTATAAACGTTTAAAAGAAGAACAAAAACCATTTCCACAGCTGGTTATCATTGATGGCGGTAAAGGCCAGTTAAGTGCTGCAATGGAAAGTATTGAGAAACTTGAATTGACAGGAAAACTGACACTTGTCGGGCTGGCAAAGAATGAAGAAGAGCTTTTTTACGCAGGCGACTCAGAGTCGTTGAAATTACCCTGGGATAGTGAAAGTTTAAAATTGATAAGGAGAATACGTGATGAAGTACATCGTTATGGTATTACTTTTCACAGAAATCAACGGAGTAAAGGCAGCTTTAAAAATGAGCTGGAACATATTGAAGGAATTGGAAAATCTACGATTGACATTCTGCTTAAAAAGTATAAGTCTGTAAAGAATATTAAAGTACAAACATTAGGGGAGTTGACAACGGCCATCGGTAAGTCCAAAGCAATTATATTGATTGATTATTTTAATCAGGCAATAAATGCCCACTCGTAGACATAAAAAAGGGCCAGGATAAAAATCCAGCCCCGTTTAAAATCCAATATCCTATGAAAAACCAAGACAAATATATAGATTAGTTTTTTCTCTGTCCAAACGCTTAGCCGAATATTATACAATTGGCGACTTTGACTGAGTAAACGGCAGAATTCGATTTCAGTGGGCACCTGAAGATAGATTTTAGCCGGCCGTGACTGCGTCTGTCGAAAACTGAATCAAAGTTACGGGTATTAAAAAGCCCCTTCTGAGAAGGGGCTTTTTAATATTTTACTGGAAAATTAGTAACTCCATAAGTCTTGCTCGTAATTAAAAATTTTCTCTTTAATGCGTTCACCCTCAAGCAATTGAAATACGCCATTGTCTTTCAATCCTGGATTAGCGGCTATAAATAAATCGAACGGATTGTCCATCGTACTCTTTATGATGCGGCCACTGAACATTCTGGTTTCAAATAATTCTTCCCATGTCATCCTTGCTCCAAAGTTTTTACCATTATAAGTTTGGTATTTCGCGAAGATTGGACGCATATCTGGATAATAAACCCAAAAAACGTCAGCGGGTCCCTGATATTCGCCGCTTGAAGAATAAATATTCCTAACTGGAGCGATACCTAAAATACGCCAGAATAATCTCGAACTTTCTTTATCAAAAATTACCTCTTCCTTAATTTTAAACTTATAAATTGAATCCAGATTTATTTCTCTCGCTTTATAATCATAACGGTCAATCACACCCTGATCATTGTAATGTGGAACAGTATCCCCACCCCCTCCAAGTAATTTAGATACCTGGGAAATAGTAAGTGGCGTAGTAAACCGGTCATCAATCGGGTCAAAAACTGTTACAGCACTATCCTGTATAGCCTTGAGTAAAATGCTTATGAATCGCTGATTGCCCGTGTTCTCATCGGCAGAGTACCTGAACGGCAAATTGACTTTTTCCCTGGTATCTATTTCTCTCCATATTTTATGACGAAAAACAGCATCGTCAGCCCGCAAATGTTCATAGGCCAGAGGAGTCCTATCCATAATATCTTTTGTTTCTACAGCTTCGTCCAACCGTAAAGACTTTTTTACTTTTGGAACGGGTAAGCTATCAATTCTTGGCGCAGCCGGAGGTGCTGATACCACTGCCGCAACAGAATCGACCTGGCCACCAGATTTAATATTTGCCTTGGTTTTACCCTTGGTTGTTTTTTTTGTGGTGGTGTTGCTTCGCTTGGTAGCCGCACGCTTTTTCTGTTTCTGTGCGTCTGCTACTGAGAATACAAGGGTCAGTACAACCGTCAGGCACAAAAATTTAATAAGATACTTTTTCATATTTAAGATATTTTAGAATAACACAAAAGACACGGGCGGTATGGTTCTTTGCCTGCCATCAGGTCCTACCACTTTTAAATCATCAAAAGTCACTGTAGATCCGGGTTTACATAAATCAAGTTTACTTCTTATAGGTGCAAAACTTCCGCTATTCATTGTCGCTGTCTGTACGCTTCCGCTACTGGTAAATCCAGCTCCTGCAAAATAAACAGTCGCACTGGCTACACTGAATTTTGCGTCAAAATCAAAGTTTTTAAGTTCTGCCCGTAAAAAATCCTGTGCTTTAAAAACATTTGACTGTACTTTTCCTCCTGGGCTAGGACCAACCATCCCGATTGGATCAGGTATGGTTTTAATCCTGAAATCAAATTTGCTTGATTTTCCATCAGCAGTTACGGTGATGCTTGCAGCAGTTCCACCGCTAACAGTTACTACACGATTACCATTAGAACCACTCAGAGTACCACCAGTCATTGAAACAGTCGTCTTATCCCAGCCTGAACCAGATGAAATAGTTATTGGATTAGGAACTCCTATGTAAAATACATTCATTTTATCAAGCATAATGGCAGCACCTCCGGGAGTTCCTACTGTGTACTCAACAGTTTCAGTTTTTGTCTGGGACACTCCATCCTGATCAAGATAGGTAACTGTTACCGGAACTGTATGGGGGCCTGCACCGCTGGCTGTTACTTTATAAGTAGCTTTCCCGTCAACAACCGCAGGATTTGTTCCTCCGATTGAAATTTTTGGCTGGGCGGCAGAACTATATGCTCCGATTCCTGCAGTAATTTCCATTTCCTGTCCAGGCATTAGATAATTCGAACTCTGTCCTACCAACACACCAGTTTTGTCAAATTTAATTTTTACAGCACCAATTTGTTCGTGGCAAAATGTAACCACTTGATTTTCTGCATTCTTAATATTATTTTGAAATTTACTTAATAACGTTAAGGCTGCTACGGTTGGTGTCATATGAAAGTAACCTGTCGTAAAATCTTTTTTAACCCCATCTTGTCCTACAGGGGGATCTGTATCTATGGGCAACGTCTTTTCAAATTTTGCCCGGATTTCTGGATCAACGTCCAGCATTGCCTTTTTATAGGCCGCTAGTCTTGCCTCCAGTTCTTTTCCCTTTCCCTGGTTATCAAATAAACGGGTAGCAGCGTCTAGATTATCTTCTTTGAAAGACTCTTTACCATCTATCATAGTAAGGTCAGAAGCTTTTTTAAGTTCCGTCTTTAATCCATCAAGATAGGTAATGAAATCATCAGACAATTTTTTCGCCTGTTCAGCTTTAGGCTCCCAAATTTTAGCCTTTTCAGCAGTTTTGGGATCTGCCAGTTTTTCGGTTAGTGAGGCATATAAAGTGGTGTTCGCAGCAGTTAGGTTGGCGCTGGAATTTTGCAAACTTTTATCAACCACTTTAAAGGCATTCAGAATTTCGCTTGATACATTCAGTGCCAGCAATGCTGTCAACACCAGATACATCAGGTTAATCATCTTCTGCCGGGGCTCTTTAGGTAAAGCCATAGTATTTCAGATTTTACGATTGTTTAAGTGAATTGTTTCTTTAGGATAAAATTTACCTTTAAAAAGGGTTTTGAACTTGGTAACAAAGTTATATGGCAATTTATTTCACCTGCATAGCACTCAGCATATTTCCATACACAGAGTTTAATTTGCTTAGGTTGCCTGCCAGTAAACTGATTTGATCTTTTGCCTTTGTCGCGTCATCCACACTGCCCATCATGGCGGCACTTGCTTCAGCCATCTTGCCATAAAAGCCATTCAAGGCCTTGAGGTGATTGTTACTTTCCTTTAATTCCAATTCGTAAATAGTATTTAAAGAACCCAAATTTTTAGTTAAAACCTGAACCTGCTCGTGGAACCCCTGTGTGCTTTCAGAAGCTTTATTAAATGAAGCCATTGTAGCTGCAGTACTTGTAAATGTTGAAGCCATGCTTCCAATAGCCAATGTTGCTTCTTTTGTTTTAGCACCAAAGTCACCGGTCGATTTTACAACATCTCCAATTTCGCCCATGTTGTTAACAGTAGTTCCCAATTTCTGAAAACCTTCACCTAATTTTTTCAGGCTTGTAGGAGTAATATCAGCTTCGCTTAACATTTTGTCCATGCTTTTCAGAGCAGGGTTACCTGTTTCAATAGGCGCAGCTGCAGCCATTGGTGCCTCTGGTGGGGGTGCAAATACATATAACAAAGCATAACCAAGAAATATGATCGATTCTGTCCACAGTCCGATTTTTAACCAAACATCAGCTCCGGGAGCGTGGGTGATTTTGAAAAGGGCACCTAATAAAACCGGCACAGCTGCCGCAGATACAAAGATGTTAAGAATACGATCGATTGGACGTGATTGACCAGCAGCCATAATTTTTGAATTTTAAAGTTTAATAAGGGGGTTATTTTATATATTGAATTCTTTATTACATAGTGATTAGAGTCTTACAGCATTTTTTGAAAAAATACTGTAAGACAATTCTCAACAATTAGTTTAGGCAGGAGATAAGTTAGTAATTAGTTGCCACGCTTTTTCATTGCCGGAGGCAGATCAATTACGCAACGGAAACCTATATAAGATTTTGAAGTATCCTGGTACTCGTAATTACGTGTACTTGTCTGAAGAAAAAATCCCACGTCTTTCCAGCTACCACCGCGAATCACTTTGCGTTTCATACGTGGCACATCTGTATCTTTTGCATTCCAGCGAATGTCAGGATTCATATCGTGTTGAAAAGAGTATCCACCCTCATAATAAAGAGAAGAGGTCCATTCGGCAACATTACCAGCCATATTATACAAACCAAAATCATTTGGCCAGTATGCGTCTGCTCTTACAGTGTAAAAACCACCATCTTCAGGGTAATTTCCGCGACCTGGTTTAAAGTTGGCCAGCAGGCATCCTTTTTTGTTTCTCAAATAAGGTCCTCCCCAGGGATAAGGTGACTGGGCACGTCCGCCCCGTGCAGCATATTCCCATTGAGCCTCTGTAGGTAATCTAAAATCAGATTCAGTTGCTCTTTTTTTGGAATCTAAATAGGAATTAAGATAATGGGTTCTCCATTCGCAGAAGGCTGTAGCCTGTTTCCAGTTAACCCCTACCACAGGGTAGTTTCCGAAAGCGGGATGACTGTAATATTTTTTTGCCATTGGCTCATTGTAGGCATAAGCAAAATCTCTAACCCAGCACAATGAATCCGGGTAAGCCATAATATCTTTTTTGATAATAAACTTAGAACGTTGTACTCCTGCGTTTTCTCTCTTAGAAGCTTCCTTATAATCAAATGTTTCCGAATGGTAAACAATTTTGCTTGGATCAAGTTCTTTTTTATTGAAAATTCTGTTGTCGGGGGTAAAGATCATTGCATCAATCTTTTCCAGGGTTGCTTTATCATTCCATTTAATACCACGTGCTTTCTTCCAGTCAACGTACTCATTGCCATCTGTACCCTGCTTAATAAAACCCATTTGCTTTGCAGCAATAGAATCAGTTACCCAGTTGGTAAACTGCCGATATTCATTATTGGTAATTTCGGTAGCATCCATCCAGAAACCACTGATAGAAACCTGTTTGTTTCTTGCAGTATACGCAAAATTCACGTCTTCATCACTTGGCCCCATATGGAAGGTTCCTGGTGGAATATACACCATACCCGGGGGTTTGGGTAAAGACCACCCTTTAGCAGGTGCTACGCCATGCAACTGCCCATCATCCGGCAAAGCACTACCTTTTTTATTTTTACCAAGCAAATTACAGCCTGATAAAGAGATTATAGCACTGGCCGCTATAATAACTAATGAGTGATTCTTCATTGTTTTAACTTTGAGGGGTATTAGCAAATGTAATGATTATTTCCAATTTCAATAATCATACACCTACCTGAATGATTATTTTTTGTGTTAAAAAAGCAACACAATTCTAAAACGTCTATTGTTTTCAATTATTGTATCCTTATATCTTCTTTTCATGATTCGTTGAGATACAATAAGATGCCATCGATTTGCTCCTCCGGCTTAAAACAAATGTTGTTTTTGCAGAGATAAATCAAGGACTGAATAGAAGCAGGTTTGCTTTTTAAAGGTAAAAATTCATCATTCGATAAGGTTGAAGCCATCATAATTTTGTACGGAATGTAATAGTCGGCCACTTTTCGGGACAATTGAAAACAATCTCTCCCGATAATTGCCAGTTCATTAAAGCCAACCACATTTTGTAGCAAAAATGAAGCCCAAACCGCAAACGAAGACGGATATTTGATGGTTGCCTCAGAATTTATTATTAACATTTGTATAGATGTGTATTCCCAATCCGGAATGTTAAAAATTCTTGAAAGCTTAAATAGATTTGCCGCCATTACACTGTTGCCTGAGGGCAAAGCTCCATCATATATTTCCTTTTTTCTAATAACAACGTCTGTTTGATTTTTTGGTGTATAGAAAAAACAATTATTTTCCCCATCGCTGAAATTGTCAACAACGAAGCATGTATGATTTTTTGCCTTTTGCAAAAATTCAGTATCGTAAGTCAGCGAGTACATTTCAAAACAGGCCGCAATAAAAAAAGCATAATCATCCAAAAATGCAGGATATTTAGCAACTCCGTTTTTAAAAGTATGGTGCATTTCATATGAACCATTGGTCTTTATAAAATTGGTTTCAATAAAGGCAAAATTTTTCAATGCAAGCATCGTTAATGTTTCGTCTTCCAAAATAAAAGCAGCCTTTGCAATTGCTTTTAAGGCCAGGGCATTCCATCCCAGTATTATTTTGTCATCAAGTGAAGGCTTTATGCGGCCAACACGAACCTCAGCCAACTTATGAAGACAACTTTGCAACAATTCAGTCAATTTATGTTCATCTAAATTTTTCCGGATAGCAAAGTCATGGATGGGTTCAAGGATGCGCAAGATATTAGCGTCTTCCCAATTCCCTTTTTCCGTTACGTCAAAAAATTCACAAAAGATGGCCGCATTCTCCTTTAAAACATCGTCTATCTCAGTTTTTGTCCAGACATAATATTTGCCTTCTACTCCTTCACTATCTGCATCAAGAGCAGCAAAAAATCCACCTTCGCCATTGGTTAATTCCGACTGGATAAATCCTATGGTCTTTAAGATTGCGTTCCTGTATTTATCGCATTTGGTAATCTGCCAAGCGTCGCATAGGACATCGATTAGCAAGGCGTTGTCGTATAACATTTTTTCAAAATGCGGCGCCAGCCATTCGTTATCTGTACTATACCGGGCCGTGCCACCACCAATATGATCGTAAATACCACCCTGTAGTATTTTATCCAGCGACAATAAAGCTTGCCGCAGCGCTTCCGCATTTCCTGTGAAATGCTGGTATTGCAGCAAGAATTGGATAATAAAAGTTTGCGGAAACTTGGGCGCCCTTCCAAATCCTCCCCACTCCTTATCAGCAGTTGCCATTATATTTTTAAACATTTGATGGCAATTGTCCATTGTAAACAATCTCTCATCATTTGAGCTAATTGAACTGGTAGCGGTTTGAGTAAAATTTCCAGACTGGTTTAAATGTGCAATAAGATTTTCTGCCTGAGATTCTATTTCATCTCTTTTTTCCTTCCATGCTGCCGCAATGCCCTGTAAAACTTCCGGCCAGGAAGAACGGTTAAAGGCTCTGACAGGCGGATAATAGGTGCCCCCGTAAAAAGGCTTTCCGTCGGGAGTCAAAAATACATTCAGGGGCCAGCCCCCACTCCCGGCAATTGCCTGCACTGCATCCATATAAATATGGTCAAGATCGGGGCGCTCTTCACGATCAATCTTAATATTTATAAAATTTTCATTCATCAATGCGGCAATAGTTACATTTTCAAAACTCTCTTTTTCCATAACATGACACCAATGGCACGCAGAGTAGCCGATACTCGCCAGAATTACCTTGTCCTCGGCTTCTGCTTTTTGCAGTGCTTCTTCACCCCATGCATACCAGTTAACGGGGTTATGGGCATGTTGCAAAAGATATGGACTTGTTTCCTTAATTAAACTGTTGGTAAAAGCATGTGACATATAACTGATAATTGAATAAAATAAAATATGGCAGACAATCAGGTTAAAAAGTTATGCCACGATGAGTAGTTCAGGCCTTCAATAGCCGGCTAACCATTTAAAGGAAACAGATAACCGAGGCGTTTGTTTTGACAAATAAAAAAGGTAACCTTGTTAAGTTACCTTTAATATCTTCTAGTGGAAAAACTTATTTCTTTTTAAGGGAGGTTAAATACAGCTCCAGCGCACTCACCATACTGGGCACCTGAGGTTGTGGCGCTTTAATATCGAGTGTTAAACCAGCTTCTTCTGCTGCTTTAAAAGTGTTGGCGCCAAAGGCACCAATCCTGGTTCCATTTTGCTTAAAATGCGGAAAATTCTCCAATAGGCTCTTAACGCCACCGGGTGTAAAAAAACATATCACATCGTAGTTTCTGGAAATAATTTCTTTTACATCATTGCTGATAATTTTATACATTACCGGGGTGGCATATTCGCAATTATTATTTTTTAGCCAATTGGTAATCTCATTATCAAACGATTGGGAACACGGATAAAGAAACTTTTCATTGTCCTTATGCTTATTTATTACATCGAACAAACTCTTATTGGTACCGTCGGCACCATAAAAAACTTTGCGCTTGCGGTAAAGGATAAATTTTTGGAGATAAAGTGCTACCGATTCTGTAATGCAAAAGTATTTTGTATCCTGTGAAATATTAATCTTCATTTCATCGCAGGCCCTGAAAAAATGGTCAATTGCATTCCGGCTTGTAAAAATAACTGCTGTATAATTGGGGATTTCTATTTTTTGTTTTCTGAATTCTTTGGCGGGAATGCCATCAATAATTATAAATGGATGGAAATGTAACTCGATATTGTGCTTTTTTGCCAAATCAAAATAGGGTGACTTTTCGCCTTCCGGTTTTGGCTGGGTAATCAATACTTTTTTAACCACCTGGCTTTTTTGATCTGTTTTTGTTTCCCCGTTCTTAACCATAGAAAAATGAGAATATTAATGGTTTTACAAAGTTAGATATTTTTACTTGATAAAAACAACAAGGCCTTATAAATCAACAAAAGCGGCATTAATTCAACGCCTGCAATGTAAAGCATAAAATGGGCGGCACTTATTTTTACCTGGTTTTGCAGCAAACTATATGACCTGAAAAATCTCAACAAAAACATAAGCGCAGTTAATAAAATTGCAATCATTACTGATACTTTTATCAACACAGGAATAGAAAAGGCCATTACAATAATAAGTGGTAATAAAAGAATACCCAGTATTTTATTAATAAGAAAAATTATAAAAATATAGGTGTTGGTTATATTGGAATAGCCGGACAACCATCCGGTAAATTTTAAGGAGACATATTTCAAAAAATAGATAGCCATTACAAAAAAGCTGCTCAATAGCATCACGTCCAACGGTTTTCGCTCATTCACCCAGCCAAAATACTTTAACAAAAAATAAAAAAAGATACCCCCGGAAAAAGCAGCCGTTAAATTAAAAAGCATAGAGGGTAACCTGGCCTGCAGTAATTGATCAGTTAGCTGACTTTGCCGTAAGGAAGTATTAAAAAATACCTGGAACAGGTTATTGAAATAGCGGACATAAAAGAATCGTAAAAAAGATAAAGCAGCAACCAAAATCAGCAGTGCGTAAAATACACTGTCGTCAGGTTGCTGTTTCCGGATATAAATTTTCTTTGCTACAGGGGTGCTGCTGATATCCAGAAATTTGTTCTCCTTCAGGATTTCTCGCAGTAGGATACGATAAGGTGGTTGCAGTTTTTTTAACGAGTCCAATTTAATGGCAACACTGTCTTTCGCTTTAATCCCGGCGCTATCCCGCATTGTAGTTGAAGCCGTATCGAATATTTTTGTATTGATACTATCGGGATGCTGTGCAGCAGTTAAAACAGGCAGAGCGATCAGCAGAAATAAATATAAAACCTGTTTCAATCAAAAAATTTATGCAGTAAAATTAAATTGAATTTTCTAAAAGTAATTGATATACCCAAAATGTATTTTGGATGACTGGCTTAAGTTAAAATTAACATCGTTGCGTTTGCCAACCGCAAAACTCATATTTAGCAAACCGAGTTTCGTTTCAAATAAAATTCCTATGCCAGTACTGATGAAATTACTTGTGACATCTACAGTCTGGTATTTATTTTTTACCCAGCCCGCATCCACAAATCCAAACAAATAAGAGTTTAGACCTACAAGGTACCGGTATTCAACAGTTGAAACCAGGTAGCGGGTAGCATAAATACTTTCTTCATCAAATCCACGTAACAATTTGTACCCGCCAATTTGAAACAATTCGTTCCGGAAAACATTTGGACTGTTGAAAACGCCTGTATTAAGTACAACTTTTAAAGTGCTACGTTTACCGGTTGTAAAATAATGCGCCGCCATCGCTTTTATCCTTAACTGGTACCCCTTCAATTTAAGCGAATCATACAGGGAAGCGTAATTGAAGGCGGGGTCTGTCAGGCTTATGATATCATTGTTCCTGCTGATGGTTTTTATACCTATGGTAGAATACAACTGTAACTCATTGCCTGATTTTGGATTGAAGCGGTAATTCGTATTATTAAAATTGTAATCAATTCCAATATTAACGGCACTAACATCAATATTTGCAGGAAGCTGCTTGGTTGCCTTAATCTGATTGGTGTCTATGCCGGCTGCCAGCAAAAAGGAATTTTGTTTTTGAATAAACAATTTACCGGATTGATTGGCTGATAAGAGATATTGCACTCCCAGCTGTGCATTTAATTGTACAAAGCTTGAGTCTTTTTTAAACATTTCAAACAGGAAATCAATACCAAAAGGAGAATTAAAAATATAGGGTTGTTGAAAACCTAAATTTAAACGCGGTGATTTTAATTGCAACTGCTGCCAGTTAAGCAAAATGGTCTCTCCTTTTCCGAGCGAATTTTTTAAATTTAAATTTACGTCTCCTGTCAACTGCAGTTTACCGGTAGCATTACTGGCGGGCAAAAATCCTATCAAAAAATTAACCTGGCTGCTGCGCTTGGGCTGAAGGTATACATTCAATATAGAGCCGGTACCCAACATCATCAATTCAGAAGGTTGCTGCTCCTGCACGTAAGGTAATTCCAGCATACGTTTACTTACCAGTTCCAGTTTCTCTTTATTGTAAACACTTCCTTTAGGAATGCCCAGGTAATGCTGCAAAAAGTTATTGGAAATTTTTGCTTTGCCGTTGATGCGGATGCTATCGATGTGATACAATGGTCCAGGGGTAGCGCTTAATATGGCCGTGACATTATTTTCTTTAAGCTGGATGCTATCTAAAAATACAGCCGCGAAAGGATAACCATTCTTTTCATAATAATTCAGCAGCCGTTCTTTTATAAAGGTTAGTTGTGTGAAGTTGATGGGCCTGTTGGTAAAATTTTTACTCATGTAACCACTTTCATCCAACGCCCTTTTTTCAATACCGACAGTTTTTAACTGAACCCAGTTTTGCTGAGTTCCCAGGTATAATGCTATTTCCGCAAAGCTGCTGTCGTACTTTACTGTATCAATAGACGAAGCCGCATATCCTTTGGAATTTAACAATGCAGTCAGCTTATTAATATAGTCTTCACAGGCTAACTGATTGGTGAAGCTGGTTTGCAGTTTTAATGCCTGCGGCTGAAAGAGAGTATCTTTGCTGAGATATTGTATACGAAGCTGGTATTGGGCAGAAACCTGTGCAACAAAAAAACAACTAACTATCACCACCACGAATAGCCGGAGATTGAAAATTGTTTTACTTGTTTTCCTTTGCATGCTTCTATAAACTATTATCAAGATTAAATATTATATCGCAAAACTAAATTATTAAGCAGCTTGGCAGGTATTTATGTTCATATTCCATTTTGTAAACAGGCTTGCAACTACTGCAATTTTCATTTTTCTACTTCGCTGAAATTAAAAGATGAGATGATTGCAGCGTTGATAAAAGAGATTTCACTTACCACAACATGTACAGAAGACAGTGACCTAATTGTGACTGATAAAAAAGAACCTATTGAAACGCTGTATTTTGGCGGAGGAACGCCAAGTATCATTGATATAAAAGATCTCGAATTACTATTGGCAGCGCTACATGAAAAATTTATTTTTAGTGAGAAAATTGAAATTACCCTGGAAGCCAACCCCGATGACATTACACCCGCAAAATTAGAGTTGTGGAAAAAAATTGGAATCAACAGGCTTAGCGTAGGCATCCAGTCGTTTATAGAAGAAGAATTGGTTTGGATGAACAGGGCTCACACGGCGACTGAATCCCTTCAATGTATCGAGGATATAAAAAATGCCGGATTTACTAATTTTTCAGTTGACCTGATTTACGGCTCCCCCTTATTAACGAATGATAAGTGGAAAAAAAATACTGACACCATCTTTGAAAAAAACATACCGCATATCTCATGCTATGCGCTCACGGTAGAACCAAAGACGGCGCTGAATAAAATGATTAATCAACATAAAAAAGAGCCCATTGATGCAGGCAAACAGGCAGAGCAATTTATATTACTGATGGACTGGATGGAACTGGCCGGGTATGATCATTATGAAATAAGCAACTTTGCCAAACCGGGGATGAAAAGTAAACATAACAGCAGTTACTGGCAGGGAAAAAGATACTACGGTTTTGGACCTTCGGCTCATGCCTTTGACGGTAAAAGCCGGCAATGGAATATTGCCAACAACGCCTTGTATATTCAGTCTTTAAAAAATAATGTTATTCCTTTCGAGAAAGAAAATTTAACACCAATACAGCAATTAAATGAATACATCATGACTTCGCTTAGAACTATGGAAGGGCTGAGTCTTGGTGTTGTTGAAGAAAGGTTTGGAAATAAAATAACCCGTCAGCTGCAATCTGCAAGTGAAAAATGGAGACTGGGCGGCAAGGTTTTTGCCGATGATAAAAGAATCATATTAACAAAAGAAGGGAAATTATTTGCTGATGGTATTGCCGCCGATTTATTTTTTTAAATCAAAAAACGGTTACTACTAAACAAGATAAGGCTCAATCTTACCGAAGGCTTCTTTCACATCCACGCCTTCCCACAAAACCTCATATACCATATCCGCAATCGGCATATCTGCCTTTACAGTTTGATTAATAATATGCATTGATTTACTGGCATTGTATCCTTCTGCTACCATACTCATTTCTATCTGTGCGGATTTTACAGAATACCCTTTGCCAATCATATTTCCAAAGGTCCTGTTACGGCTGAAAAGCGAATAGCATGTTACCAGCAAATCGCCCAAATAAACTGAGGATGCATAATTGTGATTGCGGTTATGAATATGGCCTACTTCTACATTTTTTATACCGGCCATTTTTAAAAAGCCCGCCATCTCGTCCGCGGAATTGGCAATCAAAACGCTTAGAAAATTATCTCCATAATCCAGCCCGTGTGCCATGCCGGCTCCTACCGCATAAATGTTTTTTAAAACAGCTGCATATTGAACTCCAAAAATATCATTGTTCTCAATAGTGTTTAAATAATCGGTTTTAAAATATTGGGCGATATGATGCGTAGTCATTTCATCTATGCCAGAAAAAGTAAGATAAGATAATTTTTCAGCGGCCACTTCTTCAGCATGACAGGGGCCGAGAACTGTAAAGTAATCCTGTAGCGCAACACCGAATTTATTTTTTAAATAATCATTCAACAATAACGTTTGCGATGGTAAAATCCCTTTTACCGCACTGACAATTTTTTTCCCTTCAAAAGCATTCTTATCAAGCGGTTCCAATGTGGCTTCAACATAAGCAGATGGTATGGCTATCACAATACAATCAGATTGTGCAATAACTTCTGCCGCATCCGTTGTCAACTTCAACTGGTGCACATCGAAATAAGCAGCAGTCAAATAGTGGGCACTGTGTTTCCGAAGCATCAAATGATCAATAGCCTTCCGGTTTCTGTTGAACCAATAAATTGTCTGGCCATTGTCTGTTAAAACTTTTGCCAGTGCTGTTCCCCAGCTTCCACTACCTAATATTCCAAAATTCATATTTCTTTATTCTAACGGTGACAGCATTTCAGTGAGTGTACTGACATACTCAAATTGGGATGACCGATGTTTACTTCTACTTCTTCATGCGCACAGTAAGGTTCATTTTACCCAAAATTTTATCATCTGCATCAAATGCAATTACCTAAAATCAATGCAATAAAGTTAGCACCTTCGTACTTAAATTTGAGCTATAAATTTTGTGTGAAATTCTTGTATGCAGATTTGCAAATGGCTTACAATCCGAGTTTGTCAACAGCGAGCTGTGCGGCAATTTGGCTGGCATCTTTTTTATTAAACCCCTTGCCCTGTGCAACCAGTTCTCCGTCTACTGTAGCTCCAATCGTAAACAAGCGGCGGCCGTTTTCAAATTTTTCTTCCAGTGTAGCAAACTCGAGCGCTTTGCCATTTTTGTTTGCCCAACCGTATAATTTGTTTTTGATGTTAATTTCAATACCTTCCAAATCATCTATAAACATATGGGTGGAGATAATGTATTTTTCAACCCATGACTGAGTTTTATCGTAGCCTTTGTCAAGATAAACTGCCCCTATTAGTGCCTCGAGTGTATTGCCGAAAATCTGGGATATTTTTAGTGAGCTGTCAAACTTATTATAGATGGTAATTTTTTTAAGGCCCATTTTTATACCGATGTCATTCAGCTGCTGCCTGTTCACCATCTTGCTTCTCATCTCGGTTAAAAAACCTTCTCCCTTATACGGATACTTCATAAAAAGATAATGGGCAACAATTGAACTTAATACCGCATCTCCTAAAAATTCAAGCCGTTCATTATTCTCATCGGCTCCTTCTCTTACCGAGCGGTGACTTAAAGCTGTTCTGTATAAACTAAGATTACCGGGTGTAAAGCCAAGCACGTTGTTGAGTTGCTTTTTAAACTCTTTCTTTTTAATATTTACGGTAAAAAAATCTTTAAATAAATTCAACTTGGATAGAATAAGTGAATTCGAAATTAATATTATTTACTGCAATCAAAAAATATAATAACTAACAAACAAGCAGTCCGAAATTACAACTGTAATACTATTTTTTTGTTGAGGATAAATCAATTTTCGTACAAGAAATCAAATGTGATTTGAGAGAAATATTTTTTGTCGCTTGTAACTAAGAGTACGAGCTGTTAGATTGCCTGTACAAAGTCTTGTGCTGACTAAAATAATCGAATGCTGATTGCAAATAACATGGGATAGTTAAGCAACGTATTTTTTTACAATAACAGAAGCGTTGTGACCGCCAAAACCAAACGTGTTGCTCAGTGCAGCGTTTACAGTTCGGTGTTGTGCTTTATTAAAGGTAAAATTCAGTTTAGGATCCAGTTCCGGGTCGTCTGTAAAGTGATTAATGGTGGGCGGAACGATGTCTCTTGTAACAGCAAGTATACATGCCAATGCCTCCAAAGCACCTGCTGCGCCAAGGCAATGTCCGGTCATGCTTTTTGTAGAGCTGATATTTAAATCGTAAGCATGTTCCCCGAATACATTTAAGATCGCTTTGGTTTCTGCAATATCACCGAGTGGTGTAGAGGTACCATGCACATTAATGTAATCTATATCTTCTGCCTTCATACCGGCATCTTTTAATGCCGCACGCATTACGTTTTGCGCACCCAGTCCTTCCGGATGGGGAGCGGTAATATGATAGGCATCGGCACTGGCTCCACCGCCGCCTATTTCACAATAAATTTTTGCACCCCTTGCCAAAGCATGTTCCAGGCTTTCAATGATTAGTATTCCGGCACCTTCACCCATCACAAAGCCGTCACGGTCTTTATCGAATGGCCTGCAGGCTGTTTTATAATCATCGTTTCTTTCGCTCAGGGCTTTCATGGCGTTAAAACCACCAACGCCTGCAGCGCTTACAACCGCCTCACTTCCTCCTGTAATTATCATGTCTGCCTTATTAAGACGAATGGTATCATACGCATCAATAATGGCATTGGTGGCAGATGCACATGCACTTACCACCGCATAATTGGGACCTCTGAAACCATGACGGATAGAGATATGGCCTGCGGCAATATCCAATATCATTTTTGGAATAAAGAAGGGATTGAAACGTGGGGTACCATCGCCGGATGCAAAGTTGATTACTTCTTCCTGGAAGGTAATTAAGCCACCGATGCCACTGCCAATGATTACACCTACCCTGTCAACATCAACATTCTCTTTGCTGATGCCGGCATCCTTGACAGCCTCGTCGCTGGCGATTAATGCAAACTGGGAAAAGCGATCTATTTTGCGGGCTTCCTTTCGGTCGAGGTAATTGGTGGGATCGAAATCTTTAACCTCGCAGGCAAACCTGGTTTTGAATTTAGCTGCATCGAATTGTTTGATTAAATCACAACCATTTACTCCATCAGATAAACCTTGCCAATATTCAGCAACGGATTTACCGAGGGGAGTGATGGCGCCCAATCCGGTTACAACTACTCTCTTAAAGTCCATAAAATTTGCCTGCGATAATTAAAAAAGAGATGAAGATTACTTGGCGTGTTCTTCCAGGTAAGTTACAGCCTGACCAACAGTGGTGATGGTTTCAGCTTGTTCATCAGGAATTGAAATGTTGAATTCTTTTTCAAATTCCATGATCAATTCAACGGTGTCCAAACTATCGGCACCTAAATCATTTGTGAAAGAAGCTTCCGGAGTAACCTCAGCTTCATCAACACCTAATTTGTCAACAATTATTTTCTTTACTCTTGTTGCAATGTCTGACATGGTAGTAATTATTTAGTTAATCAGGTGCAAAAATATACTTTTTGCAATAAATACAAAGAAATATAAATAAAGCCAAACTAGCCCCTTTTATGCCACCTGAACAGTTTTGTAATAGGCAAAATTGCTGTTGATAGTTGAAACCAACAAATATATTTTCGGTCTCTTCTTTTTCATGATTAAGCGGATTGATTTATTGCTTCTGCCAAATGTTGAGTGACCCTCCGGTAAATAAAAAAGTTTGTATATTGTACTCCCTGCTACCCGATATGAAACGTCAGAAACCAAAAAAACGATTGTTATGGCCTTAAAACAAATTGATCACGGTAGCAAAGCATACCAGCAAATGGTGAAGCTGCGGTTGGAAGTATTACGCAAACCGCTTGGGTTATCATTCACTAAAGAGGAACTTGACGCCGAAAAAAACGACATACTAATTGCAGCATTTGATGAAGAAGAAATATTGGGTTGCTGTATTTTAACCCGGTTAGATGAACGGCGTATAAGACTAAGACAAATGGCAGTGCAAAAAAACTTGCAGGGAAAGGGTATTGGTGAATCGATGATGAGTTTTGCTGAAAATATCGCCCGCGATAAAGGTTACAAAATATTAACTATGCACGCGCGTGACACAGCAATCGGTTTTTACGAAAAATTTGGCTACACTGTTAAAGGGGAACAATTTGAAGAAGTAAAAACCAAACATCATGTAATGGAAAAAATACTGATGTAAATTAATGGCGGATTTTTGTTGACAATATTCTTCTTGCTTCGTGTAAATCTTCAGCTTTAAAAGCATCTTTCGGAATTATAAAAAAAGAGCGGGTATCAAAATACAAATGAAAGAAATGCGGGCTTTCCATACTGGTCGTAAAGGCGGTCCATGGCCACTTGCGGCTTCCTCTTTCATTTTCAATAGTAAAGTTCTCAGCTCCCAGCGTAGCCTTAAACTTATCCTTAAAAGTATCAGACTTTTTGTAAATGATTAGTGGCAGTAGAAACCAAAACGAGATCATCAATGCAAACCATAAAAAAGAGCTTAATAAAAACGATACTGCTGATACCTCTTTCATGAAGAACAAAGCCGCCGCTACAATGGCAAATACATTCACGAGGATCATCATGATTTTTATTTCCTTACGGGTAATAAAATGATACCGCAAAGCCTGAATAACTTTACCCTTATTATATGTAAAAAATGTTGAAGTCATGTAGTAAAGATATTGTATAAATCATAACAGATTTTTAGCCGCAAACTGTTTTTACAACAATTAAAAAATATAAACGTCATCTTTATAACCAATGAATACCTATTTTAAAAACCCACAGTTAAGCATCACGCCCAGGCAGCGGGCATGATACCATTGTGGAAAAATTTAGTTGAAAATCAGGTTACGGGATACCAAATCTATCAAACGCAGATAGCATGTTACCGGGCTTATACCTTCAGGGAAAACAGGCTTGCAAAGATTACGGCAATTGACGATATGGTAGTTGTTTTTACCCTGCGTTTAATGAAGCTGTTACCTGAAAGATTTTGTTAACAGCAGGAATTAATCACCGGATAATTTTAATTTCGCTCAAATTATTTACTCCTTGTCTGCACTCATCTATTACTTAACACTGCCTTTTATTTATCTTTTATCCGTGCTGCCATTCCGGCTGCTCTATGTTATTTCCGATGGCTTGTACCTTTTTTTATATTATGTAGTTGGCTACCGTAAAGCAGTAGTGCGTACAAACCTTACCAATTCATTTCCACAAAAAACACCAGCCGAAATATTGGTGCTGGAAAAAAAATTCTTTCGCTATTTCTGCGATCTGGTGCTGGAAACTTTTAAAACCCTTTCCATAAGTCCGGAAAAAATGTTGAAGCATTGTAGCCTGGATCCTGCAGCAGCACTCTTGTTTAATGGCCTGGCTGAGGAAAATAAAAGCATCATTATAGTAATGGGGCATAATGGTAACTGGGAGTGGGCGGGTAACACATTTAGTCTTTGTTGTAAACATCAGTTGTACGTAATTTACCACCCGCTGGCGAACAAATACTTTAATGGTCTTATTTGCAGGATGCGGGAAAGGTTTGGCACAAGACTGATACCTATGAAAGAAACCTTCAGGGATATTGTAAAAAACCGAAGCCAGCTTACTGCCACTGCTTTTATTGCAGATCAGTCGCCCAACCCAACCACCGCACACTGGATGAATTTTTTACAGCAGGATACTCCCGTATTTATGGGTACCGAAAAGATAGCGAAAAAGGTAAAATACCCGATCGTTTTCGTTTCTGTGAAAAGATTAACAAGAGGTTATTATACCTTAACGGCGGAGCTATTACAATCGCCGCCATATGCTGATGCTGAAGGTAATATCACAGAATTGCATACAAAAAAACTGGAAGCAGACATCCGCTCGCAGCCCGAAACATGGCTATGGGCGCATAAAAGATGGAAGCACAAACGTATTTGAAATTGAAATAAGTTATCTTTACTTTCTAAATGTCCACAATGCTCCTGGGGAAAAACCTGATATTAGCGACTAAGCCATTTGCGAAAGAAATAAGATCCAGAAGCTGGTTCCATACTATTTCCACGCTTTCTTTATTAATACTCTCACTGGCGGGCACTTTAGTTGCCCCGGTAATAATTTTTAAATTACTATGCAGTGTATTAGCCGGTTTATTGCTGATACGGATGTTTATCATCTATCACGATCACCAACATCACACCATCCTTACGCATTCTAAAATAGCTGATGCTATCATGACTGTTTTTGGTATGTATATGCTGTCGCCCACAAGTATCTGGAAAAGATCGCATGATCATCATCATAATCACAATTCAAAATTGTTCAGCGCAAGCATTGGCTCGTATCCCATTGTTACACGAAAAAAATACCTTGAGATGTCTGCGGCTCAAAAATTTATTTACCTGGCAGTCCGCCACCCCATTACCATTGCGCTGGGCTATTTTTCCATGTTTATTATTGGGATGTGTTTGCGTTCATTCATCAGCAACCCACGAAAACACTACGATAGCCTGATTGCATTAGTACTACATTTTACTGTAGCTGTTTGCTTATTTGTATTTATTGGCTGGCAGGCCTGGTTTTTTATGTTTTTTCTTCCTTTTATTATTGCCTTTGGTATGGGCGCCTATTTATTTTATGCGCAACATAATTTTCCGGGAGTAGAGTTTTACGAAAATAAAAACTGGGTATACGAAAAAGCAGCTCTGGAATCATCCAGCTTTATGAAGATGAGCCCGGTGATGGAATGGTTTACGGGCAATATAGGTTATCACCATATACACCACCTGAATTCAAAAATACCTTTTTACCGTTTACCCGAAGTGATGAAACATTTTGAAGAATTACAAAATTGCAAAATAACCAGGCTCACACCAAAAGACATGAATGCGTGTTTCAAATTAAAGGTCTGGGACCAGGAAAGCAACCAGATGATTGGTGTAAAAGGTCTCCAGAAAATGCACGCTTAACAATGCCTTTTTATTGCTGAATTGTTTATAAGCTGCTACCTTTAATCAATACCTAAAATAATTATTGCCATGCAATTTACTGCCACACAAATAGCCGGTCTGTTAAACGGACAAATTGAAGGAAACGCTGATGTTAGCGTAAGCAAATTATCAAAAATAGAAGATGGTATTCCTGGTTCCATTTCATTTCTCAGCAATCCGTTGTACACGCAATATTTGTATGGCACACAAGCTTCCATCGTTATCATTAATAAAGATTTTGTTTTAACGGCTCCGGTAACGGCCACTTTAATAAGAGTAGAAAAAGCAGAAGATGCCTTTTCCAAATTACTGGAGATGTACAATGAAGTAAAGCTGAATAAAAAAGGCATTTCCAAATTATCTTTTATTTCAGAGAGTGCTACCGTTGGTTCGGATATATACGCAGGTGAATTTGCCTTTGTAGGCGAAAATGCCATCATCGGTAACAATGTAAAAATTTACCCGCAGGTATACATCGGCGACAACGCCGTAATTGGTGATAACACCACGCTGTTTGCCGGCGTGAAAATTTATTCTGAAACTCAGATTGGTAAAAACTGTATTATCCATTCGGGCACCGTCATCGGTAGCGATGGCTTCAGGTTCAATCCAGAAAGTGATAATAAAAAAGTACCGCAAATAGGCAACGTTGTAATTGAAGATGATGTAGAAATTGGTGCCAACTGCGCTATCGACAGAGCCACTTTGGGTTCTACCATTTTACGTAAAGGAGTAAAATTTGATAACCTCATTCACATTGCCCACAATGTGGAGATTGGAGAGAATACTTACTTTGCTGCGCACGGTGTAGTAGCCGGCTCAACTAAAATTGGAAAGAATTGTATGTTCAGCGGGCAGGTTGGTATTGTTGGGCATCTGACTGTTGCAGACAATACCATTATCACTGCACAATCCGGCATTTCAAAAAGCATCACCAAAAAAGGTGAAGTCTTTATGGGTTCTCCGGCATTTGATGCCAACAAATACCGCAAATCATATATCCACTTCCGTAACCTGGATGCATTGGTACAACGGGTTGATAAACTTGAGAAGACACAAAAGGAAACTGAGATAAAGCAAGGATAATATTGGCCCTTTGCTTTTACTTCATAGCTTTTAAAAAGTATCGCTTATTTTCTAAATTGTTCCCGATCAATTTGCCGCTTTTACAGGCCGGGTGTTATCTGTCAATATACACAGCTGAATAAAACAAACCGGCAAGGTAAAACCTATGGATATCAAATTGAAAAGAAGGTGATCGGTAAAAGAATATTGAAGCTCTTATTAAAAAGCAATTTGCCTCATATATCAAGACATATTATTTAGTCTACAAAGCTGACAATAATAACCAGGAAGTCAAAGCTCAATAAAAACAACTTTACAAAAGCCGATAGCTCCTATCGGCGCTGCGACGCCAATACAGTACGATAAAGCGGCATATCCCGGACAGTAAAATACAAACGCCACTCAATTGAGTGGCGCTGTAATATCTACTTCCCCAAAAAGTAACTTATTAACTGCATCCCATACTGTTACCGCAGTTTAGACATTTGTAACAGGTACCGCTGCGGATGGTGATGTGGCCGCAGGTGTTGCAGGAGGGCGCATCGCTCTGCATACTCTTCATATAATTTTGTGTACCGTCATTGCCTGCAGCATACTGCGCTTTAACAGCAGCGGAATTAATGTTGCCTGCGGGCGAAGAAGAGGCGGCGGCGCCCATTACCCTTACCTCACTCAGTTCTGGCTTTCTTTCGCCAATGGTTGGCGTTGTTTCATCCCAGCTGCTATTGCCCAGGTTTTCGACTTCCGGTTTATCCAGCACATGCACCAGGTCTGTGCGGCCAAGGTATTCAAACGCCAGCGAGCGGAAGATGAAATCCATGATGGAGGTAGTGCTCTTGATGTTCGGGTGATCTACCATACCGGCAGGTTCAAAACGCGTAAATACAAATTTTTCTACAAACTCATCCAGCGGCACACCATATTGCAAACCGATAGAAATAGCAATAGCAAAACAGTTGAGCATACTACGTACTGTAGCGCCTTCTTTTGCCATATCGATAAATATTTCTCCTACGGTTCCGTCACCATATTCGCCTGTGCGCAGGAACAATGCCTGCCCGTTTATTTTTGCCTTTTGCGTAAAGCCCCTGCGCTTGGCCGGTAGTTTTTTACGCTCAACAATTTTTGCCAGCTTACTCTTCAACACTGTATCCGGACTGTTCTGCATGCGTTTGCTTACTTCATCCAGCAACTCGTCAACAGTTAGTTTACTCATGTCAACAATCTGGCTGTGATGGCTTGCGGTTGATTCAATATTGTTTTCCTCTCCAGTTAATGGTGTTTCAGTTTCGCCGGAAGTTTTTTTCTTTTTATCCGATTTGTTGCTGAGTGGTTGTGATAATTTAGAACCATCCCTGTAGAGCGCATTGGCTTTTAAACCAAGCTCCCAGCTCATGCGATAGCAGTCTGCAATTTCTTCTACCGTTGCTTCGTTGGGCAGGTTAATGGTTTTGCTGATAGCCCCGCTCAGAAAAGGTTGTGCCGCGGCCATCATCCGGATGTGGCCATGCGCATGTATAAAACGTTCGCCTTTTTGTCCGCATTTATTAGCACAATCAAACACCGCCAGGTGCTCTTCTTTTAAATAAGGTGCACCTTCAACAGTCATGGTGCCGCATACAAAAATATTGGCGGCTTCAATTTGTTCGTCCGTATATCCCAATGCCTCCAGCAGGCTCCATTCAAAATCAAAATACTGGTCAGCCGTAAAGCCCAACCGTTGTAAGGTGGCTTCTCCAAAAGTGTATACGTTAAACACAAAGCCAATTTCAAAAGCGCTGCCTAAAGACGCTTCTACTTTTGACAACTCTTCTTTTGTCAAACCTTTTGCCAGTAATGTTTGAGTATTGATGAAAGGCGCTCCTTCCAGGGTAGCGTGCCCTTTTGCATAATTTACTATTTCTTCCAGTTGCTTCTCAGTATACTTTAAATTACGCAGAGCAGCCGGTACGCTTTGATTGATGATCTTAAAATAACCGCCACCGCTTAATTTTTTAAATTTCACCAAAGCAAAATCTGGCTCTACGCCAGTGGTATCGCAATCCATCACCAAACCAATAGTTCCTGTTGGTGCAATTACGGTTGTTTGGGCATTGCGGTAACCATTTTTTTCTCCCAGCTGTACTGCTTCATCCCAGGCTTTAATGGCGGCAGTTAATAAATAATCAGGACAATATTTTGCGTTAATACCCTGTGGTTTTATTTCAATGCCTTCGTAGGCTTCCTGTGCGTCATACGCTGCGGCACGGTGGTTACGCATTACACGCAACATGTGTTTTCTATTTTCCTCATACCGGGCAAAGGCGCCTAAAAAGCCCGCCATCTCTGCGGATGTTGTATATGCAACGCCGGTCATGATCGCTGTGATAGCGCCTGCAATGCCCCTGGCTTCTTCACTGTCATAAGGAATACCGCTCACCATCAGCATACTGCCGAGGTTGGCATAGCCCAATCCCAATGTTCTGTAATCGTAACTTAGTTGCGCCACTTCCTTTGATGGAAACTGCGCCATTAAAACAGATATTTCCAGTACCACTGTCCACAACCTGCAAGTGTATTCAAAACCGGCCACATCAAAACTATTATCGCTTTCTTCAAAAAAACGACGCAAGTTTACGGAGGCTAAATTGCAAGCTGTGTTATCCAAAAACATATATTCACTGCATGGATTACTTGCTCTTATCGGGCCGCCTTCAGGGCAGGTGTGCCATTCGTTAATGGTTGTATCGTATTGTGTTCCAGGGTCAGCACATTTCCAGGCAGCATGGGTAATCTGACTCCACAAATCTGCCGCTTTTACTCTCTTCATTGTCCTGCCATCACTTCTTCCTTTCAATTCCCATTCCCCATTTTTATCCAGTGTTTTAAAAAAGGAATTGGGTATGCGAACAGAGTTATTACTGTTTTGCCCACTTACTGTTTTGTATGCCTCGCCTTCATAATCGCTTGGATATCCAGCGGCGATTAATGCAGCCACTTTATCTTCCTCTCCTACTTTCCAGTTTACAAAATTTTCAATTTCTGGATGGTCTAAATCCAAACAAACCATCTTGGCCGCACGACGGGTGGTGCCTCCGCTTTTGATGGCGCCTGCAGCACGGTCTCCAATTTTTAAAAAACTCATCAACCCGCTGGATGTGCCGCCACCACTCAATTTTTCACCTTCACCGCGAATGCTGCTGTAATTGGTTCCAACTCCGCTGCCGTATTTAAATATCCTTGCTTCTCTTACCCACAAATCCATGATGCCGCCTTCATTCACCAGGTCATCATCCACGCTTAAAATAAAGCAGGCATGTGGTTGCGGACGTTCGTAAGCAGAGGTTGATTTTTTCAATTTATCATCAACAGGGTCTACATAATAATGGCCCTGTGGTTTACCGGTAATGCCGTACACTTCATGCAGGCCGGTATTAAACCATTGCGGGCTGTTGGGCACGCAGGCCTGGTTCAATATGGAATAAACGAGTTCATCATAAAATATTTGTGCCGCATCATCTGTAGCAAAATAATTGTAGCGTTCGCCCCAAACACGCCAGCAATGCGCCATGCGGTGTGCCACCTGTTTAACAGTAGTTTCCCGGCCTACACTTCCATCTGCCTGTGGCACACCTGCTTTTCTGAAATATTTTTGTGCCAGGATATCTGTAGCAATCTGGCTCCACTGTTTTGGTACTTCCACATTATCCATCTGAAAGACAATTTCGCCTGAAGGATTTTTAATTACCGAAGTGCGGTAATCGTATTCAAACATATCGTATGGTGAAACTCCTTCTTTTGTAAACTGGCGACTGAAAGTGAGGCCGGGATTGCTTATATACTGTGCAGGCATGATAAAGAAACTTGTTGATGGGTTATTGAAATGTTAACGACGGATAACGAAAATATTTGTTGTAGCTGAACAAACAAAAGGGTAAATATCAACACCTGTGCACAAATAGGGTGGATAAATTTTTCTATTACAAGCGCACAGGATATTACAGGTCGTCGATATGATTTTCATCATATCGCTCCGGATATTTTTTTTACAATTCTGTTTAAAATACTATATCAGCTGCATCATATCAACTTGTATTTTATGATCTGGCAATTTTACATTAAGTAACAGAACCAATAAGTTTTCTTAACTGTTTTTTACAGTCAAAAACTTTTGCATAACTAACGCTGCCACAAAAATAAAACTGTCGTTATCTTTATTGCATGAGAGCATTAATACAAAGAGTAACTACAGCGGGAGTAACAATTGATGAAGAGCTGAAATCCAGTATTGGCAATGGTTTGCTGGTATTGCTGGGTATTGAAGATGCCGACACAGCAGATGACATCGTTTGGCTAAGCAATAAAATTGTAAACCTGCGCATTTTTGATGATGCAGATAAAGTGCCCAATTTATCGTTGAAAGAAACTGGTGGCGACATTTTGTTGGTGAGCCAGTTTACCTTACACGCCAATACCAAGAAAGGAAACCGTCCTTCGTATATCCGTGCCAGTAAGTCTGTTGTTGCAATACCTGTGTACGAAAAGATGATTCAACAATTGCAAAATGACCTGGAGAAGAAAATATTTACCGGCGTATTTGGTGCAGATATGAAAGTAGCACTTGTGAATGATGGACCGGTTACCATTTGGATTGATTCGAAGCAGAAGGAATAAACACCAATTCTATAAGCACGAATTTTGAGCACGAATTACACGAATTGAAATATAATTTTATGTCAGAGATTATTTTAAAAGAAGAATCTTACCAGCTAATTGGAACTTGTATGGAAGTGCATCCGGAACTTGGAATGGGTTTTAAAGAGATTGTTTATAAAGATGCGTTGGAATATGAATTTAAAACAAAAAACATTCCCTATTTCCGTGAAAAGCAATTTAAATCAGCTACAAAGAAATTATACTCCCACATCAATATAACGCTGATTTTGTAGTGTATGGTTCGATAATACTTGAAGTAAAAGCTTGTTCCTTAATAGTAAATGGATTTGTAAAACAAACAATCAATTATCTAAAAGCTTCGGGCTTACAATTAGGCATTATAGTCAATTTTGGTGAGCTCATTTGTATCAAAAAGAAAGTGGTATTTTAAAATGGCACTTTAATTCGTGTAATTAGTGCTTTGAAATTCGTGTTACTAAAAATAAAATTCGTGTTATGGAAATTAAAGAGGCGCAAACTAAAGTGGACCAATGGATAAAAACTGTTGGTGTTCGTTATTTTACTGAATTAACCAATCTGGGTATTTTAATGGAAGAAGTTGGTGAATTATCAAGATTAATGGTTCGGAAATATGGCGAACAGTCTTTTAAAGAATCTGATAAAGGGAAAGATTTGGGTGATGAAATGGCGGATGTATTGTGGGTGTTGATTTGCCTGGCCAATCAAACCGGTGTTGACCTAACTGATGCTTTAGAGAAAAATTTTGAAAAGAAAAATTTGAGGGATGGAGAACGACATAAGGAAAATGAAAAGCTGAAATAATTATCCGGTCGGCACCGAAGATCAGACCGGATAACTGTTACGGCAAAACGCGGTCTGACCTTCGGTACCGACCACTGCTATCTGGTTATCACATCCTCCTGGTGAAAGACTGCGGCAATTTATTGAAGACAATGATGCTATGTATAAAGCCCTGCTTCAAGTAAAAGAACTGGTGAAAAAACAATCCGTATCCAAATAATATTTTCAACGCATTTTTTGAGGGGTTTATTTTTTACTTTTGCAGGATTATGGCAAACGAATCGAACAATTTTGCGGAGCTGATTGCTCACTGTAAAGAATATGGATATATTTTTCAATCTTCAGAAATTTATGATGGTCTTGCGGCGGTGTACGACTATGGACAAAACGGTGCCCAGTTAAAAAAGAATATCCGCGATTACTGGTGGAAGAGTATGACGCAACTGCACGATAATATCGTAGGCATTGACGCCGCTATTTTTATGCATCCCACAACATGGAAGGCAAGCGGTCACGTGGACAATTTCAGCGACCCGATGATTGACAATAAAGACAGCAATAAAAGATACCGGGTTGATCATTTAATTGAAGCCCATGCAGAAGCGCTGGCACTGGAAGGAAAAAAGGAAGAAGAATTTGCGCTGTTGAAGAACATGGATGCATTAATAGCGGCCAGCGATTATGCCGGCCTTAAGCAACTGATTGTTGATAATAACATAAAATGCGCTATCAGCAAAACTTGTAACTGGACAGACGTTCGTGAATTCAACCTCATGTTCAGTACCCAAATAGGCAGTGTGGCAGAAGAAAGTGACACCATCTATTTGCGCCCCGAAACAGCACAAGGCATTTTTGTGAATTTTTTAAACGTGCAAAAAACCGGCCGCATGAAAATACCTTTTGGTATTGCGCAAACCGGTAAGGCGTTTAGAAATGAAATAGTAGCAAGGCAGTTTATTTTCCGCATGCGGGAATTTGAGCAAATGGAAATGCAGTTCTTCGTTCGCCCCGGCACGCAGATGGAATGGTATAATTTCTGGAAAGAAGAAAGAAAAAAATGGCATGAAAGCCTTGGTATACCAGCAGAAAAATTACGCTACCACGATCATATAAAACTGGCGCACTATGCAGATGCCGCCCTGGATATTGAATTTGAGTTTCCTTTTGGCTGGAAAGAACTGGAAGGTATCCATTCAAGGACCGATTTTGATTTAACGCAGCATCAAACGTTCAGCAAAAAGAAAATCCAGTACTTCGATAATGAGTTAAAAGAAGACGGAAAGCCTTATGGCAACTACATTCCATACGTAGTAGAAACTTCCGTTGGATTAGATCGCCTCTTCCTGACCGTGATGAGCCTGGCTTATGCAAATGAAAAATGGACGAAGGAAGACGGTACAGAAGACAGTCGGGTTGTGTTGCGCATTCCGGCTAAAATCGCCCCTACCAAACTGGCGATTTTGCCGTTGTTAAAAAAAGATGGTCTGCCTGAAATTGCCAAACAATTGATGGATGATTGTAAAGGCAGCTTTATGTGTTTTTATGAAGAGAAAGATGCCATCGGTAAACGATACCGCCGCATGGATGCAATTGGTACGCCATTCTGTGTAACAATTGATCATCAAACCAAGGATGATAATACTGTTACGATCCGTTACAGGAATACCATGGCGCAGGAAAGAATTGCATTGGCAGATGTGAAGCACCTGATATTGGGCAAAATAAACTAATTGAAAAGATAAATAAACGAGGGACTGCAAGCAGTTCCTTTTCTTTTAATTAAACACCTCTTTCATAGTACGGCACTTCATCATGGCTTACCGTTTCCTTCTGTTGCCAGTAAGCCTGCGTTACTACATGCCCGTCTGGTGTATGTAACAACCTGCCGAATATAGCATTGACAGGATTAAAAGTATAATCAGTTACACCCACTGTAAATGTCTCCGGTGCAGGAGGTGGTGGCAGCGGTGCAGGTTCGGCTCCTTCTGCGACTTTTACAACGGGTGCCGGCGCAGCTTTTGGTGGTGGTGATGGAACTGCCACTACAGTAAAATGATTGTATTCCAGTAATTTTTTTAAAAACTGAACTCTTTCAGGTGAAACGTTTTTTTCCACGATGCCGCATTTTACACCGTCCAGTTCCTCAAACTCATGATTTTTATTAATCGCCATAATTTGTTTATTACATTGTTAGTGATGTAATGTAATCGTATACCCAGCTTAATAATCCAGTAAGTATAATACCTGCCCCGCAAATAAGCATACCCAGTTTGACAGAAGGCAGTAAAATAATTTTTTCAATTGGCTGATCATTTTTATCCATAAACACTGCCCTGATGATCCGTAAATAATAATACAATGAAACAATCAGGTTTAACGCGGCCACGGTTATAAAGAAATAATTGCCTTTGGATGCGCCGGCTGTGATCAAAAATAATTTACCAAAAAATCCGGCCGTTGGCGGAATACCCGCCAGGGAGAATAATGCCAGTGCCAGTACCCAGCTTATGAAGGGGTTGGTTTGATACAGGCCTTTTAAATCATCAATGCGCTCTTTACCCGTTTGCTGTGAAATAGCACCTGCTACACCAAACGCAGCCAGGTTAGAGAAAATATAAATCAGGATAAAGTATACAACCGAAGCGGTTCCCTGCGATGAATTGCTGCTAAGGCCAACCAATATAAAACCTACCTGGGCAATAGATGAAAATGCAAGAAAGCGTTTGATGTTTTGTTGCCGCAATGCAAACAGGTTGCCGAAAATCATTGTAATAACCGATAACAGCATCACCATGTTGTACCAAATTTCCTGCATGGGTGCAAACACTTTATACAATGTGGTAAGCAATATAAATGCAATAGAACCTTTGGATATCACGGATAAAAAAGAGGTGACTGCAACAGGCGAACCTTCGTATACGTCGGCCGTCCATAAATGAAAGGGCACGATAGATAATTTAAATGCAAAGGCCGTGAATAAAAATACAAAGGCTAATATTTGCAATGGACTTCCATCCAGTAAAGCAGGTATTTCAGCAAAATTAATTGTACCGGTAGCGCCATAAATTAAAGAAATACCAAACAGTAAAATGCCCGAAGAAAAAGCGGATGATAAAATCATTTTCATGGCGGCTTCAGAAGATAATTTTTTCTCCAGGTCGAAGTTGGCCATGGCTGCAACCGGAATGGTAGAGAGCTCCAGTGCTAAAAAAAACATGAGTAAACTTCCGCTGGAAATCATAAAGAACATGCCTAAAACCGCCGATAACATCAGCATAAAAAATTCAGGCATGTGTTCGCTTTTCTTAAGCCAGTCTGCAAACAATAAAGAAATAAGATAGATGCCGATACTCAAGATACTTTTCTGGAAAGCCATTAATAGATTCGTCGTAAACAGGCCGCCAAATAATGTCCCCTCCTGGTTGAAAATAAAACTGGCTACCACATTTACCAGCAATAAAACCTGCACCAGGGGCAACATTCGTTCGTTTGTCATATCTGTTCCCACCTTAATAAATAACAGCAGGAAAATGATGCAGCAAAGCACCAGTTCAGATTTCATCAATATCAAAAATTCGTTTAACATACAGTTTAAATGTGTGCTCCCATTTTCAGTTAAAATAATAAGAGCATTAATTAAGATGACTCAGTCGTTCTACATACCGGCAGTAACAGCAGCGAGTTTTTTCATTATTATTTCTGTTGCCGGACTAACCAGGTCGTTGAGCCAAAACGGCGCAATACCAATTGCAACAATGCCTGCGATTAAAATGATTGCAGCGGCTTTTTCATTCCAGGTTGCATCCGTTAAATTTTCATAACCCGCTTTTAGAGGCCCCATAGCTGTTTGCCCAACGGCCCTTAAAATATAAACCGCCGTTACAACAATACTCATACAGGCGGCAATGGTAGCAATACGGTGAAATGCATCTGTATTTTGCCAGGAACCCATAAAAATGGTCATCTCTGCAACAAATCCACTTAGCCCCGGCAAACCCAGCGAACACAATCCAACTATGAATAAGACAGTCGTAATAAAAGGCATTACTTTCAACAAGCCGCCCATTTCATTTACCTGTCTTGTATGTGTGCGTTCGTAAATCATGCCTATAACAGCAAAGAAGAGGGCTGTCATTAAACCATGCGATACCATTTGCATTACCGCACCAGTCATAGCTGTTTTAGTTAACATACCGATACCGAGTAAAACAAAACCGCAGTGACTTACTGAAGAATAAGCGTTGATATATTTCAAGTCTTTCTGCATCATCGTAGCGAAGGCTCCATACAAAATAGCGATGGCAGACAACACAATAATTATGTTGGCATATTCCTTCGCACCGTCAGGCATAATGTAGGTAGCTACCCGCAAACAGCCGTAGCCACCGAGTTTCATGGATATACCCGCCAGGAACATAGACCCTGCGGTGGGCGCCGATGAGTGACCATCCGGTACCCAGGTATGGAATGGAAACAATGCTGTAAACACACCAAAGCCAACAAATAACAACGGGAAACAAATGTGCTGAACTGACGCTGGAATATTCAATTGAGACAAAGTCATCAGGTCGAATGTTTTTGTGGGGCTGCCGAAATACGTGCCCAGCAAACCCACCAACACCAATGCTGAACCGCCCATTAACATCAGCGCCAGTTTATTGGCTGCATATTCTTTTTTACCGCTGCCCCAGATACCGATGAGTAAATATTTTGGTATCACCGCTATTTCAAGAAAGAAGAAAAGTATGAAGAGATCGAGCGACATAAAAAATCCATATGCACCAAGGCTCAACAAGATGAGTAAAAAGTAAAATTCCTTTGTCATCTTTTCCACGTTCCACGAAACCAGCACACCGGCAATTACAACAAAGGATGTAAGCAAAATCATTGCAACGGAAATGCCATCTACTCCCAAATGAAAACTAATATGCCATGCCGGAAACCAATTGTACTGCAACTCAAATAACATCTGGGCTTCATTGCCTGCAGCCCTTTCGCTGCGAAAGGCAAACAACAATGCAAACGCCAAAACAAATTGTGCAGCAGCACCTGCCAATGCCGCCCATTTAACCTGTGTTGCATTGCGCATCAGCAGTATTACAACTGCGGTGAGCAAAGGCAATAATATTAGTACTGGTAAATTCATGTATTCGTTTTCGAATTATCTTATTAAGTCTGGCCCTTTATCTTATTTAAGAAGCTTTATTCAGTTTCAAAGCAATATAAAATTTATCATTTCCAGATATAAATAAACAGCACTGCCAAACCTATTACACCTGCTAAAAAGTAAATGGCGTATTGCTGTACTTTACCCGACTGAAATCCTTTTATTTTATCAGAAATAGTTAGCGTCGTATTGCCCGTCATATTTACCAACCCATTCACCACATTTTTATCAAACCAGGCCGCAGGTCTGCCCACTAAATTGAACAGTACTTTTTTTGTTATAAAGAGGTATACTTCATCAATATAAAATTTATGATAAGCAGCTTTATATAATCCCCCCCATGAGCTGGCAATGGCAGCAGGTTTATTATTTTCGCTTTTATATAACCACATGGCTGTAAAAATGCCTGTTAAGCCAACTGCTACCGGGGCTATTGAAAACTGCCAGTGAAATTCAATTTCCAATGGTTTGCCATCAGCAGTTATAAAATTCCCAAAAGGTATAAAGCCCGCCGTTGCAGCGCCAACTGCAAGCAGTACCAGTGGCAGCATCATCACAAAGCCACCTTCCCCATGGTGTTCACCATGCACAATCGCTCCCTTGTTCCAGAAAATATTGAAGTATAACCGGAACATGTAAAATGCAGTAAGACCTGATGTAAACAACGCGACGTAATAAACCATTTTGTTATGTTGCCAGGCTGCCAGCAGTATCTCTTCCTTACTGAAAAACCCTGCGAACGGAGGAACCCCTGAAATTGCCAGGCATGCAACCAAAAAAGCAATATGCGTAATGGGTAAATATTTTCTAAGTCCGCCCATATCCTTCATATCGTTGCTGTGAATAAAATGTATAACGGAACCAGCACCCAGAAATAATAAAGCTTTAAATATGGCGTGCGTAAAAAGATGAAACATGGAAGCTGTATAACCTGCACCAAGATTTGTGTAATCCAGACTGCCTTCTACCAAATTACTTCCTGATACACCCAATGCAAACATCATAAAACCTATCTGCGACATCGTAGAATAGGCAAGTACCCTTTTGATATCTGTTTGTGTGCAGGCGATTATTGCGGCAAACAGTGCGGAGAAAATGCCCACTAAAGTAACCAGGTGCATGGCACCGGCAGACATACTGAAAACAGGAAACATTCTTGCTACCAAATAAACACCTGCAACTACCATGGTGGCAGCATGTATCAATGCAGATACCGGCGTAGGACCTTCCATAGCATCGGGCAACCAGATATGTAATGGAAACATGGCACTCTTGCCAGCGCCGCCAATAAAAATCAATATCGCACCCCAGGTTAGCGCAGATGCACCCAAAAACATGGAAGAGTAAGCAGTATGCAACTCATGATTGCCATCTATTGTGAGTCTTTCAATCAGCGTATTAAAATCCAGCGTTTCGGCATGAAAGGATAAAATTAATATGCCAATTAAAAACCCAAGATCGGCAAACCGTGTAACGATAAAAGCTTTTTTACATGCGGCAACTGCTGAAGGTTTATTGTAATAATATCCAATCAGTAAAAATGATGAAACGCCTACCAGCTCCCAGAAAATATACATCTGGAAAAGATTGGAAGCCATTATCAAACCAAGCATAGAAAAAGTAAACAAGCCAAGAAATGCATAATAAGTTGCAAACCTTTCTTCACCTTTCATGTAACCTAAGCTATAGATGTGCACCATCAGTGAAATAAACGTAACCACTACCAGCATCATCACTGAAATTGGATCCAGCAAGATGCCTAAATCTATTGAAAGGCCAGGTGAAAACTGGAGCCAGGTATATTGAACTGCAATAAATTTTTGGTAAACACCATTCACTTTTCCATAATCGAAAAAATATCCATATGCAGTGTAGAGAGATAGGGCTGCAGACACAAGCAATAAGGTTGTAGCGATAATGCCCGATGCGCTTTTGATATGTTTTCTGCCAAAAATTCCGAGCAATAAAAAACCAGCAAATGGCAGTAACGGAATCAGTAACAGGGCCAGTGCTGAACCTTTTCCTGCAGGCAGTATCTGCAGCAATGGCATTTGTAAAAAATCATTCATAATATAGTAGTCGTTCGTTGGTTTTAAAATAACGAATCTTTAAAATTTCATTTCTTCAGCATTCTCTACATCAATGGAGTGATGGCTTCTGTATAAATTGATAATGATGGCTATCGCCACCGCCGCCTCTGCCGCAGCAATGGCAATTACAAAAATGGCAAAGAATAAACCGTCCATTTTGTTGGGCCATACATATTTATTGAAAGCAATAAAGTTCAGGTTTACACTGTTCAGCACCAGTTCAATGCTCATCAGCATAGTAACCAGGTTTCTTCTTGTAAAAAATCCAAACACACCAATAAAAAACAAGGCTGCGCTAATAACTAAAATATGGTTTAATCCGGGTTCCATCATGATGTTGCAGGTTTAGAACGTAAAGCAATTACAATACAACCAATCAATGCCGCCAGCAGTAACATACTCACAACTTCAAAAGGCAAGGCAAATCCATCCTCTGCAACGCCCAGCATACGATCGCCTATGTTAGCTACTATTGGCAGAACCGGCTGCCCGGTAGTAGGTTTAAATGAATGCTGAAATAATTGCAGCATGGTTAGTGCAAAGCCGCAAAACACGGCCAGTGCTGAAAAAATTTGTCTTCCTATTTTTTGTTTGGGTAATAACTCCCCGGCTTGCTGTGTCAAAAAAATGGAGAAGATGATCAGCACCGTTATGCCACCCACATATACCACTATCTGAACGGCTGCAATAAAATCATACTGCATCCAGAAATATAAACCTGCGATACCTATTAAAGAAAAAAGTAAAAAAATGGCTGCTCTGAAAATCTGCCGTGTGGTAACCGCCAGCACACCACTCACTAAAGTAAGTGCCGCCAGCATGTAAAATATAATTGTTGATCCGCTCATTTAAGGATTATTATGTCAAGTTTTTAATACCAGGTTTTTATACCTGGTAATATTATGGATGCCATTTTTTTGCCGGCATTGCTTCTCAATTTTGCATTGTTGTGTCACTCACTCGTACAACATACCATTTCTGATCCGTTCCCACATTATTATTCAAAACTCCTGTTATTCCGCTACGACTAACCCTGCGCAAATTCCAGGAACGTTGAATTTTTATAATGCCCGGAGGTAGCCAGTAAGGGCTATCACTCAACACCTTCCCTTATTTTCGATCCCGGCTTATTTAAAATCTTTGTCAGGTCTGCCCGGTTATATACACTGTGTTCAAATGTTTGCGCCATTTTTATTGCATCTGTTGGGCAGGCTACAATACATAAATTACACATGGTACATAGCTCAAGATGATATACAAATTTGTCAATGGCCTTTTTCTTTTTGCCTTCGGGACTTACATCAAATTTGGTAATGATTTTAATAGTAGCGTTCGGACAAGCCAGTTCACAAGCGGTGCAACCAGTACAGGCGTGCTCATTATTTTCATCATGCGTCATTACTACTTCCCCCTTGAACCTTTCAGGAAAAACAAGCGTAGCTCTGTTATCAGGATATTGCTCTGTAATGATTTCTTTATGATGCGTAAAATAATACATGGTTCGCCTAAGCCCTACCAGCAACGACTTTACGCCGTTGAAGACATCTTTGATATATTGAACAAGCCCTCCGCCAGAAGAAGGCGACGAAGAATTATTTTTACTATTTGAATTCTTATCCATTATTTAACATGTCTTTTTTTAAAAAATTAGCAGGGACGTTCAGCCCTTCCACTTTTAAAACTGCTGCATTTCTATTCTCCCCGTCGCGGCGGAGAGGTATAAGGGCCGGGGCTGCTAAAAATACCACCCCAAAATAGCCATTACGGTTACCAGTAAAATATTAAACATACTGATCGGCAATAAATATTTCCACTCAAGATTCAGCAACTGGTCAATCCGCAATCTTGGAAAAGTCCACCTGAACCACATAATTAAAAATATCAGGAAAAATGTTTTTCCGAAGAACCATAAACTGGATGGAATATAATCCATCACATGATTAAATCCTTCCCAGTGCCCGATATGAAACGGCATCCATCCGCCAAGGAATAGCGTTGCGCCAATAGCACAAACAATAAATACATTGATATATTCTGCTAAGAAAAACAAAGCGAATTTCATCCCTGAATATTCTGTATGGAAACCAGCAGTCAATTCAGACTCGGCTTCGGCAAGATCAAAGGGCGCCCTGTTTGTTTCTGCCGTTACGGCAATGATAAAAATCACGAAGGATATAATCACCGGGATATGTCCTTTAAAAATCCACCAGCCATCAGACTGCGATAAAATAATTTCGTTCAGATTCAAACTACCCGATAATATCACTACTGTAAGAATGGAGAGCCCTGCTGATAGTTCATAACTTACAATCTGTGCACCGCTGCGCATAGCGCCCATCAACGAATATTTATTGTTGCTAGCCCAGCCTGCCATTAAAATGCTGATGACCATTAAGGACGAAACCGCAGAAATATATAATACACCAATGTTAAGATCCCATAGTTGAAAGTCTTTTGCAAAAGCGATTGGCGCCATCAAAAGCATTGCCACCATCATTGCGATAAAAGGCGCCAGGTTAAACAAAAATTTATCTGCACCATCTGGCGTCATACCTTCTTTAACCAGCAGCTTCAACGTGTCTGCCAGTGATTGTAACATACCCCCGGGGCCAACCCTGTTGGGTCCAAGGCGAATCTGTATCCATGCAGCTACCCTTCTTTCCATCAGTACCAAAACCAGTCCCAATGCGGCAAACAGGCCGATAACACACACACCGGCAATTACCATCTCAATTACCATGGTCCAGGTAGCATTAAAGGTAGCCCTTAACCAGCTATCAATCAATTGCGATATTTTTGAAAAGCTCAGCATAAACGCCTCCCAAAGCCTCCCCAACCCCTAAGGGGGGATTCAAGAAGCGAATTTTGATTTGATATTTTATTCATACTTAGAGATTCTTTTATTATTCTATTCGACATTGGATCCTATTCAGCAACTATAGTCGCCATTCTCCGCATTTTGTTCTGCCCCATGGGGGAGTCAGAGGCGGTCGCTTCTATCTGTCAATGTCTGGTATCACTAAATCCAGCGTTCCCATCATGGCTACCAAATCTCCTAACTTACTACCCCTGGCCATGTGATCCAGCGCAGAGAGATTGGAAAATCCCGGCGAGCGAAATTTAATACGGTAAGGCGTTGTGCCACCTTCACTCACTATGTACACACCAAACTGTCCTCTGGCTGTTTCTACTTTTTGCAAAAATTCTCCTTTCGGTAACTTCAATACAGCTTTTGTTTTGGCCTGAAAATCCCCTTCAGGAATGTTATCAATTAATTGCTCAATAATTTTTATTGACTGATTCATTTCTCTTATCCGCACCATATACCTTGCGAATGAGTCACCCCCGGTTTCCAATATTTCATCAAACTGCAACTGGTTGTATATTTCGTAGGGGTATGTTTTCCTGGTATCGCAACTAACACCGCTGCCTCTTGCCGGAGGTCCGCTTACACCAAATGAAACAGCATCTTCCGGCGACAGGTAGCCTACACCTTTCATCCTGTTTTGAAAAATAATATTACCAGTTACCAACTCATCATATTCGCTGATTTTTGATTTGTATAATTTAATAAAATCTTTTACTCTTTGTTGAAAATTGGGATGAATATCCTGCATCACACCACCAGGCACCATGTAATTCATTGTAAGCCTTGCACCACAGGTTTCTTCCATAATATCATTGATGGTTTCTCTTTCGCGAAAAGCATGAAAAAACGGTGTAAATGCTCCAAGATCCATCGCCATGGCACCCCACCACAATTCGTGGGATGCAATTCTTGTAAGTTCATCCATCAGCACGCGTATTACCTGCGCACGTGCGGGCACTTCTACCTGTAACCCATTTTCTACACAAAGTGCGCAGGCGTGGTTGTTGATGTGAGAAGATAAATAATCCATGCGGCTGGTAACGTATATGAATTGCCGGTAAGTAAGGCTTTCGCACATTTTCTCGATAGACCGATGGATATAGCCAAGGTGTGGTTCTACCTTTATAATGGTTTCACCATTGATGGTAATCACCAGGTGCAGCACGCCATGTGTAGCGGGGTGTTGTGGTCCCACGTTGATGATGATATTACCGTCTGCTGTTCTGCCAATTTCTTCAACCATACCCCTATCCCCTAAAGGGGAACTATTGTTTTTATTATTAAAAAATAGATTTTAATATTTTAATATCCTGATATTTTAAAACTTTTGCCTTCCTCCCTGTTAAGGGCATGGGGGTTACAATTTTATCATATTGACCGGGTCTTCAAAATTCTTTAACAATGGCCTTTTGTTCTCCCATCCATCCGGTAAAATCAACAACCTTAAATCAGGATGATTGATGAAATTTACACCGAACATTTCATACACTTCCCGTTCATGAAAATTAGCTGTTTGCCATATATCACTCACAGTTGCTATTGACGGATCAGCAGCATCCAGTTTTGATTTTATTACAATGTTGTGGCGAAATTGTACAGATTCGAGATGGTACACCATGGTAAGATGTGTCTTCCAGTCAATACAGGTGAGGCAGAAAAGAAAATTAAAAAACAAGGCTTTGTCATTTCTTAATTGTGCGGCAAGTGAGTGCCATGCAGCGGGCTTCACGATGATGGTAAGCCATTGGCCTCCTTCCTCAAAACTAACTGCAGGCGACAGTTGTAAAATTTTCTCTTTTAATGCTTCGTTGGTCATAATTATCTTTCGGACAATGGACGTGTCATATAATTCAAAGCAGGTTCAATTAATTCATCAGCCTGCTTTTATTTGTTCTCGTGTTAAACCACTTTTTATTTTTTCCTGTAAGCTAATCAGCGCATGCAACAATGCTTCCGGCCTCGGCGGGCAACCGGCAACATATACATCCACCGGGATAATATGGTCTGCACCCTTTACTACTGAATACGTATTGTAAAAGAAAGGCCCTCCGCTGATTGCACAAGCGCCCATCGCAATTACATACTTAGGATCCCCCATCTGATCGTATAGTCTTTTCAAAACAGGCGCCATTTTATTTACAATAGTACCGGCGATGATAATTACATCGGCTTGTCTTGGCGAGGCCCTGGCCACTTCGAAACCAAATCTTGAAAAATCATATTTTGCTGCTGCAACGGACATCATCTCTATACCGCAGCAACTGGTGGCAAAAGTAAGCGGCCACAAAGAGTTAGACCTGGCCCAGTTAATCACATCATCCAGCTTACTCAACACAATACCGCCTCCAGGCGTTTCGTGTATTTGGCCTGGAAAAGTGCCCCCCCCAACTCCCAGGGTGGAATTTGAAGAAGATCCTGAATTATTTGAAGTTTCACTCATTTACCAAGTGTTCATTTTTCGTTATCAAAATTTGAAATGCGGTTCAAATTATTATACTGTGCATTTCATTCCTCCACCTTGGGAGAGTCTGCGGGGGTTGCCCTACATCCATTTCAGCGCACCCTTTTTATGGGCATATAAAAAACCCATAAACAAAATAAAAAAGAAGACAATGATTTCTACAAGTGCCATCCAGCCTACCTTTTTTGCTACTACAGCCCATGGAAACAAGAATACCAGTTCTACATCAAATATCAAAAAGATCAGGGCAAATAAATAGTATCCTACATTCAATTGTGTCCATGTTTTTCCCTGTGTTGGAATACCGCATTCGTATGGCTGGCCCTTTTGTTTATTAGTGGTAGCCTTTGTTACAATTTTAGCAATTAAAATGGCAATAGAGGAAAATGTTAACGCTGCAAGAATCAAAACAATCATCGAAGATGCTCCCATAAAAACAATTATTTTACCAACATTTTAGAACTACAAGGTAGGAAAAAATACCAATACAGGTACCGCGGCAATCATAGGCACAAATGATATCTGTCATGCTCAAAGGCAACCGTTTTCACAATAAAGTTATGGGTAAAATACTATCCATAAATTTCGTAATGAATTTCTTTTTTGTCGTAACCCATATCCGCAATTCTTTTTCTTGCATCATCAATCATACCTTTCCAGCCGCATAAATAAAATTCGGCAGGCCTTCGGTCTGCACACAGCGACTCATACACTGGATGCACGTACCCCATTTGTCCATCCCATTCCTCTCTTGACAAAGTGGGTAAGTAGGTAAACCCTTTTAATTCCTGTTCCAGTTGTTTCATCTCATCATAATACAACAGGCTGGATTTTGTTCTGCAGCCAAATATGAGGCAGATGTTTTTATGTTCTACTGCATTGCGCTTTATATACTGCAACATACTCCTGAAAGGTGCAATGCCCGTTCCGGTACAAATAAAAACAAGATCTTTATCAATGGGTTCTTTCAGGGTAAATACGCCCTGCGGGCCGCGAAATTTTAATTCAGAACCTACGGTTACTTCATTAAAAAGATAGGGAGTGCCTGTGCCATTTTTATCAAGCACAATAATCAGCTCAAAAACATTTGACCCATCTGGACTGGAAGCGATGGAATAACTTCGCCAGCGCTTGTTTGGTTTTTCATGTATGGGTAAATCAAGTGTAACAAACTGGCCCGGTTTAAAATTGAGTGTTGTCAGTTCAGGTACCTGTATAAAAAAACTTCTTGTATCGTTGGTTTGTTGTTGAATTTGTATCACCTTGCCGGTGCGCCATGGTTCTAAAGACATTGTGCGATTGTTTACAGAAAGGTACAAAGAATAGTGGTAGACCAGGATACAAAAAGTGATTATTTCCCAATTTAAAAAATGGAATCTCTTAAAAATTTACACTCATTCCGACAGTGCAACGATTTACTGTACCAGCATTTTTTGAATACTTAAGCCGTTTACCGACACCACTCTCAACATGTAAATCCCTTTTGCAATTCCTTTCAAACTAATTGTATTGAAGCTTCCCTGCAAAGCAAAACTTTTTACTAATTTACCGGCACCATCGTACAATGCAGCGCCGCTGCAATTGGCACTTGCAGAGATAAATACTGTTTGCCCTGTAACGGGATTGGGATAAACCAGCACATCATCTGCATTATTACTGAAATCAATTTTTCTGATTGCAGAATACAAATAAGTTCCATCACGTTGCAATATTTTTAGCCGGTAGTAATTGATTCCATGCAAAGGAGTTGAATCGGTAAAATTATAATTGCCAGTGTTATTTCCATTAACAAGCCTGGAAGCAATGCTGGTAAAATTTCTGCTGTCGGCACTTCTTTCTAATGCGTAATCAGCAACATTTACTTCATGTTCAGCTTTCCAGCTTAATAAGGCATTACCCGCTTGTTTCTCTGCATCGAAATAAACCAGGTTTACAAATAATGGTTGTGTATTACTGCCATTGCCGTTATTGAACCAAATTTCGCTAAAACTATTTACGTCAAACTCTGCATAGTAGCCATTTCCGTGGGGTATTATCGTTGTGTTTGCCGGCGTGATGTACTGTGTAAAACCGTTGTTATCATCCTGCAGAGTGCCATTTTCTTCTGCCAGCAATCCACTGTATTTAGTTACACCCAATTCATACGCATCCCCGGGTTTGGTGCAAACCGCACAACCGGAAGCATCTATCAATGAATCTGCTTCTGCATCCGTAAAATACAGTCGTACCCCAACGTTACCTGTTGGTGGGTTGGATGGATGAATAACATAATTTCTATCCAGGTAATACTGATCGCCTGTATTCCTTATATGGCCTGTATTGTTGGGATAAACAGTGATGTCAACCTTGCCCAGGTTTTGCCCGTTGGGATTTATTTCCGCCATGATATGCAAAGGCCCTGTTGATTGATTGCCGTCGCTAAATGGGATCCAGCTATTTCCCGCAATAGCAGGCACGCTGATAGTTGTGATGGGTACAGCTGCAGCAACAAGGCTTTTTTCATGTATACTGATATCATCAATACCTACACCTTCCATAGTAACTCCGCCATCGCTGCTCAGCACAAACCTGAAGCGTATATTCGTTCCTGTTACAGGAAGAGTTACACTGGCAACATGCCATCTAGCCCTGGATAAGCTCCAGTTGTTAAGTATATTGTCATACCAGTTGGTGCCACTTAAAGTATCACCTAATTTTTTCCACACAATACCATCCGTTGAATACTCTACCCAGGTATAATCATAATCCTGTTCTACCTGAAAAATATGACTGAACGATAATACAGGTTGCTTTAAAGCGCTTAAATCAAAGCAGGGAGAATACAAGAAAGAGGTTTCGTTGTTATTGTAATTACCCGTTAAATTGGTAACCCACGCTTTGGTACCGTTGGGTGCTTTGTTGATCAGCGTTTTTGCGGGTGTACCCCATTGCCAGCTTGTATTGGTTCCCTTTGTAAAAAAATTGCCATCACTGTTTTCAAAACTTTGCAAATAAGGGTAATTGCTGACAACAGGTGAATTGTGAAAACTATAGTTTAATATACTATCATTGGCAGAGTAACTGTCTCCCGTATAATGTATCCAGGCGTTGATATTGTAATCTATGTATGCAGACAAGTCTGCAGTTTTTGTAAATGTATAATCCAGGCTTTGGTTTGCTGCAATCACGGGAATAATTTCGGTTATCACTGCTCCACCGTTTACCTGGTAGCTGACACTTACATTATCCAGGCTGGTATTGTTAAAGTTTTTTATTGTAACATTTACTGCACTGGCAGCAGAAAGACCACATCCAGCTTTGCCAGGTGAATTGATTTTCTTTAATTCAAGATCATTAAAAACCTGGTTCAGTGTAAGATCATCAAAAGTATATCCATCATCTATATCGATTACGGGTGTTGGGTCATTGGAAGATGTATTTCCTTCCTCCCCTATTTTTATCTGGAAGGTTTCAGCGATATTTTGTGCAGGTACTGCTGTATGAAGGACTTCATTGATATTAACCTGGCCGTGTGCCCATTTACCCAAACCGGCCTGGTTAAGGACCAAATCGTAGGCAGGTAGCCACACATCATTTTCACTGCCCCTTATCCATATTTTATTGTTGGCACTGCCTGCCTGGCCATGGTTAAAATAATAAAAATCAAAGCGGAGCTGATCAGTTTTATAGTTAACGAGGTTATAATTTAAAGTGAGCGAATCAACATTATTGATTTCAGTGTAGGGGGATTGATCCAATGTTAAACTGCGAACACCTGAGCGGGCAAAGCCTGTGTTAACAAAGGTCCTGGCTCTTCCATTGGAACTTGCCGCACTAAAATCAATGTATTTATTATTTCCTATACCTTGTTCTGCTTTTATAAAATCCGCATTGGCCATCGTTTCAAATCCTTCTTTAACCGGCATGGCAGCAATTGGATCGTTGTTGATTGATTTTACCGTTTTATAGGCAGTATCATTCAGGTGATTGCTATCTGCAGGGAGTGTAATCCAGGCCTTAAAATCATACCGGTAGCCAGTAGGAATAACAGGATAAGAACCGGTAAATGCATAGGTGTAAGAACCTCCTGCAGCAATTGTTGTATTGGCACTTTCTGTAACAATGGTTCCGCCATAATTAAACGAAACATTAAAAGGTCCGGTTACCGGAACTGCTCCTAAGTTTTTAATCAGTATTGTAACCGGCGCTGTTGCATTGCCGGAGTTGGCAAAAAATTGCCTGGCTGTATTAGGCGTTAAAATGCTATCTACCTTAACGTCGTTATTAAAAGTACTTAGCGTACATGCGCCAGCGTCAGGCACCACTTTAACTGATACGGAACGCCTGCCGGAAAAGTTGCCATTTTTTGCGGCAACGCCCAGCCATGCCGCACTATTTTTATCCAGACCTTTTAACAGAAAAGAAGTAGTGGCAGTGTTACCGATCACCTTCATACTATCACCGCTTAACTGAAATATATCGTAGGTTGTTGCCCCGCCAATAGCTGTCCAGTTTAACAGCGCAGCACCTTCACAAACATTGGTTACATTAGTAACGGGCTGTCCCAAAATACCAAAACCAAAACTGCTTTGTCCGCTGAGTGCAGTCCCATTTCTGGTCACCCTTACAAGGCCATTGTTTGTAACGGCGGTTGGAACAGTCCATGCATACAGTCTGCTGTTGGCTGCAACATTATTATTAATCAGCGTCCAGCTGGCGCCATTGTTATCAGAATATTCTAGTGTAAATGTATTGCTTTCGTTACCGTACGCCAGCCAGCGTATGTTATCAATATCACCGGGAATGAGCTTTTCGCCACCGGCAGGGTATTGCACCTTTACTTCATCGGGCATTAATTCATAACTAACAACATATTCCTGCGGGCCGAATGGAACGGCATAACCGTTAACATTGATAGTGTAGTTGCCCGCAACAGGATTTTCAATTACTACCTGCTCAATGTTATTTACATGATCGGCACCTTCAGTAGCTGGATTGTTTACTGCTGCCGGAGCGGGATTTAAAATTAATGGATAATGCAATAACGCTGCTGGCGTACCAACCGTAATATCTAAATCGTTTACAAGTGAGGTCGCCGCATTTACGGCAGCTGCTGTATCTGCCCAATATAACATCACTTTTAACCTACGCGTATTGGCGGGCACTGAAATGATTTGACTGACACTTCCTCCATTGGTGATTTTATTGATACTATAACGATTTTGTTCCAATGCATCTACGGCTTTTGCAGCCTCCAGCATCCCAAAACCAAATGAATAGTCTGGCCCCGGGTTACCTAAATCTTCTGCTGTATTACAAACCAGTGTTTTCATTAAAGCAGCAGAAGGGTTGCTGCCGCTATGCAGCTGACGATATCTTTCAACCAATAACGCAAGGGCACCGGTTACAGACGGAGCCGACATGCTGGTGCCGTAATCTGCGCCATAATTGTTACCAGGTTTAGTGGAAACTACCGCCCATCCGTTGGCAGTAATTTCGGGTTTGATGCGGCCATCATTTACCGGGCCCCGGCTGCTGAAACTTGCAATACTATAATCTCTTGCATTCATCGCACCTACTGTCAATACATTTTTGGCAGACTGCCAGCCCGACTTAACAGTGCCAAAAGATGCAGGAAAAACACCACAGCTCAAAGCGCCGTCATTGCCGGCTGCCGCTATATGCAGCAGATCCTTGTAGCGTCCCATTTGCTCATCAATATAATTACTTAACACATCATAGCTTCCCTCTCCCGGGCAATTATCCTCCACGGAATGATAGGAATTATTGGTTAGTACCATATTGTTATCTGCAACATATACAGGCGCACTTGTAATAATATCACTAAAAAATTGATCGATGATAGTGGCTTTAGATGCCATACCCCTGTACCTGGCGTTCATTAAACCAGCCCCGGCTGCTGTACCGCTCACATGCGTTCCATGATCCCCAGGTATCCATGGCGTTCGGGAAATCAGTCTTCCTGAAAAATCAATATGAGTAGCAATATCTGCATTATCTCCAATACCTATTGTAACACCTCTTCCGTTCAGATTTTTTCCATTTAATTCGTTCAGGCTCTCTACTCCGTGCACAGCCCGGCTATTGGAATTGAGCGGCTTATCACTTATTGTCTGTAAAGTAATACTGCTTACAAAAGGCATTGCCGCAATTGCATTAATCAGTTGCTTATTGGCTTGTATAAAAATAGTATTTACAGAAATAATTTTTGAAGGAGCCAGTAAAGCTCCCGCTTTTAGCAATTCAACTGTTATTGTTGCCCTATCTACACCCGGAAAATAGGTTACTGCAAAAAGCGGATTCGCTTTCTTATTACCAGATGGGATGTAATTATACAATTGGCGGCTTATTTTAAAAACAGCCGGTACTGCATTGATGGATACTATGCCCCATTGAGATGCCTTGCCAACATCAAACTTATTTTTCATTATCGCCAGGTAAGCATTGCCAGGTAAGTATTCCTGCAATTGAATACCTGCTTTTACCAGGTCTTCCCTCACCTCCAGGGCAGGCAAATTATCAAACTGAACAAGTACAAAATAATTGTCGCCAACAAGGGCGCCGCGGATGTTTTCCTTTTTAAACTGTTGTTTTTTTATGTTACTGCCGGTAACAAAATTACCATTGGCAAAGCGAACGACCTTTTCCTGCTGCGCATACAGCGACAATGAAAAAAAGGAACTTAACAAACAAAATAGTACAAGGCAACATTTTTTCATCAGGAACATTTCTATTTTTTTACCTCGGCTGGTCTGCAATTTTAATTAACAAGCTGGCTTTTTTTGCAATTGTTTTTATGATGTAAGCAACGTTGCGTTTATCAGCTCAACATCTTAATATAAATATATGTTGAGCTGGTAATGTATTTTGTTAACGGTTTTGCTAAAGATGTATTGCAGCAACCTAATTTTTGGCGTATAATTTTTTCAAACCATATCTTTGCAGCCGGATGAACCTGGAAGTGTTGTTGAAAGAATATGCAGATGATGGCCGCTGTTTTAAAATAGTGGATGGAATCTCATTGTCCAAACCAACGCACACACACCTTTCGGGCTTACATGGCAGTGCTAATGAATTTGTGATTGCCGCTGTTTTCAACCACCCCGCAGCAGCTCAGTTAAATCATCTTGTGCTTTTAAGAGATGCGGAGGAAGCTGCTTATTTTCACAATACATTAGAAAATCTTACCAGCGCTTTAGACATTTTTTATTTCCCATCTTCATTTAAAAATAAAAAAAATTACAGGCTGCTCAACAGCAGCCACGTAATGCTGCGCACCGAAGCGCTTACAAAAATAGCTACAGCGGCAGCAAGTTCAGGCATTCATAAAAAAATAATCATTACACATCCGGAAGCTTTATTTGAGAAAGTAGTGTTGCAAAAAACACTGTCCGCTAATATCATTTCCATCAAGCAGGGCGAAATGATTGATGTTAATGACATACTGTTCCGGTTTGTGGAGTATGGTTTTGAGCGTACTGATTTTGTGTATGAGCCGGGCCAGTTTGCAGTACGTGGTGGCATACTTGATATTTATTCTTTCGGTAATGAAAAGCCCTACCGTGTTGAGTTATTTGGTAATGAAGTGGACAGCATACGTTTATTCGATCCAGAATCGCAATTGAGCGAACGTAAATTGTTGCAGGTAAATATTATACCCAATGTTGAAACACAATTTGAAACAGGAGACCGTGTTTCACTGCTGGAATTTTTACCGCAGAACACCGTAATATGGACGGAAGACTGGCAATTTATAAAAGAAAAAATTCAACAGCAGGAAGAAGACCTGGAATTGTTTTTATCTATTGCCAAAGATGTTTCTGCTGACAAAAAACAACTGGCTGATGATGACAGCGAGATAAATGAGCGGCTGGATGTTAACGTAAATGATTTTGTAAAAGCGGTTGTGCTTGAAGAGGAAATCAAGGAAAGGAATATCATTGAAATGGGCCGCAAATCTTATTTTACAAAATCAAACTCTAACCAACCGATCGTATTTCACATTAAAGAGCAGCCTTCATTTAACCGGCAGTTTGATCTTTTAATAAAAGATCTGAAAGCATATGAAGCAAAGAAATACAACATTTATTTATTTGCCGATAACCCAAAACAGCTTGAAAGGCTGCACGTAATTTTTACCGATTTAAAGGCCGAAATTAATGTAGTTCCTGTTCCCACATCTATTCATCACGGTTTTATTGATGATGATCTTAAGGTGGTTTGCTACACTGATCACCAGATATTTCAGCGCTACCATAAATACAAAGTAAAACAGGCGTTCAGCAAAAACAAAGCGCTCACTTTAAAAATGTTGCGGGAGTTGCAGCCCGGCGATTACGTTACCCATATTGACCACGGAGTGGGCGTATACAGTGGCTTACAAAAGATTGAAGCCAATGGCAAAATGCAGGAAGCTGTACGTATTCAATATAAAGATGGCGATTTACTGTATGTAAATATCAGCAGTTTACATAAGATAGGTAAGTACAGTGGCAAGGAAGGCAGCATACCCAAAATGAACAAACTGGGTAGCGATGTATGGAATAAATTAAAAGAAAAAACCAAGAAGCAGGTAAAAGATATTGCGACAGATTTAATTAAACTGTATGCGGAGAGAAAAAGCCAGGAAGGCTTTGCATTTAGCCCGGATAATTATATGCAAACTGAACTGGAAGCAAGTTTTATTTATGAAGATACGCCCGACCAGGGAAAGGCAACAGAAGATGTAAAAAGGGATATGGAAAAGCCCTCTCCCATGGACCGGCTCGTGTGCGGAGATGTTGGTTTTGGCAAAACGGAAATTGCTATCCGTGCAGCTTTTAAAGCGTGCTGCGATGGCAAACAGGCTGCAGTACTGGTTCCTACCACGATATTGGCCTATCAGCATTTTAAAACTTTTGGTGAACGATTGAAAGATTTTCCGGTGACGGTTGATTACATTAACCGTTTTAAATCAGCCAAAGAAAAAAAGGAAACATTACAAAGAGTGGCAGAAGGAAAAGTAGATATCATTATTGGCACCCATTCTTTATTAGGTAAAGAAGTGAAGTTTAAAGACCTGGGTGTAATGATTATTGATGAAGAACAAAAATTTGGTGTTGCTGCAAAAGAAAAATTAAAACAATTACGCACAACAGTTGATTCACTTACATTAACGGCTACACCTATCCCCAGGACATTGCAATTTAGTTTGATGGGTGCAAGAGACCTTAGCATCATAAATACCCCACCACCCAACAGACAGCCTATCCAAACGGAAGTAATGGTATTTAATGAAGATGCCATCAGGGATATTATTTATTATGAAACCGAAAGAGGCGGCCAGGTTTTCTTCATACACAACAGGGTAAAGGGTTTAGCCGAGATGAAGAGTTTGATACAAGGTCTTTGTCCGGATGTCAGTATTGCTTTTGCACATGGCCAGATGGATGGCGATGATCTGGAAGATACCATCCTGGATTTTATGGATAAAAAATATGACGTATTGGTATGTACTAACATTGTAGAAAGTGGTGTAGATATTCCGAACGTAAATACCATCATTGTAAACAATGCTCACCAGTTTGGATTAAGCGATTTACACCAGTTACGGGGAAGGGTTGGCCGGAGCAATAAAAAAGCGTTCTGTTATTTGGTAGCTCCGCCAATGAGCACTTTACCGGAAGACAGTCGTAAACGGCTAAGTACTTTAGAACAATATAGTGACCTGGGCAGTGGATTTCAAATTGCCATGAGAGACCTGGATATACGTGGTGCCGGCAATATGCTGGGTGGTGAACAAAGTGGTTTCATTGCTGAAATTGGTTTTGAAATGTACCAGAAAATTTTAGATGAAGCAATCCGTGAATTGAAAAGAACTTCGTTTAAAGAATTGTATAAAGAAGAAATTCAGCAGCAGGATGACTTTGTAACAGACTGTACCATTGATACGGATCTGGAAATTCTAATTCCTGACAGTTACGTGGAAAGTATAACTGAAAGACTGAGTTTGTACAGCCGCCTGGACAATTGCGAAACAGAAGAAGATTTGCAGCAATTTCACCAGGAAATGTTAGATCGTTTTGGGCCAATACCAGCTCCGGTAGAAGATTTATTTACAACGGTAAGATGCCGTAAACTGGCTGTAGCGCTTGGTTTTGAGAAGATGTTATTAAAAAATGAAACACTAAAATGTTTCTTTGTAAGCAATCCTGATTCGCCCTATTTTCAAAGTGAAACATTTCTTGGATTATTGCAATTTTTACAAAAAGGTACTAATAAAGCCAAACTGAAACAGGTTGGTAAAAATGGAATTTTGGTGGTTGAAGAGGTTACAACTATGAATGAGTTATTCCGGTTTCTTCATAGAATGCATCAAAACATTCTCCCGGCTCCTTTAATGGCATGATGATGCAAAGCAATGTTAGCTTATCAATTTACCAAATTGCTATGGTCACAAAAAAGGCCATCTAACAGACAGCCTTTTAATTCTTTGGTACCAACTCAATTACCAGCTTTTTTTAGCTACGCCATTTTTCACAGCTTCCAACGCTGTTGCTTCGCTTAACATGGTAGTCATTTTGTTTCCCTTGCCGTCATGACCTTGTGCCATGTAGCCGCCACGGGCTGTTTTGGTTATTACTGCATCCTGCAATGGAACGTTTTTCTCTTTCGTTTTCATGCAATAGGCTGTTAACATTTTTGACATTTTGTAGAATTTATGGTTAGTAAATATGGGGAAGTTGTAAACTTCAGGATACAAGCTACATAAATTATTGGGTTTACCAAAATTTGCTGCTTATTACCACTGTTGGCTTACACATCAATTTTTGCATACTTGGCGTGGCTTTCAATGAATTCCCTCCGTGGAGGCACTTCGTCTCCCATCAGCATGCTAAACACCCGATCAGCTTCTGCAGCACTTTCTATGGTTACCTGCTTTAAAGTCCTGGTAACCGGGTTCATGGTTGTTTCCCAAAGTTGTTCAGCGTTCATCTCTCCTAAACCCTTGTAACGCTGGGTGGTAACACTCTCATCTTTACCCTGTCCAAACAGGGTAATCAATGCTTTTCTTTCTTCATCCGTCCATGCATAATCCTGCTCTTTCCCCTTTTTGACAAGGTATAACGGTGGCTGGGCGATAAATACATAGCCCTGCTCAACCAGTGCTTTCATATAACGGAAAATGAACGTCAGTATCAGGGTGGCGATGTGACTGCCATCCACGTCGGCATCCGTCATGATGATTAATTTATGATACCGGAGTTTGGATGTATCTAATGCTTTGGGGTCTTCAGGCGTACCGATCTTAACTCCCAATGCAGTAAACATATTTCTGATTTCCTCATTGTCATAAATCTTGTGTTCCATCGCCTTTTCTACATTCAATATCTTTCCACGCAATGGCAAAATAGCCTGGTAACTCCTGTCCCGTCCCTGCTTGGCAGTCCCACCGGCGGAATCTCCTTCGACCAGGTATAGTTCGCAGCGGTGGGGATCTTTATCACTACAGTCAGCCAGTTTACCTGGCAAGCCTCCACCGGTAAGCACACTTTTACGCTGTACCATTTCACGGGCCTTTTTTGCAGCGGCTCTTGCCTGGGCAGCCAGTATTACTTTTTGTATAATAGTTTTGGCATCCTTCGGATTTTCTTCCAGATAGGCAATTAGTACGCGGCTTAAAGTACTGTCAACTACACCCATTACTTCGCTGTTGCCCAGCTTGGTTTTAGTCTGACCTTCAAATTGTGGCTCCGGTACCTTTACAGAAATAATAGCGCTCAACCCCTCGCGGAAATCATCACCCTCAATTTCTACTTTGGCCTTTTCAAACATGCCCTCCTTTTCGCCATAACTTTTGAACACCCTAGTAATTGACCGGCGAAACCCGGCAACATGGGTACCTCCCTCAATAGTATTGATATTGTTTACATAGCTAAAAAGATGCTCCTGGTAGCCTGTATTGTACATCATAGCTACCTCTACCATCACATTACTGTTGACATCATGCCCGTCACAATAAATAACAGTCGGTAATAAAGCGTTTCTGTTGGCATTTTTATCCAGCATTTCCACAAATTCAACTATACCGCCCTCGCTGTAGAAAGTTTTTGTATAGGTGCTCCCATCATCTTCTTTTTCCCTGAAGTCGTTCAGCGTAATGTTGATCTTTCTGTTTAAAAACGCCAGCTCTCTTAAACGGCCTTCCAGTATTTCCCGTTTGTATACGCTTTCTGTAAAAATGCTCATGTCGGGCCAAAAATGCACCCGGGTACCAGTCGTAGTAGCTGTACCAATTTCCCTAACGGGATATTGAGGTACGCCCTTGGAGTATTCCTGTTCAAACTTTTTACCTTCCCGTTTTACGGTCACATGCAGTTTAATACTTAAAGCATTCACACAACTAACACCTACACCATGTAACCCGCCTGAAACCTTGTAAGAACCCTTGTCAAATTTACCCCCCGCGTGCAAAACTGTCATCACTACTTCCAGCGCACTTTTGTTTTCTTTGGTGTGCATCCCAGTAGGTATACCCCGGCCATCATCCTCTACCGTAATAGAATTATCTTCGTTAATATTAACGGTAATATTTTTGCAATAGCCAGCCAGCGCTTCGTCAATGGAGTTATCAACTACTTCATATACCAGGTGATGCAAACCTTTTACACCGATATCGCCAATATACATGGCAGGTCTTTTGCGGACAGCTTCAAGGCCTTCTAATACTTGTATACTGTCTGCCTCATATCCGCCGTTAACAGATGGTGATTTCACTGGCAGTACTTCTTCTGTTTCTGTAGTCATAATTGAGTGCAAATTCTAATTTTAGTGGTCAAAATCCACATTCCTGCAAATATAAGGAAAATCAGGCTCTCAGGTCACTGAAACAGGTCTTTTACACCAGTCATTTATACAAAGATTTCCACACAAAATAGATTCCTTTACCCCTGATTTGGGCGCCAATACGTTTTGTCAATATCCCGCTATTTAATGACACAATATTTACAATATATCGTTCGCTAAGCCCCGTCAGATTCAGCTATATAATGTATATTTGCATCGAAATTTATCAATGAATCAACAGCCTGACATATTGAGTATAGCGCACAATCAGCCATTTATGTTGAATGAACTGGCAATGTTGCAGGATATCAACCGGTCTGTGCCTGGTTCCGTTCATTATTCTATAAAACGGTACCGCAGAGACGCTCACTGGAACATGGAAGATACCGGTATGCTTGTGTACAATTATGAAAAAAATAGCCCGCAGGCAAATTACCTTGAATTAAAATTTTGTGTTACAGGCAATGTGTATTGCCGTGAAAAACAGGCAGAATGTGATTTCTGTAAAATGAATGCTTCCAAAACTTGTGTAGAAAAAGTAAATAGCATTGATGTACTAAGCTTCAGCTTTAAGCCGTCCTATTTAACCCAGTTTGTCGGGGGTAAGAAGCAAAGAACCATTTCGGACGAAGTGCTTTCATTTACTCATACTGCATCTTTTAGTAAACTATTGCCTTTATGCGGCAAAACCCGTATGGCAATTGAAGGTTTACTGAATCACAATTATACAGATACTTTGGAAAATATTTTCATTAACGCCCAAACGCAGATTTTGCTTTTATACAGTTTGGACTGTATGTTAGATGAAAAAGAAGAAGTATTTACCTGTAAATTTTTGGCAAACGAAGCAGACAGGGAAAAAATAACCAAAGCAAGAGAGGTGTTACTGCAGCATATTGGCGAACCCTTAACTATTAAGGAATTAAGCCGGAAAGTGGCTATTAACGAGTGTTACCTTAAAAAAGGATTTAAAGAAATGTTTGGAACTACCATCTTTGACTTTTATCAAAGTCAGCGAATGGAGCATGCAAAATATTTACTTTACGAGAAAGGCCTGAGTGTAACAGAAGTTTCCATGCTGCTGGGCTATTCTTCCATTTCGCACTTCAGTACAGCTTTTAAAAAACATACCGGAATCAAACCCTGCGAATTGCTTCTTCATTGATTTGTTCTTGTTCTAATTAAAATTTGCGAAAAAATAAGGCGTTCTAATAATGTTAGAACGCCTTTTACATTGTACTCAAATCATCTAGACTTTTCAATAATCAAATTTGAGCTACGTTGGTTTTAGATCGATATTGATTAACAATAACGTAAATAAGATAGAATTAAACTATTGGATATAAAGCGAGAACAATTAATGAATCAAGTGAAAAATAACGGGAGTAGGATTACTCCCGTCTTTACCCTAATAAAACCCTAAACCAGCAAAAATTTAGCCCTCGATGGCAATTTTTTTAATATTTTCAGCTAAAAGCTACATTTAAAAAGGAACCAATACTATGCCAAATGAAAATAATGTGCAAAACTTCGAAACGAAGCTACAATATTCAACAATTGACATTTATTCAGTTGCTTCTAACAAGGCTATTTTACTACCTTTGCACACATTTTAATGTTTACATAGCAGGAATATTATGGCAACCAGGTATAAAGAGTATCAGCATTTGAATTTGCCCAGTATAGGCGAGGAGGTATTGGTGCAATGGAACGAAAAGAATGCTTTTGAAAAAAGTGTTGCCCTAAGGGAAGGGCATCCGCCTTTCGTATTTTATGAAGGACCTCCAAGTGCCAATGGTTTACCAGGTATTCACCACGTTATATCCAGAACATTGAAAGACCTTGTTTGCCGCTATAAGACTATGCAGGGTTTTCAGGTAAAGCGTAAGGGAGGCTGGGATACCCATGGCTTGCCGGTTGAATTGGGCGTTGAAAAATTATTGGGCATAACAAAAGAAGATATTGGCAAAAAAATAAGTGTTGAGGAATACAATGCCACCTGCCGCCGTGAAGTACTGAAATTTAAAGACAAGTGGGACGATATTACCAAAAAAATGGGTTACTGGGTAGATTTAAATAATCCATATGTAACATTTGAAAATAACTATGTGGAAACACTGTGGTGGTGTTTAAAAGAATTGTACAAAAAAGGCTATTTGTATGAAAGTGTGAGCATTCAGCCATATTCTCCCGCCGCTGGCACGGGTCTGTCCAGCCATGAATTAAATCAGCCGGGTACTTACAAGGATGTGAAGGATACGAGTGTGGTTGCTATGTTTAAGGCAGTTAAAAATAAAAAATTACAGATTGAGGAAGTGGATGGCGAGGTTTTCTTTATGGCATGGACGACAACTCCGTGGACGCTTCCTTCAAATTTAGGTTTAACCGTTGGGCCGGATATTGAATATGTTTTGGTGAAGACTTTTAACCCTTACACCCATCTGCCTGTAAATGTAATTTTGGCTAAAGCATTGGTTGGCAAATATTTTAAGGCAGAAGCGGAAAATGCTGATTTCGATGCTTATAAAGAAGGCGATAAAATACTCCCCTGGAAGATTTTGACTTCGTTTAAAGGCAAGCAACTTGAAGGGGCAGATTATGAACAATTGCTGCCATCTGAGGCAAATACAATTGAAAAAATACAGGAAGGCACAACGGCGGCAATTCCCTTTAAAATTATTTTGGGCGATTTTGTTACAACCGAAGATGGAACAGGCATTGTCCACACTGCCCCGGCATTTGGTGCAGATGATTATAAAGTAGGTAAAAAAAATAATCTTGGAATTTTAACCCTTGTAGATAAGCAGGGTAAATTTATTGACGGTGTAGGCGAATTCAGCGGTCGCTATGTAAAAAATTACAAGGATGAAAAGGATTATGTTGATGTTAATGTTGATATCAGCGTAAAACTAAAAAAAGAAAACCGGGCTTTTAAAGTTGAAAAATTTGAGCATAACTATCCGCATTGCTGGCGCACCGACAAACCAATTATCTATTACCCGCTGGATGCCTGGTTTATTAAAACTACTGCTGTAAAAGACAGGATGGTTGAGTTGAACAAAACCATCAACTGGAAACCATCAGTAACAGGTACGGGTCGCTTTGGCAACTGGCTGGAAAATATGGTTGACTGGAACCTAAGTCGCAGCCGGTACTGGGGAACACCTTTGCCGGTTTGGCGTACAGCTGAGGGGGATGAAGAACAATGTATTGGCTCCATTGCAGAACTGAATAGTGAAATAAAAAAGGCTGGTGAAGTATTAGGCGGCGAAACAAATAAGCATTACCTGCATGAAAACTTGCTCGATTTACATAAGCCTTATGTAGATGACATAATATTGGTAAGCGATAGTGGCAAGCCAATGAAAAGGGTGGCCGACCTGGTGGATGTTTGGTTCGATAGTGGAGCTATGCCATACGCCCAGTGGGGTTTACCTGATACCAGTTCAAACGAATTTGGTCCGCTAAGTACAGCAAATTTTTGGCAATATCACGCAGCCTCAAAAACCAACCCGATAAGCGGCGCTTTTCCGGCAGATTTTATATGTGAAGGTGTTGACCAAACCAGGGGTTGGTTTTATACTTTACATGCACTGGGCGCCTTGCTATTTGATAGCGTTGCGTATAAAACGGTAGTGAGTAATGGTTTGGTTTTGGATAAAAATGGCAACAAAATGAGCAAACGGCTTGGCAATGTTGTTGATCCTTTTGACACGATTAACAGTTTTGGGGCTGATGCTACACGTTGGTATCTTATTACCAATGCTTCTCCTTGGGATAGTCTTAAATTTGACGTAGGAGGTATTAAAGAAGTACAACGGAAATTTTTTGGCACGTTGTATAATACTTACCAGTTTTTTGCATTGTATGCTAATGTGGATGGGTTTGCCTTTAAAGAGGCATATATCCCCCTAAAAGACAGGCCGGAAATTGATCAATGGATATTATCTTGCCTTAATTCTTTAATAAAAAATGTACAACTCAGTCTGGATGATTATGAGCCAACTCAGGCGGGTCGGGCAATTGAAGAATTTGTTGATACGCTTTTAAGTAACTGGTACGTAAGGCTTTGCCGCAGGCGGTTCTGGAAAGGAGATTATGCCCATGATAAAATATGTGCCTACCAAACCTTATATGAATGTTTGGAAACGGTGTGCAAATTAATGGCTCCCATAGCTCCTTTTTTTGCAGATTGGTTATATAATAATTTGAATTCTGTTGGCCAGCGATTTGACGAAGAATCAGTTCATCATACTGATTTTCCGCTTGTGAACGAAGATATAATAGATATTGATCTTGAAAAAAGAATGCAGTTGGCCCAGGATGCCTGCTCCCTCATTTTGTCTCTGCGCAAAAAGGTAAATATTAAAGTACGGCAACCGCTGCAAAAAGCTTTTATACCTGCTATTGACTCCGAAATGGCTGCAAGAATAAAAATGGCAGAAGAAATCATAAAAGCCGAAACCAATATTAAAGAGGTAGATATTTTAGGTGCTGAAAATGACTTTATTAAGAAAAAAGCAAAGGCCAACTTTAAAACGCTCGGCAAAAAACTGGGAACCAGGATGAAGTGGGCTGCCGGAGTGATTGCATCATTCAATAACTCGGAAATAAATAAAGTTCAGGAAGGACCATATTTATTGAATCCTGCATATCTTTCAGATAATCAGGAGCCCGTTTATATAACATCAGATGATTTAGAAATATCTACAGATGAAATTCCTGGCTATGAAGTGGCGAATAAAGGAAGTTTAACCGTAGCTTTAGACGTTACCATTACCGATGAGTTAAAAAAGGAAGGCAATGCAAGAGAATTTGTAAACAAGATTCAGAATATCAGGAAAGAAAGCAATTTTGAGTTGACTGACAGGATAAATGTGACAGTATTGCAAAATGAAATATTACAATCTTCGTTAAATCAATATAAAGATTATATTTGCGCCGAAATTTTGGCAGATTCGCTTGCTTTTTCCCCGGTTCTAAACAACGGCACTGAAATTGAAGTGAATGACGCCATCTTAATAGTAAACGTAGTTAAACAAGTAGAGTAGTATGGCAACAAAAAAGAAAGCAGCAGCAAAGCCTGTTGTAAAATCTGCCCGAACTTCTGGTAATAAAACAGCCAAACCAGTAAAAAAAGCTGTACCTGTTAAAAAAGCCATACCTGTTAAAAAAGTGGCGTCAAAAAAAGCGCCCGTTAAAGTTGTCGCTAAAAAATTAGTCAAAGCTGCGTCTAAACCTAAAAACACCATAGTTAAGGCTGCGCCTAAAAAAGCTGCGTCCGTTAAAAAAAATGTGCGTCCGCATAAAGTGGTTCAGGCTAAAAAACAAATTAAGCCAGCTGCAAAGCAAGTTAAGTTACCTGTTAAATCAGCAAAACCGGTTGTGAAACAAGTTATTAAAAAACCAGCTGCCGTTAAAAAAGCTGCTGCAAAAGCTGTTAAACCAGCATTAAAACCTATGGCAAAAAAAGAAGAAATTACAAAACCAGTAGCCAAACCAACTGGCGAAAAAGCCGCTGCAACTTCAAAGCCAGCTGCAGATGTTAAAGCAAAAGATATTAAAGTGCCTGCCCCCAAGCCTGTAGTAATTCCTAAAATTGCTACCAAAACAGTTCGAAAATACCAGCCGGATTTCACAAAATCTGTATTGGATAAAACTGAAAGAGATCCGGGTGCGCCTTCACAACGTTACAGCGATCCTGAATTACTTGAATTTAAAGAATTGATTCAGCGTAAACTGGAAGCGGCAAAAAAAGAATTGGCTTACCTGCATGGTTTAATTACCAGGAAAGATGAAATGGGCGGAGATGAAGGTGACAACCGCTACATGACGATGGAAGATGGAAGTCTGAGTATGGAAAGAGAACAACTGAGCCAGATGGCAAGCCGCCAGATCACTTTTATTGATCATCTGGAAAAGGCCATTATGCGCATTGAGAACAAGACCTATGGAATTTGTCGTGTAACAGGCAAATTAATTGATAAGGCCCGCTTGCGAGCGGTACCTCACGCTACATTAAGTATAGAAGCTAAAATGGGTTCTGTAAAATAATTTGATTGATATCAAAAAGGAGAGTTGTGAAGACAATTCTCCTTTTTTTATTCAGGCATCCTTAATTCATTGGGATTTCGATTGCCAACAATTCTGCATCTTCATTTGCAGTGACGGAAAAGCTGTCTGTTCCGTCGATACCAAGTGCATCCCTTCTGCCTAATGTAGTTTCCCCTACGGTTACAGTACCGCTAATACTTACCAGGAAAACGCCGTTGCCGGAAAATTTATTGGTGTATGCAAGTGTGCTTCCTGCCTTTAGCGAGGTTAATGCAAAGCGGGCATCCTGGTTGATCCAGAGCGCATTATCTTTTTCATCAGCACTAACAATATATTGCCATTTATTGATTCGTTCATTTAAATCAAAAGTCCGCTGATCATATCGTGGCTGTATGTTATTTACCTTTGGAAAAATCCATACCTGAAACAGCGTAACCGGATCCGTTGCTGACGCATTTGCTTCCGAATGTTGTACACCTGTACCGGCACTCATAATCTGGACATCCCCAGCCTTAATAATACCAGCCCCGCCTGTGCTGTCTTTGTGTTTCAGTGCACCTGTAAAAGGTATGGTAACAATTTCCATATTGTCATGCGGATGGGTTGGAAAGGCCCCACCCCCTGCAATATAATCGTCATTCAAAACTCTTAATACCCCAAAGTGTAAGTTTTTTGGATTGTGATACTGGCCGAAACTAAAATAATAATTAGGCTTTAACCAACCATAATCTCCTGTGCCCCTGTCGGCTGCTTTATACAATACTGTTGTCATAAACTACTATTTTTTTAATAAAAATCAATGTTTAAACTTCAAATTGGTACCGCTTTAAATTACCTGACAAAACAGCAAAAAATACCCCCTTTAAAAGGGGGCTTAATTAGTTAAAACTGGTCATCTCGTTATAATCTAAGGGAATGCTGTTATCTTCCTCCCGGTTTTCATTGTACTCTACCAGGAAATTATTTCGTCCTTCCCCGGTTACAATAATTAAATATTTCTGTTGTGACAACTCCAGTAAACTTAAAAAAAGGAACAGTGCATGTATACGATCCTGGCATACTTCAAATATTTTTTCGAATGAAGCATTTTTAGCAGCACGGCAGGTAGTTAACATGTAATCACGACTTTCTTCCATCGTATAATTGTATTGCACAACTGTATGCACCGGCCTGTTATTTTTTTCGTGTAGTCGCTGCACCACTTTTTCGAAGGCTTTCATCAGTTTAAATAAAGTAACAGCCTGTATCTCTGTGCCTTCACCAGCTTCTTCTCCTATTTGCGATAATTCTCTTTGCAGGTTGCCGCGCTTCAGCATCAGCATGCGTGTTTCCTCCAACTCCGCCATTTTTGCCGATGCTTCTTTAAATCTTTTATATTCCAGTATTTTATTGATCAGTTCCTGCCGGGGGTCAATTTCATTGCCCTGTTCATCAATTTCCTTTCTTGGAATAAGCATTTTTGCCTTTATGCGCATCAGGGTGCTGATAAATAAAATAAATTCACTACTCAGTTCAATGTTCAGCTTTTCTGTTTGATGGATAAAATCCAGGAAATCATTGGTTATTTTTGTAATCGGAATATTGTAAATATCCAGTTCATCTCTTTCAATAAAGAAGAGAAGCAAATCAAACGGTCCCTCAAACTGGTCCAGTTTTATCTGGTATGTATTATTGGCCAAAGTAAAAAGTTAGGTTACAAAAAATCCTCCGGCTAAACCGGAGGGCAAATGTATAAATAAGTTAAGAGAGATTTATAAATTAAGCGCAAAACCCACACCCAAGGTGGATAACATCTGCAAACCTATTGTCTGCGACGGCACTGAAGATTTTTTTACATCATCATCATATAAAAGATCTAAAGAATAACTTACCTGGATAAATCGATTTACCTTTACCTTAAATTGATTTGTCCAAAATAGATCAACATTTTGCGGATTTCTAAGGTAATTACTGTATAAATCCAGCTTGCCGGAATAGGCAACATTTTTCACAATATCTTTCCTGATCACTGCTGTAACAAAAGTACCAAACTCTCCCCTATGCTGTTTCAAAGGATTTACACCATAGAGTGTGGCCAGTGGCGTTTCCATGTGACTGTTAAATATACCGCCCTGGGAAAGATAACTGTAAGGACCGTTGGTAACAATTGTCCATCTTGTTGCGAGAGGAGAACCAAATACAGAAAACCAGGAAAGTGGAGTCCAGCTGATGCCAGGTGCTATCACAATATAAGCAGGGGCAAAAAAGCCTGAATTCCTTCTTTTGTTTGCAGTTTCAAAATAATTGTATTCATACCCGCTGGTTAATTGCGTCCTTAACTGGCCCAAAATTGAAATATTTACTTTGTTCCAGTTTGCAGGCGCATATCCATATTTTGAAACCAGGTCAATGCGGTCATTGAATTTTCGCGAACCAAGAGAAGTAGTTTTTATCAGGCCATAGTTAAAATCCAGCGAGTTATCCCAGTTTTTTCTGCCCCATTTTTTGGAAGCAAAAGCATTGACAGTTGCTGCTGTTGAAAGAGAAAATCGATCGCCTCCTGCTGAAATCCAATTGCTGTTGCTTACCTGGGTAAGACTGATACTGCATGCTAAGCCTTTAATCCACCCGTTTTTATCTGCTTTTTTTATAGTGTCATTTTTTACAGCGTTTTCTGCAATTACTTTCATCTCCTTAAGAGATGTATCCTGTGCAATGGCAATATCCAAAACGCACAAAAAGACTGCAGTTACAAATAGGTATTTCATTGAAAATATTTTGAACTAAATAAACGGCTGGCATTTTTTAGCACCAGCCATTACTAAAAAATCCAAATTGTATAAGAAAATCTTACAGCTATTAAAATTTATAGTTGAAGCCGATACCAATTCCATGTTGCGTTTGCATTCTGGCAACTTCCAGATCATTATAACGTAAATTAAAACTAACTGTTGCGGCGATATACTTATTTACTGTAAAAGCAAACAGGTTGTTCCAGTTTACAATTAAATTGCCCGGATTTTTCAGGTAATTTGAGTAAACATCAGCAAAACCGGTATATAAAATTCCTTTAGACAAATCGTAAGAAAAACTGGCCCTGGCATAGGCACCTAATCCAAAAGCAACTTTTTTACCTGCATCTACACCGTACAGTGACAACGGCTTGGAACTGGCAGTTAATTTGGTGGTTAAATTGGACATTGCCGGAGAAATAAGCAAGTTGAAATGATTACTTGGCTTGTATAAAAACCCTGGGCCAAGTTTGATATAACCGGGAGTCATGAACCGCTCAAACTGACTTTCCAAACTAAAGAAGGCTGCATAACTCCATTCTTTACTAAACTCTTTTCCGTAAATAGAACTAAAGTTTAAATAGTCGTCGCTCTTTGTAAAAGGCACTGACTTGGAACTGTTTGTTGCAGGAACATAGACTGAAGAACTAGTGCCTGCATATCTTCCATTTAAAGAATTTAACCAGTTTGTCTTTCCTTTTTTTCTGTTGAAATCGTATGATATAATACCCTTAACACCAAAAAAAGAAGTGTTACCACCACCTTTAACAGCTGTCCAATAATTATTTTGTCCTAATTCTGTCAGGCTGATATTGATTGTTCCGGCTTTAACCCAACCATCTTTTAGAGTGGTATCTGCTTTATTTTTCGCTACTGTTGAAATTGCTCCATCTACATTGGTTGAAGTCTTTACATTTGTTTCTGACTGTGCCTGTGAAATAATAACACTGATTAATAACAGGGAACACAGATAAATAGCTTTTTTCATTCTATTTGGTTTTAATTGAAATAAATAATTTACCGCTAAGACAACTTTTTGATAATATAAGTTGCCTGATATAAAAAATACACCTTCGCAGGTGTATCTTTATATAACATAAAAAATTGCATTATTTTTTAAGCTCGTCTCTTATCTGCATTAATAACTTGTCAGTTGAAGAAGGTTCTGAAGGTGGTAGTGGGGCAGCTTCTTCTTTCTTCGTTACCGCGTTGGCAGCTTTTATAATAGAAAACAGCACAAGGGCTATAACAATAAATTTAATTACAGAAGATAGAAATTTGCCATATTTTACAGCCCCCCAGCTAAGATGTTCGATGTCGGCTGCTCCCGCCGCTTTCAATGCCGGTGTTAATAATAATGGTGTGATGATATCATCTACGAGAGAAGACACAATAGCACCAAACGCACCACCAATAATAACAGCAACTGCAAGATCTACGACGTTGCCTTTCATAGCAAAATCTTTAAATTCTTTGATAAATCCCATAATAATGATTTTTAAATGGTTAATTGATAGAAAATAAGACGATACGAAAATATATTTTTATAATTATGTTTCCAACAAAATATTAAGAAAAACAATTAGGTAACATAATCTGGATACAATTAAAGATTTGATTTATTTACTGCTACTTTGCAGGCTCAAATGAATAAAACTGTTATTAACTGGCTGCTGCTTATTTCACTTTCATTGATTTGGGGCAGTAGCTTCATCTTAATGAAAATAGGTCTAACACAATTGTCATCTTACCAGGTAGCCGCTGTGAGGATTGCGGCATCCGGACTGATATTATTACCGATCGCTCTAAAATGTATTAAAGGTATTCCCGCAAAAAAATTACTACTTATTTTTTTGTCAGGAAGTATCGGAAGCCTTATACCTGCTTTTCTATTCTGTATGGCCGAGGAAAAAGTAGATAGCAGCCTGGCAGGCACGCTCAACGCATTGACACCCGTGTTTATAATTATCAATGGTGTTATTTTTTTTCATACCAATACGTCAGTAAACAAAGTAACAGGTATTGCAATTGCTTTAAGTGGCAGCGTATTGTTACTTCTAAGTAAAGGGCATTTACAAGCCGGTCAAAATTCCATGTCGGTAGTGCTAATTGTGTTAGCCACCTTTCTGTATGGTTTTAACGTAAATATGGTTTCCAAAAAACTATTGCACATTCCTTCCCTTCACATTACGGCTGTAGCTCTTTCATTGAATGCTATTCCTGCACTGCTGATACTTGTATATACGGGATATTTCAAGTTGCCATTACAGCACACTTCAATGCTGATATCAACGTCAGCGGCAGTTGTGTTAGGTGTTGGCGGTACAGCTATCGCCACGATTATATTTTATATGCTGGTAAAAAGAGCGGGGGTAATTTTCGCAAGTATGGTTACTTATGTGATTCCATTTGTTGCTATTGCATGGGGAATTATTTATGGAGAATATTTTGGCATTCTGCAGGTAATCTGCATGGTGATCATTCTGGCTGGCGTTTATGTTACTAATAAAAAATAAAAAAGCCTCCGTTGTGGCGGAGACTTCTTAAATCAAATTTTTATTTTGTTATTTCTTACTGCTTTTTGTTTTTACTTTTTTAACCCCTTTCGCTGGAACAGGTGCTGCGACAGCTGTTGTTGCTGGTTTTGCTTCAACTGCCGGAGCCGCTGCTTTTGCTTTATCAAACTCCTCTGCTGTAATAACCTCACCTGTAAAAGTGATGCTTTTCATTTCATCAATACCAGCAAATTTTACAGTTAAATGTTTTTCAAAATGACCTGCATTGGCTGCATTGTAAGTTGCATTGATAACACCAGTTTTACCCGGAGCTATTGGCTCTTTTGTATAATCAGAAATAGTACATCCGCAAGTTGGATTTGCTTGCTCAATAATTAAAGGTGTGCTGCTGATGTTGGTAACTGTAAAAGTACCTTTAGCAGGAACACTTTGTTTTATTTTCCCAAAGTCAATTGTCTCATTCGTAAATTTGGCAACATCAGCTACTTTTTTTGCCTGTGGTTGTGCAAATACTGTTGACGTTATCGCAAGTACAGCTGCGGATAATAAAAATGTTTTCATGATATTTTTTTTGAATTGTTTTTAAATTTATTATAAATCTTTTAAACTTCCTAGCTCTTTATTTTCAGGTGCAGAAGTAGCTGGTGTTTTCCAAACCTCTCCAGTAATAGTTATTTGTTTAGATTCATTCCCGTTATAAGTGATTGTAATAATTTTTGTAAAAGGTCCTTCACTTGCTGCATTGTAACCAACTGTGATAGCTGTTTTTTCTTTAGGGGCCTGTATTTTATTTCTGTCCCAGTCAGGTGTAGTACAACCACAACTTGCCTGAACATTACTGATTTTTAATGAATCCTTTCCATTGTTTATCACTTCAAAAACATGTGTAACGGGTCTGCCTTGCGGAATTTTACCAAAATCAAATGCTGTTTCTTTTAATCCTAAAACTTCTGCCGGTACGGTAGTTGTACCGCTTAAAGAAGAAGGCTGTTTGGGAGTATTTTTAGCTAAATCTGTTGACTGTGCAGGCACGTAAAGTGCAGCAAAACAAACAACAGCCAGTGTAAATACTTTTTTCATTTGATGTGTAAGTTTTCAAATATTGATCCAAAGATACAAAAACGATTAAAACCATTACAAATTGTCAGGGGGTTATGTTTTTTTTAACAATCATCACAACTATTATTTTACATTTGTTGAATGGATACAGTAAATACCAATGATACTGCATTGCAGGAAAAATTAAGTTTTGATCATTTCCGGAATGAAGTGCTGAAAGATTACCGTATTAGCTGCGAAAGCAGGGAAACCAGCCTGATGGGAAGAAAAGAAGTGCTTACAGGCAAGGCAAAATTTGGCATTTTTGGAGACGGCAAAGAAGTAGCACAGGTAGCAATGGCCAAGTTTTTTAAACCGGGCGATTTCAGGGCAGGGTATTATCGTGACCAGACATTTATGTTTGCCGCCGGCATGGCTACTGTTGAACAATATTTCGCTCAATTATTTGCAGATCCCGATATCAACAATGACCCTTTTAGTGCAGGTCGCCAGATGAACGCACACTTTGCAACAAAAAATGCAGATGAAAATGGCGAATGGCTTGATCTTGCCTACATAAAAAATACCAGCAGTGATATGGCCCCTACTGCGGGCCAAATGCCACGTGCACTGGGTTTGGCGCTGGCGTCTAAACTATTCAGAAATGTAGATACGTTTAAACAACATCGTAATTTAAGTGACAACGGCAACGAAGTGTGCTTTTGTACCATAGGAGATGCATCCACAAGCGAAGGTCATTTTTGGGAAGTAGTAAATGCAGCCGGCGTTCTGCAGGTACCACTGGCCATTTTTATTTGGGATGACGGATACGGCATTTCTGTTCCAAAACACCTTCAAACGACCAAGGGCTCTATTTCCACTGCGCTAAGAGGAATGCAAAAAACAGAAGGCACAAACGGCCTTGATATTTATAAATTAAAGGGCTGGGACTATGCTGGCATGTGCGAAGTATTTGAACCGGCGATTCAGAAAATAAGAGACACTCACATCCCTGCCATTTTTCACGTAGAAGAAATAACACAACCGCAGGGACATTCAACATCCGGTAGCCACGAGCGGTATAAAAAACCAGAAAGACTTGCCTGGGAGAGAGAATGGGATTGCATTAAGCAAATGCGGGAGTGGATTATGGCAAATGCACTCGCCGAAGAAAATGAATTGGTTGAAATTGAGATAAATGCAAAATTATTTATTAAGGAAAGTAAACAAAAGGCATGGGAAAAATACATCGCTCCCATAAAACAACAGGTAGCAGAATGCCTTCCTTTATTAAGTGATCTTTCGCAACAATTAACTGCCGAAAAAAGTGCAGAAGTCAGCAATATTATGCTGGAATTGAACAACAACAGGGAACCCTTGCGGAGAGAAGTTTTAAAGGCGATGGCTACTGCGCTTGATATTGCGGGCAATAGTACGGGGACTGAGGAATTGAATAATCATTACCAGCAGCTAAGAAGGGCTAACGCAAAACTGTATAATTCTTTCTTGTATAACGAAGGACCTAAATCTGCATTGAATGTTACCGTAATTAATCCATACTATTCAGAAGATGCCAAAATTGTAAATGGGTATGAAGTGCTTAACCATTATTTTGATGCGCTGTTTGCCAGTAACGATAAAGTAACTGCCTTTGGCGAAGACTTGGGCTTTATTGGCGATGTAAACCAGGGGTTCAGCGGACTGCAGGCTAAATATGGAGATCAGCGCATATTCGATACCGGCATAAGAGAACTTTCGATAATGGGCCAGGGCATTGGGTTGGCTTTAAGAGGCTTGCGTCCCATAGCCGAAATTCAATACATTGATTACATGTTGTACGGATTACAAACATTAAGCGATGATTTGGCAACTACACATTTTCGTACAGCCGGCCAGCAAAGTTGTCCCATGATTATACGGACACGAGGCCACCGGCTGGAAGGTATTTGGCACAGCGGTTCCCCAATGGGAATGATCATAAATTCATTACGCGGCATCTACGTTTGTGTACCAAGAAATATGGTGCAGGCTGCAGGCATGTACAATACGCTGATGCAAAGCAATGACCCCGCTCTGATGATTGAATGTCTGAACGGGTATCGCCTTAAAGAAAAATTACCCGATAATTTACTCGCTTTTACGGTGCCGCTGGGTGTTCCGGAAACTGTACATGAAGGAAACGACGTTACCATCGTAACTTATGGTTCTACCCTGCGTGTTGTGCTTGATGCAGTAAATTCACTTAATAAATTAGGTATCAGTTGCGAAGTGATGGATGTGCAAACTTTATTGCCATTCGATATCCACCACGCCATTGCAAAATCGTTGCAAAAAACCAACCGCATTTTGTTTGTTGATGAAGATGTACCCGGCGGCGCCGCCGCATTCATGTTTAATAAAGTAATGGAAGAACAAGGTGGCTATAAATTCCTGGATGTAGCCCCGAGAACAATTACTGCGCAGGATCACCGGCCATCTTATGCAAGTGATGGCGATTACTTCAGCAAACCCAATGTTGAAGATGTAGTAAGGGTGGTGAAAGAAATGATGGCAGAATAATTTTTGCTGCTAATTTAAATTGTATCATTTATTGTTATGAACTTAGACTTATACCAGGTTGATGCTTTTGCAAACCGGCTTTTTTCCGGCAATCCTGCAGCCGTCATTCCGCTGCAGCAATGGCTGGATGATACAATAATGCAAAACATTGCACTTGAAAATAATTTATCTGAAACTGTTTTTTTTGTCCCCTCAATTTCGCCTGCTGCTGATTATGATATCCGGTGGTTTACGCCGGAAGTAGAAATCAATCTTTGCGGTCACGCCACACTGGCTAGTGCTTATGTCTTGTTCACCATACTCGGTTTTAATAAAAAGGTGGTACGTTTTAATTCTAAAAGTGGCATTCTTACCATAACCAAAAAAGACGACCTGATAGAAATGGATTTTCCAAGCTGGAAGCCGGAAAGACTGGAATTATATGATGATTCTTTAACTGAAATATTGGGTGATCCAATCATTGCCGGTGTATACAAATACCGTGATATTTTGATAGAGCTGGAAACAGAAGACGATGTACAAAGCTGCACACCTGACTTCACTCTAATGAAAAAGCATTTTGATAAAATGATCATTACCGCTCCGGGAAAAAAGGCCGATTTTGTTTCAAGATTTTTTGCACCCGGCGCTGGCATTAACGAAGATCCTGTTACCGGTTCTGCGCATGCCCAATTAATTCCTTTCTGGAGCGAAAAACTGGGAAAAAATAAATTGCATGCATTGCAATTATCCAAACGTGGCGGCGAATTATGGTGCGAACAATTGAATGCTGAAAGGGTAACTATTAGCGGCCAATGCGTGTTTTATATGAAAGGGGAAATAACAATTTAATGCTGACTGATTATGATGGTTAATGTTTGATTTCCTTCAATTCGATGACGACCTTTCATTCTAAAATACTACATCACTAAAGAAATCAGACGTAAAAACTATTTCATGTTGTGATACACTTTCTGTACATCTTCATCCTGCTCTAACTTATCAACTAACTTAAACACGTCCTGGGCAGCTTCTTCGCTCAGCTCTGTAGTATTCATTGGTATCCTGGTCAATTCAGCTGTAATCACTTCAATCTTCTTTTCTTCCAGTGCTTTTGCCATGTGGCCAAATTCAGTAAAAGTGGTGCGGATAACAATATTTCCTTCGCTGTCTTCGCCTATTTCTTCCAAACCGTAGTCAATCAGTTCCAGCTCCAGGTCCTCGATATTTAAACCGGTATTTTTTATTTTAAATTCTCCCAGGCGATTAAAGGTAAAAGCAACACTTCCGCTGGTGCCTAAGCTACCACCACTTTTAGTGAAATGCATTCTTACATTGGCAACAGTTCTCGTAGGGTTATCGGTTGCGGTTTCTACCAATATAGCAATACCATGCGGCGCATAGCCTTCATACAAAATTTCATCATAGTGCACCATTTCCTTACCCATGGCCCTTTTAATAGCCGCCTCTACCCTATCCTTTGGCATTCCTACACTCCGGGCATTCTGGTAACATCTTCTCAATGCCGCATTGCCATTGGGATCAGGCCCACCTGCTTTTACCGCAATAACAATTTCTTTTCCAATGCGGGTAAAGTTCTTCGCCATTTTGTCCCAGCGGGCAAACATGGAACTTTTTCGTACTTCAAATATTCTTCCCATGGTCTTACTTTTACTTTTATCAGGTTACCGGTTATTGAACCGGATTGCAAATTTAGGGAAAATCATTTTTCCTCATATCATTATCACACCTGGGCAGTCATTCCGCTCTATGACTTCATAATGAACCGGCTGTAAAACCCGGTGTCAAAAATCATCTGTCAGGTAAAAAAACGCTTCCCACAATCCACAGCAGCAATTAAATGTTATTTGCTAATTTTAACCGGATGACTCAGCCACTTTTACAGGTACAAAATTTATCAATTGATTTTACATCAGGAGCAGCTCTAAACAACGCTGTAAAAAACATTTCATTTACTGTTAATGCCGGCGAGATCCTGGCGATTGTGGGTGAATCCGGTTCAGGGAAATCTGTTACCGCATTGTCATTGCTGCAATTACTTCCACAACAGGCTTTGGTAAAAGGCAAATTGATATTTGCACCAGCAATTCAACCGGCTGTTGATTTATTGCAAACAAGTGGCAGGCAAATGAATTCGATCCGTGGAAAAGACATCGCCATGATTTTCCAGGAACCAATGACATCATTGAATCCAGTCATTACATGTGGCCATCAGGTAATGGAATCAATTCAATTGCACCAGCAAATTTCAGCAAAGGCTGCCAGGCAAAAAGCCATAGAGCTATTTCAACAGGTTGATCTTCCCAATGCTGCAGAATTAATTGACCGTTATCCACACCAGCTAAGTGGCGGACAAAAACAACGGGTGATGATTGCCATGGCCATGAGTTGTGCCCCTTCTCTTTTAATCGCTGATGAGCCAACTACAGCACTGGATGTAACCGTTCAAAAAACAATTCTTGAGTTAATAAAAAAATTACAGCAAAAAACGGGCATGGGCGTTATTTTTATTACACATGACCTTAGCCTTGTTGCAGACATAGCTGACAGCATTTTAGTAATGTATAAAGGACAGATTGTTGAGCAGGGTAAAACAAAAGAAGTATTGCAACACCCGCAACAAGCTTACACAAAGGCTTTATTAGCATGCAGGCCAGCGCTGCATGCACGCGGAGTGAAACTACCAGTTGTTAGTGACTTTTTTGATGGCAATGAAAATAATCAGGCACACGTAAAAAAGACGCTTGTCACTTCGAACATTGATGAGAATAAAACTTTGTCAAATAGAGATAATCAAACTGCTGATAATGCAGTATTGTCTCCGGTTTTAAAAGTTGAAAAACTGAGCGTGCATTATAATGGCAAACGGTCATTTTTGTTTGGCAAACCCAACCAGCCTTTTAAGGCCGTAGATGAGGTAAGTTTTATTGTCAGTAAAGGCGAAACGTTGGGACTGGTGGGCGAGAGTGGCTGTGGAAAAACAACGTTGGGCAGAGCGATTTTGCAATTAATTCCAGTTACATCGGGGAATATTATTTTGAATGGATCAAACCTGGCAGCCTTGTCTTCAAAAGAATTACAGCCGTTAAGAAAGGAATTACAAATGGTTTTCCAGGATCCTTACGGCTCGTTGAATCCAAGATTAACGATTGGTAATGCCATGACTGAACCAATGAATGTGCATGGCATTTTAAATAGTAAGGGTCAGCGTAAAGAACGGGCGGTGGATTTACTTGAAAAAGTAAATTTAACAGCGGAACACTTCAACCGCTATCCACATCAGTTTAGCGGCGGGCAAAGGCAACGTATTTGTATTGCCCGTGCGCTTGTTTTAAATCCTTCATTTTTGATTTTTGATGAGAGCGTAAGTGCGTTAGATGTGAGTGTTCAGGCACAGGTATTAAATTTATTAAACGATCTTAAAAAAGAATATGGCTTTACCTCCATTTTTATATCGCACGATCTGTCGGTCGTTCGTTACATCAGTGATCGCATATTGGTAATGAATAACGGCAAAATTGTGGAAGAAGGCCCTGCTGATGAAGTATATACCAATCCCCAAAATGACTACACCAAAAAATTGATAGCTGCTATACCGGGAAAATCAATTATGTTTTAATTCCTTCATACTGCATAGCTGCCTAATCTTCTTCAGCCATTCTTCTTTTAAACCGATAACCGTTTGTATCCGTCTCAAAAAAATTACGGGCACTCTTATGAAAATTAAATAATATCTTTTTTAGCTGCTCCTGAAACTGTTCCTGCACCGGAATATCTTCTTTAATTTTTTTATCCGTCATAAGACATAATTTATCATCACTGCTGACATCTTTTAAATTTTCAGGCTGCAGGCCACTGATACCAATTTTCCAGTCACCCTGTTTTTTTACCCGGTACTTGAAAAAATAAACGGTCCCCCGCTTTCTATCATATGCTGTGGTTTGTTTCGATACGTAAACAATACTGTCAATCGCAGCATAATTTTTATCGGCCACCAGGTAGCTGCGTGCCATTGCCAATTGCGTTTTGTACAGCGATGGAAATTTATCAAGCCTGTTTATCTTTTCCATTTTTTCAAACAATAAACCTCTTGTTTTATCTTTTGCCGCCAGTGCAAACAGTACGCTATCTGCAAGTGGTTTTTTGTTGCGCAATAGTAGCAGGGCAGTATTCATTACAATATCATCTTCCTTCGACCGGAGTAGTTTATCAAAAAATTTAGGTACCGTAGCATTACTGTCATAAAAGGGAATCAATAAGGTGGCGTAATTATTTAAAGCCTCATTGTTGTTAGTAGCAGTGTATCCTTTTACAGGTATCACTTCGTTTTCATCGTCGCCATCGTCTTTCATTTTGTTTTCAGCCAGTTTTTTCTCTTCTTTTCCCTGCTGTTTTTTCAAGGCTATTTTTGCATCAAAATAAATCTTGTTGAAGAAGCTGCTGTATTGTGCCGCTTTAATAAAACCGCTGTCAACAAGTCTTACAAGAAGTGAAGTCACAGGTTCTTTATAATCTTCTAAAGATGTCAGCTGCAAAATTTCCGGGTACAATGAAGCTGCCAACTGCAACGAATCTTCCAATCTTTCAAACAAATTGGTATACCCAAAATCTCTGTCAAAAACAGCAGGATCCTGTAAAATCAACTCTTTAAAAAGCGCAATTGCCTTGGTGGTTTTATGCCTTGCTAACGCTTCTATCACTTCATTTTGAAAAATACTTGTATCGGCAGTTCGTTCATATATCCTTTTAAGATGATCAACCACAACCTGGTTGGCTGAATCTTTGATATAGCCGAGTTCAGCAATCAGTTTACTTTTAACAATCAAATAGTCATAGTCTTTAGGCGATAGTTTCTGAAGCGCATTCATTATTTTCGGCACCCCTTTTTCTCCATAATATACATTGCTCAGGTCCTGCACAGCCTTTGCATGGATGGAACTGTCTTTACTAAAAAGATCGGTAAAAAAGTTGTCGAGGCAGTCTCTAAATATGCTTCTCCCTACTTTTTTTCCGGGTTCAAATTTGTCAAAAAAAGTATGGATGAAACTGCTTTGAACATTCATCGTATCTCCCATCGTAACCAGGTTAAAAAGGTAATTACCCTGTAATAAACTGAGGCGGTTGATGGTCCTGGAAGAACCGGAATCCCGTAATACAAATGATAAGCCCCTGGTTCCATTGGCAAGTAAAAAAGAATCTTTGCTATACAGTAAAAGATCACTTTTCTCTGTATACTTTTTCATTTCATCTGTCCAGAATTTTGCTGTATCTCTTACATAAAAATATTTAGGATAGGGCTGAATGGAAACCCCGATCATTTCTCCTGTGGAATCACTTCTAAAAACCGCATTGCGGGTTTTAGGCCAGTAACTGTTATAGTTGGCGTATCTTCTGCTGCCTGCAACTTCTTTGCTCACCTGTTCCAGTTTGGCCCGGTAGTCTTCATCAAAATCAGGCGCAACGGGCGTTGTTGCAATAAAGTGCATAAAAGTATCTGTATAAACTTTAGGAGAAGTGTAATTATAAGGTGCAAAATGAAAAGAATTAAAATAGTCACTGAAATCTCTTTTTTCGTTTTTACTCCTGGCAGCAATCACAAAATATTGTGGTCCTTTTATGATATACCGTGCCGTAACAAAACTGCCATCTTTCATTTTCTCTTTCACATCAAGCATTGGGTAACCATTAAAATTGCCAATACGCCGTTGCAGCTGTTTTGAAAAAAAATCTGGTGAACGAAAAGATTCTTCTATCAACTTTAAATCAAAAGTATCCTGATCGAGGAACTTAAAATTGTATACCATTTTTTTAAGAATAAGGTAGGCATCTCCTGTTGTTTTATCCATTGCTTCATACTCCCATCTGTCAATACCATCACTGTTGCTGCCATCCATACTCTCTTTGGGTTGGTGAATTATTTTAACAGAAAATCCACCTTGAGCCGGGGTGTAAACCATGTGTTTGTCTTCCATTTTTTTTAACCTGATGGAGGAAAAGAAATGATTGGCTTCTTCACCCTCTACATAACTTTCCTTACCGCTCATTTTAAAAACTAATATTTCGAATGGCGTTATAAAAATATTGTACCGCTGCAGATCTCCTGTTCTTGTTTTGTTCGTTATATCAAATCCGTGATATCCATTTTTTTCTACGGACAATTTTTTAACAATTTTTCCGGGTATGTTTTCATACAGCATGCTATCCACTTTCTTAATCACCTGTTCCTCACTTTGACCAATAAAAGCCGCATGGGTGTTGATTCTTGTCACCAGGTAATAACTGCCGTTACTCATGTCTGAATATTGTCTTCTATCCAACCCCTGAAATTCATCTGTCATTTTAAATAAAGGCCCGGGCATATCAACACTGTAAAACCCATCATCCGCATGCCTTTCAGCAAATGCCACCGCCACTTTTAATTTATCTGTTTCTTCTTTTTTTGCTGCGTCCCTGTCGGTCATTTTTATCGGCCGCAAATGGTACCCCATTTTACGCAGCAATTCTATCACGCCTCTTGGTCCGGGCAAATGTGCTGCACCAACGCCAACAAAAAGGCTGCTTTTTTTTACAATGGTATCAATTGAGTTAGCTTGTACTTCGTTGCGTTTGTATAAAAAATTTTCCCTGAAGGCGATGGATCTTTCTGTCATAATGTCCAGCGAATCCATCAAATCAAGATCACCCCGGCGGTAAGCTTCCTGTATTTTCTTGGTAATATCTCCCATTGATTCCCCATCCGTATCAATTTGTTTTTTGTTTTTCTCCGTCGCCATATCCGCATACGCCTGCAGCACTATTTTTTCCGTTTCATAAAAATCTTCCACGCCGGCAGAACGCTTGCCCATTTTTTTCCCGGTCTGAAAAATATACATATCCAAAAATGTATTCTCTTCAAAATCTTCCCTGGCCTTGTAACTGCGGTACAGCAAATTATTTACAACAGTTGGTTCGGTGCTCAGTGCTATTTTTAATTCGTCATCATAAGGTTTAATACGAAAAGAATTCTCAGTTAGCAAATCATCACCCGGCGCTTTTACAAAATTGGAATAGTTCTGCTTTAACCTGTCGAGGTTAACCATCTGGCCCTGCCAGACATCTGGGTTCAGCTCAAGCGCCACAGCATCTACATTTCTCATGGCGTAGTAAAAAGAATCGCTCAGATGAAATACCATTTTATTGCTCACATGCATGGTACCAAAAAGATAGGAAGGCTTTTTTAATCCATTTCCGGAGATTTCCCAAAACAGGCTGGGGTATTTATTTGGAGCATTTTTTTGACTCACACCCTGCAGGCAATACAGTAATGCCACTATTACCAACATCACCTTTCTGCTCCTGTAAAACCTCGGCTTTGTATTAAATTTTCCCATTGTTATAAAGTTGAGCAGAATAGCACATTTTACAAAATATAAAGGCATATTTAACGAATTAAAATATGCAGATGTTGTACCATTGCGGTTTCCATAAAACTTGAATCAAATTCCTTAAAAAGCCGTAGCTTTGCACTCTTAAAATCATGCCGTAACATGATAAGTGCCTTTCAATGGCTACATATCTCTGTAAATCACTACAGTATCAGGGCTGGTTATCATTCAAAATTTATTGATCAATATGAAATTAAGTCAGTTCCGATTCGACCTTCCATTAAACCTTATTGCCCAAAACCCAACCAAGAGAAGAGAAGACAGCCGGATGATGGTTATCCATCGTAAGACCGGTGAAATAGAAAACAGAAACTTCCGTGATATTATCGAGTACTTTGATGACAAGGATGTAATGGTGGTAAATAACACAAAGGTATTTCCTGCCCGTATGTATGGCCGCAAAGAAAAAACAGGGGCAAAGATTGAAGTGTTTTTATTGAGAGAATTAAATAAGCCCAACCGTTTGTGGGATGTAATTGTTGACCCGGCCCGTAAAATTCGTGTTGGCAATAAATTATATTTTGGTGAAAATGATGAACTGGTTGCAGAAGTAATTGATAACACCACCAGCCGCGGACGTACCATTCGTTTTTTATGGGATGGCACTGAAGAAGAATTCAGAACGATGCTGGACTTTATGGGTGAAACGCCTTTACCAAAATATATCAAGCGCAAGCCGGACGAAGAAGATAAGGAGCGTTACCAGACCGTATATGCAAAGCATGAAGGTGCTGTTGCAGCTCCAACTGCGGGATTACACTTCAGTAAGGAATTGATAAAAAGGCTGGAAATCAAAGGGCTTCGTTTTGCAGAAGTAACCCTTCATACAGGCCTTGGTACTTTTCGCCCGATTGAAGTGGAAGACCTTAGCAAACATAAAATGGATGCTGAATATTATGGCATTGATGAAACAGCCTGCGCTATTGTAAACAAGGCAAAAACAGATGGCAGAAGAATTTGCTCTGTTGGTACAACAACCATGCGGGCAATGGAATCTTCTTTTACTGCTCAAAAACTATTAAAACCTTCAGAAGGATGGACGAACATGTTTATTCATCCGCCATATAATTTTTCTATTGCTGATGCACTCGTTACCAACTTTCATTTGCCAAAAACAAGTTTGTTAATTATGACTTGTGCCTTTGCCGGCTATGATGTGGTAATGGAAGCTTATAAAAAAGCAATTAAAGACAAATACCGTTTCTTCAGTTATGGAGATGCCATGCTGATCGTTTAGGAATGAAGTGAAATATTTATAAAAAGAAGCTGCAAAATTTGCGGCTTTTTTTGGGCCGCTTTGAGAAGCAATTTGTTACCGGTTGGGATACTGGCCTAAAAAATAAAGGGGTGAGATAAAAATCTCTCCCCGTTTTAAATCCAATATCCTATGAAAAACCAATGCTAAGACATTCAGTTACTACCAAAAGTTGCATGCTTTTAAAATAAATAATTTCCTGGCACTCCTCCCTTAGCGGCGAGTCTCCGTTTCGAATATGGATAGGATGAATTAACTTGAGATATAAAAACGATGTCATGCCGACCTTACAACAATGGCTGTCTGAATATGGAGAGAGCCATCAAAACGTTACCAATAAAACGATTCACTGGATATGTGTACCCGCCATCTTTTTTTCAATTATTGGATTTCTATATAGTATCAAACTCCCTTTTGAAATAACAGGTCACCGGGTAAATGTGGCCTTGATTGCGTTTGTGCTGATTATTTTTTATTACTTCCTGCTAAGCAAAAGCCTGTGGATTGGCATGCTTTTATTCGGCACAATTTGCCTGCTGGTATGTCACTTAATTGAACTGCATTTTTTTGTGCCGCTCTGGGCTTTTTCGCTGTTAATATTTATCGCAGCCTGGATTGGCCAGTTTTACGGGCACAAAATAGAGGGAAAGAAACCTTCCTTTTTTAAAGACATTCAATTTTTGCTGATAGGTCCTGCCTGGCTGATGAGTTTTATTTATAGAAGATTGGGTATATCCCTATAAATCACTCCAACCCAAATAAACCTGAATTTAATAACTGCAGCGTTTGTACTTTATAATTTTTAGGAATCAGGATGGAGATATTGTGACTGCTTCCTCCATAACTTACCATGCGGATAGGAATTCCACTTAAAGATTTAAAGATTTGTTCCATTACATCTTTGGTCTCTGTAATTTCATTGCCAACTATAGAAACAATAGTTTGATCAGCGTCAATTTCTACGGTACCGAATGGCTCCAACTCCTGGATGATTGCAGGCAAGCTGCTATCACTGTCAATGGTGAGGGATACACCTACTTCTGAAGTAGTGATCATATCAATTGAAGTGCGGTGCTTTTCAAACACCTCAAATATTTTTCTTAAAAAACCGTAGGCCAGTAACATACGGCTACTTTTGATTTTTATAGCAGTGATACCATCCTTAGCCGCAATTGCTTTAACCCCTACACTACCCGCCAATTCTGTTATCAACGTACCTTTTGCATCCGGCTGCATGGTGTTTAATAATTTAACCGGCACTTTATAAAATTGCGCAGGCCAGATGCTTGCAGGGTGTAAGATTTTAGCACCAAAATAAGCTAACTCCGCAGCCTCATCAAAACTCATCTGCTCTATCGCAAATGTTTTCTTTACTATTCTCGGATCGTTGTTGTGCATGCCGTCAATATCTGTCCATATTTCACATACAGAAGCATTTACCGCAGCTGCAATCAACGATGCACTGTAGTCGCTTCCTCCTCTTTTTAAGTTATCTACTTCTCCTTTTGCATTGCGGCAAATAAACCCTTGTGTAATGAAAATCTTTTTGTCTTTCAAGCGCTCCAATACTACATTCAGCTTTGCTTTTATGCTGGCTACCTGTGGCTCATCATCGGCGTCAATCGTCATAAAGTCCAGCGCAGGAATCAATGCATGATCAATTGCCTGCTCTGTTAAATAGACTGAAAATAATTTGGTACTGAGCAGTTCTCCCTGCGCAAGGATATCCTTGTTAAGTGCTTCGCTGAAGGAGATTTTTAAAATGATGTTTAAAAATTCAAAATGTTCGGTGACAATATTTTTTGCACTTGCAAGGGCTGCGTCGGTTTTAACCAGCTGGCCAATGAAATTATGGTAGTGTGCCTGTAAAGTTTCAATTTGTTTCTTGGCAAGATTTCTATCGCCGCCTGCAAGCGAATTGCTTATTTCTACCAGTGAATTGGTGGTGCCGCTCAAAGCTGATAAAACTACGATTTTAGTCTCTTCATCTTTAGTTATCAGTTTTGCTACTTCATGCATCCGCTCTGGTTTTCCTACACTGGTACCACCAAACTTCATTATTTTCATTACCGTAAATTTTAAATTGGATTGCAAATATAATCAGCGGGAGATTATGAGGATAATTTTTCCTGAAATGTTATATCTCCAGGCTGAACTTCTGGGCCAGTTCTTCCAGTTCAGTTATTACCGATGCCTGCAATTGAATCCCATTCTTCCTACGTTCCGCTTCCATCGTCGTTTCCGGCTCGCCCGGTATTACTACTTTTTGTTCGCCTGCAACCGTCTTAGCTGCGCTGAAACGCTGTATCCACTGATCCATGTGCTTTTTAAAATCTGCCGCCGGGCGAAAGGCATCAATGCGCATGGCACCAAAAAAATGCCCGATTCCCTCACCCGGCATATTTTCGGGCATGGGCACATAGGCCGGAAAAGGCGGTACCCAGGGCCCATAATTAGCACCGCTGAGGATGGCAGAAAAAATATCTACGATGCTGCCAAGCATATACCCCTTGTGACTACCGTGTTCTTTATCGCCACCCAATGGTAACAAGGCTCCCCCATTTCTAACTTCAGCGGCATCTGTACTTGGTTCACCGGTTTTGGTTTGTACCCAGCCTGCGGGTGTCGGTGCGTTTTTTCGCTGGAGTATTTCAAGTTTTCCGTTAGCCGCAGTCGTAGTTGCAAAATCTGCAACGAAAGGCGCCTCACTGCCTGCCGGTATGGCTACTGCAATGGGATTGGTACCCAATAATCTTTCTACTGAAAACGTAGGTGCTACCAGTGGCGAAGCATTGGTCATGGCAATCCCAATCATATCATTTTCCAGTGCCATCATGGCGTGAATGCCGGCAATACCAAAATGATTACTGTTCTTCACACTTACCCAGCCTGTACCAGCCTGCTTTGCTTTGTCAATCGCTATTTGCATGGCTGCCGGTGCTACCACCAATCCTAATCCTTTATCACCGTCTACTGTGGCGGTAGAAGGTGTCTCATGAACAATTGCTATCGTTGGGTTTGCATTGATACGATTAACCTCCCAAAGCCTTATATAGCCAGTTAAACGGGCAATACCATGACTGTCCACCCCACGCAAGTCTGCCGACAACAACACTTTAGCCGCTGTTGATGCATTTGTATCGCTGCACCCGATTTTGATAAAAATATTTTTTGAAAAAGTATAGAGTTGCTGGTAAGAATAATTAGAAGCCATTGAAAATTGTTATGAACTGAGAATTGAAAAGTGCATTAAAATGAATGTAGCAGTTGCGTTTGAATAAAAGTACAAGAGGGCGATGCAACGATGCTGATCAATGAAAAAATGTTTGGACCAATTGCATTTTAAAATTGCAGGTGTCGCACAGTAAGTCCGTTATTCATCAATTGCTTTAAAGAATCGATACCAATTTTTAAATGGCGCTCCACGTATTCGGAAGTTACTTTTTTATCGCTGTCTTCTGTTTTAACTCCTTCGGGAACCATGGGACTATCACTCACCAGCAATAAGGCACCAGTTGAAATCTTGTTGTAAAATCCTACCGTAAAAATGGTGGCTGTCTCCATGTCGATGGCATAAGCCCTTACCTTTTGGAGGTATTCTTTAAACGCTTCATCATGCTCCCAAACCCTTCGGTTGGTGGTGTAAACTGTACCCGTCCAATAGTCACATGCATAATCCCTGATGGTTGTTGAAATGGCTTTTTGCAGCATAAACGCTGGCAACGCCGGCACTTCCGGTGGAAAATAATCGTTGCTGGTTCCCTCGCCTCTCAACGCTGCAATCGGTAAAATAAGATCGCCGATTTTATTGCGTTTTTTTAATCCTCCGCATTTGCCCAAAAACAGTACTGCTTTGGGTTTGATAGCGGTAAGCAAATCCATTACAGTAGCTGCACCTGGGCTACCCATTCCAAAATTAATAATCGTGATATTGCCTGCGGTAGCACATTGCATGGGCCTGTCTGTACCTATAATTTTTACCTTGTTCCATTTGGCAAACATGGCAACGTAATTAGAAAAATTGGTCAGCAATATATATTCACCAAAGTTTTCAAGCTTTTCACCTGTGTAACGGGGTAACCAGTTTTCTACTATATCGTCTTTTGTTTTCATTTATTTATTTTATCGGTTTATTCGTTTATTTGCCATTGATAAAAGTACAGAATATATTATTTACAACAGATGATAAAGATAACATACCCGGATTATCAGGCTAAAATTAAAAAGGAACCGGGTAGAGAAATGATATTTGATGAAGTACGAAAACTGTGGGTTTTGCTTACGCCTGAAGAATGGGTAAGGCAAAATTTTTTACAGCATTTAATACAAATCAAAAAATATCCTGCGGCATTAATTGCTATAGAAAAAGAAATTTACCTGGGGGATATAAAAAAGCGTTTTGATATTGTGGTGTATGATAAAAACACGCAGCCCTGGATGCTGGTTGAATGCAAGGAAATGAATGTGGAGTTAAACAACATGGTATTAAGCCAGGCACTCCGTTATAATATCAATTTACAGGTACCTTACCTGGTAATCACCAACGGTGTTTACGGATATGCATTTACGCTTTGCAACCAACAGCTGGAAGAGATCAATACATTACCAGACTTTTTGTAAAGGTCCGGCTAGCGAATAAAAAAAATGACGAAGGTTGGAACTATCCAAGCTTCGTCATTTTTAATTTTTAAAAACCGGTTTTTATACCACCATAATTTCTTTTTCTTTGGCTTCCAGGTGTTTTTCAATCAACGCGATATAGCGGTTGGTCTTTTCCTGTATGTCTGCTTCCGCATCTTTGGCCGCATCCTCACTTAAGCCGTCTTTTTGCAATTTCTTTATCTGTTCAATGGCATCCCTGCGAATGTTACGGATAGAAACCTTCCCGGTTTCACCTTCACCATTACATCTTTTTACCAGCTCTCTCCTTCTTTCTTCTGTCAGTGGCGGCAAAAATAAACGGATATAGTTACCATCATTCTGCGGGTTGATGCCTATATTGCTGGCAATAATGGCCCGCTCAATTGGTTGAAGCATCTTCTTTTCCCAGGGCTGAACGGAAATAGTACGGGCATCCAGCACAGAAATATTGGCAATTTGTGCAAGCGGCGTTGGAGAACCGTAATAGTCTGCAACAATACCATCCAGCATATTCGGGTTGGCTTTACCTGCCCTTATTTTTATCAATTCTGTTTCAAGGTGTGTAATCGCCTTTTTCATCAGGGATTCTGTATCCAGTTTAACAAGTTCTAATTCTTCTGACATATAATAGAAAATTAAGTGGATGCAAAACTAAAGAAAAGAACAATAAGCAAATAAATAAATGATGAGGTGGAAAAAAAGCAGTTAGTTTACTTCTACGGAATTGGGTATAACAGGTGTCATTTTGCGATATTTAACGACCGGCATTTTTGTATTGGTATCTTTCATTTCGGTTACCTTCTTTTTTGGCCTGCTATAATAAATCACCGCAGTGAAGGCACAGGAAACAATCATTAATATGCCTACTACTATGGTTGTGCCGAAGCTGCGCAGGAAGTAAGCGGTTAAGAGCAAACCTATGTTTGCCCCTACACAAAGAAGCGTTATTTTACGATGACTAAAACCAAATTGTAGTAAAAAATGGTGTACATGATTTCTATCGGGGCTAAATGGAGAACGCTTGTTGAAAATGCGTAACGCGAATACCCGAAGGGTATCAAACAAGGGAACAATTAATATAGCAAAGCCAATTGCAGGAGCGGCTTCTAATGGAACAGGTACTGACTGAGAACCGGCAATGTTGATAAATTTGATTACCAGGATAGAATTGATCAGGCCAATAAGTAAGGAGCCTGTATCGCCCATAAATATTTTAGCCGGAGAATGATTGTATAATAAAAAACCAACAAGACTTCCTGCAAGTGATAGCGCCATTACAGAGTATAACAACTGGCCTGCATAAAAAAAGTAGATACCAAAAACAAGGGATGTTAATAGCCCAAGGCTGCCTGCCAACCCATCAACACCATCGATTAAATTAAAAGAATTAATTATAACGATAACCGTAAATAGGGTTAATACAATACCGGCAACTTGAGGAATGACAGTGATCCCTAAAAAGCCATGCATATCCATTATGCGAACACCGCCAAATTTAATGATGATACCAGCAGCAATGAGTTGACCTATGAATTTTTTGGCAGGCGAAAGCACTAAAATATCATCTTTAATACCTAGAAAAAAAATTACAATGGCTGATGCAACAAAATACTGTAACTCATGACTGCCTTCAGGGGAACCGATGAGGGTGGCTAAAATAAATCCACCAAAAATTCCAAGGCCGCCCAGCGTGGGAATAACCATTTTGTGAACTTTCCGCTCATCAGGTTCGTCAAATAATTTTTTTCGCCTTGCCACTTCGATAATAATGGGGATAGCGAAAAATGTAATCAGGAATGCCAGGCCGAAACTGAGTATTATGTTATCCATGCATGCACGATTAATATGGTAATGATTACAACTAAATACCTAAAAAAGGCTAAAATTATCGGAATACAGCAAGCAACTTACAAGCATATGGTATGAATGGTAAATCTTATATTGACTGATTAAATAAAAAACAATTTTTAAACCGAACAATTTTACAGCAAATTAACGCATAAATTATGAACTTATTATTAATGGGGCTCATACATATTTTTTTTTACTTTGGAGATGATACTAATTGAAGTAGGTTTGCATACAAAAATTTAAAAAATGACCAATTTAAAAGAAACAGCCAGCCAGGTAAGACGAGATATTGTACGAATGGTTCATGCCGTTCAAAGTGGCCACCCGGGCGGATCGTTAGGATGTGCAGACTATTTAACAGCTTTGTATTTTGATATTATGAAACACAATCCCGCGTTTGATATGAACGGGGAAGGCGAAGACCTGTTTTTTTTAAGCAACGGCCATATTTCACCGGTTTTTTATAGTGTTTTGGCAAGAAGCGGCTATTTTCCTATACAGGAACTGGCCACGTTTAGAAAATTAAACAGCCGCTTACAAGGACACCCTACCACCCATGAACACTTACCCGGCGTACGCATTGCAAGCGGGTCTTTGGGCCAGGGAATGAGCGTGGCTTTGGGTGCGGCACTGGCAAAAAAGCTGAATAACGATTCCTCCACCGTTTTTTCTTTACACGGAGATGGCGAACTGGATGAAGGACAAAACTGGGAAGCGATTCTTTTTGCTGCTCACAAAAAAGTGGACAATTTAATTTCAACTATTGATTGGAACGGTCAGCAGATAGATGGCCCGACAGATAAAGTAATGAGCCTGGGCGATTTGGCAGGCAAGTTTACCGCTTTTGGCTGGGAAGTGGTTCACCTGGACAAAGGAAATGATATGGATGAAATCGTGGCGGGTTTGCAGAAGGCTAAATCGCTTTCAGGAAAAGGTAAACCTGTTGTTATTTTGATGAAAACCTCCATGGGTAAAGGAGTTGATTTTATGGAGGGAAGCCATGAATGGCACGGAATTGCACCCAATGACGAACAATTGCAAAAAGCGTTGGCGCAGCTACCTGAAACAATGGGAGATTATTAAGAATGATTTTATTGCCTGTTGTTTAATGAATACAGGTTTAGATAGTTTAAAAAAGCTTCCGTTGCAGGAAGCTTTTTTTATGCTGTTTATTTCAGATTGTTATCGTAATTCAATCAGTTGCCTCGCAGCTTTGCGGGCGGGCAACCAGGAAGCCAGGAAGGCGATGAGTGTTCCCGTTAAACCAACAAGTATAAAATCTGTTAACTGGAGTTGTACCGGAAAATAATCTATCAGAAAGGAGCCTCCCTGTAATTTGACTATTTTAAAATTTACCTGCAACAGGCAAACAATCAGTGCGAGCAAAATACCCGTTACTGTACCAATTCCTGCAAGCAACAAGCCTTCACTGAGAAAAATTTTCAATATCATACTTTTATCAGCTCCCATACTCTGCAAAACGCTGATATCTTTTTGTTTTTCCAGCACCAGCATAGTCAATGCGCTTACCATGTTAAAAGCAGCAATAAAAAGTATGAGTGTGAGTACAGCGTAAATAATCCATTTTTCCATCCGCATGGTATTGTACAGGTTAGCATTTTGCTGATATTTTGTTTGCACAGTGAAATTATTTCCCAGTAAGGAATTCAGTTGCGTTTGAATACTGGCAGCGCTTAACTGGCTGTTGATTTTTATTTCAGCACTGCTGTATTCATCTGTACCGAAACCCATTTGCTGTTTTACAAAATCGATATTGGTGATGGCGTATTTATTGTCAAAATCCTGCTGAATGGCAAATACACCGGTTGCTTTAACCGTGCCTTCGCTGATGGACTGCATTGGATCTGATGTAGTAACCTTTCCTTTTTTGGGTAAGATAAGTGTGAGGCTGGATGCTTTAAAAGCAGCATCAACATTGACGGCAGCGGCATTTTGTATTCCGGCACCAACAACTAAACCCGGCTCATCAATGGTACCTGTATTAAACTTTCCCTGGTAAGTCTTGGCTGCCACACCGGTTACATTTTCGTAATTACTGTCAACTCCTTTCAGAAATACAATTGTTTGCAGATCTTCATTTTGCAACAATGCTTTGTCTTCGGCAATTAAAGAAACGGCAGCTATTCCCGGCTGCTGTTTTATTAATTTAACCTGGTTGTTGGTTAGTGTAAATGTTTTTCCTTTGGTGGGAATAATTTTTATGTCTGCGTAAAATGAAGCGTACAAAGATTTTACCAACCCTTCAAAACCGTTGAAAACACTTAGTACAAGTATTTGACAGGCGATGGCGAAGGTTATTACGCCAACCGTTACCCAGGAAATGATATTGATGGCGTTGGCACTTTTTTTAGCTTTGAAATACCGCCACGCAAAAGTTAAATACATATCCTGTCTCCACCGCGGCGGATTATTTAGCAGTTAAAAATTGATAGTGATTTTTATTCGCCTTCATTCGTTTGTTTTGGTTCAGCGCCTTCGTCTTTTTTTATTTTTTCAAATAACTCTTCCATCTTAAAAACATAGTCCAGCGTATCGTCAATAAAAAATTTAAGCTCGGGAATGCTTCGCAACTGGTGGCGAACGCGGGTGCCCAGTTCCTTGCGAATTTCTTTATTTTTCTCTTCGAATTTTAATAAACATGCTTGTGTATCTTTTACCTGGAACATGCTGAGATAAACTCTGGCTTCAAATAGATCCGGTGTGATTTTTACAGATGAAATGGAAATCATACCGCCATCCATCATAGTCATACCCATACGACGAAAAATATCATTGAGTTCTTCATTAATCAGCCCGGCCACTTGTTTTTGTCGTTTTGTTTCTGTTGTCATTGTGTAATTCTTATAAGATGCAAAGTTAATCAGTTTTACCGGACTTTACCGGAGAGCAAATTGCAGTGGAAGATGTAGCGGTTTGATGAAAATCTCCTGAAACAATACTTTAATTGGAGTCAGGTAAACCTTGAATGAATTAATTTAAATTCAATACTAATAAATTCAGTTGCCATATTGTTTTGCAACAATTATTGTAGCTGTAATGTATTTAGAAGTTTTTGCTCTATGAACTGCATGAAAAATCTTCAATAATAAAAAAATGTACAGGAGTGCTACGCCAATGAAGCTAAATAGGAGCACAACTGCATGGCTAATATTATCAAATGCGATAAGATTAAGCTTTACTGGAAAGTTGTAGCAACAGTTACCTTATCCTTTACCATCTCTCTCAATGTCGCAGCAATCGCATTGGCATCAAGGCCGATTTCATCGTACAGTTGCTTCACAGAACCATGCTCTACCAGGCGGTCAGGAATACCCATGATTTTTACATTGGCTTTGTATCCGTTGGCATTCATAAATTCCAGTACAGCCGAACCAAAACCGCCCACAACGGTTCCATCTTCAACGGTAATTATTTTGTTGAATTTGCTGAATACTTCATGAAGCAGTTCTTCATCAATGGGCTTTACAAAACGCATGTCATAATGCGCCGGGTTAATGCCTTCTGCTTTTACATCACGTATTGCAGCGGCAGCAAAATTACCGGGATGACCAAAAGAAAGAATCGCTACATCCTGTCCATCTCTTAATTTTCTTCCCTTGCCAATCTGAATTTCTTCAAATGGCGTTTTCCATTCAGGCATAGTGCCTTCGCCGCGTGGGTAACGAATAACAAAAGGATTGGTAGTAGTAGTTAATTGCGATGTGTACATCAGGTTGCGCAATTCCTTTTCATTCATCGGAGCACTGATAATCATGTTGGGTATGCAACGCATATAGGCTATATCATAACAACCGTGATGCGTGGCGCCGTCTTCGCCTACAAGGCCTGCCCTGTCTAAGCAAAACACTACCGGTAGTTTTTGTATGGCTACATCATGCACTACCATATCATATGCCCTTTGCATGAAGGAAGAATAAATATTGCAGAATACCCGCATGCCCTGTGTTGCCAGGCCAGCGCTCAGGGTTACAGCATGTTGTTCGCAAATGCCGACGTCAAAAGCACGGTCGGGCATTTTTTCCATCATGTATTTTAAGGAAGATCCGCTCGGCATTGCCGGGGTAATTCCCATAATCTTATCATTCATTTCAGCCAGCTCAATAATGGTATAGCCAAATACATCCTGGTATTTGGGCGGCTGAGGAATGTCAAATTTTTTCTTTTGTATTTCGCCGGTTACTTTATCAAACAGGCCTGGGGCATGCCATTTGGTTTGGTCTTTTTCTGCCAGCTCATACCCTTTGCCTTTCACCGTTTTTATGTGCAATAATTTAGGGCCGGGAATATTTTTAAGATCAGATAAAGTGTCAACAAGCTTGGTAATATTGTGTCCATCAATGGGACCAAAATAACGCAGGTTCAACGCTTCAAATAAATTGGCGCTGCTGCTCACCATGCCTTTTAAACCATCGGTTAATTTTTGCGCCATGGAGCGGGAAAAAGTTGTTCCAACGGGTAATTTTCCCAGCAGGTTCCAAACATCATCCTTTACTTTATTGTAGGTATGAGAGGTGGTAATATCAGTAAGGTATTCTTTTAACGCACCCACATTGGGGTCAATGCTCATGCAGTTGTCGTTCAAAATAATGAGCAGGTTGCTATTGGCGATGCCGGCGTGATTCATAGCTTCAAAAGCAAGACCTGCCGTCATAGCACCGTCGCCGATTACGGCAATATGCTGACGATCTTTTTCGCCCTTATAATAACTGGCCATTGCCATCCCCAAAGCCGCACTGATGGATGTTGACGAATGTCCTACTCCAAATGTATCATATTCACTTTCGTTCCTGTTGGGGAAACCGCTTAAGCCATGGTACTTTCTGTTGGTAGGAAACTGATCCCGCCTGCCGGTTAAAATTTTGTGTCCGTAAGCCTGGTGACCTACATCCCATACCAGTTGGTCATACGGTGTATTGAAGATATAATGCAGTGCAACGCTCAGTTCCACCACACCTAAACTGGCAGCAAAATGGCCACCGTGCACACTTACAACGTCAATGATGTATTGCCTAAGTTCATCACAAACCAGGTGCAATTGTTCTTTGCTTAGTTTTTTAAGGTCATCAGGGCTATTGATTTCACTTAACAGTTTGCCGGCTTTGATATCCATTGTTTACTTTTTGCGGTGCAAAGTTACTATTTCAGGCGCTTTACACGGTGATTCTAACAAATGTACAACGTTAAAAGTTGTGCATTATTTAAGGAAACCAGTTTTATTTAATCAGGGAGATTTTTCCTTACGCCATCCAGTCTTTTTAATAATACTCATTTTAGAACTGCCCTCTTAAATAACTCATTACTAAATAGTGTACCATAATCAAAGATTGATCTGACCATCAGCAATATGTAGCTTAAATATTTTGTTCAAATAATAGTATCATTGCTTTTGAAATATTACAGCCTGTAGGCTAATGCCAAACTAATTCACATGCAATTTCCGGTAGTAATTCATTTTGGGAAAAGCAGTCTGCCACTGCATGCTGTGCTGGAAACGGCAGGATTTTTTATTGGTTTCAGGTATTTTTTATTCCTCAAAAAAAAACAAGGTGATACTATTGATTCAAATACCAGAACCTGGATATTAATCGGGGCTATTTTTGGGGCATTGATAGGAAGCCGCCTGATTGGTGCGCTTGAAAAACCACACGAACTACTTACGACAAAAAATACCTGGCAATATATCTACACCAACAAAACCGTATTAGGTGGCTTTCTAGGCGGCTTGTTTGGCGTAGAACTGGTAAAGAAATTAATTGGCGAAAAACGAAGCAGCGGGGATCTGTTTACTTACCCGATGATACTGGCGCTCATTATTGGTCGGATTGGTTGCTTTAGTATGGGCGTTTATGAGGAAACTTATGGTACACCTACTACATTTTTTACGGGAATGAATTTGGGCGATGGAATACTGCGCCACCCGGTAAGTTTATATGAAATTGTATTTTTAATTGTACTTTGGATTGGCCTGCAACAAGTTGAAAAAAGATATGTGTTGACCGAAGGCGCCAGGTTTAAAATTTTCATGATTGCATATATCGCTTACCGGTTTTTACAGGAGTTTATCAAGCCATCGGATATCATTGTTGCCGGTTTGTCTACCATACAATTAACAGCCATTGCCGGATTATCATACTATTACCGTTACCTGATTCACCCAAAAAAATTATTACAAGCAAATGCCAGTACGCCCCTACACTTACTATGATTTTACCCTCAGCATTTGCAGCACCTGTTTACGCCGTGTAGATGCCAAAATTATATTTGAAAATGACAATGTGTACATGCATAAAAACTGCCGGGAGCATGGCTTTGAGAAGGTACTAATTGCAACTGATATTGCTTACTACAAAAACATCCGCAATTACAATAAGCCTTCAGAAACACCTTTGCATTTTAATACCAAAACACATTATGGATGCCCGTATGATTGCGGTCTTTGTACCGATCATGAGCAGCACAGTTGCCTCACCGTTATTGAAATAACTGACCGTTGCAACCTGCAATGCCCCACCTGCTATGCCATGAGCAGTCCGCATTACGGCCGGCACAGAACCATTGAAGAAGTTGAAAAAATGCTGGACATTATAGTAGCCAACGAAGGCACACCGGATGTGGTGCAAATCAGTGGTGGCGAGCCAACCGTACATCCTGATTTCTTTGCCATTATGGATATTGCGAAGCAAAAGCACATTAAACATTTAATGCTAAACACGAACGGTATACGCATTGCAAAAGACTTCGAGTTTACAAAACAACTGGCCACCTATGCGCCGGATTTTGAAATTTATTTGCAATTCGATTCTTTTAAATCATCTGCGCTGGAACAATTACGCGGTAAAGATTTGACGGAAGTCCGGATGAAGGCACTGGAACACCTGAATGCATTGAACCTTTCTACCACGTTGGTGGTAACCTTGCAAAAAGACGTAAATGATGATGAGATTGGAAAAATAATTGACTTCGCATTAAAGCAAAAATGTGTTCGGGGTGTTACGTTTCAACCTACGCAAGTCGCAGGACGAACAGAAAATTTTGACCCGGCAACCGACCGCATTACGCTAACAGATGTTCGCCAGAAAATACTGGATCAAACGGCTGTATTTAAGCCGAACGACCTGATACCAGTGCCTTGTAACCCCGATGCGCTGGTAATGGGCTATGCGTTAAAATTAGCCGGACAAACATTTCCGTTAACAAGATATATTGACCCTGCGCAACTATTGGACAACAGCCGCAATACCATTATTTATGAACAGGATGATGCATTGAAAGAAAAGATGATTGATATTTTCAGCACCGGAATTTCTGTTGACAGGGTAGAAGAAAATATGAAGCAACTACTCTGCTGTTTGCCGCAAATTGAAGCGCCCGGTTTGGGTTATGATAATTTATTCCGTATCATTATCATGCGGTTTATTGATGCGTATGATTTTGATGTAAGGGCAATCAAGAAAAGCTGCGTACACATTGTACATAAAGATGGTCGCATCATTCCTTTTGAAACAATGAATTTATTTTACCGGGATGATAAGGAAAATTATTTAAAGCAACTTCAACAGGAAAGAACAGCCTTACCTCAGTAATAAAACAAGATGGAAATATTATTTGTATTGATTTTTCTACCTTTCATTTTAATGATTGCCGGCATTGTTCAATTAATCAGAAAGGATCTCCAAAAGAAAAGTGCCGGAAAAAAATTATTACTGGCTGGCATTGGCTTACTGGGTGTTGAATTATTAATTGGCTACTCAATGTGCAGTAACCTGCATTTGGGCGAAGGAATACATTAATTTAAACGATATGAAACCTGTCTTAAAAAATACGTTGATAGGATGCTCTGCCGCCTACGCAGTGTTATCCTTGTTAATTTTGCTGACCACCAAAGATGCTGCTACCGGTATAGGTTTAACAGGATTAATACTAGGTATTCTCTTCTTTTTTTTCGGATTGATTTTGTGTATTCCGGCTGGCAGCAGGGATATAGGAAAAGGACTATTGCTCAGCGCAGGATTGGTATTTTTAATCGGCGTAAGTGTTTGTTCGATCTTCCCGGGTAACATGAATTTTCATTAGACATACCGCATCATATTCAAAATCAAATCCGCATCCGGACAATTGTGTAAATACTTTTCTTTTTCAGCGATCGTGCAAACTCCCGGATAATCACCCTTGCTTACCCGCATATCATGAATGATTTGAAAGTGCAGGTGCGGAGGCCATTCGCCATTTTCAGATGGTCCTCCAAAATGCGCCAGCAATTCTCCCCGACTGATGTATTTTCCTTCCTGCATATTGGAAAGATCCGCCAGGCTTAAATGTCCATATAAAGTATGAAATACAAGTGTTTCCAGCTGGTGCTGTAAAATAATGGTGGCACCGTAATCTCCAAAATTGTCATTGTAAGCAAAGCTGTGTACCGTACCACCAACCGGCACGAAAACTTTTGTACCTGCCGGTCCCCAGATATCTATACCCAGATGAATAGAACGTGTGGCGATTTCAACAGATCCTGTTGTAAAGTGATTGCTGCGCTGGTATAATACCCTGTCTTCGCCATAGCCGCCAATACCATACGTTGCACCGGCAGCAGCTAATTTGTTATCGATGTATTGAGTGAATTTTTGTGTATCAGCTATAAGGTCTTCCGAAAGTTCCTTATTGGCTACCGTAAAATCAAGCGCTATTAACTTATCTCTGGCTGGATTAAAATTAACAACGTTGCAGAAGTGAGGCTGGTTTTTTTGCAACACATTTTCGAGTGGGCTGTTCATTAAATGAAGGTAAGCATATCTTTTAAGGTGCGCTAAAATGCCTGTGCCCGTTAATAAACCAATACAATATCTTGTTGCTGAATGGGCATCGTAATATTTTCCAACCTTACATCCACTTGCTCCAGCAATTGATCTTCCAGTAAATTGGCAAAGGTTTCAAAATAAACAATGGCGTCCTCTTTCTTATTACGTTTTAACCAGCGAAAGCCGCCGGGCAATTGTCGCAAAACTGCTTTGTCTGATAAATATTCTATGTGATGAATGTCGGTTGGGGTTAGACCGATTTCATTTAAACGGGTAAATATCAAACCCAGCGGCGCATTTGTTACCGGGCAAAATTCAATGGCCAGTTCGGTCCACTCGCCGGAGCCTGTGTGCGCATATCGTAATACTTCTTCTTTACTGAAACTGGTAACCGACTGTACCAGATTACCACAGTTGCAGGCGCCATGGTGGCCCCAGCTATGGTAAGCGCCATTGCGCAAATTGGTGGCGGTTAAACGGAGAGCATTGATGAGTTCAATAGTTGGTTTTGCCATGCGATAAATTTACCCTATAAAACACTGCAAATGAAATTTTGTTCAACGTCTTCATTGCTTTTGCTTTGGGTGAGCCACCCTTGAGGGGTGACCCACCCAATACAGGCTCCACCCTGGTGGGTCACCCCTCAAGGGTGGCTCACCTGGGAGGAGGAAGGCTATTCCAGTTTAGAATCAGGAAATCCATGCTCATAATAATACCTTGCCTGCGCTTCATGCAATGATATAAATTGGCTTAATCCACCAAAAAATTCCAACACCTTTTCTGCGTCGCAATAAGTATTGCATAACCGCACAAAATAAAAATAGGAGCAATGCAAATAATCAGAATAATTGCTAAATACTTTATGCTTCAAAGAATTCAGGTGGACATAAATGATGGCAGTCTTTAACCAGTTGCCTGTATCAATTTCCAATCTTTTAAATGGCTTTTGAAAAAGACCGCCATGATGCCGGTATTTATTTTTGGTATAGTTCGCAAATGAAACCATAAAACTATTTACCTGGCGCTCCAGCATTTCATCAACCAACGCCACCTTATCAGTTGCTGCCAATAATTTTTTCATGGCAACAGTTTGTTTTGCAAAATCGATGTTGTTAATAGCGTTTACAATTGCATCGATGGGTTTTATTTTGACAATAAAATGGGCATGATTATTCAATAAACAATAGGCCCAGGTATCCACTGCAAAACTGGTAAACTGCTGAAAGCGTTCTAAAAAAATATCGTAATCACTGTTTTGGCGAAAGAGTAAAATACCATCAATACTTTTAAATACCAGGTGGTAATGATTGTCAGGAAAAAATCGTGATTTGAGTAATTCTGAAACCGGCATGGAATCTATATTCCGGTGGGTTATACAGAGGCAACGGCATCCCCAAGGTGGGTCACCCCAAAAAGGGTGGCTCACCTTGGGGACTGCTGATGTAATTTTTACTAGTGCAATTAATTTTCTGCAACGTCTTTTATTCCCGCAGTTACGGGTGAGCCACCCTTACTGGGGTGACCCACCCGTAACTGCTACACCACCACGTTAATCATCTTATTCTTCACATAAATAATCTTCTTAGGATCTTTTCCTTCCAGCCATTTTTGTACAACATCATTTTGCAATACAATTTCTTCCACCTGTTTCTGATCAAGATCTAAAGCCAGGGACAGATTGGCTCTTACTTTTCCATTGATAGAAATAGGATATTCTTTGGTGCTTTCTACCAGCAAAGCAGGATTAAAAGTTGGATACGTGGCATCTAAAATACTGCCTTCGTTACCCAACTGATGCCACAATTCTTCTGCAATATGTGGCGCATAAGGCACCATCAATATCAATATTTTTTCCAGCACTTCTTTTTTATGACACTTTACATCAAACAGGTCATTGATACAAATCATGAAGGCACTTACGGCTGTATTAAAAGAAAACTTCTCGGTGTCTTCTTCAATTTTTTTGATGGTGCGGTGCAGGATTTTTAATTCAGCATCGGTGGGCTTTTCGTCTGTCCAAACCTTGCCTTTAATATCATCATTAAACAAACGCCATAGCTTTCTTAAAAAACGGTGAACACCTTCAATGCCTTTGGTATCCCACGGTTTGCTGGCTTCAACCGGGCCGAGGAACATTTCATACATGCGGAAAGTGTCGGCGCCGTATTTATCACACAACTCATCAGGGTTAACTGTGTTGTATTTTGACTTGGACATTTTTTCGACTTCGTGCTTACATTGAATGAAGTCTTCGCCGTCTTCTGTTTTGCCATCCCAAAAGATGCAGTTTATGCTTTTCTCTATTTCGTCCACAGAAAAATTATCTAGCTGGAATGTCTTAGCAAGACCTTTTCGAGTTAATCTATTTTTTGAATCAACAAAAAGATGGGCATACCTCACTCTTGTTTTCTGAAACTCTGAAATATCATCAGCCCTATATTTTTTCCCATTTAATTCAAAAATCGTAGAGCCTTCTTTTTCAAATATATCTATGGACATTAAAAAGTGATAGAACTCTTTATTGGTATTTTCTAAATCAGAAACTGTAATTTCTAAATCGTGAGCATAAAACCCAATGACAAAATAAGAATTCCCCGTTATCATCCCCTGATTAACCAACTTCCTAAATGGCTCATCAAAACCAATCAAACCCAGGTCAAACAATACTTTCGTCCACATACGGCTGTACAATAAATGCCCTACTGCGTGTTCTGTTCCGCCTATATATAAGTCTACCTGGTTCCAGTAATCGCTAGCTTTACGGTCACAAAAAGTGGTGCCATTGTGCGGATCCATGTAACGCAAAAAATACCACGATGATCCTGCATAACCCGGCATAGTAGAAGTCTCCCTTCTGCCTGCAGGTGTGTTTACCCAATCTGTAATATTTGCCAGCGGTCCTTCGCCTTCCGGGCCAGGACCGTATTTATCTACATGCGGTAATTCCAGCGGCAGCTCTTCTGCATCCAACGGTACGGCTATGCCATCCGTCCAGATAATCGGGAACGGTTCGCCCCAGTATCTTTGCCGGCTAAAACCTGCATCCCGCATTCTGTAATTGACTTTTCGTGTGCCGATGCCCAGCGCTTCAATTTTATCTACGGCAACACCAATCGCATCTTTCATCAGCAGGCCATTTAAAAAGCCGCTGTTTTGCAAAATGGCTTCCTTGGTGGCATTGGCTTCTTCACCGGTATAATAGTCGCCGATAATATTGGTAATGGGGATATTAAAGTGTTTTGCAAAAGCAAAATCGCGTTGATCACCGCAGGGCACAGCCATAATAGCACCCGTACCATAGCCTGCCAACACATACTCCGAAATCCAGATAGGAATTTCCTTTCCATCAAAAGGATTGATGGCGTAAGCTCCCGTGAAACAACCGGTAATGGTTTTGGCTTCTGCAAGCCTTTCCCTTTCGCTGCGGCTCTTTACATACTGCAAATATTTGTCGATGTCCTCTTTCTGCTCCGCACTTGTAATAGCCGCTACCAGCTCATGTTCCGGCGCCACTACCATAAAGTCCACACCAAAAATAGTATCCGGACGGGTGGTGTATACCCGTAGCTTTTTATCATTGTCTTTTATAACAAAATCCATTTCAGCACCCTGCGATTTGCCAATCCAGTTGCGCTGCATTTCTTTCATGCTTTCGCTGAACTCTACTGTTTCCAGCCCCTCCAGCAAACGATCTGCATAGGCAGTAATGCGCAGATACCACTGGCGCATTTTCTTTTTTTCTACCGGGTGGCCACCGCGTTCACTCACGCCATTTACCACTTCATCATTGGCCAGCACAGTGCCCAAAGCTTCGCACCAGTTTACTTCGCCGTACTTGCTGAAGGCGAGCCGGCGATTCATTAAAATTTCTTCCTGCTGCTGTTTGCTGTATCCTTTCCATTCTTCTGCAGTAAAATGTTTGCCGGGTACTGGCTCCCCAGTTTTAGGCAAAGCACCTTTTGTTTCGTACTTTTTAATCAGCTGCGAAATGGGCAAGGCCTTTTTTTCCGTGTTACAGAAATAACTATTGAAGAGTTGTAAAAAAATCCATTGCGTCCATTTATAATAATTGGGGTCGCTCGTTTGCACTTCCCTTTCCCAATCGTAACAAAAACCAATTTTATCTAACTGACTTTTAAACGTCGCAATATTCTTTTTTGTAGTCTCTGCCGGATGCTGACCAGTCTCCAAAGCATATTGTTCTGCAGGCAAACCAAAACTGTCAAAGCCCATCGGGTGAAGCACATTAAACCCTTTCAATCTTTTATACCGGCTGTAAATATCGCTGGCAATATATCCCAGCGGATGCCCTACATGCAAACCTGCACCACTCGGGTACGGAAACATATCCAGTACATAATACTTTGGCTTGGCCGATTCGTTGGATACCTGGTACACTTTATCAGCCTTCCACTGATCCTGCCATTTTTTTTCAATCTCGTTAAATCTGTATTCCATTACTGCTTATTTATTATTCCTTGCTTAAAAGGGTATATTCTATTAATTTTTGTACAAGCAAATACACAGCTTTGTGGAACATCGTTGTGTCACTCACTTATACTGAAAATCGTCTGGCAACTCTTCCTAAATTGCTACTTTACACTTTTATCGGTTAATTCTCAAACTTTCGGTTTGATGTGTCTGTACCTTCTGAAGACAATAACAATCCGAAAAAAATCAGACATCTAAAAATCAGACATCAGCCATTGCTTTCCTGTTTTGTGAAAGAAAAGTTATTTAAACGTTCTTCACCAACAAGATATCCAACAATAAAAATATATTTGGCAGGCAATCGTTTTGCAGTGGGCAAAAGTACAGTAAAGCAGCTAAAAACCTTTATTTTTGCGCTCCCGTTCATAACGGGGAGATAAAATTAAAAACTCCTTTCTACCAAACCATAAAAATTATGTCTCAATTCGGAAAAGCAAGCGGCAAACGGGGTCAGCCAACGTATGCGTATGCCATCATCGGCGTTGCCTTGGTGTTATTTTTATTTGGCATTGTCGGCTGGTTTTTTCTGAATCTGCGTAAATCTGGTGACTATTTTAAAGAAAATATCCAGGTGCATGCTTTTCTGTATCCGGATGCAGGTAAAAAGAAAATTGACAGCCTGAAAGACTATATCACCGCCATTCCATACGCACGAGATGTAAAACATGTTACCAAAGAAATGGCAGCCATGGAATGGAACAAAGACAATGACAGTACCTGGAAAAAGCTGCTGGACTATAACCCACTGCCCGAAAGCATTGATTTTTACATCAAGGCCGATCACGTGGAAAAAGATAGTCTGAACATGTTGTCAGAAAATTTGGAAACCACTTTTCCCGGTGTAATTAAAGAATTCCAGTTTCCTACAGAAACGGTGAGTAAAATAAGCGGTTATGTAAAAACCGGTGCCATTGTATTTCTAATCGGCGCCTGCATTCTTACTATCCTTGTAATATTTTCTATTGACAATACTATCCGGCTGGCGATGTACAGCAACCGCTTTATAATAAAAACCATGCAGATGGTAGGGGCAACCAGGGGCTTTATTGCCAGGCCAATTACCTCAAGAGCGGTGCTCAATGGTTTGATTGCCGCGGGCCTGGCCATTGCTGCCATTTGGGGCACCATACTGCTCACGGAAAGTTTTATACCCAACTTCAAATTGCTGCATGATAACAAAAGCCTGATCATTTTATTTTTAGTCATCATCGTACTCGGCATTGCCATGACGCTGGTAAGCACTTACCTGGCCGTTTTGAAATACCTTAAAATGAAACTGGACGATCTTTATTAACGGTGCCGCAACGTTCAATTAAATATTATTGCCTTTATTTGCATTTCTAAAATAACAAACATGATCACGAATAAAAAACAGGCCACCCCAAATCCCTTATTTGGTAAAGAAAATTTTACCTGGATGCTGGTTGGTTTGGTTATAATGGCCATCGGATTTTTTTTAATGGCAGGTGGTAAAAGCCCTGACCCTACAAAATTCAATGATAATGAGATTTACAGTTTCACCCGTATAACCCTGGCTCCTTTTTTAATCATTGTGGGTTTTGTGGTGGAAATATTTGCGATTATGAAGAAGCCCAAAATAAGCGAATAATTTATACGTTAATAAAAGCAGTTGCGAAGTATGAGCTTCGCATTTTTTATATCCTGGTTACAAAACAACCTGCATGAACACCATACAATCCATTATTATAGCCATTGTTGAAGGGCTTACCGAATTTCTTCCTATCTCTTCTACCGGTCACATGATCATTGCTGAAAAAGCATTGGGTGTAACAGAAACCGATTTTATAAAAGTATTTACCGTTGCAATTCAATTGGGAGCCATTCTGGCCGTTGTGGTGTTGTATGCCAAAAAATTCTTCAACTTTAACCGTTGGCAGTTTTATCTAAAACTGGCTGTGGCGGTTGTTCCCGCTTTAATTTTTGGATTTTTATTCAGTAAAAAAATTGATGCTCTTTTGGAGAGTTCTTTAACAGTCGCCATTACCATGCTTGCAGGTGGGATTGTTTTATTGTTTATTGATAAGGCCTTTACAAAGCCTGCCATTCAATCAGAAGAAAAAGTATCATATGGTAAAGCCGTAATTATTGGCATTTGGCAATGTATCGCAATGGTGCCAGGTGTCAGCCGCAGTGCGGCTTCTATCATTGGCGGTATGCAACAAAAATTAACACGCAGTGCCGCTGCTGAATTTTCTTTCTTCCTGGCCGTGCCCACCATGCTGGCAGCTACAGTCTATAAATTATTAAAATATTATAAAGAAAGCGGTGGCTTTTCAGCTGAAGAAATCAAGCAGCTGGCCATTGGCAATATCGTAGCCTTTATAGTTGCAATGCTTGCCATCAAATTTTTCATTACCTTTTTGAAAAAATACGGCTTTCGTGTTTGGGGTATTTACCGCATTGTTTTGGGCGCTACGCTGCTGTTACTTATCTGGAAAGGGGTAGTGCAATAAACAAAACTTATCTACTGCATTTTCTTATCCGGACTCTTATCATGTCGCCAATAATTATCCTGCCTTTGAATTAAAATACCTAATTTAAATGCTTAACCTTAATTAATGCAAACCGCTTCCAAAAAAGTAATTACCGGCTGGGCCATGTACGATTGGGCTAACTCGGTGTATAACCTGGTAATTACTACTACTTTTTTTCCCGCTTACTATGCAGCTATCACCGGCCTTAAGAATTTCCCGGATGGCATTTATTTTTTAGGTCGTCATTTTGTAAATACCGAACTGAAAGATTATGTACTGGCATTTGGATTTTTAATTGTGGCCATCATGTCGCCCATACTTTCTTCCATGGCGGATTACAAAGGCAACAAGAAAAACTTTATGCGCTTCTTTTGTTACATGGGCGCAGCCAGTTGTTCGCTGATGTTTTTCTTCGATAGAGACCATGTAACCCTCGGGCTAATGTGTTTTATGTTCGCCGGCATTGGGTTCTATGGCAGCCAGGTTTTTTACAATTCTTACTTACCTGAAATTGCCGCAGAAGCTGACCAGGACAGGGTTAGCGCCAAGGGCTATACATTTGGATACATAGGCAGCGTACTGATGCAAATGGTAGGTTTTGCCTTGGTTATATTAATGCCCGACAATCCGCTGCCGTTAAAAATTACTTTTTTACTGGTAGGTGTTTGGTGGGTTAGCTTTGCGCAAATTACTTTTAACCGGTTACCCATCAGCAGCATTACTGAACGTAAAGCAAAGCACCATGTACTGGTAAATGGTTTTAAAGAATTAAAAATTGTATGGAACCAGCTAAAACACATGCCGGTCTTAAAACGGTATTTAACCGCTTTTTTCTTTTACAGCATGGGCGTACAAACTGTAATGCTGGTGGCGATTGATTTTGGCATTAAAGAATTAAAACTGGCCGATCAGAAACTCATTATTACGGCTGTGATCATTCAACTGGTAGCCATTGTTGGCGCCATCGGTATGTCTAAATTATCGGCCCGGTTTGGTAATGTAAACGTGCTCATATTTACTGTTTTGCTGTGGATAGGTGTTTGTATTGCAGGTTATTTCATTACTACAGAAATGCATTTTTATATCATCGCTTCATTGGTTGGTTTGGTGATGGGAGGTATACAATCACTCAGCCGCTCCACCTACAGCAAGTTTATGCCCGAAACAAAAGACACGGCTTCTTTCTTCAGCTTTTATGATGTTACAGAAAAACTGGCCATTGTGATCGGCTTGTTTACATTTGGTTTTATTGAAGGCATCAGCAGCATCCGCCAATCCATTTTATCACTGGTGGTATTTTTTGTGCTGGGTTTTGTGTGGTTGTTGCTTACGTCTGCAAAACTGAAAAAAAGCAAAATAGCATAAGCAGGATTTATTAAATTAATTTTGAGGACAAGAAATCAAAAATAAATCCATCTGCATCATGAAACTATATTCCATCAATGCCGGTTATTTTAAATTAGATGGCGGCGCCATGTTTGGTGTTGTTCCAAAAAGTATGTGGAACAAATTAAACCCGGCTGATGAAAACAATATGTGCAGCTGGGCTTTGCGCTGCTTATTGATTGAAGATGAAGGCAAACTAATTTTGGTAGATACCGGCATGGGTAATAAACAGGATGCCAAATTTTTTGGACATTATTATTTGCACGGCGATGATACGCTTGATACATCGCTGGCAAAATATGGCTTTACAAAAGATGATATTACAGATGTTTTTTTAACCCACCTTCATTTTGATCACTGCGGCGGTTGCATTGAAAAAGCGGGTGACGAATTAGTGCCTGCTTTTAAAAATGCTATTTACTGGAGCAACAAAAACCACTGGCAGTGGGCTACACAGCCCAACGACCGGGAGAAGGCCAGTTTTTTAAAAGAAAATATTTTACCCATTCAGCAAAGTGGCAAATTGCAGTTTGTTGAGGTAAATAAACAATCTTCCATCGTACAGCATGACTCGGCAGTTACTGCTGCTACCATTATTGAGCAATCTCCTTTTACAAAAAATGTTTCCTTTATTGTTGCCAACGGCCACACTGATGCAATGATGTTACCTGTTGTAAATTATAATGGAAAGACAATTGTGTATACGGCGGATCTGCTTCCTTCTGCAGCACATATTCCCCTGCCTTATGTAATGGGTTACGACATGTTTCCATTAACAACCCTGCACGAAAAGAAAATATTTTTAACCGAAGCAGTTCAAAACAATTACATCCTGTTTTTAGAACATGATCCGGCGAATGAATGCTGCACATTGCAACAAACCGAAAAAGGAATTCGTGTAAAAGAAGCCTTTAAGCTTAGCGAAATTGTTTAAAATACTGCTTGCAAATAAACCGGGAATTTGTGCGTGAGGGATTGAAGCGGAAATACTTTTTTGAGGTACGAAAAAAAGATTGCAGCGTAAAGCCCGGCCCCTTTCCGCCTCGGCGCGGCGGACGGGGACACGCCACGATCTTTCTTTTTAAGTTGTGTCGATAGTTAAAGCCCTCTTACACTTATGAGGGAAGTAAGCGGATAACGCAAATTTTTATACCCATACATGTCCACTTTGATAGAGCCTACACTCACCGGGCTTTCTACCCTAAGCAGCAAATGATTGGGATCGTCACTAACCCATGCATTCATTTTTTCGCCGCCTTCAAAGATAGTTCCCTTTACCAGTAGCGGTTTAAACCTGATGGCCTTGAATTTTCCGTATTGGGTTTTTACAGTTTCCTTGCCCATATAACGCAGGTATAAATGGTATACTTCGTCATCCAAAAACATATCGAAAGGAATTTTATCTCCTGGTTTATATTTATTAAAATCGATGTTGCGGGCGTAGTAAATAGCACTAATTACATCCTGTATGCAACGGCTGGTTTTAAACACACCATTGTTGCTGATGGCTGTGCCGGTGCCCTGGTTAAAAGTTACATTGTTATAAATTTTATGCCCTCCTTCATCTACATTGCGGATGAATTTCATCGGTAGCATCGTGGCTGTATCTATATAGGTTTCGTACCGATCGCGTACTTTGAAGAAGTTGTCAAAGAACGGATAGTTTTTTCCTTCGCCTAAACAATGATAGGCTGTTTTTCCATTGAACCTTTCCAGGGTAGTTGTAAAAGTAGCCTCGCCTGCGCCCACGTACATACCGAGTGTATTGTAAAACACCTTCATGGTGACCACTTCGCCGGCAATAAAAGCAGTATTCTTTATTCCGCAAAAATCGCCCTTACCCTCATTTTGTGCAATAGCGCCAAACCCCAACGTTAAAAACAAGGCTATTAAAATTCCTTTCATCTTTCTTTTACAATTTTGATACTTAAAATTAATAAACTGCCTATAATAGCCGGTATTACCAGGTTAATGATCCAAATACCAAGGGCGGCAGCGCTAACACCTGTTTGATTACCGGTATAAAACTGAAAAATGGCCCAGCTTGCGCTTAACCTCACCGGTAATTCAATAAAAGCAAATGTCGGTGCAACGGCCATCACCAGGTAAAAAATAGTGAGCAGCCAAAAAGCAAGCCCTGCGGCAATCTCCACATCCATCACCCTTAACAGCAGCAGGTATTGCAAAACAAATACCACATACCGCACAAACGATAAAGATAGTATCTGAAGCAACTGCATATTGTTAAATTCATCTAAAATAGCAATGTGCCGAACTATCCTATCCAATGCCGGTATTTTTTCCATTGTGCGTACCAGCCACCCTAAACGAACATAAAATAACAACAGCAACACTGTTAACGCAATACTAAGTGATGTTATTACTGTTTGCCAAAAAGGCGGCAAAATAGTTGTGACACCACTGGCCGTTTGCGAAAAATATTTCAGCAGCATTAAGCCGGCACAACCCATAATCATAGTAACCAGCAATTGGCTGATGCTGCCAACGATTGTAAGCGAAATGGCTTTAATGCGATTACCATCATCTACATATAAAATACGGCCCCCATATTCACCGATCCTGTTGGGAGTTAGCATGGTGATACTACATCCAGAAAGCACTGATTTAAACGCCCGGTAAAAAGAAAACGGTTGAACATGTTGTACCAGCTTTTGCCACTTACGGGCTTCGATACCCCAGTTCACCAGCATTAAAAAAACCACCAGCCAAAGCCGGGCATCTATCCAGCTGCTTTTTATTTGCTGCCACTGCGTACCCACATTGGGGCGGTTAATTATTTGCCGGTATAATGTCCACGACAAAATGATAAATAGCAAAGGCCCTAAAAAATAATTGATTAATATTTTTACTTTTTTATTCAAGAGGGATTTGTTTATTTTCACTGGCATGTTGGCTGCGCAGGGAAATGAAGCATTTAATTTACTTTTGTTACGGACCTTGACGAGTTAACTGTAGTTATTTAATTACAAGTATAGTTGAAATATTCAGTTAATCCATCAATCAAAAAATACAAAGCACCAGTTGCAAAAAAAATCAACCATCATTTTAGGAATTGATCCGGGTACCGTTGTGATGGGATACGGACTGATAAAGATAACCGGTAGCTCAATTTCATTAATAGACCTTGACATTTTAAGACCGGGCAAAGTAGACGACCCATATAAAAAGTTACAGCTCATTTACAACACGGTAAGTGGATTAATTATAAAATACAAACCAGATGTATTTGCCATTGAGGCACCGTTTTTTGGCAAGAACGTACAGAGTATGCTAAAGCTCGGAAGAGCACAGGGCGTAGCCATTGCAGCCGCCATGCGACATGGCCTGGACGTTACTGAATATGCTCCAAAAAAGGTAAAGCAATCCATCACTGGTAACGGTAATGCAAGTAAGGAACAGGTGTTAAAAATGCTGCAGCGATTGCTGAATTTTAAAGAAGATCCCAAATATTTTGATGCATCCGATGCACTGGCGGTAGCTGTTTGCCATTATTTCCAGGAAAATACCGTGCTGCCCGGAAGTGGCAATAAAGTAAATGGGTGGGATGATTTTCTTAAAAAAAATCCGGCACGGTTAAAAAAATAATCGTTACAGATTAGCAATAATTTTTTGCTGAATGGCTTTAAATTCTTCCGGCGATAATTTCAATTTTCCACCGGTAAAGCTGATGTCTTTTTCTGAATTGATCGGCATCAGGTGCACATGCGCATGCGGCACTTCCAAGCCGATAACACTGATCCCGCAACGGTTACAATCAAATGACTTTTCGATTGCATGGGCGATGGGTTTTGCAAATACCATAATCGAATTTAAGTAGTCATCAGGTAAATCAAAAAACTTGTCTGTTTCAATTTTTGTAGTAATTAGTACATGCCCCTTTACCAGTGGGTAGATATCTAGAAAAGCAAAAAACTTGTCGTCTTCTGCAATTTTATAAGAAGGAATCTGGCCTGCAATTATTTTTGAAAAGATGGTCATACCTGGTAAATTTTGGCTAAATGTACAAACAAAAAACCCACTCAAAAATTGAATGGGTTAAAAAACTTTAAGCTTGTTAATCAGATCGTAATATCTTCTACCTTAAATTTTAACAGGCCCACAGGTACGGTTACTTCAGCTACGTCGCCAATTGCTTTGCCCAGCAATCCTTTTCCGATGGGAGAAGTTACTGAAATCTTGCCCAGCTTTAAATCAGCCTCTTTCTCCGACACAATCTGGTAGGTAACTTTCTTTTTGGTACCCAGGTTGGTTACAGTGACCTTCGTTAGAATAGATACTTTGCTGGTATCGATATTGTTTTCGTCTAAAATACGGGCAGTCGCAATTACTCCTTCCAGGTATTTTATTTTGGCTTCCAGCATGCCCTGGGCTTCTTTTGCGGCATCGTACTCCGCATTTTCTTTCAGGTCACCTTTTTCACGTGCTTCGGCAATGGCTTTACTGGCAGCAGGGCGCTCTACACTTTTCATATGGTGCAGCTCAATTTTCATTTGCTCGAAGGTTTCTTGTTTTACATAGTTCATTCCGCTCATAACACTTCTTTTTAGATAATAGAAAAAAATACAACGCCCCGGGTTGTACCAAGGCGTTGTATTTGAATGCAAATATAAACAAATAATTAAATACCCAACTTTTGCAGAATTACAGCAGCCATTTTGTAAAAAGCCTCATTACTGTAGCCGGCTATATGAGGTGTAATAATAACATTGTTTTGTGAAGTTAAAAAGTCTAATTGTGCTTGTTGCAGGTGCGTTAAGGTAGCCAGATTTTCGTTTTCAAGTACATCCAGTGCCGCACCCGCAATTTGATTTTGCTTTAATGCCTCAATCAGGGCAGCAGTATCAGTCACCGGTCCCCGGCAGGCGTTGATAAAGAAAGGTTTTTCTTTAAGGGCGTTAAAAAAACCGGCGCCCGCCATGTACCTTGTCTCTTCCGTAAGCGGCACATGAAAACTTATTACATCTGCGTAACGGCAAATTTGCTCCATATTTGCTTCCTTTATAAACCCGGCGCCAAAGTCAAATTTATATTTATCATAGGCCAGTATAGTAACTTCAAACGCAGCCAATAACTTTGCAAGTGCTGCGCCGGTATTGCCAAACCCAATTATACCCACCGTTTTACCGCTCAACTCCTGGCCGCGATTGGCATCCCTGATCCATTTTTTTTGCTTTACTTCATCTGCGCTTAAAGAAATCCGGTTCATCAGATTTAGCAAAAGCCCTAAAACATGCTCGGCAACAGCGTTACGATTACCTTCAGGGCTGCTAACGCACTTAATGCCCTTGCTTTGCGCATACTCCACATCAATCAATTCCATGCCACTACCAAGCCGGCCAATCCATTTCAATTTCGTAGCTTTTTCAAGCAATGGCTCATCAATTTGTAAACGGGTAGTTACAATTAAGCCGGCTGCCTCCCTAATTTGGATCGCTAACTCTTCGTATGTAATTTCTGGTAAATACAGTACATCATAACCCTTTTGTGCCAGGGTATTCTCTAAAAAAGGATGTGTTTTAGCGGTTATTATAACAACCTGTTTTGTATTATTCATAGTTGTATTTTCAGCATCGGTATAAATAAAAAAGATCCGAGGTGGACAAAATTAGAAACCTTTTAATCGTTACTAGAGGATGTCGATGTGAACACTAACCTTTTCAACGGCCTGCAGTTGCGCTCCATTGTTCAAAAGATCAATTTAGTAAATTCCTTTCCTCCGGGTTGGTTATGGATTACAAATTAATGGTGAAAGAAGCTTGATATCAGATGGCTGCGATTACACTGATTTCAACGTTGGCATTTTTAGGAAGTCCCTTTACTGCCACCGTTTCCCTGGCCGGAAAATCTCCGTCAAAATATTTCGCATAAATTTCATTTACCCGGCTAAACAAGTCCATATCACTTAAAAAAATGGTCGTTTTTACGATATTGCTAAAATCCATCTCAGCTTCGGCCAATATACTTTTTATATTTTGGAGTACCTGGTGAGTCTCTTCAATAATATCTGTGTTGGCAAGGTCGTTTGTGCCGGGCTTAATGGCTACCTGGCCGGATACAAATAATAAATTACCGGCTTTTACCGCCTGGTTATATGGCCCGATTGGTGCCGGTGCATTGTTAGTCTGAATAATCTGTTTGCTCATGATTTTACTTAAGATTTACAAATATATCTTTTATCAACCACCTATTTTTGTAAAAATTTTCGTTAGATGGCCATTGGAACAATATCATTTATTCGAAAAAACAATGACTTAATAGATGAAGTATTAGGTTGTCAAAAATTAAATCAGCCTTTGAAAGATCAGCCTTCTGCTATTAAAATTAAAAGGGACTGGAAACTGTTGTTAGATAAATAATAAATGATTTAAATGAGCCTACTGTTAAATATCGATACGGCTAGTAACATAGCGGTTGTAAGCATTGCAAAGGATGGGTATATTTTGCAGGAAGCAACCAACAAGGAACAAAAAGACCATGCCTCCTTTTTACATATTGCAATCAAATCCATTTGCCAAACAGCAGGAGTCAATTTAAATCAACTAAATGCTATTGCGGTTGTTGCCGGCCCGGGAAGTTATACCGGCTTGAGGGTAGGCATGGCAAGTGCCAAAGGTCTCTGTTATACCTTACATATTCCACTAATAGCAATTGGAGCATTGGAGTTGATAGCCTGGCAGGCAATCAATGAAACTAAAAATTTACAACTTCCGTTACCAGTTTTATTTTGCCCCATGATAGATGCCAGGCGTATGGAAGTATTTACTGCAATATTTGACGCCAATCTTCAATCACTGCTAAAACCCACAGCGCTCGTCCTTGAAAATGATTTTTTTGCAAATTTTTTGTTAACGAATAAAATAGTTTTTTCTGGAAATGGTTCCACGAAATGGAGAGAGATATGTAGCAATGCCAATGCTTATTTTATAGAAAACGAAACAAATGCACTGTATATGAGCCAACTATCCTATAACAAATTTATTAATAATAAATTTGAAGATATCGCCTACGTTCAGCCGCTGTACGTAAAGGAATTTTTCAATCCGTCTTAACGAAAAATATTAGTAAAAATCTAAATTATTCCAATAAGCATTTTCATAAATATTAAATGGTTTGTATCTTTGTTCTTTCAAGCACAATTAAAATTTAATTTCTATGACAAATCTCACAGCCTCAGCTCCGCCGGAGCAGCATCCAGCTTTACCACAAACTCCTACCACAGGTAGTATCAAAATTGATTACTACAGTGTAAAAAAAGCAGCCCTTATTTTAAGAGCGCTCAACCACAAATTACGCCAGCAATTGCTGAAACTAATCGAAGAAGAAAAGAAGATCACGGTAACCGAAATTTATGTTCGGTTAAGATTGGAGCAATCAGTAGCATCTCAGCACCTGGCCATCTTACGTAAGGCAGGTGTAGTTAGTACCCAGCGTGATGGTAAGTTCATTTTTTACATTATCAATCATAAAAGGATTGACGAAATAAGCAATTTTGTAAATGAACTTGTCGCATAATTATACAATTATTTGCAATTTAAAAGCGGGTGCCCAACAGCATCCGTTTTTTGTTTTTTATATTTGCAACCTTATTTTATTTTAATGGGTATCGAGATATACTGAATTAGATGCAATAACCGGTTTACGCCAAATAGTTGCGCTCGTCTTTTCAGTGTACTGATTTAAAAAATTCTTTTTTATGTTTATTAAACAGATATATACAAATTGTATAAGTGAGGCTGCCTATTACATTGAAAGCGATGGCGAGGCGGTAGTAATAGATCCGTTGCGGGACACAGAAGAATATATTGCCCTGGCTGCTGAAAGGGATGCTGTTATCAAATATATTTTTGAAACACATTTTCATGCAGATTTTGTAAGTGGTCACTTAGATCTGGCTAAAAAAACCGGGGCAACTATTATTTACGGACCGCAGACATCCACTAGTTTTCCAGTACACATTGCAAAAGATGGTGAGGTATTTAAAGCAGGAAAAATTTCTTTTAAAGTACTGCATACACCCGGCCATACTATTGAAAGCAGCTGCTATTTATTGCAAGACGAATCAGGAAAAGACCATGCGCTTTTTACCGGCGATACTTTATTTGTAGGTGACGTTGGACGCCCGGATTTAAGCAGCGGCGACATGAGCAAAGAAGAACTCGCAGGCATTTTATATGACACCATCCAGAATAAAATATTGCCCCTGGCCGATGATGTTTTAGTGTACCCGGCACATGGCGCAGGAAGCAGTTGCGGTAAAAATTTAGGTCCCGATACGCACAGTACAATCGGAGATGAACGCAAAAACAATTATGCTTTACAGCAACAGACAAAAGAAGATTTTATTGCTGCGATTACAGACGGGCTGGAAGATGCGCCAAGGTATTTTTCCATCAACGCCAAAATTAATAAGGAAGGGTATGAGAGCCTGGATGCAATAAAATCAAATGGGCTTATTGCATTAACGATAACAGCATTTAAAAATAAATTAAAAGAAGATGTAGTTATAGCAGACACAAGGCATGCCGATATATTTACGGAAGGATTTATTCCTGGCAGTATTTTTATTGGGCTTGAGGGCCGCTTCGCGGAGTGGGCTGGCAGTTTGCTGCCCTTTGATAAACCACTACTACTTGTTACTGAAAAAGGCAAAGAAGAAGAAACAGTTGTGAGGCTGGCAAGGGTTGGATTTTCAAAAATTGATGGTTACCTGAAAGGCGGCTTTGATGCCTGGCAGAAAGCGGGTGAAAAAGTGGATATGATTATAAGTGTTGAAGCAGACGAGCTGGCAATGGATATTCCGTTTGATCCCAATTTGCAGGTGGTGGATGTGAGAAAAGAAATTGAATTTGCAGACGGTCATGTAAAAAATGCCATTAACATGCCGCTCGCCGATATGACAGACGTGGCTTTGATAGCGGGTTTTGAAGAAAATCAGAACTTATACCTGCATTGCGCCGGTGGCTATAGAAGTGTAATAGCTTGCTCCATATTAAAAAAACAGGGATTACATAACTTAAGAAATATCATCGGGGGCTGGGCAAAAATTAAAGAAGAAAACCGCATTAAAATTGAGAAGGATGCCAGTGTTTTGAATTAAAAGAAGGCCGGCAAATTGTTCTGTAAGAAAGTTGTTCTGCAGCCTTCTTACAGAACAATATTCTGCACCTTATCACTTTTTGCTGGATAATCCGTGTTAAAATGCAGCCCCCTGCTTTCGTGCCTGAATTCTGCGCTTTTTACAATTAAATAAGCTACCGTGATCATGTTACGTAGTTCACATAATTGCGGTGACACAACCGTTCTTTTGAACAGTCCTTCGGTCTCTTCATGCAGCAAATCAAGGCGGCGGTTGGCCCTTTGTAAACGTTCATTATTACGCACAATACCTACATAATCACTCATCAGTAATTTCATTTCCTTTAAACTCTGCGTAATTAGAATCATCTCCTTAGGGGCGCTGGTGCCATCCGCCTTCCAGTCAGGAATATTTTGCTGAAACGAAATCTGGTCAATTTTTTTTACAGCATCCAGATAACTGCGATGGGCAAATACCATGGCCTCCAGCAGACTATTACTTGCAAGGCGGTTAGCGCCATGTAAACCAGTGCAGGCGCATTCGCCGGCTGCATATAAATGTGTAATTGATGTTCTGCCGCTCTCGTCTGTTTGAACACCACCGCAACTGTAATGCGCAGCCGGCGAAACCGGTATCATGTCCTTCGTAATGTCAATACCAATGCTCATGCATTTATCATAAATATTGGGGAAGTGTTCTGTAAATTTCTCCTTGCTGAAATGACGGCAATCCAGGTACACGTGTTCGGTACCATTTATCTTCATCTCATTATCAATTGCCCTGGCTACAATATCTCTTGGTGCCAAATCTTTACGTTCATCATACCGCTCCATAAAAGCCTCACCAGCCTGGTTGCGCAAAATACCGCCATCGCCACGCACGGCCTCCGTAATTAAAAAATTTTGCCCACGTACGCCAGGCTCATATAAGGCTGTAGGGTGAAACTGTATAAACTCCATATTTTCAATTCGCCCTTTGGCCCTGTATACCATTGCTACGCCGTCACCTGTAGCAATGGCGGGGTTGGTAGTGGTGCGGTAAACCTGACCGTTGCCTCCTGTGGCCAGTAAGGTAATTTTTGCTTCTATCTTTTCGATTTTATGGGTATTTAAATTCAACACATACACACCATAACATTCAATAGTTGGAGTAGCTTTTGTAACCAGGTAGCCGAGATGATGCTGTGTTAAAATATCCAGCACAAAACAATGGCTGATGAGTTGAATGTTGGGCTTGCTTTTTATAGCTTCCAATAAAGCTCTTTCCATTTCCTTTCCCGTTACATCTTTATGATGCAGTATTCTGAATTCACTGTGTCCGCCTTCTCTTCCCAATGCATAATCGCCCTCTTTGTCTTTGTCAAAATTAGCACCCCATTCAATCAGTTCTTTTATTCGCTCCACGCCTTCCTTTACCACAATTTCTACTACAGCCCTGTTGCACAAACCATCACCCGCTATCAATGTATCCTCAATATGTTTTTCAAAACTATCATTGTCAAAATCCATCACACCTGCAATACCACCTTGTGCATACTTGGTATTAGTTTCATCACTTTGGGTTTTAGTGAGTATCGTAATGGTTTTATCAGGACAAGCTTCTGCTACTTTTAGGGCATAGGTTAACCCTGCTATGCCGCTGCCAATTACTAAAAAATCTGTCTGCATAATGTTGTTTGTAATTAACTGAACATTAAAATTAACAGATTAATGATTAATAATTTATTTTGAGTGGTGTTGCTTTTCCATACACTTTAATTTGTTTCATTAAATTACAAAAGTCAACAGTTGCAATCAAGATCTCGTGGATTGCATTTTTTATTTTATCACAGCTTAATTGAAAGTTCAGGCAGCATTTCAGCTACAACATACATGGTTTCAATTTCAGCACTTATCACTTTAGGGTATTTATTTAGTGGAGACCATTTTTTAAAATCATCACTTTGTGGTATTGCAACAGGCAAATTTTAATTGTAGGTTTACATCCTATTTAGCAATCAAGAAAGCTACTAACCCCCGATTCCTACCGACAGATTACATCTGAGCATCTTAGAAGAACCCCCATAATTTTTACCGAGAGGATATAAAAAAACGAAGCGTTATTCGACAGGTATTCCTATGCGGGTGACTGAATAAACACACATTCTTAAAAAATAAAAATACAATCATGGCAAACGAAAACGATGCTACTGCAATTCCCTGCTGTCCTGACTTAATGAAAGATGATCATTGCGATGTCATCAATTTCAGCAGGGTACTTACCTACCCTACCGGTAACAATGAGAATCGGCGGAGGGTAAATGTTGAAGTGATACTTCACTTCAAACTCACAAGGTGTACGCTGGGACTTACTTTGGGCGACCCGGCCTACAGTACCACACTTTTACCCGGCGAAAAAGTGCGCCTGTCAACTACCGACAGAAGGAGCCGCTTTACGTACGACAGTGAAACTAAACTGAGCTACCGGAGTGAACAAATTTCAGAAGAACAATATTTTATGACGGCCACCCAAAAATACCTGGCCGATGCTTCTGCTGCACAATCAGGCAACGCAGAAAGTTCATCGGAAGGCAAATGGGATTTTCATGGCGATGCCGGCGGAAGCATCAATCCATTTACTTTAAGTGCCAGCGCAAGTACCAGTGCGGGCGGAAGCCATAACAGCTCTTCTGTATCTGATTATCTGAATCAGCAAAAATCTCATGTGCAAAGCTCTGCCTCCCAGGCAGTAAGTGCTACGAGGAAAGCGCACTCCATTTCTATCGGGGAAGTAAGCAGCCGCACCCATATCCAGGGTGAATCAGAAGATCATTTTGAAGCTGCTTCACGGGAATTCAGCAACCACAATAAATGCCACGCGGTAACCTATATGTTTTACCGCATCAACAAAAAACAAAAAATAAATTTTGAACTGGTGGCTATTGAAAGAAGGGTGGCTGACAGCAATGCTCCTATCGGCGGTATTTTACAACCGGCTGCTGCAAAACTTCCCATTGCACTGGTACCGCAGGACATACCGGCCACTAACCTTTTAAGAAGAACAACAGTAGCAGCCAGTGCAACGGCTTTTGCAAATATTGATACGGCATTCCTGTTGAATGTTAATCAAACCCTTAACAGGTCTGCATTTGCTACTGAGCAGAATTTTGGAATACCATTAGACGAAGCAACGAGAATGGCTGCATTGAAAGAAGTGGATCAGCAATTAATTGCAAAAAATCTGCTTGGAAAAGATGGTAAAGTTTCGCAGGAAACAAAACTCTCTATCAACTTCGACATGGAATTTTCACTGCCCACACCCGGCATTGTTGTTAAAGGTTGCCTTGATGATTGCGATACATGTGAGCCTCTTGTAAAAGAAAGGATGCAACTGGAAAATGACCTGTTGCGCAAGCAAATAGAACTGCTGGAAAAATCTCAGGAGTACAGGTGCTGCCCGGTGGCTTCGACAGACACCGATAATTAATTCCCTGAAGAAGATCATACGTTAAATACTACATTAATAATCATTTAAAAAATTAATCATGGCAAAATTAAAACAGCTATCAATTAAGGTGAGTTTTGAACAAACTCCCGAAAAAGAAATAGCACTAACAGGTTTTTTATTTTACTGTAACGGGTTGCTTTTACAGCAGCAGGCAGTAAGAGATAACACGCTTCAATTTAATTTTGAAAAATCAACCAAGGGTAATTTTCCTGCTGAAATAGACTCAAATGAATTGAGGTTATTTATTGCGCCTGCCGCGGACAAAAAACTCCAAAGCGTGAGTAGCATTGAAGAATTACAAAAGTACAAACCTTATGAACCCGTGCTTACCACAGATGCAAATGGTGGAATAAGTATCCTCCCTATCCCCCAAATCATAGTGCAATTCTGGCCTTTCTGCAATTGCAGGGTAGCCGGCAAAGTATCAAAATGGTTTCAAATCGGCAATAACTGGAAGGAACGGTCCATTTGCAGGGCAAAGGTACACATTTGTGAAATTGATGCTATCCGGTATTGGATTTACCATATACCCGATACAATTATTGCAAAAATTCCTGAGGTAATTTTAAGTCCAAAGGAAGTAATTAAATTTCCTGTTCCAACGCCTGACCCCGCTCCTTTTTTCAGAAATAAAGCTGCTGCTTCTACACAACAACCAGCTGATATATTTAAGACAGTTTCGATAGACCAGCAATTAATGGAAGCTGCCGCTACCTTACCTGAATTAAGTCTTGATATCCGGCAGAATCTTGCATCTGGTAACCTGAACCTGATCCGGGAAACTATTCTAAACAACTATACCCTCTTTCATCCATGGTTTTGCTTATGGCCATGGTGGTGGCCATATTTCTATCGCTGCAATGAATTGGCCGTTGTTTATACAGATGCCAATGGCCGTTTTGATACCAATGTTACTTATTGGTGCTTTGGTGATAAACCAGATATTTATATCTGGGTGGAATATATGATTAATGGTGTATGGACTACTGTATACAATCCACCGATACCTTGCTATACTTTATGGAATTATGTCTGTGGCAGCAATATTAATATCCTTGTTACTGATCCACGTGTGCCGGGTGATTGTTGTTGCAATTGTCCAATACCTGGCGAACTGGTATGGATAAGAACTGTAGGAGGAAACGGAACAAGTGTTTCGCATATCAATCAATCAGCACTGATATCGCAACCACCGCCCGGACAAAACGTAGCCTACAACCGCATTGGATTAACTGATGCTGCGGCTAATGGTGATGGATTTTTTGCCACTGCAGTGGGAGACTTTAAACGCCCCTTTGGAGGTAGCCCCACGTTTTATATGGGCTTCGGCAGTGACCTTCCGAATGCGGGCATTTATTATTACCGCTGGAGATATCAACAGGTTAGCAGAGCAGATTTATCTTCTGTTACCGGTTCGATAGAATATTTGAACAATCTTGAAATGAAAGGATATGATTTTGAATATATTGATTCAAATAGTGATGTACAAATTGGGTACAACAGTGTAAAACTTGGACCACAACTTCCTGTTGGCGGCACCAATAACCTGTATATCATTCCACCTACACAACCTAATTTACCACCATTCAATGCGCCTGAAGCGAGCCCGCAATGGTATGAGCGTACACATAATACCAGGACTATTGCTTTCGATTCAACTGCATTGATGAATGGAACAATGCCGGGTGGCGATGGGTTATATGAGTTTACATTAGAATTGTTTGACCAGGCGGGGAATTTGCTGACCAATATTCCAAGGTCAACCTTTAAAGTGCCGGATTATAATGATGCAGGACTGAGTGTAAATGCACCGGATGAATTATTAGACGGCCCTACTGCCACCACCGCAAATGCTTTCAAGGTGCTTGTGCGAATTGATAATTCAAAATGTCAGTCAGATATTTATACAGTAAATGTAAATGGCTTACCTGCATCTACTGACTGTTGTGGATTTGTTAGCTATAAACCTGGAGGAGTAGAAGCAGATCTTGACTTATCATTTAAAGCCACACATCCCAACAACTTTGCAGTATTTAGTTTTGGCGTTACAAAAGGTACTTGTGGTGGTGTGCCAAATGCCGGTGCAAGCGGAATGGTGATCGATGACAGTCCGTCTGGCTATGCACTAAACAGTGGCGTTTACGATAAACATTTTACGCCAATACAATTATTAGATACTTGTTACATTGATGGCAAAGCTGCCTTTGCAGAAACATTGAGCGTAATTGCTATGGCAACAGATGGTAATAGCCGCGTTAGCGCTAATGATGCGCCTTACAGTATAGCAGCATTTGCATTAGAGCCTTAATAGTGACATTAATAAATTGCAACAATGAGCGCATTCCCGTTTATATTATTGGCTTTAGCCACCTGGCGCATCACGCATTTGTTTAGCAAGGAAGATGGCCCGTTTGATGTGATTTATTTAGTTAGAAAAAAAGCGGGGGCAGGCTTCTTCGGAAGCCTGCTCGATTGCTTTTACTGTGTGAGTGTTTGGGTAGCTTTTCCATTTGGTTTATGGCAGGGAAATAACTGGTGGCAAAAATTATTGTGTTGGTGTGCATTATCAGGTGCGGCCTGTTTGCTGGAACAAGCTACTACAATATCAAAAAACAATAAGGAGAAAACTCCTGATTATAAAGAAGACTAAAAACTACAATAATGTGCAACTGCAGTAATAGAAGAACGGAGTTGGCAGGAACGCCATCATCTAAATTAAGCAATCAAAATTTTGAACCACAAAAACGCAGCATGTGGCCCGAAGTATATTTTGAGTACGTTGGTAAAACCGCCATGACTGTAACTGGAAATATCAGTGGCAAACAATATCGCTTTAATAACCCTGGCGATAAGCAAATAGTGGACTACCGTGACGCATCGGGGATGATGAAAGTGCCTTTTTTAAAAAGGGTATTTAAGTAGTTGATAAATTTTACCCGGCAATGATCGTTACTGATGGCTATTTTTGAAGATTGAAGCAGATTAATAATTGACAGCTGAACGGAGCGTCGCTAATAAAGCCAAATCATGGTTATTGGCCGATATTATAATTGTATTATTTCATTGCAATCTAAAATCGTTTTAATTTTTCTTAACCTGCATCAATCCATACATTACTTTCCTTTAGTAAATTGATCAGTTCATCAACGGCTATGGCACTGTCAATATTTCTTTTCACCACTTCTTTTCCGCGGTACAGAGTTATCTTGCCGATACCGCTGCCAACGTAACCAAAGTCAGCATCTGCCATTTCGCCCGGGCCATTTACGATACATCCCATAATGGCGATTTTTAAGCCTTTTAAATGATTGGTAACTGCACGTATTTTACCGGTAGTTTCCTGCAGCTCAAATAAGGTTCTGCCGCAACTTGGGCAACTGATATATTCTGTTTTAGATATTCTCGTACGCACTGCCTGTAAAATAGAAAACGATGTATTGTTGATAAACTGGTGGTTGTTTTTTGTCTGCAGATAAGTTCTTCCGGATACCTGCTGATGGATCAGTTTGGAGGGATCATTCATCAGCCAGATACCATCGCCCATTCCGTCCAAAAATAAAGCACCGGCTTCTGTGCTAAAGTGAATAAGCTGTTCATCAATAGAACTGTCACTGCTTTCAACAGATACAATTACCGGGCAATTTATTTGCTGTTGCATCAGCTTAGCAATACATGTTCTAACTTTTTGCATTGCATTTTGAGCAGTAGAATAAATACATAAAACAGCTGTTACATCTTCTTTTATTTTGTCAAGAAAGGTGTCAGAAATATCATGCACATTTGTTGCAATAAAGTTAACAGTACCTGATTTTCTTCCTGCCTTTAAATATTCATCCGGCTGAAAAAGCGGAAAATATTTTATATTATCTGCCTCTGTTAACCAGGTTGCATAATCACAAATAATCTGCAGTGTTCCAGGTAAAGCAAAGTCAATTTTTTTATTGGCGGTGTAGATATAATCTGCGGCGGCATCACTGATGCCCCATTTATCTGTACTGGAATTGTAAGTGTAACCGATCGCCTGTAAATCAGCATGGGTAATGGTTTGAGCCAGCATAAAATCTGCAATAACAACAGGTACATTTTTGTTACCGATGTTGACCACCAGGTTTGTATATCTTCTCTTATATTCAAAGGGAGAATAAGGGAGCTTAATTTCATCTGCCTTTTTAATATCATTTTGCGCACTAATTGAAGCGTATCTTTTCACCAAATCTTTACAAACAGGTATTTCAAATTCCGGATCTTCGGTAAGACTTACCCTGATGGTGTCGCCGATACCGTCTTCCAGTAAAGTACCAATACCGATCGCAGATTTTATCCTTCCGTCTTCGCCATCTCCTGCTTCCGTTACACCCAGGTGCAGCGGATAACATTCACCAAATTCATCCATCATATGATTGATAAGTAAACGGTAAGCCTGCACCATCACCAACGGGTTGCTGCTCTTCATACTCAAAATAATGTTGTGATAATCCAGCGCTCTTGCTATGCGTAAAAACTCCATGGCACTTTCAACCATACCCATGGCAGTATCGCCATACCTGCTCATAATGCGGTCGCTTAAACTGCCATGGTTGGTACCAATACGCATGGCCGTTCCATGTTCCTTACAAATCAGCACCAATGGTGAAAATCGTTCCCTGATACGTTCTATCTCTTCTGCATATTCAGCATCGGTATATTCAATCTGCTCAAACTTTTTCTTATCAACATAATTGCCGGGATTAACCCTTACTTTCTCTACTATTCTTGCAGCAATTTCAGCCGCATTGGGTGTGAAATGAATATCTGCTACCAGCGGCACAAAATAGCCCCGGCGGTTCAGTTCATCTTTTATGTTTTGTAAATTCTCCGCCTCCTTTTTGGAAGGTGCTGTAATGCGAACCATTTCAGCACCGGCTTCAATACAACGAATGGTCTGTTCCACGGTGGCAATAGTATCCAACGTATCCGTAGTGGTCATTGTCTGTACACGAATGGGATGGTTGTTTCCTAAAAGCAGGTTACCAATTTTGACTTCTCTTGTTTTTAGCCGTTTATATTCAGTAAGCGATTCACAGTAAAATTGCATAAGATTAATTTATCGCAACAGGTAAAAAACGCATTGCTTTACAAAATAACAACAAAAAAGCAGGGGTTGTTTGCCCTGCTTCATTTCTTTTTAATTACCAGTCCTTTTCAGGTTTGTCCGGCGAGGCGGCATCTACTCGTCTTAATTTATTTTGAAGATTTTTTTCCTGCTGCAACAAGGCTTTTAGTTTTTCCTCTGCTTCTTTTTTTGTCATTTTCGAAGGTTGCGGTTTGGGTTGCTGCTGCTCTTTCTCCTGCTGTTGTTTGTCTTTCTGCTTATCATCCTTAGGCTTCTTTTTTTCCTTGTCCTGCTGCTCTTTTTGCTGCTGTTCTTTTTGTTGCTGTAACAATGCTTTTTGCAGGTTAAACCTGGCATCTTCATCGGCCGGGTTTAGCTTCAATGCATTTTTATAGGCATCTATGCATTCGGGCAATTTTTTGTTATTCTGCAACGATACGCCTTTGTTATACCAGGATGCAGATTGATCGCTTTTTGATTTGCTTGATTTTATTGCCGCATCATACGCCTGTAGTGCATCATCTGCGTTTCCCTTTTTGTACAAGGCATTACCAAGATTGTATTGTGCCTTTTCATTGGCGGGTTCTTTATCCGCCGCTTTTCTATAATTATCCGCAGCTACATCATATTCTTTTTTGTTATAAGCCTCGTTGCCGTTTTTAATAAGCGTATTACTATTTTGAGCAAATAATAAAGAAGGTAGTATAAATAATACTGTTAACACTGCTACTTCTTTTTTAATAATTACCTTTTTTACTTTGATGATTTTTTTGACTTCTGAAATAAAAAATTCTGCCAGCAATAATACCAGTGAAAGCCCCAATAACCATGGAAAAAAGTTCCTGAAATTTACCAGTGAATTTTCTGTAACAGCCCGCTGCCCCATGCTTTGCAATTGTTTATCCATTGCATCAACTATTTCATCGGTATTGGTAAAAAGCTGGTATAAGCCATTCCCGTTACCAGCAATGGACTTTAATTCCTGCTCATTCAGCTTTGTTATTACCGGGCGCCCCTCGGCATCCATTTTTGTTTCGCCGGTAGCTGGATCAATAATGGTAGTTCCTTCGGGTGATCCAATCCCAACTGTATTGATCATTACACCTTCATCAGCCATTGCCTTTGTTATTTTCTCGGCTGCTTTATCATGATCTTCTCCGTCGCTGATCAACACAACAGATTTATATTTCTTTTCTTTAGTGTTAAATGCATTGTAACACATTTTTAAAGCGTCACCAATTACTGTACCCTGTGTAGGCACAACGTCTGGTGTTGCTGAGGACAAATACATTTTAGCTGCGGAATGATCGGTTGTCAGCGGCATCTGCAAATAAGCTCTGCCGGCAAAAACAACAATTCCGATGCGATCATTGGGTAATTTATCAATCAGTTTGGCAATAAATTGTTTGGCACGTTCCAGCCTGTTTGGTTTTATATCATCGGCCAGCATACTCTTGCTTACATCCAATGCAATCATTACATCAATGCCGCTGCGGTTTACCATCGTACTGCCCTGCGGCATTCGCGGATTAGCCAGCGCTATAACGCCCGCCACAAAAGCAACAACAATCAAAAGGAATTTTAAAAGGAATTTCGATGGACTGTAATCTTTAATCAGCTGATTTACGAGGGCCGGATCGCCTATCTTTTTGATAGTATTTTTTTTACTGCGGAGCACATATGAAAATACCAGCACCATTAAGGGTACAAGTGCCAATGCCAATAAATACTCTATATGCTGAAAGCGGATCATCTGCTGTTAATTCAAAAACAAATAAAATGGATTACATGTTTATTATTGATTCAAAAATATCACCTTAAACGCTGCAATGCTGTGAAAACAATCACAAATTATCTGGCTGATTATTACTTCCTGCCTTCAAAAAATCCAAGGTGTTTTAAAATGCCTTTTGTAATATTCAACCGAACAGCCTTCATATCAATTGCAGCATCGGTAGATTTTACCATTGTTACAAAAAAATAAGGGTGTTTATTTTCTTCTATCCAGCCCACTATCCAGCCAATATTATTTTTCTTTTCGTCAAAACCCCAGCCTGTTTTATAGCTCAGGCTATAAGCTGTATTCTCTTCCTGCAACATAACATCCCGTACAATTTGCTGGGTTCTTTTTTGAAAAGGCAGTTGATCAAAATACAAACGTTTCATCAGTCCCAGTTGCTCATCGGGGGAAATCTTTAAATGATTGTCCAGCCAAAAGGTATCGATTTTATCGCCAATATTTTTATTACCGTAGCTTAAAGAATCTATCCACAGCTTCATGGTATCTTTTCCAATACGCCTTGCTACTTCCTGGTAATAAGGCACACAGCTTACTTTAAATGCTTCCAGCATATTCATATCCTTATTCCAGTCCTCATTGGCCCGTTGAATTCCATCCCACTTAATCACCATCTTTTCATCTGTAATAACGCCGGTTTCCAAACCAATTAATGAGTTAACAATTTTGAATGTTGATGCCGGCAAAACCCGGGCCGTATCCAGCGCAAGATTGTAAACCGTTACCTTCCCGTCGCCATTGCTAAGCATGGTGAAACAACCTTCCACCTTGTTATCATCAAAATACTTTTTAAGGCTGTCATCAACATTGGCCCTGTTTACCGAGCAGGAAAAAATTGTAACCAGTAATACAAAACAGGTAAGCTGCAACAGGGTATTTAATATTTTTTTCATGGTAGAAGTAGAATTGTTGCCATTTCAGCAACGCATTTGATTGTATGTCAGGATTTGCTTTTTAGATGTTCGGCGGTCACTTCAAGGGTTGCATAAAATTCGGTGCCATATTTTCTTGTTAATGCGTCTTTTAAAAAAACGTACACCGGCACCTTTAATTTTTCACCCAGCGTACAGGCGGCACTGCAAAGATCTTCTCTTGGTTCATAGTTTACATATTCAGTTTGCTTATCCCTGCTTTGTTGTATCCGTATCGGAAACAGGTGGCAACTGATTGGCTTTTTCCATTGTACCTTACCATCATTATACGCCTGCTCAATGCCACATTTAACAATGCCATTTTTGTCCACAATGCCATAAACACAAATCTTGCTTTCAATGGTAGGTGTTACCCAGCCAAACTCTTTATCATAAACGTATCTTCCCTGGCGTTGCAATTCCTTTTTGCTTTCTTCCGGCAAATAGGGTAACACCGCGTCGAAGACTTCGTTTATTTTTTCCAGTTCATCTTTATTTAGCGGAGCTCCGGCGTCACCATCCACACAACAACCTCCCTTACATTTGTTGAGATCGCAAACAAATTGTTCCTGCACAATTTCATCACTTACTAAAATATTGTCTATAGCTATCATATCAGGTGCAAAAGTAATGCAAAGGCGGTAGCAATAAAAAGCTGTTTTAAAAGGTGGGATAACAGGGTAAAAAACTTTGTCCGGGCCGTAAAGCCCTGCGATACTTCATATGCGTCGCACTCTTGTGCTGCAATTTTATAGCGTCTTTTATCAAAGCGAAGCTGGGAGGCCATTTAATACAAATAACCTTGCCTGATCCTGTTATTTATTCTTCCACTTAAAAGTATTGATCATATGTTCCATATCAACCTGCAAAAAGTCCTGCACGGGCTTCAAGGAATCTGCATTTGGCGTAACGTCAAAATATAGGGCGCCCCTTATAAAATTTTTTGTTGTATCGCTCAGGAAGAATTGTTTAGCCGTAGCTGCATTGCCTCCCACTTTAAAAAATACGCCGTGTATGCCGTTGGGCGTATGTATTAAACTATCGTTGATGGAATTGGATACCACGTTGTTTTTGTTTGTAAGCGTAAAGGCATCTGCTACCATTTTGTCAAATACATTTACAGCAAACGAATCTTTATACTGGCCGTTAGGCTGTTTTATTTTGTACATGGCTTTCCCTCCTATCTCTTTATAACTCAAAAATATTCTTGCATGAAATTGTGGAAAGTCGATATTTCTCCAGTAGGAGTTTTCAGGATTGTTGTCAAAATAAGTTGTGTCCTGCATAACGGTGGCATAAACAGGATATTCAAAACTGTAAGGAAAACCGGGCTGATTGAATTGTTGATACTGGCGCCTTGGAAGATCAATAATATAGTATCCTCTTTTTTTAGAAACATAAGGCGAATTGCAGGCCACAAAAAAAACGCAAGAGCAGATAATAATAAAACCATAATGAAATCGCCTGGCAATAAATCTCCTTCTATTTTGCATCTAAACTTATTTGTTGTTTTCCAATTTTGGGCTGGCTGCTAACCATTAAACATTGATGATTACTTTCACTTTATCAATGCGGTTTTTGTTAATTTCCAAAGGTATAAATGTAAACGCACCGCTGGATACCTCTTCATTTACCTGGGGAAATTCACCTGCAATTTCCAACACCAGGCCAGCCAGCGAATCACTGTCTCCTCTTGCATCTTCAAAAGTATCACCCGGCAGCTGCATGGCTTTGCAAACATCATTGATCATTGTTTTACCTTCAAATATATAGGTGCTGTCATCAATCTTTTTATTGATGCTTTCCTCATCGTCAAATTCATCTTTTATTTCCCCTATAATTTCTTCCATAATATCTTCCAGTGTAACAATGCCACTAGTGCCGCCAAATTCATCCACCACCACTGCAAAGTGTATACGGCGGTTACGAAACTCCTGCAGCAGATCTTCTATCAATTTTTGTTCATGTACAAATAAAGGTGCACGCATTAAACTATGCCAGTTGTAATTTTCCACTTTACTGGCATTCACATGCGGCAATAAATCTTTGGTATGTAAAATTCCTACAATTTCGTCCAGGTTACTCTTATATACCGGCAGACGGGAATAGTGCAGCTCTTCTACTTTTTTTATCACATCTTCAAAACTGCTGTTGTGATCAATGCCACTAACGTCAAGGCGCGTTCGCATTACCTGCTTAACAGTTGTGTCTCCAAATTTTCGTATACCCTTTAAAATTTGTTTTTCTTCACTGGTCGCTTCATGCTCAGGCAGTAAGTCAATGGCATAATCAAGCTGGCTGTTGTCCAGCAGGGAAGACCGGTTAACAGAAAGTTTTCTTTCAATTCCATCACTAAACCCAACCATTCTTTTGCTGAACCGAAAAAATAAAATATTAAAAATTTCTATCACCATAGAGGCAGTAGAAGCAAACCAAATTTTATGATGATTGGCCCATACTTTCGGCAATACTTCGGCGAATAATACAAGTAAAAACGTCACTGATAAAACCTTTATTAAAAACTTTATCCAAAAACTTAAGTCAACTACTTCCAGCCAGCCATCCATCACAATATTAGAAATTAAAATGATGCCGATATTTATAAAACTATTCGCAATCAGCATTGATGCAAGCAGTGTTTTAGGCTGCTCCAGCAAATTCACGATGCGCCTGAAGGAAGGCTGCTTTTTAGTTTTCAGCATATTAATATCCTTATAAGTCAGCGAGAAAAACGCTACTTCAGCACCGGCCAATAAAAAGGAAATGATAAACAACAATACGATAATAAAGATCAGCACTGCAGATGCAGCAGGAGTTATTGCCAGTAAAGGGAAATGTAAAAACCTGGTATAATCAATGACCGGATGATAATCCAAAATGATTCAATTTTAATGAAAAATATTTAACTGCAAGAATTAACTGGGTGTTGTAGCACAGTAATTAAAAAGGCAGCCTCTCCGGGCCATCGTCTATTGGGGGTATATCGCCTTCAAGCCCTTCCATTCCATCAATGTTCCCCATTGCAGCACTTCCATCATGGCGCTTATCCAGCATTATAAGATTATCGCCCACTATTTCAGTTGCAAATTTTTTATTGCCTTCTTTATCTTCCCAGCTCCGGGTTTTAAGGCGACCTTCTATATAAACCAAACTTCCTTTGTGTAAATATTTCTGCGCCAGTTCGGCTAATCCCCGCCACAGTACCACGGTATGCCATTCTGTTTGCGAAATAAGTTTTCCGCTTCTGTCTTTATAAGTTTCAGTTGTAGCCAGTGAAAACTTAGCTACGCCAATATTGCCTTCCAGAAATTGCATATCTGGGTCTTTCCCTAAATTGCCAATTAACACTACCCTGTTTAC